>CAVVGS010000001.1:0-147114 GCA_963747795.1 uncultured Verrucomicrobiae bacterium
CCAGGCTTCGCCGATCCTGGGCGAGTTCGCCTGCCGGCCGCATCGCAAGTGCGTCCTGGCCCCGGTCGGGTGCTCGAGCAATCTCTGCCCGTACGAGGACCATCCGTTTCCGCACCGGTACTTTGACGGCACCGTCTACCTGAACCTTTCAAGCGACCCGTTCGTGTTCCCCGAGGCGGAATGGGACCGGATTCTGGTGGAATTGCAGGCGACCCAGCCCGAGATCCTGGAGGGCGAGCCGGTCTATCTGTCGCTCCTGGCGCGGGCGGCGGCGAGGCGGGGCGTTCGCGTGCCGAGCATCCGCGTGGTTATCCTGACCTATGGAAAGGCGAGCCGGCAGCATGGCCGGCGAATCGCCGAAGCCTTCCCGGCGCCGCAGGTCGACCTCTACGGCTCGACGGAGGCGGGCTATCTTTTTGTGGGCGAGGCCTTTCGCGACAATTCGCGGGCGATCGACAGCAACGCATTCATCGAACTCGTTCCTTGGCGGCCCGAGTGGCCCGAGGTGTTCCAGATCTATGTGACGACGCGGGACCGCGAGGCGATGCCGCTCTTGCGCTATCACACGGGCGATGTCGTGAGCAGGCGCGAGACCGGGTTCAGGGTGCTGGGCAGGGAGCGCGACCTCTATTACCGGCCGGAGGGCGGCCCGCTTTCGCCCGAGGATGTCGACGCGGCGCTGCCGGCGGATTTCGCGTGCTGGCATTACCTGCTGGCCCAGACCGGTGAGGCGCGTTGGGATTTTCACTACGTGGCGGACAGCGCCGCGGATCGAGGCGAGCTTGAGGAGGCGCTCGGGCGCTGCCTGGGCGAGGGCGTGCGAGTCAACGCGTTTCGGCGCAGGACCATCGCCCCCGCGGCAAGCGGCAAGTTCGCGCTGCTAAAACCGCTCGCCCGTTAACGGGCCGCGAAAGGCCGGCTGGAAAAGGGCTGGCAGCCGCTCCCTTGGGAGATCCCTTTCTTCGGCCAACGAGCAATGAAATGGGAGTCCTGTGGGCGCGGCTGCCAGGGTTCCTGACAAAGGGACGGGCTGGACGGCCGGCGGATTGGATGGAATCGTTTGATAAGCTGGATGGTTGCGGCGGATATTGACGGGTATCTTCCGTTTTCTGACGAAGCCGCGGCCCGATTCCACAACCTCGACTGCTATCCAACAGGATCGGCCGGTTGAACGCCAACTTGAGGCCGGAGCATGCGATTGAGGCTTTCACCCCGGCGCAAGGGCGGGAGGCATTTATTGTCGGCGGTTCAACGCCTTTCAAGGATCGCTAATAGCGCCGAACAGGGGGCAGGCGTCGCTTTACATGGCGAACTGGGCCGTTGAAAATCACGCGTCTTTTGTTCCATGATCTCTCGATGAGCCTATTCGGACACCTTTTCGCATCCACGATCGGCCGCAAATTGCTCATGGCCGTGACGGGCGTCGTCCTGATCGCTTTGTCATCGGCCACCTGGTCGGCAACCTCCAGGTCTTCGAGGATCCGGACAGGATCAACGGCTACGCCCACTTCCTGCAGTCGCTCGGGCCGGCGCTCTGGGTCGTGCGCGCGGTGCTGCTGGCCTGCGTCTGCATCCACATCTGGGCGGCGACGACGCTGGCGCTCGAGGACCGGCGGCCCGGGGCCCGGAGCCCTACCGGGTGAACACGTGGCTCCAGGCCACCTTCGCCTCGCGCTACATGCGCTGGACCGGCTACGTCGTCCTGGCCTTCATCCTCTATCACCTGGCCCAGTTCACGCTGGGGGCGGCCCAGACCGACACTTTCAAGACCCACCTCCCGCTCTACACGATGACGGGCGACTACCGATTATCGGGCTCACCGTCGTCCGGGCCGGCACGGAGGTGCTCGACGTCCGCAGGATGGTGATCCGCGGCTTCCAGAACCCGGTTGTGGCCGTCTTCTACATCGTGGCCGTGGGGCTGCTCTCCCTGCACCTCCTGCACGGCGCGGAGAGCCTTTTCCAGACCCTCGGCTGGCGCAACGAGCGCTGGGCCCGCGGGTTGCGCACCGTGGTCACACTCGGCTGCGCCGCCTATTTCCTCGGCAACCTCGCGATCCCCGGCGCGGTCCTGGCGGGCATGCTGCAACCCCGGCTCCCGCGGCTCAATGGCCGCCGTGTCGAGACCCTGATCCCTCCCGCCATGGCCCAACTCGACTCCAAGATCCCCCCGGGGCCGCTCGCCGAAAAGTGGCGCAGGCACAAGGCGGACATCAAGCTCGTCAACCCGGCGAACAAGCGCAAGTACGAGGTCATCGTCGTCGGCGCCGGCCTCGCCGGCGCCTCGGCCGCGGCGACGCTGGCCGAGCTCGGCTACAGGGTGAAGTGCTTCGTCTTCCACGACAGCCCGCGCCGCGCGCACTCGATCGCCGCCCAGGGCGGCATCAACGCGGCGAAGAACTACCAGAACGACGGCGACAGCGTCTACCGGCTCTTCTACGACACGATCAAGGGCGGCGACTACCGCTCCCGCGAGGCCAACATCCACCGGCTGGCCGAGGTCTCGGTCAACATCATCGACCAGTGCGTGGCGCAGGGCGTGCCCTTCGCCCGCGAATACGGCGGGCTTCTCGCCAACCGCTCGTTCGGCGGCGCCCAGGTCTCGCGCACCTTCTACGCCCGGGGCCAGACCGGCCAGCAGCTGCTGCTCGGGGCCTATTCGGCGCTTTCGCGGATGGTCGGGGCTGGCGGGGTGCAGCTGTGCACGCCCAGCGAGATGCTCGACCTCGTGGTCGTCGACGGCCACGCCAAGGGCATCGTCGTGCGCGACCTGGTGACCGGCGAGATCACCCGCCACGCGGCCGACGCCGTCGTCCTCGCGACCGGCGGCTACGGCAACGTCTTCAACCTCTCGACCTACGCCCGCGGCTCCAACGCGACGGCGATCTGGCGCGCCTACAAGCGCGGCGCGTGCTTCGCCAACCCCTGCTTCACGCAGATCCACCCGACGTGCATCCCGGTGTCCGGGCGACTACCAGTCGAAGCTGACGCTGATGTCGGAGTCGCTCCGCAACGACGGCCGCATCTGGGTGCCGAAGAGCAAGGAGGACCGGCTGAAGGCCCCGGGCGAAATCCCCGAGGAGGACCGCGACTACTACCTGGAGCGGATGTACCCGGGCTTCGGCAACCTCTGCCCGCGCGACGTCGCCTCGCGCGCGGCCAAGCGCGTCTGCGACGAGGGCCGCGGGGTGGGCGAGAGCGGCCTCGGCGTCTACCTCGATTTCGCGGACGCGATCGGCCGCCTGGGCGAGGCGGGCGTGCGCGAGCGCTACGGCAACCTCTTCGACATCTACCACGAGATCACCAACGAGAACGCCTACCAGGTGCCGATGCGGATCTTCCCGGCGGTCCACTACACGATGGGCGGCCTCTGGGTGGACTACAACCTCATGTCCAACGTCCCCGGGCTCTTCGTCCTCGGCGAGGCGAACTTCTCCGACCACGGCGCGAACCGCCTCGGCGCCTCCGCCCTGATGCAGGGCCTGGCCGACGGCTACTTCGTGATCCCGTACACGATCGGCGACTACCTGGCGACGCAGAAGCCGGGCTCGCGGCCGGCGCCGGACGGGGCGGAGTTCCGCGCAGGCCGAGGAGGAGGTTCGGGGGCGGGTCGCCCGGCTGCTCGGGGCGAAGGGCAGGGAGCCCGTGAGCCATTTCCACAAGCGGCTCGGGGCGATCATGTGGCAGCGCTGCGGGATGGCGCGCAACCGGGCCGGGCTGGAGAAGGCGCTGCAGGAGATCCCGGCCCTGCGCGAGGAGTTCTGGAAGAACGTCAACGTGCCCGGATCCGGCGACACCCTCAACCAGTCGCTCGAGCAGGCGGGCCGGGTGGCCGACTTCCTGGAGCTCGGCGAGCTCATGTGCCGCGACGCCCTCGCGCGCGAGGAGAGCTGCGGCTGCCATTTCCGCGAGGAGCACCAGTATCCGGACGGCGAGTGCAAGCGCGACGACGAGAACTTCGCCCACGTGGCCGCCTGGGAGTACCAGGGCGAGGGCAAGGCGCCGCTGCGCAACGTCGAGCCGCTCGACTACGAGTTCGTAAAGATGAGCGTGCGGAACTACAAGTGAGAGGGTCCAACGTGGCTTCCGAAAACACGACAAGGAACATCACCGTCACCCTCCGCGTCTGGCGCCAGGCCGGCCCGGGCGCGCGCGGGCAGTTCGTCGAGTACCCGGCCCGCAACCTGAACCCGAACATGTCGTTCCTCGAGATGCTCGACGTCGTGAACGACGAGCTGACCGTGAAGGGGGAGGAGCCGATCGCGTTCGCCCACGACTGCCGCGAGGGGATCTGCGGCACCTGCTCGCTCGTCATCGACGGCAAGCCCCACGGGCCGCACCGGGGCGTGGCCACCTGCCAGACCTACATGCGCAGCTTCCAGGACGGCGCGGTCATCACGATCGAGCCGTTCCGCGCGCCGCCCTTTCCCGTCATCAAGGACCTGGTCACCGACCGCAGCGCCTTCGACAAGATCCAGCAGGCGGGCGGCTTCATCACCGTGCGGACGGGGGCCGCGCCCGAGGCCAACGCGATTCCGGTGCCGAAGGACGCGGCCGAGCTCGCGATGGACGCCGCCCAGTGCATCGGCTGCGGCGCGTGCGTCGCCGCCTGCAAGAACGCGAGCGCCATGCTCTTCGTCGCGGCCAAGGTTTCGCACCTGGGCCTCCTGCCGCAGGGCCAGCCGGAGCGCGACCGCCGCGTGCTGGCGATGGTAAAAACGATGGACGGACTCGGCTTCGGCGGATGCACGAACCAGTACGAGTGCAGCGCCGCGTGCCCGAAGCTGATCTCCCACGATTTCATCGCGCGCATGAACCGCGACTACCTTAAGGCGTCGTTCCGGGCGGCCTTCAAGCCGGTCACTGCGACGGCGGGAGGCGGGGCGGCCTGACCCTTCTTTCAGAGAGGGGCGGAGGTTTTTTGTAACTTTCCGCGGGGCCCCGTGTTTTCAGGGTAATCAATAAAATTACCATGAAGACAAACAACTCTTATGCCCTTGCCGCCCTCATCTCATCTGCCGCATTGCTCCTGATGCTGCTGAATACCGAGGCGATTGTAATAACGACATTCATCATCGGGTTTCTCGCGATCGCCGTCTGCGACTACGCCAGGGCGGTCAGGGAAGAGGCCCGCGCCGCAAGGCGCCTCGCACCGGCGCGGGACTTCCCGCTGCCGGAGCAATCGTTCTCCACTGCGGCGCGCTGACGCCCTTCCGAATCGGAAGGGCGCCGCGCCCCGCCTTCGCCAAGGCTACGGCGCGGCAGGCTCCGCCCAACGGGCGAAGGCGGGACGGCGCTTGCGGCAGCCTTCCGGGCCTTGAGCCAAAACGCCCTTCCGAATCGGAAGGGCGGCTCAGAAGAGCGAAAGCGCCTTGGCGCTTTCCAGAGCAATCCAAGCGGCGCCGGCGGCGGCGGCAACGATCAGGACGTTCCTGGCGAGCCTGCGGCCGCGCAGGACCGCATCCTGAAAATCGGTGTTCAGCGTCTTGCGGTTGTTCTGCGACAGGAAGCTGACAAACCGGGGGTCCCGGAAGCGGCCGCGCGAATCTCTCGCCAAGCCGAACCGCAGGGCGGGACGGTGGAAGAATCTCAGCAGGGCGCTCAGCATCCCTGATACATCGGATTATTGGCTTCGTTTTTCAATCGAAATTGACGAATAATGCCGATCTCGCGTCTGCTTGAACCATGCATCACTTCCGCTACATCGGCCAGAATCTGCACTGCGAGTCGGTCGATCTGGCCGAGGTGGCGCGGCTTTACGGCACGCCGACCTATGTCTACAGCGCGGCCACGATGGCCGACAACTACGCCCGCCTGGCCCGAAGCGTGGCCGGGCTGGACGTTCAGATCTGCTTTGCCAACAAGGCGAATGCAAATCTGGCGGTGCTCCGGCAGTTCGCGAACCTCGGGGCGGCCTTCGATTTTGCAAGCGGCGGGGAGTTGAGGCGCGTCCTGGCGGCGGGGGCGGACGTGCGGCGCAGCGTTTTCGCGGGTGTCGCCAAGACCGAGGCGGAAATCAAGCTCGCCCTGGAAAGCGGGATCTTCTCGTTCCATGTGGAAAGCGAACCGGAACTCGCCCGCATAAACCACGTTGCGGGCAAGCTCGGCGCCAGGGCGCCGGTGGCGATCCGCGTCAATCCGGACGTCGACGCCCTCACGCACGCCAAGATCAGCACCGGAAAGAGCGAGCACAAGTTCGGCATCCCGCTGAAGGCGGCCGGCGCCGCCTACGAGGCGGCGGCAAAGTACCCCAACCTCGAACTGCGGGGCGTGCAGATGCACATCGGCTCCCAGATCACGGAAGTGGGCCCGATCCTCGAGGCGGTCCAGAAGGTGGCGGCGTTTGCCGCGGAACTGAAGACGCGCTTCGGAATCCGGTATTTCTCGATAGGCGGCGGCATCGGGATCGTGTACCGCGATGCCCTGGCCAGCGGGCAGGCGGCCTGGTGGGAGGCGCAGCCCGAGGGACGCCGGCCGATGACGCCTGAAGTGTACGGCGCCACGCTTTTGCCTTATCTCAAGCCGCTCGGCCTCAAGATTCTCATGGAGCCGGGGCGGTTCCTTGTCGGCAATGCCGGCGTCCTGCTGACGCGGGTCGAATACCTGAAGCGGGGCTCCGGAAGGAACTTTCTCATCGTCGATGCGGCGATGAACGATCTCGTCCGTCCGGCCATGTACGACGCCTACCATGAGATCGTGCCCCTCCACCGGGACACGACGCGCCCGTCCCTGGTCGCCGACGTCGTCGGCGGCATCTGCGAGAGCAGCGATTCCTTTGCCAAGGACCGGGCGCTGCAGGATGTCGGCGAAGGCGAGTATCTGGCGCTCATGAGCGCGGGAGCCTATGGGCGCACGATGGCCAGCCGGTACAACGCGCGCCCGATGCCGGCCGAGGTCATGGTCAAGGGCAGCGCGTTTGAACTGGTCGGGGCCCGCGAGACCTTCGAGCAGCTGATCGAGGGGGAGCGCATCCCCGCATTCCTGCAGTAGGGCGGGAAAATATTCCGTGGCAAACGGCCGATCGGCCCATTAATTAGCGCATATGAATTTCACGGTCGTTGGCGCCGGCGCCTGGGGCACCGCTTTCGCCCTGCACCTCGCACGCCTCGGGCACGGCGTTGCCCTTGTTCCCAGGCGTCCCGAGCAGGCTGCTGCGATCGCGGCGGCGCACGAAAACGCGGAGTACCTGCCGGGTGTTCCCCTTCCCGCCAATCTGCGGATCACGGCGGAACTGGCTTCGGGGCTTGAAGGGGCCGAGGTGGCGCTTCTCGCCTGTCCTTCCCAGGCCCTGCGCGAGACGGCCGGGCGGCTCCGCCCGGTGCGGAGCGCGCAGCCGAAGCTTGTCATCAGCCTGGCGAAGGGCCTGGAGCGGGGCAGTCATTTCAGGCCATCGCAGGTGCTGGAGGAGGTCCTTTCCGGTGCGGCGGTCGGCGCCCTCAGCGGACCCACCAATGCCCTGGAAGTCGCAAGGGGCCTTCCCGCAGCGATGGTGCTCGCGGTGTCGGCGCGCGGCGGGGCGGGTTCGCCGGGCGCGTACCTGCCCGCGGGCGTCCAGGCGGCGATCAGCAGCAGGACACTGCGGGTATACACAACCGACGACCTTGCGGGCGTGGAATTGGGGGGTGCGATCAAGAATGTATATGCGATCGCCGCCGGTTGCGCCGACGGCCTTCAACTGGGGGACAATTCCAGGGCAGCCCTTCTAACCCGGGCCCTGGCCGAGATGGTCCGGGTCGGCGTGGCCCTGGGCGCCCGATCGGAGACTTTCTACGGGCTGAGCGGCTTCGGCGATCTGGTTGCCACGTGCCACGGCGGCTGGAGCCGCAACCGTGAGTTTGGAGAGCGAATCGGGGCGGGCGGCCGCGTCGCCGAGCTGCTGGAGCACCGGAAGACCGTGGTCGAGGGCTATTTCACGACCGAATCCTTCGCGGGGCTGTGCGATGAACGGCAGATCGATGCGCCAATCCTGAAGGAAGTGAGCGCCATTCTCTTCTCCGGAAGGCGGCCCGCCGAAGCCTTGGCCGCACTCATGGCGCGAGGGCTCAAGGGGGAGAGCGCAAACCCCGCCGCGGGCGGATAGGCGGGCTCGCGCGCTTTGCTGCCGGCTCCGCCGATTCCCGGCGGAATCGCTTTTTTGTTTCCACAGAGGGAGGGAACGTGTCAAAGATGCGCGTCGAACGTTACTCCCTTGATGGTTCACTAATTTGACCCGTGGCGATTCGGGCTGTCATAATCGAAGATGAGGAGGTTTTCCGTCGCATGTTCGCGATGGCACTCAGCCGCGTCCGCGGGGTGATTGTGGCGGGGACCTTTGCCGACGGGCGCTCGGGCCTCGATTTTTGCCTGAAGGAAAAGCCGGGCCTTCTGGTGATCGACCTTTTTCTACCCGGGCTGCACGGGCTCGAAGTCGTGAAGGAAGTCCGCGCGAAGCTTCCTGCCACGCGCATTCTCGTGATCACGGGACATCCGGACGGCGAGCTGCCGGCCCGGCTGATCGCCCAGGGCGTCCACGGGTTTGTCGACAAGGAGGCGCCCCTCAGCTACGCATTGCAGGCCGTCGAGTCGGTGATGAGCGGGGGCATGTTCTTCTCATCCCACATTCCCCCGACGGCCACGTCGGGCGGCAAGAAGGAGCCGAAGGTGCCCGCGGGCGCGAAGCCGGGCCCGGCGGTTCCAGCCCTGGCCGCCGTCGAGGCGCTTTCGGCGCGGGAGCTTGAAGTGGCGCGGCTGGTCGCTGAGGGATTCTCGTCCAAGGAAGTGGCCGCGCGGCTCGACCTGAGCGTCCGCACGGTCGAAAAGCACCGCGCAAACATCATGGACAAGATTGGCGTGCGCGAGGTCGCCAGTCTCGTGCGCTGGTGCGTCCAATGCGGGATCGTCAAGGGATGAACCGCCGCGTCGCCAGCCGGGCAGAAGCGCCCGTTGTGGATTGTCTCCCAGGAACGATGTCTCCATGATGAACGCCATGGCCAAGAATCCTTTTGTTTTCGCCGTGCCGGCCATTCTCTTTGCCGGCGCCGCGGCTTTCGCCGCCGATGCCACCCCTGACACCGCCGATCTCCAGAAACAGCTCGCTGACGTGCAGGACAAGCTCTCCACGTCGCTGCACAGCTACTCGCTCCTGCAGGATCAAGTGAGCCAGTTGAAGGCCGACGCGGACAAGAGCGCCATTGAGAAGTCGGCGCTTGCGACCGAGCTGGACGCAGCCAACTCGACGATCAGCGGACTCAGGGCGCAGGCTGCGGAGGCCACCCAGGTCGATTCCCTGCGTGTCCAGCTCCGGCAGACCCAGGATGCGCTCGCGGCGCTTGCCTCCGAGAACGCCCAGTTGAGGACCCGCCTGGCGCTCGCCGGCTCCTCGACCGCCGGCGCCAACGCTTCGCCGACGCGGCCGGGTTCGCCGGATCGCCTCGCGCCCGTGGACCTGACGCCGGCGCCCGTCCCGCCGCCTGCGGCGGCCAAGCCCGGCGCCGCGGCGCCGGATAATTCGGCCAAGACGGCCGCCAAATCCGCGGAGCCGCGGATCCATGTCGTTGTCGAAGGCGACTCCCTCACGAAGATCTCCAAGCAGTACTATGGCACCGCCAACCGCTATGAGGAGATCATTGCGGCGAATCGCGACGTCATCCGGAACGAGAACATCCTGATCGTCGGAACGACGCTGAAGATTCCCTGAGATATGCCGGCATCCGTTCCCAACGATCGACTGGCAGGACTGGTTGCCGCACTGGGCAGGGATGACACGCGCGAACTGGTAGGGCTTTACCTGGAGAGCTACCCTGGCCTTGTCGCCGAAATTTCGAGCGGCGACACGCTTCAGGCGGAGCGCGCTGCGCACAGCCTGAAGAGCAGTTCCCAGCAAATGGGGCTGCCGGCGCTGGCAAAGAAGCTGGCGGCGCTGGAGGGCCGGCTCAGGAGCACGGGCGAGGCGGCGACTCCGGCCGAAATCGAGATATTGAAGGCCGAGTACGCGCTCGTCGAGGGTCCGCTGCGGGCCTTTGTACGGGATTGACAGGATACTGCCAATCGATCCGGGACCGACCGTGAGAGTAAATCATTGGCAAGCAAATGATAGCGGTTATGCGAGGCTGTCCCCATTCGCCCGGCCGATTCCTGAAACTTTGTGCCTGGCGGCGTGTCTCCCGTTCGGTCCACCCGACACCAAATGATTACACCCTGCCGAGCCCATGCGATGGCCGGCGCTGCTGCTGCCGTCGCTATTCTATCCGGTTGCGTTTCCGAGGTCGTTGAGAACCCGGCCGGGGTTCCCGTTGCCCAGGCAAGCCCCGGACAGGCCGGATTTGTGTCAGGCACAGGAATCGAGTCGCAGGATCTCGTCACCGTGACCGACAAGATGGCGCAGGGAATCCTTGGCATCCCGGTTGTCGCGGGCGCCAAAATCACGCCCCATATCGTTCTCGAGCCAATCGTGAACAACACGCGTTTTCCAATCGACAAGGACATCTTGCTGACCCGGATCCGCGTGATGCTGAACAGCAGGGCCATGAACAAGGTTCGCTTCCTGGATAGGGCCATGATGGCGCGTTTCCAGGAAGCGCAGCAGATCCGGATTTCGACCGAGCCGGCCGCCATGCCCGCCGTCGCTCCCGGCACCGGCGAACTCCGGAGCGCCGACTATTTTCTCACGGGCCAGCTCGACGGCATGACAGCCAAGACGTCGGCCGGCACGGGCGACTACGTCCTTTACAGCCTTCATCTGACCGATGCCAGGACAAGCGCGGTTGTTTGGGAGGATTCCTACGAGATCAGGAAGGAAGGTCTCGAGGATGCGGCCTATCGCTAGCCTGCATCCATCACAAATTCCGACAAATCTTGCCCAATCTCGTCGGCGCAAAGGGCCTCTGGCTCCCTGCGCTGTGCTTCTAGCACAGCTCAGTCGCCTTCGGTCCTTTTCGCTCGACGATCTTGGTCAATTTTCATCGGTTTTGTGATGGATGCAGGCCAGGCGCCGGGTCGATCGGGCCGCGGCACGGCACTCTTCCTGAGCGAACCATGAAAAACAGGCACGCCCTCTTCCTTGCAACCGCCTGCGCCGCGGGCCTGGCCGGCTGCGCAACGCCTCCTCCGCCCGCCGCGGCACAGGCGCCGGCCAAGTACACGGTAGCAAGCACCGATAAGTTCGCCCCGGTCGACGCGGCCGCGGCTGCGGCGCTTGAATGCGAAAGCCTGAATGAGCGCGTCCTGGGCGACGGCAGGCTGGAAATCGTCGCCGTCATCCGCAACCGCACGGCGCAGCGCGTCGAAGCGCAAGCGCGCTGCGTTTTCAAGGACGGCCAGGGGCTCCCCACGGGGGATGAGACGCCATGGCAGGCGCTCGTTCTCGAGGGGAAATCCAGCGAAGCCTTGCGCTTCGCCGCCCCGGCGGCTGCCGACTCGCGATACGCGGTCGGCGTGCGGCTCAGGCGGTAGCCGCGGCTATTTCGGGAGAAGCTCGGAGACGAGGGCCTTCTCCTCCTTGAGCTCGTTCTCGGTCGCGATCACCTTTGATCGGGCGAATTCGGTCAAGGCCACGCCCTGGACGACCCGGAGGCGGTTTCCCTCCGTTCGGGACGGGTACGAATAGATCAGGCCCCTCTCGATCCCATAGGCTCCGTCGCTGCAGGCTGCGACGCTGAACCAGGCCCCGGGGGCGGTCGGCGTCGTCAGGCCCCGTACGGTGTCGACAATCGCATTCGCGGCCGATGCCGCGGAGCTCAGGCCCCGCGCCTTGATGATCGCGGCCCCGCGCTGCTGCACGGTGGGTATGAAGGTGTCCGTGAACCACGCCGGGTTGCCGATGACCTCGGGCGCCGGGCGTCCGCCGATCTTCGCGTTGTCGTAGTCCGGGTACATGGTCGAGCTGTGATTGCCCCAGATGGCCAGGTTCGTGACGGCGGTCACGTCGACGCCGGCCTTGAGGGCGAGCTGCGTGACGGCGCGGTTCTGGTCGAGCATGGTCATCGCGAACCAGCGATCCGACGGGACCGAGCGGGCGTTGTTCATCGCGATCAGACAGTTCGTATTGCAGGGATTGCCGACGACCAGGATGCGCACGTCGGCGGCGGCATGGCGGGCGATCGCCTGGCCCTGTCCGATGAAGATCTTCCCGTTGATCCCGAGGAGATCCTTGCGCTCCATGCCCGCCTTGCGGGGCACCGAACCGACAAGGAACGCCCAATTGACCCCCGCAAAGCCTTCGTCGATCGAGGTGGTGGCGACGATTCCCTTGAGCAGCGGGAAGGCGCAATCCTGAAGCTCCATGACAACCCCCCCGAGCGCGGCCAGCGCGGGCGGAATCTCGATCAGGTGAAGGATCACCGGCTGGTCGGGCCCGAACATCGAACCGGATGCTATCCGGAAGAGAAGCGAGTAGCCTATTTGTCCGGCGGCGCCGGTCACTGCAACACGGATGGGAGTTTTCATAGACATCCGTGACGATAGGCTGGTTGCTCCGAGATCGACAATCTTTTCAGGATAATTCGGTTCGAATTAACGAAACCGAGGGGCCAGCGCCGCATAAGTTTCTTTCACAAGCGACTCGGTTTCGGGCCATCCCAGGCACGGATCGGTGATGGACACGCCGTAACGCAGCCTTGAAAGCACATTTCCCCGTTCCGAGGCCACTCCCTGCGCCCGTCTGCGCTGCTTGGGAGGGAACGGCTGGCAGCCCGCGTTGAGATTACTTTCGATCATGGCGCCGATGAGTGAGGTGGTTCCAGCGTTCATTTGAGCCAGAATGGCGCGAATGGCCTCGGATTGGCGTTCAGGCTGTTTCGCCGAATTGCCGTGGGAGCAGTCGACCATGATGGACCGGGGCAGACCCGCTTTTGCGAGCAGCTTCTCGGTGCCGGCGATATGCCCGGGAGAATAATTCGGGCCGTTTGATCCGCCCCGAAGGACGACATGGCAGTTTGGATTGCCCCGTGTCACGATCGCCGAGGCGGCGCCGTCGAGATTAATCCCGAGAAAGGTCTGCGCCTGGCCGGCGGCCTCGATCGCGTTGATTGCAGTCTGGACGGAGCCGTCGGTGCCGTTCTTGAAGCCGAGCGGCATGGACAGGCCCGAGGCCATCTGGCGATGGGTCTGTGATTCGGTCGTTCGCGCCCCGATGGCCGACCAGCAGATGAGATCAGCGATATACTGGGGGGTGATCGGGTCGAGGAGTTCCGTTGCCGTCGGCAGCCCGAGGTCGAGAACATCCCTCAGAAACGAACGGGCCGCGCGCAACCCCTCCGCAATGTCATACGACCCGTCCAGGTGCGGATCTAGAATGAGGCCCTTCCAGCCGATCGTCGTCCGGGGCTTCTCAAAGTAGACCCGCATCACGATCATCACCCGGTCGGAAACGTCGCGCGCAAGGGACGAAAGCCGGCGGGCGTATTCGCGGCCGGCATCCACATCGTGGATCGAGCATGGACCTGCGATCAGTAGGAAGCGCCTGTCGTCGGCAAAGACAATCTGGTGAATCTGACGGCGGGCGAGGCTTACGAATTTCGCCTGGGCTGCGGTCTTGGGCAGTGCCTTGAGGAGCGTGGCCGGGCTGGGCAGGGCGCGCGTCTCGAGGACATTGATATCGGAGGTCTTTTGCACGGAGGGGCCAGTATGACAGCCATAACCCGGCGCATGCCGAGCCGATTTTTTGGGATATGGAGAGAGCCGCCGTTTCCCCCTTCGATTCGAAACAGGGCGGCAAGAGGAGCCTGGTCCGCCTTCGCCGATGGCTTCGGCGGATGCCCTTCCGATCCGGAAGGGTAAAAAAGTGGCGGCCCGCTTACCCCTAAGCGGGCCGCCTTTGCTTTCTTAGTTACCCCAAAACTCCCGCTAGGCGGGAGAAGTGGAAAAATCTGCTGAACTGAGGAGTAGTCGCATTTTTGGGTGGGTCAACTGGAAATCGGGAAATTCAGCCCAAATATATTACAAGTTATTATTATACAATATATTGTGAATTTGAATTAATCGTCCACCCGGTTTTCCCCGGGTCTTGGAGGCTGGCGACGGTGAACCTGGCCAATTCGATCACCGGCGGCGGCGGCGAGGACGACGGCGGCGGCTCGGGTCAGGGCTGGGAGAATGGCAAAAGCAACTTCAGCTGCGGCAATTGGCAGTCAACTGAGCGTGGGCTTCCGGGGCGCCGTCTTGAAACGACGCTCCACGGATGCCGCCGCAAGGGGGAGCAATTCGGGTTGACCGGGCCGCACCGCGCGTTTTGCCTCGTTCGCCCCCAATGAACAAAGCGGAACTTGTGGAAGCTGTGAAGAAGAAGATGGGAGGAGTCACATCGAAAGCTGCGGCCGAGAGGGCGGTGGACGCGGTCCTTGCGTCGGTAAAAGGGGGCCTTCAAAGCGACAAGGAGGTTCAGCTTGTCGGCTTTGGCACTTTCGTCCTCGCAGGCCGCCCGGCCAGGCGCGGGTACAATCCCTACACGCGCAAGCCGATGAAAATTCCGGCGATGAAGACGATCCGTTTCCGGGCGGGTGCGGATCTGCGCGATCTCACCTAGCCGTCAGTCGGAAGAGGTCGGCGAACTGGGCAAACCAGGGATCGACCCAGCGGTGGAGCAGGAGGAAATACAGGGCTCCCGCCACGGCGAGCATCGGTCCGAACGGCAGGTGGACCCCGAGAATCGGAGCCTTCGGGGCATCGGGCGACCCCGGGGCGGGCCGGGAACCGGCGAACTTTCGCCAGATCAGGACCAGGGCCAGCCCGACCGTGCCGACAAAAGCTCCCCCGAACACGGCAAAGACGGCGCCGCGCCAGCCGCAAAAGGCGCCGATCGCCCCGACAAACTTGACGTCGCCCAGCCCCATGGACTCCTTCCGCAGGACCGTCTCTGCGAGCATTGCAATCCAGAAGACAAGCCCGGAGCCCACGAGAAGCCCGATGATGGCAGCGCCACCCGACCTCAAACTGTCCAGCGCGAAGAAGCCGTTTTGCTGCCCGTGCAAGGCCGGCACCGCAAAGGAAAGAAGGACGCCGGCAATGCCCAGGCCCAGCGAGAACGCGTCGGGAATCACCATATGCTCCGCGTCGATGAATGTGGCGGCAACCAACCCGCTCGTGAAGATCCACCCGCAAACCGCCGGGCCGGGTGGAAGGAGCCGCCAGGAGGCGAGGAACAAGCCCGCGGTCAGCGCCTCGACAAATGGGTACCGGAAGCTGAACCGGCTCCCGCAACAGCGTGCGCGGCCGCGCAGGACGAACCAGGAAATTATAGGGATATTGTCGCGCCAGGGGATCGGCTGGCCGCAGGAGCAATGCGAGCCGGGTTTTACGATCGAAAGCCCCAGAGGCAGGCGGACGATGATCACGTTCAGGAAGCTTCCGATGCAGGCGCCAGCCGCGAACACGAAGGCACCAAAAAGCGCCGGGCAGGAGTTCGCGAACTCAAGAAGGGTGGCGGTCATGTCTGTTGTTCCAATGCGGCCCGGGCGGCGGCGAGCATGGCGGGCGCCGAGCGCCGGGCGGGAATGCCCGTCCAGATCTCGAGGGACTTTGCGCCCTGGTGGGCCAGCATGGAAAGGCCGTTGGCGGCAGGCACGCCCAATCGACCGGCCTGGGCAAGGAGGGCGGTCTGCGTGGGATTGTAGATCATGTCGAACACGGCTGCCGGCCGGGGCAGAAGGGACAGATCGATTGGGGCGGGCTCGCCGGCGCAGAGGCCGGCGCTCGTGGCATTGATGATGATCGTGCCTGCGGGCGGGCGGGCGGAATCGCCCAGGGCTTGCAGGGGAATGCCTCCGGCAAGCGGGCGCAGGAGGTCCAGAAGCCGGCCGAGACGGTCGTGCGTCCGATTGGCGATCCAGAGCGATTGGCAGCGGCGGGCGAGGCATTCGACTGCGGCGCCGCGCGCCGCGCCCCCCGCCCCGAGCAGCAGGATGGGGGCTCCGGTCAGCTCGCAGCCCAGGGTTTCCCGGATTGCGGTGGCGAGGCCGTACCCATCGGTGTTGAAGCCGTGCCAGCCTGCGGGTGTCCAAAGAAGCGTGTTCACGGCCCCGCAAGGGCGCGCATCGGGGTCGGTTTCCGCTACCAGGTCAAACGCCATGACCTTGTGCGGCACGGTGAGGTTGACTCCGCGAAACAGCCGGCTGTGAAGCTCGGCGAGCGCGCGGGGCAGGTCAGCGGGCGGTATGTCGAAGCGGAAGTACCGCCAGTCGGCAAGGCCGGGGTCCAAGGCGGCCTCGGCGGCGAGCGCCGCATTGTGCATCGGCGGGCTCACCGAGTGCCGAATCGGATGGCCGAGCACGGCCAGAGATGGACCGGGGCGAGACCAGCTCTCCAAGTCGGACAGGGAGTAAACGGGGTCCGGGGACATCAGCCCTTCTTCCGCCTAGCAGCCCGCATTCATCACAGATTCAGGCAACGGAGCGCAGCAGCGCGAAGATGGCGAGGCCGAGGGCCGAGTCCCGAAGGGATGGCTGTGGCAGCGGCCACAATCTCGCTCAAACTCGCCCGTTTTGTGATGCATGCGGGCTATGTGTTTCGCGCAAAAGCGGCCTCGAACTCCTCGACAAAGCTTGCGAACAGCCGCGCGCAAGAGAGGTCGCCGGCGGCTGTGTAGTGGTTGACGAGATTGCGGCAGTTGCGGCTGAGGACTTCGCGAATGGGCGTCGGGGCAAGATCGCTTTGCTGCGGGACGATGCGATGGGAACGGAGCAGTTCGAAGACCTCGTCCCCGTCGCGGAAAAGACCGTTCTCAAAAGGGTCGACGAAAAAAGGCTCCCCTTCACCGTAGCAGCCGACGACAAAATGGCCGGGCAGGTTCACGGGAGACAGTTCGATGCCGAGGCGGCCGGCGACCAGGAGGTAGACGATGCCGAGGGATATCGGTATTCCCTTCCTGCGAATAAGTACATTGTCTATCAAACTGTTGAGCGGGTCTGTGTAGTGTTCGACATTGCCGCGGAAGCCCCATTCATGGAACATGACACGGTTGACGATACGGCATTTCTCCCGGCAGGTGGACGGTTCGACAATGAGTTCGCGGCAGCGGCCCGCGATCCTGTCGAGCGCCGTGCAGCACTCGCCGATGTCGAGGCTCGGCGAGACGGTGCGCGCAAGCAGAAGCGAGCCCGTCTCCAGCTCGTAATTGAGGGAGCGGATGAACCCGCGGAACTCCGAGATCGGATCGCTGAACTTGAGCTCATTCAGGAACCAGGCCGCATGCCTCGCGAGCGAGCGGTTGGGTCCGTTGGCGATGTCGCGCAAAAAGGGGGCCGCCGAGGCTCCCTGTCCATTGAAATAGGCGAGGAGAGCCTGGCGCACCGACGCGCTCGTGTCGTCGAGCAGGCTGCGCAGCGCCGCCTGGCGGCTCGCGTCGAGCTTTTCCGTTGCCAATTCCACGGGCACAAGGAGAAAAAAAATTCAGCGAACTGGCAACATTGGAAAGGCGGAGTTTGAGGCTAGCGACCTCCGAAAAGGGCCGTGCCAATCCGGACGAGCGTGCTGCCCGCGGCGATGGCCGCGGGAAAATCATCGCTCATTCCCATCGAAAGCTCCCGAAGGGGAACATTGAAACGGGCCGCAAGTTCGTCGCGCAGGCTCCGCAGGTTCGAGAAAGTGCGCTCGGCGACGGCGGAATCGGAGGACAGCGGAGCGATCGTCATTAGGCCGTCTAGCCGAAGGTATGGTCGGGCAAGGGCGGCTTCAACGAGGCGGGGGGCGGCCTCGGGTTCTGCGCCAAACTTCGCCGGGTCGTGCCCGGCATTGATTTGTAATAGGATAGGCATGCTCCGTCCGAGGTCGGCCGCGGCGCGATCGAGCAGATTTATCAGTTTCTCGCTGTCCACGCTCTGGATCCGGTCAAAATGGCGGGCAGCCAGCGCCGCCTTGTTCGACTGGAGGTGGCCAATGAGTTCCCAGCGGATGATCGCTGTCGTTTGGGCGCGTTTCTCAACTGCTTCTTGTACACGGTTTTCCCCTATTGCGGAGAAGCCGTAGCGGGCGGCGTATTCAACCGCGGAAACGGGATGGCTTTTCGTGACAGGCAGCAGCACCGCGGCATCGGGCGCCCGCCCTGCCCGGACGCAGGCTTCTGCGATCGCGGCGCGGAGTGCGTCCGCCGTCTGCCGGAACTCGTCGTATGCAGGAATCATGAGTCGTACGTTAGATTTTCTAATTAGACATTTACGCCGAGGCTCTCTTCATTAGCTTCTGTCCTAGCACGAGAGCTAATCATGCAAATTGAAAACCTTAAGATTTTTGCCGACTTGGTCGAGACGAAGAGTTTTTCGAAATCGGCGAAATTAAACAACCTGACCCAATCCGCCGTCAGCCAGCAGGCGCGGGCGATGGAGCGCCACTTCAAGGTGCTGCTGATCGACCGTAGCCAGAAACAATTTCAGCTCACGCGCGAGGGCCAGCGCGTCTACGAGTCGGCGAAGGAGATGCTGCACACCTATGAGATGCTCCTGTCCGAACTTCAGGAGATGAAAAAGGTGATCAGCGGCACGATCCGGATATCGACGATCTATTCGATCGGGCTTCACGAGCTGCCTCCGTACATCAAGCGATTCCTGCACGATTATCCTTCCGTGAACGTGCGCGTCGAGTACCGGCGGTCCAACCTCGTCTATGAGGACATTCTCCACAATTCGGTCGACTTCGGGCTCGTGGCATTTCCTGTCAAGGTCCGGCAGGTCGAGATGGTGCCGTTTCACAACGACCGGCTGGTGCTGATCACGCATCCTGAGCACCCGCTTGCAAAGAAGGGCGAGGTCAACGTTGCGGACCTGGCGGGCCAGAGGTTCATCGGATTCGACCCGGACATTCCGACCCGCAAGGCGATCGACCAGATCTTCAGGGAGAACCGGCTCGAACTCGACCCGGTGATGGAATTCGACAACATCGAGACGGTGAAGCGCGCGGTCGAAATCGACCACGGCATCGCGATCGTGCCGCAGGCGACGGTCGTCCAGGAAGCGAAGCAGGGCACGCTTGCCGTGCTTCAGTTCAACGGCCGGGAATTCACCCGGCCGCTTGCGATCCTGCACCGCAAGGGGCGCGTATTGACCCCGGCGATGCGGAAATTCGTGGAAACGCTCGGCCTCGATCTGTCGGACCCCAAGGAAGGCTGAGGCGGCCTTTTCGGGCCGGTCGGCAGCGTCCCTGGGCCCGGGTTCGGCTTCGCATTTGTTCACATCCGGACCGCGATGGATTGTGAATGGCCCGGCTCGGTCCGGCGGGGTTCGCCGTTGTCCGACAGAAAAAGTGAACAATAATTGCCGCGGGGAATCATAGGCATAGGTTGTCCCCTCGGTCCGGGGCCATGCCCCGCTTTTAATCGCCATCCCATGAAGAGCTTTCTCCTGTGGCTTGCCCTGTGCGCCGCGGTCGCGGGCCTGGCGGCCTGCAAGCCGCGGGCGCTCCTGGCGCCGGCGCCTGCGTGGAGCCTGAAGGATGTGGACGGACGCGTCGTGACGTCCGACCTGGGCAAGGGCAAGGTTGTGGTCGTGGATTTCTGGGCCACTTGGTGCAATCCGTGCAGGCAGGAGATACCCGGTTATGTGGCGCTCCAGAAGAAATACGCCGCGGACGGGCTCGTCTTTGTCGGCATTTCAATGGACCGCGGCACGGCCGAGGTGAAAAAGTTCATCAAGCAATATGGGGTCGGCTATCAGGTGGTGATGGGCGACGATGGCGCCGAGGAGGCCTTTGGGAGCGTGGATGCCCTGCCGACGACATTCATCATCGACCGCGACGGGATGATCCGGGACAGGCAGCGGGGAGTCCTTTCCACCGCCGATTTTGAGCGGCGGCTGCTGGCCTACCTGAGACCGGACGCGGGCGGGAGTTGAGCCGGACCGGTTTCGGGCCAGGCCCGCCCGCGCGGTTCCCTTCCGGCAAAAACAGAAGGGGCCGGCGATAACCCCTTAACGCCGGCCCCAGTTTTCTGGTTCGGCCCTGAGGGCCGATTTCACGCTACCCAAGATGCTGTTTGTCAGCACACGATCGGAAAGCATCGTCCATGCCACATCGCCCCAAGGTTTGGTCTTTTGGCGAACAAAACGGGGACAACCTCAATAAAACAGGGACAGCCTCGCGCTGGCAGGGATTCCTGGTTCCTCGCGCCCGGCCGCGAGGCAGGGCAGCAGCGGCTTAGCACTCCATTTCTGAAATGGAGTGCTAAGCCACTGAAATGTTGCGTATGCGGAAGCCAGTCGTGACCTTCGGGGGCGACCGCCGAATTCACGTGCCGCTCCCGCCGATCATCCACGAAGACGACGACCTTGTGGCTTTCGACAAGCCGAGCGGGCTCCTTGTCGCGCCTGAGCGCTGGGGCAAGCGGGGCGAAAACCTGATGGAGCTCGTGCGCGCCCGCCTGGGCCGGCACGTGGCGAACGTGCACCGCCTCGACGCGGAGGCGAGCGGGATACTTCTCTGCGCCAAGTCAAAGCCCGCGCTCGATTTCCTGAGCGGCCAGTTCCAGTCGAAGACGGCGGGAAAAACCTACCTCGCGTTTGCCACGGTCCAGCCGGCCGACGAGGAGGGGCGGGTGGTCGCGCCCATCCGGTCCGGCGACGGGGGGCTGCCACCCGGGTTCACAGTCGATCTTCCTCTGGGCCCTGATGAGGCGCGCCCGGGAAGGATGCGGATATTCCGAAAGCGCGGGGGGCAGGCGGCTCTGACGGAATTTCGCGTCCTGGAGCCGTTCGGACGCTTTGCGTGGCTCGAGTGCCGCCCGCTGACCGGGCGCACGCACCAGATCCGCGTGCACCTGGCGGCAATCGGGGCTCCGGTCCTGGGGGACGCCCTCTATGGGGATCCCGGGACGCAGCTGCTCCTGTCGGATCTCAAGCGCCGCTACAAGGGGCGCGACGAGGAAAGGCCGCTGATCGCCCGCCTGGCGCTGCACGCGAGCGGGCTCACATTCCTTCATCCGGCGACCCGCGAGCCGATGGCGCTGCAGGCTCCGTTGCCGAACGAATTCGCCGTTGCGCTCAAATACCTGAGAAAATTCGCCGGCGCGATCAAGGCACCGGGTGCACAGGGGGGCGCACGTCCGTCGTCTTGACGGACGAGGCGATGCGCATGCGGTCCATCTCGCGCAAGACGGGAAGGAATATGAAATAAACCAGGGGTATCCAGACCGGCAGGAGGAGGGCCCATGCCGCCGACGCGTGAAGGGCGATCAGGCCGTAGCGATGGACGAAAAGCCCGGGATCGTCCCAGAACATCTGATTCATGTATCGGATATGCAGGTACGTCCTCGGTTCCCGGAACAGCCACTCGCCCAGCCGGACAAGCCCCAGGATCGCGGGTATGTGGAGGGTGACGCATAGGCCGTTTACGATCTGAATGATCGGCTGGTTCAGGCGGAGGGAGACTCCCACGACCAGGCACAGGAAGGTGGTGGTGCCCCAGATGGGGAATAGGCCGCAGGCGCTGCCGACGGCCAGGGTCAGGGCGATCTTCTCCGGCGTGATGCCCTGTGTCAGCTGGTGGACAATGGGATCGATGACGCGTCTCTTCCAAAATGAGGACACGCCTGAGGTGGCGGGGGCTGGAGGGTTCTCGGGCACGGGCGGCGACTGCAGTTACCGTACGCCTGCATACAGGGAGTCGCAAGCCCGCACAAGCCGCGTTATTTTCCCGGGCCGGGCGGATTCATGGAACATTCGCGGGCGACCGGTTTCGAACGCACTGGCCGATGACCGCCGCGATGGCCTGAAAAGGCTCAAACCGGCGCCATTTTGGCCGGGAAGGGTGAGGCCGGGCCGACCTCCCGGACGTCTCCAGCAAATCAACACCATGGTAACAGCCGTAATCCTCATCTCGCTCATAACGCTCCTCGTTGCGAGCGAGCCGGGCTCGTCCGGAGGCGGACGGGCCTAGGATTCCGTTCGGCGTGCGATTTCCCGTTTGCGTGGAGGGCCAGCCGGGCTTAGCCCTCGATTACACACGCCATGAACTTCAAAGTGCTTCTACGCTCGGTGGTCTTCCTCCTGATGCTGTTCGTCGTGCTATACGCCGGCATCAACAACACGCACCCGATCGATTTTTCCTTCCCCATCGCGTCTCCAAAGGACATCCACCAGCCGGCGGCCTACATCTTTTTCGGCATGTTTGCGGTCGGCGTCCTTGGGGGGACGATGCTGACCGCCGGCGGCGGCGGCCGGCGTGGCGGCGGCAAGGACAAGTAGCCCCTAGGGGACGGCGGGCGGACGGCGGAGATTGTCGCAGATGATCGCCGCGGCGATCGCGACGTTGAGCGATTCCGCCTTTCCGTGGCGCGGGATGGTGATCCGGGTTGTGACGAGCGCCCTCACGCCGTCCGAAAGGCCGCCTCCTTCGCTGCCGACGACGATTACGGCGTCCTGCATCGGAGCCAACCGGTGCACATCCACCCCTTCAAGATCGCAGCCGAATACGGGCGCTTTTGCAGCGGCGAGCGCGGCCGGAAGGTTCGCGGTGTGCACCGTCACGCGGGAAAACGAGCCCATGCTTGCATGAATGACCTTGGGCGAGAATGGATCGGCGCAATCCGGCGAGAGAACGACCCTATCGAGCGCGAACCAGTCCGCGATCCGAAGCAGGGTTCCGACATTTCCCGGATCCTGGACGCCGTCGAGCGCCAGGGTAAGGCCCCGGTCGAGACCGCCGGCCGGAAGGGGCGGCCTGGAGATGGCGCCCAGCCCGAGGACCGGGGAGGGCGTCGGAAGCTGGCTGATGCGCTCCATCTCGGCAGGGGAGACCTCGCGCGTCCTGGGACCCTTCCAATCGGGCGTTGCGTAAATCTCCCCCAGGGGGAACCCGGCCGCCAGGAGGTCCGCGACCCCCTTTTCCCCCTCGATCAGGAAAAGCCCAAGCGCCTCGCGGTGTTTTTTTTCGCGCAGCGAGCGAAGGCGCTGGATTTCAGATTTGGTTAGCATCGGTGGCGGATAACCTCAAAGGCCCTCGGAATGCAATAGGGCGGCCGGGAGGCCTGATCTAGGTTAATCTTCCCGGCCCCGTGAAAATCGGCGCTCATTTTCCGTTGTTTTTGGGCCCGATTGGAGCGATGCTACCGGAGTGCCGGCATTTGCATACCCTTCGGCTTTTCGACGCCTTTTCGACGAGATCGGCACCGTCGACGCCGTTGGGATCGAGGAGCGGGTCGCCAAGTACGCGACCAGGAGCATCAAGAAGGGATCCAAGCTCAGCGGCCTGAAACTGGCCGTTTCCATGGTCGATCTGACAACCCTCGAGGGAAAGGACACGCCCGGAAAGATAGCCTCGCTCTGTTGCAAGGCCCTGCATCCGCACGAGGATGCGGATGTGCCCTCCGTCGCGGCCGTCTGCGTATATCCCTCGATGGTGCGGCATGCGAAGAAGCACGTCGCCGGCACTCCGGTGAGGGTGGCGTCGGTGGCGACGGCCTTTCCATCGGGGCAGACGCATTTCAGGACGCGCCTGGCCGAAGTGAGGGGAGCCGCCGCGGACGGTGCCGACGAGATCGACATGGTGATCAACCGAGGAGCGTTTCTGGCCGGCGAGTTCGCAAGGGTGCAGGACGAGATTTCGGCCGTCCGCGAGGCCTGCGGCGGAGCAGCCCTCAAGGTGATATTGGAGGTGAGCGAGCTGGAAACCTACGACGCGATCCGCGCCGCGTCCTTTCTCGCCATGAGCGTCCTGCGCGAGGGCGATTTCATCAAGACGAGCACGGGGAAGACATCGCTCAACGCGACCCTCGGAAACAACCAGGTCATGATCGATGCGATCAGGGACCATTATCTGGACACCGGGGTCGCCATAGGGATGAAGCCCGCCGGAGGCATCCGCGGCGCCAAGCAGGCGCTTCATTTTCTGGTGGCCGTCAAGGAGACGCTGGGCGATGCCTGGCTTGTCAACAGGCGGTACCGGTTTGGCGCGAGCGCCCTGTTGAACGACCTGCTCCGCCAGATTGAAAAGGAAAAGACCGGGGCCTATCAGGCGCCCTATTATTTCAGCGACGCCGCTGAGAGCTATTGAAAAGGACAACCATGCCGGCGCACGCCACCAAGCCACCGACCGCCCATGTGAAGGGCAAATCCGCCTCCCGCAACGGCCAGTCCAGCGGCCGGCCGCCCACTCAGATCCGGGGCAGGGCCGCGCCAGCGCTGATTTTTGGCGACCTTTGGGAGTTCGACCCCGCGCCGGAGACCGCAGACCCGAAGTTGAAGTCCCGCTACGAGCTGTTCATCAACGGCGAATTCGTCCCCCCGAAATCGGGAAAATACTTCGATTCGATCAATCCCGCGAACGAGCGCAAACTGGCGGAAATCGCCTCGGGCGGCGCATCCGACGTCGACGCCGCCTACGAGGCCGCCGCGCGGGCGTTTGAGGCCTGGGGGAGGATGCCCGGGCGGGAGCGCGGGAAATACCTCTACCGGGTCGCCAGGCTGCTGCAGGACCGCGCAAGGGAATTCGCGGTCGCCGAGACGATGGACAACGGAAAGCCGATCCGCGAGACGCGGGACTTCGACGTGCCGATGTGCGCCGCCCATTTCTTCTACCATGGCGGGTGGGCCGACAAGCTCGAGTACGTGGCGCCCGGCCGGAAGGCTGCGCCGCTCGGGGTGGTGGGCCAGGTGATCCCCTGGAATTTTCCCCTGCTCATGCTCGCGTGGAAGCTCGCCCCGGCGCTTGCCATGGGGAACTGCGCGGTGCTCAAGCCCGCGTCGAACACGTGCATCACGGCGCTCAAGCTTGCCGAGATATTCCAGGACGCGGGCCTGCCGCCGGGAGTCGTCAACATCGTCACGGGCCCCGGCAGCACGGGCGGACTCATCATGGCCCACCCGACCGCCTCGAAGATCGCCTTCACCGGGTCAACCGACGTCGGCAAGGTGATCATGCGCTCGGTGGCGGGCGGCGACAAGAGGATGACGATGGAACTCGGCGGAAAGGCCGCGAATATCGTCTTCGACGACGCGCCGATCGACCAGGCTGTTGAAGGAATCGTCAACGGCATCTTCTTCAACCAGGGCCAGGTCTGCTGCGCGGGCTCGAGGCTTCTCGTCCACGAGCCGGTGGCGGTCGCCGTCATCGCAAAGCTGCGGAACCGCCTTCGCGTCCTTCGCGTTGGCGATCCCCTCGACAAGAACACGGACGTCGGGGCGATCGTTTCACAGGCGCAATTGGACACGATCAGGGAATACCTGAAGATCGGGGTGGAGGAGGGCGCCGAGATGTGGCAGCCGCCGTGCCGCCTGCCGTCAAAAGGCTACTTCCTTCCGCCGACGCTTTTCACCGGCGTCACACAAAGCCACCGGATCGCCCGCGAGGAGATCTTCGGGCCGGTTTTGAGCATCCTCACCTTCCGCACCGTGGACGAGGCGATCGAGAAGGCCAACAACACGGCCTACGGGCTGAGCGCCGGGGTCTGGACCGACAAGGGTTCGCGCATCCTCAAGATGTCCACGGAACTCAAGGCGGGGGTGGTCTGGGCCAATACGTTCAACAAGTTCGACCCGACCTCCCCGTTTGGCGGCTACAAGGAGTCCGGCTTCGGCCGCGAGGGCGGCCGCCAGGGGCTCCTGGACTACGCGAAACTCATTTAGTATTGCGCCATGACCCGACTTCCCATCACCAAGACCCCCAAGGTTTACGTCGGCGGCGCCTTCATCCGTTCGGAAAGCGCGCGGACTTTCCCGATCAAGGACGCCTCGGGCGCGTTCTTCGCCAACATTCCCCAGTGCACCCGCAAGGATCTTCGCAACGCGGTCGAGGCCGCCGCGAAGGCGGGGCCGGGCTGGGCCCGGCGCACGCCGTACAACCGCGCGCAGATACTGTACCGGCTGGGCGAAATGCTCGAGTCGCGCGCGGCCGAGATGGCCGATGCAATCGCCCTGGGCGGTTCGAGAGACGCCGCGGCCAGGGAGGTTGCGGCTGCCGTGGACCGGCTGATCTATTACGCCGGCTGGGCCGACAAGTACGAGGCGGTGCTCGGCAGCGTGAATCCTGTCTCGGCGCCCTACTTCAATTTCACGGTTGCCGAGCCGATGGGGATCGTCGGCGTCATCGCCCCGTCCGATGCGCCGCTGCTCGGGCTCGTGTCGCTCGTCGCCCCGGTCATCACCAGCGGCAACACCGTCGTGGCGCTGGCGTCGGAGAGCTCGCCCTATCCGGCGGTCGTCCTCGGGGAGATGCTCGCGACGAGCGACCTGCCCGGCGGGGTCGTCAATCTCCTGACAGGCTTTCACCGGGAACTCGTCCCGACGTTCGCGACGCATGCCCATTTGCGCGCGATAAGCGCCGTCGCCAATGCCGAGGAGCGCAAGATCCTGGCGCTGGGCGCCGTTGAAATCGTCAAGCGGACGCACTTCGCGAAGGCGGAGGAGGGGCAGGACTGGTTTTCCGATGGAGCACAGAGTCTCTACGCGATCCGCAATTTCGTCGAATTCAAGACGACCTGGCACCCGATCGGGGCATAGGGCCCCCGGGCATTATCCAGCCTCCGCGCGAGCCTTATGCCGGGCGCCCTTTTCCCCTCATCGGTGATCGCCCGCAAGCGCGACGGATTCGCGCTTACCCGCGGGGAGATCGCCTTCTTTGTAAAGGGGGCGACCGATGGATCCTGGGCGGACTACCAGCTCAGCGCGATGCTGATGGCCATCTACCTGCGCGGCATGACCCCCGCCGAGACGACCGAGCTGACCTCGGCGGTCGTGAATTCGGGGCGGGTGGCGGACCTGTCGGGCATTCGGGCGCCCAAGGTCGACAAGCACTCGACGGGCGGCGTCGGCGACAAGATTTCGCTCCACCTCGCGCCCATGGTGGCGGCGTGCGGCGCCTGCGTCCCGATGGTCAGCGGCCGCGGCCTGGGACACACGGGCGGCACGCTCGACAAGCTGGAATCGATTCCGGGTTTTCGGGTGAATCTTTCGCTGGCCGAATTCGCGGCTCAAGCGGCGAGCCTGGGATTGGCGATGATGGGCCAGACCAGAGAACTGGCTCCGGCGGACAGGAAGCTTTACGCGCTTCGAGACATGACGGCGACGATCGATTGCGATCCGCTCATCTGCGCAAGCATCATGGGCAAGAAGCTTGCCGAAGGGATCGACGCCCTTGTCCTCGACGTGAAATTTGGCCGGGGGGCGTTCATGCCGACGAAGGCCCGGGCCCGGCAGCTCGCCGAGGCGATGGTCGGCATCGGAAGGTCGATGCGGAAACCGGTGCGCGCCGTCCTGACCGCGATGGATCAGCCGCTCGGGCGCACGGTCGGCAATGCGCTCGAGGTCGTTGAATCGATCGAATTCCTGCACGGCTCGGGCCCGGCCGACGTCGAGGAGGTCACCTTTGTCCTCGGGGAGCAGATGCTCCTGCTGAGCGGTGTCGCGGCGGACGCCGGCGAGGCCAGGCGCCGGCTCAGGGATTCAATCGCATCCGGCGCCGCCTGGGCGAAATTCAGGGCGGCGGTCGCCGCCCAGGGCGGGGATGTGGCTGCGATCGACGACCCGAGCCGCCTTCCGCGCGCCCGCCTTCAGGTTCCCCTCGTCCATGCGCGGGGGGGCTGCGTCCGCTCGGCCGATGCCCTCGAAATCGCGCAAGCTTCGTTGAGGCTCGGGGCGGGGCGCGCCCGTGCGGATGAACCGGTCGATCCGGCCGTGGGCATTAGCCATCTGGTGAAGGTGGGCGAATGGGTGCCGCCGGGAAGCTCGCTTTGCACGATTCACGCCTCAGACGAGGATTCCCTCGCGGATGCGCGAAGGACCCTCGAGGAAGCGATCAAATTGGGAGACGAGCCGATTGCCGCGCCAAGGCTGATCGAGGAGATTATTTGGAGACGTTGTCCAGTTCGGAGAGCTCGGTTGCCTTTCGCTCCCATTCCAGCGTCGCCTCCCGCAGCTGCTCGACGACCGAGGAAAGCTCGCGATTGACGTGCTGCGCCTTGCCCGGCTCCTGGTAGGTTTCGGGCGCCTCGAGAATCGCGGTCAGCTCGGTTTGCTTCGCCTCCAATTCCGACACCCGCTTCTCGAGCAGGCCGACTTCGGTGCGGAGCTTTTTTTGGGGCCCTGAGCGGGCCGCGCGAGCCTCCGCTTCGAGGCGTTTCTGCTCCCTGGTCTTCGGGCCCGACTGGGAGCCGGGCTGGGCGGCGGCCGTTTCATCGTTGTTCGCCTCGCCTTGGTGCGGCAGGCGCGTGCGCGCCGCGGCCTCGGGGGGCCGATTGTCGGCAAAGCCGGCGGTCAGGGCGGCGCGCTCGTTGGTCGCCCGGGATTTGCCGAGGTAGTAGTCGTAGTCGCCCGCGTACGGCGTCAGCCGGCCCGAATGGACGTGGAGGACGGTCTTAGCCAGCGCACGGATGAAGTGCACGTCGTGGCTGATGAAGATCAGCGTTCCCTCAAAGGCCTTGAGTGCGCGGATCAGGGCGTCAATGGAGGGGATGTCGAGGTGCGTCGTCGGCTCGTCCATGAGGAGCAGGTTGGGCGGGGCGAGGAGGAGCTTCGCCAGGGCGAGGCGGGACTTCTCGCCGCCGGAGAGGACGGATACCTTCTTGAAGACATCGTCTTTCCGGAACAGGAAGCCGCCAAGGATCGCGCGGGCTGTCTGCTCGGTGACATCCCGGTTCGCGTTGCGCATCTCCATCGCCTCTTCCATCACCGTGCGGCGGGCGTCCAGGTTGTCGAGGCGGTTCTGGGCGTAGTAGCCCGAGAAAACGTTGCTTCCGAGCTCCCGGACGCCCGCGCGAATCGGGACGACCCCGGCGAGGATCTTGAGGAGCGTCGACTTGCCCGCGCCGTTGGGCCCGACCAGCACGGTCCGCTGGCCGCGCTCGGCCTGGAAATCAAGGCCGCGATAGACCACGCGCTCGCCGTAGGCCTGTTCGACGCCTTTCAGGGTCACAACCCGCAGGCCCGAGCGGGGCGGCTGGGGAAACCTGAAATTGATCCGCTTCAGCTCCTCCTGGGGTTCGTCCACGGCGACCTCCTGCAGGCGCTCGATCTGCTTTTCCTTGGATTTTGCCCGCGAAGCGAGCGACGCCTTGGCGCCGAAACGGTCGACAAAACGCTGCAGGTGCACGATTTCCCGCTGCTGGGTCTTGAAAAGGGCGGCCTGCTGGGCCTTTCGGTCCTCCTTTTCGCGGATGTAGTCGTCGTAATTGCCGTTGTAGCGATAAAGGGTGCCGTCCCGCAGCTCGAGAATGCCGTTGCACAGGGCATTGAGGAAGGCCCGGTCGTGGGAAATGACGACGAGCCCGCCGGGGTAGCGGGTCAGGTAGTCCTGGAACCAGAGCAGGGCCTCGAGATCGAGGTGGTTCGTCGGCTCGTCGAGGAGCAACAGATCGGGCTCGCGGGCGAGAAGCCGGGCAAGATGGGCGCGCATGACCCATCCGCCCGAAAAGGTCCGGGCCTGCCGCAGGAAATCCGATTCGCGAAAACCGAGCCCGGAAAGGACGATCTTGGCCTTTGTTTCGATCGCATAGCCTCCCAGCTCCTCAAACCGGTCGTGGTGGTCGATTTCGCCTGCAAGGCAGGGTGAGGACCCTCCTTTTTCGATCGTGGCCATGTGGGCGCGCAGCTCCGCGAACTCGGGGGTGATCGCGCACGCGGTGTCCAGGATCGTTTCGGCTCCCGCAGGTGCCGTTTCCTGGGGCAGGTGGCCATAGTCGGAGCCGCGCTGCCAGGTGATCGTGCCCGAGTCCGGCGATTCCTCGCCCAGGATCAGGTTGAAGAGGGTGGACTTGCCCGCGCCGTTGGGGCCGACCAGTCCAAAGCGGTCGGTCCGCGCGATGAATAGCGAAACATCGCTAAACAGCGTCCGTGTACCGTAGGACTTGGAAATGTCGGCCAGCGTGAGCATCGAAAAGTGACCAGACAATCGCGGGGCCCGGGGGAGGGTCAACGGCTCTTTCCAGCGAGTGCATAATACAATAATAGAAAACATATTGCAAATTTGAGGGTTTGGTGTCGCCCTGCCCGCCGCGACGGCTTAACTTCCTCCCTTTCAAGGCATGAAGGCTAAACAACAATTCAAGCGACCCGAAGACGTGAATGCCGCCCTTGCGCGGAAGAAAGGCCCCGTTTCCCGGTTTGTCGCGCGCCACTACCGCCATTTCAACTCGGCGGCGCTTGTGGACGCGGCGAAGGCCTACGATGGCCACCTGGCGCAGGGCGGAAAGATGCTGGTGACCCTGGCGGGTGCCATGTCCACGGCGGAGTTGGGGCTCTCGCTCGCGGAAATGATCCGCAGGGACAAGGTGCATGCGATCGTGTGCACGGGCGCCAACCTGGAAGAGGACCTGTTCAACCTCGTCGCACACGACTATTACGAGCGCGTTCCCCGGTATCGCCACCTGACGGCCGCGGACGAGAAGGCCCTGCTCGGCCGGCACATGAATCGCGTTACCGACACGTGCATTCCGGAGATGGAAGCCATGCGCCGGATCGAGGCAGCAGTGCTCGAGGAATGGGTCGCGGCGGACCGCGCAGGCGAGCGCTTTTTCCCGCACGAGTTCATGTACAAGGTGCTGCGCGACGGAAAACTGCAGCGAAGCTACCAGATCGATCCGAAGAATTCCTGGCTGGTCGCGGCCTGCGAGAGGAACCTGCCGATCTGGGTTCCCGGCTGGGAGGATGCAACGCTTGGCAACATGTACGCCGGGCACTGCATCAGTGGAGACATCAAGAACGTCCATACCGTCCGGACCGGTATCGAATACATGATGGAGCTGGCGGGCTGGTATACCGCCAACGCCCGGAAAATGCGCAACGGTCACGGTTCGATCGGGTTTTTCCAGATCGGCGGCGGGATCGCCGGAGACTTTCCGATCTGCGTAGTTCCGATGCTCCACCAGGATCTCTGCCGAACAGGCGTCCCGCTCTGGGGCTATTTTTGCCAGATCAGCGATTCGACGACGAGTTACGGAAGCTACTCGGGCGCGGTGCCGAACGAGAAGATAACGTGGGGCAAAATCGCAGTTGATACGCCGAGCTTCATCATCGAAAGTGATGCCACGATCGTGGCCCCGCTGATTTTCGCCTGGGTGCTCGGCCATTGAGCGGCGCTGGCATTGCTGGCTCGATTGGGTAGGTTGCGTGCCATGCCCAACCGCCTCGCCCTCGAAAGCTCACCCTACCTGCGGCAGCATGCCGGCAATCCGGTCGACTGGCACGCCTGGGGCGAGGAGGCCTTCGCGCTAGCCCGTTCGGAACAGAAGCCAATCTTCCTAAGCATAGGGTATTCAACGTGTCATTGGTGCCATGTGATGGCGCATGAATCGTTTGAGAACGGGGAAACGGCTGGCCTGCTGAACGAAAGCTTCATCCCGATCAAGTTGGACCGGGAGGAGCGGCCGGACGTGGATCGGGTCTACATGAGTTTCGTGCAGGCGCTCACCGGCCAGGGCGGCTGGCCGCTCAGCGTGTGGCTGACGCCGGCCTTAAAGCCATTCTACGGGGGCACGTATTTTCCGCCTGAGGATCGGCACGGGCGACCGGGTTTTCCGTCGGTTCTTAGGAGCATTGCGCGGGGATGGCGGGAGGATAGGCAAGAGCTGGAGAATCATGGCGAAACCTTGGTGGCGTCGCTCCGCGTGCAGTTGGGAGCCAAGAAGGCGCCCGAGCCCGGTCTGGCGCTTGCAGAGGCTGCCTCGGCTGCCTTCGAGGCTTGTTTTGAAGCCTTGCATGGGAGTTATGACCCCGCTCGGGGCGGGTTTGGCGGAGCTCCTAAATTTCCGAGGGCAAGCAACTTGGATTTTCTTTTCCGGTGTGCAGCGATCCAGGGCGTCGAGAGCGATGCGGGTCGCGAGGCGGTGGCCATGGCGGCCTCGACCGTGCGGCGGATGGCGCGCGGGGGCATCCACGACCATGTGGGTGGCGGGTTTCATCGGTACTCAGTCGATGAGGACTGGTTCGTGCCGCACTTTGAGAAGATGCTTTACGACCAGGCCCAGATCGCGGTCAATGCCATTGAGGCCTGGCAGGCGACCGGCGATGGACGGTGTATCTGGCTCGCCCGCGACATTCTGGATTATGTGCTTCGGGATCTGGGGCACCCGGGAGGCGGGTTTTACTCTGCCGAGGACGCGGATTCGGCCGTGGGCGCGACAGGAGAGCATGCCGAGGGCGCCTTCTATGTCTGGAGACAGGCGGAAATCGAGGCGATCCTCGGTTCCGATGCAGTCCTTTTTTGTCCACTCTTCGGCGTGCTGCCCGGGGGAAACGTGCCGGTTGCCCGCGACCCCAACGGCGAATTCACCGGACGCAACATCCTGATGCAGAACCGCCTGCTTGCGGATGCGGCAAAGGAGGCCGGGCTCGAGATTGAGGTGGCCAGCGAGATCGTTGCCGGCTGCCTCAGCCGGTTGCGCGCGGCGAGATCCGCCCGACCCCGCCCCGCGCTCGACGACAAGATCATCGCCGCCTGGAACGGCCTGATGATTTCAGCCCTTGCAAGGACGCACCAGGCAATGGGGACAGCCTCCCATGAGGGGACAGCCTATTTGGCCGCGGCGCGGCAAGCGGCGGAATTCATTCAGCGGGAGTTGTTTGACGAAAAACGGGGGGTTCTCTTCCGGTCCTGGCGTGGCGCCAGGGGATCGGTCGAAGGGTTTGCCGAGGATTATGCGATTCTTATTCATGGACTTATAGATTTGTACGAGGCGACGTTTGACGTGCGCTGGCTGCAATGGGCCGAGCAGCTCCAGGCCAAGATGGACGAGCTGTTCTGGGATTCGGAAGGCGGCGGTTACTTCAACTCCGCTGCCGGCGCTTCTGACATTGTGATTCGGATCAAGGATGACTACGATGGCGCGGAACCGGCCCCGAGTTCGGTGGCGGCCATGAACCTCCTGCGCCTGGCCGCCGCCTTGGAGTCGAAGGGGACAGCCTATCGCGAGCGCGCCCTGCGAACGCTGGCCGCCTTTCAGCCCAGATGGAGTGAATATCCCAATGCGATGCCCCGGATGCTCTGTGCGCTCGAACTGGCGCTCGGGCCGCCGCGCCAGGTGGTTTTGGCGGGCAACCCGCAATCCTGCGATTTTCAGGCCATGGCGGCCGTGCTGGCCGAGCGCCTCGGCCCGCGACGAAGCATTCTGGGAGCGGATGGAGGGCCCGGGCAGGCCTGGCTGGCGGCCCGGGCGCCCTGGATCGCCGAAATGCGGCCCCTCAATGGCAGGGCCACCGCATACGTTTGCGAAAATTTCACGTGCCAATCGCCCGCCTCAACGCCTGAGGAACTGCGCCAGAGGCTGTCCCCCCAATGAGGCTGTCCCCTTTGGCCCATCGCCTGTTGACGCTTTGCCAGGATCAGAGACTTTGTAGTTAATTCCATGGCCAGAGTACTCGTGATCGACGACAACGAACCCTTCCTGCAGACGTTGGGGCTATTTCTGGAGGCGTCCGGTCATGCGGCGGTCCTGGCAGGGAACGGGCGGATGGCGCTCAAATTCTTCTCTGAGCAGGTGCCGGATGTTGTCCTGATGGACGTGAATCTCTCGGATATCCCGGGTCTCGAGCTTTGCGCCATGCTGAAGGAGAAGGCGGCCGGGCGGGATGTGCCCGTAATCATGATGACGGGGCGACCCCGGGAGGCTACTGCAGCTGTGGCGGCGGAGGCCGGGGCATGCGAAGTGCTGACAAAGCCCTTCGAACTCGATCTTCTTGAAAGGCTCATTCGCCGGTATATCGCCGCCGGCGGCAAGCATTGACCCCCCTTTGATTCAGGACTCCCGCGCCATGGCCAACAATCCTCCAGAAGACTGGAACAGCCCGCCCAAGCTCGCTCCGGTGTGGAGGGCATTGGTCGAATCCGGTTTCATCGTGTTCCTCTATTACTCAAATCTGCTGATGGGGGAATTCGAGGGCTCGGGTCTCGGGCGGCGAAACGGTCTGTTGTGGGCGCTCAATGACATCTTCACGGCGTCCAATTTCATCATCGCCGTCGCTTCGTCCGTTGTCGGCTACCTTGTCTTTGAGTTTCTCAGGAAGCGGCTTTGAATCCCCCCCGCTAATGCCGCTTGGGGAGCATGATCATCAGGAGGAAGAATAGGCCGACCAGGGCGGCGACCATGACGGCAATCATGATCCACTGGTGGCTCCTCCCAGCCCACGGCTGGGGCGCGCGCAGGCGCTGGTCGCGGTGGGTGATCGTCACCGAGTCCAGGTTGTCGAGTTCGCGCTTCATCTCCGCCGCATTGGCGTATCGCTGTTTCGGATCCCGCTCCAGCGCGTGCAGGATCACCTCCTCAAGGGCCGGATTCATTTCCAACCTGAGTTTCCGCGGCGCGGGCGGGTCACCGGTGACCCGCGCATTCATGATCACGTAGGGGCTTTCGCCTTCGAATGGAGTCGATCCGGTGACCATCTCATAGAGCAGGGCGCCCAGGCTGTAGATGTCGCTGCGGTGGTCGCCGCGCTTGCCCTTCACCTGTTCGGGCGAGATGTAGTCGGGCGTGCCCATGGTCGGAGTCAGTCCGACGAAGGTCAGCCGGCGAGCCGTTTCCACGCGCGCGATCCCAAAATCGAAAAGCCGAAGGCTGCCGTCATTACAAACCATGATGTTCTGCGGCTTCAGGTCGCGGTGGGCGATTCCGTTCGCGTGGAGGTACTCCAGGGCATCGCAGATGCGGCTTGCATAGGAGATCGCCTCCCCCTCTGAAAGCGGCTTCCGCTTGGCGAGGATGTCCGAAAGCGTCTTTCCGTCCAGAAACTCCATCACGAGGTAGGGGCGGCTCTTCGGGCCGTCGACCTTCACCACCTTGAGGATGCAGGGGTGGTTCAAGCGCGCGCCGATTTCCTCCTCGCGGTGAAACCGCTCGAAGCCGGCCACGTCGCTTTCCAGGGCCAGCAGGGGAACCTTGATCGCCACGCTTTCGCCGGTCTTCTTGTCCTTCGCCTTGAAGATCGACGCCATGTTGCTTCGCGCGACAAGGTCGGTCAGCTCAAAGCGCTCGTCGAGCACCATCCCCGCCGACAGGTCCCCTGTCCCCGCCGCCACCGCCTCAGGCTTCGGCTTCGCCTGGCCCATCGTGGTCGAACGGGGCGATTGGGTCTGAGCCTTTTGGGCGACCCGCTCCCAATCCCGCACTTCAATCAATTGCAGGGAAATATTGTCATCGCCTCCCCGCTTTTCCGCGAGCGCCACCAATTCGCGGCAGGCGTCGTACGGATGGTTGCGCGTGATGATCTCGCGCATTTCCTCGTCGAGGACGAAGGCGTGCAGCCCGTCCGTGCAGTGCAAGATGAAATCGCCGTGGTGCAGAAATTGCGTCACGAAAGATGGCTGGCAGAACGGCTCCGCACCGACGCTTCGCGTCAGCTGGCTTCGCTCCGCACTCGCCATTGCCTGCCGCTCCAGGAGCAGGCCGAGCTTCACGGGCAGCGCCGTGGCCACGTGGTCGGTCGTCAGGCGGCTGATCAGCTTCTGCCGGATGAAATAGGCGCGCGTATCCCCGACGTTGGCCACGCACACGGTGCGGTTTCGAAAGATCGAAGCGACGAGCGTCGTCGCCATCAACTGGCCCTTGAACTCCGTCGTGGCCTTCTCGTGCACGCTCGCGCACGCCTTCGCGAACATCTGGCGCAGGAGGTCGTACGGCTTGGTTTCGACCGAAGCCGTCTTGAACTCCTGGAGGGCCTCGTCGACGGCGAGGCGGCTCGCCACCTCCCCGCGCTCATATCCGCCCACGCCGTCGGCCAGCACGGCGACGCTGCCCTGCTGCTCCCGAACGAGCGGGTCATCCGGCTCCCAGAAGTCGAGCCAGTCCTCGTTCACTGGCCGTACGGGGCCGGCCGTGGATATCCGCGCGTAACGCAGTCTCATGAGGAGGGGTTAGCCTGCATCCATCACAAACTCCAATGAATCTTGCCAAATTTCGTCGGCGCAAAGGTCCTCAGGCTTCCTGCGCTGTGCTCTTAGCACAGCTCGGTCGCCTTCGGTCCTTTTCGCCCGACGATCTTGGGCAATCTTCATCGGTTTTGTGATGGATGCAGGCTGGTAAAATAAAGGTGGCTCCGCCTGCACTGCAGGCGGAGCCAGCGAAACCAAGCTGACTGGACGGGGTCAAATCAAACCGCCGGCCTTGCGGTAAGAATGACGGCCTTGCCCGTCGCCTTGCTCTTCTTCATGAAGTAAACCCAGCCGTAGACGCCCCAGACTGCCGCCACGCCGAGGGCGATGTAGGGCTCCTTCACGCTCATTCCGGGCACGGACCAGGGTCCGACCAAATAGAAGAGCATGCAGGCGAGATTCGCCAGAAGCCCGAACACCGGGACGACCAGGTGCTTGAATCCGTTGAACATGTGGTGCTCCCGGAAGGCCACAATGGCCACGATGCAGGTGGTCATGTAGAGCAGGAAGGTCCCGAAGTTGCTGATCAGGGTGATTATCAGCAGGGTGTTCGGCAGTTTCGTGTAGGCATCGGGGCTGAAGATCCCGAAGCTGTACCAGATGTTGTGCTTGTCGAGGGCCGCCAACGGAGTGCTCTGGCCGCCCAGATAGACCGACACGGTCACGATCCCGATGATCGCGGAAATGAAGGCGAGGGTCCAAATGGCGCGGTGCGGCGAGAGCGTCCTGCCGTGGAGCATGCCGAAGTGCGAGGGCACCTCGTCATCGCGACCCATGGCGTAAGTTACACGTGCGCCGGTGTTCAGGCAGGCAAGGGTCGTGCCGATCAGGGCCAGAAAGACCGTGAAGGCCTGCACCAGCATGAATGCCCGCCCTGCGGCGTAGCTGCCGAACATCCAGGTGCCCGTTATGACCATGAGGTCGCCGATGGGAGCTCCCGAGGCGCCGGCATTGGGCAGAGTGTAGCCGCTATTGAGCAGGTAATTTGCCGCGAAGTACTCGAAGAGATAGCAGACTGCGCCCTGGATCACCAGGGACAGCAGCACGGCCTTGGGGATGTCCTTTTTCGGATTCTTGGCCTCCTCGCCCATTGAGGTGACCGATTCGAATCCGACGAGGATCAGAATGGCGACGCAGGCCTGAATGAAGACCAAGTTGAAGCTGTGGGGCCCGATCACCGACTTGGCGGTCGGATGGAAGTTGAACGTGACCGCCCCGGTCGAATCCTTCGACCAGGCCTGATCCACAGCGTAGCTGAGGGTGAACGGCGCCGCCTTGTCCACGGTGGTGGCCTTGCCGTTGGCATCAGCCGGCACCGGGTTGCCGTCCTTGTCGGTCTGGTCGGCCATCTGATAGACGGGCTTCCCCGCCGCGTCCACCGTTGGCTTGTTGTTGGCATCGAGGACCGGCTGGGGCACTCCCTTGTCGTCCTTCACCACGTCCTGGAAGACCTGGTAGTTGACCGCCACGCCGTTGGACAGGTGGAACCCGGTTGAACCCTCGGGATGCCCTGTCCTGTAAAGGATCGCCAGTACCGAGAAAAACACCAGGGCCGAGATCTGGATGATGTTGATCGCCATGTTGACGGCGGTCGTTCCGGTCACTCCACGGAAAGCGATGTAGGAGACGCCGAACGCGAACACTACGCAGAACAGGATCATGAACAGCGGGCTGTTGTAGGTGCTGCTGAACGTATCCGGCCAGAACTGGTTCAGCAGATAACCGCCGAGAATCGCGGTGACGCCCACCATGCAGCCAGGATAGACCCAGTAGTACAAATGGCTCGCCCAGCCGGTGAAGAACTTGGCGACGCGGGCGAATTTATACGCCTTCGTCTTGGATAGAAACGCCTGCTCGGCGTAAAAGTAAGACGATCCGGCGCCCGGGTAGAGCTTCGACAGTTCCGCATAGCTCACCGCGGTGGCCAGGCACAGCAAAAGGGCGCATACAATGCCGAACCACATGGCCGCCCCTGCCGTCGGAGCGCCATACAGGGCCTGTTCCTGGTAGGTCAGCCACAGAAACGCGCCGGGCGCGATCAGGGCCATCGCATTAATGGTCAAACCGGTGAGGCCCAGCGTGGGCTTCATCGTGGGGCTACTGGAGGAGGAGGGTTCTGGCATGGGATTGATCAGTTATTGTTAATGCTGCGAATTCACGGCGCCAAAGAGCCGCTTGCGTGCCAGCCATGGCGCGGCATCAATATTTTTTTATGTTATGATGTAAGTGATTTTAGATTAGTTATTAATAATTGTGCTTTTGTATTTTGAATGGGCTTTGCGGCCAGGGCCTGCGGTTCCCCGATCCCTTTCGAGGCTGCGCCCTGACGGCCCGCCGACCGGCTGGCTTTCGCTTCGAATCGAGTGTAAAGGGATCCAGGCTTTCCGTTGGAGCGTCCGGTTCTCGTTTCGCTCGCTTCCGGGACCTCGAACCAGCACATTCTTGCGACTTTCCGGCACCGGCCGTGTTCTGGACTTGAACGATGCCTCTCCAGTGCAACACCCGACTTCGGGAATGAGCCCCGCCGAGGCAGATTTCACCGCCTTCATGCGAGCCTACCAAGACATGGTCTTTACCACCGCAGTCCGGCTCGTCGCCAACGACGCGCAGGCCGAGGATATTTCGCAGGAGGTGTTCCTGAAGGCGTTCGAGCACTTTGCCGCCCTGCAGGGCAGCCAGACCGCAGGAGGCTGGCTCAAGACCGTCGCCACAAACCTTTCGCTGAATCATCTTCAGCGCTACCGGAAACGCTGGCGTTTCTTCTCCGAACTCCAACGGGATGACGCCGGCGGCGGGGACTCTGAATCCGAGATCGAGTTTGCGGCGCCGGAAACCTTCTTTGACGGGGTGGACGCCGAAGAGAGGCGGGCCCTGGTGGAGCGGGCGCTGGGAACGCTGCCGGACCGCCAGCGAATCCCCCTTGTCCTTTATCACTTCGAGGAGCTCTCCTACGATGAGATCGCCGGGAAGCTCGGGGTGTCGCTTGCGAAGGTGAAGACAGACATCCTTCGGGCGCGCGCGGCCCTCGCAAAGGCCCTGGCCCGCAGCGGAACCTCCCGCGAAATCTTGAACGCCTGATCCCATGAAGCTTTCCCACGAAGAACTCGAAAGGCTTGTCCAGCGATCCGTGGGCGGAATCCCGGACCGGCGGGCGCCCCGATCGCTCGAGGGCCGTGTTTTTGCGGAACTGCAGCGCCGCGCCTCGCTTCCCTGGTGGCGAAAATCATACGCCTACTGGCCGGCCCCCGCCCGCGGCGCATTCTTTGTCGCTTCGGCCGTATTTGCGGCGGTTGTCGTTGCGGTCCTTTTCAATCTCATTCGCGGGACCGGCGTGTCCGGCCTCGCGGGCGCCGTCTCCCAGCGGCTCGGCTGGCTGACCCTGGCCCAGAGCCTGTCAAACGTGGCGTGGCAGACGGGCGCGACAATCCTGCGCTCAATTCCGCCCCTTTGGCTCTTCGGCAGCCTGGGGCTTCTCGCCGCCTGTTATGCGACGGTCATCGGCGTGGGTGCCACGGCCTACCGCGTTTTCGTTCAAAAAGCCCGGTGAATATTTTCAAATGAAATTCCAGACCAGAAATCTTTTCCTTTCGACGGCCATCGCCGTCCTCTTCGCTCTCGTGCTCGCGGGTCTTGCAGCGAAAGCGCAGGCCGTCTCCCCAGTCGCGGCGGCGGAGGCCAATTCCGATTCGACCCTTCGCCGGCTCGACAAGCCCGAACCTGCGGATGCCACGGTGTCGGTTCAAAAGGACGACGCGAATGACGACACCGCGCCGGAGGCGAAACCCGCCCGCCACCGGCACGACGCAGGTCACGACAACGACCGGGTGACCATTGCAGCGGATAACACTGTTGCCGCGAACGAGACGGTCACGGGCGACGCGGTCGCTGTGATGGGAGACCTCAAGGTCGATGGAAACGTGACGGGGGACGCTGTCGCCGTCTGCGGAGACAACACGATAAACGGTCCGGTCGATGGCGACGTCGTGGCCGTTCTGGGAGACCTCAAGCTCGGACCGAAGGCCAGGGTCGGCGGCGACGCCGTTTGCGTCTCGGGGACGGTGGAGCGCGATCCGCGCGCCGTGGTCGAGGGCAAGATCGTAAACCCCTCCATAGGGAGCCGCATGCACGGGCTTGCGCCCCTGCACGCAATCATCGGGCACGGGTTTCGTTCCCCGTGGATGTGGATCTTCAATCTTGGGATAATCGCCCTCTATGCCCTGGTTGCGCTGCTGTTCCCCCGGCCCATGCGAACCGTGGGCGACAAGCTCGTCGAGCAGCCGGGAATGTCCCTCCTGGCGGCCTTCCTCGCCGTGCTCGCGCTGCCAGTTGTCTTCCTGATCCTTTGCGTGACGGTCATCGGCATTCCGCTGGCCATCCTGCTTATTCCGGCGTTCATCGGCCTGATGATGTTCGGCAAGGCGTCGTTCTACGCCCTGATCGGGCGGAAGATCACGCAGGACCGCCTGCATCTTTCGATCGCCGTCGTGGTGGGCGCCCTGGTCTGTCTGGTTTTCTTCATCATCCCCTACATCGGCTTGATGCTGACCGTGACAATTTCGCTCATCATGGCCGGATGCGGAATTACCGCGCTCTTTGGATCCCGAAAGACGCGCGCCGCGCCTGGGGGCCCGGCGGCACCTGCCGCCGCTGCACCACGGCCGCAACCCCTGAATGGTCCCGGCCCCGCAGTGTCCGCATTCGCGGCGCCGATTGCGTCCTCGCCCGCAGACCCATTGCCGCCCGCGCAGAGCCCTGGGGTCGTACCGCCTGCGCCAAGCCCGTCAAGTCCACTGCTATCGCAGGCCGAGCCCGCCCCGGTCGTTCCGCCGCCGCTTGCCGCCCCGCATTTGCCGTCGGCGAGCGCGAGCATGCCGAGGGCGGGATTCTGGATACGCACCGCGGCGCTCCTGATCGACGTTATCATCATTGGCGTGGCTTCATGCTTCCTGCCCCATGCGTGTCCCTTCATAATGGTAATCCTGGCCGCCTACGGGGCCTGCCTCTGGAAGTACCGCGGATCGACGGTCGGCGGAATCATCTTCGGCCTGAGGGTGGTCCGCATGGACGACCGCCCGATCGATTGGCCGACCTCGATTGTGCGCGCTCTCGGCTGCTTCCTTTCGCTGGTTGCGCTGGGGCTCGGATTCATCTGGGTCGCGTTCGACTCAGAACGCCAGTCCTGGCACGACAAGATCGCCGGCACGACGGTGGTGCGACCGCCGAAGGGCGTTTCTCTTGTCTGAATCCCGCGGCCGGCGCTCCCCGGAATCCGCCGGGCTTTGATTTCGATATTTCCGCTTCCCACCCAGGGGCGAATCTCCTTACCTCTTCGCGCATGACCAAACTCGTCGGCATAATCATGGGGAGCGTCTCGGATTGGGATACGATGAAGCACGCCGCCGAGACGCTCGATGGCCTCGGCATCCCCTACGAGAAACGCGTGATCAGCGCCCATCGCACGCCGCGCCTCATGTACGAATGGGGTGAGTCGGCCGCTTCGCGCGGCCTAAAGGTCATTATTGCCGGTGCAGGCGGAGCCGCGCACCTGGCCGGCGTCGCCGCCGCCCTTACCCCGCTGCCGGTCCTCGGCGTCCCGATGGAGTCGGCCTCCCTGAAGGGGCTCGATTCGCTGCTTTCGATGGTCCAAATGCCGGGCGGAATCCCCGTTGCGACTTTCGCGATCGGAAAACCCGGGGCAATCAATGCAGCCCTGTTCGCCGCGGCGATCCTGGCCCACGGAGACGAGCGGGTGCGTGTGGCTCTGAATGACTATCGTGCTGCTCAGGCGAAAAAGGTGACCGAGGCGAAGCTGCCTTAGCGGGCTTTGGTGAACGCTATGCGGTAGGAGGACCGCCTCCTGCCCCCGACCTAACCCGAAGATTTCACGAAGCACGTGGAATCTTGCTCAAAATACCGGGCATAAAAACCCTCATTCTCCCTCGATGGCCTAAAAGGCCACCTTCGGTCGCCTTCGGCTTTTTCTGCTCCTGTATTTTGTGCAATCTTCCGCCGTGTTCATGAAATCTTCGGGTTAAACCGCGCGACGTCTTCAGGGGTGTCCAAGTCGGCGGCAAGTTCCGGCATTTCGACCGCTGCTACGCCATCCGGATCCCCGTTCAGCAGGGCCCTTGCGCCTTCCTCGCCCGTGAGCGCGGCGAGTGCGTCAAAGTGCCTGCGCATGAACAAAGCGGGGGCTCCGCACCGGCCGAGGTATTGTGCGGCCGCGATTCCGCGGCCCGTTTGCCTTTGGGCGGCGATCAGCCGTGAGATTGCGCCGGCTGAGAAAGCCGGCTGATCGCAAAGGGCGACCACGGCCCCGTCCAGGGAGCGGGCGAACTGCCGCAGGACGGTGATTCCGGTCCTGATCGAGGAGGCCATGCCCTCGGACCATGCGGCGTTTTCAATCGCGAGGACGGGAAGGCGGGCGAGCGATGGGCGGATCTTTTCGGCATTCGCCCCGAGAACGACGACGACGGGCCACACGGGCGATGCCAGGGCCGCCTCAACGGCGAGCGCCAAAAGGGGGCGTCCATCGAATGGGATGAGCTGCTTTGGCTCCCCCATCCGGCTCGAGGGCCCCGCGGCAAGGACGATGCAGCCGAACCGTTCAGTCATGGATGGGCCTAAGGCGCTCGCGCAAGGGCTTGCCGTCGCGGCCGGCCAGGACCGCCTGGATTTCGGCGACGATGCTTAGGGCGACCTCGTCCGGAGAGTCTCCGCCTATGTCGAGGCCGACCGGCGCATGCAGGCGCGCGCGCATGGCGGGTGTCACCTCGAATCCGCCCGAAGCCATGTCATGGAGGATCTTATCGGCCCGTTTTCTTGGCCCGAGGAGTCCCAGATAGGCAAGGGGGCGGGTCAGCAGGGAGCTAAGAATCGGCAAATCATGCACATAACGATGTGTCATGACCACCGCGAGGGCCTCCCCGCCGGGTGCCACCCGTTCGGCGAGTTCGGCCGGCAGGGCGCAAATAAGCCTGTCGGCATTCGGAAAACGATCCGCTGTCACAAAGGCGGGCCGCGGATCGGCGACAGTCACGGTCCAGCCGATCTCCTTGGCCAGGCGGGAGAGGGGCCTTGCATCGTCACCCGCTCCGAAAATGGCTAAGTGGGGCGGGGGGACGACGGTTTCCAGGTAGATCCCCGAGGGCTCCTTGGTGTCCGGAATATGTTTAATTAATTCTTTATCAAATAGATGTGTTCCAACTACTGTTTCACCATCTGAATGCCAGATGACCGCGAGCTTTGAAGGCTGTCCCTCCTTGAGATTTCGGGCTATCGTATCGGCCCACGCCGGCCGGACGGGGAGTCGCTCGATGAGCACCTGAACGACGCCGTGGCAACCCAGCCCGACGCCCCAGACCAGGTCATTTTCGGAGGTCGTATCGTAGAGAGCGAGCTGGGGCAGCCCGGTCTCGGCCACCTTTTGGGCGCGCTCCAGGATATCCTCCTCCAGGCAGCCTCCGCTCACCGATCCCATGCGAATTCCGTCGCCCAAAATCAGAAGGCGGGCTCCCGGGCGCCGGTAGGATGAGCCTTGGACTGTCACCAGCGTGGCAAGGACCGACGGGGCGGATGCTCCCGCCGACGTCAAATGGCGGACTATCGCGTGGATTTCAGTCACGGGTCCATAACCCCTACAGCTCGCGTCCGGAACGTGCAAGCCCTGCCTGAGCCCGTAGTTGGGGAATGCGACCTGTCGCAAAAAGTCAACCGTTCGGCGCGTTTTGTAACACATTCGCCGCAGAAAAGGATTGCGCTGTCCTATGGTGCCCCCATTACTCTGCACTAGGCAAAAACGGCTTCGGCCGCGTATTCCTACAACACACAACATATACAATCGAACTATGAACAAAAATTCCGTAAGGAACTTTTTGGGTTCGCTTGCCGTCATTTTGGCGGCAGGCACGGCCCTAGTGACAGCGCAGGGCTTGAGGGCCCAGACTACACCAGCTGCACCCGTAACGACAGCACCGGCCGCAACGGACGTGCAGAAGATGGAGACCTACACGGTCACCGGTTCGTACCTGCCCACCTCCTCCCTGCTCGGAGCCAATCCGATCAGCGTGATCGACAACACGGCCCTCCAGATGACGGGCCAGGACAACATTCTCCAGGTTCTGAATCGCCTCGACACGGCATTCACCGGCAACGGAAACCTTGGCACGTCCTCCAATAACGTCGGCGGCGGCGGCGGCGGCGAATCCTATGTCGCCCTGAACAACCTGACCACCCTGGTGCTTCTCGACGGAAACCGGATCGCGGTCTCCGCATTCTCCGGCTTCGGAGGCCTGAACTCGGTCGACGTCAACACAATCCCGCTCGGGATGATCGACCACATTGAAATCCTGAAGGACGGCGCCTCGACGATCTACGGATCGGACGCGATCGGTGGTGTGGTTAACATCATCACCAAGAAGAACTACGAAGGCCTTGAGGTCTTCGGCGGCTACGGCGAGACGACCGATGGCGGCAATTACATCACAAGGAACGTCGGCCTGACGGCTGGCGTTGCCCACAATGATTTTTCGATCACCGTTGGCGCGGAGTTTTACAGCAACAACCTGCTGAACTCGACGCAGCGCCAAATTGCGCACCTGACGCTGAACCAGGTCGCCGCCGCGGGTGGCGAACCCGGTGCCACGCAGGATGCGTACTACAGCGGCAGCTTCCCGGGCCGCGTCGGCAACGACATCATCGCCGGCTCTCCGCTGGCTATTGGCGCCCCCGGCTACAATGCAGCCATCACATCACCGCCCGTTTGGTCGTCCCCGTCGGCAATTGTCGCTCTGCCGGTGGCCACCGCGCTCACTACGTTGCAAACCAGGGGCCTCTACCTTCCGCTGAGCGCGACGCCCCTTTATGCGCAGGCCGGCAACAGCACGGCCATGTTCAACACATCGACTTTCGGAACGGCGCTCGTCATCCCGACCGACCGCCGCCAGTTCATGATCAATGAGGACGACAAGATCTTTGGCGACAAGCTCGAGGAGTCGACCGAGATCCTCTATTCGCAGACGATCAACGGTGGCGACACCCTTGCTCCTTCTCCCCTGGCGAGCCTCACGGGTAACAGCCTGACGATTCCCGCCAATAATCCGTACAATCCATTCGGGTTCGTCCTGGGCATCGGCCAGCCGTCGGGCGCTCCGACCGTTCGCACACGTCTGATTGAAATCGGCAATCGAACGGCCGCAAACAACACCGACAGCTATACGGTCGCCGAGCACCTGAAGGGCAAGATCAACGACAACCTCACCTGGAACGTGAGCGCCGACTACAGCCGGTCCTCATGGCTGGAGAACGTCTACGGCGGCGCCAACGGAGCCGTGCTGAATCAGTTGCTCATACCCCAGATCTCCAGCACCGGTGGCTACGTCTATAACGCGGCGGGCAAACCCCTGTCCGTGGCGGTTGATCAGGCCACGGGCAACCAGGACCTGCCGGTCTACAATTACTTCGGCCTGCCGGGCAGCAACGATCCCGCCTCCCTGGCAGCGTTTAGCACGACCCTCTTCCAGTCGGGCCTTTCGGAGCTCAAGAACTACCAGGCCTGGCTCAATGGCAATGTGGTCGAGCTTCCTGCCGGCGACTTGACGTTCGCCGGAGGCTATCAGTTCCTCCGCCAGAATCTCTCCTACGCGGTCGACGGCCTCTATGAAAACGGGCTCGCCCTCGGCTATTCCAAGGCCAACAGCTTTGCCGGCGGCACGATCTACACCAATGCGTTCTTCCTGGAGTTCAATGTGCCGATCTTTGCCCCGCGCCAGAATATGCCCGGCTTCAACTCCCTGGACTTTACGGTTTCAGGCCGCTACGAGAAGCTCGACACCGGTCCCAAGTCGACCGTCCCGAAGTTCGGCCTCAAGTGGCATCCGATCGACGATCAGTTCACCGTCCGCGCCACCTTTGGCGAAGGCTTCATCTCGCCGACGACCTTCGCCCTGTTTGGTCCCCCGTCCTCGGGCGCCCCGACCTTCACGATTTTCCAGGGTAATGGTCAATCCAACTCGGGCGGCGCGCTCACATCCGCCCCCAAGGTCACCGGGCAGTTCCTCGCCGGGTTTGGCACGACCACGGCCAACCCGCTGCTCGCTCCGTCCAAGTCCCAAACCTTCACCGGGGGCATCGCGTTCTCGCCCAAGGGCGTCAAGGGCCTGGATATCACGCTCGACTATTACCACGTTCGTGAAACCGGAATCGGTGGCACGGACTGGACGGGCATATTCGGCGACTTGAATGCCAAGGGTTCGGCCTCCCAGTATGCGAGCGGCTTCCAGTTCCAGGACGGCAGCGTCCTCAAGTCGACCGCTGCAAACCAGCTCACCTCGACCAACGTGGGCAACCTGACGGTTCCGCTTTCCGAGACGGGCTGGCAGGAGACCGACGGCCTGAACATCGACGTCAGCTACGTCCTTCCTCTCGCGCCGGAAGTTGGCGTGACCAAGGTTGGCGTAAACGGCAACGTGCTCTTCAACTACTGGGCCGCCAACGATGCGAGCTCGCCGGCCTTCCAGTATGCCCGCCAGTACACGGGCGGCTCGATGGCGCCCCTCCCGGAGGGCAACCTGCCGGGCTACCTCCTGAAGCCTTACATTCAATGGTCGCTCAAGGGGCTCTCGATCGATGTCGACGCGACCTATCTGCCAAAGGTCACGGACTCTGGCACGCTCTTCGGCGGGCCCACCAGCCCAGACTATTCGGCGCCCAATGCCGAAACGATCAACGGCCAGGTCTACACGATTCCGTCCTACCTGACATTTGACCTCTCGGTCAACTACGACCTGAGCCACGCGTTCCCGGACGTCGTGCTGCTGCACAAGGCCCTGAAGGGCACCTCCGTCACCGTTGGCGTCAACGATCTGGCAAACAAGCTGCCGCCGTTCGTTCCGTCCTCGATCGAGGACAACACGGATGCGATCAACTACAGCCTGATCGGCCGTTACGTGTTCATGCAGATCACTAAGAAGTTCTGATCGGGAATCCTGATCAAAGCTTGACCAGTCTTCAAAGGCGCCCCTCAACCGGGGCGCCTTTTTGCTGCCTTCCGAATCGGAAGGCAGCCGCGCCGTAGCGCAGCGCGCGTAGGCGGGTCAGCTTATGCGATGCGTGAAGTGTGAATCGAAATTCGATGGCGATCCGCCGGAGCGCAGCGCGCGAAGGCGGAGCTGCGGAAAATCGATCGCAACCGCGCAGAAACCATCAGCGGAGGCGGGTCAGCCCCGTTGGATATTCAAAGGCCCGGCCTAGGCCCGATGGGCTTCGGCGGGCGCCCTTCCGACTCGGAAGGGCGCCGGCCCGGTCGATCCGCGAACGACAAGCATGGGCTCGATCATGCGAACCCTCGGCCGGGCAAATGGTCGGTCGATTTGCTCGAGAAGGAGTTCGATCGCGGAGGCGACCGTCTCATCGACCCGCTGATCGACGCTCGTGAGCATCGGTGTCGGCATGAGGCAGATGGCCTGGTTGTTGAAGCCGGTGACCGAAACATCCGCCGGCACGCGCAGTCCGGCCTTCTGAAAGCCGTGGAGGGCGCCGATGGCGATCTCATCGTTGAGGGCGAGGAAAGCGCTCGGCCGGTCCGGCTCGCCGACAAAGCTGGCCGCGAGGGCGCGGCCGTACTCAAAGTCGTTCTGCCGGACCTTCCGTGAATCGAGCGAACGCGTGGCCCGGTCGAAGTCCAGCTTGTGCGCGGCGAGCGCGGCGCCGATTCCGTCCAGCCTGTCGCTCACCGACCTCGGCGTTCCCGATATGCCAAGGAGGCCGAAGCTCGTGTGACCGAGCGCGAACAGGTGCTCGACGACTTCGCGCATCCCGCGGACCCGGTCGAGGGTCACGGTGTTGGCGCCCGCTATCCCGAGTTGGTCCATGACGAGGTGAGGAGTCGCATGAACAGCCATTTCGCGGATGCGCGCCTCGATCTCCTCACCGATGAAGTGGCCGACAAAGATGATCGCGTCCACGCGAAGCGACAGGAAATGCTGGATCACGCGGCGGCTGCTTCCGGGTTCGAGCACCTCGATCAGGGAGGCATAGCCGCGTTCCCTCAGCCTGTGCTGGAGGCTGGCTAGCTTGAGCACCGCTGGCGGTGTCAGAAGGTTCTCCATGCAGATGCCGACCGTGGCGGTGCGCTTTCCCTTGAGATGAAGGGCGTAGGCGTTGGGCGTGAAGCCGGTCTCCTCGATCGCCCGGCGGACCTTCGCAATCGTCGCCAGCCGGAGGCCGGGCTGGTCGTTGAGAACGCGGGACACGGTCGTCCGGGCCAGACCCACAAATCGCGCAAATTCCGCGGTGGAGCGGATGACCGGAGGCGTGTTCCGGCTGGAGTGTCGCGGAGAGGTGGGTTTGCTCACAAGAGGGGGCCGGGAAAACGGTTTCCGAGATTGGCTGAAGCGTGCATGGGTGCCGAATCCGCGTCTGCCATGGCTACACGGAGACAGGTGGTTGGAAAGCCCAAACATTTGCCGGGCCGCGCGGCGCGGATGAGCGAAGCCTGTTTCTTCAGTTTAGGGTTGGTTTTCCACCGCGGCAGTGCTTCCGTATTCATCCCTGCTCCCCGGGTGTGACCGATCGAACTGGGCACGCGCACTTTCCGTCATGAAAATCCATTATTTCCCAAGTCCGGCCGCTTCGAATACACTGAGCACGAACGAGCTCCGTGACCAGTTCCTCATCGGGGGAATCTTCCGCCCGGGAGAGTGGGTGGCGCATTACACCGATCTGGACCGCATGATCATCGGCGGGGCCATGCCGACGGGCGCTCCCCTGGCGCTGCCGAGCGTCAAGGAGACCGGAACCGATTTCTTCCTGCAGCGGCGGGAGATCGGGATCCTTAACTTGGGGGCGCCTGGCGCCGTACGGGTCGGCGCAACGCGCCATGAGGTGGGCACGCTCGACTGCATCTACATCGGCCAAGGCGAACGCGATGTGAGCTTTGAGAACGGCCCCACGGGGCAGGCGCAGTTCTATTTCGTCAGCACGCCTGCCCATGCGAAGTTCCCGACGGCGATTGTGCGTCGGGGCTCGGTGAAGACGGATCCAATCGGCGACTCGGCAAAGGCCAACAGGCGTCGAATCAACAGGTTGATTCACATCGATGGCATCAAGAGCTGCCAGCTCGTGATGGGTTTCACGGAGTTCGAACCGGGCAGCGTCTGGAACACGATGCCGCCGCACACGCACAGCCGGCGGACGGAGATTTACCTTTATTTCGACCTCGGCGACGAGGTTGTCGTACACCTCATGGGCGAGCCCGAGGCGACGCGGCACCTGATCGTCCGCGACCGTGAGGTCGTGCTGTCGCCGTCGTGGTCCATCCACTGCGGCGCGGGAACCGGAAACTACCGCTTTGTCTGGGCGATGGGCGGCGACAACCAGGTCTTTGCCGACATGGATCCCGCGCCCATGAGCATGCTGCGCTGAACCCTTCTTTATCCTATGAGCTCAATCCTTGATTCCTTCAGATTGGACGGAAAAACGGCCCTGGTCACCGGGGCTTCACGCGGCCTCGGCGCCGCTATCGCTTCGGCTTTGGCGGAGGCGGGAGCGGATGTGGCCATCGTCGACATGGGGCCGCTGGCCGACACGGAGGCCCACATCAAGTCCCTGGGCCGGAAATGCGTCGCAATCCCGGCCAATCTTTCCAATCGCGAGGCGATTCCCGGGGTCATCGCCCAGGCGCAGAAGCAATTCGGGCACGTCGACATTCTCGTCAACAACGCCGGGATCATCCGCCGCGAAGATTTCGAGAAATTCACGGAGAAGGACTGGGACGACGTCATGGCCGTGAACATCAATGCGGTTTTTTTCCTGAGCCAATGCTTCGTGCGGGAGGTTCTTGCGCGAAAGGGCCGCGGAAAGATCATCAACATCGCCTCGATGCTGTCGTTCCAGGGTGGGATCCGCGTTCCGTCGTACACGGCGTCGAAAAGCGCAGTGCAGGGCCTGACGCGGCTCATGGCCAACGAGCTTGCGGCGAAGGGATTCAACGTGAATGCAATCGCCCCGGGCTACATGGCGACCGACAACACTTCGCAGCTCCGCGCAGACGTGGACCGCAGCAAGGCCATTCTCGACAGGATCCCGGCGGCCCGCTGGGGGCTGCCCGACGACCTGAAAGGGACGGCGGTCTTCCTCGCCTCGGCCGCATCCGACTACGTGAACGGCTACACCGTCGCGGTGGATGGCGGCTGGCTGGCGCGATAGCCACTGGGAACGCGGGCGCTTTAACCTGCATCCATCACAAATTCTGGACAATCTTGCCCAATCTCCTCGGTAAAAAGGCCCTCATCCTCCCTGCGCTGTGCTTGTAGCACAACTCAGTCGGCTTCGGCCCTTCTTACTCGAGGATATTGGTCAATCTTGGCCAGTTTTGTGATGGATACAGGTTAACCGGGTCGCAGGACCCGGCAGAGGATGCTGCGCGCGTGTCTCGACATTTGATCCCGTCTCGCCAACCTGACCCATCATGATGTCCACAATTCCTGCTTCGGCCATCCCCCCCGCGGCGCAGTCCGGCCGACCGAGACTGACGGCAACGCGGGCGTTTACGCTCCTTGAGATTCTGATCGCTCTCGCCATCCTCGGACTCCTTGTGGGTCTGGCGGTGAACCAGCTGGGAGGCACGTTTGACAAGGCGCGGATCGACACCGCCCGGCTCTTCGTCAACGACAGCATGAAGGCCCCTCTTTTCACCTACAAGATGCAGATCGGCGACTACCCCTCCTCCGATGAGGGCCTTCAGGCGCTGCTGACGGCGCCGCCGAGCAAGGCGGACAAATGGCAGGGGCCCTACCTCGAGGTGCAGGGCGGCAAGCTGCCGCTCGACCCTTGGAAGAATCCCTACCAGTACCGCTATCCCGGCACGCACAACAAGGGCAGCTATGATCTTTGGTCGATGGGGCCCGACGGCAAGGACGGCACGGACGACGACATTGGAAACTGGTGACCCGCGATTATTCCCGCGGCCGAGCATGAGGAGGACGAGTGAAGCATGACAGGCCGCCGACGGCAGGCCGGGCTAGCCGGCTGGAGGGTTTCACGCTTCTTGAGATCCTCCTGGCGGTTGCGGTCATCGGCCTCATTGCGACGACGGTCATCGGAGTGTCCGCCCATCTTCTGACGGCGAAGCCGTCCACGCCGGACGAGGTCTTCTGGCAGGCGTGCCAGGCGGCGCGCAAGGCGGCCCTTGAAACCGGGCATGAGGAGACCCTGAGCTTCGACCCAAAGGCGAAGTCATTCTCGGTGAGCGACGGCACCGCGTCGAAGGGCTTCGCCATTGCGGCGGCCACCGATGATCTTGCGGTCGATTTCCTCACGACCCAAAGCGGGTCCTCCGCCATGCTGCTGGGCGGGACTCTGGTCCAGACACAGACGATTCCGTCGGTCGCGTTCTACGGCGACGGCACCTGCGTTCCCTTTCAGGTCCAGTTCCGCTCCAAGGGGGGCGCGCACGTGCAGTCGATCGATCCCTGGACCTGCGCTCCCATCCTGACCCCGCCCGATGCAAATGCCGCAACAGGACGCTGAGGCCGGCCGTGGGCCGGCGGCCTTCAGCCTGCTCGAGGTACTCGTCGCCCTGATGATCTTTGCCGTGGCCGCGGTCATGCTCGGCTCGGCGTACCTGAACATCCTCAACAGCTACGTGGTCGTGGGGAAGGGGACGGAGAGCCAGCAGGACATCGCCTTTGCCAGGCAGGAACTGCTCGTGCAGCCGGACCTCACGGCTGCGCAGAACGGGGACGAATTTGACGCGCCGGTTACCGACACGAGGAAGCCGCCGAACCACATCAAATGGACGGCCGACATCGAGCCCGCGGGCACGACCGACCTCTTCACGGTGACCCTGAATTGCGTGATCCGGACCTCCGACCCGGCGACGCCGACCCGGACGGTCACGCAGACCTTCACGCTCCTGCGCCCCACCTGGTCGGATCCCGCCGATCAGACGAAGCTCCGGCAGGCCGCGGCGCAGCGGATCGCCGCCCTGCAGGGAAAGGCCCAGCAATGAGAGGAGGGACACGGCGCTCCGACACGGGGTTCACGCTTCTCGAGATCCTGCTCGCCCTCGCCCTCGTGGGCCTTGTCCTCGTCGGGCTCAACACCTTCATCTTTTCGATGGGCGAACTTTGGGGGCGCAATGCTGACGTGCGGCTGTTCGACCAGCACGTGAATGCCGTCACCCGGTTTCTCGAGCAGCAGCTGAAGACGGCCGCGCTTCCGCCGGCAGCCCGCGCCAACGCGACGCCGATCAACCCAAAGGAGGTCACCCCGTCGAATGGCGCGCTCGACAAGCTCATCACCTTCGAATTGCCGGCCGGGTGCAGGATCATTTCCTGGCCGGACCGGCCCCTGCCGGAGGTCGTCTGTTCCCTGCAGGTGCGCGATCACGTGGGGCTTTTCCTCCTTTGGCATTCAAGGCTGGAGACGCATTTCGACACGGATCCGCCTCACGAGACGCTCCTTACGCCCCTCGTCACGGCCCTGGCCTACGACTATTTCGACACGACCTCCAAGAATTGGACGACCCAGACGATCCTTAAAAGCGACGCAAACGGCCAGCCGCTCGCGCCCCAGCGCATCCACCTGACCTTCACTTACGGCAAGCTGTCGAAACAGACCACGGTGCCTGTCCCCACAACCCTGCAGGGCATGCCCAATTTCTGAGATGCATATCGGGCATCAGTCACAGTGCAGGGGACAGCCTCCCCAGTCCGAGGGACAGCCTCCTCTGGGTTTAACACGGATTCGCAGGGCGCGCGGGTCGATTATCGTCATCGTGATGATAACGTTAATATTTACAGTGGCGGCACTTGTGGCTTTCCTGGACAAGGCCGGAAATGACCTGCTGGTGGAGTCCCGCAGCCGGGTGGCGGCGCGGCTCCGCATGGATGCCTACTCTGCGCTGGAGGTCACGCTTGCTGTCCTCGAGGATTTTCGATCGGCGGACAGCGGATTGCGGACGCCGAACGAGGGCTGGTCCGATCCGCTGACCTGGGCCGCCTGGGCGCCGAAGGATGGGAACGCGATTGAGGTCTCATTCGAGGATGAGAGCGGAAAACTCCCGCTGATTCACGCGAATCAACAGACGCTGAACGCCACCTTCGAGGCCTGGGGCATGGTACAGGGCGACGCGCAACACCTGACTGATGTGCTTCTGGCCTGGATGCAGAAGGATTACATTCCGCAGACCGGGGTGACGCCGGATTACGGGCAGGCGGCCTTCCCCTACGATCCGCCACTCAGGCCCATTCGTTCGTACGGGGAGCTTGCGGCCATCGACTACGTCAAGGACGTCCTCTACGATGAGAACGGCCGTCCGAACGACCTTTGGTGGAAATTCTATAAGACATTCTCCCTTTTTGATTACCGTCAGCCAAACATCAACGCGATGAACAGCGATGTCCTCTCCGGGGTCGGCCAGTTCGACGGCATGGCCATTCAGAACATATCGAACTACATCGGGGGCGTGGGCGACTACAAGGCGACCTCGCCCCTGGGAAAGCAATGGTTCCAAAACGCGGCGGATGTGCGCGGGGTCGTGGGCCAGGTCGGAAATGTGGGCGCATTTGGCGCGACGATCTCCGCCCTGCGAATCCTCATAACGGTGCATGACGGAGCTTCGCAATTTCACCTTGCGGTCGTCGTGGCCCCCCAAGGCGGGGCGACCGCCGTGATGACGACCGCGACCGACATGCGAAATGCCACGGCAAGCAGCAGCTCGGGCGAGACCACCGCCAGCACCGGCTCGTCCGGCAGCAATGCAGCCACATCGACCAATTCCAGCTCGTCGGTGGCCACGGCCTCCCAGACGGGTGCGGCTGCATCGGCAGGGAACATCCGGTACCCTTTTACAATCTTGGAAATTCGTGAAAACGATGAAATTCTAACGCCGCCTCCAACTCCACCTCCGGCGTCCTAGTCTAGTGTTTCACAAATACCCATACAGTTCCGAGCTGATTTTGACCCTGGGCAAGGCGCAGCGGGGAGGGGTATCCCCAGCAGGGCTATCCCTCCCTGCTGCAACACAGCCCAGGGTAAAAAGCGGCCGGAAATGGATAGGTATTTGCGAAACACTAGACTAGTCCAGTCCGTCCGATCCCACATGTGCGCATCGCCGCTTAGCATCCTCCGAGCCGGTCCTCCGCCGCCCAAGGTGCTGCTTTTGCCCGACGCCCTGTTCTTTGTCCGGTCGGTCCCGGCGGTTGTCGATCCGGCCTCCGACGGCGGGGGAGACGGCGCCTCCCAGGTCGCAAGCCAGGTTGAACTCACCCTGGAGGCCGCTTCGCCGTTTGGCCTCGGGCAGCTGTATCACGGCTATTTTTGGGTGCCCGGATCCGACCGCGCTGTCGTCTTTGCCGCGTACCGGCGGCGGTTTACGCCGGAGCAGACTTCTGCCTGGAGCGGAGCCGATCTCGTCCTTCCGACATTTGCGGCGATCATGGGCGGCGCCGTCGAACCGGCCACCACCGTAGTGCTCAGTTCTCCGGAGGGCCTGACTGCGGTGTGTTGGGACAAGGGACCCGTCCCCGCCGACGTCCGGTTTCAGCCCATTCCGCCCGAGGCAACGGATGAGGAGAGGCAGCTTGCCCGCAAGGAACTCCTGCGGGGGAGGGAGAGCCTGAAGATCATCGATCTTGCCGAACCTCCGGTCGCCGGACCGCATCGCGGCGACGGCGAAGTCGTGTTCCGCTCCGGCGATTTTGTGTCGCGGCTGCCGGCCGGCTCGGCGCGCGGCCTCGATGTGCGCGACAAGGAGGAACTGACCGTACTGAGGCGAAGCCGGGCGCGCGACGTTCTGCTCTGGCGGGTCGGCGTCGGTTGCGTGGTCCTTTTCGGCCTCCTGGCGCTAGGCGAACTCGCCCTGTTTGGAGGCAGCCTCTGGCAGCGGGCCCGCCGCGTGAAGTTCAACGCCCAGGCACCGATAGTCGCCGGCATCATGACTCGCCAGGAGATTGCGGACCGCATTAACGACCTGTCCACAAAGCGGCTTCTGCCGTTCGAGATGCTCCGCGCCGTAAATCCGAAAAATCTCAGCGGGCCGCAGGCCTCGATCTTCTTCACGCGTGCCCTCACGACCGGGCTCTACACGCTCACGGCCGAGGCACAGACGCTGAATGCGGGGGATATCAAGACCTATCAGAACGGCCTGGAGGCCCTGCCCGCATGCGCGAGTGTCGTCATCAAGAATCAGCAGAGCCGCGACAACCTGGTCACATTCACCCTGGTCGTAACCTTCAAGCCTGAGGCGCTCAAGCCCATGGCTCCCGCGCCATGATCCGCACTCTGCGCGCCCTGTTCCTTTCCAGACTCCTGAGGGAGAAGGTCCTGCTGGTTGCCCTGGCCCTCGTGGCCGCTGCGCTCTGGCTGTCAAACCTGGCGGGCCGGACCGCCGTCTTTCTCGTCGAGGAGAGGCATACCACGGCTTCGCTCGCCGACCAGGCCAGGTGGCTCGCGCACCGAAATTCCGTGGACAAGGTGGCCCAGGACGCCGCCCGGGCCTTCAAGCCTGAGCAGACGCTGGACAGCACACGGCTGCTGGCCGCAATCCAGGATCTTGCGACCAGTTCCGGCCTGCATAATTCCTACACGGCGCAGCCGGAGGACGCGAGCACGGGGCAGTTCTCGGTGCACACGCTTCTGTTCACCGTCAACAAGGCCGATTACCCCTCGCTGTTGACTTTCTATCAGGCCCTGCAGAAGCGGGCTCCCTACATCGCGATCGAGCAATTGTCCGTGATGGCGGACAAGGCGAACCCCAACTCCCTCACCGCGGCGATGAAAATATCGTCGGTCGAGATTGCACGCTAGCATTGGCCGGCGAAGCCGGTTCAGTTGCATCCGCAACCGCTGCCGCCAACGCCGCGACCGCCGGACGCCGCCTCCCGAGAGAAGTATATATGCTCGTCCAGCTGCGTGCCCAGGGGGTCGCGGTCGGGCCGCATCGTGTAATCGGCGAGGGTCGCCCGTTCCCAAGGCTGGACGCGGACGGCGTCTGCGCCGGCGCACCCTCCCAGAACGGTTGCCAGGGCGGCCAGCGCGAGTGCGGCAATGCGACTTGTCTTCATGGCTGTGGGGCGGCCTTTTCGTCCAGAAGCTCCTCGATCTCCTTCCGGAGTTCGCTCTCGGTTCCGGCGCTGTGAAAGCCCTTGTGGATGTATCGCACCCGACCGTCGCGGCCGATCAGGTAACTTGTCGGCATCGCGGGGACCTGGACCTGCCGCACGAGCTTTTGCCCGACGTCCAGCGCGGTGGCAAAGGGCGGGGCCATCTTCTTCAGAAAAGCGGCGTACTCGGCGGGAACCTTGTCGACGCTGACCGCGACAAGGGCAAGGCCGCGCGGCGAAAAATCCCCGTAGATGCGTCCATAGGCGGGAAACGAGGCCTTGCACGGAGTGCACCAGGATGCCCAAAAATCGACGAGCAGCACCTTGCCCGCGGTGTCCGGCTTGGCGCCCTCGAGGGCGGCTGACTGAAGGGACGGGAAAGGATCCCCCACCTTGACCTGCGCGCGAAGACCGGTGGCGAATGCGAGGACGGCGCCGAACAGGGCCAGCCCCAGCCAGGCGGCGCCGCGATTGGATTTGAGGGAGGGCGGGATCATTTGGAAACGACGTATTGAAAAAACCCCCGGGTCTGGGCGCGCGCCTTGTCGGCCAGGAGGATGCCTTCGGCCCCCGGATGGGACTGGATAAGATCGATGCCATTTGGCACGCCCAGTACAAAGGCCGTGGTCGAAAGGACCCCTGCCTGAAGGCACGTGCCGGCGATCACGGTCGCCTGGGTGCACCCGTTGGCGACGGGCCAGCCTGTCCGCGGATCGATGATGTGCCCATAGCGGCGGCCCTCGACGACAAATCGCCGGATGTAATCTCCCGACGAGGCTATCGCGCGGTTGTCGGCCAGGGCGACGCTCCCCCACGCCGAACCGGGCCGCTCGGGGTCCTCAAGGCCAATGTGCCAGGCCGGCCTTCCCGGCGGCGCTCCGAGGGTTCGCACGTCGTGCCCGAAGTCCACGAGCACGTTCCCAATGCCGCACTCCGCCGCCAGCCTGGCCACCATGTCGACGGCGTATTCCTTGCCGAAGCCGCCGAAGTCGAGCGCCATCCCCGGCTCCGGCAGGAAGACCTTTCCCGGGGCCCGCTGGACTTTCGGCCATCCGACGAGGCGGCGGGCGGCGGCGATCCGGTCGGGCGGCGGGATGACGGGCGGCGCGGCCTTCCAATTCCACAGGGCGATCAGCGGGAGCGATGTCGGATCGAGCACTCCCTGCGTCATGAAATGCAATGTGTCGCACAGCTTGAACATCTGCTCCATCTCGGCGTCCACAGGCACCCATGAGCGGCCCGCGGCTGAATTGATCGCGCTGAGCAGGCTGTCCGGGCGGAAGCGCGAGTACTTGGCCTCGAACGCAACGACCCACGCGGTGGCGCGCCGCTCAAAATCGCCCGCCTGGGCATCTCCTCCGGGCGCGGCGTATTGCACCTCGCACAGCGTGCCAAGGGCGGGAAAGGAAAACCTGCGCAGCGGCAGGTTCGCAGTCGTCGCATCGGGTGCTACGGCCGGGCGTTCCTGTGCTTTTGCGACGAGTCCCATGGGGAGGATCACCAAGACAGTTTGCTGCCAAAGGTTATGATCCGCGCCCGATAATAGGCGCTCTGCGGAGTCGCGCCATCCGTTCCGCGCTGCCGGTACCCCTCGAGCGCCGCATCGAACTGAATCCGGTCATTCACCTTCCAGATCGTCTTCAGGCCAAAATCGATGCTGTCAAGCGCCGACAGGCGCGCATCGGATGAAAAGAACGGCCCTCCGGGATTGTGCGTGGACCGGAGGCCGGAGTCTTGAAGGTCGTAGGTGTAGAACTGCGCGGCGCCCTGTTGGTAGAGGCGCAGATCGGGGCGGAAGATGAGGTGGGCGCCCGCCTTCTGCATCCAAAGAAGGTCCAGCGTATTGGCCGTAATTCCCCATGTATCGTGGTAGAATCGATAACTCGCCTCCAGTGCGCCGCCGACAGCGGGAAAGGCGCGGTTGACCGCGGCGAACACATCGCCCTTGTTCCGGGCGTTCGGCCGGTTCTCGCCGAATGTCTCGGGAAGGAAGATCCCGGGGAAAATCTGCACGTCCACCTCCACCACCTTGTACTGTTCGCTCAGAAAGCCCGTTGCACGGGTCCAGGTCGCATTGACCGACACGGAGGTCAGGGAATCGATCAGCTGGGTGACGCCGATGATTGCCTGGTTTGAAATCTTCCTGAGCCACGCAGGCTCGAAAAAGACTTGGACATTGTCGTCGGTGCCGGCCGCACCCACCAAAAGCGTCGTGTTCTTCTGGTTGAAATCGGTCAGAGTGTTTACCGACCAGCCGTTCGAAACATAATCGTGCTCGAGGCTCCTGGCGAAGCCTAGGTCGACATTTATGGCGGAAAACTGGCGCGAGAGATCCGCGTCCCAGGCGTGCCGCTTGTCGGTCTCGTGGGTCAGCACGACCTGATCGCTTCCCGCCGGGGCCGGCATTCCGCTGGGGGTTGCACCGGCAATCGTGTCGATGATTCCTCCGAGCTTTGCGTGCATGTCTGTGCCCAGATCCTGCTCGAGCAGGGCTGAATCCGTGCCGACCGAGATCCGTCCTCCCATCTCCCGGTAGTCCTCGTACTCGTAGGACAGGCTGTTCTCCGCGCGCGCGTCGCGCGGCTGAGCCATGGCGAGCGCCGTGGCCATCAGCAGCCCCGAATAGCGGTGCCCGCGGGAAAACGCAGTCGTCTCCTTCGCCGGCGGTTTGTGGAATGGGTATGTCACGAGACGCGTTGCCAAGCCAAGCTCTCGGCAAAGGGACCGCAAAAGCGACTGAATTTCAAGCTGGGGGGCTTCCGCTTCAGGCTGCGTCTACGGCACGTTGTAGACCTCGACCAGGGCGATGCCGGCCGCCGTGCCGTCGGCGCTTGTCACCGTGGCGGTGTAGCCCGCGACGCCGCTCGTGCCGGTCGGAAGAGTCGCGACCATGGCACTGTCATTGGAGCCCGCGGCGATCGCGCCGGCGTAGACACTGTTCATAATTGCCGTCGTCGCCGGCTGGATCCCCGCCGCGACAGTTGAATTGCCCAGGACCGGGGAATTTCCCCATCCGGAATTGGTCGCAATGATGTTTCCGGATGAGTCATAAAGGGTCAGCTTGGCATTGGCCAGGTTCTGGCCGGGAAAAGCGCCGGCCTCTCCCGGTCCAACCGCCCGGATTAGCAGAGTCTGGGCGGTGTTGCCGATGACGTAGAATCCGGCGTCCAGGTATTGGTACCGGCTGATACCTGTTGCGATGCTCAGTCCACCGCTCGCGCCAACGTAACCGCGCGTTGAGATGTTGACCAGGCGGGACGCGGGCGTGCCGACATAGGAATCGTAATCATACACCTCGATCTGCGCGACTCCGGTGGCGCCGCTCGCCCCGGCGATCTGCGCGGTATATCCGATTCCGGGGCCGGCCGGGACGTCCACGAAAAACGCCGTATCGTTGGAATTGGTTGCGAACACGGGAGCGAAAACGGTGTTGAATGCGTTGGTCAGGGTCTGCCCGCCGCCCCAGGCCGTGTTGGTGCCCATTGCGCTGGTCGCATTATACAGGGTCAACGACGGGGTGGCCAGGGCCAGCCCGTTCAATGACGGCTGAACAACCGCCAAGTTCGGGCCGATTCCCCTGACCACGACGTTCTTCGAGCCCGAGCCAGTCGTATAAAATCCCCCGACGAGACTCTGGCTGGTGGTGGGGCCCACATAACCCAGCGTGGAAATATTGTAGAGGAACGAGTTGACCGACACCGCCACGTTGACCGCGTTTGACGACACTGAACCGGCCGGGTTGGTGGCGACCGCGGCATAGCTTCCCCTCTGCGTCGAGCCGATATTGGAGAGCGCGAGCGTGGCGTTTGTCGCTCCGGGAATGTTTGCCCCGTTGAACTGCCACTGGTAGCTCGCGGCGTTCGTGGCGGCGACGCTCAGGGTCGGGCTCGCGCCGGCGTTCACGGACTGGCCGGTTGGCTGCGTCGTGATGAAGGGCGGCGGGCCCGAGTAGCTCACGGTGACGGCGGCGGCGCTCGAAGTGACGGAGCCGCCGGCGTTGGTCGCGACGACGGTGTAATTTCCAGCCTGGCTCGTCGCGATGTTCGTTATCGTGAGCGTGCTCGTCTGCGACCCGGAGATGTTGCCGGAATTGGACAGGTTGTTTCCGCCGAGCTGCCACTGGTAGGTCGGCGAGCCTGTGGCAGCGACGGTCAGGGTCAGGGTCGATCCCGCGCCGACCGTCTGTGAGACCGGCTGGGTCGTGATGGACGGGGCGGCGACGGCCGGCTTGACCGTGACGGAATACGCGTAGGTTGGCGACACCAAGCCTCCGGCCGCTCCATATTCGTAGGCGGTGAGCGATATTTGATAGGTGCCGGGCAAGGTTGGAGTGCCGCTCAGGACCGGGGTTGTCTGGGAGTTTCCGCCGGTCATCCCGCCGTAGCCGTCGGACATTCCTGCCGTGGTCGCGTCCAGGATTCCCGGACCTGTCAGGGTGTTTCCGCCCTCCACAGCCGAGAACTGGAGTCCGGGCGGCACTTGGCCCGATATCATCCACGAGCCCGTGTAGATCGTGTTGGTGACGGTGAAGCCGACGGAGGGTATCGCTGCGTTGACGGTGACGGAGAGCGGGCTCGGCTGGGTGGAGACCAGGGCGTACGTCGTCGCGCCGGCCAGGGTGTGCATTGCGCCGAGGGACGCCGCCGAGGCCACGGCGAGCTTCAGAAACACCGCGCTCGGCGGCTCGGAGAGGATTTGCTCGGCGGTTTGGATCAGGGTGGAGACGGGACCGCGCTGGAGCAGCGTGATCAGGATCGCTGCGGGAACCTGCAGGCGCTGCGACCCCAGCCTGCATCCATCACAAATTCCGATTAATCTTGCCCAATCTCGTCGGCGCAAAGGTCCTCTGGCTCCCTGCGCTGTGCTGCTAGCACAGCTCGGTCGCCTTCGGTCCTTTTCGCTCGGCGATCTTGGCCAATCTTCATCGGTTTTGCGATGGACGCAGGCTAAACGGAGGAGAGCGGGTGCGATTTTCATGATTCTTTGATGGTTAGGAAGAGGTTGCCGATGCCTCATTGAGCGAGTCGGGGGACCGACCAGAGAAAGTCCGTCTGCAGGGTGCCGGCGAACTGGGGGTCGACCAGATCGACGTACCGGGCCCCGGCGAAGCGCGGGGCCGTGGCGAGGTTCAGGGGATTGAAGCTGGCACGCGCATGGCAGCTCATGCAGTTGGTCTGCACCCCGCAGTTGTTGCCGGCGGGCCGGCCGGACGGATCGAGTCCCGGAATGGAGTCGGGCAGATCGGAGGGGCTGAATGCGGCCTCGATCCAGGGATTGTAGGCGTAAATGGCGCGCCCCGCGTTCTCGCCGCCGATATAGGGTTGGTCAGGCGAGAGCATCGCGTACGCGAGTGCCATCGCGTAGTGGCGGGGCGCGCCAAGAAGCTGCGGGGGCCGCAGGGAGGCGATGGCTGCGGAACTGGGAGCGGGCGGGCCGTCGGGAGATGGCGCCCACCAGAATGTCTGCCAGGTCCATCGCGCAGTCTCCCGCCCGGCGACATGCATGCCCACGAGAAGGGCGATGTCGCCCGCCTCTGCTCCGGCGCCCGGAGTCTCGCTGTTCAGTGCGGAGGCGTCCTCGGCTGAAAGCAGAGCGTGGATGAACGAGGAAAGGGGATAAGTCGTCCCCTGGGTCCTGCTGCTTCCGTCGTCGGCGGCAACGGTGTCTACGGCGCCCGAGCCGGCGCCTACGCCGTGAAGATCAACCCAGACGCATCCGGGCCATTTGTCCGGGCCCCAGGACTGCGGCTGCGCGGGGGGGCCGGACCAGGCGGGCAGCCGGTAATAACGGCCTCCGATCGCCGACGCCGGATCGATGAGCCGGTAGATCGACTTGACGACGAGGGAGGCGGACGGAAAGACGGCAATCTGCTGGGCGCCGGCGGAAAGGAGTGTCTGGAGCGCGGCGGTCCGATAGATGTTTTCGCTGGCGGCGTGGGCGGCTCCGACGGGATCGAGCTTGACGAATCCGACCAGCAGGTCGCCGGGACCGGAAACGACCGTCGCACGGCCGGATGCAAGTCGGGCGGTCCTGGACTGCTGGAGTTCGGCAAGGCCGGGGCGCCAGCGGCCGGGAGGGCGCCCGGAGAGCAAGTCCTGCGGGGTGGACCACGTTTCGAAAACGCGCAGCCGCTGGCCTTCATAGGTCTGGCCGGTTTCCTGGGTGAGCGCCGTCCACAGGCCCCAGGCGTGAAGGTGTATTTGCGCGAACGCCGCCTGGGTGTCGGCGGAGGCCGGGTCGCCAGCCGCCGCCATGATCTGTGCCGTCAGGGAGGCCTCCGATTCCGGGAACGAGAAGCCGTCGACGCCGGGATCGGGAAGGGGAGCCGGAGCCACGGCCGCCTCGGCGACGAACGCCAGGCAGCGCGCGGCGGATGCCGCCGCAAAGGCGAGGAAGAGGATTGGAAGATTGCGCTGCATGACGCCCGGGCCGGGTCATTGCAACGTGTCGAGATGTGCCCGCGAAGAAAGCGGAACACAGTAACAGGGCTGTTACGTCAGCCCGAGGATTTCATGAACACGGTGGAATCTTCGGGTTAGCCTCTAGAATCGGACGGTCAGCTGCGTGGCCAGCATGCCGATCACGCCCCGGGAATCTGCGTCCCCCTCCTCCACGGTGGCCTGCAGCTTGAGCTGGACATGCGGCGTGATGCGGTAGGCGGGAGCGGAGTCAATCCGCCAAAGATCCCTTCCCCAGGCGGCCCGGTGGGCCGGAACGGAGGGCCGGGAACCTCCCGAGGAGACGAACGGCGGAACAAACACGGTCGCGTACAACTGCTGGTTCCAGCGAAGGGCCCAGGAGAACTGAGGCGTCAATCTGTACTTGGCCTCGAGATAGTAGGCGAGGGTGTCCGCGTTGGCGACGGCCGGAAGCTCGAAGCGGGCCTCGTAAATCTCCGCCCACGCCTGAAAGTGGTGCCAGGCAAACGAGGCGTCCTCGCCGAGGACGATTTCCCGGTAATCCCTGTACGATTCCCCCGCCGGTATCGTGGAGATGGCCGACTGTCTCAGGTAGGCGCCTTCGCTCCCGGACAACCCGAAACTCCACTGCTCATCCGGGCTCACCGCCACGTGTGCGCTGACCGTCGGGTCCTTCCACAGCTCCGGCGTGTGGGACCATGTTTCGGGGCGGGACGCTAGCGAGGCATTCTTGACCTCCAGGGCGTATTCGACCCAACCCAGCTCGCCCGAAGCGGCCGCACCCACCGTGTAACTAGGTCCCCACAGAATCGGGAGCCTGAGGCTCTTGTCCTTGTCCATGTCCGCGACCGGCGAAGGCGAGACCTGCGCCCATTGAAGCAGGGTTCCCGTGGATCGAAGGGCGAATGCGTCCCAGATTCCCGTGAGATTATCGTAGGGCAGCGGGGCCGTGACAAAGGGATCGCTCCAGGAATCGTGGCGCGGGGTCCAATTGCCGACGATGGTCGCGAATTTCCCGAGCTGGAGGTTGAAGACGCCTTGTCTGGACGGCGTGAAGCGGACGACGTACTCGTCCATGCGCGGCCTCAGGCTGCCGCCGTAACCCGGGTCGAAGCCGCGGTCCACGCGGGTCTGGGTGAATACGTATATGGCGGGCCCGAGCTGGGCGTCCAGGAAAACGGACAGGCGGGGAATAAACAGGGTGCTGTCGTCGTTGCGGATGAATCCGGGGCTGGGCTGGCCGGTGTCGTAGCCCTCGAGGTCGAGGATGCCGCTAAGCTGGCCGCGCGCGTTGTCCTGGAATGCGCTGACGGAAAGAGTGTCGCTGAGATCGTCGATCGGATCGCCCGTTGCGCGAAGGATCGGCGCGCAGAGCAGAAAAACGACGGCGAATCGCAGGGCTGGAATGCGCATCATGTCCCTAGCCTCCCCCCGGCCCGCATCTCCCCGGATGGCTCGCCGGCCTTCGGGGGGGGCGCGCGAAAACTCACCTCGAATTCCGTCCAGTCTCCCGACGATGCGACGAGGCGCAGGCCTCCCTGGTGGAGGCGCGCAAGCTCGCGGGCGAGGTTCAGCCCGAGGCCGTAGCCGGGAACATCCTCCCCGATTCGCGCCCGGTGGAAGCGCTCGAAGATGTGAACCTGGGCTCCCGCGGGAATGGCCGGGCCGTTGTTGCCGATCGAGACCAAGACAGAGCCCGCGCCGGCTTTGCGGGCCGAGACGCGGATCCGCCCGCCGGCCCGATTGTACTTCCGGGCATTCTCCAGGAGATTTTGAAGGATTATCGCGACGTAGCCCTTGTCACCTAGGATTGTCAGGTCCGCGCCGAGGTCCACGTCGATTTCAACGGCGGCGGAATCGGGCAGCGCACTGAGGTCGTCCAGGCAGGTTTCGAGCAGGAGGCGCAGGTCGACCTCCTGGAGATCGATGTTCAAGCGGCCGGCGTCCATTCGAGACAGAAGAAGCAGGTCGCCGATGAGGCTTGAGAGCCGGTAAGTCTGGTGGATCAGCTCGGAAATCTCTGAACATTCGTCCGCGGTGAAATGCTCGTGGGACAACAGCTCCTCCAGCCCCGCGCGCAGGACGGCCACGGGCGTCTTCAGCTGGTGGGACGCGTCGGCGGAAAAGCGCGCCGCGCGTTCCGACTCCTCCGCAAGGATTTCCACGGGCTTCGAAAGACGGCGGGCGAGCAGATGGCTGGCGCCAAATGCTCCGAGGAGGAGGGCTGCGCCCGCGCCGATCACCTCCCAGCGCAACTGGCGCTTGCGCGCGGCGAGGCCAAGCATCGGATAGACGCACACCTCATACGCGGGCCGAAACACACTGCCCGGGTTGAGCCGACGGTAAAACACCAGGTACTGGGCGCCGTCCGCGGCCGCGCGGAAGCTGGAGGAAACGCCGTCCGGTGAGCGCCCTATCGCCGAAGAAATCTCGCGGGCGAGTGCAGCACGCTCCGCCGCGCCGACAGAGGGCAGGTTGAGCCGGCCGTCGAGCCAGATCCCTGCCTGGATGCCGGCATCGCGGCGCATGCCGAGCTGGAACGGCTCGATGCCCAGGACCAGGGCGGCGCTGACTTCGCCGGTCTCGGCGGAGATTATCGGCGTGGCGACGATTTCGCGGAGGGCTTCGCCTCCAGTGGAGGGGATGCGCGCAAGGAAGCCGGTTTCCTGCTTTTTAGGAAGAGAAGGCAGATCGAGCTGGGCTTCCTCGGACGCCTTGAGCGGGCCCGCCGCGTTTTCGTTACCGCCGGGGATGACGCGCCCGTCCGGTCCGAGGAACCGGTAGAATTCAGCCCGGAGAACCGCCTGGACGGACGGCGCGGAGGCTTCTCCAGCGTTCATGAGGTCGTTCAACTCGTCCCGGGCGCTTGGGTAGAGCAGTTCGGGCGCCTCCTCAAGGGCTGCATGGATACGCGGCCGTCGGGCGAGCGTCCTGCAGCGTTCGACGATCATGGCCTGCCGGACCTCCTCGGCGTTGTCCAGGCCGGCCAGCGCCCCCTGGAATTCGAGCTGAAGCTCGCGTTCCATGTTCACGACCATGCGTTGGCCGGCAAAATAGAGAACCAGAAGGGTTGTCCCGGACACGACGAGCATCGTCGCAACGAGTAATTTGGCGCGAAACCCAACCAGCCTGGCCGCGCCGCTTGGATCGGAGCCGGGGTTCACGGAATGTCCACGTGAAGGACCGCACCTTCGCGCAACTCAATCGGGCGGGCAAGCGTTGTCCTGCTGTCGATCCATGCTTTCAGCACACGCGGGCCGGCCGGAAGGCCGGCCAGGCGGAAGGCCCCGTCCGCATCTGTCATGGCGAAGTAGGGCGTGTTCAGGACAAGGATGAGGGCCCGCATGTGCTCATGAATGTCGCAATGCAGGGTGACCAGGCCCGGAGTGTCGAACAGGACGGACGGGATGGGCCTCTCATCCGAGCGGTATCGTCCGAGATCGAAGCGCTTGGCGGGAGAATAGGAAAATATATTGTGATAGGTGTCGTCCAGATTCGGGAACTCGACGCGGGTTCCGGCCTGGATGGCGAGGATCGACGGCTGGAAGGCGAGGTCCTTCTGTGCCATCGTCGCCGTCTGGGGCGGGGTCGGACCGGGGAACGGGCCTTCGACGTAGACCACGCCCACGGGCGGGCTTATCGACAGCACCCCGGCCTTGGAGACGATTTCATACCTCTGATTGAGGACCGGGGCTGAGTGGCGCTGAGGCAGCTGCACACGGCCCTCGACGACGGCCTGGGCGAGCGCTCCGTCGCATGAAAAGCACAGGAGGACGGCGAGGAGCAGCCGTTGGCAGGTGCGCCCCGTCACTTTCGCTCCTCCGCGTGGATCGCGTAGCCCACGCCGCGCAGGGTTTGAATGAGCGGGGGGTGAAAGCCGGAGTCGACCTTCTTTCTGAGCCGGGTGATGAAGATCTCCACGGTGCGCGTGTCGTATTCGTGGTCGCGCTGCCACACCCGCTCGCAGAGCTCGGTCCGGGAGAAGGCGCGGTTGGGTTCGCGCATCAGCACAAGCAACACCTCGAATTCCCGCGGCGAAAGGGCGATCTGGCGGCCCGACCGGCTGACGCGGCGGTTGAGCATATCCACTCGAAGATCCGCGACGGTGAGCACATCGGAAGCGTCCGCCTTTGCCACGCGCCGGCCGAGCGCCTCAACCCTTGCGATGAGCTCATCCATCGAAAATGGTTTTGCCAGATAATCATCCGCGCCGGCGCGAAGCCCCTTGACCCTTTGATCAACCTCGGCCCGCGCGGTGAGGATGAGCACGCGCGAAATGCATTGGTTCTTGCGCAGCTGTCCCAGGACGGAGAGGCCGTCCAATGCCGGCAGATTGAGGTCGAGCACGACCAAGTCCGGGGGATCGGCCAATGCCGCGGCAAGGCCGCTCTCGCCGTCGTTGCGCACGTCGCTCGAATGTCCGCAGCGCGAAAGTGCGCGTGCCACATGGCCGGCGAGCTGCCGTTCATCCTCAATTACCAGGACTCGCATTTAGTTGGTGGGGCGCACTCCATTATCCGGACGCAGGGGCCTTAATTGCAAAGAGATGCGTATTATGATATAAGGTGTCAGTGTGCACCTGCGGATATTTCTGCCTTTGGACAAGAATTCGGTCGTTGAAGGGTGATTTGGAGCGCGGCCCGGAACCGCCACGGTAACGCACCTGTCCCTGCCGCGTCTCTTAAGTCTAGTGTCTCACAAATACTGTGACAGTTCCGAGGCGATTTTTGTCCTGGGCAAGGCGCAAAGGGGAGGGGACGCAGCGCGTCAGCGCGGAGATGGCGAGGCGAAGCCGAGTCCGACAGGACGCCCGAGGCGGGCGCCCTTTGGGCGGTCGAGGGCGCAATCCCCAGCGGGGCTATCCCCCACTTCTGCAACGCAGTCTTAGGGCAAAAAGCGGCCGGGAATGGCATGGTTCTTTGTTAGACGCTAGACGAGCACAGTATATGCGAACCGTCCGAATCAGCCTATGAAAATCTCTTATGGTTTCAGGCGCCTGATGCCATGGATGAATTTCCAAGTGTCGGTCCTGATCCTGATTCTGCAGCGGACACCCGCGCCCAGGGTGGTTGCGTTTCTTGGGGAGATTCTGGCGGCTTCGCCGATCAGCTCGTTTTTGAAGGCGGCCGTAGTTCTGGAAGGCTCGCTTGGGGCGATGCACACGCTCGCCGGAGCGACGACGATCACGGCCAGCACGCCGAGTCCCTTGAGCGCGACAGTGGGCGTCGCGGTGGCATCCCCCGGCGTTGTATTCGGCGTGGTCGGGACGCAGGCTCCGCCCTCGTCATGGAGCATCGACGCAATCCCGCCCGGGATGAACTTTTCGGGGCACTCGGCTCCCGGAACCTACAATGTCGTGAGCCAATATGGGACGCTCGACGGTACTCCGACTGCGGCGGGAACCTACACGCTGCATTTGATTGCCTACGAGTACAACAGCGGCACGGGGCTGGCCACGCCGCAATTCAGTTACACAGTCGACGTGACTGGCGGCACATCGCCCCCGGTCTTCACGACGCAGCCGGCATCCCAGACCGTCAACGCCGGAGCAAGCGTGACATTGACCGCGGCCGCATCGGGCGCGACGGGCTACCAGTGGCAATTGAACGGGACCAATATCCCGGGCGCGACGAACTCCACGCTCACGCTCTCCAACATCGGGACGGCCCAGAGGGGCAGCTATGCCCTTGTCGCATCGAACACCTACGGCTCGGCCCCTTCAAACGCGGCGACCGTGGCGGTCTCGGTCGGTTCGCACCTCTACAATATTTCCACGCTGGGTTACGTGGGCACCGGCTCCAACCAGAACCTCGATGCGGGGTTTTACACCGACGGATCGGGCACCAAGAACATCGTCGTGCGGGGCATCGGCCCGAATCTTTCTGTTGTCCAACCGAAGTTCGCCGGTCTCGTTCTCACCAACCCGGAATTGGTCCTCAACAGCGCAAGCGCCCAACTCACCACCAACACAGCCTGGGGCGGCGGCCAGACCCTGATGAACGCCTTCGCAACCGTGTATGCCGCCCCGTTTCAGTCCAATTCCAACGACACGGCGATCTTCACGAGCGTTCCTGCGGGCCCGGGGGTCGGTTACACAGCGGAGGTAATCAGCACGAACAACGGCACCGGCGTCGCACAGATCGAGGCCTACGACTACGACTCCTACGTCGGCACGCCGGCTTCGCACCTGATCAACATTTCGACGCGGGGCTATGTTGGGACTGGGGCGGGAACAGGAGCCAGCCAGTACCAGTTCCTAGACGCTGGGTTCTGGACCATCGGCAGCACCTCACAGACCGTGCTTATCCGGGCGATCGGGCCGGGGGAGGCGGCCAATTTCCCCGGCCAGAACCTGGCCAAGCCATCGCTGGTCCTATATGACTCCTCGGGAGGCGTCATTGCGAGCAATGTCGGATGGGGCAACGCCGTCGTCGCGGGCAATTCGACGGTGACGGCGGGCATCCAGCCGGCGACGACTGCGATCATGAACAGCGTCTATGCGAGCACGATCGCCCCTGGGTCCAACGACTGCGCCATGGTTGTCACCCTTCCCGCCAACGCCGGCTATACCGCCGAGGTGACGAGCGCCGACTCCGTCTCGGCAGGCCTCGCCCTGGTCGAGATCTACAACCTGCCGTAAGCACGGCGCCGGCTATCCCATCTTGAAGCTGGCGCTGACCTGGAACACGGCGCTCACGATGGCGAAGGCGATGAAGCCGACGAAGAGAAAGACGCACAGCAGCACGACGCTCGCAATCACGCTGGTGAACATGCTCAGCTTGTTCGAGATGATCTTCTGGTAGGCGCGAGCGATGTCGCGAAGGCTCGGCACGATGTTGCCCGTGTTCTCGCCGACCGAAAGCCGGTCGAGGACAAGGTCCGGGAAACATCCCGTGCGGGTGATGGCAACCGACAGGGATTCGCCCTCCAGGACCCGGGCCGTCGCCTCCTTGAATGCCGCCCGGTGGACGCGGTTGGAGATCTGCCGCTCGGTCATCCGCAGGGCCTCCGAGGCGGTGATTCCGTTCTCGAGAAGGACGTGCAGCGTCTGGCTGAAGGAGAGGACGGTCTGCGCGACGACGAACGGGCCGACAAGCGGCAGGTTGAGAAGCCAGGCGTCGCTGGTCGTCCGCCCCACCTCGGTCCCGCGCCATCGCCAGAAGGACACCAGCCCGAGGACCAGCGCGGCGACGACAAAAATCCCGTAGTGCAGAGTGAAGGTCGACAGAGCGATTAGGATCCGCGTCGACACGGGCATCGTGCCGCCGAGCGAATCGAGCAGTGTCTGCAGCCGGGGAAGCAGGAAGAACAGGAAAAATAAAATCACCCCCCCGGCGACGAAAACCATGAAAACGGGATAGGCCAGCGCGGTCAGAAGCCGGCGTTGCAGCTCCTTTTGCTCGGTCAGGTGGGCGATCAGCCGCGCGAGGGTGTCATTGAGGGAACCCGTGGCCTCGCCCGCCTGGATAAGGTTGACGGTTCCCTCGTCGAAAACTCTTGGGAAATCCGCCATTGCCCTGGAGAGGGGGGATCCCTCGCTCAGGCGCTCCCACAGGCCGACGCACAACTCGCGAAGCCGCGGCTCCTTGATCCGGTTCGACAGCAGCCGGACAGCCTCGCCTGCGGAGAGGCCGCTCGAGGTAAGGTCGTGAAGGGCCTCGAGAAAGGAAAGGCGCTCCTGACGGCGCGGCGTCGTGGCGCCGCCGCTGGAAAGTCCGGTCTCGAGCAGTCCGGGCCGGGCCGGGTTCTTGCGCGCCGGGGGTTGCTTATTCTCGCCCTGGTTGCGCGGAGCCTCCTGGGCGGTCTCCGAGACGCTCACGACCTGGAGATTGCGGGATGAAAGCATGCGCACGGCCTCCTTGCGGCTCGGCGCATCGATGTCTCCGCGCTTGGCGCTCCCCTGGGGGTCGCGGGCGGAAAAGGCGAAGCGGGGCATGCTACTTGTCCGAAACCGTGATGACGCGCAGCACCTCGTCGAGGGTCGTGTAGCCGTGCTTCACCTTTTCCCAGCCGCTTTGGCCGAGGGTGCTCATCCCGTGTTTGCGGGCGGCTTCTGCAAGGGTGCGTGTGCTCTCGCGCTTGAGCACGAGTTCGTGCATCTCGTCATTCAGTCGGAAGATCTCGAAAAGCCCGATTCGGCCGCGGTAGCCGGTTCCGCGGCAGCGATCGCAGCCGACAGGCTGCTTGAGCGAAGCAACAAGGTCGGCCTCGGCCTCATTGCAGCCGAGGATGGCGAGCGCCTCGCGGAGTTTCACCTTGTTGACCGGGGCGCTCCTGGAGCACTGGGAGCACAGGCGGCGGACAAGGCGCTGGGCAATCACGAGCTCGATTGCGGACGCGACCAGAAAGGGCTCGATCCCCATGTCGACCAGCCGGGTGATGGCCCCGGGGGCGTCATTGGTGTGCAGCGTCGAAAAAACGAGGTGCCCGGTCAGCGAAGCGCGAATCGCGATCTCGGCGGTATCCTTGTCCCGGATCTCGCCGACCATGATCACGTCGGGATCCTGGCGCAGGATATGCCGAAGGGCGTCGGCGAAGGTGAGCCCGATCTCGGGCCGGACCTGCATCTGGTTGACTCCGGGAACCTCGTATTCGATCGGGTCCTCGATCGTGATGATGCGCAGGTCGGTGGAGTTTATCTTGCGCAGGAAGGCGTTGAGGGAGGTGCTCTTGCCCGAGCCGGTGGGTCCGGTGACCAGGATGATGCCGTGCGGGTAGTCGAGGACCTGGATGATCTGGGCCTGCTCGTCGGCGCTCATGCCGAGCTGATCCATCGTGTAGGCCTCCTTCCTCTTGTTGAGGAGCCGCAGGGAGATCGACTCGGCGTAAATGGTCGGGATCGTCGAAACGCGTATGTCGAGGGTCGTGCCGTTGCCCTTGAAATTGATGCGGCCGTCCTGGGGCAGCCGCTTCTCCGAGATGTTCAGCCGCGCCATGATCTTAAGGCGGGAGATTATCGCATCCTGGAAGCGCAGGAGATTCTCTGGAAGCGGCACGGGCACGAGCAGCCCGTCGACGCGGTAGCGGATGCGCAGCTGGCCCTCCTGCGGCTCGAAGTGGATGTCGGTCGCCTGGTCGTCGACCGCCTGGGAAATGACGTCGGTCACAAAGCGCACGACGGCGGCGTCCTCGTCGACGACCTCCTCGGTCTGCTGCAGCGCCTCGGGGGCGACGTAGCCGTCGTCGCTATCCTCGAGGGAGCCGGACCCGACGCCGAAGTTCTCGATGATGAGCTGGTGCACCCGCTCGGGGACGGCGAGGTGCCAGGCGAGGGGGCGCGCTGTGAATGTCCGAATCCAATCCTCCATGCTGGCATCGGGCGGCCAGGCACTGGCGAGGTGGAGGGGGCGCCGGGCGAGCTCCCCAGCCTCCGGCTTTTCGGTGCTTTCCGCGGGCTGCGCGGCCTCGGTTCCGCTCTCGGCCCGCCGGATCGGTATGATCTGGAAATCGTGAACGAGGCGCGCCGGGAGGACGCCGCGCGCATCCGGATCGGTCTCGAGATTCAGGGCGATGTCGAGATTCGCTGCAGCGGCCAGCGCGGCCAAGGCGTCGCCCTCGGCAAGGCCGAGCGCCGAGGCGAGGACGGCCATGCGTCCGCCGCGGGGGGCGTCATTGACGGACTGGCGCTGCTCGTCGGTCAGGCGGGCGGCGAGCGCCGGGGGCAGGGCATCATCCAGCTGGGCGACCATGCATCAATCCTGTTTGAAGCGGTTGATGAGGTTCTGGGCCTTCGAGTCGGGCTTCGGGGTCGGGTTCTTCAGGTAATCGTTGATCTGGTCCTTGTTGGACATCGCGTTGATGTTGCTGATCGTGTCGGCGGTGGAGCTTTCGGGCGGGATGATGTGCGGGCGGATGAAGAAAAGCAGTTCCGTGCGCTCTACGTCATCGGTGTGCCCGCCGAGAAGCTGGCTGATGATCGGAATCTCAAAGAGAAACCCGATCTTGTTCTGCGTGGCGGATTTTGACGTCTTTTGGAGGCCGCCGAGGACGATCATCTGGCCATCCTTCACAGTCACGTAGGAGTTGGCTTCGCGGTTGGCGATGATCGGCGTCTGGTTGCCGTTGAGGTTCGAATAGCCGTCGATGTCATTCACCTTTTGGTCGATCGTGAGCTGGACGTCGCCATTGTCGCCCACGAGTGGCGTGACCTTGAGGTCGATGGCAATCGTCTGGTAGCTCGTCGTGCCGGTCGTCGCGAAGCCGCTGGTCAGGCCGGAGACCGGGGTCGAAGTCGTGCTCGAACTGATCGGCACCTGCTCGCCCGAGATGGCTTCGGCCTGCTTGCCGTGCGCCGTAACGATGACCTGCGAGGAGAGGACCTTGGTGAGGCTCTTTCCGCCCGCCGAGGTGGCGTTCAGGGCGGCATTGAAGGCGAGTGGATTGACGATGCCGTTCGTGAAGTCCCAGCCTGCGATGCTCGTGCCCGGAATGCTGCTGGCGGTGGTGGTGCCCGATGTGCCGGAGGTCGTTGTGGCGCCGCCCGCCCAGTTCAGAATGTGGGTCGTGCCGTTCGAGGACTGTCCGACCGTCAGCCCCAGGGCCGTGATTCCGCTTTGGTCGGTGTCGGAAAGCGTGACCTCGGCGATGATCACCTCGATCCGGACCTGCGGCAGCGGCGCGTCGAGCTTTTCGATCAGCTCGTGCATGAGCCGGATGTCGTCGACCGTGCCGGAAACGACGATCGAATTGCTCCGGTCGTCCGCTATAACGGTCATCAGGCTGCTAAATTCGTTGGTGCCCCCTTCGGCGGAGGAGGCATTGGCGCCGCCAGGCATTGCGGGGGACCCGGGTTGGGATATGGGCGCGATTTCACCCGGGCGGACGGACTGCGAGGAAGCCTTCTGGGCGGCGCTCTGCTGACCGCTGATGAGCGAGGAAAGTGTCGTTCCGAGATCCTTTGCCGTGGCGTGCTTGAGATAGATCACGTCAGTGCGGATGTTCGAGGCGGAGTCGGTGTCCAGGTTTGTGATCAGGTCTTTGAAGAACGGCTGCTCACGAGGGTCGCAAAGGACGATCACCTGGTTCGTGCGATCATCGGCGATGTAAACGGTTGCCGTGCCAAAACGGGTCTGCGCGGGACCTGTCAGCAGGGAGTGAACCTTGGACACCAAGTCGCTCGCCTTGGCATGGTGTAGCGGGTAAAACACCGGCGTCGCGCCATCGTTTGGCTGGTCGACGGCCTTGATGAGCGTCTCCAGCCGCTGTAGATTGGCGACCGTATCCGTGACGAGGGCCGAATTGGCCTTCTCGAGAACCACTACGCCGCCGCCGATCTGGGGTGAGAACATCGTCCCCAGGGTCGCGGCAAACAGCTCGTTGGCGCGGAGGAATCTCAGCTGAAAGAGCTTGGTCGCAATCTTGTTGCTGGGAGGCAATTCGAGGGTCGTGCCCTCGATGTATTCTGGCGCTTCCGAGCGCGCGCTCATGAGGGGGACGACCTTCAGGAAATGCTCGCCCATGGGGGTGACGGCGAGCTGGTTAAGTGTGAGCAGGGTCTCAAGGGCGAGAATGGCCTCAGACTTCGGCTGATGGTTCAGGTCGATCGTGAAGCCGCCGGGGGTCACCGGCAGGGATCCCGCCCGGATAATCGTCTTGCCGGTGTAGGTTTCCAGGGCGTCGAGAACGGCGTCGATGTCGCCGCCGTGAAGCTTGAAATCGACGTATTCCTCCTCGGCGCTCCCGACCGGCCGCGCAATAGTGATCGGCGCCCTCGGCGTCTGCGGGAAGGTGGTCGGAGGCGTTTGGGGCTGGGCCAAAAGGGCCGATGCTATGGCCAGGGAACCGGCTGACAGGCAGGAACGAACAAAACGGGGAATCATGCGTGATTGGAAACGGTCTGAAAAGTTGGCTCGCCGGAAGCCGCAATCAGAGGGGAAAACGGCCGGTTTGTAAAGGTGTTGTGAGAGACGGCCCCGCAGCCCGGATTGTTCCATCCCTCGTTTTGCGCTTTCCCGCCTGCGGCAACCTGCTACGCCAATGGGAGCCTTCCATGCCCAACAGTTTTGGCAAGTTGTTCACAGTCTCCACCTGGGGCGAAAGCCACGGCCCGGCGGTCGGCGCCGTAGTGGACGGTTGCCCGCCCAATCTGCCGCTGTCGGCGGAGGAAATTCAGGCCGATCTGGACCGCAGGAGGCCCGGACAGAGCGACATCGTGACACCGCGCCGCGAGGAGGATCGCGTCGAGGTGCTCTCCGGGATATTCGAAGGGCGGACGACGGGGACCCCCATCGCGTTACTCGTTCGCAATGAAGATGCGAGACCCGGCGCCTACGACGAAATGAGGGAGAAGTTTCGTCCGTCTCACGCGGATTTCACCTACCAGGCGAAGTACGGCGTTCGTGACCACCGGGGTGGAGGCCGCAGCTCGGCGCGCGAAACGATCGGGAGGGTGGCGGCAGGGGCGATCGCAAAGAAGATCCTCGCCCTGGCAGGCGGCGTTGAGGCTCGCGCATTTGTCCGTAGCGTGCATGCGATCCGAGCCCCGGAGATTGACCATTTTCCGACGCTGGAGGAGGTGGAGTCGACGCCTGTGCGGTGCCCCCACCCGGAATCGGCCGCCCGGATGATTGATGCCATAAAGGCGGCGCGGGCCGAAGGCGACTCGCTTGGCGGCGTCATCCAGTGCCGGGTGCGCGGCGTTCCTGCAGGTCTGGGTGAACCGGTTTTCGACCGCCTGGAGGCCGATCTGGCCAAGGCGATGCTTTCGTTGCCGGCGGTAAAGGGCTTTGAGATCGGAAGCGGGTTCGGGGGCACGCTGGCCAAGGGGTCCGAACACAACGATGCATTCCGGATGCGCGAAGGGCGGGTTGTCACGGCGACCAATCGTTCCGGGGGAATCCAGGGCGGCATCTCAAATGGCGAGGAGATCTTCTTCAACGTGGCATTCAAGCCGACGGCGACCATCCTTCGCCCGCAATTGACCGTCGACCTCAGGGGACGCGAGACGGAGCTGTTGGGACGGGGCCGGCACGATCCGTGCGTGCTTCCCCGGGCCGTGCCGATTGTGGAGGCGATGACCGCGCTCGTCCTGGTCGACCACTGGATGCGCAATGCGGCGCAGAATCGGACGTTCAAGTTTTGATACAAGTTCTCTCGCCCAAGTTTTTTGAACAGCGAGTTGGAAAATGGGTCTAGCCCGCATCCATCACAAACTCCGACGACGAGCGCTGCAGCGCGAAGATGGCGAGGCCGAAGGCCGAGTCCCGAAGGGATGGCCGCGGCAGCGGCCACAATCTTGCCCAATCTCGTCAGCGAAAAGGTCCTCAGGCTCCCTGCGCTGTGCTTCTAGCACAGCTCGGTCGTCTTCGGTCCTTTTCGCTCGACGATCTTGGCCAATCTTCATCGGCTTTGTGATGGATGCAGGCTAGTGACTGGGGTGCCAAGCATGTCCATGCCTGAAAGTGAAAAGACGCTCGTCTATCTTATCCTCGGCACGGCCGGTTCGGGCCGGCGCGAAATCATCGCCGATTTGATCGACGGGGATTCGGGAGAAGGCGGCCGCACGGTCGTTTTGATCGAGGCGGGGGAGGCTGCGGAACCGGTTGAGGAGCGGCTGGGAAAGGTTGAGCGTTGGCGCTGGAAGGCGGAGGGGGCCATCGAGGCGGGATTGCCGGAAGGCGGTGAGGAAAGGGTTTTCCTTGTCACGAACGGGCGGCGCAATCCGGTTGACCAGGTTGAGGCATTCCGGGCCTGGCTTCCGACGCAAGGGGCGGAGCTTGGGCGGATCATCTGCGTCGTCGACTGCTCGCTCGCGGAGCGGAATCCGCCCCTCCTGGCGTGGTACGATGCCTGCGTCCATTTTTCTGATGTCGTCCTGCTGAACAGGCGCGAAGGGGTGTCCAACAAATGGGTCAGGGACTTCGAGGCGCGTTACAGGGACCAGTGCTACCCCTGCGTGATTGAGTTTGTGCGGGCGGGGCGCGTGCGCAATCCGGCGCTCATCCTCGAGCCGAGCGCCCTGCGGATTTCGCAGGCATTTGAGGAGGAACTGGCGTGGGTCGCCGTGGACGAGGACTCGGAGGACGGCGCCGTCGAAGATGAGGCCGACGGCGCCGAGGAAGAGGTGGAGATGGTTCCTGCGGAGGATCCCTACTTTGCGCGGCGACCGGGTGGGAGGCGGCTCAAGGAGATACCAGAGGTTGCCAGGTTTCTGGACGCGAAAGATAACGCAAGGACACGCTCGGAAGGCGGAGCCTGAAGCGAAGCTGGGGGCGGCGGGCCGGCGCCCCCGCGCAAGCGGACTATCTTGCGGCCGCGACGGCGCTCGCAAAAGCCTTCGCCTTTGCGGTTATCGCGGCCCAGTTCTTTTCCTTGAATGCCTTGCCCTCGACCAGGGAGCTGCCGGCGGCTGTGGCCATTGCGCCCGCCTTGAGAAATTCACCGACGTTCTCCGGGTTCACGCCCCCGGTCGGCACAAGGTCGATGTGGGGCAGGGGACCTTTCACCGACTTGATGTAGGCGGGGCCGAAAAACTCGGCAGGGAAGATCTTGACCGCGTCCGCCCCGGCCTCCCAGGCGTTGACAATCTCGGTCGGAGTCAGGGCTCCGCAAAACACGGGTATAGAGTAGCGGCGGGCCATCGTGATCACGTCGAGGCGAAGGGCGGGCGTCACGATGAATCGGGCGCCTGCAAGGATTCCGGCGCGCGCCGTCTCGGCGTCGAGCACGGTGCCCAAGCCGAAGAGAAAATCAGGGAGTTCGGCCGTCGCCTTTTCGAGCATCCGGATGGCTCCCGGTGTCGTCATCGTCAGCTCGATGCTGGTCAGTCCCCCGGCGGCGAGCGCCTTGGCGCAATCCAGGAGCCCATCCGGACTGTCCGCCCGGATGAGTGCGATCACCTTCTCAGTCTTGATCTTCGAAAGTATGGAGTCCTTTTTCATGGGAGGGACAGCCTATGATGGACCGCTCCTGCTGGCGAGCAAAAGCGAGGGCCTGTCCCCTTAGCGGGCGGCCGCCACGGCGGTCTTCATCCGTCGAAGGGCCTCGGCCAGGGTCGCGCGCGTGCACCCGAAATTGAGGCGGACATGACCGCCCGGGGGATCGATGAAGGGAACGCCGTCGCTGAGCCCCACGCCGTGGCCTTCAAAATGGGAGGCAGGACTGGGAAGGCGCAGGGCGTCGACATTGAGCCAGGCGAGATAGGTCGCCTCGATCGGCGCTTCGACCCGAACCTCCGGAATGTCGCGGGCCAGCGTATCGAGCAGGAAATCCCGGTTGCCGCGCAGGTAGGCCAGGAGAGCCTGCCGCCAGGCTTCGCTGTCGCGGTAGGCCGCTTCGCAGGCTGCGTATCCAAGGGCGTTGACCTCGGCCACAATGCCGGCCGTCGCCTTGACGAACCGTGCGCGCAGGACCGCGTCGGAAATGACAGCGAAGGAAGTGCCGAGCCCGGGAATGTTGTACGTCTTGCTCGGGGCCATGAAAGTGACAAGGCCCTCCAGGGAGACCTTGGCCATCGGGACGTGGCGGATCGCCGGATCCAGAATGAGGTCGCAATGGATCTCGTCCGAGCAAAGGACCAAGTTGTGTCTGGCGCAGAATTCGCTGATGCGGGCGAGTTCGTCTGTCTGCCACACCCTGGCTATCGGATTGTGCGGATGGCAGACAAAGAAGATCTTCGTTCGCGGCGTCACCGCGCGCTCAAGTGCCTCCCAGTCGATGAGCCAGCGGCCCGTCGGTCCGGGGACAGCCTCCGTTTTGAGCCGAAGGGGGACGGGCACCGCTACGCGGCCCTGGTTTTTCGGAGCCGAGGTGAAGGGCGGGTAAACGGGTGTCAGGCAGAGGATTTCGTCGCCAGGAGCGGCGAATGCGAGAGCAGTCACATTCAGGCCGCAGACAAGGCCGGGAAGCCAGACAAGCCACGCCGGATCTATCGGCCAACGATACCGGGCCTCGAGGGCCATTACAACGGCGTCAATTGTCGATTTCGTGGGCCGGGCATAGCCGAAGATGCCGTGGTCAACCCGTTGACGGAGCGCCTCAATGACCGCCGGCGAGGAGGGGAAGTCCATATCCGCAACCCAAAGAGGCAGGACATCACGGCCCTGGTATCTTTGCCATTTTTGCGAGTCTGTCCCCCTGCGATCGGGCGTTGTGTCGAAATCAAATTTCATCGGTGGAGAGCAGGGGATGTGTTCAGTGGGCGGCAGAATCCATTCACCGCTAGCGGCGGTGGGCGCATGAGGCAAGGGGTTCGGTTAAGCGGTTCATGTGTGAATTTTGATCCCAACTCATGGCACTTTCTGCGCAATTTTGCCCCATTTAACGGTTCACGAAAGATGTTATAAATTGATCATAAACAGGTTATAATACAATCAAAACCCGGCATAGCGCATGCGGAGCAGGTATCATCAATCCAAACGATTCATAGAGTATTCAAAAACAACCAGGAGGAATATCATCATGCGCCTTATTCGCTACATTCATCCCGGGACCCGGAGCCTCGCTCCGGCTTACGGCCTTTCCGGCCGTAGTCCCTGGACAGGCCTCGAGAATGAAATCGACCAACTGTTCGAATCCGCTTTGTCCGGTTTTGTGGCCGGTCCGTCGCGGACCCAGTTCCCGGTCGATCTTTATGAGGACAAGGACAACACTTATGTCCGTGCGGAATTGCCGGGCGTGAACCGTGACGATGTCGGTGTCGAGATGGTTGAAGGTTATCTGACCATCACCGCCGCGCGGAAGCAAAAGGATGGCGATAACGAAGAATCCGTCTCGTTTAGCCGTTCAGTCAGCATTCCGGATGAAATTCAGTCCGACAAGGTGGCGGCGGCGTACCAGGACGGGGTTCTGACGGTGACTCTCCCAAAGCGGGAAGAGGCGAAACCGAAAAAAGTCAGCATCGAGGTCAAGTAAACCACTCAGGAATTCAAAACACCGAAAGGAAAAATCGCATATGTCACTGTTCAATTCACTCATCCCGACGCTTGGGCGCCAAGCCGTGAAATCGGAAGACGGAAGTTCGGAGGGCATCGGCCCGTCGGTCAAGCCGGTCTACGACATCAAGGAGGCAAAAGAGGCCTTCGGACTGACTGTTTATCTGCCAGGAGTCGCCAAGGACGGCGTCGAAATCACGGCGGAAAACGATCAGTTGAGAATAGTGGGCCGGCAGGCATGGAAGCAGCCGGAGGGTTGGACCGCGCTTTATAGGGAATCCCCCTCCGTGCCATTTGAACTTGTCCTTGATCACGACAACGCGATTCAGCCGGAGAAGATCCATGCCGAACTGGTCGATGGCGTGTTGAGGCTGTCCCTGCCCAAGGCTGAAGCCATCAAGCCGCGGAAGATCGCCATCGCCTGAAGGGCGGGAGCAGGAGGGCGACCGGGTTGATCACGACCGGCCGGGTACCTCCGGTGCCCGGCCACTTTGTCGGCGGTGTTTGTCCGGGGAGCTTGCAGCCCAGCGGGGACGGGTTTTGTTGTTCGAGTGAGCGCGCAACCGCAGCCTGCATCGGATCCCGTCCTGCTCTACGACGGGGAATGCGGACTTTGCTACCGAGTCGTGCGGTTTATGTTGCGCATGGATCGGAAGGGCAGCCTCAGGTATTGCCGGCTTCAGGGCCCTCTCGGACAGGAATACCTGCGGGCCGCCGGCCTCCCGACAAAGGAATTTTCGACAATCGTGTTTGTGCCGGACTGGGCACAGAGGGACAGGCCCGATTTTAGACTTCGCACCGAAGGAATCGTGGCAGCGATGTGCGCCTGCGGCGGATGGGGAACCTTTGTTGGAGGGGTAATTGGACTGATGCCAAACCGTTTTGGAAACGGTTGTTACGAATTAGTTGCACGCATGCGCTATCACATGTTCGGCCCTTGGAGGGCCTGTCCCCTTCCGAATCCCGAGTGGGCGAAGCGGTTCATTGACTGACGAATGGCCGCCGTTGCAGGATGGTGCGATGGTCAATGACTCGATAAGTTACTTTGTCCAGAACGAGGTCGCCTGGAGGAACCTGCCATCATTGAGGGAGTGGCCCGAGCGTTTGATCGGCTGGCTCCATGGGTTTTTCCCCGACGTGAACGAAAGGCTGTTCCGCTGGCTGTCCTGCGTGGCCATAATCGCTGTTGCGGTGCTGCTCAGGCGCGGGTTCACAAGGCTGGCCTTCGGTTTGGTTCGGAGGATCGCTGGCCACGCCAAGACCGGGATCGATGAAAAGCTTTTCATTTCGTTAACCCCCCCCCTGGGCGCGCTTCTGATGGTTTGGGCGATCTATACGGCATTGTCCGTTGTTGGAATGCCGCCGGCGATCGCCGCGGACGTCGGCCGGGGTGCGCGGGTGGCGTTCACCGCCGTTGTGCTCTGGGGGTTTTGGCGCGCGGGCGGAACCGCTCTGGCCCACTTGGAAGCGCTCGCGAGGAGCCGAAACCTCGGCATCGCGACGTTCATGCCCCTGGTCAAGAAGACGCTCGCGACAGTTTTTGGGGTGCTGGCCATACTCGTGATCGCCGACGCCCTGGGCGCACATGTTGAGACGTTCCTCGCTGGGCTGGGCATCGGCGGACTGGCCCTTGCGCTCGCCGCGCAGGACACGATCGCCAACATGTTCGGTTCGTTTGTGGTTGTGCTCGATCAGCCATTCACTGTGGGCGATGCGGTGCGAATAGCCGGAAACGAGGGGACCGTCGAGGACATCGGTCTGCGTTCGACCCGGTTGCGCACGGCGGAGCGCACGCTGATCATTGTTCCGAACAAGACGGTCGCGAGCGAGGCCATCACGAATCTGAGCCGCATGCCGCAGCGGCGCGTGGAGCAGACTATAGGCCTCACATATGACACCACTCCGGAAAAGATGGAGGCTATCCTCGGGGACCTGCGCGCGCTGATTCCGAGCGACCCGGACGTGCACAGGGGCCCTGTGACTGTCAATTTCTCCCAGTTCTCCGAGTCTTCCCTCGATATCAAGATCGTCTACTACACAGCCAGCCCGGATTGGCAGAAACACATGGACGTTAGGGAGAGGGTCAATCTGAAGATCATGCGCGCCGTGGCGGCCCGCGGCCTGGCCTTCGCCTTTCCGACTCAAACGGTCATCCACCAGGGGCCGTAGGCCTCAGTCCAGTGTTTGCCTGTATCGATTGATCCCAAGGGCCATCGCCAGGGTCACGAAAAGGGCGATGGGCCAGAGTTCGGGCGCTATCTCGGACAGGCCGTTTCCCTTGAGGAGGATTCCGCGGACGATCCGAAGGAAGTGCGTGAGGGGAAGACAGGTGCCGAACCACTGGGCCCATTCGGGCATTCCCCGAAAAGGAAACATGAAGCCGGAAAGGAGAATCGACGGCAGGAAGAAGAAGAACGCCATCTGAACCGCCTGCAGCTGGTTTCTTCCGAGGCTCGAGAAGGTGATTCCCATGGCAAGATTTGCGGCGATGAAAAGAAGCGATACCGCGTAGAGCAGGGTCAGGCTTCCGATCATCGGAACATAAAAAAGCCAACGAGCCGCAATAAGGATAAGGCTCACCTGGATGTAGCCGACGATGATGTAGGGAATGATCTTTCCGATCATGACTTCCGTCGGCCGCAGGGGTGTGGCCAGGAGATTCTCCATCGTTCCGCGCTCGCGCTCCCGCGTAATCGCAAGCGCGGTGATGACGACCATCGTCATTGTCAGTACAACGCCCAGGAGGCCGGGAACGACGTTGTACTGGGTCACATTCTCCGGGTTGTACTGGGCGTGAACGACGAAATTGAGCGGCGGGGTTGTCGCCTTGAGCCTGCCGATCGGGCCGGTCAGGTCGCGGTCAAGGACCGTGGTGGCGATTGCGCGAACGGCTGAGATCGCGGGGCCGACGGCCGACGGATCCGTGGCGTCAGCCTCGATGAGGACGGTCGGTGCCTGTCCCCGCAAGAGATCGCGCGAGAAATCGGCGGGGATATTCACGACGAATTGGACCTGGCCCAGCTGAAGCAGGCGGGCGGCCTCGGATTCTGAGGCGGTTTCGCGCACGAACTCGAAATAGCCCGAATTCTTCAGCGACCAGACCAGCGTGCGGGAGAACGGCCCCTGGTCGGCATCGCGGATAGCCGTGGGAAGGTGCTTGGGATCGGAATTGATCGCGTAGCCAAACAGGACCAGCTGAAGGAGCGGAATGCCGACCATCATCGCAAACGTCACTCGGTCGCGTTTCATCTGGATGAATTCCTTGAGCACGACTGCCCAGAAACGGTCGAACGAAAACGCTTTCATGCGGCGGCCGGCCGGGCTCCGTTCATCAGGCTTATGAAAACGTCCTCCAGGCCCGGAGAGATCCGGCTCCACTCATGCCGGGAGTCTCGGACTTGCGAAATCGCCTCCTCGAGGCGGGCCGGGTCATGGCCGGTCACGTGAAGGGTGTTGCCGAAGGCCACAACCTGCTCAATTCCGGGCCTCCCGCGCAGAGAATCCGCTAGGATGGCAAGCTCGGGCCCCGAAATGCTCCAGGTCGTGAGATGTGCGTTCGCAATCACTTCATCAACGGAGCCACGGGTCAGGATTTCGCCGTAGGCCAGGTAGGCGAGCCGGTGGCACCGCTCGGCCTCGTCCATGTAATGCGTTGAGATGAGGGCCGTGATGCCTTGGGCGGCCAGGCTGTGGATCACATCCCAGAATTCGCGTCGCGCCTTTGGATCGACGCCCGCGGTAGGCTCGTCGAGCAGGAGCAGCTGGGGATCGTGAATCAGGCAGGCCGCAAGGGCCAGCCTTTGTTTCCATCCGCCGGAGAGTTCGCCTGCAAGCTGGCGGGAACGGTCCCGAAGCCCCAGGCGGTCCAGACTCGCATCAACCTTTCTCGCGCGATCCGGCAAACCGTAGATGCGCGCAATGAAATCGAGATTCTCGCGGATGCTGAGGTCCTCGTAGAAGCTGAACCGTTGCGTCATGTATCCGACCCGGCGCTTGATCTCAGCTTGTTGCGTGCGCACGTCGTAGCCCAAGCAGGCGCCGGTTCCGGCGTCGGGGACCAGCAGGCCGCAAAGCATCCGAATGAAAGTCGTCTTACCGCTGCCGTTTGGCCCAAGGAAGCCGTAGATCTCGCCGCGCCTGACCCTTAGGTCCACTGCATTGACGACCGTCTTGGCGCCGAAACGCTTGGTTATGCCGGAGACGTCGATCGCATTGGAGAACGGCGCCATGGGAATCAATGGCCTGCGCGAGTCACATCGACGGGCTGGCCTGGGTGAAGATCGCGGGCGTCCGCGCCGCCGAATACGGCTTCCACCATGAAGACGAGTTTGGCGCGATTGTCGCGGTTGTAGAGAACCGGAGGGGAGTACTCCGCCTGGGGGGACAGATACGATACCCTCGCCTTGAGGGGGGCCTCACTGCCGGAAATGGAAACGGACAGGGCGTCGCCCGCCTTCAGGTTCGCAAAGTCACCCTCAGGGACGAAGAACCGTGCCTTTACGTTTTCGGGCGGTAGAAGGGCCACCACAGGTAGGCCGGCGGCGACGTACTCCCCCTCGCGGTAGAGCGTGTCGTATACGAGGCCCGCGCGGGGCGCGGATTGTATCTTTTGGTCGACGCCCCACTTGCCGCGTGCCAGGACGGCTCGGGCGGCCTCGACGTCGGCTCGAGCGGCGGCAATTGCATCCGCACGCCCGCCGAGCCTGGCCGTTTCGAGTTGAGAGGTCAGTTCATCGACCATGCGCAGATTCTCCTGATGCGTTAGGCGGGCGTGGTCGTATTCGCTTTCCGAAATGGCCTGGCTGCGGAAGAGGGCTTCCTGGCGCTTGAGATCCAGGCTCGAAAGGGAGGCGGCGGTGCGCGCCTGGTCCAGTCGGGCTTCCAGTGCCGCAATTTCGGTTGGGCGGGAGCCTTTTTCCAAGTCGGCGAGCCTTGCTTCGGCTGCGCCGAGCTGGGCTGAAGCCTGATCCCTCGAAGCGGTCTCTGAGGCCCGCTCGATCGAAAAAAGCCGGGTTCCAGCATCGACCCGGTCTCCTTTTTGCACGGCCAGCGAATCCAGCCTGCCTGCCAAGGGAGAGGCGACGTAGACAAATTCGCCTTCGATATAGCCTTGCCACATCGGAACAGGCGGCCGGCCACAGCCAGACATGCTGATCAGCACGGCTGCGGCAACAGTAGCTTTGCAACGCATGAACCCAATCTTGGAGACCGACTAGGGCGTTCCAAGCGGAAATAACGGAAACTCCTTAAAGCGAGGGGGCGCCGGGTCTGTCCCCGATGGCACGAGGCTATCCCTCACACTGTGCATCTTGACCGGAAAGGGGCCACGCTCCATCATATGAGCCTGTATCCTTTATGAACGCGCTCGATCGGGATCTTTGCCAAACTGTTTTCGGGCCTGCGAGGGCCGGGTTTGCAAGCACATGAGGTCTTCTTCGCTATTCTTCCTTGGGATGGAACTGGCGATCATTTGTTCGATGACCCAGCGAGGAGTCGCGCAGTCCGAGGATGTCTCCCCGTTCCTTCCGCCGAATTCCGGAAAGACGGCGGAGGGCCAGGGCGATGCAGGCAGTCTCGAACTGCGCGGAATCATGTCGACGGCGCACGGGATGCGTTACTGCATCTATGATCCAGCCAAGAAGATCAGCAGATGGGTGGCCGAGAATCAGGGCGGTTTTGGTTTTGTTGTGCAATCATATGATAGCGAGCACGATTCTGTTGTTGTGAACCAGGATGGACGGCGGCTGACGCTGGCCTTGCGCGAAGCGAAAGTCACCGTTGGCATGGGACCTTCATTGGCCGGAGGGCCTGTTCCGCCGCCAAGCCCGGGGATGCCGAACGCAATCTTGAGGCCCACGCCCGAGGACGAACAGAAGCGACTCCAGGCGATTGCCGAGGAGGTAAGACGGCGGCGGCTCCTGCGCGAGCAGCAAATGGCGGCGCCGAATCCTCCCCGGCAGCAGTAAGTTTCCGCTTCCAGGTTCCGGGTGTTTGCCTACGGTGAGACTCCAAATGCCGGAGCCACAGCCAGTCGCCGCCGCCGCGGGTCCTTCCAATTGGAAGCTGATCGTGCGTCTGTTCGGCTTGGCGTGGCGCTATCGGCTGCACTGTCTGGGCGTCCTTGGAATCCAGCTTGTCCTGCTGACGATGGGCATGGTCGGCCTCAGCATGACCGGTGTCGGAATCGATTACATCCGCCACAAGGTCGGGCATACCCCGTTGTCCGCCAATCGGCTCCATCTGGCGTTTCCGGATGCATGGCCGTGGTCGAAGGCCCTCGGCGTTCTCGCGGGGGTCATCCTCGTGCTCGCCCTGTGCCGGGCGGTGCTCAATTACGTGTACGCCGTCTCGGTCAACATCCTTGTGCAGCAGAAGCTCGTAGTCGACCTGCGGGGCGAGGTGTACGACAAGCTTCAGCGGCTGAGCTTCCGGTTCTTCGATGCGAATACGACCGGTTCGATCATAACACGGGTGACCAGCGACGTCCAGGCGGTGCGCATGTTCGTCGATCAGGTTCTGATTCAGAGCCTCATCATGGTCATTTCGCTGACAGTGTATGTCATCTATATGGCAAGCCTGAGCCCCGGACTTACGGCGGCGTGCCTCGGGACCACCCCGTTTCTCTGGATTATGGCTGCCCGTTTCTCGCGGAAGATCCAGCCGGAGTATGCCAAGAACCGCATCCTGGTCGAGCGCATGGTGCAGGCACTGACCGAGAGCATCCAGGGGATTGCTGTCACCAAGGGTTTTGGACGCGAGGCCGAGGACCGCGCGCGGTTTGACGCCGCCAACTGCGCGGTGTTCGAACAACAGCGCAGCATATTCTGGCAGGTCAGCCTTTTCTCACCTGTGGTTGGGTTCCTCACCCGGGTGAACACCTTGGTGCTCCTGGGCTACGGCGGCTGGCTTGTCGCGCAAAACAAACTCCCGTTGGGAGCAGGCCTGGTCGTCTTCGCCGGACTGCTGGATCAGTTCTCCGGCCAGGTCAACAACGTCGCCACGATTGTGAACTCCGTGCAGCAGTCGCTGATCGGCGCGAGGAGGGTCTTCGAAATCCTGGACTCGCCGGTTGACGTAAAAAGCGCGCCGAATGCCGTCCGGCGGCCTCATCTTGATGGCGCTGTTTGCCTCGAAGACGTGTCCTTTGGATACGACCAGACGGGCCAGCCGCTTCTTCGTCACCTGCAGCTCGACGTAAAGCCCGGCGAGTGCGTCGCAATTCTCGGCGCAACGGGATCGGGCAAGAGCATCCTGATGGGGCTCATTCCCAGGTTTTACGACGCGACAGGGGGGCGCGTGCTCGTGGACGGCATCGACGTTCGGAACCTCCATCTGGACGACCTAAGGCGCAACATCGGGCTCGTGTTCCAGGAGAGCTTTCTCTTCTCGAACACGGTTGCCGCCAACATCGCCTTCGGGCATCCGCGCGCGACGCCCGCCCAAATCGAGAAGGCGGCGCGAATTGCAGCTGCGCACGAATTCATCATGCGGCTGCCCAGGGGATACGACACGGTCCTCGGTGAAAGCGGCAACAGTCTCTCGGGCGGGCAGAGGCAGAGGTTGGCGATCGCCCGCGCGGTGCTCCTCGAGCCGGCGATTTTGCTCCTGGACGATCCGACGGCGGCGATCGACAGTGAAACGGAGCACGAGATATTCGAGGCGCTCGACCGCGCAATAAGCGGCCGGACAACCTTCATCGTCGCGCACCGGCTGAGCACGCTTCGCCGCGCCGACTACATCATTGTCATGGAAAACGGCGAAATCGTGCAGCGCGGCACGCACAGCGAGCTGATGCGGGTGCCGGGCCCGTACCTGCATGTAGCCAACCTTCAGCTGGTGGATGGCTATCAACTCCAGGTGCCCCCGGCCGCATGAGCTCTGCCGACCCGACAGATCTGAACCTGACGCTTGTGCGCCGCCCGAAGGACGACGACGACGAGGCGGAGCAGTTCAAGCCGCTCGAGTGGGGGCTGGCGCGCCGGATGTTCGGCTACACCAAGCCCGTGAAGCGCAAGGTCAGGCTGCTCGTCGCGCTGACGATCATCCGCTCGGCGCAGCTGCCGGGCCTCGTGTGGATCGTGTCACTGGTGATTGCCGGACCCATAGCGCATGGCAACCTCGCCATGATCGCCGTGGGGACCGCGTGTTACGGAGCGCTGGCCATCCTCACGGATGGGATGTTTCATTTCCGGCAGCGCTACGCGCTCGAGATAGGGGAGACCGTCGTGAACGGGATCCGGGCCGAGATATTCGCGAAGATGCAGCGGCAGCCGATGAGTTTCTTCCATCGGATGAAGCTCGGCCGGATCATCAGCCGCGTTACGAGCGACGTCGAGGCGCTGAGGGTCGGGATCCAGGATGTCGCCTTTGTCAGCACGATCCAGTTCGGGCAGATGGTCTTCTCGGCGGCGGCAATGGCCTGGTGGGACTGGAGGCTGTTCCTGGTGGTCGCGGCGATGGCGCCCGTGCTGTGGGTGGTAAACAACCATTTCAGGATGAAATTCAGCCGCCTGACCCGCGCCTCCCAAGACAGCTTCAGCCGTGTGACGGCAACCCTCGCGGAGTCGGTGAGCGGCATTCGCGTGACCCAGGGGTTTGTGCGCCAGAAAACCAATGCCGGACTGTTCCGCAGCCTGCTGGCAGATCACTCCCGCTACAACATCGCGCTTGCGCGGACCTCGGCGATTCTATCGCCGTTGCTGGAGCTGAACAGCCAGTTCTTTGTCGCAATCCTGCTCATGCTGGGGGGATGGCGCGTATTCCACGGCAGCATGGACATCGGCGACCTGATCAAGTTCTTCCTGATGGCGAACCAGTTCTTTTCGCCGATAACAACCATCGGAAACCAGTACAACCAGGCGCTGGTCGCGATGGCGGGGGCAGAGCGGGTCTTTCAGCTGATCGACATCACGCCGGACTGGGAAGACGATCCGAGGGCGGAGGAGCTCCCGCGTCCGGGCCCCGACTCGGGGGGAATGCGGGTGGAGTTCAGGGGCGTGTCGTTTGGATACGATCCATCGCGGCTTGTCCTTCACGACATCGATCTTTGTGTGGAGCCCGGTCAATCGGTGGCGCTGGTCGGACACACGGGAAGCGGAAAGAGCTCCATCGTAAACCTTGCCGCGAAATTCTATTTATCCACTCGGGGAGAAATCCTGATGGACGCGCGCGACATCCGGATGATCAGCAGCCTCTCGCTGCACCGGCAGATGGGCATCGTTCACCAGCAGAACTTTTTGTTTAGCGGCACGGTGCTCGACAACATTGCCATGAGCCGGCCCGGGGCGTCCGAGGCCGATGTTCGCGCCGTGGCTGCCCGCCTGGAGTGCCTGGATATCCTGGAGGCCCTGCCAAACGGGTTGCACACGGAGGTCGGAGAGCGCGGGGCCGGGCTGTCCGTCGGCCAGCGCCAGCTGATCTGTTTTTGCCGCGCGCTTCTCGCCGATCCCCGGCTTGTGATACTCGACGAGGCGACGAGCTCGATCGACGCCTTGACGGAGCACCGCCTTCAAAATGCGCTTGTGACGCTTCTGAAAGGGCGCACGAGCTTCGTTGTGGCGCACCGCCTCAGCACGATACGACATGCCCACGCCGTCATCGTTCTCGACCAGGGCCGTATCGTGGAGAAGGGGACGCACATCCAGCTGCTCGAGGCCGGAGGGCGCTACGCCGGCCTTTACCGCCAGTTTGTCCAGGTTGACGAAAGGAGCTGATTGCGCCTGTCAATGGTTTCTTGTTCGGATAAGGGGCATTTTCCCTCTAGAAAAGCATTGCTTTCAGAGGAAAGCGTTCTAAACAAAAACAACCATGGCTAAAAAACCTGCTCGTAAACCCAATGCTAAGTTCATGGCACCGGTCACCCCGGATGCCACTCTCGCCGCCGTAGTCGGCGCAAAGCCGCTGCCCCGCACCGAGCTGACCAAGAAGCTCTGGGATTATATCAAGAAGAACGGTCTTCAGGACAAGAAGGACAGGAAGATGATCAACGCCGACGCCAACCTGAAGGCGGTATTCGGCGGCAAGGGCAAGGTCAGCATGTTCGAGATGACCAAGCTCGTTTCGGGACACGTTTCCTGACGTTTCCAATAGGGATTTTCTCAAGCCGCCGCAGCCCGAAAGCGCGGCGGTTTTCCCGGACTAAGATGATATCACAAAGATATCATTACTTGTATTCGATTTGTTCACAATCATGAAGAAGCGCGCGACTTGGATAGCAGTGGCGTGCATGGTTTGGACTCGTTGAGCAGCTTATGCCTTCCGAGGAACGCAAGGCATTCCTGTTGAGGATTGCTCCCGAGCTATGGCAAGAGCTTGAGGCATGGTCCGATGAGGATATGCGCAGCGTCAACGGCCAGATTGAGTTTCTTCTCCGGGAGGCTGTCCGCCGGCGGAGGCGGGCGGCGGCCGTCACTCCGGCCCAGCCGGAAGGAGGCAGTCATTATTGAGCGGAACCATGGCCCGGGACCCCGCCTCCGGGGGAACCGGTTGCGGGTTATGCTTATTGGGCGGCGCTGGCGGCCAGGGCGGCCGCGGGCGGGTGACGGAGCCCGGGCGCACATCTTAGGGATGCGAGTTCTCCCCAGTCGGTAATCAAGGGGAAGGCCTGAACCTCGGAGCCCTCCCGCCTTCCGGTTCGCGCCTTGTACGCATTCAACTGGCTGATGACAAAGGCGCGACTGCCGAGAATGGCCCCGTACGTGAAATACCTCACCCGGCAGCGCAATACTTCATGAATGGCGAGGCGGCCGCCCTCAGCGGCGACTTTCAGGAATGATTCCCATGATACGCTTGCGCCATTCCCTCGGCTGCGGGCGCCGGTGCCAAACAGTCTCTGGCGACAGATCGCATGGGTTTCATCCCACTCGCCTCCACCGTAAGCCAAGGCGAGTCCGCTGCGGGCGGCGCTGTTGCCCGCGACCGATTCGGCGTAGCCGCAGAATCGATAGTCCTTAGGATCGGTGGCCAACGCGGCGCGCACGCAATTGAGATCGATATATGTCGCCATTGTCCGCAGCGCATGGCCGTCGCCGTCCACCAACACGCTCTTGAATCGCTCGGCCCAGAGTGTTCCAAAACGTGCGTGGCGATGATTGAACCAAATGGAAAACCGCTGCTTCAAAAGCTGCATGTAGGCGGAAACATCGCCCATGAGAGCCAGCAGGCGCCCGCGCCGGTTCTCCGCCTCGGGATCGCCTGCGGCCAGTTGACGGCGAAAGGCTTCGAGGCTGGCGGCTTGCTGCGGAGTCGGCACCCGGTGGAGAGCCTGGAGGCGGCGAAGCAGTTCGTCATTGCCGATGGGCGTGCGCTTCGGAATCTCGACCAGCACATGGAAATGGTTGTCGAGAATTGCGTAAGTGATGACGCGAACACCGCAGAATTCGGCCACCTGCCAGAGTTGGCGTCGCAGCACCTCCTTGTCCGTATCGTCGAAAAGGCGCTCCCCATTCACCGTTCGGCTCATGCAATGGTAGGAGGCGGCTGAAACTTCCGGCGCCACTTTTATCCGCGGGGTGCGCACGGCCTCCATAATAGCAAGGCGCCCGGGTCTGTCAGAAGATGTGGCTTCGCCCGCCAAGGGCCTGTCCCCCATGCGAGGCTGTCCCCGCGTTTCCGCGGCGACTGGCTTCAGCGATAAGGCGTTCGTGCGCTGAAAAGGGCCGCTCGCGGGCGCGGCGTGCAACGGGCCGATAAGCGCCATTGCTGTGCAATTCCCGGACGTTTTCCGTGTCTTTCAGCTCGGCGGGAAGCATCACGTCCGTGATACGGCGCTTGAGAACCGGATCGAGGATGGGAAAAACGGTCTCCACGCGGCGGAAGAAATTGCGCGGCATCCAGTCGGCGCTTCCCGCAAAAACGGCGGGTTCCCCGCCGTTGTTTTCGAAATAGAACACGCGCGCATGCTCCAGGAATCGCCCGACCAGGCTGCGGACGCGGATGTTCTCGCTCTGCCCCGGCATGCCTGGAACCAGGCAACATATACCCCGGACGATAAGATCAATTTTCACTCCGGCCTGGGACGCTGCGTAAAGGGAATGGATCGTGGCCCTGTCAACAAGGGCATTCATTTTCGCAATGATCCGCGCAGGGCGTCCGGCCGCCGCGTGGGAAGCCTCGCGAGCAATCAATTCCCCGATCCGGCGGTGGAGATTGTAGGGAGCGACAAGCAGGTGCCGAAACATGGGCGACAGGCCGAGACCCGTCAGCGTGTTGAACATTTGCGCAATGTCGCGGGTCAGGGCGCGGCGCGAAGTGAAATAACTAAGGTCGGTGTATAGACGCGCGGTTCGCTGGTTGTAGTTGCCGGTGCCCAGGTGGGCATAATGGCGCATTTGATTGCCCTCCAAACGGACGACCAAGCAGAGCTTGCAGTGGGTCTTGTGGCCCACGAGGCCGTAGACAACGTGGACTCCGGCCTCCTCCAACTGCTTGGCCCATTGGATGTTGTTCGCCTCGTCAAAACGCGCCTTGAGCTCGATCAGCGCCGTTACCTGTTTGCCGTTTCGAGAAGCTTCCATAAGCGCCCGGACGATGGGCGAATCACCGCTTGTTCGGTAAAGGGTCTGCTTTATTGCAAACACCTGCGGATCGCGGGCCGCCTGCTCGATAAAATCGATCACCGGGGTGAAGGAATCGTACGGATGATGGAGCATCACATCCTGCCGGCGGAGGACATTGAAGATCCGTGTCGGATCGCTCAGGGGCGACGCATTGACCGGGTCAAAGGGGCGGAACTTCAGTTCCGGCCTGTCGAGGTCGGCAAGACTTTGCAGCCGCAGCAGGTTGATCGGGCCCCTTTCGCGAAACACGTACTCGTGAGACAGGTCAAGGTGGTTGCACAGGGTCGAGAAGATGGTGTCATCGATCCCATCTTCCACTTCGAGGCGCACCGCGGCTCCGCGGCGGAGATTTCGCAGCTCCTCTTCGATCTTCTTCAGGAGGTTCTCGGCCTCCTCCTCGTCTATGTAGAGATCGCTGTTTCGGGTCACGCGGAACGCGTGGGCGGAAATGAGCCGGTAGCCGGGGAACAGCTCCCCGGCGCAAAGCTTGATGATATCGCTAAGGAAGACATAGCGGTCCGGGCGCCTCCCCGAAGGCGCTATGGCCACAAGCCGCGGAAGTATCCGGGGCACGGGCAAAATGGCGACCAGCCGCCCGTCTCCCGCGCCGTCCGGATTGTCGAGGGAAACAACGATGTTCAAGGTCTTGTTTCCGAGCTGGGGAAATGGGTGCGCCTGGTCCAGGGAAAGGGGCGTCAGGACGGGGTAAACCTGTTCACGGAAATATGACCGCACCCAATTCACTTCGGCCAGCTTGAGGTCCGGAGCGCACCGAAAATGGATTCCGTTTTCAGCGAGGGCTGGGACAAGCTGCTCCTGCCAGCACCGGTATTGCTCCTCGACGACGGAAGCGACGACGGAGTGAATGCGGCGCAATTGCTCCCCGGGGGCCAGGCCGTCCGGACCGGGTTCAGTGACGCCGGAATCCATCTGCTGCATTAGCCCGGCGACGCGAATCTCGAAAAATTCGTCGAGATTGGAACTCACAATGGCCAGAAACCGGACGCGTTCGAGCAGGGGATGCCGCGGATTCTGGGCCTGCTCAAGCACACGCCGGTCAAAAGCTAGCCAGCTCAGTTCACGGTTGAAGTAGGCTGCTTTCGTGGGATCGAGCCCTCCCCAAGATGGGGATGATGGACTGGTTCGCCTGGAGCGAAAAGGCATCATACGTGTCGGGTGTTTAGCGGAGGGCTCTGGAGGCTAAGGAGTTATTGATGCAAGGCACGCTGCATATCCCAAGTCGTCAAAATGTCACAAACGACAGCATCAACGGGGCTGCGTCGCAAACGCCCGGATGCGCCCCGGGGCCTGTCCCCGAATCAGACGTTTTCCAAAATCTTGTAAAGCCGCTGCACCATGCTTGATGGATCATCGAGAAGGCCGGCCGATATCAAGGCATTGTCGAGCACCTGTTCTGCGACTAGACGAGCCTTTTCGGGCGCGGAAACCGCTGAGGCCGCCAGGCGTTTGATCAGGGCGTGCCTGGGGTTGATTTCCAGGTTCACCCGAACCGGGGAATCGGCGCCATCCTTGTTCAGCGTCTTCATCATCCGGCGCATATGCGGAGAGGTCAATTTGTCTGCATTAAGTGCCAGGGCTGGAGAATCGACAAGCCGGTCGCTCGCCCTGATGTCCGCCACCCGTTCCCCGAGCGTCTCCTTCAGCCAGGCCACCAGCCGCTTTGTGTCTTCCTCGCCAAGCGAGCCTTCAGTCTGTGCAGGCAGGTCGGTCAGCTTGACATCGGCGTGGTCGGCAGCCGCGAACTTCTTCCCATCGAATTCATGCACCGTGTTCATCACGTATTCATCGACGCCGTCATAGCAGTAAAGCACTTCAAGATTTCGGGCCTTGAATCCCTCAATGTAGGGGCCGGCCTCGATCGCGGCCCTGTTCGGACCGAGGATATAATAGATCTGCGCCTGGCCTCCGGCCATACGGGATACGTAGTCCGAAAGCGAGGTCGTCTTGCCGGCTTCCGTCAGGGAGGACTCGAACCGCAGCAATCTGACGAGCTGGTCCTTATGGGTGAAGTCCAGCGCCGCGCCCTCCTTCAGAAACATGCCAAATTCCTTTTGGAACCCGTCATAGGAATCGGGCCGGTTCTTTGCCTCTTCCTCGAGAAACTTCAGGAACCGCTTTGTGATGACGCGGCTGAGTTTCTCCAGGAGCGAACGATCCTGCATCGTCTCCCGGGAGATATTGAGGGGCAAATCCTCGCTGTCTACGACGCCCTTGAGGAACCGAAGCCACTCGGGCAGGAGGTTCTTGGGATGGGGATCGATGAGCACCTTGCGGCAGTAGAGCGCCACGCCCGGTTCGGTGCGAACCAGGCCGAATTTCTCAGGATTTTCCTTTGGGACAAAGACCAGGGCGTTGATGGCGAGCGGGGCATCCGCGCTGAAATGCAGGCGAAGGCGCGGATCATCGATTGAATGGGCCTGGAACTTGTAGAATTCGACATACTCCTCGTCCTTTATTTCATTCTTGCTGCGTGCCCACAGGGCCTGGACGGTGTTGATCTTATTGCCGTTCAGATTTATCGGGAACGGTACAAACGCGCTGTACCGCTGGAGTATCTCCCTGATCCGCCATTCCTGGCTGAATTCGGAGCACTCTTCCTTCAGTTCAACCACGATCTTGGCGCCCCGGCGCTCGCCGGAGGAGGCTTCGATCGCGTACCCGCCGCCGCCGTCGCTCGTCCACAGCTGGCCCTCTTCGCCCGGTTTCCATGAGTGCGTGAAAACGCGGACGTTTTTTGCGGCCATGAAGACGGCATAAAACCCGACCCCGAACTGGCCGATCAAGCCGGCGTTCTTCTGCGCGCCCTCGCCGAGGGCCTTGAGAAACGCCTTCGAGCCGGAATGGGCGATCGTGCCGAGGTTCTCAATCAATTCCGCACGCGTCATGCCGACCCCGAAATCCTGAATCGTCAGGCTCCTGGCCTTGTCGTCCGTCGTTATGTTGATTTCGAGTCCGAGCCGGTCGTCAAAGACCTCCTTTTCGACCAGCTGGACGTGGCGCAGTTTCTCCAGCGAGTCGGAGGCATTTGAGACCAGTTCGCGGACGAAGATCTCCTTTTCCGTGTAGAGCGAGTGGATGACAATATCCAGGACCTGCTTGATTTCGGCTTGGAACTCGAACGATTCTGGCGCGGGTGTCGGCATGGGAATGTTTTGGATTAAGACGCCTATCTTATCATGCGTCTGCAAAAATCAAGAGGATGGGGGCCGCAAGGTTTGCTTTCAGCCTGCTCAGTGCGCAATCTACGGCCCGTGAACACGTTTGACAGGCACTTGCTTCGGGAGTGGCTGCAGATTCTTGCGCTGTTTCTCGTGGCATTCTGCGGGCTGCTCTTTGTCCAGATCTGCTATGACGATTTCCGTGACATGCTGGACGCAGGGACCGGACTGCCTGAATTCGCGCGCTACATGCTCATCACGCTGCCGAGCTTCCTGGGCGTCGTCCTGCCGCTGGCGCTGCTGCTGTCGCTGCTCTTCACACTGACCAAACTGCACCGGGCGAATGAACTTACGGCCATGAGAACGGCCGGCGTCGGGTTCCTGCGGATGACGGCCCCCGTCTGGCTGGTCGGCGTTCTTGCCTGCGGAGTCGTATGGTGGCTGAATTCCACAATCGTCCCCTGGTCGGTCGAGCAGTCGCGCCAGTTCGACGCCGAACTCCAGTTCCGCAAACAGGCAAAGACGCTGCCACCGGACCGCGTGGGGGCGGTTTACGGCGTTGCGTTCGAAAACCCGGACGCACGGCGGATGTGGTTTTTCAACCGGTACAGGCAGGCAAACCCCGAGCGGGGGTACGGCGTCTCCGTGTCCGAGTTGGATGAGCATGGTCGCGAGGTGCGCCGGCTGACCGCGGCCGAGGCTTGGTACGACGCGCCTCGGGGCGGCTGGGTTTTCCAGGCTGGACGGGAGATGCGTTTCGATGCGGAGAGCGGGGATCAGGCTGGGTCTGCGCCATTTTCTGAACGGTTTGAACCGACTTACCGCGAGGATCCAAAGCTGATGCTTTTGACGGATCGGCGCCCGCGCGATCTTTCGTTTTTCGAGTTGCGCCGGCTGATCCGCTATTTTGCCGAGGAGCGCAACCCGAAGGGCGTGCCCTATGCCATCCGCTACAACTCGATTGTCGCCGATACGCTGGAGCCGCTGATCATCATTGCAATCGCCATACCCTTTGCCGTTGCAGGCGTGCGGGTGAACCCGGCGGTCGGCGTTTCGAAGGCGATAGGACTTTTCCTTTTGTATTATGTTTTTGTCAATGTCGCCACCGCCTTTGCGATGAAGCAATGGATCGATCCGATGCTCGCCGCATGGCTGCCGAACGCGGGGATGGCCGTGCTTGCCGCCGTTTTCCTGGTGAGGCTGCGGTGACGGCCGGTGCCGGGCCCGGCATCTACATCAATGCGTCGTCCAGTGCGGCAATGATCTCAACGGCCGGCTCCGTGCCGACGCACAGCCGAACGAGGTCGGGATCAATGCCACTCAGGGCGAGCTCGGCGCGCCCTGCGGGCGTCTTCACCAGATCATAGTGCGCCAGGTACATGAATGGGCAGAGGATCGTCTTCTTCATTCCAAAACTGGGCCCCTTGGGAATTGCGACCCGGTCGTAAAACTCCTCGAGTGGACACTGCAGGGTGAAGGAAATCATGCCGCCCACGGCTTCCGGGTGCCAGGCAATATCCCTGTAATTGGAGCGAGAGGCCGGCGAGAGCGCCCAAAACACATCTTTGACCTTCCGATGCGTGGCCAGATAAGCGACGACCTGCGGAGTCGTCGAGGACAGGCGGAGAAGAACAGCTTCCGTCTGGCCAATTTGGGCCGCGAGCCTGGCTAGATCCCTGGGATAGATGGGCTCGATCCGGGTGCCGACGCGCTGCCGCAACTGCGCAGCATCCTTGCCGGCGGGGTTGATCACCACAAGTCCGGCCATCACGTCGCCTTCGTTGCCCGAGAATTTGGTGAGGCTGCTCACAACCATGTCAGCGTGGGGAAGAAGATTGACGCTGAAAACGGATGCGACCGAGGGGTCGAGTATGAGGATCGCGCCGTGCCGCCGGCAGAGGCCCGTCAGGACACTGACTTTGGGGGTTTGAATCAGTGGATTGGTCGGGATCTCGGTAATCAGCCCGGCTATGCGCGCCCCTTTTTCGGCAAACAGCCTTTCCAGCGCGGACAAGTCAAACACGTCGTGCAGGTACACATAATCATCCGTGGTGGCGGTGAATTTCTTCAGGATCGCGATCGTATCCATGTACAGCCAGCCGAGCTGCACCCATATGGTGCGGCCGCGCGAGGCCTGAAGCTCCGCCGTCGCCTGAAACGCCGAATAGACGGCATTCATTCCGCTGTTGGCCAGGAAGACATCCACGTCGCCAGTGCGCGGGAGCGCCCGGCAAAGCTTGCGGCGAACCTGCTCCTCTGCGTTGCCCGCAAAGAGGTGCTCGGCGTGTGCCTCCCTCCTCAGTCCGAGGCGCACAAGGTGGTCCTCGGCTTCCCGCGATGACATGAATCCGCCGACGTTTTGCAGGAACACCTTTGCCCGCGTGGAGAACTCTGCCGTGTCGGGGTGAATGACCCCATTGATCCCGCCCGCAGAAAACAGGCGCACCGACTCATTTGCCCCCAATCCGCTGCCTGCCGGCCCGGACAGATGCTGGGAAAGAGCGACAGCCATCTCCGCCGAGGAAGTAAGCCAAAGCCTAAGGCCCGTCAGCCGTGCCTCGGCGCACAGGTGGTCGCTGAGTTGGCGGACGTAAGGATGCACCACAAACCGGGGGTAGCCCGAGCTCATGCAGGAGATTATCTCGGGGTCCTTCTGCTCGTATCCGCACACAGCCCGCATGGTCGGCAGGCTGCACGAGACAGCATGCGGCGTTTGCGGGATCGGCTGGCCGAGCGGAATGGGTGTAAAGCCGGACATGGCAGGCAGGTACGCGGAAGCTTCTGCATACGCGTGAATTTGGCAACGTGAAGGTGGCGCTCAGTGTGTCATCTGGACCTGATGGGGACAGGCCCCCGGAGGAGGCTGTCCCCTGCTGTTTGGCGCTGACAAACCGGTTTGTCGGGGCGAGGCTGGAGGGCGGATGAAACTGGTCTCATGGAACGTCAACGGCCTGCGCGCGGCCTTGAAGAAGGGATTCCTCGGTTTCATGGAAAGGAGTGGTGCCGATGTCATCTGCCTGCAGGAAACCAAGGCCCATCCCGGGGATGTTCAGCACGTCGCGTGGCCGGGCGGCTACCAGGTCACCTGGAACAGCGCCGAAAAAAAGGGCTACAGTGGCACGGCGCTGTTCACGCGGGTGAAGCCGCTTTCGGTCTCGTTCGGCCTCGGCTTGAGGAAGCACGACCGCGAGGGCCGGGTCATCACCGCCGAATTCCGCGATTTTACGCTCGTCAACGTCTATCAGCCGAATTCCCAGCGCGGGCTGACGCGCCTTGCCTATCGAACGAAGGAATGGGATCCGGCGTTCCTCTCGTTTCTGAGGAAGCTCGAAAGGAAAGGCAAACCGGTCGTCTTTTGCGGGGATCTCAACGTGGCCCATGCGGAAATCGATCTGGCGAACCCGAAAACTAACAGGCGCAACGCCGGATTCACCGACGAGGAGCGCGCCAATTTTTCCAGGCTTTTGAACAGCGGTTTTGTGGACACGTTCCGCGCCTTCGTCCAGGATTCGGGCCATTACACCTGGTGGAGCCAGATGAGCGATTGCCGGGCCCGGAACATCGGCTGGCGCGTCGATTACTTTGTCGCCAGCGAAAGACTGCGCGCGACCCTCAAGGGCGCCCGGATTTACGGCGAAGTGATGGGCAGTGACCACTGCCCAGTGGGCCTCGAACTCGAGTGAAACCGCCGCGCGACCTGTGGACCCTGATGCTTGGACCGCCGCGTCGAACGCTGGCCGTGGCGGAAAGCGTCACCTGCGGCCGCCTTCAGGCGAGAGTGGGGCGGATTTCGGGGGCGTCCGAGTTCTTCCTGGGAGGAATGACCGCCTACTCGCTCGATCAGAAATCCCGCCATCTTGCCGTCGATCCCAGGGCAGCCGCAGCCGTCAACGGCGTTTCGGCCGCCGTGGCCGAGCAAATGGCGCGCGGTGTCTGTCTGCTGTTCGGCGCGGATGTCGGCGTTGCGACGACGGGCTACGCCGAGCCGTGCGCATCCCTTTCGGTGTCCGAACCCTTCGCCTGGTGGGCGTTGGCTAGCCGCGAACCCGGCGGGAAATTCGCGGTTCACAGCGGCCGTACCGACGGTCCCGGGCTCCCCAGAATCGAGGCCCAGGAACTGTTTGCCGAGGCTGCCGAGGGAGCGCTGGTCGCCTGGCTCGGGACTACGGCGAGAGGTGCTGAACGTAGTTGATGAACAGCTGAAGCTCCGCCGGCGGCTGGACCCAGTCACTGTAGGCCAGTTCGGGCAGCGTGAATGTCGTGTTATAAAGCGTGTAATTTGCGTCATCGTTCCTTCCCACCTCGGCCGCCTTGACCGTGGCGCCGGCGTAAAGGCCGGCTTCCTTGGTATAGACTAGGACTGGCGCAGCCAGGAGCGGGTGGTTGTCTTTCTCCGAATCCGCAGCCCTCGGCCCGGCAACGGCCTTCGCATCCACCCCTATGTTGAACCGCTGGTTGAACAGGATCTTCGGCGTCTGGCTGTCGGTCATGATGTAGATTGTCTCAACCGACTTGGCTCCGGCCTGAAACCCCAAGCTGGCCTCGTTGGCGGTCAAAAGGACCGGAAGGCTCCAATGGCCGCCGGGCTTCTTCACAAGGAGCACGCCATATCCGCCCTTGATGCCGAATATGAATCCGGCCTTGAACTGGTTTACGACAATGACCGCCTGAGCCTTTTGCCACACTTCAGGCGGAACCGCCGTGGCGGGGTCGCTCATGAAATCCTGCAGGATCGCATAGCACGACTGGACCTCGGATATGAGATTTGCGCGGTCAGGCTTAGCCTGGGCTACGCCAGTGCCTGCACCGGTCAGGGCAATGAGCAAAATTGGAAGAAATTTCTTCATGAGGAGGAATGATTTAACACGGTTGACGGGAGTTTGAAAGTGCGGAATGGGCCAGGTTCCTCAATCCAGACCGCGCGAGGCGACTTGGTCCTCATCCCATCCCAGATAGTGGCCGAGCTCGTGAAGGTAGGTCAATTGAACTTCATCCCGAAATGTTTCCTCACTCCCATCTGAATAATCCCATAGGTTATTGATATACAGAATAATCTGCGGCGGAATCGGGTTGTCCTGGTCCAGCTCCGTGCCGTGGGATACGCCCGTGAACAACCCCAGAATGTCGGGTTCGAATCCCTCCGCGATGACCGTCTCGTCAGGGACAGCATCGTAATGCACATGAACGCCTCGCGCCGCCTCGATTATGTCCTTGGGCAGCTTGCGTTGGGTTCCATCGACAACGCCGGCCGCAATGCGCACAAGTTGCTGAAACTTCATGACGTGGGCCGCATTTTTGCGGCAAAACCGGGCAAAAGGATCCTTTCCACGGTTCAACCGCGTATTTCCCGGCTCAAATCGAGCCTTTCAAACCGGCGCCCGAGCCACCACAAGCCACACCAGAGTTCGCCTGCAAGGATCAGCAGCAACGTGGCCGCGGCTGCGAGGAGGGCGAGAATGGTTGCGACACCCTGCGGGATCGACAGCACGAACGAAAACCAGAATAGACCGAAAGCGACGAACACGGCCGCCGCCAACGCTGCCGCCGGCAGTATGGCGATGACAACGGCGAGAAGCTGTCCGAAGACGAAGATCAGGCGCTGGCCCATCATCTCTATTCCGCCGCCGCGCGTTCGCATCGACTGGAACCAGCCCGGAAAAAGAACCGCCGCTGCGTTGGGAATGAGAAGCTGCAGCGCACAAAGCGGCGGTACGAGCAGGCCGAGGCTGGCCGCTATGACCAGTCGGTTGGCCGACTCATGCGGCGCGGTCTCATGGCCGATACGGCCCAGGGCCCAGGTGCCGGCGAGAATGGCGAGCCACAACAGGCCCGAGAGAATCGCCACCGGCGTCAAGAGTTCCCCCATCACGATTTGCCAGCCCGAAAGGGGGTAGGTCTTCAGAATGTCGGAAATGGGCAGATCGCTGCGGAGATCCTGGCGCAGAAGCTGCGGTCCGAGGAAGAATGTGTAGCCGCCCACGATGAGCGCTCCCGCGAGCACCATCGGAGCGTATCCCGCGCCGGACCCGTTGGATCCCCTGAAATCACCCACGGTCCCCAACGCAGCCGCTCCCAGCACGATGAGGGCCAGCCTCAGATTGAACCAGGATTGGATCGCCAGAAGGTTCTTCCAGAAAAACGCGGCCTCCGGCCTGCCCCTGCTGGCCAGCCGGAAGGGATCTCGGCGTACCGCGGGCTCTGCCTGCGTCGGGCGGTAGCGACGGCCAGACTTCCAGGCCGCACGGATCTCGGCCCGCTTTTCGGACATCGCAATCGACCCTTCTTCGAACTGCACCTCCATCCGCACGATCCAGGCATAAAGGCCGGCCGGAATCACAAGCGCGGGGCCCAACGCAAGGGCGAAAGTGCGCAAGTCAGCGGCAAGAAAGGGCGCAACAACCCATTGGAAGGGCCACAGAAGCCAATGCAGCGGCCTCACATCGACCAGCTGGTTAAGGTATTGTGCCAGCGCTGCGGGACTTGCGATCGCCTCCGCGTCGGGCGGATGGGCACGGCTGGCGGCTGAAAGGACGGCAACTGCGGCCACGGCGGCGACGGCGCCCAAGACGGATAGGGCAATCAGGCGCGTGCGGCCCGGATTGACGGAATTGGCGAGCCACTTTGCCAAGCCAAGTCCGAACGCGGTCGAGTAGAGGCTGAAGGTGGAAAAGATCACCCACCAGCCGACCGCTCGGCTGAGGGCACCTGAACCGCCGCCATGCCAGCGGTTGAAGAGGACGGTCAGGAGGACGGATGAAATGAGGATTCTGATTTGAGAGCTGACCAGGTTGAAGTGCACAAGCCGGCGTCGCGTGAACGGAGCGGGGAAAAGGAACGCGATTTCCGCCTCGCTGAATCGCAGGCCCGGCTGGGCCGGCGGCGAAATCCAGAAGAATGCCTGGCGAAGCAGGAGAATGAAAAGCACGACCGCCGCTCCAACCGAAACCGAGAATTGGGCAAACGCAGGGGCCATGACGTAAAACGATCGCCCGTAGTAGAAGTGCTGCGGACCCTGCGATGATACCGGCTGCCACGAGGCTGTCATGGGCCGCACGATGAAATAGTAAAGATAGGCGCCGCCGACGACGGCGCCGGCGAAATACTTCGGCTGACGCAACCGCGCGGCGCCGGCGACAAGCCGGTTGCGAAACGACACGAGCCTCAAATAAAGGAGGGCGCGCAGCACGGTTCAGCTTTCGGATCCGCCCGTCGCCCGGATGAAGATTTCCTCCAGGCTGACGTCCGGCTCGCCTGCGCTGAATCGCGCAGCCACTTCGGCCAGCGTGCCGTCGGCGATCTTCTCGCCCTTCTTCAATATAAGCACGTGCGAACAGACTTCCTCCAACAGATGCAGGAGGTGGGAACTCAGGACGATCGCCGCGCCCTGCCGGGCCCGGCGGATGATCGAATCCTTCATCCGGCGGATGCCGAGTGGATCGAGGCCGGTGAGCGGTTCGTCGAAGAACATCACTTGTGGCCCGTGCAGCAGGCCGCAGGCGATCACCAGCTTTTGCTTCATGCCGCGCGAGAGCTCGCTCGGCAGCTTGTTGGCCTTGTCCGCAATCTCCAATTCCTCGAGGAGCGGCAAAGCCACAGATTCGTGGTTTTCGATGCCGTAGATCCGAGCGACAAAGGCGAGGTGCTGCCTGACGGTGAGATAGTCGAAGAGGCGCGGTTCGTCCGGAAAAAAGGCGAGGCGGCGCTTGGCGCCTACGGGGTCCGCGCCGAGATCGTTACCCGCAATCCGTATCGAGCCTCCGTTACAGGGAATGACGCCCGCCAGGCAGCGAAGCGTGGTCGTCTTGCCTGCCCCGTTTGGGCCAACCAACCCCAGGACTTCGCCCGGACCAACGAGAAAGGAAAGCTCCCGGACTGCGGTGAAATCGCCGTACCGCTTTGTAAGAGCCTGCACTTCAATCATGCGGGTGGACACTACGCACATGCGGTGGGCGGCGGCAAGCCCGATGGAAATTCTGTGCAACCCTTCCGAAGTACGACCGTCTTGGCTGTATGGTTATCAGTTCCTGTTCCCTCCGCTCCCGATGAATTCAATCATCAAGTACTTGGCCTCCGCGCTTGTCCTAGGACTCGCCTCGGGTTCGCCGACACTTTTGCTTGCCCAGGACAATCCGCCCGCCTGCCCGTCCTGCAGCTCCAGCGAGTAATACATAAAACACTTTGTCAGGGGTTGGTGTGTGCCGCCGCGGTTAGCAGCCCGCGGCGGCCTTTTTGTGGCCTGTAGGGATTGCAGATCCGAAATGCCTCGGCCAAAAGCCTGGGTATGCCCACATACTGGGGACTGCTTCAGCTGATCGCTCCAATCTTCCTCATCGTTGGTATCGGAATCGCGCTCAGGCGGCTCGAATTGCTGACGGAGGCGGCAGACCAGAGTCTGCTCAATCTGGTCATCAAGCTTCTGTACCCCTGCCTGATATTTGAAAACGTCCTGGGTAATCCGGCATTGCGCTCGCCCGCGAACCTCCTGTTGCCACCGCTGATCGGGTTTGCAACAATGGGATTCGGCATCCTGGCGGCGCTTTACTGCGGCCGAATCCTCGGAATGAAGATTGGGGAGGGGCGCCGCACGTTTGCCTTTACGGCGGGCATCTACAATTACGCGTACATACCGATTCCCCTGATCACGGCTCTGTACGGCCGCGAAACGCTTGGTGTTCTGCTCGTCTTCAATGTGGGCTGCGAAGCGGCGATTTGGACAATCGGGATACTCGTCCTTTGCGGCCTGCCATTGGGCAAGGGGTGGCGCCTTCTGGCGAATCCGCCCGTTTGCGCGCTGCTTGCGGCGATTGCGGTCAACCTGTCCGGGCTGAATTCCCGTATCCCGGTTGTCGCCATCGACGTTGTGCATCTTTGCGGAGTTTGCGCGGTTCCGCTGGGGCTTATTCTCATCGGCGCAACGTTGGCCGACATAATTCTTGAGAAACCCCTGGTCCTTCTGGACCGGCTGGTGACACCGGCCGCATGCATCCTGAGGCTGGCCGTGCTGCCAGCAGCGATGCTATTGATCGCCCGCTACTTGCCCGCAAGTCCCGAGCTGCGGCGAGTGATCGTCATGCAAGCGGCCATGCCGGCCGCCATTCTCCCCGTTGTGATTGCCAAGCACTACGGCGGACGACCGGACACGGCGGCGCAAGTTGCCGTTGCAACGAATTTTCTGGGACTTCTGATAATACCATTTTGGTTGCGGATCGGCCTCACCTGGGCTTCGCAATAGGGGCAGTGAGGGACAGGCACTTCTGCGGGGCTGTCCCTCCGGGCGTGACTTGTGCCTGGAGTTGGTTAGAATTTGGCTATGAGACGGATAATCGGAATCGGTCTTTTCATGGCGATGGCCGGGATTTCAGTTGCGGCCGACGCGGCGCTCCTTCCCATCGAGCAAAAGGTTGAAGAATCGGTGAAGTCGCCGCGGGTCACGGTGGTTCATTTCTGGGCTCCCTGGTGCCCCAACTGCCGGGCCGAACTGGCCGGCAATGCATGGAGTGGATTCATCGGCGCAAACCCCGATGTCAATTTCATCTTTGTCACCATCTGGAACGATTCCGACGGAGCCAAGCTATTAGCTGAAAATGGGTTGGGAACTCAGAAGAATTTCACGCTCATGCTTCATCCGAACGGTTCGCGCCACAAGGCCGACCAGATGAGAACCTTCATGGGAACGCCCGTCAGCTGGATTCCGACCACTTGGGTTTTCAAGGACGGCAAACTCCGGTATGCGATGAATTATGGCGAACTCCATTTCGGCATGTTGCAGCAGCTGGTGCGGGATTCGTCGAACGAATGGAAGCGTTGAATGGTGCAGGATAGGCTGTCCCCTGTTACTAGGACACGAGTCCTAATTACGGCCTTGTAAGAGGATTCGAAATATGAGGCAATTCGAGCCTTAATCCCTATCTGTTTTTCCCATGCCCTCGATTAATGGTTTCCTGACCAAGAACAAGCTGCGGATCGCCACAAATCCGTGCGTCAGCCCTGACTTTTGCCTCGATTGGAAGGCATTGTCGGCCAAAGCGAAAGGGAAGAAGACTGACAGCCTGATCCATTATCAGTTGAGCGGGTTTGAAACGGCCGCCGGCCGTTGGAGCCTGTTTGAGGATCCGCTCACAGGCGATTGCGGTTGGCAGCTGGACGCGGCCGGCCAGGGGAGCGTTAGCGAAGTGCTTTCCGATGGAATCAGCGCGGGACCCGGCCGGGCCATTTTCCCTGCGACGTTTGCCAATCTGCTCAAGATCAAGAATCTGCTGCAAGAGCACGATTCGGCCGCGACTGTCTTCCCGACGGCGTCGGAGCGGCTTGGGCGAAGCACGCTCGGGATTGGGGCGCGTTTCACGACCCTGCATTGGCCCGGAGTGGAATGGGCGATGGCCCACCTGGGGATCGGGATGACCGCCAATCAGAATTCCATACCTCGCGAGCTGGTTTACGATGTGAATGCCATGCTCGAGGGACGGCTCGACACGGTACCCTTTCCTTTCATCGGCACGAACGTTCCCGAGGGGCACCAGGGCCAGAGCGTGGAGGGAATGAGCCACGGCTGCGTGCTGTCGAAACTGAAGACCGGTTTCCACAGGCGCCGGATCGCCTGGAGCTTCAACGCCGATCACCAGCCCATCGGAGGAAAGTTCGACAGTCGCGAGGATCAGCTGGTGAAAGGGTGCGTCCTGGCGAGCTACATCACCTTTGACCTGTCCCCGGAGCTCGCGCTGACGAGCGTTCCCGCCGATGCCGGATCCTGGGTGAAGGCCAGCGTGCCGGCCGACCTCCTTTCCAGCGTCAGGTCGCGCGTCTCGGCGGCCGGGCTGACGCTCAATGAAGCCGAATTCTCCCGCCTCGTCGCCTACGTCTGGCCGGCTATGGAGAAGATGAAGCGGCGCGACGAAAAGTACCGGGCTGCCCGGGCAAGTCTTTTCACGACTCCTGTCGGGCGCGAATACCTGCGGGAACTATCGATCGACGAGCTGCCGGGCCTGACGACTCCGGAGACGACCGCGATCATGCTCTCCCTGTGCGAAGCGCTCGGGATGAAGATCCACTTCATCGCCCCCGCGTTCGGTTTCCAGAAGAACATGCCATATCCCGACAACACCGCATTGAAGGCGCTGATCGAGAAGCAATGGACGGTGTGCGCGAAATTCGGGGCGAGCATCGGGTTTCACTCCGGTTCGGGAAAATCCGGCGAAAACTACCAAATCATGGGCCAGGTCACCGGCCAGCGCCTCGAAATCAAGACCAGCGGACGGTATACCTACGAGATGGGCCGCGCCCTTGCGGCCTCGAAGAACCCTGCGGACCAGGCCCTCTGGAAGGATTGGTACCGGTTCACCCTTGAACTGGCGCTTCTCGGCGCCTTCAGCGCCGATGCGACCGAGCAAAGGATGGCCCGCGTGTTTGTCACCGACGCCCTGGGCAAGTCCGGGAAGCCCGTCGATGTTTTCGGCTCGACCGCCGCCTGCCGCGCAGCACTCGAGGCGCTTCCGGCCAGCCCGGATCACATGTTCTGGTTCGAATACAATTTTCTCTACGTGCTTGCGGCCGGAGGCCGGGCGGAGAAGGCCGCCCTCGGCGACCATACGCCGGCCGGCTACGCCCAGCGCTCGCGTTTCTACGCGGTCAGCGCCGAGGGCCGCCTCAATTACGCGCGCAACGTGGCCCGCTACATCGTTTTTCTCGCGGAGACCACCGGGCTCAGCACGGCGGCGACCTGCGCGAAGGCCCGCGCCCGCCTCGACCAATACTCGGATCTGGACGCCCTCATCGCCGATATCGCAGCATGACCGTCCCTGAGCCCGCCCTGAAACTCACCCGCCCCGTCCATGGCCTTCATCCACGATGATTTTCTGCTCACGACGCCGCAGGCTCGCGAGCTCTATCACGGTTTCGCGAAGAACGAGCCAATTTTCGATTACCACTGCCACCTCTCGCCGGCGCTGATCGCATCCAACCACCAGTTCGCCGACCTCTCCGAGGTCTGGCTCGGAGGGGATCATTACAAGTGGCGGGCGATGCGTTCAAACGGGGTGGACGAGCGCTTTATCACAGGCGACGCCTCCCCCTGGGAGAAATTCCAGGCGTGGGCCGCGACCGTCCCGCACACCCTTCGCAATCCGCTCTACCATTGGACCCACCTCGAGCTGAAGCGCTACTTCGGCGTGGATGCCCTTCTCGGCCCCGCGACAGCCGCCGAGGTCTGGAAGCAGGGTAACGCCCGGCTTGCCGGCATGCGCGTGAGCGATCTGTTCGCCCATTCCAAGGTGGCGGTTGTCTGCACGACCGACGATCCGTCGGACAGCCTCGAGTTGCACGAGAAGATCCGCGCATCCGGACTCAAGACCCGTGTCTATCCGGCTTTCCGGCCGGACAAGGCCCTTGCGGTCGGCGATCCGGCGGCTTTCAACCGCTGGCTCGAGAGATTGGAGGGCGCGGCGGGCGCGACCATCCGCACGTTTGACGACCTTCTTTCCGCCCTCCGGAGGCGGCACGACGCATTCCACGCCGCTGGCGGACGGCTTTCCGACCACGGGCTCGAGACCGCCCTCTCCGAGCCCTGCACGCTTGCGCAGGCGCGGTCCGTCTTCGACACGGCCCGGGCGGGCAGGGTGCCCGCGGCGGAGGACCAGCTGCGGTACGGGTCCTTCCTTATGCTCGAATTCGGCCGCTGGGACGCTGCCCGCGGCTGGACAAAACAGCTGCACCTGGGCGCCCTGCGCAACAACAACGGCCGGCTTCTCGGAAAATTCGGCCCGGACACCGGCTTTGACTCGATCGGCGATTTTCCACAGGCGCGCGCCCTCTCCCGCTACCTCAACGCGCTCGATTCCACCGATGAGCTGCCCCGGACGATCATTTACAACGTGAATCCGATCGATAATTATGCGTTCGGCACGATGATCGGCAACTTCCAGGACGGCTCGATCCCGGGCAAGCTCCAGTTTGGAAGCGGCTGGTGGTTTCTCGACCAGAAGGAGGGCATGGAGTGGCAGATCAATGCCCTGTCCAACCTCGGCCTCCTGAGCCGTTTCGTCGGCATGCTGACCGATTCGCGGAGCTTCGTCAGCTACCCGCGGCACGAGTACTTCCGCCGCGTGCTCTGCAACCTCCTTGGAGCGGACATGGACCGGGGCGAGGTCCCCCCGGACATGGCGCTTGTCGGCGGAATGGTGAAGAATATCTGCTTTGCAAACGCCCGCGACTATTTCCGGCTTGAACTTGCGCCGGAGTTCGCCGTGAAGAAGTAGATGGCACCTCTCCCTTCGATCGCTTTTGTCGGCACCGGAGTCATGGGCCGCAGCATGGCCGGCCATCTGCAGCGGGCCGGCCACCCTTTGCACGTCCACAACCGGACTAGGGAAAAGGCCCAGGCTTTGCTTGACGCGGGAGCCCAGTGGCATGATTCGGCGGGTTCTGCGGCATCGGCGGCGGACATCGTCATAACGATGCTCGGATTCCCGATCGACGTCGAACAGAGCTACTTGGGACCCGGCGGAATTGTCGAACGGGCCCGGCCCGGCGCCCTCCTCATCGACATGACGACTTCGAGCCCGGTCCTCGCGCGGCGGATTGCAGAGGCGGCGGGACGGCGCGGGCTGGATTCGCTCGACGCCCCGGTCTCCGGCGGCGATGTGGGCGCTCGCGAAGCACGGCTTGTGATCATGGTTGGGGGCGAAGAAGCGGCGTTTGCGAGGGGCAAGCCGCTGTTCGAGCTCATGGGCAAGAATATCGCAAGGCATGGCCCTTCGGGATCGGGCCAATACTGCAAGATGGCGAATCAGATCGCAGTCGCGGTCGCGATGGTGTCTTGGGTCGAGGCGCTTGCCTACGCCCGCAAAGCCGGTCTGGACCCCGAGCGGGTCCACGCGAGCATAAGCGGCGGAGCGGCGGGCAGTTGGGCCATGACCAACCTGGCGCCGCGCGCCCTGGCCGGCAATTTCGCGCCCGGCTTCTACGTGAAGCACATCATCAAGGACATGCGGATCGCCCTCGAGTCCGCGGCGGAGATGAAGCTCGACCTGCCGGGCCTCGCCGTCGCGAAGCAGCTCTACGACAGGGTGGCCGTCAGCGGCTGGGACGAGTGCGGCACCCAGGCATTGTACCGCCTGTACGTTTCCCAGTAATGCCCGCATGAAGATCTCCGGGGATTTCCGCGCGCGCACCTTGGCCGGCCAATGGCTGGCCGGAACGTTCATCAATCTCGGCTCCCCGGTTGCGACCGAGGTCGCGGGCAACGCCGGCTTCGACTGGCTGCTGATCGACCATGAGCATGGGCCGGGCGGGGAGGAGACCCTCCTGCACCAGCTTCAGGCCGCCGCCGCCACGCCCGTCGTCCCCATTGTGCGGATTGCCGCGAACGAGCCGGTCCGCTTCAAGCGGGTTCTCGATTTGGGCGCGCACGGCGTGATGGTGCCCTATGTGAACAACGAGGCCGACGCGAAAGCCGCCGTCGCGGCCCTGCGGTATCCGCCGCGGGGCAATCGGGGTGTCGCCAAATTCCACCGCAGCGCGGGATTCGGCCAGGATTTCGAGCAATACTACCTCCACGCGCATGAATGGCTCGTCCTGGTGGCGCAGGTGGAGACTGTCGAAGCGGTGGCCTCTGCCGAAGCCGTTGCCGCGGTTGACGGGATCGACGTCCTCTTTGTCGGGCCGACGGACCTCAGTTACAACATGGGGATTCGCGACCAGCTCGACCATCCTCGTTTCGACGAGGCCCTGCGGCGCGTGGCCGCCGCGGCCCGGCGCTCGGGAAAGGCGGCCGGTATCCTCGTCCAAAACGCGGCCCTGGTGGAAAAATGCCGGGACCTCGGCTTCACTTTCATGGCCCTGGGTTCCGACGGGGGTTCGGTCAATTCAGGCCTGCGCCAGAACGCGGCAACCCTGAGGGCGTCAGGAAAGTGAGGGCGGGGAATCGGCCCGGATGCCGTCCAACCCAGCAACCTATGGATCCCATCGAAATCAAACTGCAGGAACTCGGGCTGGCCCTGCCCCCGCCCCCGTCGCCCGCGGGCAGCTACGTGCCCTATCGGATCAACGGCAATACGCTTGTCCTTGCAGGTATCATCAGTTCAAGCGACGGAAAGGCGCATGCGGGCCAGGTCGGCAAGGATCAGACAATCGAGGCAGGATACGCGGCGGCCCGGGTGTGCGCGCTCAACGCGCTTGCGTCGATCAAGGCTGCCCTGGGCAGGCTCGACCGGGTCTGCGAGTTCATTCTTGTGAACGGATACGTCAACGGCGTGGCGGGCTTTGACGGGAGCCCGCAGGTAATCAATGGGGCGAGCGACCTTTTCGTGAAGGTCTACGGCGACGCCGGAAAGCACGCCCGTGCCGCCGTCGCCGTGGCCGGCCTGCCCCGAAACGCGACGGTCGAAATCCAGGTCACCGTGCGTTTCGAGTAGGCAACACCTCACCGCGGCCCGCCCTGGGCAAAATAACGCGCGCGCAGCCGCAGTCCGTTGAGCCGGATGAATCCGGTCGCGTCGCTCTGGTTGTACCAGCTCTTCACGCCCTCCATCGAGGCGATGCGCGGATCGTAGAGCGAGTGCTTTGACTTGCGCCCGCAGGTGATGATGTTGCCCTTGTAGAGCTTGAGGCGCACCGTGCCCGAAACGTGGCGCTGGCTCTCGTCCACCAGCGCCTGGAGCGCCTCGCGTTCGGGCGCAAACCAGAAGCCGTAGTAAACGAGTTCGGCGTATTTCGGGATCAGCGAATCACGCAGATGCATGACCTCGCGGTCCATGGTGAGAGACTCGACCTGGCGGTGGCCGTGCATGAGGATGGTCCCGCCGGGGGTTTCATAGACGCCGCGCGACTTCATGCCCACAAAACGGTTCTCGACCAGGTCCACCCTGCCGATGCCGTGGCGGCCGCCAAGCTTGTTCAGGGCCTTCAGAACGCCCGCCGGCGTGAGCCGCCGGCCGTCGACCGCGACGCAGTCGCCCCGCTCGAACTCGAGTTCGACGTGCTCCGGCCGGTCCGGGGCCTCTTCGGGAGATACGGAGAGCTTGAACATCCCCTTGTTGCTCTTCGTGGTCGGATCGAACCACGGATCCTCAAGGATGCCCGCCTCGTAGGATATGTGCAGGAGGTTGCGATCCATCGAGTAGGGCTTCTTCAGGGATGCCGCGACGGGAATACCGTGATCCCGGCAGTAGGCGATCATCTCGGCGCGACCCGGGAAGCGCTCGCGAAATGAATCGATCCTCCAGGGGGCTATGATGTTCAGCCGCGGCGCAAGCGCCATGCAGGTGAGTTCAAAGCGGCATTGGTCGTTGCCCTTGCCGGTCGCCCCGTGGGCGACCGAGTCGGCCTTCTCCCTTTTGGCCAATTCGATCTGGGCCTTGGCGATCAGCGGGCGCGCGATCGACGTGCCGAGGTGGTACTGGCCCTCGTAGACCGCGTTTGCGCGGATTATCGGGTAGATGAAGTCGCGGGCGAATTCCTCGACCAGATCGAGCGTGAAATGCTTTGTCGCGCCCGTCTTGCGCGCCTTTGCAGGCAGGCCGCGCAGTTCCTCTTCCTGGCCGATGTCGGCGGAGAACGTGACGATTTCGGCGTCATACGTCTCACCGAGCCATTTCAAGATGACGGACGTGTCTAGGCCGCCTGAGTAAGCGAGGACTATTTTCATGGGCAATTGATCATGGGCAATCTACCATAGGAGCCGGGTCGAAACACGGAGAAACTCCGCCCGGCCTGCGCCTGGGATCACTTCCGGGCTGATTCGGCGAGGACTGTCAGAATTGCCTTCTGAACGTGCAGGCGATTTTCAGCCTCGTCGAAGACAATTGACCGGGGGCTGTCGAGAACCTCCTGCTCGACCTCTTCGCCCGGGTGGGCCGGCAGGCAATGCATGAAGAGAGCGTCCGGCTTGGCGGCCGACAAGAGTTTCAGCGTGACCGTGTAGGGCCGCATCCGCGCCATGCGGGCAGCGGCCCCGTCCTCCTGCCCCATGCTCGTCCACACGTCGGTGTATACCAGATCGGCTCCGGCCACCGCCTCAAACGAATCGGTTGTGAAGTTGTACTCAACCGGCCTGCCCTCGGCCTTCAGCAAGGCATTGATCTTCGGACCCGGAGCATGGCCTGCAGGCCCGGCGAGAGAGATCTTCATGCCAAAGATGCTCGCCGCGAGGATCCAGGAATTGGCCATATTGAAGCTGGCGTCTCCGAGGAACGCGATCTTCCGCCCCCGCAGCGCGGCGATAAGATCGCCGTCCGATCCAGCCCACCGCTCCGCGGCTGAGAACGCATCCGAAAGGCTCTGGCAGGGGTGCAGAAAATCGGTCAGGGCGTTGATGACGGGCACGGTCCCGGAGGCGGCCAGCCTTTCAACCTCGCCGTGGTCAAACGTCCTGACAATGAGCCCGTGAACGTACCGCGAAAGGACGCGCGCCGTGTCCTCGATCGTCTCTCCGCGGCCGAGTTGGATGTCATTCTTGTTCAGAAATATGGCGTTGCCACCAAGTTCGTGAATGCCGACCTCAAAGGAAACGCGGGTTCGCGTGCTGGACTTCGAGAAAATGAGAGCCCACGTCTGACCGGCCAGGACCTTGGACGCCTTGCGCCCGCGCTCGCCCTTCAACTTCCGGGCCAGTGCGAACACGTGCCCAAGCTCCAGCGGCAGCAAGTCGGTCTCCTTTAGGAAGTGTTTCATCGACTGAAACGTTAATGTCTAACGTCTCATCCGGCCCCAGACGAGCGGAAAAGGGCGGGGGACAGCCTCCCCAGCGGGGACAGGCCCTTGTTGGATTAGCGCCAGACTGCCTCGAGTCGGCTACGGAAAGTACTTTTTATCCAGATGGAGAAAGAGATACGCGCCTTCGGGATCGGCCTCGACCTGGATGGCTTTGCCGGGAACGCCGACTTGCCCGGCGAGCAGCACCAGTTCGGATGCATCGCGGTGGTGGAGACGCCAGCCCAGGAGATTCATATAGTCCCGCGATGGATTTGCGCGCGAAAAACTGCCCGAAACAAGCCTGCCGCCGGGCAGAAGGAGGTGCCAAAGCCGGCGCAGAATGCTGACCAGGTTCAAGTCGTCCAGGTAATCGAATAGCCCGCAGGCCCAGATCAGATGGGGCTCTGCGGCTTGAAAGCCGAGGGGGTTGGCCTGCTGATATTCCACCCGACCGGCCACTGGCGCACAGATCCCCGCAGCATAGGCGACGGCCCTGGCGTCGGGATCCAAGTAGGTGCAGAAAACCCGGCTCGCCGGGTTTTCCGCAAAATACTCGAGCAATTCGCGACCAGGGCCGCCGCCGGGGCAAAGCAGCCGCAAACGCGGCAAACGGTTGTCGAAATCCGCCTCCGCCTGCGACAGCCATGAGCGAAAAAAGGCTTTAGCATTGCGCAATGCGCGGATTGCGGGCTGCCCGTGGAAGAAGACATCCCATCTGGCCAGCGCTGGATCGGCGCAAGTGCAGCCTTTGTAAATGCAGTCGAGCAGTTCAAAATCACCCGGATATCCGAATCTTTGCGCCAGGACCACTCCCTGCATCGTTGCGCTCGAGAATGCAGCGGGCTCCAAGTTTGCAAAAAGACTGCGAAGGTCGGCCCTTGATACTTTTCGGTCTCTGACTGCCGCCGCCGCCTTGCGGAAGAAGTCCGACAACCCTGCATTGTCGGCTGGCTCGGGCCCGCCCCGCATCGCAATCCGGCCGAGAAACTCCGCCCAGGCGCCAGGCAGCCCCGGACTGACGCAACTGCGAATTTCGCCCGGCGCAGCCATCCGTCACGAATGTCATGAACGGTTCATAACCGTCAACAACGTTCCTGCATGCAGACTTCCCCGCCGGGATTGCGGTTCCCGCTGCGAAACAAGCCCTCAGGTCCCTGCCGAGAGAACCGAGCGAATGATCTCCACGGAACGCGCGAGGTCCTCGGCGGTTGCAATCAGGGGCGGCAGCAGCCGGAGCACGTTGCCTCCCGCCGAAAGAGCGAGCAGGCCCTTTTCGCGCATGGCCGCAAGATAGGGCGCGGGTTCTCCCGCCATCTCGATTCCAACCATGAAACCGAGCCCGCGCACGCCGCGCACGCGGGCCGGAAAATCGACTGAAAGCTGTCTCAGGCTCTCAAACCAGGGACCCGCGGCCGCAGCAACGTGGGCCAGGAGCTTCTCCTTCTCCATCACGTCGAGAACGGACAGCGCCGCAGCGCAGGCGAGGGGAGTGCCCCCGAACGTGGTCCCGTGGCTGCCCGGATGAAACAAGTCCGCCGCCCGCTCCCCGACCCACATGGCGCCAATCGGGAATCCGCCTCCCAGGCCCTTGGCCATCGCGATCCCGTCCGGCCTGACCCCCGAATGTTCGATTGCAAAGAACCGGCCGGTCCGGCCAATGCCGGTCTGGACCTCATCGACGAGAAGGAGAAGATTGTTGCGGTCGCAGAGGCGGCGCAGGCCGATAAGAAACTCGGCCGCGCATGGTCGGACTCCCCCCTCTCCCTGGATTGTTTCAACGAGTATGGCCGCGGTTTCGTCGTCGACCAAGGCCTCGAAGCTAGCCAGATCGTTCAATTCGCCAAAGGAGAAGCCCGGCGTCATGGGACGGAACCCATGCTGGATCTTTTCCTGCGGGGTGGCGCTCATTGCACCGAAGGTCCGGCCGTGAAAGGCATGATTTGCGCAGATGACCTTGTAGCACCGGCCCTCTTCTCCGCCGGCCTTTTGCATGCCGTGCAGCCGCGCGAGTTTGATCAGGCCCTCATTCGCCTCGGCCCCGCTGTTGCAGAAGAAGACGCGCCCGGGCCCCGCGTAGCCCACGAGGCGCCTGGCAAGCTCCCCCTGGTTGGGATTGCGGAAAAGATTGCTTGCGTGGATGAGTTCGCCCGCCTGCCTTTGCACCGCAGCCACCCAATGCGGGTGGCAGTGGCCGATCGAGCTGACGGCGATGCCGGAGGTGAAGTCGAGATAGCGGCGGCCCTGATCGTCCCAGGCGTGAACGCCGCTGCCGCGCACCAGGGTGAGGCTCGCCCGTGCGTAGCTCTTGAGGACGTAGGCGTCGTAGAACTCGGCCGCGCTCGTCCGTATCAGGGCCGGGGCATCACCCATGGACGATCTCCGTGCCGATACCCTGGTCTGTGAAGATCTCGAGAAGAAGGCTGTGCGGGAGTCGCCCGTCGATGAGATGCACGCGCTGGACGCCCTCCTGCAGGGCCCGGACTGCACTAAGGACCTTGGGCCGCATGCCCTTGTCGATTATGCCCTTCTGCTTCAATTCGTCGACCTGGCCGATCCGGAGCGTGGAAATGAGGGAAGCCGGATCGGAAGGGGTCGCGAGAAGCCCGGGCACGTCGCTCATGTAGACGAGGCGCCGCGCCCGAAGCGCGCTCGCCACCCGCCCGGCGACAAGGTCGGCATTCACGTTGTAGGGCTTCCCGTCGATCGCCTCCGCAACCGGCGAAATGACGGGCACGAACCCGTCGGCGATCTCCTTCTTGATCAGTTTCACCTTCACTTCGGAGACCTCCCCCACGTAGCCCAGATCGACCGGGTTGCCGTCGTCATCGACCTCAAGCTTCTGGCAGACAAGGACGGTGTCCCCGGGCATCGCCTTGGGCCGGCCCTTGGCCGACGCGATCGCCTCGCAGACGTCCCGGTTCACGATTTCGTCGAGCGTCTTTTTCACGATCGCGATCGTAGCCTCGTCGGTCACCCGCAGTCCATTGACGAAATTCGCAGTCAGGCCGGAGTTTTCCATCGCCCGGGTGATGGCCTTGCCGCCGCCATGGACGACGACGACGTTGATGCCGACCGCCGCCAGGAACGCGATGTCGTAGGCGACCCGCGTCCGGACCACCGGATCGGGATCGTCCATGAAGCTCCCGCCGTACTTCACAACGAAGGTTGATCCGTGGAAATCCTGGATGTACGGCAATGCTTCGAGCAGCACCTTTGCCTTGGCGGTGACTTCGGCGACGTTCATCGCACGCGGGAAACCACCGTCCTCGGCCGCCGGAAGTGGGGAAAACAGATGAAGGCAGTCACTTTTGTCGTAGAATCGGCATGGTCATAGCGCACCCGCGGCCGGGATTTCGATAACAATTTGTGACCGGAGGAAAGATTTTCGCTTCACTCCGCGGGATCATGACCCCAGTTCTTTCAATTGTGCCCAGCACTTCACTGATTTTTTCCGACTGCACCGCCCACCGTGCCTGGCTGGCCGGGCAGTCGGCGCTTCCCGCCGGGTTCCGCGTGGGAACGACGCGGTTCGACTTCACGCCGCGCGAGGCGCCGAAACCCGCGAAGATGACGCTGACCCTGATCGCGCTCGACAGGCCGACGCCCGATTTCGCCGCCGTATTCACGAAGAACGCGTTCCCCGGGGCCCCCGTCATCATCGGGCGGCGGCGGCTCCGCGAGCCCGCGCTGGGCGCGATCATCGTCAACAACAAGATTTCGAACGTGTGCGCCCCGGGCGGGGAGGCCGCCGCGGAGCGGGTCTGCACCGAGACCGCGCGTCTGCTCGGATTCTCCGCGCCGGAAGTCTGGCCGAGCTCGACCGGCGTGATCGGGTGGAGCCTGCCGGCCGAGGCGATTTCAGCCGCCCTTCCCGCGGCGGTCTCATCCCTCGCGGGCGGCTCGATCCTGCCCGCCGCCGAGGGCATCGTGACGACGGATCTTTACCCCAAGGTGCGCCGGGCGGCGCTCGACGGCGGCTCAATCGTGGGGATCGCCAAGGGGGCCGGCATGATCGAGCCCAACCTGGCGACGATGCTCGTCTACATTCTGACCGACCTCGCGGTGCCGCGCGACGATCTGAGAATCTCCCTGACGGAGGCTGTGCAGGATTCGTTCAACGCCATCAGTGTCGACAGCGACACAAGCACGTCGGATACCGTCGTCCTCGTCTCCTCGGGCCGGGTCCCCTGCCGCAGCCTCCCGGAGTTCGCCGCCGCCCTGCGGACGGTGTGCGCCGACCTGGCGGAGGACGTCGTGCGGAACGGGGAGGGTGTGCGCCACGTGATCCGCGTCACCGTGCGGCGGGCTCGCGACACGGCCTTTGCCCGCGCGCTCGGCAAGGCGGTTGCCAACGCCCCGCTTTTCAAGTGCGCGGTCGCGGGCAACGACGCCAATGTCGGAAGGCTTGTCCAGGCGATCGGCAAGCAGGTCGGCGCCGCCTCCCCCGCAACGGACCTCTCCGCGATGCGCCTTCGCCTCGGCGGCATAGAGATTTTCAGCGGCGGCATTTTTCGCCTGGATCCGGACAAGGAAAAGGCCCTTTCGAAGCACCTGCGCAGCGCCGAGCTTTACGCCAGCGCCCCGCCGCAGGGCGGAATCTTCGCCCCGCCGATCCACTATCCGCCGCACGAGCGGTGCGTCGAAGTTCAGATCGACATTGGCCAGGGCGCGGCGTCGGCTGTCATCCTCGGCGGCGACCTCACCCACGAGTACGTGAGCGAGAATGCGGACTACCGGAGCTGAAAAGCCCCGGCTATTCGTTCACGTGGACGACCCTGGCGGGGGGGAAGCCGTTGAAGTAGGTCGCCGAAGCGTGGCTGTAGGCGCCGATGTTCACGCTGTAGACAAAATCGCCGCGCTCCAGGTCGGGCAGGTTCTCCGCCATTGAAACGACGTCGAGCGCGTCGCATGTAGGGCCGAAGACCGAGCTGATCTGGGTGACGCCCTTCTTGAACGCCCGGATCGGGTACTTGCAGTGGTCGAAGATGACGCCCGAATAGGTGTGGTAGACGCCGTCGTTGATGTAATAGCAGGCCTTTCCGTCGCGGACCGCCTTGCCGATGACTTTCGAGACCGCGTAGCCCGCCGAGGCCACGAGAAAGCGGCCCGGCTCGGCGAGAATCTGGATGTCCGGCGGGAAGAGCCGTTCGATCTCGGCGTTGATGACCTTGGCGAGCTCGGGGAACGGCTTCACGCTGGCGTCGTACGGCGCGGGGAACCCGCCGCCGATGTCGATCAGGTTCATTTTCGTGTAACCCCGGTCCCGGGCCTCCTTGAAGACGGCCGCGGTGAGGTTCAGCGCCTGGACGTAGTTCTCGAAATTCGTCGTCTGGCTGCCCACGTGGAAGCTGATCCCCTCGACGACAAGCCCCATCCGGTCCGCCTCCAGGATGAGATCGACAGCCTCCCCCGGCGAGGCCCCGAACTTTGAGGACAGTTCGACCATGGCGCCCGTGTTCGGCACTTTGAGCCGCAGCGCGAGGCCGGCATTGGGGGCGTGCTTTCTGATCTTCCGTATCTCCTCCAGGTTGTCGAAGGTGACCAGCGGCTTGTAGGGGTTGAGTTCCTCCAGGGTCTCGGTCGGCTTCGTCGGGTTGGCGTAGATGATCTTGTCCCAGATCCAGTCCTGCCTCTGCTTCGCCGGCAGGTCCTTGATGTTCTCGTGGACGATCATGAACTCCGGCATCGACGCGACGTCAAAGCTGGAGCCCTCCTTGTAGAAGGTGCGAACGATGGCCGGGTCCGGGTTCGCCTTGACCGCGTAATAGATCTGCACGCGGGGCAAGCAGCGGCGGAACAGGCGGTAGTTCTTCCGCAAGGCGTCGTGGTCGATGACGAACAGGGGCGTCCCGTTTTCCTGCGCCAGCCTCTGCAACCGCGACTGCGTGATCATCGGTGGTCCTATTCGCTGTCCGTGATGAGGAAATTCTTGAACTGCCACGGATCCCGGAGGTCCAGCTTTGCTCGATTGTACCCCTTGAAGACTTCCGGCCGGTTCTTGAGCGGGGTCCAGTCCGACGGCTTGGAGATGAACCTGCCCAGGTAGGGCTTCGAGACCTTGAGGACGTAGTCGTGCGGCAGATCGTCGGGCACCCGGACGCCCTCCGACGGATTCTCGATCATCCACATCGCCGCAGCGACCACCGCGATCGCCACCTGCATGGTCGTCGCGTTCTGGTGCGGGACGAGCCGGCGGGACTCCTCAATGCTCAGGTCGCTGCCGATCCACCACGCGTTGTAGGCATGCCCCATGAGGAAAGCCCCAAGGATGTCGGCCCCGCTCGTGATCTCGTCGTTCATGATCCGCTGGTTCTCGACCAGGCGGTATCCGTAGCCGCGCATCTCGTTCAGGGAGGCGATCGCGCAGTCGCACGGACAGTAGGCGTAGTGGACGGTCGGCCGGTACACGGCCTTGTTCTTCTCCCATACGGTCAGCTTGTCCGAAATCGTGAAGGCCTCGCCGTGCCGGACAACCATGCCCTGGATGCTGTAATCGGGCACCCAGGATCGCACCCACGTGTTGATGCCCATCCTGGCAAGGCAGATCTGGTTTCGCGGCCCGCTCTTGTGCGTGTACGCCAGGGACGGCAGTTCCTTCTCGTGCGTGCCCCATCCCATCTCGGAGGTCGTCGTGCCCTCCTCCCGGAAGCCCTCGATGCTCCAGGTGTTGACGAACTCGTCGACCTGCTTGGGCTTGTCGGTTATCTGGGTGTCGCGCTCGCTGCAGTGGATCACCTTCACGCCGAGCGCCTGGGCGAGGAGGTTGAACTTGCCGCCGGCCGCCAGGCCCGCGACCCGCTCGGCGGCGGCGCCCCTGATCTTCTTGTCGGCGATCGCGCTCTCGGCGATGTCGACCAGCCCCTGCTTCGTGAAATGGGAAATGAGCCCGGGATTTGCGCCGTGCTCGATGACGGCTGTCGGGCCCTTCTCGGCCCATTTTGCCGTCATGCGCCGCACGTTCATGTGGCGCCAGTACAGCGTCCGCTCGGTCGGCGGCTTCGCCCCGCCGGCATAGGGATCCCAGAGCTCGGTCGAGGTGTTGACGTACAGAACGCCGTTGTCATGGCACCACTGCAGGATTTCGCAGGCGTCGATGTTCCAAGCCAGGTCGATCAAAAGGTCTCCCGCGGACAGGTGCTTCCCGAGGATCCTGGCGAGGTTGTCCTCGCATACACGGTCGCGCACAAAGCGCACGCCCTTCGAAGTCCACTTCTTCAGCTTGGGCCCCTTGTTCTCGAAATCCATTACCGTGATGTTTCGGGCCGGCACCTTCACCAGCTTGAGCAGGATGGGCAGCGTGCATTCGGCCACGGCGCCGTAGCCAACGAATAGGATCTTCTTGTCGAAATGAATCATGGGATTGAGGAATCGAGCAGTGTTGAAACGGCCGCCGCTTACAAGTGTTTTTGCGCCGCCGAAGGGTTGAAATTCGCTCAGACGAGGCCGTCCGTCTCGTCCCAGCCGTACCAAAGGTTCATGGTCTGGACGGCCTGCCCGCTCGTTCCCTTGTACAAATTGTCCTCGGCCGAAGTGAGGATGAAGTTCCCCGTCCGCGGATCGTGGACGGCCGACATGTCCAGCCGGTTTGTGCCCACGGTGGAGGCGGTGTCCGGAGTCTCCCCGGACGGCAGGAGCTGGATGAAGGGAGACTTCCCGTAGGCGCGCTTCCAGGAGGTGTAGACGGCGTCGACGTCCACGCCAGGGGCGCCCGGCACGGTGATCGTCGTTGCGATTCCGTAGCGCATCGGCGCGAGGTGGGGGTTGAACTGGATGACCGTCTTCGCACCCGTGTGAAGCTCGAGCTGCTCCTCGATCTCGGACAGATGCCGGTGCTTCACTAGGCCGTAGGCCTTGGCGCTCTCCATCCTCTCGACGAAAAGATAGGCCTCGTCGACCTTCCGGCCCGCGCCGCTGACGCCGCTGAGGCTGTTTGCGACGATGTGCTCGCGCTTCACCAATCCGTCGTGCAGCAGGGGAACAAGGGGAATGAGGATGCTCGTCGGGTAGCATCCGGGAGAGGCGACGATCTTCGCCTCCGTCTTCCACGACGGGGGCGTCAATTCGGGCAGCACGTACCGCGCGCACGCCAGCAGCTCCGGCGCGTGGTGCTTGCCGTAGTGCCGCTCATAGGTGGCAAGGTCCGAAACCCGGAAGTCGGCGCTCAGGTCGATGACCCGCTTGCCGGCCGGCACGAGCGCCTTCGCGAACTCGGCCGCAGCGCCGTGCGGCAGGGCCAGAAAGAACAGCTCGATGTCGCTGTGCGCAAGGGCGGCCGGATCCGACGCGCTGAACAGGATTCCCCGGTCGATGCCGCGCACCGCGGGAATCACCTGCGCAAGCGGCTTGCCCGCGTGGGTGCGCGAGGTGACCGCGGCCAGCCGCGCGCGCGGGTGACCGAGGAGGAGCTTGACGAGGACTTCGCCCGCGTAACCGGACGCGCCGACAATGCCGACATTCATGGCCATCGAATCAATACGCAGTGCGCAGATTCCACAAATCATTTTGCACCGGATGCTGGGACGAGAAAAGGGGCCCGCTCACAAAGGAACAGGCCCTCGAAGGCTTCCACCAGCTTCCGGAAAATCCGCCTAGAACCGGTACCCGAGGCTTGCGGAGAATACTCCGCGCCCGACGCACTGCGGATTGGCGATCTGCCGCGCCGTGCCCTGCTGAAGGTGCCCGTCGCCGTACTCGTATTCCCAGCCGACCGTGAGCTTGACGTTGCGGACGACCTGGAAGGGAACCGACGCGCCCAGCGTCCAGTAATCGCCCTTGGACCTCACCAATGCGGCGCCGTCGTGGATGCGGCTTGCGTCGCTGTAGAGATAGCAGCCGGCGCTGCCGTTGAAATCGAGCTCGGTGCCGGCGCCGCTCATTGGAATCGCGTACAGGGCCGCCAGCTCATAGTTGGACCCGCGCAGCACGGTGTCGTACGAGTAGGTCGGGTTGAGCTTCAGCCCGGCGACCGAGCAGTCGAGCGCAAGGCTCGGCTCAAACGTGCTGCGGTAGTAGCCTTCGCCGGCGCCCAGATGCCGGCCGAAGGCGCCGCTCAGGCCGTTCTCCGGGTAGGTGTACAACGTCAGGCCCGGCTTGAGGTCGAAATTGCTGCCCAGCGCGAACGCGTAGGTCCCGTAATAATCGACCTCGGGATCAGACTGGCGGGTTGTGTCGCGGATCGGGGCGTCCGCCCAGACGCCGACCGTCCACGGGCCATCGACGCCCTCGACCGGCACCTGGACCGATTGTCCGCCGAGCCGCTGGCCCCGGAACAGGTATTGCGATGCATACGTCGGCGTGACGTCGACGGATATGTCCTGGGCGGTTGAAGCGGGCAGGGGCGCGGACGAAGCCGTCTGCGCATGAGTTGTCAGCACTCCCGCGGCGGCCGCGCCGAGGAAGAAAACAACGGATATGTTTTTCAGCATGAACCGGCCTCGCTGCGAGCTGCGAGGAATGTCTTGGTTGAGCGCGGACAGGAAAAAGCCGCCGGGCCCGAATTGGACGCGGCGGCTTCGAAAGAGTTCGTCGAAGAACGCGGCCTCGTGAGAAGGCTCAGCGCTTGGAGAACTGGAAGCGCTTGCGGGCACCGGGCTGGCCGGCCTTCTTGCGTTCCTTCTCGCGCGGATCGCGCTTGATGTGGCCGGCCTTCTTGAGGGCGGGCCGCAGCTCGCGATTCATCTTCTGGAGGGCCCTGGCGATCCCGTGCGCAACGGCGCCGGCCTGCCCGGCGACGCCGCCACCGGCCACGTTGACCGTCACGTCGAGCTTCTCCTTCATGTCGACGGTGAGGAGCGGCGCGTAGGCCTGCTTTGCAAAATTGTCGTGGCTGAAGTAGCGGTCGAGCTCGCGGCCGTTGACGACGAGCTTGCCGGTGCCGTCGGATAAGCGGACACGCGCGGTGGCCGTTTTGCGGCGGCCGGTGCCGGTGAAAACATTGGCGGTGATGGTCATGGTCTCGATCAGGCTGAAATCTTGACGGGGTTCTGGGCTTCGTGCGTGTGCTTGCCGCCGGCGAACACGCGTAGCTTGGTCAGCATGTCGGCGGCGAGGCGATTCTTTGGCAGCATTCCCTTGACGGCGTGCTCGATGATGAACTCAGGGTGGCGCTCGCGCATCAGCTTCAGGCTGCGGTAGCTCTCGCCCCCGACGAACCCCGAGAAGAACATGTACTCGTTCTTCGTGTCTTTCTTGCCCGTGAGGACCACCTTTTCGGCATTGATGACGATCACGTAGTCGCCCGTGTCGACATGCGGGGTATAGGATGCCTTGTGCCGGCCGCGGATGATATTGGCTGCCTTGACGGCGAGACGTCCGAGCACAACTCCTTCGGCATCGATCAGATACCATTTGGGTTGCACCGTCTCCTTCTTGGCGAGGAAAGTCTTCATGGGAAAAGAGGTCAACAGCTAGGCTTTAACACGTTCCTGTCAACCCATTTCCCGGAGGGGCGGCGCCCGGCGTCCATGACCCGCTTTCCCATTGAGCCGCACAAGGGCGCCCGCACACGGGCAAACACCGGCAAAAAGCCCTGAAATCCAGCCAAAACCGCGGTTGCCGTGCGCTGCGTTCCGGGGCAATGTGCCCTCCCGAGACCCTGATGTGACTGCGGTGTTTGTGCGTTTTTGGCATGGCCGGCAGTATTAGTGTGAACCGATGGACGACGCCGAACTTCTCCAACGCTTTGCGGCCGAACGGTCCGAGGCCGCGTTTGCCGAAATCGTCCACCGGCATGTCGATCTCGTCTATTCGGCGGCCCTTCGGCAGATGCGGGGCGATTACCACCGGGCCCAGGAGGTCACGCAAATGGTCTTTGTCTCCCTGGCCCGCAAGGCGGCCGCCCTGGTGCGCCATCCGGCGCTGCCGGCCTGGCTTTATCGCAGCACCTGCCTTTGCGCCCTCGATCTCCAGCGCAGGGAGGCTCGCCGCGCGGTCCACGAACGGGAGGCGGCCCTTGAGGCGGCGCTGACCGGCGAAACGGGGACAGGCCCCGAATGGGACAGGATCCGCCCGGTCCTCGACGAAGCGATGATCCAACTGGGCGAGGGCGACCGGCAGGCCATCGTCCTGAGGTATTTTGCCAACCGCCCATATGCGGAAGTCGGACGGCGCCTCGGTCTCAGCGAAAATGCGGCCCGAATGAAGGTGGACCGCGCGCTTGAGAAGCTGAGGGGCCGCCTTGGTCGCCGGGGCATTAATTCGACCTGCGCCGCCCTGGCGGCCGGCCTTACGGCCGAAGCCGCGATGGCGGCGCCCGCCGGAGTGGCCGCGGCCGCAACCGCTGCCGGCGCGATGGGAACGGCCGCGGCAGGGACGGGCCTGCTTCTCTTTATGAGTGCAAACAAGATAACAACAGTCGTGGCCACCCTCGGCATGGCGGCAGGGGCCGCGACCATCACGGTGCAGGAAAGGGCAAATGCCCGGCTCGCAGCGGAGATTTCAAATCTCCAAACCCAGACCGACGACCTCGGGAGCCTTCGGAATGAAAACCGGGCGCTCGCTCGCACAATTGCGGAGGCGCGCAGCCTGGCGGAGGCAAATAAGGCGGGCGACGCCCTCGGGGCGAAGATCAAGGCCCTGAACGCCGAGGCCTCAGGGCTGAGGCAGCAAATCGCCGCAGAGGCCGCCCGACGCCGCGCGGCGGCGGCGGCAAACGGCCCGACGCCTGGAGAGATCCTCGATATTTCGAGGCTCGACCGTATTCCGATACCCGTTCTCCAGGGGCCTCCCACTTATCCCAAAGAGTTGCGGCAAAACGGTGTTGGAGGGCAGGCCGTCGTGGATTTTATCGTCGATGCGACCGGCTGCGTTCGCAACGCCCGCGCGACAAGTTCCACAAATCCGGAATTTGCGCAGGCTGCGGTCGATGCAGTGAGCCAATGGAGCTTTAATCCCGGTCAGGAATCCGGCCAGAACGTCAACACGCACATGCAGGTTCCGATCGTATTCCAAGTCAGCAGTGGGCCGCTGGCTCCGCGACCTCTGTCGGTGGATCCTCGGGCGGCACATGTCACGTTGTCTGCCTTTTCAGTGCCGGCTTCCCCGCCGCCGCCAACGGATTGGTTTCCCGGCCCAAGGAACTGAAGCCATGAGAATCCGACTCGTTCTTCTCTTTGCCGGCGTTGCCGCGCTCGTGGCGTTCTGCGCCATCTTGAAAGGGGAACGGGAGCGAAACGGGCGGCTTCAACTCGAGGCTGCCCGCCTCGAGCGCCTCCACGCCAATCGGCTCAGCCTACGGGAAGAGGACGATCGTCTGCGGCAGGTCCTGGCCTCAACCGGCGACCTGCCCGCGCTCCGAAGGCACTATCGGGAGATTGAGCGGGCGAAAGACGCGATCAACGCGCTTGGCCTCCAGATACATTCGCTTAAGCGCAACTTGGGTCAGCCTGCCGATCCGGTTTGGCCGGAAGGGTCCACCGTCATTCCTTCGAGCGAATGGAAGTTTGCAGGCCAGGCGAGTCCCGCGAACACCGTCGAAAGCGTCCTTTGGGCCGCGCGCGCGGGCGATGTCGACCAGCTAACCGGCCTGATCGCGTTGGACAAGGCCACCAAGGCAAAAGCCGATGCGTATTTCGCCGCGCTGCCCGGCGAGGCGCGCGCCCAGTTCGGCAGTTCCGAGAAGATTGTCGCCACCCTGATCGCGGCCCAGATGCCCACCGATTATGCGGCGATGGCGACCTTCAGGGAGGTCGACGCCGACCCGGATTCGGCACTCCTCGGCGTGCGGATCCAGGAAGGATCGGGCAACCAGCGGGATCTGACTTTCAAGTTCGAGCGCGAGCAGGACGGTTGGCGCCTCGACGTTCCGTCATCGGTCGTCAGCAACCTTGCGCGGCAATTGAATCCGGCACCGGCGGCCAAGTGAGCCATTCGACTCCCTCCGCCTCCCAAATGAGGCTGCCGACGGACACCACTCTGAAAACCTTTGACAGAGCCCGGCACGGAGGTAGGTTGACCCTCCCATATTGCAGGGTGGAGCAGCCTGGTAGCTCGTCAGGCTCATAAAGGGTTCAAGCGTTTTCCGGAGACCCGAAAGCAACCTCAGGCGACGTCTGGATGCTACGATGCTACATTCACATACGTGAGCCGGAGCTGCAAATTTTAGAACGGCGACATGAGGCGACTTCGAACGACTTCAGGACAAAATCCCCGTAAAATACGACGTAGTTTTCGGCTCGTGGCAGAGCTTGCCGTACGGGGGCAGTATCGTAATCTGTGAACGCCGTGGGAAACAATCTCAAAGGAAAAGAGGCCAAGGCTGATTGTGACTACACGGTGACCGCGAATAGAGCACGGAGTTAGTCGCCGTCCCCCAACAGGGCGCGGTCGACGACGCGCGCTTGGTGGTCAACCACGGCTTATGTCCGGCGGGTGGTGGAATCAGATTCGAGTGCGACTGTCCAGATTGACGAGACGCCCACGCGCACTTAACAAAATGCTGCCAATGAGCGAGAAGCTTCATGTTTTCGTCAGCTCGGTGCAGAAGGAGCTGGAGTGGGAGCGAGCGGCGGTCGCCGGACTGATTTCGACCGATCCATTTCTCCTGCAACATTGCGTCCCGGTGCTTTTCGAAAAGGAGCCTCCTCCTCCACATCCGGCGGCACAGCCCTACCTGGCGGCGCTGCGCCGGTGTCATGTCTACGTTTTGATCATCGCTGCGGAATACGGTATGTTGGACGGAGAACTATCCGCTACTCACCACGAATACCGTCTCGCGAGGGAGATGAAAATGCCAACGATTGTCTTCCTCAAAGATCACGACGAAAGCACCCGCAAGCCGGAGACGCGGGCGTTTCTGAAGGAGATCAAGGCGGCTGGCCACACTTACCGGCGATTTCATGATCGGGAGGACCTGAAGCCTGAGATGTTGCGGGCGCTGGCCCGAACGCTCGCGGAGGTTTTCGGAATTCGTGCTACCGCAGCGGAGGTGGCGGAAGGGGAGCATCTCATCGAAGCAGCATCGCCATTTGAGGCGACGGTACTGCGCGACGTGCCGGTTGCGGCATTGGCGGAGGAATTGCTCGCGGCATTCAACAAGCAGGTAGCCACGAATGACGCAGAGCGCATCTTCCGGTCGGGCGCTGAGGCGCTTCATTCCCGTGGGCTGGCGGTTCACGGTGAGTCGCCCGATGCCTATTTCGCCACGGCGGGTGCGTTTGTGCTGTTTGCACCGAGGCCGGCCAACCGGTTTCCGCAATGCGAAATCCTGGTGGACGCTTACGACGACCAGCGCGTCAGCGGCCATCCCAAGGGACAACTCAATGTGAACGCTCCGCTACCGGTCGCCGTCGAACAGGTTCTCAAGTTCATCGACGACCACACCTTTCATCCGCGTCGTGTGGTCGGCCTCAATAATCTCCGGCTGGACGAATATCCTGTGCGCGCGATCCGTGAAGCGTTGTTCAATGCCGTCGCGCATCGCGGCTACGACGACGCATCTCGGAAGATCGCGGTGCGCGTGTTCAGCGACCGAATTGAGGTCGCCAGCCCCGGCTATCCGCCGCGCCCCCTGACCCTCGCCAAGCTGCGGAGCGGAGACTATCGGCCCTGTTCGCGTAATCCGCTTGTCGCCCAGGCGCTCGCGACTTTAGGCAAGATGGAGCAGCGCGGCAGCGGCTTTGCTAGGATGCGTGATGCCATGCTCAATCACGGGCTTGCGGAACCCCGTCTAAGCGAGCAGGACGGATTCTTCGTCGTGACGTTGCCGGGGCCGGCTGGAGCCTACGAAAAGATTAAGACACCGGCGGACGCCGCCGGGATGGTCACGCCGGCGGTTGAAGCTCGGCTCAATGACCGGCAACGGGATATCGTGCGCGAAGCTCAGAAAACCGGATTCGTGACCAGCGGATGGTGCCGCAAACGCTTTGGCGTGGCTTATCTCACGGTAAATCGGGATTTGAAGGAACTGGTCGCGCTTGGGTTGCTGGACGTGACGGGACGGGGCCGGAGCACGCGATACCTGCCCAAGGGCACTCGCACCTAATCCATCACTTTTCTATCACTTTTTCGCGGAAATCTATCACCGGACAGTTGTAAGCATATTTCCTCTAATGAGATAGGAAGCGCTCTCTGCCGGGCGGCCTAAACCCGTCGGCGGGCCAGCACTCGGTTGACGGCAGCAAGATCGAACGCTGCCGGATCGTAGTCGCCCAGCCATTCCAGCAGGTCTTTTTCGGCGCGTCTAGGGTTAGTAGAGGCCGCGAGGACGTGCTGAAATCCAGGTACTCCGCCGCAATCCTCCGGCGGACACGCCCTCGCCCCATCCAAGCAAAGGGCGGTGGACAGCTTGGCCGACTGGCCGTGGACCGCTGCGAGTTTCACCTCGTGGAGCCAGCCATCGCCGAAGTCGTATTCGTAACCGATGCGATCGCCGGCGTTAGTGAGGAAATTCTTCAGGAGTCTCTTTGTTTCATCCTGGGTGGGAGTCGTTCCCGCGAAATCGGGATCGGGCCGGCCAATGTAGGCTTTCGTGCCGCCCTTTGCGTCGATCACGTGAAACTGATGCAGGTGCGAGTCCGTCCAGCCGAACGCGGCCTGGAGCACGTCATGAAGTCGATCCATCCGAATGTCGGCGGGAACCCGGATCAGCCGCCAGATTTCCGGCTGAATGTGCATAAGGGACACCCGGATGTCGTATGCCGAAAGCGAAGTGGTCGCAGCCATTCAGGGGCGCTGAGTTTGGCCGAGCCACTGCCGATGGCAAGAGCACGACGCTATGGCCGATCACGCCTTCTCCTGGCTTGACGGCCGGGGAACTGGCAGTGTCGTTTTTGTGGATGAAGCGCCCGCCCAATCCGCCCATTCTTGCAGTTACAGGGGCTAATGGTTCCTTTGTTGAATTGGCGTTCCTGCCGTTCGACCTTTCCGATCCCGATGTTCGCCCGGCCTGGGCCGAACAAGGAAAAAAGCGGAAAGCGTGGAATTCCCTGAGCGAAGTTGAACGGCGTATCGCCCTTCGACTGCTCAAAGTGAAGATGCCGCGCCAGCTGATCGGGGGAGCCAGGCCCGCAACGAATTGCAGACGTCAGGAAACATCAGCATTCATGCCTTCGCAAGTTGGGTTGCGGCAGCGTGGCAGACCTTCTCAGCCTGCACCGCGAGTTTGCGCTAAAGTTCGAACGGCGCGCATGGGCTGCCGGTCACCCCGGGGATCGGTGACGACAACTCCTGCGGTGTCGCCACCCGGCGAGCATTCTGCTTGGGCCCGCACGCCGGCCGATTTTTATCCTCTAAATCACCATCGAGGGTCTTTGCAGTTTTGACCTTCGGCGAAAACTGGCGGAACGATCTCCGCGCCCCAGAGCTTGTTCCCGGCCCGTTTTGGGTGCTCGCGAAAATGCTGATTCCGTTCCGCAAAGTAACGGTCGATGGCAGCCTTGCATACGTCTGCGGATGAATAATCGCTATTGTGGATGATAGCCCGTGCCATCCCGCTGAAAACCGACTCGATCACATTCAGAAATTGGGCGCATGCCGGAAGCGGAGCCAGGCTCACGCGCGGCGTCCTATGCGCCGCTTGGTAGGCTGGGGAGTTGATTTCCCGGACCCTACGCTTGAGCCGGCCGGAAATGTGCCACGATGCCGCATCCCACGATAGGTAAAGGCGTGACTGGCTCGAATACTCAGCCAAGAGTACATCCAGCAACTTCAACATCTCGTCGGTGTTCTTCTTTTCCGAATAAAAATGGGTGACCTGATTTTTGGAGAGCTCGAGTGCCGCGGTGCATATCAGCCGGCCCTTGCTCCGCTGGCGCATCGGCACGGTTCGCGTTTGCCCCGCCTTTACCAGGCTGCGTCCACCCTGAATCTTGATCGCGAAGGGGCCAAACTCATCGATGGAAAAGAACCTCTCGTCTGGTCGGAGATTCCCGAGGATCGCAGTTATTGCGCGTAGTTTTCTCCGATACTGTGGGTCGGTGCTGGTGAGCACCTTTTTTGCTTTTCGAAAGCGAAAGCCCGCCGCTCGTATTACTTTCCGTATGCTGCCGACGGAAAGCGCCACGCCTTGCTCACGAAGAGCCGATTTTAGGTCGACCATCTTCCACGTAGTGCGGTTAAACCCATAAGAGGCAGGGGGCGCGTGGAGAACCTTAAATACGGCGTCGCGGTACCGTTGGTCTTCTGATTTCCGCAACCATTTTTTGTCGGTATTGAATAGCCGGCGTATGCCCTCGCGGTCGAAACGACTAAAATACACTCGTGCGGTGTGACGGGCGACGTGGAGAATGGAAGCGATTGACCGCAGCGGAATGCCCTTTAAGTGAGCGCCAATCACTACGGCTCGGTTGCGACGTCTCAATCGTCCCTCTCGAATATGACCGATTAGTTCGCAGGCGTCTTCTGGGCTCAGTCTGTCTCCGCAACTCAGTCGAAGTGCTTCGGCATCAATTGTCCCTTGCATCAGTCGAAGCACCCACAGATGTTCGGCCGTCAAGAGGGAGCCGCCGCACGGTGAAACGGCTGCGCCATTGATTCGATCAAGGTTCCGCCGTCCGAGTTTGCGGGCGAAGCGTTGCAGGTTTCGCAGCGATCCATTGAAGCCCGCTGCCTTTAGCTTCGGCAGTAATTCGCGGACTGTGAGCCCCCGAACCGTGAGTGCCTGCTCTGCCTCGGCGCGATACGGGTCGATTTTCTTTACCCTATGCCGCGGGGCTGGGGGTGGCGGGGTCCGTAACCGGAGAACTTTGCCGATAGTATGCCGGTCTCGCCCGGTCATTCGACTTATTTCCCGGCGAGAGAGACCGTGCTGCGAAAGCAGGACAATTTCGGCGTACTGTGCGGCGGTGAGCATGGCGGCCGCGGTGACCGAATATGGGCTCCGGCCCGTCGCCCCGCAAGCAAGCCGTCCGCCTCTCGCGTCACTTATCCCAGATCAGGTATGCGGCCCATCATTGATGCTCTGCAACCCGATCGATGTTCCGGGCGAACTTATTGCCGCTCAATAGAAAGGGAGACTGGTAGTTTTGCCGATGCCGGCGTTTCGATGGGACCGCCTTTCCACTCTGCCTAGTTTCCGGCGGTTGGCGGAACCGATCGCGAAGAACAGCGGAGGGCTCTTCGTTGGGAGGCATTGCTACAGTCCAAGCGAAAGGACACCTCGTCATGAATCCCACAACCCGAGCCATCCTGCAGTCCATACTGTCGAGCGACCACGATCTTACCGGCCCCGAAAGCGAGGCTCTGCGACGAATTTCTTCCGGAACACTGGCAGCCGCCGATGATCCCGAACCATGCTTGCTCCTAACCCAAAAACAGGCCGCTCAGCAATTAAGCGTCAGCCGGATGACTCTATGGCGCCTTACGAAACAGGGTGTTCTCCGGCCGGTCAGGATCACCCCCAGTACCTGGCGGTATCGGTCTTCCGAGATTGAGGAATTTGCCCGTGCCGGTTGCTACCGGACGAAACCCGCAGCAACGTCGGGGGCAGGGCACCCAAATGATTCCGAGATATTCAGCGAAGCGAGACGGAGAGGCGGAAGCACTGAAGAATCGTCGATCTACCAAATGATTGGAAACCACCGTGACCCTTGGAGATCGAGAATCCATAACCACGTCCAGAACAGGGCGTTGGTGAAACCATTTGACAGCATTTTCGCTGCCGCTAAGTTCTGCCTCCCAACTGTATCTCGCCACCGATTTCCTTGGACACGGGACAGCAAACCCGAAAGCCCATGATACAGATGTCCACGTCCCCAGCCCAGAACGCCTCATCCCCCCCCGCCAGGCCGGAGCTCCCGGAGGCGGAGCCGAGCGCCGCGCGAGGCGTAGCCTCCGGGAACTCCGGCCCCGAAAATCCGCCGCTGCGCTGGCGAGCCAAGCGAAAGGCCGAGGTCGTGATGCGCATGCTCCGCGGCGAACCGCTCGATTTCCTCAGCCGGCAGACCGCCGTGCCTGTACCCCGCCTGGAGGAATGGCGCGCCCAAGCGATCAACGGCATGGAGCAGGCGCTGCGCGTCAGTGAAGTTGAAGATCCGGCGCAGGAGCGACTTGACGAGGCCACTCGCCGCGTCGGCGAACTTACCATGGAGGTCGAACTGCTGCGCGCCCGGTGCGAAAAGCAGGGCCCTTTTGCCGGGAGGAGGTCGCGCACATGAGCGCCACCTCCTCGCCCTTCACGGGCCGGATCTATGGCGTGAAGCGGGTGTGTGCCGCCTGGTCCTTTCCCCGGGCCAGCTACTACGCGGCGGCCCGCCCCGCCTCCACGCCCGCGACCCCGGGCAAGCGCGGACCCAAGACCACGCTGGACGACGCGGCCCTGCTCGGCTTGATCCGGGCGGACCTGGCGCTGTCGCCCTTCATCGGCGAAGGCCACCGCAAGGTCTTCGGCCGCCTGCGCTACGTGGCCGGCCACCAGGTGGGCCGCAACCGCATCCTGAGGCTCATGCGGGTCAACAAGCTACTCTCCCCTCACCGGGCCCGTCACGTGCCCGCCAAGGCCCACGACGGCCGCATTGTCACCGACGCCCCGAACATCCGCTGGGCCACCGACGGGGCCAAGGTCTGGACCGTCGATGACGGATGGCTGTGGGTGTTCACGGCCCTTGAGCACTGGAATGCCGAGTGCCTCGGGCACCACGTCTGCAAACACGGGGACCGCTTCGCCGCCTTTGAGCCGGTCGCCCAGGCCGTCCTTCGCATCTTCGGCAGCACCGCCCCCGATGCCGCCCGCGGCGTCGAACTGCGCCACGACCACGGCAGCCAGTACCTGACCGACTACTTCCAGGGCCAGAGCCGCTACCATGGGTTCACGCCCAGCTTCGCGTTCGTCGGCGAACCCGAGACCAACGGCGTGGTCGAGCGGTTCAACCGCACCCTCAAGGAGCAGATCATCCACGGGCGGACCTACCGCAACCGCACCGAACTGGCCGCGGCCGTCGCCGCCTTCGTCGAAACATACAACCGCGACTGGCGCCTCGAAAAGCTCCGCTACAGGAGCCCGCTCGAAGCCCGCCGCGACCACCAGAAATCTACCCTCTTAGCCGCCTGATTAACCTTTGTCTTGTGTCCAGACAACCGGTGCCGACACACTGCCTCCCAACTGTTGCAGGGTGGAGCAGCCTGGTAGCTCGTCAGGCTCATAAAGGGCTGAAGCCTTTTCCGGACACCCGAAAGCGACCTTAGGCGACCTCCGGATGGTACTATGCTGCATCCAGATACGTGAGCCAAAGCTGCGAATTCTAGAAGAGCGACATGAGGCGACTTCGGACGACTTCAGGACAAAATCCCCGTAAAATACGACGTAATTTTCGGCTGAAACGTTCGACCAAGAGTCTTGATTTCAGTGGCACTGGCTAAAGGGGCATTTGCGGGGACCTCCTCGTGGCAGAGCTTGCCGTAGGCGGAAGGTTGGCGCGCACAGTGGGGGCATTACAGCTGAGGCACGGCCCGCAACATGAACCCATCAAAGAGCGGAACGGTGAAGGCAAGATCTCCATGAGCCGGGCTGTAGATCATGCCCTTCTGGATCAGCTTTGCACGCACCGGACCGATGCTGTTGAGCTGGAGACCGAGCGCGTCGGCGATGTCGCCGCTGCGGTGCGCGCCAGGCCCTAGGCCGGCCATCGCACGGAGGAAGCGCTTTTCGCTCGGGGTCAGTCGGTCGAAACGGACGCGGAAAAAATTCTTGTCGAGGCGCTGGACTGCGATATCCGATGCCTCCTTCACGACCGCGACGGTGATTGGAGAGGCGGAGGCGAGGTTCCACGACTGATAACCCCATTCCTGCAAAAAATAGGGATAGCCTTCGGTGACGCGGAAGATCTCCTTCAGTGCCGCGGGCTCGAATTCCACGCCCGCGGCTTTTACAGGATCGTGGAGCGCTTTGGTTGCGTCAGTCTCCTGCAAGGCGCCGATGTCCGGGAAATCGAACAACCGCTCGGCGTAAGATTTCGACTCGCCGGCGAGTCGCGGCAGAATGGGAAGGCCGGCGCCAATGAGAATCATCGGCAGCTGCTTCTGCTGCATCCGATGCATCGCCATGATGAGGGCGCTCAATTCCTTCTCATTGAAGTATTGAAGCTCGTCGATCAGGAGTGCGACAGGAAGGGCACGTTCCTCTGCAGCTTCCGCGACGGCGAGGAAGAGGCCGGGAAGATCGCTCTCGAGGTCGCCGCTGTCCGCTGTGCCTTTCTCGGGATCAATGTCCAAGCCGAACTCGATATCGCCAAGCGAAACCTTTACCCCGTCCATGAATCCCTTTAGGACGGCGAGGCCTCGCTTCACTTTGTCGCCAGCTCCGGCGAGGCGATTCAAACTGAAGAGCAGCTGGCGGAGCGGCGGGACGAGCAAGGCAGCGAGTGATTTGTTTTCGTGGGCCTCAACCATTATGGTGCGGTAGCCGGCGGTCGTGGCTTTGCGTTCGATTTCGTTGAGGAGGACGGTTTTCCCGACGCCGCGAAGGCCGGTTAAGAGGATACTCTTTTCGGCTTTCTTCGCCTTGATCCGCCCGAGCAAGACATCAGCCTCTTCTAGGACGCTCTCTCGTCCAACGAGTTCCGGCGGCGGCGAGCCGGCGCCAGGAGTAAATGGATTCTTGATTCGATCCATGGGGCTCCAATGATTCTTACCGACTTATACCCATCTATACTTAGAATCGAGTAGAATATGATAGATATTGGTAGAAATCTATTACGTCATGGAATTCACCGCGGTTAAACCCGAAATGCGGTGCCGGACGGAGGGCTTGGTGTACTGTGCGGCGGTGAGCATGGCGGCCGCGGTGACCGAATATGGGCTCCGGCCCGTCGCCCCGCAAGCAAGCCGTCCGCCTCTCGCGTCACTTATCCCAGATCAGGTATGCGGCCCATCATTGATGCTCTGCAACCCGATCGATGTTCCGGGCGAACTTATTGCCGCTCAATAGAAAGGGAGACTGGTAGTTTTGCCGATGCCGGCGTTTCGATGGGACCGCCTTTCCACTCTGCCTAGTTTCCGGCGGTTGGCGGAACCGATCGCGAAGAACAGCGCAGGGCTCTTCGTTGGGAGGCATTGCTACAGTCCAAGCGAAAGGACACCTCGTCATGAATCCCACAACCCGAGCAATCCTGCAGTCCATTCTATCGAGCGACCACGATCTTGCCGGCCCCGTAAGCGAGGCTCTGCGACGAATTTCTTCCGGGGCACCAGCAGCGACCGATGATCCTCAACCATGCTTACTCTTAACTCAGAAACAGGCCGCTCAGCAATTGAGCGTCAGCCGGATGACTCTCTGGCGCCTAACGAAACAGGGTCTTCTCCGGCCGATCAGGATCACCCCCAGTACCTGGCGGTATCGGTATTCCGAGATTGCGGAATTTCCCCGTGCCGGCTGCCACCGGAAGAAGCCCGCAGCAACGTCGGGGGCACTGCGCCCAAATGATTCCGAGATATTCAGCGAAACGAGACGGAGAAGCGGGTGTGCTGAAGCATCTTCGATCTTACCAAGTGATTGGAAACCACCGTGACCTTTTGAGATAAAGAATTCATAACCTTTGCCAAAACAAGGCATTGGCGAAACCGTTTCACAGGGTTTTCCTGCCCGCTAGGTTCTGCCTCCCAACTGTTGCAGGGTGGAGCAGCCTGGTAGCTCGTCAGGCTCATAAAGGGCTGAAGGGGATCCTGGTCACCCGAAGTGCGACCTCAGGAAACCTCTGGATGCTACCATGCAACATCCAGATACAGTGCCCAGGAGCGCTGAAATCCATCGCTGCAACGTTAGACGACGTCTGGCGACTTCACGACAGAATCCCCGTAAAATACGACGTAATCTTGCCGCTGATGCCCGTTTACCGGCGTTTTCGCGGTTGGAGGCTTAAAGACCGGTGGACCGCGGCGCGGCGCCCGGGGCGCCGGATCACTCGCAGCTTCCCGGTCCCTCCCCCGCCGCAGAAAAACCGCTCGCCGCCGTCCGACTCCAATCCCGAGATGTTCACGCCGGCCGGCAGCTCAATTTTCTCCAGCACTTCGCCGGTTTTTGGATCTACCCGGCGCAAGTCGCTTTCGTCGTTTTCCTCCCACGTGGCGTGCCAGAGTTCGCCCTCCACCCAGGTCACTCCCGTGACGATGCGCTCGGAACGGATGCTGCGCAGGACCTTCCCGGTCTGCGGATCGAGCTGAAGGATCTTGCGGGCGTCGGCCTGACCGACCCACAGCGAACCTTCCGCCCACGCCAACCCCGAATTATCGTCGACGCTCGGCGTCGGAATGCTTGAGAGGACACGGCCGCTCGCCGGATTGATCTTCTGGATGCGCCCCTTCGCGATCTGATAGAGGTACCTCCCGTCGAACGCCGTCCCCGCCCGCGCCGGAACGTCGATTGTCCCCAGGACCTTTCCGCTGTCCGGATCGACAGCGTTGAGCCGGTCTTCGGACGCGAACCAGACCTTCTGGCCGTCGTAGGTGACCCCGTTCACGCGGTGGGCCCCTTCATAGGGACCGTATTCGGCCACGATCTTTGCCTTGGATTGTTTCATGACCCGATTCTACCCCATCACGAGCGTAAACGGGAGTAACAAGCTTGTCGCGAATTCCGGCGCAGGCGGCGTCGTCCAGCGGCGCGCCCGCCCACGGCCCAGGGCCTGCACCTTGCCCTGCGCCGCCAGGGCATCCAGCCCCCGCTGCACCGTGCGCTGACTCGCCCCCATGGCGACCGCCAAAGCCGAGCTGGACCACGATTCCCCGTCGGCCAGAAACGCCCGCAGCCTCGCGTGCTCGTCTTCGACCGGCCACGCCAACACAACCACGTCGCGCACCCGGCGCGGCGTCAGGGCAAAGCCGCGCATCGTCGCGCTGACCTCGGCCAGCCCGACGAGCTTGCGGCGGAGACGTGCCATTTCAACCCGCAGCCGCCCGCGATGAGACTCGTTGGGCACGCGGGCTTCGAACGCCCGCGCGATCAGGGAGCCTCGCGACACGTCGCCGGGCCACGCCTCGGCGAGAATGCGCGCCAGGTCGAGCAAAACGGGCCGGCGCACGAGCGACACCGCCGCTTGCCCGTCGCGCACGACATGGCGGCAAGTGTCCACGATGAGCGTGGGGGAGGCCAGCAGCGACTCGACCTCGTCCAGCCGCAGGAGCCGCTCCTGGCCGTGCGCGATCAGCCGCGCGGCAGGCGTCCTGAGAACCGAAGCGGCACTGTCAACCTCCGCCGACAGGGCGACAATGCCGGCAACCCTCGCGGCGCGTTCGGCCCGCGCCAGGGCCGCGCGGGCCGCCGTGGTTCGCAGGTGCCGAAGGGCGACCCCTGCGACAACGAGCTCGTGCGCCGCCCGCAGGGCGGGGGGCAGCGACGCGGGTTCCACGCGGGCGAGTGCGCGCTCCGCTTCCTGCGGGCGCCCGACCAGAAGCAGCCTCCGGACTTCCAGGTGGGCCGCATGCGCCGCGTTGAGCCAGTCTCCGTGCGCCTCGAGCGTCGCCCGCGCCGCCATGAGCGAGGCCGGCGCCCCGCTGAGGTCGCGCGACACGAGCGCAATTTCGGCAATCGCCACCAGGCACCGCGCGCGCGGCACCGCGTCGTTGGGTCCGAACCGGCGCACCGCGCGCTTCAGCAGAACCTTGGCTCGGACGAAGTCGCCGAGGCGCGCCATGGCGATGCCTCGCAGCGCGAGCGCCGGCGGATCGTTGCGCAAAGCCACCCGTTTGAGCGCGCCGAGAACATCCCCCGCCGCGAGAGCGCGCGCTGCCAGGGCAATTTCGGGGTCCATCCGGATTCGCGCCACGCTTGTCACTCTCACGTTTGCCGCCGCGGGGTTATCCTACGTCGCAAGGATCATTCCTATGAAAACACATCGAAAAGGTACACGCGAAGTATGGCTGGCAGCCCGCATCGAGCTGCTCAAGGCCGAAAAGGAACTCACGCGGCGCAGCGATGCGCTGGCGGTGCAACGGCAGGCCCTGCCCTGGGTCCGCATCGACAAGGACTATCGCTTCGATACCGAGGACGGGAGCGTCCCCCTCGTCGAGCTCTTCCGCGGCCGCTCGCAGCTATTGGTCTATCACTTCATGTTCGGGCCGGACTACGACGCGGGCTGCACATCCTGTTCGTCAATCGCCGACGGTTTCGACGGCTTCTCCGGCCACCTGGCCCACCACGACGTGATGCTCTGGGCCGTGTCACGGGCGCCGCTCGACAAGCTGCTGGCGTACCGCGGCCGGATGGGCTGGAGCTTTCCCTGGGCATCGTCCCAGGACACGAGCTTCAATTTCGACTACGACGCCTCCTACACTCCCGAACGGCAGCGCGAGGGCCTGGAGTACAACTTCCGCCGCGAGCCAAAGCTGCAGACACGGATGGGCCAGGAGGGCGGCGAGGGGATCGTGGGAGAGTTCGCCGCCATGTGCGGCGTGGACGCCCTCACCTACCTGCGCGAGCGGCCCGGCATGAGCGCGTTCGCCCTTGAGGACGGCGCCGTCTACCATACCTACTCCGCCTACTCACGCGGCCTGGATGCCCTGTGGGGCATGTATCCGTGGCTCGACCGTGCGCCGAACGGCCGCAATGAGGAAGGGCCGTGGTTCCGCCGCCACGATGAGTATGAGCCGCAGCCGGGAGCCCTCACATGAGCCCCGACCCCGGCTGTCGTCCCTCCGTCGCCCCCGCGCTGCGTCGGCGGCACGGGGACGGTATCGCGGGGTGGATCATCCCCAGTGCCGCGCTTATCCTGATGCCCAAATGTCCGATGTGCATCGCCATGTATGTGGCGCTGTTCACCGGCGCTAGCATCTCGGTGGCGAGCGCGTCGCACATTCGCACAGCGATAGCGGTTTTGTGCGGCGCCGTCCTCGTCGGTCTCACGGTGAAAGTCCTACGCCGAGCGGGACACGAACCCCCTCCTCCCTCATAGAGGCCTGCCTCCGCTGCGACACCCTGCGTCCTCCGGCGGCCTCAGGACACAGGCGTTTGGAATTCCCCGTAAAATTCGAGGTATCATGACCGCGGAAAGGGCCGTGCTGGGGAGTTCGTGAGCATGGCCTGCCATTGAAACATCCAAGACCACGTCAAAAGGCCCTTTTCTAATCGCCTCAAAGAGAGCAAAATGTTGAAACAAATTGACAGCGTTTTCCCCTCTGGTAACGTCTTCTTTCTCATCTGTTGCAGGGTGGAGCAGCCTGGTAGCTCGTCAGGCTCATAACCTGAAGGTCGCTGGTTCAAATCCAGCCCCTGCACCCAATTTGAAACCTCCAGAAACCTCTGGAGGTTTCTTGTTTTCAGGGGGTTGCGAAAGTCCCTGAGGCGCTGTTTTGGAAATGAAACATCGAGGCAACTTGGGGCAACTTCGTGAAAGCGGTGACGTAGTTTTGGACGTAGTATTTGGAGCGGACGTAGTCCGTGACAGAATCGGCTAATGATTTGAGTCCTTCCTTGGGCTTTAACCCAGCCCATCAGACACGACCCCGTTTCCAGCAATCCCACGACAGTCCGAGCAAGGCACTGGGAGAAACGAAACTTCGGCCGTGGTATTGTGGCGCCATGAACAGCAACGGTATTTCTGGGAAAGTCATCGTCATTACGGGCGCGAGCAGCGGCCTCGGTGAAGCCGCAGCGCGGCTTCTAGCAGCGGAGGGAGCGGCAGTCGTTCTCGGCGCGCGCCGGGTAGATCGAATCCGATCCCTGGCCGATGAATTGAGCGCCAATGGTGCCAAGGCGCTCGCCCTCGCCACCGATGTTACGAATCCGGAGCAGGTGAAGGCATTGGTGGACGCGGCCGTCCAACAATTTGGCCGGATCGACGTGATGATCAACAATGCCGGCCTGATGCCACACTCACCCTTGGAACGGCTGAAGATCGAGGATTGGAACCGCACCATCGATGTGAACATCAAGGGCGTTCTCTACGGGATCGCCGCCGCCCTCCCGCACATGCAACGGCAAAAGTCGGGTCACATCATCAACGTCTCTTCAGTCGCTGGACACTTGGTCCGACCCGGCGGGGCGGTGTACTCGGCAACCAAGCATGCGGTGCGGGTCATCTCTGAGGGCCTTCGTCAGGAGGTTAAGCCCTATAACATCCGTTCAACCATCATCTCTCCAGGTGCCGTCGCCACGGAGCTTCCTGACAGCATCACCGAGCCGGACGTGGCGGCAGGAATCAAGAGCTTTTACGAGAAGTACGCCATACCGGCCGAAACGTTTGCTCGCATCGTCGCTTTTGCCATTTCCCGGCCAGCCGAAGTCGACGTGAACGAGATCCTCTTCCGCCCAACTAACCAAGAGCTTTGACGCAAATACAGGATCAACCATGGAAATCAAACGAGCCGGTTCTCAGCCCTCCGGAAAGGGGCCATCCGAATACTTTACGGGTACTGTCCGTGTGGACCCCCTGTTTCAAGTGCCCAGTCCAGCCCGAGGCTTTGGGGCTGCTGTGACTTTCGAGCCCGGTGCCCGCACCGCCTGGCATACCCATCCTTTGGGGCAAATCCTCATCGTGACCGCCGGGTGCGGCCGGGTTCAGCGGTGGGACGGAAGCGTTGAGGAAATCCGCCCCGGCGACGTCGTTTGGTTTTCCCCGGGTGAAAAGCACTGGCACGGCGCCGCACCCACAACCGCCATGACCCACATTGCCATCGTCGAGCACCGTGACGGCAATTCGGCTGAATGGATGGAGAAAGTGACCAACGAACAATACGGCGCCGACAGGAAATCCTTGTGAGTGACAAGTGCTCCAAGCTTTTACCTCTGCCGCTCCCATGAAACCTCTCCGCCTTACAGAAGCCGCCGTGCGCAATCACGAGGAATTCTTTCCCAACCATCAGTCGACGATGCAACAGACTGATCCCGAGTTCATCGAGCTTTTCGATAACTGGGCCTTCGACGAGGTACTCCGAGACACCAAACTCGATGCCAAGACGCGTGGCTTGCTCATCCTGGCATCGACGATCGCATCACAGGCAGTGGCAGAGTACCGCGTCATGGTGGGAGCGGCTCTCAGCCTTGGCATCACCCCGGTAGCCATCAAGGAAGTCCTTTATCAAGCAGTGCCGTATGTCGGCATTGCGAAGGTGTTCGACTTTCTTCATGCGACCAATGAGGTCCTCAAGGCAAAGGGGATCTCACTTCCCGTCGAAGGGCAGTCCACGACTACGGCGGAAACGCGGTACGAACGCGGGCTCGCCCTTCAGCGATCAATCTTCGGGCCCATGATCGATGAAATGCGCAAGAAGGCACCCCGCGACCAGCAGCACATTCAAGATTTTCTGGCTGCGAATTGCTTCGGCGACTACTACACGCGCCAAGGCGTGGAGCTCGCGCTCAGAGAACTGCTCACGTTCTCCATGCTGATTTCCCTCGGCGGCTGCGAACCACAGGTGAAAGGCCACGTTGCCGGAAATCTAAAACTGGGCAATGATCGCGCGCTGCTGATCGACGTCGTTACTCAGCTCCTCCCGTATATTGGTTATCCGCGAAGCCTTAATGCGCTGCGCGTGATAGACGAGGCGGCCCCCTTAGCCGCTGAACGAGCGAACGGCTGATCCGATGCGTTCGGCCCCGTTTACCGCGCTTGTTGTCGACGCCACTGTAAGCATACCGTTCGAATCTGAGCCAAAACGTGTGCGATCCGACTTGGAATCCATCCGCTCGCACCGACCGCCGGCCCGGAGCCAATAGATCCGCGATTAATATGAAAACTACCATGAAACAACGCATCTGGCTCATAACCGGGATCAGCAGCGGCTTCGGTCGCGAACTCACCGATCAACTTCTCGCGCGCGGCGACCGTGTCATAGGCACCGTCCGGGACACCGCCAAAATTTTCGACCTCGTCCAGCGCTACCCGAAGACCTTTCACGCGGAAGTCCTCGAAATGACGGAGCCTTCGGCCATTCAGCGGGTCGTCGACCTGGCTTTCCAACGCGGTCGGATTGACGTCATTATCAGCAACGCGGGATACGGCCTTTTCGGCGCCGCCGAGGAAATCAGCAACGCCGAAGTCGAGCATCTGATCGGCACCAACCTAGTCGGACCCATTCATCTGATCCGAGCCGCCCTCCCGCACCTGCGAGCCCAAGGCGGTGGCCGTGTGATCCAGATCTCGACTTATGGCGGGCAAGTGGCGTTTGCCGGCAATTCCCTGTACCACGCATCCAAATGGGGCATCGAGGGATTCGTCGAATCCGTTGCCCAAGAAGTCGCCCCTTTCGGCATCGGCATGACCATCGTCGAGCCAGGCGGGGCACGCACGGAATTCCGCTACGGCGGCGCCCGGGTGGCAAAGGCCCTACCGGCCTACGAGAACACGCCCGCAAGGGCATTCATGAAGATGCTCGATCCGAAGAACGGTCTTGCACCGGGCGACCCCGTGCGCATGGCAGCGCGCATCATCGAGAGCGCCGACGTGGAGCCGGCTCCGATGCGCTTGGTACTAGGTTCCCTGGCGCTGGAGAGCACTCTTGCGACGTTGCGCAAGCGCGTTGCTGGCTTCGAGGCGCAAGCGGAGTTGGCCGCTTCAACGGACTTCCCGCCGGGTTCATGACGCACTCCGATTGGCTGGTTAGATTTAGGCTCCTCTCGGTGGCAATGCCGCGGCGCCACCCGCCTCCGTCACGCCGGGGGCGTAGGAGAGTTGCCTGGAGGAGCGGGCCTGCCCTAATCTGCACGCCTTCCCTAATGCCGGTGCCCGCACATACCTCTGCCGATTGGCTCGACCGGTACGCTGCTGGAGTCCGCATTGCCTCTGGCAAGGGTCCGGCATGGCAGGGTGTGCGTCTGGCGGTTATGGCGCTACCCGCCAAAACAGAGCCATTTATTATGCCGGCGGTAACGGAACCTTTCATCGCTTGGATCAGCTCGGGTGAAGCGGAGGCGGAGGAGCGTGAAGGCGAAGGGCCTTGGCTCAAGACGCAGCTCAAGCGAGGTTCGCTCTACCTGACCGCCGGCGGCGCCTCATACGAGTTTCGCTTTCGGACACTGACTCCTGAGCCGTTCGAAGTGGTTCTTGTGCTGCTGAGCCTGCCACTTTTCCAAGAGGGGCTCCTGGAAGTATTCGGGAAGAATGCAGCCAACGCACGGTTGCGGGAAATCTCCGGATTCGAGGACGCGGCCTTGACGGGCCTACTCCAGCAGCTCAAGGACGAGGCGGTGCGCAAGTCGGCCAGTGGCCTCTTTGTGAGGGGAATCGCCCAGGCGATTGCTGTTCATCTGGCCCGCAACTATGCTTTGCTCGACTCAACGATGCAGGGTGAGAGCCCCGCGTTACCGGGCTACAAGCTGCGGCGAATCACCGAATGGATGGCGGAGCATTTAGCCGACGAATTCAGCCTACCAAGGCTCGCGGGGATGGCGGGCTTAAGCGAGTTTCACTTTAATCGGCTTTTTAAGAGAGCAACTGGAACTCCGCCGTCCCGCTATCAGATCAAGCTTCGAATCGAGGCTGCGCAGCGTCTGCTGCGCGAAACAAGCAAGAGCGTCATCACTGTTGCGAACGAGGTCGGGTACTCGAATCCGAGCCACTTCGCCCAGGCCTTTCGGAAAGAGACGGGACTCTCGCCTCGCGATTACCGACGCGACCGCTGATCGGCGTTTTTTCTCTCTCGTTTACGACTCGTACGTAGGCGCGGGGTTCCCCGAACCATGTCGTAATCCTCAAGGTTACGAACGTATCCTTAAAGGAGTCATCATCGAAGTAGCCTAAGCGGCGTATGTCTTCAATGAGCTCAAGCTTTCGGACCTTTCAATTCTGCGGAAGCAGTCATTTCCGCGGCGACGAAGCGGGTGAAATCGCCGATGTCATGGCGAACCGACGCATTTTCCAGCGCAGCCATGTAGGCTCGGCGATGCTCCACTCGGATGACGGTCCAGGGAAAGCCGCCCGAAGCTAGAAAGGCATTCAGGATGAACCGGCCGATCCTGCCATTGCCGTCTGAATAGGGATGAATGTAGACAAAGAGGAAATGCCCAAGGACCGCCCGCACGCCGGCGGAAGGTTCGGCGGTTAGGAGCGCAAAAAGCGTGTCCAGCAATTCCGGCACGGCCTCGTGAGGCGGCGGTACGTGCTCAGAGCCCCGGATGAAAACCGGACGGTTGCGGTAGCCAGCGAGTGCGTAGGCGGGCAACACTCCTGCTTGGACAGAGGGGCTGAACAGCGCCCGATACCAGGATGGCAAATCGCGGTTGATGGTCGCGGGCGCGGGCTGGCCGCCGAGGATTTCCCGCAGGCTCGTCATGACTGCTTTGAAAGTCTCGTGATAGCCTTTCGCGGCCATCGCGTTCACCTGCTCGCTGTCGGTCGCAGCTGTTTCCGGATTCCATTCGCCGGCAGCGATCCGGGCGATCAATTCCGGCGTGACCTGATAACCCTCGATGGAAAGCGAATGGTAAGCATCGTGAGTGTAGATTTCGGCGACACGGCTGAGATAGGCATCGGCGGGCGGAAGGCCAGGCGATGCCGGGAAGATCTCATTCGCGACTGGACGCATTTCCTGCCAGAGGGCTTTCAGACGCCCGACGTAGGGCGAACTGAAGAGCAACCCAATGGGCAGTCGCGGTGGAGATTCAAATGGATTGGTTTCGGCGAATTCCAGCCCGGCGGCGGTCAGGTCGGCCGCGAGTCGGCTGGCTTGCTCCGTCAATCCGCAGTGGCGGAAGGCGCCGACTAGCCGGCCGGCGGCGGTGGGAGAACCGGCCTCGCCCAGGAGGATGCGGCTGAGGTCCTCGGAACGGACGAGGCGCAGGGCAATTTCCGCATTGGTGACGGAATGCCGGAAAAAGGCCGGGCTCACTCGCACCAAGGCAAGGGCCAGGGGCATCACCTGCACGCCTTGCCGGAGGTCGGTGGGTCTCGGAAGGTTCTTCTTGTCGGAATAAATCAGCAACGACGTACGGTTCGGCAGTTGCACGGTCGATGTGCCACCCCTGCTGGCGATAATGACCAATTGCATCGGCGTTTGCGCGTTCCCAGTCCACAGGTCGAGGGAGTGTTCGGCCGACAAGCTGTAGTCGGTGCCAAAACGGTGGCGCAGGTATGCGCTGGCAAACCCCCAAAAATGGGCGTGCCAGAAGGTCGTGTCACCAGGTTCCGCCTGGGGCGTGGTCAGCGCATACCAGCCCTTGATAATTTCCACAAGGAAGCCACGCTTAGTCAGCAACAGGCGATGCGGTCGGGAAATGTCCGGACCACGGACGACTTCCCCGGTCGCGCTTTCTCGGACCCGTTGGAGGGCGGCCGCGAGTGCTTGTTGTGGAGTCGGCATCGACTTTGTTTTGTGCTGAACGTTAACTATGTTTTATGGAAATTGTCCAACTTTGTTTTACGAACTAAACCAACTATGTATTTCTGCCAAAGTGCAACCTCCAGAAGCGCTGGTAAACTCAGTGAAACCGCTTTTTCACAGTTGACGTGGTTTTGGACGGAGTCAGCGGTTCTAAATTGTGTAAACAATTGCTGCTCCGTATCTATTATAGCTGGCTCATAACCTGAAGGTCGTTGGTTCAAATCCAACCCCTGCACCCAATTCTAAAACGCCTCCCACTGCTCGGGAGGCGTTTTTGTTAAACAAGTTGCAAAAGGAAGGCTCGATTTGATGCCGGGTGAGCGTACGGTCCAAGAACTGTCCAGAATTGAACTGTGAAGGATAAGATCAAGCCTCCTGTTCGGGTCGACATCAACGAGCGCGTCATTCCGGCGCACGATAAGGTGACAAAGGTTTGGCGGTGGCGGCTAAACATACCGGCATCGATTACTGGCACGCGAAAGGAGCGCCTGTACTTCGGCACAGAAAAGGAGGCCAAGAGGCATGCCGCTGAACTCCTCGACGCTCGCCGGGCGGCGGGCGATCTTGCCGAAAAACTCAAGGAGCGTGGCATGAGCTTCACCGACGCCATCAGCTACGCCATCAAACACGCGCCGAAAGCCGAACGTCAACGGTCAATTGTCTCACAGCGCGCGGTCAATTAGAAACCGGCGCGTGGAATCGTGAGGTGGGACGGGGATTGAGTTGTGGAGACGAATGCAGGTGGGATGTCTTGGCCGGCTCCGAGGACACGTGCGAATAGCTTACCGCAGGAGCCGGCCTGAACACAAAGACCAGGCTGAGTTTTTTGGGGGGAGGCTCGGCAAAGCCGAGGGGGCTGGAGCCCCCGGGAGACGTTTATGCGGGCCAATGCTGGACAGAGAGCTTCGGAAGGGGTTGAAAGGACAGATGAGGAAAATCGCGACGATCAATGTGGCGGCGCTGGGGCGGCAACTGGTTTTGCAGCAGGAGCACTGTAAGCAGTTGTGGGCGGAAATGTGCGCGCAGGAGCAAGAATACGTGGAGCGCATGCAGGTCGGAGCGCCGACTGCGCAGGCGCTTAAAAAGTACGAGCGATTGCGCGACCAGTACTTGGAGGAGGAAACGCGGCGGATGCTTCTGCGCGGCTTGATTGCCGAGGGCGGGGGCGAGATTTAGGCGACGGCGTCATTGGGGAGGCGGAGGCGATCCCAGGCCCGAGTTTGGATCGCGGATACTTTCGTTGGTGAACTCCAGGATGGCGCCATGATGGACGAGGCGGTCGGCCGCGGCCATTGCGGTCATCGGATTGTGGAAGACCTGGTCCCATTGGGAAAAAACGAGGTTGGAGGTGATGACGACGGACTTCCTTTCGTAGCGCTCGGCGAGAAAGTGAAAAAGGACTTCGCCCTCCTCGGTGGATTGCTGGGTGTAGCCGAGCTGGTCGCAGATGATCGCGTCGTAGCGATCGAACTTTGCGAGCAGCGCGTTTAACTTGTGCTCCTGCTTGGCTGCCAGGAGTTGGCCGACCAACTTGAAGGTTGCGATAAACAGGACCTTGAACTGGTGCCGGGTAATCCACTCGTAGCCGACTGCGCAGGCGAAGGAGCTTTTCCCGCGTCCTGGCAGGCCGAAGCAGAGCAGATTGTCGCCGCGGCGGACGAAGTCGGACTCGATGACCGTCGGCAGTTGCCGGCGGACCCTCTCGGGCCATCGGTTCACATCGAGCGTGGCGAAGGTCTTTCCCTTGAGCAGGTTCGCCTGATCGAGGAGCCGCCGGACCTTGTTGGACAGCCGCTGGCTCGATTCCGTCTCGGCAAGATACCCGAGGAAGCGTTTGTAGCCCCAGTTCTCGGCCTCAGCACGTCGGATGGCGTCGTCGCACGCCTCAGCCATGGCGGGAAGCCGCAGCGAACGCAGCAGGATCGGGAGCGGGTCGTTGCTCATGACGCCACCTCCCCAAGAAGGGCATCATAGCTGCGCATGCTCGGGACGAAGGGCGTGATCGCGGCCGGAGAAGGTGCGGGCCTGGCAAGGCGGGCTTTGACGGCGTCGGCAATGGGGGGATGTCCCTCGCGTAGGAGACCGCCAAGGGCGTCGGCGACGGCGTTCTCGCCGCGGTCGTAGGCCAGTTCGAGAACAAGCAGGTAGTTGCGGTCGGCCATGCCTTCGTCGGTGGCTTTCAGCCGCTCGTGCGCTTGGCGAAAGACCGGTTGGGGGAACATGTCCTCGCGGAATTGGTAGTTGGCGAAGCCGCCGGGCTTACGCACCAGCCACTTGATCACGTGCCGATAGTGGACCCGCCCCTTGCCAGGCATCCGTGGGTGGCGGGCCACCTCCTTGCCATCGTAGAAAATGCCCACCGTCTTCTCGCTG
>CAVVGS010000002.1:0-195709 GCA_963747795.1 uncultured Verrucomicrobiae bacterium
CCCCGCGCCCAATGAATACCGGGCGCTCGGCGTAGGCTGGGCGCTCCTCTCCGGCGGAGTTTCCAAGAGTCTCGATTTCGAGTTTGGGACGCAGTTCTTTGTCCAGGACACCTACGATCAGGGCCAGGGCTCAAATCAGGCCCACAGCGGAGTCGGGGATTTCACCTTGCGGACCAAGTGGACCTTCTGGCGCGATCCCACATTCGACCAGGCCGCGGCGCTCATCCCCTACGTGAATCTGCCGACGCACTCGGCGGTTACCGGAACGAACGGCCATGCCGAGGGCGGCTTGATTTTGCCCTGGTCGATGCAAGTGGGCCCGGGACTGCATGCGGGAGCGATGGCTGAGGTCGACGAACTGCGCAATGCGGCCAACACCCGGTATGACACCCGCCTTTATGCCAGCGGGGTCCTTCAGTTCGATATTCTGGGCAAACTCAGCGGCTATGGCGAAGCGACCCTGGCCACGTCGACTGCCGGATCATCGTCTTCGTATGGGACGTTGAACGCCGGTGCGACCCTGTCGGTGTCGAGCAACTTCCAGTGGGACTACGAAATCGGAAAGGTCCTGGGTCCCACCGCGAGCGCCTGGGTGCAGACTTTGCGGTTTCGGTGGAAGCTATGAATGCCGAGGACCTCAGGCCTGCAGTATTGAAATAGCGGCCATTTCAATACTGGAGGCCTGAGGTCTTTGGCTGCTGCGTAAGCCGAACACAGACGGCGAGAGACGACAGCGTCGCCCCGACAAGCGCAAGGACGCCCGTCAATGCCAGCATGCGCGAGGCCGCCATGCCGACAGTGGGGCTGCCAAAAAGCCAGGCGCCGGCCATCCCTGCAACGTGGCCGACCGGAGCGTGGCCCGGGCTGCTGAGTTTGACCACGGCATCGACGCTTGCCAGCGACCAGAAGCGCATCAGGCCAAACTGAATCACCAATGCCAGGGCAATGGCCCAGGGAAACCGCGCTTTTGCCGCCGTCCCAGTCGGTGCCGCAGAGCCGAGGGCGTGGAGGCAAAGGATGACGACCAAGGCCCCCATGAAGATGCTGCGGTACCACGGTGGCGGAACGAATCCGTCCGGGAGGGGAATGCCCGCCGGGCCGGCGGCAGCCCGAATCCGGTAATCGACGGCGATGCCCGCAAAAACAACGAGCGAGGTGACCTGAATGCAAACCACCGCAAGGTTCAGCGTGGACAGCCCGATCGTCCACGGACAATTAGATCTCGGCGTTGACGGTTGGTGAAGATGGCCCCGTTAGTTGGGCGATTTTGATCGGTCGTTGGTCTGCGGATCGGTAACGGTCGGGCCTCAACGCAGGCCCCATGCCCATAACCGACCGGCAATACCAACGACTGATGAACGAGATGAACCAAAATGGCGGCGTCATCGCAGACGCGGCCATGAAGTCAGGGATGCACCGGGATACCGCCCGGCGCTACTTGCAGGCGGCCCAGGGGCCGGAGGAACTGACCAAGCCGCACACTTGGCGAACGAGAGAAGACCCCGTTCAGGCGATCTGGCCTGAAGCGGAACTTTGCCTTGCTGCCAATCCGGGGCTGGAAGCGCAGGAGCTTTTCGAGGAACTGCTGCGGAAGTGGCCTGGGGCTGCGGATCCTCGGGCTCTGAGGACATTCCGGCGTAGGGTGGCACGGTGGCGGCGGAATCACGGACCGGATATCGAGGTGTTTTTCCCGCAGGTTCGCGAGCCCGGGGAGAGCATGCAGCTCGACTGGACGGTTGCCAATCAGCTCGGCATCACAATCGCCGGCGAAGCGTACCAGCACAGGCTTTGCCACAGCATCCTGCCGTATTCGAACGCCGAGTGGGCGGTTCCGTGCCAATCGGAATCGACCTCCTCCTTGATCGTCGGATCGCAGGACGCATACCGGGAGTTTGGCGGGGTGAGCCAGTTTCTCCAAACCGATCAGAGTTCGACGGCCACGCACCGGTTGTGCAAAGACCGGAAAGAACGCGTCTACAACGAGCTATACCTTGCGCTATGCGATCATCTCAAGGTCAAGCCCAGGACGACGGCCGTGGATTGTCCCGATCAAAACGGCGACATCGAGTCGATGAACGGCCACCTCAAGCGCCGCCTTGAACAAAAGCTCCTGCTGCGCGGTTCACGCGATTTCAAGAGCGAGGAGGCCTATGCCGCATTCGTGGCCGCGCTCTGCCGGGAGCTCAACAGAAGACGGGGAGCGAAGGTCGTCGAGGAGTTGAAGTGCCTCCGGGCTCTACCATCCGGGCGCTTCCCGGAAACGGTGGATGTGACCGCGCGCGTTTCGTGTTTCTCTACGGTGCGTGTGAAGAAGCTGCCGTACTCGGTTCCGGCCCGGTTGATCGGTGCCGTCGTGCAGGCACTCGTCAGCGAGAAGACGGTGGGCATTTTCTACGATGGCAAGGAGGTGGCCCGCCACCCACGGATGCCTGGCAAGGGGCGGGTCCACTATCGGCACGTGATCAAGTGGCTGGTGCGTAAGCCCGGCGGCTTCGCCAACTACCAATTCCGCGAGGACATGTTCCCCCAACCGGTCTTTCGCCAAGCGCACGAGCGGCTGAAAGCCACCGACGAAGGCATGGCCGACCGCAACTACCTGCTTGTTCTCGAACTGGCCTACGACCGCGGCGAGAACGCCGTCGCCGACGCCCTTGGCGGTCTCCTACGCGAGGGACATCCCCCCATTGCCGACGCCGTCAAAGCCCGCCTTGCCAGGCCCGCACCTTCTCCGGCCGCGATCACGCCCTTCGTCCCGAGCATGCGCAGCTATGATGCCCTTCTTGGGGAGGTGGCGTCATGAGCAACGACCCGCTCCCGATCCTGCTGCGTTCGCTGCGGCTTCCCGCCATGGCTGAGGCGTGCGACGACGCCATCCGACGTGCTGAGGCCGAGAACTGGGGCTACAAACGCTTCCTCGGGTATCTTGCCGAGACGGAATCGAGCCAGCGGCTGTCCAACAAGGTCCGGCGGCTCCTCGATCAGGCGAACCTGCTCAAGGGAAAGACCTTCGCCACGCTCGATGTGAACCGATGGCCCGAGAGGGTCCGCCGGCAACTGCCGACGGTCATCGAGTCCGACTTCGTCCGCCGCGGCGACAATCTGCTCTGCTTCGGCCTGCCAGGACGCGGGAAAAGCTCCTTCGCCTGCGCAGTCGGCTACGAGTGGATTACCCGGCACCAGTTCAAGGTCCTGTTTATCGCAACCTTCAAGTTGGTCGGCCAACTCCTGGCAGCCAAGCAGGAGCACAAGTTAAACGCGCTGCTCGCAAAGTTCGATCGCTACGACGCGATCATCTGCGACCAGCTCGGCTACACCCAGCAATCCACCGAGGAGGGCGAAGTCCTTTTTCACTTTCTCGCCGAGCGCTACGAAAGGAAGTCCGTCGTCATCACCTCCAACCTCGTTTTTTCCCAATGGGACCAGGTCTTCCACAATCCGATGACCGCAATGGCCGCGGCCGACCGCCTCGTCCATCATGGCGCCATCCTGGAGTTCACCAACGAAAGTATCCGCGATCCAAACTCGGGCCTGGGATCGCCTCCGCCTCCCCAATGACGCCGTCGCCTAAATCTCGCCCCCGCCCTCGGCAATCAAGCCGCGCAGAAGCATCCGCCGCGTTTCCTCCTCCAAGTACTGGTCGCGCAATCGCTCGTACTTTTTAAGCGCCTGCGCAGTCGGCGCTCCGACCTGCATGCGCTCCACGTATTCTTGCTCCTGCGCGCACATTTCCGCCCACAACTGCTTACAGTGCTCCTGCTGCAAAACCAGTTGCCGCCCCAGCGCCGCCACATTGATCGTCGCGATTTTCCTCATCTGTCCTTTCAACCCCTTCCGAAGCTCTCTGTCCAGCATTGGCCCGCATAAACGTCTCCCGGGGGCTCCAGCCCCCTCGGCTTTGCCGAGCCTCCCCCCAAAAAACTCAGCCTGGTCTTTGTGTTCAGGCCGGCTCCTGCGGTAAGCTATTCGCACGTGTCCTCGGAGCCGGCCAAGACATCCCACCTGCATTCGTCTCCACAACTCAATCCCCGTCCCACCTCACGATTCCACGCGCCGGTTTCTAATTGACCGCGCGCTGTGAGACAATTGACCGTTGACGCCCGATCCCGCCGCGGCGCAGGATTGCGATGAATCCAAGGCAGGAAAGGACGAAGTAAGGGCCGAGGAACAGCGGGCTGTCGCGAAGGTACCACAGCGTGGCTCCGGCGAGCAAAACGCACAGGCAGACGCCCGCAATTGTCCGGACAGTCGAACCCAGGGTGTGTGATACGGGCTCCATGGCCGGATAGGTTGGAGCGAGGTTTTACCCTCGAATTCGACGCAGTCAACATTCCCACCCGGGTTGGCCCAAAGTTGCAGCCGGCCATCAAGCACCGGCAGCGGTCTGGAGACTCTCCAGACGGACAGACAAGGCCCAAATGTCGGAAATGGGCTCATTTTGTGCAGACAAACGAGAGTCGGCGCCCCCAGTATTGAAATCCGGTTACCCAAACCCGGATTTCATGGCCACCGTCGACGCCTATCATATATTCTGCGCCTTTCTGGCGGCCTTCATCGCCGGGGCGGTCAATTCCGTGGCGGGAGGAGGGACGATGCTCACCTTCCCCGTGCTGATCGCCCTGGGGCTGTCGCCGATCATCGCCAACACGACCAACACGGTCGGCATCTGGCCGGGTTCCGTCGGAAGCATCTGGGGCTTCAGGCGCGAACTGGCCCGAATCCCCGGGATCATGCGGTGGCTGTTGATTCCCGCATGTTTGGGCGGTGCGGTCGGCGCAATGCTGCTGCGGATGACCCCTTCGGGGCTGTTCGACCGGATCATTCCCTGGCTCATCCTGTTTGCGACGGTCCTTTTCATCCTCCAGACGCCGATCCAGAAGAAGCTCAAGTCGGTGGAGGCCGCGCACGAGGCCGGCACCCGCTGGATGACCCTGGCGATGTTTGTCCAGGCGATTGTCGCCGTCTACGGGGGCTATTTCGGAGCGGGCATGAGCATCATGATGCTTTCGATCCTCGGCATTCTCGGGATGACGGACATCCTCGAGATGAGCGCGATGACGAGCCTTCTCGCCCTGTGCGTCAACGGGGTCGCCGGACTGATCTTTGCCAGGGCGGGCCTTGTCTTCTGGCCGTACGCCTTGGCGATGGCGGTCGGCTCGGTGACCGGCGGCTATGGCGCGGCCGGCATCGCCCGCAGGATCGGGCGGACGGCAGTGAGGCGATTCGTGATCTTCATCGGCCTTTCAATCGCCGTCGTGATGTTCGTCCGGCTCTCCCGCCACGGCTGAGCGGCGGTACATTCCAGCGAGCTTGACGGAGGTTTCGCGGATCCGGTTCCGAAGGGCGGGCGGCTCGACGACCTCGGCCGAGGCTCCCCAGCCGAGGACCCACTGCTCGACCTCGGCCAGGGCGCCGAGCCGAAGCCGAAGTTCCAGGCGCCCGCCGGGAAGTTCGCGCATTTCCTGCGATTCGTGCCATTCGCGCTCCCGCACCCGGTCGGCCACGCCTGCGTTGAACCGGATCACGACCCGGTGGTCACCATCGCCTCCGAGAACGCCCATCGCGTTCGAAAAGAATCTTTCCGGAGAAAAATCCGCAGGTTTGACGAACGTTTTCCTTGAGACGGCGACGCTTTCGATCCGCGGAAGGGCAAAGGTTCGCAGGGCGCCCCGTTCCAGGTCGAAACCGATGAGATACCAAAGGTTCTCGCGGTGGGTTAGATGGTAAGGCTGGACGTTGCGGGTGGACCTGCCCGGATCGCCCGGCTTCCGGTACTGAAAACTCACCTCTTCCTGGCGAAGCACGGCTCCGCTGAGCGAATTGAAGACCAGGAGATCGGTCCTTCCCAGGCCCACGTTCTTGAAGGACACCGCGCTCAACTCGTCGGCAGGCGAGAAGGAAATGCGGTCCTTGAGCCCGGCGGCCAGCTTGTCGAAGGCGATTTCAAGCTGCCTGTGAAATGGCGTTCCCCGGTACTGTTCGAGCGCCCGGCGGGCGACAAGGAGGGCCACAAGCTCACCCTCCGTCACCTGCACGGTCGGGAACGCGTTCACGGGCTGCGTGTAGCGATAGGACTGGATTGCGGTGTCGAATTCGATCGGCAGATCCAGCCTGTCGCGCATGAAGGCGATGTCCCTGACGACCGTCTTGCGGCAGACTTCCAGTTCCTTTGTCAGCCGCGTGCAGTTCACAAGGGTGCTGCGGCGGAGGATCTCGTGGATCCGCAGCATTCGCTCGAGCGGGGGCCTGGAAAGCTGGACTCGCGGATTCATGCGGAAAATTGAGCGGATTTCTTAGGCTGGGACAAGCATTGTCTCACCCTGTTGCCTAGAGTGCCCCCACATGAAGCCCACATCACGATTCACGATTGCATCTCCGGTCGAACTTGCCTGGTCACATTACGGCGTCCCCCATCGGGTGACGACCTGGCCGGAAGTGCGGTTCGAACGGCTGTCCGACTCGGGTTGGGTCGAGGAGTCGCCGAGCACGGAGGCCTGCGCCTCGGCCGCGGCCAGCCTCGATTCCGCCGCATGGTGGCGTTACCTCGATTTTGTGCCCGCGGCCGTGCGCGAATTCATCGAGCAGTTCAGGTTCGGGCGGCTTGAAGCGCTCCAGGTAGTCGGCCGCTGCCCCGGGCTTCTGGATGATCTGAACGAAACCCCTGCGTTGACCGCCTTTGTCGCAAGCCACGCGAGCCTGCGCGGGGTGACCCTGCCCTGCTGGGAGGAACTGTGCGCCATCCACGAGCGAAGCGGCATTTTTGGAGTCCTCGAGTGGCTCGGAATGCCGGCCTCGCGGCAGACGCTGGCGATTCTCCGTCAAATCGGCGTCCTGGATCTACCCAAGAGGTTTCTGGAGCCGATTCGCGCACTCTTATGGGAGCCGGCGGCGATCATCGACCTGAAGACCCAGCCGATCACAACCGACCGGCAGCTCGCCCGTTTTTGCCAGCCGCGGGCCGCTTAACCCGAAGATTTCACGAAATTCGGGCAACGGAGCGCAGCCGTCCCTTCAGCATTCGACCGCGTGGCCGAAGTGTCCCCGCGTCTTCTCCCTCACATCCACGAGAGACTGCTCGAGCACCTGCTCGGTGTAGCCGAAACGGGTAAGAAAATCCGGGTGGGGCTCGAAAAGAAACTCATCGGGCGTGCCCTGGGGGTCCAGCGAATTTGCGATGTATCTGGCTGCGTGCATCTGCGCCAGGAAGGGCTTGTCCGATTCGTCAGCTCCATCCGGGTCGCCGATGAACTCGACCATTGTCACGAATGCGGGCGGAAAATTCCAGGCCTTCATCAACATGGCCCCGATTTCGCGATTATTGTATCCCAGGACCTTCGTTTCCGCCGCCTCCCAGCCGCAATGGCTGCTGCGCACGAGGCCGCCAATTTCCGGGTAGGCCGGGGCGCAAAGGAACGCGAGCGAGAGGCGGCCGATATCGCCAACCAGGCCGGCCGAATAGGCGTTGGTCTCGTCGCCGATTCCCACGTGCTTGCCGACGATCTCCGCGGCGACGGCGACGGAGAACGAATGCCGGGAAAATGCGCCGGGGCTCCAGGGCAGCAGGTCCTGGTGCATTTCCTCCCAGCGGGCGAGCATGGCGACCGCTGCAATCCTGTAGATCTCGCGCCCGCCGAGCACGACGATGGCCTGGGTCACGTCGGCGATCGGCATCTCCCGCCCGTAGGCCGCGGAATTGACGACGCGCAGCGTGCTGGCGGCAAGCCCGCTGTCCAGGAGGATTATGCTGCCGATCTTCTCGGCGGCTGCGTCGGGATCCCTCATCGCCTCGATGAGCCTTGGAAGCAGCCTGGGCGCGCAAGGCAGGGCGCTCGCCTGCCGGCACACCTCGTCGATCGTATATGGATAGATGTATCCCATCAATAACCACCTGTTCCACGCGGCGCGTCGCGCCACTCCTGGCGAAACGCACATACGATTGCGCAGCTACGGTTCATCCAAGGCAGCAAATCACGTCGCTGGCGAGAGTTGCAAGCCGAACGTAATGGATGTGAATTCCCAGGCAATAACCGTGTCAATAAGCGGTGAGCCAAACGGGTGTATTGGCACCGTCCCCGCCAACCGAGGCCATCCGATCACGGCTTCGATTCGTCCACGACAATATAGCGGCTCGATCCGCCGTGCCATACTCGAACAAGTACTTTCGGTCCCTTGATTTCGGCGCTCAGCTTGACCGCCTCGTCGGCGTTGTGCACCGGGCGGCGATCGAGATCCATGATGACGTCGCCCTTGTTGAGGCCGGCCTTCGCCGAGGCGCTGTCCGGATCGACGTCGGTGATCACCGCGCCCCTGACGTTGCTGCCCGCCTCGATGCCCAGCTGCTCGCGGATATCGGGGGTGAGGTCGCCGACCGTGACGCCGTTGAGCACACCTTCGTCCTTGTTGTCAGAACCGGTGCGATCGTCCTGGGCCAGGTTCGCCGAAGAGCGGTCGGCCAGCTTCATCGTCACCGCGGAGGTCTTGCCGTCGCGAAGATATTCAAGGCTGACACTCGTCCCCGGGGTCAATTCACTCACGGCCAGGTGAAGCCCCGCCGGGTCGTCAACCGGCTTTCCGTTGAGCTTCGTGATGACATCGCCGCTCTTGAGCCCGGCCTTTTCCGCCGGCGTCCCGGGATTCACGTCAGTCACCAATGCCCCGTGCGTCGTGCCAAACTGCTCGGCCAGGTCGGGCTTGATCTCCTCGAGGCTGACGCCCATGAATCCGCGCGCCACCTTTCCGTTGCGCACCAATTGATCCACGACGGAGCGCACGATGTTGATCGGGATCGCGAATCCGATCCCGTTCGAGCCTCCGCTGCCGCTGACGATGGCCGTGTTGATCCCGACGACCCGCCCCTTCGAGTCGAGAAGGGCTCCGCCCGAATTGCCCGGATTGATGGGGGCATCCGTCTGGATGAAATCCTCGACCGATTCGATCTTGAGATCGTTCCGCCCAAGGGCGCTCACGATCCCGTGGGTGACGGAAAGGCCGACGTCAAAGGGGTCGCCCATCGCAAGCACGGTGTCGCCCACCTGCAATTGATCGCTGTCGCCGAGGGTCGCGGCCGGCAGGTCCGTGGCCTCGATCTTTAGGACGGCGATGTCCGCCTCCTTGTCGCGGCCGACCATCGTCGCCTTGAATACCCTTTCGGGCTTGCCGAATGAAATCTGAATGTCGTCCGCGCCGTCGATGACGTGGTCGTTTGTGATGATATAGCCGTCCGCGCTCACGATAATGCCCGATCCAAGGCTTTGCTCCAACCTGCTCTGCGGAATGCCGCCGCCCTGGCCGGGAACCCCGAAGAAATGCCTGAACATCGGATCGTTGAAGAACTGGGGCATCTCGTTTCGCACCTTCTTGCTGGACTTGATGTTGACGATGCTGGGCGACGCCTTCCTGACTATCGGGGCGTAGCTCACCGCGTCCCCGGAGTCGCGGTTGATGGTGGTCGAATCGACATCCAGCTTCAACGGCGGATGATCCGGCGCCTTGTCCTTATCCTTTGCCAAGACAACCGGTCCGCTGCCCCCGGCAAGCACCAACATGGTGACTGACAATAAGATTCGAGAAACCGGCTTTGAGATCATAACAGGCTAGGACATGCCCCAATACTGCGGGTTTCGCAACTGCAGATAGTTATTTCGTTCGATCCGGCGCTTTCTTGTCGGAGGAACCGCCGTTCGATTCGGCCTGCGAGGATCCCCTCTCGGCGGGGGCGCTGCGCGGGGCTTCCCTGGCGGGGGCGGTGCGCTCCGAATCCTTGGCGGGCGCGCGCTCGCCAGGTGCAATGCGGTTGTCGGGCGCCCGGCCATCGACTCGCGCCGGGGCGCGATCCGCAGGGGCCAAATCCCTCCGGACAGGAACGTATGTTCGCTGCGGCACGGCCCGTCCGCGCTCATCCCGGGCGGGAATCGCCCGAAGGGCAACGGGCTGGAAAGAACGGTGGGTGAGCACCTCCATCCTCTCCCGCCCAAGGCTTTCGACCGCGACCCGGCCGTTCACCGTTGTGTAATTGTTCCGGATAATGGTATGGTCAAAAACTACCGCGACCCGCTCCCGCGAGAGCTCACTCATCCGCAGGTTGCGGTCGAAGAGATGGCCGTAGGAGCAGAAGACGAACGCGTCCCAGCGCAGCCCGAAATCGATGTCCGTGGCGTAAAGGCCGTGGAAAAACATGCCCCGGCCGGCCACAAACACGGCTCCAGGCGGCAGCGGCGCCCAGCCGCAATAGCCGCCCGCCTGGTCGTGGCGCCAGCATACCCAGGACGGGCCCCATGTGTAATCCGGAATCCAGCCCCAGCCGTAGCCTGCCATCCGGGCCCAGCGGCCATAGTGAAACGGGATCCGTCCCCAGGGGTAAAAGGAATTCCAATACCAACCCTGGTCCGAGTAGAGCCACTGGCCCTGATCGCAGTACGGCTGCCAGGCCGAATCGCTTGTGACCACCGATGGAACCCAGACCCAGCCATAGTCCGGCGTCTGGACCCACATGCCGTAGGGCGAAAGTTCGTTTTGGAAAGCATCGAGGGTGGCCGGGGGCAACGGGGGCTGCCCGGGCGCAGCTGCTTCAGCCGAGCCATCGCCCGCCGCCGCCGGGGCGGTCGTGTCTGGCGCCGGCGCTGCCGCGGGAGCCTCTGAAACGGTCGCCGTGGACGGCGGTGTCACGGCCGATGAATCGGCTCCGCCGATCAGGGCCCTGATCACGTTCTGGGAGACCCCTGCGTTGGAGAGCTCGATGATCTGGTCCGCCGTCAGCCGGTAGATATGTCCGCCGCTGCGCACCTGGGCGACGATCACGTCCTCGTCCAGGCCGGCCTGGGTCAGCTTGACGACATCCTGGGCGCCCGGGGGCAGGTCCTGCGGAATGGTCGGGGTGTCTGCGGGGGCCGTGGTTTGCGCAGGGCAAAGGGGGATTGACGCCAGAAGGAGGAAACCGGCCGCAGCACCCGCCATGGCCCGAGAGAAGAAAGACTTGGGGAAGATTGAAGATTTCATACGCAACTCCTTTTTAAATCCTTTTAACTGGCACCATCATTCACCCATACGGGAAACCGGGGGGATTATTGCATGGAAAGGGGAACCGTTGTCACGGTTCCTCCGGCAACCTTGCGCAATGCATGATTACCCACGTCCATCACCCATATCGCGTCCGAGGGGTCTATCGCCAGCGTTTTCGGGGTGTTGAAACGGGCGGTCGCACCGACGCCGTCGGCATCGCCCGGCTTGCCCGCCTGGCCTGCCCACAGGACGGCCGAGCCATCCGGGGCTATTCTCGTGAGGGTGTGATTGCCCGAGTCCGAAACGAACAGATTGCCGGCCTTGTCCACGGCGACGCCTGCCGGGCGGACAAACGGCGCAGCCAGCGTGGTCACGACGCCCGCCGGGCTGATCTTTCTGATCCGTCGATTCAAGCCATCGGCCACAAAGACGTTTCCCGTGCCGTCGACGGCGACGGCCTTTTCCTGATCGCTGAATCGCGCGGCCGAACCCACCCCGTCCCTGCGGCCGGCGTGCCCATCCAGCCCGGCGAGCGTGCTGACGACGCCGGCGGGCGTGACCTTCCGGATTGTGTAGAGGTCGGCCACATAGAGATTGCCCGCCTTGTCGATCGCTATGCCGGAAGGCGCCTTGAAGCGCGCCTGGCGCACCGGGCCGTCGATTGCGCCCGGGTACCGAAACGACCCGGCCAGGGTCCACACCGGGCCGTGGAGCGAAAGCATCCGGAGGCGATAGCCGTCGGTCATGTAGAAAATGAAGCCAGTCGCATCGAAAGTCATGCCGCGGAGGATGCTGAACCGGGCGGCGCTTCCCGCCCCGTCGATGCCTCCAAAAAGGCCCCTGCTTCCGGCCACGGGGACCACGACGTGGGGGCCCTCCCAAAGGATCGCCGGAAATCCGCTCCCCGGCGCCGACTTGACCTGGGCATTCGGGGCCAGCCGATAGATGACATCATCGGCCCGGTCGGCGACGTAAAGGTTGCCGTCGGGATCGAACGCCATGCCCGCCGGATTGCGAAAGTGAAACGGCCGGGCGGAAGGAGTCGTGGCCGCGGGAACCGGCGCGGGCGAGGCCGCCGTTTGGGGCCCGCGCGAATGCGCCTTGCGCAGGATTCCCCACCCGATGCCAAGGGCAACGGCAGCGGCCGTTGCGAAGACGATCCAGGCAACGGCGGGCCTGCCTCCGAGCCGGTCGCGGATCCGCCGTCCCATGCCATGGGGCCCGAGCGGACTCTTTCCCGACCGAATCCTCTTCAAGTCGGCCACAATGTCATCCATGTCGGCGTACCGGTCGCGGAGCTCCCGGCCCATCGCGCCCTCGGCGACTGCGGCGAGGCCCTCATCGGCCTTCGGGTTCAGGAAGCGGATCGCCTTGGGCGGGCCGGCGATGATCTGGCGGCGCACTTCCCAGGTCGTGCGGCCCTCGTAGGGCGGATGCCCCGTCAGCATCTCGTAGAGAAGGGCGCCAAAGGCGTAGATGTCGCAGCGCGTGTCCTCAGCAAGGCCTGCCGCCACGGCTGGGGACATGTAGGGTGCCGTCCCCTCGCATTGCTCGCCGCCTGCGTCGACGATCGTGTCGTTGAAAACCGTCCGCGCCAGGCCGAAGTCGGCAAGGCGCGCCGCGCCGTCGGCTCCCAGCAGAATGTTCCCCGGCTTCAGGTCCCGGTGAATGATTCCCCGGCGGTGCGCGAAGCGCAGGCCGTCGGCCACCGGTTGCGCGACGTCGAGAATGGCGCCCGGTTCCATCGGCTTGTCCGGCGCGATCCGCCGCGAGAGGTTTCCCCCCTCGAGGTAGGGCATGACGAAGTAGGGGCCGTCGGCCGATTCCGCAATTTCAAGAACGGGCACGATGCCGGCGTGCGCCAGCCTCTGCATATGGCCCGCCTCCTTCAGAAAGCGGTGCTTGATCTGCGCATCGCCCAATAGCTCCGGTTTGACGAGCTTGATCGCGACCGTGGATCCAGCGGCGGGATCGCGGCCGAGAACCACGACACCCATGCCGCCGGATCCCACCAGGCGGAAGATTTCAAAGCGTCCAAGGTTGGCCAGAAGTCCCGGGCGGGCGGGCGGCGAAAGCACCCGTTGCGCGACCAATTCGGCGATCGGCCCGGCAAAGGACGACTTGGCCGGATCGAAGGCCGCCGGATCCCTGGGAGTGCCTTCGCCGTTCATGGTGGAGAGCCTTTGCCGCCCTTTTCCGAAGAGGGCAACCGTTCGCTCGCGTTCATCAGCAGTGTTTTTGTTTCCGCATCAATCCAGTCCTGGGCGCAAACCCAGGAGAAGCCTCGCCGCAGATCGGCGTCCGGCAATTTTGAAATTCGTTCGCCGAGCCGAACCCGGGCCGCCGCGATGCTCAGGTAATAGATCGCCGTCGCAATCTCGCCTGGCAGGGCGCTTTCCGGATGGTTCATGTTCGCCTTGCCGAAATCCTTGGCCATTTCAAGGAGCTCAACCGGCGGGGTCGGGTGGTGAAACAGCTCTGAAAAGCTTTTGAGGAGCAGGCCCTGGGAGTCCGTCAGTTCCTTGAGCCTGGCCGCCGTCCCGACATCGAACCCGCCCAAGTCCACGAGGACGGGGGCGGAAAGCTGGTGCCGAAAGATCGCCGCCAGTTCCTGGGGTCGCCACAGACGCGCGGCAGCCGAGCCTGAGTTCAGCAGGGCGGCGAGCTTCCTTGGTGGGCTGTTGAGGGCGGCTTCGCTGTAATCGCGGTCGGGCATGACGGTTCTTCAATGGCCTTTACGGGATTGCGGTGGCGATCTTGCAAAAAAAGGCCTAAGCCGGAAGTATGCAGTTCGCGGGTCGAGATTTCCCAAGATGCTGAGACGGATCGGGCTGAGGAACCCCGAGGCATGCCAAAGGCATGTCAAGCGGATGAGGCAAGCCCGAGGCGGCCAGCAGATTGGGGAAGATCGACCCGATGAAATGCATAGTTGCGGCTATGCAAGGCCGGCGACAAACTCCTCCAAGGCCTTGATTTCGGCGGCTGTCGCCGCGTCCCGCCCGGCGTACTCCTGGATCACCCGGCCCAGGTGGGCCTTGAAGATGCGCTTGCCGCTCAGGAGCAGGTTGGATGCGTCCGTCGGGGAAACGAGCTGGAATCGGGCGATGAGTTCGCTGTAAGGCGGGGGCTCAGCGTCGTTGAAGATCGGATCGAGCAGCCGGACGCGGAACATTTCCCAAATGAACGTCCGCCGCGGCTGGTCCTCGGCCGGATTCCGGCAATCCGCCTCCATTCGCTTCAGGGTTTCGCCGAGGACCGTCCTCACCCACATGAGATCAAAGGCTTCCGAGGCGGGCATGGGCTCAGCCAGGACTGGCTCCACCTCCTCAAGGGGAACCGGCGCTTTCTTTGCGGCGGCAAGATTGAGCCTGTCGTAAACAAAGTTCCTGAGGCTTGTCTTCAGGAAGTCCCGGAACCGACCGCGATCGCGGTCGGCCCGAGCGAGCCAGCCGGCCTTCAGGATCTTGTCCTCGGCGAAGTCCTGCAGCCACGTGTCGGCGTCCCGGCGCAATTGGGGGAAAGTCGCCACGAAGAAGATTCTCAGCGGAGCCCAATACAGCCGGATGAGCCTATCCAGCTCATCCGTTCCACCGGCAGCTGCGCCGCCCAGCTCGGTCCACTGGGTCGCGGGAAAAAGGGATTCTTTGGGATCCTGCGGCACCTTCTTCCAAGTCATGCCAACGGCTGTACGTCTGTTCCAGAAGAAACGCGCCGCAGGGGAAGACCTCAGGCCTCCAGTATTGAAATCCGCGTTGCGGATTTCAATACTGGAGGCCTGAGGTCCTTGCTTCGCGATGCGCAGCTCACGCGCATCATCTGGGCGTTGGGAACGGTGGAACGCCAAGGGGCCCAACGCCGGTTTTGATGCGCGTCCGGGTACGCGAGCACCGGACCGACAAGCTGCAAGTCGAGCAATCCGGCCTAGCACCCGCCGCATCGATGGGTTGACCCCCCCGCCAATACGGCCTTCACTCGACGTTTTTCGCAGAGCTGCCTCATCCCGCCCAAGTCCCATGGCCAATCCCACCGAATCGCCCAACCTAATGGAAGCCATTGTCTCGCTGTGCAAACGGCGGGGTTTTGTATTCGCCTCGTCGGAGATCTACGGCGGCCTCAACGGGTTCTTCGATTACGGGCCCGTCGGGGCGGAATTGAAGAAGAACATCCGCGACTGCTGGTGGAATGACATGGTTCGCCGGAGGGGCGACGTCGTCGGCATCGAGAGTTCGATCATCATGCACCCCAAGGTCTGGCAGGCCTCCGGGCACGTCGCGGGCTTCACGGATCCCCTGGTCGACTGCAAGGTTTCAAAACAGCGGTACCGGGCCGACCAGCTCTTCTTCTCGCGGGTCGTGGTTCGCAAGGGTTTGCAACTCGAGGAAATCGAGGGAACGAAGACCATCACGACCACCGGTGCCAGCATTTCCGTTCCCATCGAGCAAGCAACGATAACCTCGAATGACGAAGTCATCGGCTACGTGTCCGCCCTGGAGAGCGAGAACACCGCGGGCGAACTTCAGGAGAAGGCGGAATCGCTCAAGCGGAAGAAGGCGGTGCGGGGCCAGCTCCTGCCCGTGACCCCGCGCGACATGACCGAGGCGAAGCCGGAGGAGATCGAGCTGATCCCCTCCCCCGCAACCGGCGAAGCCGGGAGCCTCACGCCGCCGCGGGCCTTCAACATGATGTTCGAGACCTACGTCGGCGCCCTGCGCGACGCCTCGGCGATCTCCTACCTGCGACCCGAGACCGCCCAGGGCATGTTCGCCGACTTCAAGGGGGTCGTCGACACGGGCCGCGTCAAGCTCCCCTTCGGGATAGCCCAGATCGGAAAGAGCGTTCCGCAACGAGATCACGCCGCGCAACTTCATCTTCCGCTCACGCGAATTCGAGCAGATGGAGATGGAGTATTTCATCCACGAGGACGCGGACTGGGCGAAGTGCCACCGCGAGTGGATCGACTGGTGCCGGAGCTGGCTCGTCTCGATCGGGCTGCCCGAGTCGCACCTCTCCGAGTACAACCACCCCAAGGAGAAGCTCGCGTTCTATTCGAAGGGCACGACCGACATCATGTTCCGCTACCCCTTCGGCGTGCAGGAGCTGTGGGGCATCGCCGCGCGCGGCAACTACGACCTGACCCAGCACGCGAACGCCTCAGGCGTGCCGCAGGTGATTTTCGACGAGGCGACGAAGAAGAAGTTCACCCCGCATGTCATCGAGCCGGCGGTTGGCGTCGACCGCATCTTCCTTGCGGTCCTGTGCGCCGGCTACGCCGAGGAGGAGGTGAAGGATGAAAAGGGGAATGTCGAGAAACGCACCGTCCTGCGGTTCAGCCCGCGGATCGCCCCGGTCAAGGTGGCGGTCCTTCCTCTCCTGAAGAACAAGCCCGAACTCGTGAAGCGGGCGGAGGAACTCCATGCGCGGCTGAAGCGGCGCTACGCCGTCTTCTACGACGAAGGCGGCGCGATCGGCCGGCGGTACCGCCGCCAGGACGAGATCGGGACGCCCTGGTGCGTGACGATCGACTTCGAGACGATCGAAAAGGACGGCACCTTCACCCTTCGCGAGCGCGATTCAATGACGCAGAGGCGGATCAACGAGGCGGAGCTTTTCGCCCTGCTGGAAAAAGAGGTCTACTGAGCAGTCACCCTGAAGACGGCGCTCACCTTCAAGGGCATCTGCGCCGGGCAGGTTATTTCCAACCCATCGGGCTTCTGCCGCCAATTCAGGGTGTCGGGGCTGCCGAGCAGGCTCACAGCCTTCACCGGCGAGCCGAGCAGCTTCGCATCCGAGCCCATGGATGAGATTCTCACCGTCGTACCGGGGTCGGGCACGGTCATGCAAAAGGCGTAGATCGATCCGTCCTTGCCGGCGGTGAAGCGAAAATCGGCGGGGGCGAACGGATAATTCGCCTGGCGGGCTCCGATGAAGCCCGCGGGCAGCGAATTGACCCTGCCGCCTGCGCCCTCGCCGAAGGTCTTCCACGCGTGGCTGCCGTAGATCCCTGCGCTGTTGATCCGCATCCAGTCGCCCATGTCCTTCAGCATCGAGCGCGTGCTCTCGTCGAGCGATCCGTCCGGCAGCATGGCGATATTGACGCAGAAGTTTCCGTCCCGGGAGACGATCTCAAGCATGTAGCGGATCAGCCCGCGCGCATCGTTGACGAATCCCGGCGCATAATACCAGTCGCCATTGGCTGTTTCGCCGATCCACGGCTGGTCGGTCTTCGTCCCCGCCGGCCAGCGGTCCTCGAAGGTCGTGACTACGCCGTCGCAGGGCGGATGAAACTTGACGATGCTGAAGGTGTCGACCTGTCCGTGCTTTTGGAGCGTGTGGTTGTAGTAGTCGGCGATCACCCGCTGCATCGCGTCGCACTTGTAGCCCGTGGCCGACTTGTAGCCGTCAAAGGGCTGCCTCGAATTTCCGTCGGTGTAGATGAAGTCCGGATCGTACTTGTTGATCACATCCATGATCCGCAGGGCCCACCGGGTCGCGTACCAATCGCAGTACGCCAGGTGGTTGACGAGTATTCCGCCCTTGGGGCAGGAGGCGTTCTGGTCAAAGCCGGCGTATTCGCGAAGGTCGACCCCGTAGAGGAGCCGGGGATCGAATCCCTCCCACCACTTCCCCTTGCCATCGGCCAGCGTCAGGTTCCCGTCGTAGGGCGCCCCCGCCCTGGGTCCGGTCGCGTCGCTGTGGTACGACTGCTGCCACCACCACCACGTGTATTCGTGGTGGAATGAGACGCCGAAGCGCATCCCCGCCTTGTGCGCGGCGGCAGACCATTCCCCGATGAGATCGCGCCTCGGGCCCATGTTGACCGAGTTCCAGGGCTGGTAGGTCGAATTCCAGTTGTCGAAATTGTCGTGATGGACGCCCTGGATCAGAAGGAAGCGGGCGCCTGCGTTCCTGTAGGTCTCGACGATCGCGGCAGGGTCGAGCTTCCTCGGATTCCAGTCCTTGAGCAGGTCCTTGTACCCCACCTCGGAGGGGTGGCCGAAATCCCTGATATGGTTGGCGTAGGCGGGCTGGCCCGGCATATACAGCTTGCGCGCGTACCAATCCCCGCTCTGTCCGGCGGCCTGGGGGCCGAAGTGCACCCAGAAGCCAACCTTGGCCTCGCGGAGCCAGGCGGTCTCCTTTCCCGGAAAATTCTTCGCGATCGAATCCCAAGTGGGGCCGAAGGGGCCGTCCGCGATCGGGAAACCCATCTTCACTTCGGGAAAGTCCTTGGGGTCCCCCATGGGCACGGAGCCCGGCGGCTTCGGCGGGGGAAGGTCCGGGATCGGGGCGGGGACGGGCATGATCTGTGCGCAAGCGATTCTGGCCGCAAAGAAAAGAAGGAGGGCGGCGGCAGGACCGCTGAATGGGAGGCGGGACGGCGATGGTTTCATTGATTGTTTGCCGCCATCTCTGTCGGTGGCAACCCGGCCGGGACCGCGGCACATCGCCGCTGCCCGCCGGGCAGCCCGGCAGCATCAATGGTAGCGCGCGCTGCGGCCGAGATAGTTCAGCATCCAGATTTCCTTCCAGACGCGGTACCGGCCTTCCTGCGTTATCTTGCCCAGGTCCTCGCGGTCGGTCTGGCGGTGAAGAAAGCCGAGTTCTGTGTTGAGCCTGTCGAGGTCGCGCTGCGCGGCGTTGAGTTCCTCCGCCGGCTCGACCGTCATGCGGGCGAGCTCGCCCGCACCGGCCAGCCGCGCCCGATGCCGGGCGATGAGCCGCGGCAGGGAACGGCACCAGGGCCGGCGCACGACGTACCAGTTCTCGTTGTAGAACCCAGCGAATGGGGTGTACAGGTTGTCGGTCACGATGTGCCGTCCGTCGGCCGTGATGGAAGTGAGGGCGTAGCAGACGACAATTGTCCCGTTGGCCTGGGGCAGGAAGGTGACCTGCACCCGGATGGTCGCGCTCTCATCCTGGTAAATGGAGACCCGCAGGTAGATTCCCCCGCCGATCTCGGCCTTCAGCGCCTGGATCTGCCGGAATCCCTGCTTTCGCAGCCAGTCCCGGATCCTGAGCAGGCGCGGCTGGACCGGCCATTCCTCGCCGGACTGGTTGACCGCGTAACGGGGAAAAAGCGGCATCGGGCTGACGCTCAGCGCCGAGATCGCAAGCCAGTTGTAAAGCGTCTCGCCGAGAAACCACAGCAGGAAGAACGCACCGGCCAGCATCCAGAAAGGCCGGTCGATCAGGGCAAACGTCCGGCAGATCATCGCCGCTCCAAGGGAAAAGCCGAGCCAGCGCATCCACCGGTCAAGTATCGCCAGGACAGGCGAGCCGACCCGCTGGTTCACCTGAACGATGACCAGCGATACACCTATGACGCCCAGAATGATATACGACGTATCCACGCTCCAAACCCTGCCTGTTCGACGAATCAGCTTAGCCTCACGGGCATGATCACGCAAATGAAGTTGTCCAGCGTCTTGAAGACACCGGGACTTACGTCGTCCTTGAGCTCGAAGAACACCTCGTCCTTCGCCAGCGCGCGAAGCGGATCCATGAGGAAGCCGGGGTTGAAGGCCACCTGCAGGTCCGGGCCGCTGTAGCCTATCGCCATCGATTCATGCGCTTCGCCAAAGTCGGGGCTTTGCGCGGTGATTTCGAGCAGATTGCTGGACAGCTTGATGCGCACGGAATTCGACTTTTCCGAGCATACGAGCGCCGTGCGGTGAACGCACTGCAGGAAAAGCTCGCGCTCGAGCTTGATGCGCTGGTGAGTCTCCTTCGGGATGACCTGCTGATAGTTCGGATAGCTTCCCTCGACGACCTTGGAGTACAGGTAGACGCTGTCGATCAGCCCGCTCGTGTCCTTGTCGGTCGCAATCTGGAAGGCGCAGCGCCGGTCGCTGAAGTTTATCTTCACTTTCTCGCCCTTCTCCAGGAGATGGGTCAGCTCCGACACAGTCTTCGCCGGAAGGATGATGGCCCCGGCGCTCGCACCCGGCACCTCCATTTCCTTGGAGGCCACGGCAAGGCGGCGTCCGTCCGTTGCGACAAGCGAGAGACGCCCGTCCTTGAAGCTGAAATAGACGCCATTGAGGATGTACCGGGTCTCATCCGTCGACTGGGCATAGGCGACGCTTCGGATCATCGCGCTCAACTCAGCCTGCTCGAGCGTGTAGGCCTTTTCATCCCCAAATTCCGGCAACGGCGGGAACTCCTCCCTCCCTATCCCCATTATACGGAACGTGGATCCACCCGACAGCAGCTTGACCTGGTGGTTCGGCGAGGCGTCGAGAGTGACATCGATGTTCGGCAGTTCCTTGACAATGCTCGCCAGACGCTTGACCGGCAGCGTGACAGCGCCGGTCTCCTTGACCTCAGCCTTGATCTTGCAGCGGATTCCGAGATCGAGGTTCGTCGTTGTCAGCGAAATCTGGTCCTTTTCGCCCTCGATCAGGACATTGCTCAAAATCGGCATCGTGGCTTTCGAACCCACGACATTGAGGACCTGGGAAAGGCCATTTGCGAAATGGTCGCGGTTGATCTTGAATTTCATGAGAGCGGGACGGAATCGGAGCTTGAGCGGACTTCAGGGTCTTTGGGGACTCTTTTATGAATGATTAACAATGTTCAAATAGGTATGGGTTCAATAAGTAATTACAGCAGCAGTCTTATGGCCTGCGAACAATGATAGCAACCCAAGCGTTTCATTCGGCAAAAGAGGTAAAAGGGTGTGTGAAGAACTGTCGAGACTCTGGGCATAACCAGGGACTTTTCGGCGGGGCAAAGCAACTGGGTGCGGTATTCCCACGCTTTTCACAAGCGGCTGGCCGACTGCGGAGGATTGGGGGGGACAAAGGGCGCGAGCCGGTGTCGCCGCCAGTGGCGGATCAACCCGAAGAAGATGTAACCGAGACAGGTGCAGACGAAGGCCACCTCCTTGAACATATAGATGAAGCCGGCGAAGACGACGACGCCGGCGAGCCGGCGCAGCCTGGTCTCCGTCTGAAGGTCGACTTTCTTGCCGCTCGGGTAGCGCACGGGACTCATCATCAGAAAGGCGATCAGGAGCATCAGGAAGGGGAGGCCAAGGGCGAAATAGTTGAGCGACTTGTCCGAATCGCCAAGCTTTAGGAGGAAGAGGACAAGCGCCGCAACCGTTGCCGCCGCCGCCGGAATGGGCAGGCCGACGAAATCGTTGCTCAACTCCTTCTGGCTTGGGTGAAGAAGCGGATTGGTGATCACGTTGAACCGCGCCAAGCGCATGGAACCGCAAAGCAGATAGACGAATCCCACGAACCAGCCGATGTCGCTAAACCAAGGAATGCCCTGGCTGGGCGAAAGGATGAAAAAGAACATCATCAGGGCCGGCGCGACGCCAAAGGACACGACGTCGGCCAGGGAATCGAACTCCGCTCCGAAGAGCGATTCGCGGCCGCCGAGCCGGGCCAGCCGCCCGTCGAGCGAATCGAATGCAACGGCGCCGCCGATGAACCACACCGCCGCCCTGTAGTGGTCGGGCGCCGAGGCGCCCCTGTACTCGCCCATCGGGGCCAGTTCCGCAAAGCGAGCTTGGATGCAGTTGACGATCGCCATGAAGCCGCAAAACAGGTTTCCGGCCGTCATCAGATTGGGCAGGACGTAGATACGGCTCGCCTGCGAAACGTTGTACGGATCCCCGCGCCGGGCAAAGTCAGCCGCGGAGCGATCGTCTTCACGATGACGGCGAAGGCTCATTTAGTGAGGCTCTCCAGGTATTTCCAAAACTTCGAGTTTTGTTCGATCAGCTGCTGCTCGGAAACAGGGAGATGATTGCGCAACAAAAAATCCTCCAATGTATTCTTATGTAATAAGTAGTGCACGTGCAGGCTGCCGTCGTTGAGGGTGAAATAGAAACGGTAGTTGCTGGAGCGCAGGCGGTAATAGCTCCGGCCGGCGCGGTGGAAATGGCCGAGCGGCTCCCTGGGATGGGCCAAGTCGGTAGCCTTCAGATTTCCAAGCGGCTCGACTACAGTCAGTTGCTCCAGTTTGTCCAACCGATTGAGCTCCTTGAGAGCCTGATCGGAAAAGGTCACCTGGTGCATGGTTTGTCGGGGCGAGACCGGCCGGGCCGGTCATCTGTTTCGGCTCGGGGGGCCCACCGTTCCGTTCGCATCCAGTCTGCCATCGGTCGCAATCCTTTAATCACACCCGACCTGTCGGCAACGCAATTCCTAGCGGTCGGACGTTTCCCTCGCAAACGACGAAAAAGGGTCGCTGTGCATCTTCCCGTGCAAGCGGCGATGAATTGGTGTATGGAACCCGGGCATGATTCTTCGCCTTGCCGACATCCAGGCGGCGCGCCGGCGGATTGCAGGCGGCGTTGTCAGGACACCGTGCCCCGAATCGGTTCCCTTGAGCGAAATCACCGGAGTCCGGGTTTATTGCAAACTCGACAGCTTTCAACGGACCGGATCCTTCAAGGAACGCGGGGCGCGCAACGCCCTCCTGCGCCTCTCCCAGGAACGCCGGAAACGCGGCGTGATCGCCGCAAGTGCGGGCAATCACGCCCTCGGCCTCGCCTATCACGGGAAACTCCTCGGGATTCCCGTCGTGGTCGTCATGCCGGAGTTTGCGCCCCTCATCAAGATGGCGACTTGCGAGCGGCTGGACGCCCGGGTGATCGTGAAGGGGGTGGACTTTGCCCAGGCGAGGGCCGAGGCCGACAGGCTGGCGGAAGCCGAAGGGCTCACCTACGTGCATGGATTCGACGACCCGGACATCATCGCCGGACAGGGAACGCTCGGCTTGGAAATCCTTGAGCAGGTGCCCGACCTCGAGGCTGTTGTCTGCCCGGTGGGCGGCGGCGGCCTTTTGGCGGGGGTGGCGCTGGCCGTGAAGGCGCTGCGTCCGCGCGTCCGCCTGATCGGCGTCGAAAGCGTCTCGACGGGCAATCTCACGGCGGCCCTCAAGGCGGGCCGGCCGGTCGTCGTGTCCAGGAGGCCCACCCTCGCCGATGGGCTCGCGACCCTGACCGTGGGGGCGAACGCATTCTCCCTGCTCGGGCCCCGGCGGATCGACAAGGTCGTGCGCGTCACCGAGGAATGGATCTCGATTGCGATCCTGCGCATGCTCGAACTTGAGAAGACGGTCGTCGAAGGCGCCGCGGCAACGCCGCTCGCGGCCCTGATGTCGGGGCTTCTGCCCGAACTGAAGGGCCGTCGGACCGCCCTGATCGTCAGCGGTGGGAACATCGATCCGTCGATTCTCAGCCGGGTGATCGAGAAAGGCCTTGTCCATGACGGTCGCCTTACGCGCTTCACGGCGCGGATCAGCGACCGGCCGGGAGGCCTCGCCGAACTTTGCCGCTGCATTGCGGCCGCAGGGGCGAGCATCAAGGACGTCGCCCACGACCGCGCCTTCAGCGGCCCGGATGTGAGCGCGGTCCGCGCCGTGTGCACCGTGGAGACGCGCGACCGGCCGCACATCACCTCCGTCTATCGAGCGCTCAGGCGGGCGGGATTTGAGGTTGCAGCCCAAGGCTCCAAATTGGCCGGGCATGCGTAACCTTTCCGCGTCCATTCTTGCGCTGGCGATGGGCTGCGCGGCGCATGCGCAAGGGGTCGTCCAGCTCGACATTCCAATCCGCGCGGCGGGTTACGGGATGGCTTTCTATGAGGAGAGCGCGCGGATGTTCGAATCGCAGCGGCCCGGCGTCCGGGTGCATGTCTACGGCGACCCCCGCATTGACGATCGAATCTGCGTCCGGGTGATCGACGGAAATTTTCCTGATGCGGCGTCCGCTCCCTACGTCCTGTGGCCTGCGCTCATCCGGGCAGGCAAGGTCCTGGACCTGGGACCCTTCCTTCAGGAGCGCAATTGGGAGGGCGACGCGCGATGGGGAGACACATTCTACCCGGGGGCGCTGGACACCTGGCGCGTGGACGGCCGCATCGGCGGGCTGCCCCTGTCCTATTCGGCCTGGACGATCTTCTACAACCGGGGCCTGTTTCGGGCACACGGCTGGAAGGAGCCCCGGACCTGGGATGAGTTCTACGGGCTGTGCGAGAGGATCCGCGCCGCAGGCATCGCCCCGCTCAGTGTTCCGGGGGTCAACTGGCTCTACCCGGATGCGATCTTTCGGGCGGCCTGCTACAATCTGGAGGGTGCCTCCGGCTGGCATGGCCTCGCCGCGCTGGCCCCCGGGGCCCGCGCCGATTCCCGGTTTGTCCGCGCGGCCGCGGTCGAGCAACGCGTGATGCAGAGGTATGCCCTCCGGGGCTGGGAGGGAGAGAGCCACACCGGGGCGGAGCTCGATTTCCTGCAGGGCCGGGCGGCCATGACGATCTCAGGCTCATGGCTCATCAACGAGATGGCCGGGAAGATCCCGGACGAATTCGAGCTCGGCGCCATGAATTTCCCCGTGTTTGCCGACGGGACGGCCGATCCGACGACCATCCAGACCGGCAGCGACTGCTTCTTCGTCTTTGCAACCGGCGACCCGAAGCGGGAGCGACTCACGATCGATTTTCTGCGGTTTTTGACGTCGCGCGCCAGGGCGGAGGCATTTGTGCGGGAGCTCAATTCACCGGTCGCGGTGCGCGGAGTCCCGCTCTCGGCTTATTCCGAGCGGATGCAGGATACCGCACGCCTGATCCTCGGGGCGAAGGAGGCCTTTCCCATGCCGCAGCTCATGATGCAGCCGCCGGAACTGAGGCAGGTCGTCGTCGATTGCTACCAGAGGCTGACGACCGGAAGGATGACGCCGGCCGAATACGGCCAGCGCCTGGAGGCGGCGGCGGCGGTTGACCGGGCCCGGTCGGTCGACCCGTCCCGGGTTGAATACAGGCACACGCTGGCCGGCTGCCTTCTGCTGGCGGCCCTGGCCGGAATATTCGGATGGGCCTTTTCGCGGGGGTCCGCGGGTTTCATGAAGGGTTTGTTTCGGCGTGGGGCCGGGCCGGCCGTTTCAAGGTCCGTTGCCGAACCGGGGACTCAAACCCGCCTTCGCATCTCCGTCGGCCTGGGGTTCGCCGGGCCGGCCTTCCTCCTTTACGCGGCCTTTGTCCTCGCGCCGGCGCTCACGGCCTTCGGCTGGGCCTTCACACGGTGGAACGGCATCGGGCCCCGCGAATGGGCCGGACTTTTCAATTTCAAGGCGCTGCTTTTCGAAAACGACGTGTTCTGGTTCGCACTCCGAAACAACGCCTTCCTCATGCTGGTTCCGGCGCTTTTCGTGATCCCCGTGGCGCTTCTTTGCGCAAGTCTTCTGCACCGCGGCATCTGGGGGGCCGGTGCGTTTCGCGTGATTTTCCTGTTTCCCAACATGCTCGGCGGGATCGCGGCGACGCTTCTGTGGCTCGCCGCCTACGAACCCCACGGAGGACTGGTCAACGCCGGCCTTTCGGCGCTCGGGCGGCTCCTCCACTCGCCCGCCCTCGCGGACTTCGACGGCTTTCCCTGGCTTTCGCCCGGACACCTCTATGCCGCCTTGATTCCGATCTATCTTTGGATGGCGTGCGGGTTCAACCTGATTCTCTATCTGGCGGCGATGGAAGGCATTGATCCGCAGCTCTATGAGGCAGCCGAAATGGACGGGGCATCGGCCCTGAGGCAATTCTTCACAATCACCCTTCCCCTGATCCGCGAGGTGATCGTGATTTCGGCGGTGTTCCTGGTCATCGGCGGCCTGAACGCGTTCGAGATGATCTGGCTGTTGACCGCGCAGGATCCCTCGGCCGCGAGCCACACGCTCGGCACGCTGCTTGTCACCTCGATGTTCAAGGACTTCGAGATCGGCCGGGCAACCGCCCTTGCCGCGGTACTTTTCGTCCTCGTGCTCGCGGGCAGCGCGGCCATCCTTCGGGGCCTGCGCACGGAGGCAGTGGAGCAATGAGGCCGAACGGCAGAATCCGGATCTCCCGGAGCCTGGTCTTTGCGGCGCTCGCCGGCTATGCCGCCTGGCTTGCGTTTCCGATGGTGTGGGTCGCGTACTCGTCCCTGAAGCCGGACGCGGCCATCTTCCGGGACACTTTCAGCCTGCCGATCCCGGGGCAACTGCGCTTCGACAACTACAGCCACGCGTGGCACGAAGCGCACTTTGGCGATTATTTTCTCAATTCGGCCCTGGTGACAGCCTCTGCGGTGTCCCTCATCGTCGGCCTCGGGGCGATGGCAGCCTATGCGCTCGCCCGGTTTTACCATCCGCTGGGAAAGGCGGTCTTCTGGCTGTTCCTGGCCGGACTGATGATACCGGCGCAGCTTGCGATCGTGCCGCTTTTTTTCGAGCTTCGGTCGGCTGGGCTGCTCAACTCGAGGTTCGGCCTGGTCCTTGTCTATACTGCAAACGGACTGCCGTTTGCGATTTTCATCCTCGCGGGCTTCTTCCGCACGCTGCCGCGGGCCCTTTACGAGGCGGCGGTGATCGACGGCTGCGGGGAGTTTGCGGCCTTCTGGCGGGTGATGCTTCCCCTGGCAAAGCCCGGCCTCGTGACGGTCGCCATATTTCAATTTATTGGCGTTTGGAAGGAGTACTTTTATGCCTTCATGCTTCTTGGCGGGGATCCAAGCGGCCAAGTCCGCACCCTGCCGCTCGGGCTGGCCAATCTCTCAATAACGGCCGAGTACCGAAGCGATTACGGGATGCTTTTTGCCGGGCTCGTCCTCGTGACCGTTCCGATTCTGGTCGTTTATGTCTGCCTCCAGCGACGGATCGTCAAGGGAGTCGCCGCCGGCGCCCTGAAAGGCTAAAAGCGAGCGCTCCAGGACGCCTTTCTGTGATTCTGCGTGATTGAAAACGGCCGCAGCGACGGCAATGATGGTTTAAGTTCAGCCGTCCTTGAGCCGAAGTATGAGCCAAAGGAGCGCCTGCCCGGCCGCTCCTTTGGGCTGCGCGCTGGCCTCCGTTCCAATTTTGCACGTTATCGCCATGAAACTTTCAGCGCGAACAGTGGCCGGCGCGGCATGCGCTGTCTTCTTTCTTTGCGACAAGGCTGTCCCGGCGGCGCCGGCTCCCGCCGTCGAGCCCGTCTACGCCACCAAGGTGTTCAGTTTGGACTCGGGGCTTCCGAGCGACGTGGCCAGTGTCTTTTTGCAGAGCCCAAAGGGATACCTATGGGTGGGTACGGAAGGCGGCTTGGTTCGATACGACGGGGCAAAGTTCGACGTCTTTCGCGCCTCGGGACCCGGAGGGCTGCCGGACAATCTGATCCGCTGCCTGATCGAGAACAACGGCGGGTTTGTCCTGGTCGGCACCCAGCGCGGCCTTGCCCGGTACCGGCGCGGACGCATTGAGCAGATTTGGGACTCCGAGCAGCGGGTCGCGGATATGGCGCGCGACTCGGAGGGCAGGGTGTGGATTGCAACCCTGACCTCCGGCCTTTGGGACTATTGGGACAACAAGTTCACCTCCCACGCGACCGATCCAAACCTGAAGGGTTCGACGCAGATCATCCGCCTTTTTTCGGACTCGTCGGGACGCATTTGGGTTTCGGCCCGCCCGAACGGGATTTTTGTCCGTGAAAACGGCGTATTCAGGGCCTTCGACGGGCTTGGCCCGGATTCGGGCGAACTGCACAGGATGTATGAATACCCCAGGGGAACGCTCTGGTTTGCCACAACCAAGGCGGTTTACAGGGTTAGAGACGGCGAAATACGGATGATCGGCCAAAAGGAGGGCCTCAGTGGCGAGAACGTCACGAGCTTCTGCACCGACCGCGAGGGGAGGCTTTGGATAACGGCGCGCGGACTGTACCGCTCGCTCGATCTGCGGGGCGATGCATTTGCCCAGGTGCCCACCCCGGTCGACGCCATGTGCCGCGCCGTCTTTGCAGACAGGGAAGGCAGCATCTGGGTCGGCACTTCCGGCAGCGGCATCCTGCAACTGCGCGAGACCGCATTTCGCACCGGGTGGACCGCCCCTGCGGGAATGCCAACGGGCGGGGTGCGGGTGATATCACAATCGGCGGACGGAAGCATCTGGGCTGCGCTCGTCCCCAACGGCTGCGACCGAATTTACCCGGACGGCCGCTCGGTGGCGATTCCGCTCGGGCAGGCGCGCGAGTCCGAAGTGCGTTCGATACTGGCCGCATCGGACGGCCGGATCTGGATGGGAACCCGCGGCGCAATGCTGATATGGCAGGACGGCCGGCTGGAGCGGTTCCCCGACTTCACCGACGTGGGAACCCTCTACGAGGATCGTTCGGGCGCCGTGTGGATCGGGCCGGCCAATGGCGGCGTTGTGCGCTGGATGAGCGGCAAGTTCGAATCGATGGCCGGCATCATCGGTTCGGCCACGTCGAACGCGGCCGTCTTTGCCGAGGACAGGGTCGGCGCCGTATACATCGGCATGGACGAAGGGCTGGTGAAATATGCGGACGGCAGGGCAACCGTCTTGAACCCGGGCCCGGTTGTATCGGATTTTGCGGTGCGATCGATCCATGAGGACTCCCGGGGTGACCTTTGGGTTGGGACAAAGAGGCGCGGCCTTGTGCTGCTGCACGAGGGCCGCTGGTACAATCCCGACGGCATGAGCGAATCAATGGGGGACCTTGTGTCCACGATCGTCGAGGACAACCGGGGTACGCTCTGGCTCGGCACGGCAAAAGGGATAGTCTGGGGCTCGGAGCAGGCTTTTCTTGCGGCCTGCCTCGGGCAGCAGGACGGCGGCATCCTCCACTGGGCCGGCAGCAGCGAGGGGATTCAGGCGAGTACGATCGGCTACGGATCCCAGCCCGTGTCGCTTGTCGCGAAGGACGGCAGCATCTGGTTCGTGGCCCACGCGGGGCTCATACGGGTCGATCCGGCAGTCACGCCTTTCAATACGACACCGCCCCTGGTCCAGATTGAAAAAGTGACAGTCGACGGGGCGGAAACCGACGCGTCCGGCCAGGTCATCCTGCCTTCCGGGACCCGCAGCGTGGCAATTGACTACGCGGCCCTGAGCTTCATCGAACCGTCGGCGATCGTCTTCCGCTACAGGCTGGAGGGGCATGACAACGACTGGATCGACGCCGGGGCGCGCCGCACCGCTTACTATGCCAATCTTCGGCCCGGGAACTATCGATTCCGCGTGCTGGCGCGCAATAGCGACGGGATTTGGAACACGGCGGGCGCGGTCCTGGCCCTCGTCCAGAAACCCTGGTATTTTGAGACCTGGTGGTTCTACACCTTCTTGGCAATTGCGGTGGCCGTCCTGGCCCTCGCCGTCTTCAGGATGCGCACAGACGCGCTGCGCAAGGAGAACGAGCGGCTGGAGCGCGGGATCGCCGAACGCACGCAGGAACTCGTGCAGGCGCGCAAGATGGAGGCGGTGGGCCAGCTGGCGGGCGGGGTGGCACACGACTTCAACAACATCCTTACGGCGATCCTGATGCAACTCGGGCTTCTGCTGGAGGAAAAGGACTTGGACCCGTCCTCCAAGGCCGGCCTGCAGGACCTGGAAAAGCAGGCCAAGCGCGCGGCGAGCCTCACGCGCCAGCTTCTGGCGTTCAGCCGCCGGCAGGTGATGCGGAGCCGGCCGTTTGATATCAATGCGATGCTCGACGAGCTGTTCAGAATGCTCCGGCGCCTGCTGGGGGAGGCCATCAGCCTGGAGTTCAAGAACGGACACCCGCTCTGGATTGACGGCGACATCGCCATGATCGAGCAGGTGGTGACCAACCTCTGCCTGAATGCCCGGGATGCGATGACACCGAAGGGCGGACGGTTGCTGATTGAGACAAGCCTCAGGGATGTGAACGAAGTGGAGGCAAGGGCCAACCCCGAGGCCCGTCCGGGCTCGTTCGTCCGCCTTTCCGTGACCGACACCGGCTGTGGCATGGACGAGACGATTCTCCAGCACATCTTTGAGCCATTCTTCACAACCAAGGAGATCAGCAAGGGAACGGGCCTGGGTCTGGCCACGGTCTATGGAATCGTGAAACAGCATCGGGGCTGGGTGAAGGTTGCGAGCAAGGTGGGAAGCGGCAGCACGTTCAGCGTATTTCTTCCGGCGCGGGCGGCTCCGGGTGCCGGCGAGCCGGCCGCTGCTGCGGCGCACGCGCCCCGGGGAAAGGAGACGATCCTTCTCGTCGAGGATGAGAAGGCCGTGAGGAGAATGGCCTGCCTCTGCCTCCAGAAGTTCGGCTACCAGGTGATCGAGGCCTCCGACGGCCCCGAGGCGATCTCGGTTTGGGACAGGTGCGGGCCGCAGATCGACCTGCTTTTCTCCGACATGGTCATGCCCAACGGAATCACGGGCCTCGACCTGGCGGAACGATTCAACCGGACGAAGCCGGGCTTGAAGGTGATCATCACGAGCGGCTACAGCGTCGACCTGAGGAATGCGGGCGTTTCAGGCGAATCGGGCTTCGTGTATCTCGCCAAGCCCTACGAAATGAGGAATCTGGCCGCCATCGTGCGGAACTGCCTCGACGGCGCAGGCGACAGCTAGCTATCCGCCGATGTAGCTCATCTCGATCTTGGCGCGGGCCTCGCCCGCCGCCAGGAGTTCCGCCCGCTCATCGCTGTAGCGGTCCATGCGGCCCGCCCAGATCCGGCCGATGAAACGGGCGAGCTCCGGGTCGTCCGCGCCGCTGCGCAGGCACCCGAGGACATCCCACCCGAGCGATGCAAAGAGACAGGTGTACAACCGTCCGTCCGCCGAGAGGCGGGCGCGGTGGCAGTCCCGGCAGAACGGCTCGGTGACCGAGCCGATGAGCCCGATCTCCCCGCGGCCGTCCCTGTACCGGTAGCGCGAGGCCACCTCGCCGCGGTAGGCCGGGCCCACGGGCTCCAGGGGCAGCTCTGCATGGATGCGCTCCATGATCTCCCGGGCCGGCACGACGGCGCCGGGGGACCAGTGGTTCGTGTTGCCGACGTCCATGAACTCGATGAAGCGAAGCGTGTGCCCCCGTTCGCGAAAGTAGCGGCAAAGCCCGACGATCTCGCCGTCGTTCACGCCCCGCTGAACGACGCAATTGATCTTGATCGGCAGCCCCAGGGCCGCCGCCGCGTCGATCCCGGCGAGGACCCGGCCCACATGGAAGCCGAGCCCGTTGAGGCGACCGGCGGTGGCATCATCGAGCGAATCGACCGAGACATTCAATCGATCGAGGCCGGCCTCCTTGAGGGCGGGAGCCATCTTCTGGAGGAGCCAGCCGTTGGTCGTCAGGGCGACATCGGGCACGCCCAGGTCCCGCTTCAGGACGCGGAGGAGTTCGGGAACGTCGCTGCGCAGGAGGGGCTCCCCCCCGGTCAGGCGGATTTTCTCCACGCCCAAGGTTATGAATGCCCGCGCAATACGGGACAGCTCGGATAGGCTCATGAGCTGGGGGTCGCGCAGAAAGGGATAACCCGCGCCGAACACTTCCTTCGGCATGCAATAGGGGCACCGGAAGTTGCACCGGTCGGTCACCGAGATGCGCAGGTCGTGCAACCGGCGGTGGAACTGGTCTGAAACGGGCATTTGAACTGCCGAAATAGGACCGCAGTTGGGCGAAAAGACAAGGCATGCATCCACTGCGCCTGCTGCCCTGGCGGCACGATTGGGAAGCGAGATGCGGGCATCGGGCGGCCCGGCCGCCAGCGGCAATTCATCGTCTTGCAACCGGCGCCGCGAACCCATGTAAGAGAACCGAGTCCGAACGTTTCATGGGCACGAGACACCTCGTGCCTTGTGAAATTCTCGGGCCGACCAATGCTCTCACCCACCGAAGCCGAGAAACGGATTCTTGAGGCCATGCCCGCCTGGCCTGTGGAGGCCTGTGCGCTCGCGCAGGCCCGCGGCCGCGTCGTCCGCGCGGACATGAGGGCCGACCGGGACCTTCCGCCCTATGACCGCGCGATGCTGGATGGCTATGCGCTGCGGGCCTCGTCGCTCGCGGCGGGAATCCGCGCCTTCCTGGTGGAGGCCGTGCAGGCCGCGGGCATGGAGGGTGTGGCGCTGGGCCCGCGGCCCGACGCCAGCGTCGAGATAATGACCGGTGCTGTCGTGCCGAAGGGGGCCGACATTGTCGTCGGCTACGAGGACGCGGCGAGGGATGGCGATACGATGACCATTGCCGACGCCCTGGCCGGGATCGCCGCGGGTCACGCCGTGCACCGGCGCGGAAGCGACCACCGCGCCGGCGAAACAGTTGTTGCAGCGGGCGCACGCCTGACGGGCCGGGAAATCGCCGTTGCCGCCGCTTGCGGCCTCGCCGTCGTGTCCGTCAGCCGCAGGCCAAGGATCGCCATCGTCACGACGGGCGATGAACTTGTCGACGTGGAGGCCGTCCCCGCGCCGCACCAGATCCGGCGAAGCAACGAGCATGCCCTGCGCGCAGCCCTTGAAGGAGGGGGATATCCCGGCGCCGAGCCCCATCACTGGCCGGATGATCCCGGGGCAATCGAGAGGGGGCTGGGGCACGTGCTTTCGAGTTACGGCGTCGTCCTGCTGACTGGCGGCGTATCCAAGGGAAAGTTCGACCACCTCCCGGCCCAGCTCGAAAGACAGGGCGCGAAAAAGATTTTTCACGGCATTGCGCAAAGACCGGGAAAGCCCTTCTGGTTTGGCATCGGACCGGGCGGGATCCCGCTTTTTGCCCTGCCGGGAAACCCGGTCTCGTCATACACCTGCCTGCACCGGTACGTCCTCCCGGCGCTCGATCGCGCAAGCGGTCTCGCCCCGGCGCCGCGATTGAGGGCGGCCCTGTCCTGCCCCGTGGCTCCCAAGCGGAAGCTCGCCTACCTGATGCCGGTTCGCCTGGCGAGCGGGCCGCGCGCGGAGCTCCTTGCCGAACCCGCTCCCGGCAACACGTCCGGGGATTTTGCCGGCCTTGTCGGCACGGACGGCTTTGTCGAGCTGCCCCCCTCCGAGACCGACTTCCCCGCCGGCTTTTTGGCTCCCTTTTATCCATGGGTGTGCTGAGCCGACCAATGGTGTCCTGGCCGTGGCGGCTAAAGGCAGGGAGCCGCGTGCACTTGAATCCAAAGAAGTTGTGAACGATAGTCTCGTCATGCTCTCGCACCTGGACGCCCAAGATCGCCCGCAGATGGTCGACGTCGGCGGCAAGGCCGTGACCCGGCGGGCGGCGCACGCGGTCGCGGTGGTCTGGCTTCCCCCCGCCCTCGCCGCCCTTTTGAGCGACGGAGAGATTGCGACCAAGAAGGGGCCCGTTTTCCAGACGGCCATTCTCGCCGGTGTCATGGGAGCCAAGAAGACGAGCGAACTGATTCCCCTCTGCCATCCCCTTCCCCTTGACGACTGTAAAATCGACATCCGAAGCGCCGGACCGGATGAGGGCGGCGGCGCATCAGTCGAGATCCACTGCCGGGTGCAGACCGAGGCGAAGACGGGCGTCGAAATGGAAGCGCTGACCGGGGCCTCGGTTGCGGCGCTCGCCCTGTACGACATGGGCAAGGCGGTCTCCCACGGCATCGTCATCCGCGACGTACGCCTTCTCGAGAAGACGGGCGGGAAAAGCGAAGTCCGGAACCCGTGATCTTGAAGACTGTGCTCATCCGCTATTATGCGATTCTCCGCGAACAACGCGGCATCGAGGACGAAACGCTGCTGACCGACGCAGCGACGCCCGCGGCATTATACGAGGAATTGCGCGCGCGCCATGGATTCACGCTCACGGGCGATCGCGTACGCGCGGCGCTCAACGACGAATTCGCGCAATCCGATGCCCCGCTGCGGAACGGCGACCGCATCGCGTTTCTTCCGCCGATGGCGGGGGGGTAGGCCTTCATCCGATGTTCACGATATCCGCTACACCGATCGACACCGCGGCCTTTTTGGATGAACTGCGGCGCGGACGGGCCGGCGCCTGCGTGACATTTGAGGGCTGGGTGCGCGATCTGAACGAAGGCCGCCCGGTCACCGCGCTCGAATACGAGGCGCACGCGCCCCTTGCCGAAAAGGAGGGCAACAGGATTGTCTCAGAGGCCATGGAGAAATTCGGGGCCCTGGCCGTCGTCGGTGTGCACAGGACCGGCAGCCTGGTTGTCGGAGACCTTGCAGTATGGATCGGTGTCGTCGCGCAGCATCGATCGGCCGCCTTTGATGCCTGCCGTTACGTGATCGATGAATCCAAGGGCCGATTGCCTATCTGGAAGAGGGAGCGCTACTTGGATGGGTCAAGCGAGTGGATAAACTGCGCGGCCCGGGGAGGCCACGCGGCCGCTGGGCACTGATTTTGGGCGCCCTGGGGGCTTGAGCCTGCCAGCCCGGAATGCACGGGAGATGACGGCAGAATCGGTTTGGTTTTTGGCCTGCGGCGACCTAGTCTTGTCCCCTTCTTATGGCCAAACCGTTCTCTGATATCGGACTCATCGGGCTCGCCGTCATGGGTCAGAACCTCGCTCTCAACATCGCCGACCACGGCTTCCAGATTTCGGTGTTCAACCGGACGACGGAAAAGACCGACAAATTCGTTGTGGAAAACCCGAACACCCCCGGCGGGGTCGTCGGAACGAAGACCCTCGAGGAATTTGTCAAGAGCCTCTCCAAGCCCCGCAAGATAGTGATTCTCGTCCAGGCCGGCAAGGGCACGGACGCGGTGATCGACAGCCTCGTGCCTCTCCTCGAAAACGGCGACATCGTGATCGACGGCGGCAATTCCCGCTGGACGGACACGATCCGCCGCGAGAAGGCCCTCCGCGAGAAAGGCCTGCGCTTCATCGGCAGCGGCGTCTCCGGCGGCGAGGAGGGCGCGCGCTTCGGCCCCTCACTCATGCCTGGCGGCGAGTTCGCGGCCTGGCTCGAGCTGAAGCCGATCTGGGAGGCGATCGCGGCCAAGGTGGACCAGAAGACGGGCAAGCCGATCGGCGGCGCGGCCCCCGGCAAGCCGGCCGTCGGCGGGGTGCCCTGCACGGCCTACATCGGCGAGAACGGCGCGGGCCACTACGTCAAGATGGTCCACAACGGAATCGAGTACGGCGACATGCAGATGATCTGCGAGGCCTACGCCCTCATGAAGGGGCTTCTCGGCCTCAAGCCCGCCGAAATGAGCGCCATCTTCACCGAGTGGAACAAGGGCAGCCTCGACAGCTTCCTGATCGAGATCACCGCGGACATCCTGCAGCAGAAGGACCCCGTGACGAAGAAGCCCTTCGTCGACATCGTCCTCGACACCGCCGGCCAGAAGGGCACGGGCAAGTGGACCTCGACCAGCGCCCTCGACATGGGCGTTCCCGCCCCCACGATCGCCGAGGCGGTTTTCGCGCGGTGCCTGTCGGCGATCAAGGACGAGCGCGTCGCAGCCTCGAAGATCCTGAAAGGGCCCTCCAAGAAATACCGCGGAAGCAAGAAGGCGCTGGTCGCCGCGATCCACGACGCCCTCTACTGCTCGAAGATCTGCTCCTATGCCCAGGGCTTCCAGCTCATGCGCGAGGCGCAGAAGGAATACAACTGGAAGCTCAACTTCGGCGAAATCGCCCAGATCTGGCGCGGCGGCTGCATCATCCGCGCGGCCTTCCTGCAGAAGATCACCGACGCCTACGCCCGCAAGCCCGACCTGGCGAACCTGCTCCTCGATCCGTACTTCAACAAGACGGTGAAGAACGCCCAGGCCAACTGGCGCAAGGTCATCGCCCTCGCCGTCGAGTGCGGCGTTCCGGTCCCGACCTTCAGCTCCGCTCTCGCCTATTACGACGGCTACCGATCCGCCCGCCTCCCCGCCAATCTTCTCCAGGGCCAGCGCGATTACTTCGGCGCGCACACCTACGAGCGCACGGACAAGCCCCGCGGAAAGTTCTTCCACATCGACTGGCCCGAGCCGAAACGCCCGCAGCTGGAGATGTGAGAGGTTAGCCCGAAGATAATAACATGAAGTCTTCGGGTTAGCTCCCGGATTCGTACGCGCGCGCGAGCAGCTCGACAACGTGCAGGACCGGGATTTGCCGGCCGAGAAGCCGCAGATGCTGCTGAATCTGCGTCGTGCATCCGACATTCCCGGTGGCGATCGCCTCGGCGCCCGTTGCGATTAGGCTCTCGGCCTTCCTCCGGCCCAGCGTCGCGGCCAGCTCCGGGTGCTCGAGGTTGTAGGTTCCGGCCGACCCGCAGCAGATTTCCCAATCTGCGGGCTCGAGCACCTGCACGCCGCCGATCTGTGACAAGAGGCGGCGCGGCTCGCTGCGAACAGCCTGGGCGTGGCCCAGGTGGCAGGCATCATGGTAAGCCACCTTCATGGCGGGCAGGGCCGGCGGAGGGACAAGGCCGATCCGGTCAAGGTACACCGACACATCCACCGTGCGCGCGGCAAGGGCGCGGGCCGTCTCCTCCTCGGGAAGCCCGTGAAACAGGAGGCCATATTCGCGAATCCCGGACCCGCACCCCGCCGCGTTGGTGACGATCGCGTCCACGTCATTGGGAAACGCCAAAAGGTTCCGGCGCGCGGCGGACAGGGCGGACTTCTGCTCGCCCGCATGCATCGCGAGCGCGCCGCAGCACCCCTGGCCCCGCGGTATCACGGTCTCGATGCCGTTTTCCGCCAGCACGCGCACGGTCGCACGGTTGATGCCGGGCGCAAGCACCTGTTGCGCGCAGCCCGCAAGCAAGGCGACGCGCCCGCGGCGCGGGCTGCGGGCGGGAACAATCTCGGGGAGGGAATCCTTTGGAGGAATCCGCGCGGGGATTAGATCGAGCAGGGGCCGCATGCGAGCGGGCATCAACGGTCGAAACGGACGGGCAAGGCCGGCCAGGGCCAGCGCGGCGCGCAGCCTTCGGGGAAACGGCAGGGTCTGGAGCAGCAGGGTGCGCCGCGCCCGCTCGCACCAGGTCCGCGTCCGCCTTGGCTCGGACCACGCGCGGTATGGAGTGATCAATTCGCCATAGGGAACGCCCGAAGGGCATGAGGTTTCGCAGGCCAGGCACCCGAGGCATTGGTCGATGAACGGCTTCACGTCATCGGCTGCAAGCCGGCCCTCCAGCGTCTCCTTCATCAGAAAGATGCGGCCCCTCGGCGAGTTCATCTCCTCTCCGAGGATGACATACGTGGGGCACGTGGGCAGGCAGAAGCCGCAGTGAACGCAGGCTTCGATCGCCCGGCTCATGTCGGCTGTCTGGCGTCCGGCTGAATCGTTCTTGATCGCGTGAAGCATCAGAAGTCGGGAAAGCGATTGTGGGGATCGAGCGCCGCCTTCACGCGGGATCGGAATGCTTTGCCCCGGATTGCTCCGATCAGGGGGCGCGGCGCCGGCCCGGCCAGGGCAAGACCCGAAAGACCCTGCACGCGCAACGCGGCCTCGAGCGCCTCAAAACCGAGACTCCATTCGATCCAGGCCACATTGCCCCCCGAACTGTAGCGCCGGCGGGCCCCTGCGGCGGCAAGGGCTGCATCGAATGCGGGCAACTCCGCGGCCGTCAACGGCACCTTCGCCAGTATCTCATCGGCGCCCGCCGGCCTGGCGGGCTCAAGGTTCCGCCAAAAGGCGTCGTCGGCGTCCTCCAGCAGCCGCGATGCGGAAAGGCCGGCGGCGCGCTCGGCTGCCGCAAGGCGGCCCGCAAAGGACTCGGGCGCCCCTCCAAGGCGAATGGCGATCGCGGATTCATCCGGCAAAATCTCGACCGCCTCAAAATCAAACGAGGCGGGCCTGAGGGTCTCGATCAACTGAAGAGCCTCCGACACCTTGCCGCAGGCAAACAAAAGCGTCGCGAATGCCTTTGGACGGGGAAACACCTTGAACGTGGCCTCGACGAGGATGCCGAGCCGGCCGAGGCTTCCGGCAAACAGCTTTGGCAGGTCGAAGCCCGCCGCATTCTTCACGACCTTTCCCCCGCCCCGCACCTGCTCCCCAAGGCCGGTGACGAAGCGGATGCCGAGGATGAAGTCGCGCACCCCGCCGAAGCGCTGGCGGCCCGCGCCGCTTAGACCGGCCGCAATCGTCCCGCCCAGGGTGGCGCCCGCCCGCGCGAAGGGAGGATCGAAAGGAAGATACTGGCCATGCCGGGCGAGCGCCGCCTCGATCTCGCCGAGGGGGGTGCCGGCCAGCGCCGTGAACGTCAATTCGCCGGGATCGTATTCGACGATACCCGACAGGCACCGCATGGCGACGGGCGTGCATCCCTCCGGGCAGGATGAGGGAACGGGCTTCGTTCTGGCGCCCACGGCAAGCACCATCGGCATCCTAGCCACGAGGTCGACCACTTCGGCCACGCTCCCTGGAGTCAGGGCCGATGGTTCGGAGAAAGGGGCCATGGCGCTCATTCCCGCGAGATGATGCCGGCCCTCTCAAGGGGGTGCGGGCCGTGCGCCGTGAGCGCGGGAGCACCGCCCCCGGGAAACATTTTACCGGAGTTTGAAAGGCCCTTCGGATCGATCGCCCGGTGCAGGCGATGCATGACTTCAATATCGGTCGGCGTGAACATCGCGGGCAGGTAATCGCGCTTCTCCATCCCGACGCCATGCTCCCCGGTTATCGAACCGCCGAGCCGGAGGCAAAGCCGGAGAATCTCTCCGGCGAGCTCCTCGGCCTTTTCCAAGGCACCCGCCACGCGGCCGTCGAACAGAATGAGCGGATGGAGATTGCCGTCGCCAGCGTGAAACACGTTGGCGACGCGGATGCCCCGCTCCCTGCCCATCCTTCCGATTTCGCCGAGCGCCTCGCCGAGACGGCTGCGCGGCACGACTCCATCCTGCACGAGGTAATCGGGGGAAATGCGGCCGACGGCGGAAAAGGCGCTTTTGCGCCCTTTCCAGAAAAGCAGGCGTTCCGACGCATCCCGCGCCACGCGGACCTCCCGCGGCCGCGACAGCCGGACCACCTCGCTCAAGCGGGCAAAATCCAAGTCGACCACCGCGCGCTCCCCTTCCAATTCGACGAGCAGGATCGCATTCGCGTCCGCGGGATATCCCGCATGAACGGCCGCCTCCGCGGCCTCGATCGCCAGCCGGTCCATGATTTCCATGGCGCCGGGCAAAAGCCCGCTTGCGACGATCCGCGAGACCGCTTCTCCCGCGTCCTCGACGCGGTCATAGGCCGCGAGGATCGTCCGATAGCTCTCCGGGATCGGCAGCAGTCGGAGGGTGATCTCGAGAGCCACCCCGAAAAGCCCCTCGTTTCCCACGAACAATCCGTGAAGATCGGGGCCCGCTCCCTCCAGGCTTTCCCCTCCCAACTCGACAACCTCGCCGTCGGGCAGGACGGCGGTCAGCCCGAGGACATGGTTGGAGGTCATTCCGTACTTCAGGCAATGGGCGCCGCCCGAATTGAAGGCGACGTTTCCCCCGATCGTGCAGATCGATTGGCTGGAAGGATCCGGGGCGTAGTAAAGACGATGGCGCGCCGCGAGCTGCGATACCGTCAAGTTGATGACTCCCGGCTCAACCACTGCGATCCGGCGGGCCGGATCGATGCGAAGGATCCGGTTCAGCCGGTTGAGAGCGAGGACGATTCCACCGGCCACCGGCACCGATCCGCCGGACAGGCTGGTCCCGCTTCCCCGCGCCACAAAGGGCACGCCATGGTCGCGGCACAGGCGAACGGCCTGGATCACGTCTTCCTTGGATTCGGGAATGACCACCGCGATCGGCCGGGCGCGGAACGCCGTCAGCGCATCCGACTCAAATGGAGCCAGTTCCGCCGCCTCGATCAGCAACCGGGATGGGGGAAACAGGCTGCCCAACGCGGTGAGAAAGCGGGATCGCATATGCGTGCCGACGAAACCTGTATGCCGATCCGGGATTCCCTCAAGGCGGAATGGAGGAATCGCGGAGCAAAGGGCCCCGGACGAAGACCCGCGCCGCGCAGCCCCCAATTCCGGCGACAGGCATTGACGATGCATAAAAACACCCCATTCGTGCGTGGATAAGGTGATGCAAAGGCCAATCACGGCACGCAGGGCATGAACTCCTCGGAAAGGGAATCGCTTCGCGCCTTTTATGTCGAATTTCGCCAGCAGCTTTACACTTATGCCGTATCGATCACGGGCAGTCGGGAGTCGGCCGAGGACGCCATTCACGGCGTCTTCCAGGGCCTGCTGCGGCGCGGGAGACTGCCGTCGGACCTGCGTCCCTACCTGTTCCGCTGCGTGCGGAACGCGGCTCTGGACGCGTTGCGGCGCGCGGGCGTGCGCGCCGGCTCGATTTTCGAGGATTCGCCGGCCGCCGCCGCTGAAGTGCCGGCATTGCCGGCTGCGGTCCTGGGATCCGAGATCGAACAAGGCCTCCGGCGGCTTTCGCCCGACGAACGCGAAACGATCATACTGAAGATTTATGACGATCTCACGTTTCAGGAGATTTCGGAGCTGCGCCAAACGCCGTTGCCAACGGTCGCATCCTGGTATCGGCGGGGGCTCGACAAGTTGAGGGCGCTGCTTAACCCGGAGACACGATGAGCGATTTCGAAGAAAAGCTGAAGGCCGCGCGCCTGGCGGCCCCCTCGCCGGCCCTGGACCGCCGGATCGACGAGGCCTTTGCCGCGGAAAGCCCAAATCGGGCGCTGACCGCGCGCCGCGGGTGGTGGCTTGCAATCCTGATTCCTCTTGGCGCCGCGACGGCTGTATTCGTGTTTTCAAATCGGCCGCAGCGCCAGCCGCTTCAACCCGTCATCCATCGGTTCGTGGCAGAGGGCCCGATGCGGCAGTTCCTCACCGAGCCTCCGCAAAGCGCGGCGCTGTTGCCGCATTTCGTCACCCGCGCCGAGACGCCCTGAGTCAACCGTTTGCGATACAACGCCCAACCTCAATTTCCATGAAACCCAACCTTCCCATCGCCGGATTGGCCGCGCTATTTTTGCTCACGGCGCTGCATGCGAGCGACGTGTTCCGACTTGAGACCCAACTGTACATCTACAAGACGGGGGATTTTCGGGAGACAACGGTCTCCATGAAGACGGCGACAAAGCAGGGCCGGTGCACGATAGTGACCTCGCCCGGAATCATTGACTTCGATCAGGTCAAACTCTCACTCGATGGAACCCGGGTGAGCTGGAGCAGCGGACGGGGTGCGCCCAAGCAGTTCAGCCCCAGCGGGGCGACCGTTTTTGTGATGAAGGAGAGCCAACCGGCGAGCGTCCTCACTTCCGCCCCGGTTCAATACATGGAACGACAACCGGATGGCAGCCTGAAGGTCCGCGAGCTCCCCTTTGACTCGCCGGAGGCGCCCCATTGCCGGCTGACCTTCACGGCGGGTCCGTCGTCCGGCGCCAGGGAAGACCTCCTGCTCACAGGACAGTTTGACATCGCGTCGATCCGCGCGCGCGAGAACATCCCCGGCGTGGAACTTGAGGTCGGCAAGCCGCTGCTGGCTGTTCTCAATGAGGAGATCCATTTTGCGGTCGGCGCAGACCAGTGGGCGGCGGTGCTTTTGCCGGCCCCCAATGGCGGCGACTACAGCATGCTTCTGCTGCTCAAGGCGTCATCGTCGAACGCGCCCAAGGGGGTCCTTTCAAGGGTCGCCGACTACCACCTCAAGGCCGAACGATTCGGGGCTGCGGCTGTCGCCGAAGGGAACTACGTCTATGCCGTCGGCGGCCAGAATTACGGCGGGTTTCTCGGCGACATCGAGCGCTTCGACGTGCGCACGCACGATGTCACGACGCTGACGAAGAAATTGACCCCGCGGCATCATCATGGCGCGGCGCTGGTGGGCGGAAAAATCTACGTGTTTGGCGGCCGGAGTTATCGGTTGCCCCACCAGGCGGAGCACTTCGACGGATCCATGGACATCTATGACCTCAAGTCCGGTGAGATCACCCACGGTGCACCCATGCCGACCCCGCGCGCGTACTTTGCCTCGGCGGTGGTCAACGGGAAGATATACGCCATTGGAGGCACCCAAATGCGGGGACTCCAGGTGTGGCTGAGCGGTGTCACCGAGGTCTACGATCCCGCGGCCAACGCCTGGACTGAACTGGCTCCAATACCGACGGCCCGCGAGACGAGATCGGCCGCTGTCTTTGACGGCTGCATCCTTGTGCTTGGCGGACACCGCCCGCCGATGGAGGCGGCGGGATTGAAGACCGTCGAGAGCTTTGTTCCCGGGACAAACCAGTGGCTCAGGCTGCCGGATCTCTCCGAGCCTATCGGTGCCAATTCAGCCGCGGCGCTGGGCGACAGCGTCTATCTCTTTGGCAATTACGACCCGGGAGACGAAGTCCTTGCCTATGACATGGCCACGCATGCCTCCACGGTCTTTAAACGCGGGTTCATCCCGGCGAGCCAATCCGCGGCGGTGGCTTTGGATGATTCGATTTATGTGATTGGGGGGACCGGCGGCGGAGGCAGTGAATGGAATGGAAGGCCCGGATTTGCCATGGACGACATTCAGGTGTTTTCGCTGTCTGCGGAGTCCGGCCACTGACTTTGAGGGTATTTGTTTCGGCCGCAGGTCCGCAAAGCCCGCGGACTGCGCCCGGCCGAACAAGTCATGGCACCTCGTAGACTTCGATCATGACATTGCCCGCGGTGTTGCTGGCGCTGCTGACCTGGGCCGTGTAGCCGCCGGGCGGCAGGGTGATCAGGATTTCCGAATCCTTGCTGCCGGGATCCGTGAAGGGCTGCGCGTAAACCGCGCTTGCGATGGACGCGAGCGCGCGACTGCCGCCCCAGCCCGCGTTGTAGGCGATCGCTGCATCGGAGGAGTTGTAGACAGTCAGTTGCGGGTCGGGCATTACCCCAGTCACATTTTGGGCCAGCAACGCCGGGCCATCGGCCCTGACCAGCACTGTCTTGGCAGTCGTGCCACCGACCCAGAATCCGGCCGTCAGTCTGCCGTTCGCAGCCACGCCCAGCCGACAGGACAGGTTGATGAGCCTCGGCGCTGTCGCGGAGTAGGCGCCCAACGGGCTGTTATCGTAGAAAGCGGTCAACGTTTTGCCCGAGGCACCCGAAACGCTGCTCACCTGGACCGTGTATCCGCCTGGCGCGAGGGGAACCACGACGGCGGAATCCCTGCTCGCGGGGTCCGTGAGAGCCGTCGCGCAGGTGGCCATATCCGCGGCGATCACAGCGAGCTGGTTGCTCATGGGGCTGCCCCAGCCGCAGTTTGAGGCTATGACAGTCTGATTGGAAAAGATGTTCAACTGGGGATCGGGCATGACTCCGCTCAGGCCCATGGTGGACACGGTCGGCCCCAGGGCCTGGACAAGCAGGCACTGCGATCCCGCCGTGCCGGCTCCGCCGGTGAAGAAGCCGACTGTCAGAAGCTGGCTGCCGCTTCCCGCGACCGCGAGGGTCGAAAGGTTGACCAGTCTTCCGGGGTCGTTCGTGTTGATCACAGTCAATGGGGCGGCATCGCTCAAGACCGAGCCGGACGGGTTGGACACGAGGCAGGCGTAGGATCCGGCATTTGTCGCGGTGGCGCGGTCGAGAACAAGAAGCGCGTCGGTCGCGCCCGCAATGGCGCCGCCGTTCCAAAACCATTGATAGGTCGGCGCCGGAAAGCCGCTGGCCGCCACATGGAACACAACAGTCGTCCCGCTTGCCGCCGTTTGCGCGGAAGGCTGCGCCGTGATCGCCGCCGGCGCCGCAGTCAACGCCTGAACAAGCGCGGCGATGTTCGGCGTCCCCAGTCCGGTGCAAAGGTCGTAACCGGGGCCCGCGTTGTAGGCGCCGTTTGTCCCGGTCGTGACGTCGTTGAACGCTCCGGTCCCGGCCAGGGGGTAGACCCACGGGCCGAGAAGACCAAGCGGCGGCAATCCTGCAACGCCGCGGGCCTGATTGACCAGGGCGGTGACCGCGGCCCATGTCGGCGCGGACAGGCTTGTTCCGCCAAAGGTGCTCGTGTTCACGCCATTGAGGACGATGAACGCGGGATTGCCCGTCGCCGTATCGGCGTATGACATTGCGGCGACGTCGGGAACGCATCGCATCGTTCCTGCCGGCACGCCAGGGCCCGACTGCCATGCGGGGCGCGAATAGATCGCGCTGACTCCCCCGGAGGTGCCGTGAAGAAGTCCGTAGTAAACGCCGAACCAGGCAGTCTCCCCGGTCAGGGTCCAATTTGAATCGAATGTCGCCGTCGTGCCCCCGACTGCGGTCACGCACGGGTCGGACGCCGGATAGGTCGCCGAGAGCGGGCTTGCCGGGCTGTAGGTGAATCCATCCGAGGCCGGATTCGAGCCGCCATCGCCCGAACTATAGAACAGGGTTATTCCCGCTGCGGCCATCTGCGCGAAAATCTGGGAAGCGCTCTGGCGCGCGGCTGGCGAAAGCGAGCCCTCGGCGAACGCGAGGCCGCTGCAGGTGGCAATCTTGGCGGTGCCGTCGTTGAGAATCTGGACGCAGGCGGACATAAGGCCGGTCAAGCCGATGGTGGACGGAGCGTAGACGGCGATGTCGGCTCCCGGCGCGATCGAGCCCGCCCATTCGGTGTCGAGGCTCACCTCGAGTTGGCTGGCGGACTGGCTCGCCGGCGTGGGGCCGCCTCCAACAGGAACCACGGTGTAGTGAGCGGACGATCGGTCGATTCCTGCCTCCTGCCAGAATGTGACCAGATCGCTTTCAAGAGGGATCGCGTCCATGATGATCGCGATGGATTGCCCCGCCCCGTTGAGATTTCCCGGCGCGTTGTAACCGGCAAGAACATCGGCGGGAGTGGCGAATCCGCCGACCGAGGCGACCGCTGCCACCCGAGGCTTGGCGGTGCGACCCAGAAGGTGCGGCTGGAGCCCGACGATTCCGAGGACCGGCGATGCGAGGGCCGACGGGAGGGAGGGTGCTGTGACCGCCGAGGTGAATTCACCCTGATCCGTGGCCACCCTGGCAAAGGCGACGCCGAATGCGGCCGCAATCTCCGCGACGGAACCTCGGGCGACAATATTCGTGTGACTTGAGTCGATCAGCGTGATTGTGAATCCCTGCGCGGCGAGCCAGGTCGCAACGCGGTCGTAGTCGGATTTCAGCGGCAAGAACCCCTTTTCCATCTCGGGCATCGACACGGTCCGCCTCGATTGGACGAGAGCCGTCAATCGATCGAGATTCTGCATCTTTAAACTGACGATAAAATCGACGGACTCCGCGAGTTCAGTCGCGGTCAGAATCTCTCGCACCCGGAGGGGACTTGAGCCGAGTGCCGCGTTTGAAACTTCCACGACGGAATCCGCGAAACTTGTGCGGCCGCCGGCAGCCATCCCGGGCAGCGAGCCCAATGCGTGCCCTGCGAGCCATAGCTGCAAAACGATTGCAAACACACGGGGGCTTGTTCCGTGCACACCGTCCCGAATGGATTGCGCCTCAGAAGGCGGGGCGAATCTCATGGAAAACGCCAAGTCGGGGGATTGATTGCGGAGCAAAAAGGGGCGGCCCGCCGGGTTACGCTGTATGTCGATACAACACCGCTCGGCGCATGATTACGCCACGTTTTGCAATCGAAACAGCCCGCTAGGGTTGTTTTTCGAGAAAAGACAGCTGTCGTTGCCTGCCGTATTGCTCTTTTGTCGAATCGCTGAGAATAGGATTCCGTTGCGTTATCGCCATATCATCTGGGACTGGAACGGCACGCTTCTCGACGACCTCGACATCTGCATTGAGGTGATGAACGGGCTGCTGGCGAGCCGCGGCCTGCCGCTCCTGGACCGCGAGCGCTACCACGCTCTTTTCGATTTTCCGGTGCGCGACTATTACTCGCGCCTCGGCTTCGACCTTGCTGGGGACAGCTTCGAGCGGCTCAGCGAGGAGTTCATCGCCGCCTACGATGAGCACCGCCTGGATTGCCGGCTTCAACGAGGTGCGGAGGAAATCCTTTCCGCCGCAACCCGGGCCGGCGCCACACAGTCAATCCTCTCGGCATACCGGCACGAAACGCTTGTCGAGATTATCGGGCACTTCGGCCTGGCTCATCACTTTGTGCGGCTCACCGGCCTCGGCAACATCTATGCCCATAGCAAGGAGGAGCTGGGCAGGGCCTGGATCGCGGAGCTGGGACTCCCCCCCGCCGACGTCCTGATGGTCGGCGACACGCTTCACGATCTCGACGTTGCGAGGAACATGGGAGCCGATTGCATTCTCGTCGCCGCAGGGCACCACCCCGCCGCGCGGCTCCGCGCCCGCCACGGTCGCGTGGTCGGCGATCTCGGACAGCTGCAGCGAGAGCTCGGCCTCTGACCATGCCGTCGGCCCCGGCCTCCCGCGGGTGGATCTTTCGTAAAAGGGGGCTAGCCCGAACATTTCACGAAGCACGAGGTATCTCACTCAAAATGACGGGCAGAAAAGTCCTCATGCTCCCTCGATGGCCTGGTAGGCCACCTTCGGTCGCATTCGGGTTTTTCTGCTCCGCCATTTTGTGTGATCTTCCCTCGTGTTCATGAAATATTAGGGCTAGGGCCCGACTCGGGCCGTCTTGATGTAATCGAGCTTGGGATACATCCGTATCAGGTACGCGTTTCCCTCCGCCCTGATCCTGCCCTGGTCGGGCCGTTCGCCGTAATAGGGGTAGATCTTGTCCACGGCCTCCATTCCGCTGACGACCTTTCCGACCGGCGCGAAGCCCATGTCGTCGAGCTGCGCGTTGTCCGAAAAATTGATGAACATGTGGGTCGAGCGGCTGTTGGGCGTGCCCGGCGCCGCAAAGGTGAGGGTGCCGCGGGCGTTGGTCGTTTTCACCGGGTCGTCCAGGATCGGCGTGTGCCAGGCGGCCGTGACAGCCGGGTCCGCCGCCGCGCCCCACTGCACGACGAAATTCGGCACGACCCTGTAGAAGCGGGCTCCGTCGAAATAATTCGCCAGCACCAGGCTGTAGAGGCGGTCCGCCCCGTGGGGGGCCTGCGCGCGCACGACCTCCACAATGAACGGACCCTGCGATGTTTCGAAGTCGATCCTGAAGACGGCGGGCGCGGTCTCTTCCTTTGGAGGCGGCAGCGCTTTGGCCGGCTGGAGTGAGGGCGCCGGGGTCGTTTCGGGGGCGACGTTCGCTGGCTGCTCCGCGCATCCCGCAAACAACGCCATGCCAACGACGAGAAACAGGTTCCGACCGGGGTTTTCCATGATTCCTTAGATAACGGTGCCTCCCGTTGCGGAGTCAACAACGCCAACGAACGTCCTGCCGCTCGCGCCATGCATTAATAGTGCATGGGAATTGACAGGTGATTCGATATGTATCTACATGTATCTATGTTAGGAAGCAAAAACCGGGCAAAGTTGTTCCGTCATGGCGGTTCTCAAGCCGTCAGACTGCCGCGCGAATTCCGACTCCCCGGAACCGAGGTAACCGTTTCGCACACCCCAAACGGCGGAGTCCTGCTTGAGCCGTTGGGGAGTGCCCTTGAAACCAGGCGACAGCGTTTTATCGCACTGGCCGGGTCATGCCCCGATTTGCCGGACGTGCCCCCTCACGCGATCGCGGACCTGCCGAGGGACGACTGATGTACCTTCCCGACACGAACGCGATCTCCGCCTATATGCGCGGGGACAATCCGAAACTCACTGCAAAGATGCAGGCTGCCTTCAGCGAACTTTGCCTGTCGGTCATCGTTCTGGCGGAACGTGAATTTGGCGTGGCCAAAGGGCTCAGCGCGAACGCGCGGCTCAAACTCGCCGCACTGGCCCAGATACTGCCAGTGGAACCGTTCACGCGCGACGATTGCGCACACTATGCAGCGATCCGGCACGACCTGGAATCGCGCGGCGTCGGGATTGGCCCGATGGATACGCTGATAGCCGCGCAAGCCGCGAGAACGGGGGCCACCGTTGTGACGCGCAACATTCGCGAGTACGGCCGGGTCTTGGGACTGAAGGTTGAGAACTGGCAGGACTGAAGGCGCCGATAGCAATGCCCCAGGCGGGCTTTCAGGGGCGATTGAGGACGAACCGGGACGGGTTTTGTGTGCAAGAACCCGGAGCGGTTCCCGTAAAGGCGGTGAACACCATACTCCCAATGAAGAAATCATATTCACGTCTGGTCATCGTCGCCGCCCTTCCCGTCATTGTCCTTCTCGGTGGATGCATCGCCATTGGCACCCACCAGCCGGCCCAGGTGCATGCAACGCTGGGACAGCAGCTGATCGACCTGCAAAAGGCGAGGGACCAAGGAGCGATATCCCAGCGCGAATACGAGATCGAGCGGGCGAGGCTCATGAACCTCCCGCCGCCTGTTGCGATGGTCCGGTGAGGACCCAGCAGGCTGTCAAACCGGCGTCACCGGTTTCCCGCCGGCGAGGGCCGAGCGGTGGCAGGCGTCCAAGACCTGCTGGGTCTTCAGGGCTATGTCGGGCCAGAAATCGGAAGGCCTGCCGCCCAGCGCGAGGTCTCCGAATGCGCGCATCATCCGGCTTTCCTGGGCGGTCGGATGATAGCCGGCGTGGTCGGGAATGGCGATCCGGCGTCCGTTGGCCATGTAGACGAGTTCCCTGCCCTCGCTAAGCCCGACGAAATCGTTGAGGGAGACGCCGCCCTTCTCGCCGTCGAGGTGCGCCCATTGGTGGAGCTCGGAAACGAATGAGCAGTAGAATCCGGCGGAAAGCCCGTCATCGAAGAAGAGCTCGCCCGAAAATTCCGTCGGCACCGGGTTGGGGCTGTCCGCACGGCCGACCTGCCCGATCAATTTTCCGGTGACCGTTTGGGGAAGGCGCCAGCCTGCGGCCCAAAGCGACAGCCGGATGTTGTACCAGCCGAGGTCGCCGAGGCACCCGAAGGGCTCGAGGGTGCTGCTGGCGCGGATATTGCCGGCGAAGAAATCCGGGTCCCCGCGAAAACTGAAGGCGCTCGAAACGCGCCGCAGCCGGCCGACCGTGCTTCCATCGTCGAGAGTCGCGCGCATCGACGCCAGGCGGGTGGAGTGCATGAACATGACCCCGTCCATGAACTGCACCTTGTGCTTCCGGCATGCGTCCACGATTTCCCGCAGGTCCGCGGCGCTGACGGCGCAGGGTTTCTCGGAAAGGACGTGCTTGCCCGCGGCAGCCGCCCGGAGGATCCACTCCTTGCGGATTCCGGTGGGAAGCGGGATGTAGACGGCGTCGACATCCGGCGAGGCGAGCAGCTGCTCATAGCCGCCCATTGCGCGCGGCTGCGGATCGAAAGGGGCGGTGGCCTGGCATTCAGCGATGAACTTCCTTGCGTTGCCGGCATCCCGGCTGGCGACGGCGACGACGCTCCCGTTGCCGGAATTTCGAATCGCCTGCCAGTTCTTGCGGGCGATGTTGGCGGTGCTGAGGATGCCCCAGCGGAGGTGTGGTGAGCCCATATTAATTTTCCCGGGGCCTCAGATAAGCGGATTGACCGGGCGGCTTGCGAGAAGGTTTTTGCGGGTTTGCGCGCCATCCGTGCCTTCCGGCTTGATGTGAGGAGTTGTGCGGACAAGGAATTGCATTCACTATTGCATGGCATGATCACAACCGCTGACGACATCGACACCGAGGCCGGACGGCTCCTCGGGGCGCTGATGCACGTCGACTGCGAGCCGGGCCGGCAGTGGAATCTCGATTCCTGCCGGGCGATTGCGCCTTTGACCCTCGAAATCAACAGGCTGAAGCGGGAAAAGGAGGCGATCATTCTCGCCCATTCGTATGTCGAGCCCGAGATCATCTACGGCGTGGCCGATTTTCGTGGCGATTCGTATTTCCTGAGCCTTCAGGCGCGGCAGGCCCGGGCGAAGATGATCGTCTTTGCGGGCGTCGTCTTCATGGCGGAGACGGCAAAAATCCTGTGCCCGGAGGCGACCGTCGTGGTGCCCGACCGGGGCTCGGGCTGTTCGCTCGCGGATTCGATCACCGGAGCCGAGGTGGGGCGCCTGAGGGCGCTGTACCCCGATGCAACGGTCGTCTGTTACATCAACAGCACGGCGGAGGTGAAGGCCGAGTCCGACGTTTGCGTGACCTCGGGCAACGTGCATGCGATCGTGGCCGGGCTGCCGGCCCGCCGGATCCTTTTCGTTCCGGACCGGCTGATGGCCGAGAATATACGCGCCGAGATGAAGCGGCTGGGCGTCGACAAGCAGATAATTTCCTCGGACGGAACGTGCATCGTCCATGAGGTTTTCGACGCCAGGCAGGTCGCCGAGGCGCGCGGGCGCTTTCCCGGACTCAAGGTCGTTGCGCACCCCGAATGCACGCCGGAGGTGGCCGCTGTCGCGGATTTTCTCGGAAGCACGGGCGCAATGATGAAGTACGTGAAGTCGACCTCCGCGCCCTATTACCTCATGCTGACGGAATGCGGGCTGGTCGGCCGCCTCCAGGTCGAGGCGCCCGAGAAGAATTTCATCGGCGGCTGCCGGCTCTGCCCGTACATGAAGCTCAATTCGCTCGAAAAGGTGCGCGATGCCCTGGCGGCTCCACGCCCGGACCAGATCGTGACACTTGAGGAAGGGCTGCGCTTGCGCGCGGCGCGATGCATAGAAAGGATGTTCCAGCTTGCTCCCCGGGATTGAACGACTGATTGATCTCGCCCTCGATGAGGACGCGGGGCTCGGCGATTTGACGAGCCGGGCGATCTTTTCGCACAGGCACAGCTCGCGGGCGGTCGTGACCGCGGGAGAGGGGCTGGTTGTTTGCGGGCTGGAAGTTGCCGCGCGGGTGTTCGCCAGGATCGATCCGGCGATCGCCGTCCGCATGGTCGCCCGCGACGGGGAGCGGGTGAGGGCGGGCGCCCCGGTCATGCGCGTTCAGGGCCCGACTATCGGCATTCTCACGGCCGAACGCACGGCGCTCAATTTCCTGCAGAGGCTTTCGGGCATTGCGACGCAGGCCCGCCGGTACGCCGACTCGGTGGCGGGTTCGGGCGTGCGTCTCGCCGACACCCGCAAGACGACACCCGGATGGCGCTCGCTCGAGAAGTACGCCGTGCGCTGCGGCGGCTGCTTCAACCACCGTTCGTCCCTCGGGGAGCACATCCTCATCAAGGACAACCATATCGCCGCAGCGGGTTCCATTGCCCGGGCTGTGCACAAGGCGCGCCTGGCGGCTCCTCACACGGCGAAGATCGAGGTGGAGGCAAAGACCCCGGCCGAGGTCAGGGCGGCCCTTCGTTCGGGCGCGGAGGTGATCCTGCTGGACAACATGAACCCGGCACAGGTCCGCTCCGCCGTGGCGCTCATCGCGGGCCGCGCCATCGTTGAGGTCTCCGGTGGCGTGAGGTTTGAAACGCTTGAGGATTATGCCATCGCCGGGGTCGACGTGATCAGCATCGGCGCCCTCACCCACTCCGCACCGGCCTCCGACCTGAGCCTGACCCTCCTCAAGAAATGAGCACAAACCTGCCGTTTGGGATGTAGCCCGGGATATGCAAGTGATTCGCACAGACTGTCTGGTTATCGGATCCGGGCTTGCCGGCTGCGCTTATGCCCTGCAGGCGGCCAAGCGGGGGCTCGCGGTCGAGCTGCTGTCGCTGGACGGCCCCCTCGCCGCCAACAGCGACTGGGCGCAGGGCGGGATCATCTACGATGTGACGGACGACCCACAGCAGCTCGCCAGCGACATCATGCAGGCGAGCGACGGCATCGCCAATCCGGCGGCCGTGGAGCAGCTCGTTCGCGAGGGGCCGACGGCCGTCAAGGAACTGCTTCTCGACGAACTGAAGATCGCCTTTGACCGCGACAAGGCGGGCCAGCTCGATTTCACGCGCGAGGGCGGGCACAGCGCCCGCCGAATCATCCACGCCAAGGATGCGACCGGGCATGCCATTCTGGCCGCGGTCGCCGAGCGGGTCGACGAGCTTCCACAAATCACGCGGCGGTTGGGGTGGGTGGCGGTGGATCTGCTGACCCTTTCGCACAATGCCGGAAGCCCTGCGGACCGTTATGCGCCGCTCACCTGCTTCGGGGCCTATGTCCTCGACTCCGCGACCGGCGAGGTGAGCGCAATCGTGGCAAAGAAGACGATCCTGGCCACGGGCGGACTCGGACAGATCTTTCTGCACACGACGAACCAGCCCGGCAGCGTGGGCCACGGCGTCGCGATGGCGTATCGCGTGGGCGCCCGCGTCATCGACCTCGAGTACGTGCAGTTCCATCCGACCGTGTTCCTGAAGAAGAACGCCCCGCGTTTCCTTTTGTCGGAATCGCTGCGCGGAGAGGGCGCCGTCCTGGTGAACGGCCGGGGCGAGCGCTTCATGGACAGGATCCATCCCCTGGCGTCGCTGGCCCCCCGCGACATCGTCGCCCGCGCGATCCACCACGAGCTGGCGTCGAACGAGGAATCGAGCGTTTTTCTGGATCTTTCGGCGCTCAAGCCGGAATTCATCCGGGACCGGTTTCCCCATCTTTACGAGCGATGCCTGGAATACGGGGTCGACATGACGCGCGAACCCGTTCCGGTCGTCCCAGCCGCGCACTTTTCCTGCGGCGGCGTCCACACCGATCTCAACGGCCGCACAAATGTCCGCCATTTGAACGCGATCGGAGAAACGGGCTGCACGGGCCTGCACGGGGCGAACAGGCTGGCGAGCACGTCCCTTCTCGAATGCCTGACGAGCGCCAAATTTGCCGCGATGGCCGATGCGGCGGAAGTGGCGGCAATCTCGTTCCGGCTGCCGGAGCCCGCCCCCTGGGAGGGTCCCGCGCGGGAGGCCGATCCGACGCTTGTCCGCCAGGACATCGTGCTCCTCCAGCATACGATGTGGAACTACGCCGGAATCGTCCGATCGCCGAAAAGACTCACGCGCGCGCGCCGCATCCTGCTCGAATTGCGGGAGGAGATTCAGTCCTTCTACCGCGGCTGCCGCCTGTCACGCCCTCTCATTGAATTGCGCAACGCCGTCCAAACCGCCCTCCTTGTCGTCCATGCCGCGAGTCTCAACCACCGCAGCAGGGGGTGCCACTGCGTCGTCGAAGGCGAGGACTGAAGTCCCGATTTGGGTGGAGTGACCTGCTCCGCGGCTGGAGTCGGCCAAGACCCGGCCTCGCCGCCAGCCCGGCCGGCGGCCTTCATGGTTCTGCCATGAAGTCCGTCCAGGCCACAGAGGCGGCGATGAGGCCGACAACAGCCGCGGAGCAGGTCACTCCACCCAAATCGAAGCAACAAATCTTCAGTTCACCCAGCCGTTGGCCCGCAGCCAGATCTCGCAGAGGCGGGGCCAGTCGGAGATCGCCCCGTTGCCGGGGTTCATCCCGAATCCGTGGGGACCCTTCGCGTAAAGGTGAATTTCGGCCGGCACGCCCGCGGTCTTCAGCGCCTGGTAAAACATAAGGCTGTTTTCCACGGGCACGGTGCGGTCGTTCTCGCCCTGCACGATGAAGGCGGGGGGAGTGTTCTTCGTGACCTGGAGCTCCAGCGACAGATGCCGGACGAGCTCGTCCGGCGGATTCGGGCCGATGAGGGCCTTCCTCGAGCCGCTGTGCGCAAACGGGGCCTGAAAAGTGATTACGGGATAGACCAGCACGGCGAAATCCGGCCGGGCGCTGGTCGCATCGAGGGCTGCGCCGGTGCGCCCCTCGGGAGAGTCATAAAGGGTGGCGGCGCTCGCAGCGAGGTGCCCGCCCGCAGAGAAGCCGAGGACGCCGATACGGTCCGGACGCAGGCCGAAGTCAGCCGCGCGCGAACGGACGGTGCGGATGGCGCGGAGGACGTCGCGCAGCGGTGCCGGATGGCCGTAGTCGTCAAGCCTGTACTTGAGCACAAAGGCGGTCACCCCGAGCGAGTTGAACCATTGGGCCGGGACGGTGCCCTCGTGGATGAAGGACAGATGAACGTAGCCGCCGCCCGGACAAATGATGACGGCCGTGCCGTTGGCCTTGCCCGCGGCGGGCGCAAAAACCGTGAGCGTCGGGTTGTTCACGTTCGAGACGCCGCCCGCCTTGGTCACCGCCTCGGGCCCCCTGTTCGCGCGAAGGCCGGGGACGCCCTCCGGCCAGAGTTCGATGAGGGAAGGAATATCGGCGCGAACGGACATCGCGAGCGCGGACAGGGGGATAAAAAGGACGCGGATCGAAGCTGGAATGGTCATGTTTGGGGCGTTTCAGGCTGGCAACTGGACTGGAATCGGCAAATCGAAGCTATTTGAGGGCCCTTGCCCGCTCGGCCACGGCGGCGATGACCTTCTCCGCCACGGCCCGGTCGCCGGCAGGGACGCCCGCCGCGACATTGCGGAGGCTCTTCTCGTAATCATGCCGGGCCTTCGCCCAGGCGGCCCGCCCCTTTGGCGCAAGGATGGTCACATGCTGGCGGCGGTCCTCCGGATTGGCACGGTCGACGATCCAGCCGTCGCGGGCCATCCTCTTCAGAAGCCCGGTGACATTGGATGGATCCACGACCAGGGCCTCCGCCAGATCCGAGGCGCGCATGCCTTCCGGCTGGTCTGACAGCAGGTTGATCACGTTGAATTGCGCCGGCGTCAGCCCATGGGGCGCGAACACGCGCTTGGCGGCCTTTTCAAGGGCGCCGGCGGCGGAAACGATCTGCAGGGCAAGGTGCACGGGAACGAGCCGAACCCAGGGTCGTTGATTTGTCAAATAGATGATTGACATATCAACTAACACCGATGATGATCCGGCCATGAAAAGATTCCCGTCGCTTCAAGACATCGCCGCAACCCTGGGACTTACGGTGCTCCGGTTTGCTCCGGTCGTGGCGGCGGCCCTCGGCGGCACGGCCTGCGCGATTGCGTGGGTGGAGCAGCCCGTGCTCTCGGCGGAGGCGATTGCGGGGTTCTCATCGGCCATGATGGCCTTCGCCCTGGCCGTGCCGGTGCTCTTCGCCATCTGCCTGTACCGGGAGCGCTTCCCCGGGATGCGGGCAAACGCGCTTTTGGCGTTGGGCGCGGCCCTTGCGCCCGTCTACTTCCTGTCGCTTCGGCTGGCGCAGGCGCCCCTGCCCGAGATGCAGGTGGAGCGCTTCGCGGCGCTTTGGGCCGGCGCCCATTTCCTGGTCGCCGTCGTCCCCTTCCTGGCGCGCCGCGGGGATGTCGGATTCTGGAAGTTCAACGAACAGCTGTTTCTGCGCTTCCTGCTCGGGGCGCTCTATGCCGGCGTCCTTTATGCCGGGCTCGCCCTTGCGCTTCTGAGCCTGGACAAGCTGCTCAGCCTCCACATTCCCGGGAAGGCGTACGCCAACCTCGGCATTGTCCTGGCCGGGACCTTTCACTCGATTTTTTTCCTGGCGGGAGTCCCGCGTGATCTCGAGGCGCTCGAGACGGAGGCGCCCCACCCCCCGGGGCTTCGCCGGTTTGTCCAATTCGTCCTTTTGCCGCTCGTCGCGGTGTACCTCGGGATTCTCTACCTTTATGCGGGAAAGATAGCCGTTACGTGGCGCCTGCCGAATGGCTGGCTGGCCCGTCCGGTCCTCATCCTGGCCGTGATCGGGATACTGGCCGCGCTATTGCTCGAGCCGGTTGAACGAAGTCCGGAGTTTCCCTGGGCGGCCGCCTTCCGCCGCTGGTTCTACCGCCTGCTCCTTCCCCTGATGCCGCTTTTGTTCCTGTCGATCGGCCGGCGCATCCATGACTACGGACTCACGGAGGGGCGGTACCTGGCCGTCGTTCTGGCGGTCTGGCTGGCGGCGATGGCGTGCCTGTTTTCCCGGCCCCGCGGCACTTCGATCAAGGCGATTCCGCTGTCGCTCGCGGTCCTGTCGGTCCTGACGACCTTCGGGCCGTGGAGCGCATTTGCCGTTTCCTACCGCAGCCAGTGGTCGCGGCTGAACACCGAGCTGGGCGGGTTGAACCTTGTCGAACAGGGACGGGCGGTGCCGAAGAGGCAGAAGATCGAGGCCCAGAAACGCCTGGAGCTCGTTTCAACAGTCAATTACCTGCTCTCGGTCCACGATCACGCCGCCGTCGACGCGATGATGGAGCGGGTGCCGGCTTGGTAGCCATATCGCCGCGGAGAAGAGCTTCCATATTCTTACGCATTTGGCGCGGGGGACGCCTTCCTGAGGGCCCTGAACGTCGAAGCCAGCTCCGGCAGTCCGGGGCGCTACTTTCATATCGTGCTCGCGCCGACCGGCGTGATCGCCACCCCGGCCGGCGCCCTGATTTCATACCACTCCATCAACCGGTTCCCCCCCGAATCGCGCCGGGACGCATTCGTCCTGATTCCGGACGGCTCGTTGCGCATAGACCCGTCCGAGGGCCCCGGGCGGATGCGATTGCTCGCCGGAAACGATAGCCTGCGGATAGACTGGGCGCCGGTGATCGATCCCCTGGTCAGGGAGGCGGTCAAATCCGGCGCCGTTGCGGCGGCGCCCACAATGTCGCGCGGCCTCGACCAACTGACATTGCAGCGGTGGCTCGCCGGTCACTCCGTGAAACTCGTTGTGACGGAGGCTCAGGGGGTGACGGGCGAGGCGACGCAGGTCACGCTAAATCAGATCCAGTTTCTGGCAATTGTCGCCGAGGACCGCGTTCGTGCGGACGGGCATTAACAGCCCCGGGCCAGGCGGGTCTGATTCACGATCGTGACCAGCTCGGCGAAGTCCTCGTCGCGGGTGCGGCTTGCGATGCGATGGTCAAATTTGGGCGCCTCGCGCAGCTCGGTTTCCGCGGTGTGCATGCGCCGCGCGATCTCCTCCTCGTCGTCCTGGCCTCGCGTGCGCATGCGGGCGAGCAGGCGCTCGTAATCGACGACGATGAACACGGTGACCATCGCGCGCGCTAGAAACGGATCGGAGGAGGCGGCGCGCCGGAAGCTCTCGACCCCCTGCACATCGACGCTCATGACCAGGTCGCGCCCCTGCGCGAGCGGAGCCATGACGCTCGCCCTCAGGGTTCCGTACCTTTTCCGGCCGTGAACCCAGGCCCACTCGAGGAACTCGCCGCGGGCCGCGCGCTGGTCGAATTCCGCGGGGGAAAAGAAGTGATAGTGGACGCCGTTGACCTCGCCCTCGCGCGGCCGGCGGGTGGTGGTCGTCACCACGCGGGAGAAGCCCATCCCCGCCTGGACGAGCCTGTCGCACAGCGTGCTCTTTCCCGAACCGGCTGGGCCGGCCAGGATGAGAAGCAGCGGCTGGGCGGCCATGGGGTCAGTAGGCGAAGGCGACCACGCTCAGCAGAAGGCCATAGAGGGCGATTGCGCCCCCGACCGCGCGGGTTCTCTCCGGCCGCGCGAACAGCCACTCGAGAAAATCGCGCATGCGCCAGGGCTGGGCGCCGAGCCAGATGGCCAGGACGATGCACACATACACGAGGCCCTTCTGGAAATAGATCAGCGGGTGATCGTAGTTCATGTACCCGGCCATCAGGAGGGGCGAAGCCGCGAGCAAAGCGAGGATGCACAGGCCCCTCACCGCCAGGAAATCCGGCGCGCACTTGAACGACATTCCGGCGATTGCCGCGAAGGCGATGAAGAGAATGACGCGATAGTCGCCGAAATCCGACGAGGGCAGGTGCCATATCTTGTAGAGGAACCAGAGAGCGCCCGCGCCGAAGAAGACCGTCGTCGCGGCGGGGGAGCGCGGAAAACCCTTGAACGCGGCGATCGCGCCGGCGTGGACGAGGACAAGGGGCAGGCCGATGGCCACAAGCAGAAGCCCGGGAATGAGGATGGCGAGGGTTAGCGGCACGTTTTGAGGAAAGGGGACAGGATGCGGGAGTCACGAAACGGTGTCCAGCAGGCTGTTGAAGAACTGCACTGGCTCAGCGTAGTTCTTCAACAGCCTGCCAATTCGCCGTAAAGGGTGCTCACCGAGGCCCGGGTGATCTTCACCGGCACGACGGAACCGACGAGCCTCGGTGCCGCGTCGAAGACCGTTACCCGGTTTCCCCGGGTGCGGCCCGTGAAGAGGCGCCCGGTCCTGTCCCTGCCCTCGACCAGGACTTCCTGGACCTTCCCCAGGAGGGCCTGGTTGCGCCGCACCGAGTTCTGCTGGAGGAGCGAAAGCAGCTCCCGGTTGCGCTCCTCCTTGACCGGTGGGGGCACCTGGGGCATATCCGCCGCCGGTGTTCCGGTCCGGATGGAGTACTTGAAGACGAAGGCCATGTCGTAGTTCACGGCCTCAAAAAGCGAGCGCGTATCCGCAAAATCCGCGTCCGTCTCGCCGGGGAATCCGACGATGATGTCGGTGGAGAAATACATGTCCGGCCGCACGGCCCGAAGGGCCTGGACGATCTCCAGGTAGCGCTCGCGGGTGTAGGGCCGGTTCATCGCCTTCAGGATCCTGTTGCTGCCGGACTGAAGCGGCAGGTGGACGTACTCGCAGAGCTTCGGCAGGCGCCCGTAGGCCTCGACGAGGTCCTGCTTGAATCCCCGGGGATGGGGCGAGGTGAAACGGATCCGCTCCAGGCCGTCGATCGCGTGGATCCTTTCCAGCAGCCTCACAAAAGGCGAAATCGCCCCGCGGTGCGCGGGATCCCGCCGTCCGTAGCTGGTGACAATCTGGCCGAGAAGCGTGACCTCGCGGACGCCCTTTTCGACGAGGGAGCGGCACTCGGCGACGATCTCGTCCGCGGGCCTTGAGCGCTCGTCGCCGCGTGTCTTCGGGACGATGCAGAAGGAGCAGTCCATGTTGCAGCCCTGCTGGATCGACACGAACGCGCCCACCTGGCCGTCGGGCGAATCGAGATGGTCCCGGATTGCATTCTGCGATCCCGCCTCCTCGCCGATGTCCACGATTGTCTCGCCCAGAAGGACCCCCGCATCGCGGGCGGCGCGGAGATTGTCGAGGTAGTCGGGAACGTGGTGGAATTTCTGGGTGCCGACGATCAGGTCGACGTCGGGAAGGCGCTCAAGAAGCCCGGCGCCGCGGTTCTGGGCCATGCAGCCGAGGATCCCCAGCACAAAGCCCGGGTCCTGCCGCTTCCGCGCCTGAAGGTGGCCGGCCTTGCCGATCGCCTTCTGTTCGGCTGCGTCCCGGACGCTGCAGGTGTTCAAAAGCAGTATGTCGCACTCATCCTCCGATCCGACGATCCGGTACCCGCGCGCGCGCAACATGGCCGCGACCGCCTCGCTGTCGCGCTCGTTCATCTGGCAGCCGTAGGTTTTGATGAAGACCCGGTTCACAGGCAAAGAGCCTGTAAGTAACCTGCCTGGCTGCCGGGTCAAACGCTTAGACCGCGGGATAGCCGGTCAGTTTGCTCTACTCGCAGCCTGTCGGGCTGGTGTTGTTCACCTCGCTGCCCTGAGGGCACCCGCTCGGTTCACCCCTCCGCTTGCGCTTCGGGGCTTGCGCCATCTTCGCGCTATCGCGCTCCGTCGCAATCCCCAGACGCGCATCAAAACCGGCGTCGGGCCCCTTGGCGTTCCGCCGTTCCCGACGCCCAGATGATGCGCGTGAGCTCCGCATGGCCCTCCAGGCTGCAAGTCGATCAAACCGACCGACAACCGGCCGCGATGGAGGCTCGCTCTTGGGGTGTAACTTTCGCAAAAGGGGCAGGTCTAATTTGCTCTGTGCGCCAGATTACCGTCCTCATCGCGTTCGTTTGGGTCGGAGCCGTTTCCATGACGGCGCAGACCGCCCCACCCTCCGGCGGACAGGCTCCGTCGAGCGATGACATGTACCAGATGGGCAGGCAGCTGTTCGACCAGTACGCGCCGCCGGATGTCAAAGCGCAGTACGAGTTTCCGACAAGAGCGCAGTTCGATGGCTTCATGGCGCGCCTGGACAAGGCCATGGACGAAGGGTCGCTGGACGACCTGGGCCAATACGAACCGCAGGCGCGGGCTGCTCTCGCGTTTCTGCGAACGATTCCGGACCAGGGCGATCTGGCGGACTGGCTTTCGTCCCGCCTGGATGAAATCGACGAGGCGGGAAGGTTGTCCGGGGGAGGCACGAAGCCGGCGGCGGCGCCAACCCAGGGGATGCGGCCGGGCGTCTCCCCTCCGGGCGGTTCCGGTTTGCCGGGCGCGGCCGGGAGACCGGCGGTCCCGGCTGCCCGGATCCCGTACTACGAGCGGTGGCTGGCACGGGAACAAGGCAGCCCCGCGCCCGCCAATGCTGCGGAGCTCATGCCGCGCCTGCGCCGCGATTTTGCGGCGGTGGGTGTTCCCCCGGAAATCGCCTGGCTCGCCGAGGCCGAGTCATCGCTCAATCCATCGGCGCGCAGCCCCTCAGGGGCACGCGGCCTCTTTCAATTGAAGGCGGAGACCGCGCACGACCTGGGATTGAGCACGTTCCTTCCGGACGAGCGCACCGACCCCGACAAATCCGCGCGCGCCGCGGCGCAATACCTGAGGGGGCTTGGGAAGCAGTTCGGTTCCTGGCCCCTGGCCTTCGCCGCGTACAATGCCGGCTCAGGCCGGGTCAGGCGCCTGCTCGACGAGCGGCATGCGAGCGATTTTGCCGGAATCGCCGACGCGTTGCCCGCGGGCACGCGGATGTACGTTCCAAAAGTCTGCGCCCTGATCGCCGTGCGTGCGGGCGTGCCGCCGGAACAGATTCGAAAACCAAATTGACAGCCTAACCCGAAGATTTCACGAAATTCGTCCAAATCTCATCCAAACCGCCCTCGAAAAAGGGCCGAAAACTCCCTGCGATGTGCTCCCAAGCACACCTCGGTCGTCTTCGGCCCTTTTTCCTCGGCGGTTTGGCGATCTTTGGCCGTTTTCATGAAATCTTCGGGCTAACGACGCCGGCGTTTCACGCCGAGCTGGGCGACGGAGAAGCGGACAATTCCCTCGAGGCGCTCGACCTCGGCGGCCTCGAGGGTCTGCTTGCCCTTGAGCGCATCCTCGGCGCGCCGGAGCGCGTCCTCGACCGCGTTTTCGTCGATCTGCTCCTCCTCTATGGCGCTCTCGGCGAGGACCGAAACCTTGTCGCCCAGGATCTGCGCAAAGCCCGCGCCGACCACGAGCGCCTCTGTCTTTCCCCCCTTGGTGACGCGCAATTCGCCGTCGTCGACCTGGGTGAGCAGGGGAATGTGGCCCGGGAGGATGCCGATCTCGCCGTCCAGCGTCGGGATCACGACGGAGTCTATCGTGTCGGAATAGACCCGGGCCGCGGGGGTGACGATTTCAAGCTTCAGGGGCATGGCCGTCTCACTTCTTTCCGGCTGCAATAACCTCGTCGATGTTGCCCTTCATGTAGAAGTCTCCCTCGGTGACTTCGTCGAGCTGCCCGTCGAGAATCATCTTGAAACCGCGCACCGTGTCCTTGACGGGCACGTACTTGCCCGGCGTGCCCGTGAAGACCTCGGCCACGCTGAATGGCTGCGACAGGAACCGCTGGATCTTGCGCGCGCGGTACACGGTCAGCTTGTCCTCGGGCGAGAGCTCGTCGAGGCCCAGGATCGCGATGATGTCCTGCAGGTCCTTGTAACGCTGGAGGACGCGCTGAACCTCACGGGCCACAAGGTAATGCTCCTCGCCGACGATCTCGACGGTGAGCGCCCGCGAAACGGAGGCGAGCGGATCGACCGCTGGATAAATGCCCAGTTCGGCGATCGAGCGCTCGAGGACGATCTGGGAATCGAGGTGGGCGAACGTGTTGGCCGGGGCCGGGTCGGTCAGGTCGTCGGCGGGGACGTAGACGGCCTGGAACGAGGTGATGGAGCCGTTCTTGGTTGAGGTGATGCGTTCCTGGAGGACGCCCATCTCATTCGCCAGGGTCGGCTGGTAGCCCACGGCCGAGGGTGAGCGGCCCAAAAGGGCCGACACCTCGGAGCCCGCCTGGGAGAAGCGGAATATGTTGTCGATGAAAAGAAGAACGTCCTGGTTCTTCTCCTCACGGAAATACTCGGCCATGGCGAGGGCGGACAGGCCGACCCGCATGCGCGCTCCCGGCGGCTCGTTCATCTGGCCGTAGACGAGCGCGACCTTGGACTTGGAGAGGTCCTTCTGGTTGATGACGCCGGCCTCGGACATTTCATGGTAAAGGTCGTTGCCTTCGCGCGAGCGCTCACCCACTCCGGCGAACACGGAGAAGCCGCCGTGCGCCTTGGCGATGTTGTTGATGAGCTCCATGATGACGACCGTCTTCCCGACGCCGGCGCCGCCGAAGGCCCCGACTTTTCCGCCCTTGATGAACGGGCAGATGAGATCGACGACCTTGATGCCGGTCTCGAGGATGTCGGCCGTCGTCCTCTGGTCGACGAGCGACGGTGCGGGGCGGTGGATCGGGTAGCGCTTCGCGGCGATGATTGGACCGCGATTGTCCACGGGATCGCCGGTGACGTTGCAGATGCGCCCCAGGACTCCCTCCCCCACCGGCACGGAGATAGGCCCTCCGGTGTCGAACACAGTCATTCCGCGCTTTAGCCCCTCGGAGGAGGACATCGCGATCGAGCGCACAAGGCCGCCGCCCAGGTGCTGCTCCACCTCGAGGGTCAGCATTTCCACGCGGCCGCCCACCTCAAACTCGATGGTGAGCGCCTGGTAGATGGGCGGGATTGCGGCTTCGGCGAACTGGACATCGACGACGGGGCCGATGACTTGGATGATCTTGCCGGTATTCATGAAAAGAGGGTTGGAGGGTTTATGGGCGGATCAGCTTGCGGAGTACTGGGCCGCCGCAATTTCGAGAATCTCCTGGGTGATGGAGGCCTGGCGGGCCTTGTTGAATTCGAGCGTCAGGTCGCCGATGAGCTTGGTCGCGTTGTCATTCGCCGTCTTCATCGCCACCATGCGGGCGCTTTGCTCGGACGCTTTCGCCGAGAGCACGAGCTGGAAGATCTGCCGGTTCACGTAGAACGGAAGAAGGGCGTGCAGGATCTGGTGCAGGCCCGGTTCGAAGAGCATTTCCCGGTCATCGGCGTTGGGAACGCGCACGCTGCCCGTATCGCGGTTCAGGGCGTCGAGGAATTCCCTGAGGGAATGCAGCGGCAGGATCGGCTGGATCCGGGGCTCCTGGACAAGGGTGTTCTTGAAGCGCGGATAGATGACCTCGATCGTGTCGATCGCGCCCTCCAGGTAGAGCTTCACCATGTATTCGGCGATCACCTTCACCTCGCCGAAAGGTGCGCGGTCGTGGACGGGGAAATCGGCCGCCATGTCGCGCCTTGTGCGGGACAGAAATTGAGCGCCCTTCCGCCCGATGACGCAGTACTTGGCCGGCGTCCTTATCTCGGTGACGAGCTTGAAGAGATTTGAATTGAGCGGCCCGCAAAGCCCCTTGTCGGTCGTGACCAGAAGGATTCCGCGGGTCCTGACCGGCCGGTCGAACAGGAACTGATGGTCCGATTCGCTGACGCGGGCCGTAAGAGCTGCGATCATGTCGGCCATGAGATTGGCGTAGGGCTGGCCGGAGATCGCCGCCTGCTGCGCCTTCTTCATCTTCGACGCCGCAACAAGCTCCATCGCCTTCGTTATCTGACGGGTGTTCTTGACCGACTTGATGCGCCGGCGGATGTCGCGCGTGGATGGCATGGCGTGCTTGGCGTCGCAATCAGGCTGCGAATGTCGCCTTCCAGGCGTCGCAGGCGGTCTTCAGCCCGACCTCGATCTCGGCGTCGAGGGCCGCCTTTGTGCGGATTGTGGTCAGAAGGGCATCCTGGCGCGTTGAGAAGAATTCCCGGAGGGCCTTCGCCGCGGCCGACACCTCTGCGAGGGGGAGGCTGTCATAGTAGCCTTTTTGCATGGCCCACAGGGTCACGACCTGGAGCTCGATCGGGATCGGATTGAACGCGGGCTGCTTGAAAAGCTCGACGATGCGGGAACCGCGGTCGAGCTGGGCCTTGGTCTTCGCGTCGAGGTCCGAGCCGAACTGAGAGAAGGCCGCCAGTTCGCGGAACTGGGCGAGTTCGCCCTTGAGCTTGCCGGCGACCTGCTTAGTGGCCTTGAGCTGGGCGGCGGAACCGACCCGGGAGACTGAAAGGCCCACCGACACGGCGGGGCGGATGCCCTGGTTGAACAGGTCGGTTTCTAGGAAGATCTGGCCGTCCGTGATCGAAATGACGTTCGTCGGGATGTAGGCCGAGACGTCGCCGGCCAGGGTCTCGATGATGGGAAGGGCCGTCAGCGACCCCTTGCCGTCGAGGCGGGCCGCGCGCTCGAGCAGCCGGCTGTGCAGGTAAAAGACGTCGCCCGGATACGCCTCGCGGCCGGACGGCCGCTTGAGAATGAGGGAAATCTGCCGGTAGGCGACCGCGTGCTTGGAGAGGTCGTCATAGACGATCAGGGCGTCCATGTTATTGTCCATGAACCATTCTCCCATGGCTGCGCCGGAGTAAGGGGCGATGTACTGGTTGGCCGGATTGTCGGCCGCCGGGGCCGCCACGATGATCGTGTATTCGAGGGCGCCCGCGGCCTCCAGGGCCGCGATCGTGCGGGCGATGTTCGAATTCTTCTGGCCGACGGCGACGTAGATCGAGTACATCGGCCGGAACTTTGGATCGCCGGAGGCGAAGCCCACCTTGTTGATCTTCGCCTGGTTGATGATCGTGTCGATGGCGATCGTGGTCTTGCCCGTGCTGCGGTCGCCAATGATGAGTTCGCGCTGTCCGCGGCCGATCGGGATCATCGAATCGATCGCCATGATTCCGGTAAGCACCGGCTGGGAGACCGACTTGCGGACGATGATGCCGGGGGCGATCTTCTCGACGGGATTGAATTCCCCAGTGTCGATCGGGCCCTTGCCATCGACAGGGCGGCCCAGGGCGTCAACGGCGCGGCCGAGGAGGGCCTTGCCGACGGGAACAGAAAGGAGCCGGCCGGTTGTCGTGACCTCGTCTCCCTCCTTCAGCATGGAGACGTCGCCGAGGATGACGCAGCCCACTTCGTCCTCCTCGAGGTTGAGGGCGATTCCGATCGCTCCGCCAGGGAATTGGACCATCTCGTTGTACATCACGTCCGAAAGGCCGTCGATCTTTGCGACGCCGTCGGCCACGGTGCGGATGGTGCCGGTGTTCTTGCGGACCGCCTTGGCTGACAGCTTGGCGATCTCTTGTTCGATTTGTTCGAGGACGGTGCTCATTCGCGTAGCGCGGGGTTTTGTTTGTGAAAAGAGGCGGTGAAAATCATCAGGCGGACTCGGCCAGGGCCCTCAGCTGTCCCGCGGCGGAAGCCTCAAAGACATCGTCGCCCAAATGGACCCGCAGGCCCGCCAGGAGGGCGGGGTTCGGCTTGGCGACAGTCTTCACGGGCCGCTTGTATTTTGCCGTCAGGGCCGCGGCGATCGCCTGCAGAATGGCGTCGGATACAGGACCCGCGTGTTCGACAACGGCCGCGCTGCGCGCGAGTTCGGCTGCGACCAGGCGATGGTAGGCCCTGAGCACCATGACGGGATTGGCCGGCCTGTGGACTTCGACGTACTCGAGGATGCCGGCCACGCGCTCGGGCGACACCGCCCCGTCGACCAAGCTCAGCTTGAAAAGCTTGCGCGCGAGCAGCCCGGCAACCTTGGAGTTGGAGGCCATCGGTCAGACCTTGGTCAGTTCGCGTGCCGCCGCCTCGTTGAATCGGGCGCGCTCGAGTTCGGAAAGCTCCTTGGCGAGGACGCGCTGCGTCGTCTCGACAACCAGGCGGGCAACCTCCGTGCGGGCCTCGGCCAGCATCTTGGTCTTTTCGAGTTCGATGGCGGCCTGGGCCTTGGTGATGATCCCGTTCGCCCTTTCGACCGCCTCCCGTTGCTGCTTCTCGGAAAGTTCCTTGGCGGCCTTTTGCGAATCGGCGACGATCTGCTGGCCCTTGAGCTGGGCCTCCTTGAATTGCGCCTCGACCGCCAGCTGGGCGGCGTCGAGCCTGGCCTTCATCTCCTCAGCGTACTTGAGTCCGGAATCGATCTTCTTCTGGCGCTCTCCAATCGTGGCGAGGATGGGCTTGAACGCGAACCACCAGAGCAGGCCCGCGACGAGGACGAAATTGACGATCTGGGCGGTCAGCGACGGCACGTTGAGGCCGAAGTCGCGCGAAATCTTTGTGATCGTTTCGGCAACGCCGCCGGACGCCGGCGCGGCGGCTTCAGCCAGGAAAAACAGGGGGGCACTCATGGGATTCTTCGAAAATGGGAAGGCAGGATGACGAGCTTGGGCTCAGTCATCCCGCCGGAAACAGCGGACGATTATTTGCCGAGGAAGAGCGAGTAAAACGCGACGGCTTCCGCCAGGGCCATTCCGAGAATGCCCTGAACGAGAATCTTGCCCGACGCTCCGGGATTGCGGCCGACGGCCTCGACGGCCTTGGTGCCGACAAAGCCGACGCCGAGGGCGGCGCCGAGACAGCCTAGCGCGCCTTGGAGGCTTCCAGTGATTTCAGCGAGGATATGCATGGGATTGTGATCTTTGTTTTGGTTTTTTCCTGGGCTTGCCGTCCGCGCAACATGGCACGGTCCCGGCAAGAATTAGTGCTCGGCGTGCTCCCCCTCGGCGTGTTCGTCGCCGTGATTGCAGATGAGGCCGATGTAGACGCTGACCAGAAGCGTGAAGACAAGGGCCTGCACCAGGCCGATCAGCATCTCGAGAAAATAGAAGGGAATGGGCAGGCCCCATTGGAATATCGCCGACATGGAGTGCATCAGGTTCTCGCCGCCGAAGACGTTGCCGAAAAGACGGAAAGAGAGCGAAATGGGCCGGAACATGATCGAGACAACCTCAATGATCCCGACCAGGAAGAAGACGACATAGAGGAACAGGTACAGCGGGAGAGGCAGTTCGCTGCGCTCGGCCTTGTTTCCGAACAGGTCCTGGTAGATGAGCCGGACCCCGGCGTAGCGGAGGATGAAGTAGAGCCACGCGCACATCGCCACGATGGCCAGGGCGAAGGTCATGTTCAGGTCTGCATTTCCCGGCCTGACAAATTCCATCCAGTCGCCCGTGACGTGGCTGCGCATCATGACCGTCCCGACGCCCGGGAATAGACCGCTCCAATTCTGAATCAAAATGAAAGTGAAAAGCCCGACGAGGAGCGGGAAAGCCGCCTTGGCGACCTTGCTGCCGACGATCGGTGCCGTGAGATCCAGAACCCCCTGAACGAGACTTTCTACGACGACCTGGCCCCGTCCTGGCCGGAGCGTCTTTCGCCCGGCCGCGATTCGGATGACGAGGATGATGACAAGCGCGACAACCCAGCTCGTAACCATGCTGTCGGAAACCGGGAGTGGGCCAATGTGAAAGAGTTGCGGAGCGCTCTGTTCGACACCCTTCGATTCCGCGGCAAACGCCGGCAAGACGGTGGCCAGGGACAGGACTACAACGGAGGTTGTTCTTGCTCGATGGTTACGCACGCTAAGAGGCATTCTTATGATTAAAAGGTTAGACGAAGGCAAGCGCACCAACGTCAGTCAATATCGGAACAATGGCGGGATTGCCTCAGCAATAGGAATTAGCGCCATCTGTCATGGACCTCGTGAGGTCTTATTGCCCATAGGGGGAAAGGAGTTGAAACAACTGTCGTAATAAATTATATGACAGTTGCTTATATAAATTAAGACCCGGTTTCTGCCGAGATCGGCCCCTGATTGACCCATCTGTTCAGCTTCTCCAAAGACTTGCGAAGCCAAAACTGGGCCCGATCAGCCCTTGTTCGGGACCGGTCTGGCGAGGCGCGGTGGTCTGGTCCGGATCAGTCCGGCCTCTCCCACCCCTTCGCGCATTCAAGAGCCTTCTCCCATCCGCGCCGAAGCGGCGCCATTTCGGCCTGCGAGCGCAGCGGCTTAAATACCGCATCCAGGACGCATTTGCGCTCGATCTCGTCACGGCTTGGCCAAAATCCGACTGCCAGCCCCGCCAGCCATGCCACACCGAGGGCGGTCGTCTCAATATTCTGCGGCCTGGCAACTGGAACGCCGAGCAGATCGGCCTGGAACTGAAGGAGAAGGGCGCTGCGCGAGGCCCCACCATCCACCCTAAGTTCCACCAAGAGCCTGCCGGAATCCGACTCCATGCCGGCGATCAGGTCGGCGGTTTGGAAGGCGATCGACTCGAGCACCGCCCTGCACAGGTGCGCGCGGTTTGTGCCGCGCGTCAGCCCGGCGATGACGCCCCGCGCGTACGGATCCCAATGGGGGGCTCCCAATCCGGCGAAGGCCGGCACAAGGTAGGCGCCTCCAGAGTCCGGAACGGTGGCGGCGAGCTCGTCCAGCTCCCGCGCGGAGCGGACCAGGCGGATTTCGTCGCGAAGCCACTGGATGGCCGCACCCGCGATGAAAACGGAGCCCTCCAGGGCATATTCGGTCTTCCCGCCTATCCGCCAGGCGACCGTCGTCAGGAGGTTGTGTTTCGAGGGCACGGCCTTCTCCCCGGTGTGCATGAGAAGGAAACAGCCCGTGCCATAGGTATTCTTGGCCATGCCCGGCTGAAAGCAGGCCTGCCCGAAAAGGGCGGCCTGCTGGTCGCCCGCTATTCCGGCGATCGCCGCGCCCTCCCCTGGCAGCCCGCTTGCGACCGTCCCGCAGGCTTCCGAACTGCCGCGAACCTCCGGAAGAACCGACCGCGGCACGCCAAAAAGGGCGAGGAGCTCGTCGTCCCAATCGCCCGTGTGAATATTGAAGAGGAGCGTTCGGGATGCGTTTGACGCGTCGGTTGCGTGCACACGCCCGCCGGTCAGTTGCCAGATGAGCCAGGTGTCGACGGTGCCAAAGCAGAGCCGGCCCGCCTCCGCGCGGGCGCGCGCGCCGGGCACATGATCCAAGAGCCATCGGATCTTTGTCGCCGAGAAATACGGATCCAGGCGCAGTCCGGTCTTCGCCGTCACGACAGGCTCGGCCCCCTCGCGTTTGAGCCGCGCGCATTCGTCGGAGGTCCTGCGGTCCTGCCAGACGATCGCGTTGTGGATCGGGCAGCCGTCGCCGCGGTCCCACACGAACGCCGTCTCGCGCTGGTTGGTGACTCCGACGGCGGCGACGGAATCCGCGCCAAAGCCCGCCCGCAGCAGGGCCTCGGCGGCGGTCTCGCACTGGCTCATCCAGATCTCGGCCGGATCGTGCTCAACCCATCCAGGCCGCGGGTAGATCTGGCTGATCTCCCTCTGTGCGGAGCCCGCGACTTGTCCTGAACTATCGAATACAACAGCGCGGGAGCTGCTGGTCCCCTGGTCCAGGGCGAGGATGCATCCGGGTTTTTTCATCGCGCCTCCCAGGCTAACCCGAAGATTTCACGAAGCACGTGGAATCTTGCCAAGAATACCGGGCATAAGAATCCTCACGCTCCTTCGATGGCCTTATGGGCCGCCTTCAGTCGCCTTCGGCTTTTTCTGCTCCTGTATTTTGTGGAATCCTCCACCGTGTTCGCGAAATGTTCGGGCTAGCGGTCCGTCCGGCAGACTGCGACGAAAGAATGATATTCGCGCGCCCGTTCCTGGAAGATTGTCGCGGCCTCAAAGGGCCACGCCTCGTCCTTGACGGACCAGGATGCGGATGCCGCGGCGGCCCTTCGGGCGTCCTCGAAATAGGATGTGTAGTCGGTTCTAAAATACAGCCGGGCGCCGGCGCAGGCCCTGTCCGCGAGGCGTTCGAGGAAGGACGGCGCCAGGAGCCGGTTCTTGTGGTGGCGGCGCTTGGGCCAGGGATCGGGAAAGAGGAAGTAGATCGCGGTGGCGCGAACCGAACCCGGAAGGACGTCCAGAAAGAGGCGTGCCTCGGCGCGGAGGAAATGGAGGTTGGGGAAGCCGGCGCGCCTTTGCTTCCTGAGGGCGCGTTCGATCCTTTCGAGCTCTATGTCGATCCCAATGCACAGCTCGCCCGGATGTGCCTGCGCATAGGCCGTGAGGAAATGGCCGTGGCCGCATCCTATCTCCAGGACGAAACGGCTTCGGCCGCCAAAGGCATCGGCGCACCAGATTTCGAGATCCCGTCGCCGGGCCTCGATGCGGGCCAAGTGCGCGGACGTGCGGGCTGGATTATCCACAGAAGATCACCCTCCCCGGCCCGCCCCAATCAAGACCATCAGTATGCTTATGTCCGAGGGATTCACGCCGCTGATTCGGCTGGCTTGACCGAGTGTGTAAGGTTTTAAATGAGAAAGTTTTATGGCACTTTCGCGGCGCAGGCCACGAACGGTCATAAAATCGATATCGGGCGGAATCCGAATCTTTTCAATATTGTCCAATCGTTCTATCTGGCGCTGTTCACGCTCCAGATAACCTTGATACAAAACGCGATAAAGAACTTCGGCACGGATTTCCCGTGACTCGGCCTTAAAGTCGCCCGGAAGCTCGGCGGACTCCCCTTCCCTGCGAACACTCTCGGCCCAGGTTCCTCCGCAGGTGCGGTTGTTTGCAAAGAATTGGATCCACGTCGCAATTCGCTCCATCTTGTGTTGGATTCGATCCAAGCGGCTGTCTGTAAGTAACTTCAGACGTTTTGAATGTTCAAACAACCGCAGTTCGGCGCTTCCGTGGTTAAAGAGCAACCGATGCTCCGCCCGACTGGTGAACATGCGATAGGGCTCATCGGTACCCTTTGTCACAAGGTCGTCGATGAGCACCCCGATGTATGACTCGTGACGTTTCATGATCAAAGGCTCTGCTCCCCTCACCTTTTGAACGGCATTTATTCCGGCTACCAAACCCTGGCCTCCCGCCTCCTCATATCCAGACGTTCCATTGATCTGTCCGGCCAGAAAAAGATTCTCCACTTTCTTGGATTCGAGCGACGAATAAAGCTGCGTCGGCGGCGCAAAATCGTACTCGACAGCATATGCCGGCCTGAGGAGCGTTGCCCGCTCTAGTCCGGGTATACTATGTACCACATCAAGTTGAACATCAAACGGTAATGATGTTGAGAGTCCATTGATATAATACTCGTTTGTCGACCGCCCTTCCGGCTCAAGGAATAGCATGTGTCGGGGCTTGTCCGCAAACCTTACAAACTTATCCTCAATGCTCGGGCAGTAACGCGGTCCTATACCTTTGATCTCGCCACTATACATTGCAGACTTGTGCAGATTGTCCCTAACGATTTGCGCTGTGCTCGCAGTGGTATAGGTGATCCAGCACGAAACCTGCTGAGTGCCCGGCTGCCAACCCATGCGAGATTCCCCCGTTTGTTCCACGTGGAACAATTCCCCTGGATCCCGTGTGTCATGGAACGCAAAGAATGTCGGGTTCGCGTCGCCTTTCTGCTCCACCATCTTGCTAAAATCAATACTCCGGCCCAAGACGCGCGGCGGTGTTCCGGTCTTCAGTCGGCAGAGCTCAATCCCTGCGTCCATAAGGCTAGTTGACAGTGTTCGGGCGCTAAAATCCCCCAAACGTCCACCTTCATTCTTGTTTTGGCCAATATGCATCAGGCCGCGCAAAAACGTGCCGGTTGTAATCACGACCGTCCGGCCCAGGAAGTCTATATCCAGATTTGTTCGGCAACCAGTTACTCTGCCGGACTCAAAGATGAGCCCTGTCACAGTTGCCTGAAAGAGTTGCAGGCTCTTTTGAAGTTCCAGTGTGTGCTTCATCCGGAACTGGTAAGCCTTCTTATCGCACTGTGCCCGTGGCGATTGAACAGCGGGTCCCTTGGATTCGTTCAGCAACCGGAACTGGATGCCGGTAACGTCGGCATTGATCGCCATTTCACCGCCGAGCGCGTCGATCTCCCTAACAATCTGTCCCTTGGCCTGGCCGCCGATTGCCGGATTGCAGCTCATCTGGGCGATCGTGTCTATATTTCCCGACAAGAGCAGGGTAGAGGCCCCCATCCGCGACGCGGCAAGAGCGGCCTCGACGCCCGCATGCCCGGCGCCGCAAACGATTACATCGAACGGTAAACTATTATATATCAAGCTATTATATGACTCCAACCGATGCAGAGTAGGGGAGCGGAGCTCGAGCAACGGGTTCTCTCCCCGCGTCGCGCCGATCGTCCAAGAAAAATGGATACAAATGACAAAACTGGCCCGAAAAACAACATTACGACAGAGACGAATAGAGCCGGATCGATAGCTTGCAACCCTGGCCTGCCATTCGTGCGGACAGGAACCCCGCCGCGCTTTCCGGAACCAACTACTTGACAATGCCTATTTCCCGATGCAGAAGGCCGAAAACAGCCGGTCGAGCACCTGCTCGTTGTCGATCTTGCCCGAAATTTCGCCCAGCCCATTGAGGGCACTGCGCAAATCGCTTGCAAGAAGCTCAGGCGGCGCATTCACCGCCAATTTCTCCAGGGCCTGTCCGAGGCACTCATCCGCGGTGGCTAGCGCATGGGCGTGACGCGCATTGATGGCGACGGCGTCCTCGCCGGACCCCGGTTGGAAACCGTCGGCCCGCCGGACAAGCTCGGCCTTCAGGGCATCGATCCCGGCGCCGCTGAGCGCGGAAACCCGCACCATGGCGAGTCCCTGGGGCGCCTTTGCGTCGCCGCCGGTTCCTCCGGAGCCGGGCAGAAGATCGATCTTGTTCAGCGCGACGATCGTGCGTTCCGCGGTCAGCCGTCCGGCGACTGCAGGATCGGCGGGCGGGGTGGGGCGGGTCGCGTCGAGAACCAGGATGATTATATCCGCTTCATCGATACATCCGCGCGCCTTCTCGATTCCCAGGCGCTCGACCGCCCCGGGCAGGGGGTTCAGCCCGGCCGTATCAATAAGCCGGAGACAGTGCGGGCCGACGATGGCTCGCTCCTCGATGAAATCCCGGGTCGTTCCCGGTTCGGGGCTTACGATGGCGCGGTCCTTCCCGAGCAGCCGGTTGAGAAGCGAGCTCTTGCCGGCGTTGGGCTCGCCGACGATCACCGTCCTTATCCCGTCCCGCAGAAGGTCGCCGTAATGGCGCGTGGCGAGAAGCTGCCGGGCGCCGGTGCGCACGGAGGCAATCGTGTTGCGCAATGCCTCGCGGTTCTCGCCGGGGAGATCCTCCTCGGGAAAATCGATGTAAGCCTCGACCGTGGCGACGGACGCCATCAGGTCGCTGACGAGGGGCGCCAAATGGCGGCCGAGCGAACCGCGAAGCTGCCGGTGCGCGGCGGCGAGGGCTCGCTCGCTGCGGGCCGAGATGAGGTCCATCACGGCCTCCGCCTGGCTCAGGTCGATCTTTCCGTTGAGGAACGCGCGCCGCGTGAATTCCCCCGGCTCGGCCGGACGACAGCCGCGGGCGAAGAGGTCCTCAAGAATCCGCTGCGCGATGAAGGGATTTCCATGGCAGGAGATTTCCAGGACGTTCTCGCCGGTTGAGGAATGGGGCTCCGGGAAGAAAGTGAGGAGAACGTCATCCAGAATCGTTCGCCTCCGGTCGCGATATTCGCGGTGCCGGGCCGACCGGGCAGGGGGAGGGGAGCCGGCGAGTTCCCGGGCAAGGCCCGCTGCATCCGGCCCCGTGATGCGAATGACCGCCAACGCCGCCGTTCCGGCGGGCGTGGCGAGGGCTGCGATGGTGTCGGGCGGATGCGCCATGCAACCAGCCAACCGCCCGGGCGGGCGAAAGCCAGTCGAATTCGATTCCGCGGCCCTGAAGCCGTCAGGCGCCCGCGCCGTCGCCGGTGACCACGGCCCCGCCGGTCACGGTCACCTTCTCGAGGATCGCCTTGGTGATCTTTTCGGCGAGCTCGGGCTTCTCCTTCAGGGCCTGCTTTGCCGCGTCGCGGCCCTGGCCGACGAGCTCGCCCTGGTAGGCGATCCAGGCGCCCTTTTTCTCGAGAATCTTGTGCTCGAGGCCGAGGTCGAGAAGGGAGCGCGGTCTTCGAGATGCCCTCGTCGTACATGATGTCGAACTCGCACTCGGTGAAGGGCGGGGCGACCTTGTTCTTGACCACCTTGATCTTGGTCCGGTTGCCGATGACCTTGCCCTCGGGCGTCTTGATCTGGTCCTTGCGGCGGATGTCGATCCGGACCGACGAGAAGAATTTGAGCGCCCGGCCGCCGCTCGTAGTCTCCGGATTGCCAAACATGACGCCGATCTTCTCCCGGATCTGGTTTGTGAAGATGCAGACGCATTTCGTCTTGCTGACGACCGCGGTCAGGCGCCGCATGGCCTGGCTCATGAGGCGGGCCTGGGAGCCGACGGTCGCATCGCCCATCTGCCCGTCGAGCTCGGCCTTGGTGACCAGCGCCGCCACGGAGTCGAGCACGATGACGTCGATTGCATTCGAGCGGATTAGGGTCTCCATGATGTTGAGGGCGTCCTCGCCGCTGTCCGGCTGGGAGACCAGGAGGTCGTCGAGCTTGACGCCCACGATCCGGGCGTACTTCGGGTCGAGGGCGTGCTCCACATCGATGAAGGCCGCCAGGCCGCCGTTTCGCTGAGCCTCGGCGATGACGCTCAGGCAGAAGGTCGTCTTGCCCGAGGATTCGGGCCCGTAGACCTCGATGATCCGTCCGCGCGGCAGCCCGCCGACACCGATGGCGAGGTCGATCGCGAGCGAACCGGTGGATAGCGTCTCCACCTTCATCTTGTGCGCGTCGCCCAGGCGCATGATGGAGCCTTCCCCAAACTGCTTGGTGATCGCACTCAGCGCGAGATCCACGTTCTTTCGTGCGGCGGGTTCGGCAATGGCGGCCTTGGACTTTTCAGCGGACTCGGTGCGGGGGCTGGGAGAGGCTTTGGACATGGGAAAATGGGATGTAATTGGAAATCTGGCGGGCGCAATTCAAAGCCGTGACAAACCGGCCGGAAACGAAGGACGCCATCAGGTAACGACGCCCGGTCGATTGTAGCAAGCGCCCAACGTGGGCCTTTGGTGCGGTCGTCCCGGAACGGGTCTGTTTCTTGGGACGGGAATGCGTCGGGGCCGCATCCAGCCCGTTTTCAGGAGGCGGCTCCGCCGCCCTTGAACGCCATCGCGAAATACACCGCCAGCAGCATGAAGCCGAAACTGACCGCATAGTTCCACGTCAGCCGCTCCTTGAGCACGAGCCAGGCGAAGACCACGAAGACGACGAGCGTGATGGCTTCCTGGATCACCTTGAGCTGGTAGCCGTCGAACCGGCCGGAATTGAAACCGATCCGGTTGGCCGGGACCTGCAGGCAATACTCGAAGAAGGCGATCCCCCAAGCGGCCAGGATGACAAGAAACAGGGGTTTCCCCACAAGCCACCTGAACTTGAGGTGCCCATACCAGGCGCAGGTCATGAATATGTTGGATCCAATGAGAAGGAGGACGGTTTTCATGAAAAGGATGATCAGCCAGCCAGGGCTCCCCCTGGGCCGGCCATTGAATCGCGTTCAGAACTTGTAATAGTCCCTGAACCACGCAACAAACCGCGCAAGACCCTCTTCCAGTGGCACTCGCGGCTGATAGTTGATGGCCGCCTTCACCCGCGCGAGGTCGGCGCACGTCTCAAACATGTCCCCGGGCTGTGGGGGTAGTAGTTCGACCTTCGCCGTCTGGCCGAGCAATTGCTCAAGCATCCTGACAAACAGCAGGGTTTCGATCGGCCGGTGATGGCCCAGGTTGAAGATCCGGGCCTGTTGGGTGGGGTGAACTCCGGCCGCCAGGAGGACTTCCTTGGCCTTTCGCGCGGCGGCGCCCCGGGCGCCTTCCGGGGTATTGGCGGCATCGAAGGGGTAAAGAAGGGCCCGGACGACCCCGTCCACGATGTCGTCTATATAAGTGAAGTCGCGCAGGTTCCTGCCCTCGTTGAACAGCCTGACCGGCGTGCCCTCGCAAATTGCCCGCGCAAAAAGGGTCGGAGCCATGTCCGGCCGGCCCCACGGCCCGTACACCGTGAAAAAGCGAAGGCCCGTGATCTTGAGTCCGTGCGTGCCCGCGTAGCTCTGGGCCATCAGCTCGTTGCTGCGCTTGGTTGCGCCATAAAATGACGTTGGAAGCCCCGTATCGTCCTCTTCCCGAAACGGCGGCTTGGCGCCGGCGCCATACACGCTGCTGCTCGAGGCGTAGACGAGGTGTTTTGGCGGCGCCCGCCGGCATCCCTCGAGCACATTGGCGAACCCGACGAGATTGCTCTGCACGTAGGCGCCCGGGTTTTCGACGCTGTGCCTGACCCCGGGCTGGGCGCCCAGATGGGCGACATAATCCGGCTTGAAATGCTCCATGAGCGCCAGAAACCGGTCCGCCTCGGCAAAATCCGACTGCAGGAACCGAAAGCCCTCGAAAGTCTCGAGGTCGGCCAGACGCGCCCGCTTCAGCTCGACATCGTAGTAGGCGCCCAGGTTGTCGATCCCGAGCACCTCGCACTGCCGGGTTTCGGCCAGACGGCGGGCGACCTGATGGCCGATGAACCCGGCTGCTCCGGTGACGAGGACTTTCATCCGGGCGGTGATAACGGAACCCGTTGCCCATCGCTAGGAAAAAGGGCGGGGCATCCCTGTGAGTCCGGCTGCGACTGGCCACCGGATCCCGCGGCCATCCAGCCAAAACACCGGGCATTCAGCACGCGTACGCTATTTTCCTTAGTCAGCCGTCTTTAAGCCGTTCGATCCTTCGTTTAATCCGGCGGGAGGTTTCAAGCCCATGCCAATGAAACTCGCGTTGCTGCACGGCAAGGCGCCGGTGCATCCAGCATCACCTCCGCCCACCTGGACCGGAAAGTCCAGGTTCGCGGGTGCGGTCGGCGAACGTTGCAAAGCTAATGGGCCGCATTATTCCGCTCCATATAATATTCTGACAGAATGGCGTCTTGTGTCACGATTGCACGCACCCAAGAATTACCCTTGGGCCGCGTTCATTCCGACGTGCCCTCAAGCCGCCCGTCGCAAGGCGCACATTGACTATACCAACCCCATGCGATCCTTTTTCCAGCGAAGGATAATCAGGGCGCTCGCCCTGTGTTCCGGCTTCGCGGTTCCTGTCCCGTCAGGCAATGCCCAGTCTTATGTTCCGCCGTTCATCAATGGGCAGCCCGAGGGCACAACCGCGGGAAATGTCATGATCGAGGTTTACGAAGTGCCATGACGCACTGGGCATGTGGACGCCGGATGATGGTCTGAATTAAACTACGGATATGCCCGGCAACCGCTGGCGACATTTGCTGCAAAATGCGATGATCAGACCGGAAACAGAATGGCAGGAGGCAGTCCAGTTTTATGGAGGGACGCGCTCTTCCAATTGGCGGGCCCTTTTTAATCGAGCCATCGTCGGTGAACCCGTGGTGGTGAATGGAAATTCGTTTCGCGGCTGTCTTGACGGGAACTGGAGTTTGCGTTCCTTCCTCGCCGTCATCCTGATCTGCGCCACCACGGTCCGTGCGCTCGCCCAAGCTTCCACGGCTCCTGTGATCACAACGAGTTATGTTTCTGAAAGCCCTGCGGCAGGAAGTAGGGTTTCCATCACCGTGGCGGCCGCCGGGACGGGCCCCTTCACTTACCAGTGGCAGGAAACGCTCGATAACAATCCCAACACAATCAGCAATATTCCCGGTGCGACAACCAATACCCTCACACTTGTAAACGTTCAGGATGCCGACGACGGAGTCTACTATGTAACCGTCAGCAATGGCGCGGGGTCCACCCGGGCATTGTTACTGGGAATGACTGTCGCCGATCCCCCTGTCATCACCCGCCAACCCCAGGACCAGACCGCGAATCCAGGCGACACGATATCATTCCCCACCGTATGGGCGAGCGCGACCCCGCCGTCCACTTACCAGATACTAAAGGATGGCAGTGTCGTCCAAAGCGGGACGATTACCGGCATGACAGACGATTCCTACGGTATGTTTTTTGCCAGTGTCCAGGCTAGCGATGCCGGAACCTACGTGGTGAAGGTCACCAATGGGGCCGGTTCCGCGACGAGCAATCCCGCCGTGCTCACTGTGAACGCGCCTGTCACGATAACCGCACAGCCGACGGGCCAGACATGCGCCCAGGGGGCAAATGTCTCTTTTACGGTGGGAGTCAGCGGAACCGCCCCCTTCTCCTATCAATGGAAGTTCAATGGAACCGCACTGTACGGGGAGACGTCGGCGACGCTCGCCATGACCAATGTTCAGTCCGGTGAAAGCGGCACTTATACAGTGACCGTAGGCAACTTCCTCGGGTCGGTGACAAGTTCTCCAGCAACCCTGGTTGTGGATGCTCCACCGACGGTTACAAGCCCTCCCAGTAGCATTGATCTCACCGAGGGCGGCGGCATCGAATTGTCGCCTCCGATCACGGGGAGCCGCCCCTTCACCTACCAGTGGCAGAAGGACGGGCAGCCGATTCCAGGGGCCACTGACCAAGCGTTGTCCCTGTCGAATGTCCAGGCCAGCGACGCAGGAACCTACTCCACCGTCGTGACCAATGCCTACGGAACAACGACTGTTACCGTCTCCACGGTCACCGTCGATATTCCGCCGGATGACACATCCCCGCCGCAAGGCCAGCCGTTCAACTCGCCGATGTTTTCCGTGAGCAACGTCACGCAGGTTTATAGCGGCAGCCCGGAGTATGTGACAGTCACGACCACTCCGTCGGGGCTACCCTTTTCAATAACCTACTATTACTACGGCTTCACTAAGAGTAGTATATTGTATACGGTGTCGGCTCCCACTGAAGCTGGCGTCTATGCCGTTGAGATCCTAAGCCTTGATATCAACCACCAAGGCGGAGTACCTCTAGGTGACTGCAGCCTGGTGATACAACAAGCCCCGGTTGTCGTGACGCTTTCCGGGTTGCAACAGACCTATAACGGCAACCCGCATTCCGCCACCGTGACGCTGAATCCGCCTGGACCTCCCTTCACTGTCGAATACGGTGGTCCCAACGGCCCTCCGCCAGTCCACGCCGGCAGCTATTCTGTGCAGGTAATAGGCCAGAATTCGGACTACTCATTCACAGGGAGCACCACGGGCACATTGGTCATCGCCCCGGCTGCCCAATCGATTTTCTTTTCGCTGCCTCCGGCCCCAGTGGTTCAGGGAGTGCCATTCACGATTTCGGCCTCGGCGACTTCGGGACAGACGGTGACTTTCTCCATTGTAAGCGGATCGGCCACGGCGACGGGCGTAAATGGCAGCACCATCACGTTGAACGACAGTTCGCCAGTTGTCATCCGGGCAACGCAGACTGGAGGGGGCGACTATCAGGCCGCTTCCGCCGACATTACAATCTCCACGCTCACTTACGGCCTGCCCACGATCGTAACACCCCCAGCCAATCAGACCGCCGGAGTCGGTGGCAGCGCATCATTTAGCGTGGCCGTAACAGCAGGCGGTGCGCTGACGTACCAGTGGCAAATGAACGGGATCAATATCCCCGGGGCCACCAACGCGAGCCTCACGCTCAACAATCTGCAGTTAAGCGATAACGGAAGCACCTTTGCCGTTGTGGTTACCGATGCGACCGGGAGCGTAACGAGCTCGGCGGCTACTCTTTACGTGAGCTCCGTGCCAGCGGCTCCGGTGATTGAAACACAGCCGACGTCGCAGACAGTGGCGGCAGGGACGACGGTGAATCTCACCGTTGCAGCCAATGGGAATCCCGCGCCGACTTACCAGTGGACAAAGGGAGGAGTCAACATCGCTGGCGCGACCGGCGCCACTTACACGATCCCCTCAGTTCAGTTGGGCGACGCAGGCAACTATGCTGCAATCGTCTCCAATTCGAGTGGTTCAGTCACTTCAGGCAACGCTATCCTTGCGGTGAACGCTCCGACAGTCGCGGCGCCGACCATCTCTTCCCAGCCGCAAGCAGCCAGCGCCAGCGCAGGAACAAGCATCACACTGACTGTGGCGGCGGCGGGCAACCCCGCGCCGACGTACCAGTGGTTCTTCAACGGCCAGGCAATCGCCGGCGCGACAAATGCCTCCTATTCGATCTCTGGCGTCCAGGCCTCGAACTCCGGCAGTTACACGGTTGTCGCCACAAACTCCGCGGGCTCGGCCACCAGTTCGGCTGCGATGTTGACCGTGACTGCTCCGTCGGGGAACCCGACGATCACGGCCCAGCCGGCCTCCCAGACGATCGCCATGGGCAGCACCGTTGTCTTCAGCGTCAATTCATCAGGGGTTGTCCAAGGATCGTCTTTCGCCTCGTCCAACGCCCGACAGCGGGCGGATGCAAGCGGCACGAGCGCGACCTACCAGTGGTACCTGAATGGGACGGCCATCGCAGGGGCGACGAATGCGATTCTGGTCGTGCAGGCCACTGCGAGTTCAACCGGGGCCTACACGTGCCTGGTGAGCAATTCAAATGGCTCGGTCCTGAGCAATGCGGCGACACTGGCGGTCAGCAGCGCCCCGGCAAGTCCCGGCCGGCTGATCAACCTATCGACCCTCGCCGTTGCAGGAAGCGGCAGCCAGACGTTGACGGTCGGATTCTTTGTCGGCGGGACCGGCACCGCCGGGTCGCAGAGCCTGCTCGTACAGGCATTGGGCCCGACCGTGGCCACAATGGGCCAGACAGGGGTCATGCCCGATCCCCAGTTGAATGTATTCTCCGGCCAAACCGTCATCGGTTCGAACACGGGGTGGGGCGCCCCCTTGAGCAACCAAACTGCGGTGATCGCCGCGGACGCTGCGACATACGCGACGGCGCTTGGGGATCCTACAAGCAAGGATTCGGCGGTCGTGGTTCCCCTGGCGCCTGGGGGCTACACGGTCCAGGTGAGCAGCGTTTCAGGCGTCACTGGCAAGACACTGACCGCGTTCTACGACGACACGCCCTCGGGTGCCTACACGGCGGCTACCCCCAGGCTCATCAATCTGTCCTGCCGGCTCCTGGTGGGCTCGAACAGCAGCCTGACGGCGGGCTTCTGGGTCGGAGGCACGACGGCAAAGACCGTGCTGATCCGCGCCGACGGCCCAGCCCTGGCCGCCCAGAATGTCACAGTAGTCATGCCCGACCCGCAATTGACGGTTTACAACTCCGCCGATGCGCCGATCGCCTACAACGCGGGCTGGGGAGGCAGTTCGGTGCTCTCCTCCGTTGCCGCTTCCGTCTACGCGCAGCCTTTCACGGATCCCAACAGCAAGGACTCGGAAGTCCTCCTCACGCTGCCGCCCGGCGGCTACACGGCCCAGGTCAGCAGCGCCAGCAACACCGCGGGCAATGTCATGATCGAAGTCTACGAGGTGCCATGATCCGGTGACGGGATTCGGGCACGTTTTCTGCTAAAAAAACCGAAGAGTGTTCTTGCGCCGTGCTCAATCGGCCGTATAGCTTGCACCAATTTTGCGTTCGGATACATTCGCTTCATGACAATCAAGGCATATCTCAAGCCCTCCTGCGGCTGGTCCAACGGAGTTCGCGCCATCCTGCGCAAATACGGGCTTGAGTACGAGGACATCGACATCATCGGCAACCGTGAGAGCTACGCGGAGATGGTTCGCAAGTCCGGCCAGCCGTTGTCGCCATGCGTGGAGATCGACGGGGTGATGCTCGCCGACATCTCGGGCGAGGAAGTGGAGAACTACCTTCTGAGCAACGATCTCGTCCAGCCGACCGGCACTCCCGCCGCGGCTCCCACAAACGCAGGCTGCTCCGATGTCGAGGAGTATGCCAAAATGGCCACGAAAACCGTCCGCTTCTTCTGAATGGAACGGCCCTTCTGAGCGTAACAGAAACTTTGCAGGGCCGGCTCCAACCGATACGCCGGCCTTTTTTGCGCACCCACACTGATGCACACCCGAACTGAAGTCACGAAGAAGCCCCGATTCCGGGGCCCTGGCCTGCCGAAGAAGCAGGGCCTCTACGATCCGTGGTTCGAGCACGACGCCTGCGGCGTCGGCTTCGTCGTCGACATCAAGGGCCGCAAATCGAACCAGATCCTGAAGGACGCCCTCCGGGTGCTGAAGAACCTGGACCACCGGGGAGCCTGCGGCTGCGAGGCCAACACGGGCGACGGGGCGGGTGTGCTGATCCAGATGCCGCACGGGTATTTCAAGGAGGTCTGCGGAAAGGCGCGGATCTCGCTGCCTGGTCCCGGCGAGTACGGAAGCGGGCTCATTTTTCTGCCGCGCGACCGGATCAAGCGCCGCCGGCTGGAGGAGCGCTTCGAGCAGATCGTGCAGTCCGAGGGGCAGGTCTTCCTCGGCTGGCGCACGGTGCCGACCAATGATTCGATGCTCGGCGAGACGGCCCGCTCCTGCGAGCCCATGATCCGGCAGGTCTTCATCGGCCGCGATCCGGCGAACGCCGACCCGATGGCCTTCGAGCGCAAGCTCTACGTCCTACGCAAGAGGTCCTACAACGAGATCCGCACCTCGACCATGGACGGGGCGGAGTATTGGTACACGGCCAGCCTTTCCCACAAGACTTTCGTCTACAAGGGCATGCTTCTGACGGAGCAGCTCGACCAGTATTTTGCCGACCTGCGGGAGCCGGGGGTTGAGACGGCGCTAGCCCTGGTCCATTCGCGCTTCAGCACGAACACGTTCCCGAGTTGGGAGCGCGCGCATCCGTACCGGTACCTCGCGCACAACGGCGAAATCAACACGCTGCGGGGCAACATCAACTGGATGCACGCGCGCGAGGCCCTGTTCGAGTCGCCTCTTTTTGGAGAGGACATCAAGAAGGTCCTTCCGGTCGTCAATCCGAACAGCAGCGACTCCGGCATGTTCGACAACACACTCGAGCTTCTGGTGCTCGCCGGCCGGCCGATCGCGCACGCGATGATGATGATGATCCCGGAACCGTGGTCCAACAACGAGTCGATGGACGACGAGCGGCGGGCTTTCTACCAGTATCACTCCTGCCTCATGGAGCCGTGGGACGGACCCGCCTCCATCGCCTTCACCGACGGAAAGCAGATTGGGGCGATCCTTGACCGCAATGGCCTGCGCCCATCCCGCTATTACGTCACCAAGGACGGCCGGGTCATCATGGCCTCCGAGGCCGGCGTCCTGGTCGTGCCGCCCGAGGACATCGAACAGAAGGGCCGGCTGCAGCCGGGCCGCATGTTCCTCGTGGACACCGAGCGGGGATGCATTGTCGATGACGAGGAGATCAAGAAGAAATTCGCCACCGAGCGTCCCTACCGGCAGTGGCTGAACGAGCATCTGGTCCACCTGAGCGACATTGCAGACGCCCCGGAAGTGCCGGCGCCCGACCACAAGACGCTCCTCGAGCGCCAGATCGCCTTTGGCTACACGGACGAGGACGAGCGGATAATCCTGACCCCGATGGCCCGCGATGGCGTCGAAGCCGTCGGATCCATGGGCAACGATGCCGCGCTGGCGGTCCTTTCGAACAAGCCGCGGCTGCTCTACGAGTACTTCAAGCAGCTATTCGCGCAGGTCACCAACCCGCCGATCGATTGCATCCGCGAGGAGATCGTCGTGGGGGCGGAGACGCGCCTCGGCTCCGAGGGAAACCTGCTGGATCCGCAGCCCTCGGCGTGCCGGCGGGTGGAGCTCAAGTGGCCGATCCTCACGAACGAGGAGTTTGCGAAGATTCGGCGTCAGAACATGCCCGGCCTCAAGGTCGGGGTCCTGCCCATCCTTTTCCGCGTGACCCGGGGAGAGAGGGGGCTGGCAAAGTCGGTCGAGGAATTGTCGGCGATGGCCCGCCGCATGATCGAGGAGGACGAGATCAACGTCATCATCCTTTCGGACCGCGGGGTGAACCGCGACTTTGCGCCGGTCCCTGCGCTTTTGGCGATCGCCGGCCTGCACCACTACCTGATCCGGGAGGGCCTGCGGACCCGCGTGAGCCTGGTCCTCGAGACGGGCGAGGCCCGCGAAGTGCACCATTTCGCGCTGCTGATCGGCTACGGAGTCAGCGCCATCAACCCGTACGTCGCCTTCGAGTCGATCGACAGCATGATCCGGGAGGGACTCCTGACCGGGATCGACCACAAGGCCGCCTGCAAGAACTATGTGAAGGCGGCGGCCAAGGGCGTCATCAAGGTCATGTCGAAGATGGGCATTTCCGCGATCCAAAGCTACCGCGGGGCCCAGGTCTTCGAGGCCCTCGGCCTGCGGCAGGATGTCATCGACCATTATTTCACGGGAACTTCGTCGAGGGTCGGCGGAATCGGCCTGGACGTGATCGCCCAGGAGGTCCTTGCCCGCCACCATGCGGCGTTTCCGACCAGGCCCGTCAACGGCCACGTGCTCCGCTCGGGAGGCCAGTACCGGTGGAGAAACGACGGCGAGGCCCACCTTTTCACTCCCGAGTCCATCCATCGCCTCCAGAAGGCCGTCCGCACGGGAAGCGTGGCGGCATACAAGGAGTATGCCCGGCTGATCGACGACCAGTCGAAGAATCTCTGCACACTGCGAAGCCTGCTCGACTTCAAGTCCGGGCCGGCGATCCCCCTGGCGGAGGTCGAGCCGGCCGAGGCGATCATGAAGCGCTTCAAGACCGGCGCCATGTCGTACGGCTCCATCTCGAAGGAGGCGCACGAGACGCTTGCGATCGCGATGAACCGCATCGGCGGCAAGAGCAACACGGGCGAGGGCGGCGAGGATCCCGAGCGCTACAAGCCGCTGCCCAACGGAGACTCGGTCAATTCGGCGATCAAGCAGGTGGCCTCGGGCCGCTTCGGCGTCACGAGCGAGTACCTGGTCAACGCCCGCGAGCTCCAGATCAAGATGGCCCAGGGCGCCAAGCCCGGGGAGGGCGGCCAGCTGCCCGGATCCAAGGTCTACCCCTGGATCGCCAAGACGCGCCTGACGACGGCCGGAGTGGGGCTCATCTCCCCGCCGCCGCATCACGACATCTATTCGATCGAGGATCTGGCGGAACTCATCCACGACCTGAAGAACGGAAACCGCCGCGCCCGAATCAGCGTGAAGCTGGTCGCGGAGGTCGGCGTCGGCACGATCGCGGCCGGCGTGGCCAAGGCGCACGCCGATGTCGTCCTGATCAGCGGCTACGACGGCGGCACCGGGGCCTCGCCCCAGACGTCGATCACGCACGCGGGCCTGCCTTGGGAGCTCGGGCTTGCCGAGACGCACCAGACCCTTGTGCTCAACAATCTGCGGAGCCGAATCGCCGTCGAGACCGACGGCCAGCTGAAGACCGGACGCGACGTCGCGATTGCGGCCCTCCTTGGCGCCGAGGAGTTCGGCTTTGCCACGGCCCCTCTCGTCGCGACCGGCTGCATCATGATGCGCGTATGCCATCTGAACACCTGTCCGGCCGGCGTGGCCACCCAGGATCCGCAATTGAGGGCCAAGTTCGCGGGCAAGCCCGAGCACGTGATCAATTTCATGCGCTTCATCGCCGAGGACCTGCGCGAGATCATGGCCTCCCTCGGCTTCAGGACCGTCGATGAGATGATCGGGCGGGCGGACAGGCTCGAGGCCCGCAAGGCCGTCGATCACTGGAAGGCGAAGGGCCTCGATTTCAGCAACATCCTGTACCGGCCGGACGTCGACGAGGACGTGGGCCGCTACTGCCAGATTTCCCAGGATCACGGGCTCGAAAAGTCGCTCGACATGACGAGCCTTCTGGAGGCCTGCAAGCCGGCCATCGAGCGCGGCGAGAAGGTCGACCTGAAGATACCCATACGCAACGTCCACCGCGTCGTCGGCACCATCACCGGGTCGGAACTCACCCGCAAGTGGGGCGCCGCCGGCCTGCCGGAGGACACGATCCGCGTCCATTTCCAGGGCTCGGCAGGGCAGAGCTTCGGGGCCTTTGTTCCGCGGGGCATGTCCTTCGTCCTCGAGGGGGACGCGAACGACTACATCGGCAAGGGCCTGTCCGGCGGGAAGATCATCGTCTATCCGCCGCAGGGCTCCACCTTCCTGCCCGAGGAGAACATCATCGTCGGCAACGTGGCCTTCTACGGGGCGACCAGCGGCGAGGCCTACATCCGCGGGATGGCCGGCGAGCGATTCTGCGTCCGAAACAGCGGAATCGACGCCGTCGTCGAATCGGTGGGCGACCACGGCTGCGAATACATGACGGGCGGGCGTGTCGTCGTCCTCGGGCCCGCGGGCCGCAACTTCGGCGCCGGAATGTCCGGCGGCATCGCGTTCGTCCTGGACGAGCGCGGGGATTTCAAGGCTCGGGTGAACGTCCAGATGGTTGGCGTCGAGAAGCTCGACGACACTGAGGAAATCGCGCAAGTGCGCTCGATGATCGAGCGGCACCTCGCCCATACGAAGAGCGAGCGCGCGAAGAAGGTGCTCGGCGAATGGGACCGGATGGTTCCCCTGTTCGTGAAGATCATGCCGAAGGACTACAAGCGGGTCCTCAACTGCGTGCGCCGCGTCCAGGCGCAGGGACTCACCGGCGAAGAGGCGGTGATGGCCGCCTTCGAGGAGAACGCCCGGGACCTGTCCCGGATCGGCGGACTCTGATGGCGCATTTCAATCCGGCTTCCAACTTACACGATGGGCAAACCAACTGGATTCATTGAGTATCTGCGGGAGCTTCCCGTGGACCGGTCCGCGCTTGAGCGGATCCGCGACTGGAAGGAGTTCCACCACCACATGGAGGAGGACAAGCTCCGCAAGCAGGGAGCGCGCTGCATGGATTGCGGCGTGCCGTTCTGCCACACCGGCAAGCTCATTAGCGGCATGGCGTCGGGCTGTCCGATCAACAACCTGATTCCCGAATGGAACGACCTGGTGTACCGGGGACTCTGGCACGAGGCACTCGACCGGCTCCATCGGACGAACAACTTTCCGGAGTTCACAGGCCGCGTCTGCCCCGCCCCCTGCGAGGGGTCCTGCGTCCTGGGCATCACGAACCCGCCGGTGACCATCAAGAACATCGAGTGCACGGTGATCGACCGGGGCTGGGAGGAGGGCTGGGTCGTGCCGGAGGCGCCGGGGTTCCGCACCGGGAAAAAGATCGCCATCATCGGTTCCGGCCCGGCCGGGCTTTCCGCAGCGGCGCAGCTTAACCGGGTTGGGCACACGGTCACTGTCTTTGAGCGGGCTGACCGCCCGGGAGGGCTCCTCATGTACGGGATCCCGAACATGAAGCTCGACAAGCAGGAGGTGGTCATGCGCCGCCTCAAGCTCATGGAGGAGGAGGGGATCAAGTTCATCTGCAACGCCGATGTCGGCGACAATGTCGAGCCGCAGATCTTCCTGAAGGAGTTCAGCGCGACCGTGCTCTGCACGGGCGCCACCCAGCCGCGCGATCTTCCGATCGAGGGCCGCCAGCTGCAGGGCGTCCATTTTGCGATGGAGTACCTTGCCGCGAACACGAAGGCCGTCCTCGCCGGGCACCCCGAGGCGGCTCCCATCCGGGCGCAGGGCAAGGACGTCGTCGTGATCGGCGGTGGCGACACCGGCACCGACTGCGTCGGCACCGCAATCCGCCAGGGCTGCCGGAGCCTGACCCAGATCGAGATTCTTCCGAGGCCGCCGATGGACCGCGCGGCCGACAATCCGTGGCCCGAGTGGCCCAAGGTCTACAAGATGGATTACGGCCAGGAGGAGATCGCCGCCCGCTTTGGCGCCGATCCCCGCGTCTATCTGACAACGGTGAAGAAATTCATCGGCGACGACGCCGGAGGGGTGAAGGCGCTCGTGACCGTTCGCATCCGTTGGGATCGCAACGAAAAGGGCCAGTTCGTGCCCGTCGAGGAGCCGGGCAGCGAAGAGACGAGACCCGCGCAGCTGGTCCTCCTTGCCATGGGTTTTCTCGGGCCCGAACAGCCGCTGCTCAAGGAATTGAACGTCGCCGTCGACGCCCGCTCGAACATCAAGGCCGAGCACGAGAAGTACACGACCAATCTGGCAGGGGTTTTTGCCGCCGGGGACTGCCGCCGCGGGCAGAGCCTGGTGGTCTGGGCGATCAACGAAGGGCGGGGAGCCGCCCGCGAGTGCGACCGCTACCTGATGGGTTCGACGGATTTGCCTTAGCCTGCATCCATCACAAATTCCGACTAATCTTGCCCAATCTCGTCGGCGCAAAGGTCCTCTGGCTCCCTGCGCCGTGCTTTTAGCACAACTCGGTCGCCTTCGGCCCTCTTCGCTCGACGATCTTGCGCAATCTTCATCGGTTTTGTGATTGATGCAGGCTGATCCAAGGCTGGGCCGAACCTTGCCCGCGGGCCCGGTTTACCCGGAACTTGACGAAGATATTTGCCAGCGGACGGCCTGTGGATGTTCTTGGTTGGCCGTGACAGCAGATGCGCCAGCCTCCCCAGAATCGCCGCCCGCCGTGGAGGTGCGGGCGCTCGTGAAGCGGTATGGGGCGGTCGAGGCGCTGAGAGGGATCGACCTCACCGTGCAAAAAGGGGAGATGTTCGCGCTGCTCGGCCCGAACGGCGCCGGAAAGACGACCCTTTTTTCCATTCTCGCCACCCTCCGGACGCCGACGGCGGGCGCTGCGCGGGTGTTCGGGCACGACGTCGTTTCGGACCGCAATGCGGTCAGGAGGGTGATGGGCATTGTCTTCCAGGAGCCCGCGATCGAGCGGCGGCTTTCCGGGCGCGACAACCTGCTGCTCATGGGGCTTTTCTACGGAATGCCGATGTCGACCTCGCGCCGGAGGGCGACGGAGCTCCTCGAAAGCCTCGGGCTCGGCGAGGCCGGCGATCGCCCCGCGGAGAAACTCTCCGGCGGGCAGAGGCGGAAGCTCGAGCTCGCCCGCGCCCTCGTTACCGATCCGGCCATTCTTTTCCTCGACGAAGCGACCCTGGGTCTCGACGTCGACGCAAGGCGGGTGTTCTGGACCCACGTCCGCTCGCTGGCCGCCGCGGGCCAGACCGTATTCTTCACGACGCACTACATGGAGGAGGCCGAGGTTGCGGACCGCATTGCGCTGATCGATGCCGGCAACATCGTAGCCCTGGACACGCCGCGGGCGCTCAAGGCGCGGCTCGGCGGAGGGGTCGTCCGGCTGCAGACGGCTGATGACGCGCAGGCGCGGCGGTGGCTGGGCGAGCGGGGGTTTGTCTGCGAGGGGCAGGGCAATGAGATCATGCTCAGCCACGCCGATCCGGCTGCGATCGTCCCGGAACTGCTTCGCAATCTCCCCGTCAGGGTCGAACGGGTGGAGGTCCATGCGCCCAGCCTCGAGGACGTGTTCCTCGGCCTCACCGGCCGGGGCCTTGCCGGAAACGAGGCGTTCCCGGCTGAGCGTCCAGGCCCCCCGGAGGTGGGCTGACCATGTTCCGGGGCATCTACGCCATTGTCATTCTGGATCTCAAGCGGGCGTGGCTCGACCGCGCCCGGCTTGCCGCGGGACTTGCGCAGCCCCTGCTGTACCTTTTTGTCCTTGGAGCCGGCATCGGCGGAAGCTCGCTGCTGGGCGGGCCAGAGTACCGCCGGTACATTTTTCCGGGCGTATTGGGGCTGTCGCTGCTGTTCTCGGCAACTTTTGCGGCCATTGTCATCGTCTTTGACCGCCAGATCGGATTCCTGAAGGCGGTGCTGGTGGCGCCGATCCCGCGCTCGGCGATTGCGTTTGGAAAGATCACCTCGGGGGCGATCCAGGCCTTTGCCCAGGGTGTTGTGGTCCTTCCGTTCGCACCCCTTGCCGGAGTGTCGCTCACCCCCTTGTCGCTCCTCAATCTCGTCGGCGCGATGTTGCTTTCCTCGTTCGCCTTTTCGGCGATGGGGGTCGCCGTGGCGGCGCGATTCACGTCGACGACGGTCTTTCCGGTCATAAGCAACGCGCTCCTGCTCCCGATGTTCTTTCTGTCGGGCGCGCTCTATTCCCTTCGCAATGCGCCGCATTGGATGAAGGTCGCCACGCACTTCGACCCGGTGGCCTACGGCGTAGACCTGATGAGGGGGGCGGTGCTCGGCAGCTACTTTTTCAAGCCGGGATATTCGGTGACCGTCCTGGTCCTTCTAGTCGCCGTGCTCGGCTGGGCCGCCGTCCGAGTCTTCAAGCGCGGCGAGGACGACTCGAGCCTGGGCGCGACCCAATTCAGGTGGCGGCGCTGAGGAACGAACAGATGTATTCGCAGATTCCGGCGTCGACCGAGATCTGGAAGCCGCTGTTGGCCGGAACATCAAAGGAGGTGTCGGCGCCGTACGCCGTCTCCAGGTCCTTGCCGTCGAGCTTCACGCGGCAGTCTCCGGCGATGATCTCCATGCGTTCGGAGGCCCCCGTGTTGAAGTGGTAGGTGCCCGGCCGGATGATGCCAAGGGTCTTTTTCACATTTCCAGGGAGAAGCACCGTGTAACTCACAACGCCGCCGTCGAAATAAACGTTGGCCTTCGTCACGACGGTGACGCCGGCGAACAGGGTGGGGTGTTTGGACATGGCGCGTGGACCTTAAGCCAGCTTGCGGTGGCGGCAAGTTCAGAACACCAAGGTGTAACCCGCCCCGCGGTTGGAGTTCACCAAGACCCAAGCTCCCCGCCAATCCGGCCAGGGGGATCTCGTGGTTCTGCCATGAGATCCCTCCCGGCCGCGGAGGCGGGGATGAGGTGAACAGCAACCGCTTCGGGGTTACACCTTGGTGTTCTGAACTTGCCGCCACAAAACCGACCTCATAATCCAGCTTATGTCCTGCACCCTGGTCATATTGGCAGCCGGAATGGGTTCAAGGTACGGCGGATTGAAGCAGATCGATCCGGTGGGCCCGGGCGGGGAGACGGTGCTCGATTATGCCGTTTTTGACGCGCTTCGCGCCGGATTTGGCCGGATCGTCTTTGTCATTCGCCGGGACATCGAAGGCGCGTTTCGCGACAAAGTCGGTGCCAGGTATGAGGGCCGCGCGGAGGTGGAGTATGTCTTCCAGTCCGAAGACGAACTGCCCGAGGGATTTCTGCCGGGCTTGGGGCGGATCAAGCCCCTGGGAACGGGCCAAGCGGTTTGGTGCGCGCGCAAATGCGTGCGGGAGCCCTTTGCCGTCATCAACGCGGACGATTTTTACGGGGCGGATTCCTTTCGGCAGCTCGGCGCCTTTCTCGCCTCAGCCGTCCGCCCGAACGAGTTCGCGATGGTCGGATTCCGGCTCGCCGCAACGCTTTCGGAGCATGGGAAGGTGGCCCGCGGCGTCTGCTCGGTGGCCGATGGGAGCCTGAGGGCCATCGATGAGCGGACCGGGATTTCGCCCGGCGACGTCGGCCCTGGACGGGCCTATTCGGGCGAGGAGACGGTTTCGATGAACTGCTGGGGGTTCACGACCGCCCTCTTTCCCGCGCTCGAAGCCGCTTTTGAGGCGTTTCTCAAGGCGAAGGGAACGGATCCGTCGGCGGAGTTCTACCTGCCGGCTGCAATCTCCGAGATGATAGGGAAAGGGGCCTTTCATGTGCGCGTCCTTCCCACGCGCAGCACGTGGTTTGGGGTTACCTACCGGGACGACAAACCGAAGGTCGCCGCGGCCATCGCGGAGCTCGTGCGGCAGGGGTCTTACCCCGCGAAGCTCTACGCCTGAATCCGGGCCGGCCCGCGGGTGGTTGATGATGTGTTCACGGCACAAAAGCGCGCTTTTATGCGGTTAAATCGGTCTTCTTTCAACAGAGGCTTGGGTTTATAAAACCCTAAAAATAAGCGATTAACGCAATTGCGATAAACACGATGCAAAAAACTATGCCAAGAATGTAAATTTGGCAGAAATACTGCTTAAAGGCCTTGTTTCGACTCAACCAAGCGCAAACCTCAATCCCAGCAAATACAGCATGAACAAGACCGTCCTTGCACTTTGTCTCACCGCTCTTCTGGCGGGAGCCGTATCCGTCGATGCCCAGACGGCCGCAACTCCGCCTCCAGCGGCACCGGCCCCTGCGGCGCCAGCCGCTGCCGCTCCCGCTCCCGCAGCTCCTACGCCGCCGAGCTGGTCGACGACGGTCACTCCGACGTATGTCTCGGAATACATGTTCCGCGGCGTCAAGCTGGGGGGCAACTCGTTCGAGCCTTACGTTACTTCGACCTACGGGAACTGGACTCTGGAAGTCTGGGCCAACGATCCGATATCCAACTCCGACAAGGTTCCTGGCCAGTCCGATCCGGAAATAGATCCGCAGGGTTCGTACACCTTCACGATCAACGACTCGACGAATATTCAGCCCGGCTTCACCTGGTACACTTATGTGCGGGCGCCCACGAACCAGGGTTTTTACCGGATGACTTTTGAGCCGAATCTTGCGCTCAATTATACGACGGACAACGTCACCATTACCCCAAAGATCTACTACGATGTGGTTCTGAAGGGACCGACGTATGAAATGGACTTCGCTTACACGACTCCGTGGAAAGCGATAGGCTCGGAGATCGACTGGGTCGCAACTGTCGGAGCCTACGATTGGACCGATTCCGCCAACGAGGCATCACCCAAGATCAAGGCGACAGGGGACTACTGGCTGCTCGGGTTCACCATGCCATTTACGGTCAGCAAGTCCGCCAAGATCATCGTCGGTTACTCCTACACCGGGGGCGCCGACGCCAATTTCAAGCAGGGCAATGGGCCGAAGATCACCAATACCGCGGCGGTCAACCGGGGCGTTGTGACGGCCAGCCTCGCCTGGACATTCTAAACACGGCGTCTTTGGCTTCGAACTGAAAATCGAGCCGTTGCCCGAGCGGGCACGGCTCATTTCCTGTTAAAGGACAAATGGCGTTCTGTATGGGCTTATAAAGCGCCTCCTTCGTGGCGGGGGCCCGCCTGCGCCTTTCCTTTGGCGGCGCGGGTGGATTCTTTTTCTGGCAATTGGGCCGATTGGCGCGAGATTGGCTGTCAAGGATGGTTAGCCCGAGTATTTCATGAAGCACGTAGAATCTTGCCCAAAATACAGGGCATAAAACCCCTCATGCTCCCTCGATGGCCTGATAGGCCACCTTCAGTCGCCTTCGGTGTTTTCTGCTCCTGTATTTTGGGCAATCTTCTGCCGTGTTCATTAAATATTCGGGCAAGTTCGAGCATGCATGGAGTTCCCAAGAAGCTTGCTGACCGGGTCCCGCCTTTGCGGTCATGCACCTGACGCCCCGCGAACGCGAGAAGCTCCTCGTCGTCGTGGCCGCCGACCTCGCGCGACGGCGGATGGGGCGCGGCCTGAAGCTCAACTACCCCGAGGCCGTGGCATTGATCACCCATGAGATCATCGAAGGAGCACGCGATGGGAAAACGGTCGCCGAACTCATGAGCTTCGGGACGACCGTGCTGAGGGCGGACCAGGTGATGGAAGGCGTCGCCGAAATGGTCCATGAGGTGCAGGTCGAGGCCACCTTTCCCGACGGGACAAAGCTCGTGACCGTTCACAACCCCATCCGATGATCCCCGGTGAAATCATTGTGAAGGCCGGAGCGCCCGCCATCGAGGCGAACGCAGGCCTTGAAGCGAAAACGATCGAGGTCGTGAATACCGGCGACCGCCCGATTCAGGTGGGCTCGCACTTCCATTTCTTGGAGGTCAACGAGGCGCTGAAGTTCGACCGGGCCTCCTCGCGGGGTTTCCGCCTCGACATTCCCGCCGGCACCGCCGTGCGTTTCGAGGCGGGCGACACGAAACGAGTCGGGCTTGTCGCCCTCGCCGGAGCGCGGGAGGTGTATGGACTCAACGGGAAGGTCAATGGCAGGCTGGACGGCCCCCGCCGGTCCGCAGCCGCGGCGGGGACCGGGAAACGCAAGAGCAGGAAATAGATCCCCGCCATGCCGCGCCAACTCTCCCGCCGCCAGTATGCCGAGATGTTCGGTCCGACCATCGGCGATCGCGTCCGGCTCGCCGACACGGAGCTTTTTGTCGAGATCGAGCGGGATTTGATCGTCGAGGCGGGCGCAGTGGGGGATGAGGTGACTTTTGGAGGGGGAAAGGTGATTCGGGACGGAATGGGCCAGTCGCCGGTCGCCACGGGCGCCGAGTCGCTGGATCTGGTCCTCACCAACGCCTTGATCCTCGATGCCCGGCTTGGGGTCGTCAAGGCGGACATCGGCGTGAAGCACGGGCGAATCGTCGGAATCGGCCACGCAGGCAACCCAGGTATTCAAAGGGGCGTCGGTTCCGCGTTTGCGGATTCGGCGACGGGCCGAAAGAACCCGATGATCATCGGAGCCGGCACCGAGGTGATCGCCGCCGAAGGGTGCATCGTGACGGCCGGCGGGATCGACACGCACATCCACTTCATCTGTCCGCAGCAGATCGACGAGGCGCTTTCGAGCGGCGTGACGACGATGATCGGCGGCGGCACCGGCCCGGCCACGGGCACGTTTGCGACGACGTGCACGCCCGGGGCTTGGAACATACGGCGGATGCTCGAGGCCGCCGAGGCGTTCCCGATGAATCTCGGATTCCTCGGCAAGGGCAACTGCTCCACCCCGAAGCCGCTTCGGGAGCAGGTTCGGGCCGGGGCGATCGGCCTCAAGCTCCATGAGGACTGGGGCACCACCCCGGCCGCGATCGACGTCTGCCTCGGGGTCGCGGACGAACTCGACATCCAGGTCGCGATCCATACGGACACGCTCAACGAATCCGGGTTCGTCGAGGCGACGATCAAGGCATTCAAGGGCAGGACGATTCACACCTTTCATTCGGAAGGGGCGGGCGGAGGTCATGCCCCGGACATCATCCGGGTCTGCGGCGAGCCCAACGTGCTTCCGTCCTCGACCAACCCGACGCGGCCCTACACGGTCAACACGATCGACGAACACCTCGACATGCTGATGGTGTGCCACCACCTCGATTCGAGGATTCCCGAGGACGTGGCGTTCGCCGAGTCGCGCATCCGGCCCGAAACCATCGCCGCCGAGGACTGGCTGCACGATCTGGGCGCCATATCGATGATGTCCAGCGACAGCCAGGCCATGGGACGGGTGGGCGAGGTGATCATCCGCACATGGCAGACCGCCCACAAGATGAAGGCGCAGTTCGGCGTCCTTTCAGGCGGATCGCATGCCGCCGCCGACAATTTTCGCGCGCTGCGCTACCTGGCCAAATACACCATCAATCCGGCAGTGGCGCACGGGATCGCGCATCTGGTGGGCTCCATCGAAGTCGGCAAGTGGGCCGATCTGGTCCTGTTCAAGCCGGCCTTTTTCGGCGTGAAGCCCGAACTCGTCCTCAAGGGCGGATTCATCGCCTGCGCCAACATGGGCGATCCCAATGCCTCGATCCCGACGCCGCAGCCGACGTTCTACCGTCCTCAATTCGGAGCCTTCGGGCGGGCTGTCGGCGCGACGAGCCTCACCTTTGTGAGCGGGGCTTCGCTTGGCACCGCGTCCCTTGCAGGCTTGGGCGATCGGCGCCGGATCGAGGCGGTGAAGCACACCCGCCGCCTGGGAAAGCGGGACATGATCCTCAACGATGCGCTGCCCAGGATCGAGGTGGATCCTGAAACCTACACGGTGAAGGCCGACGGCCGGGTGCTGGCGTGCGAGCCCGCAAAAGTGCTGCCGATGGCGCAGCGGTACTTCCTGTTCTGAACCGCGCCTAAAGACGCCGCAGGTCGCTCTGCAGCGCGGGCAGCCTTCCGGCGAGGACCGCCCGGATTTCGCCCAGGGTGTCGCGCAGCGACTGGCTCCCGGGAGCGATCACCCGGACAACCCAGGCGTTTGCGCGCAACCGCGTCACGCCGACCCGGCAGTGCCCTGTGTGGAGCGCGCGCACGCGCGCCCCAAAAGGATCGGCGGATTCCAGGCGGGGCGAGATCGCGACCAGCGTGGCAAACCAGGCTTCAGGCATGCCATGAAACAAGGCCAGCCGGCCGAGATCGGGACCCGAGCTGTCGAGCCGCTCGCGCAGGATGACTTCTCCTCCGCTCGCGACCTCGAGGGTGATTTGCAGCCGCTTCCAGGCCCAGATCTCCCCGCTGCCTGCCCGGCCGGGAGCAAGGGTGTCCGCAAAGAACAGCTCACCCCCGTCCGCCACATCGATTCGCGTTTCCTGGACAAAATTTGTGGCCCGATGGGGAAACAGGGGTTCTGGCGAGTATTCGAGCCATGCTCCGGGCCCGACCGCAAAGTGCTGGGTGCATCCGGCCGCACCCTTCTCCATCACAAAGGCGCGCGTCGCCGCCGGTGTGGCCACAAGAAGCGAGGCCCCGGACGCTGCTTGGATGTCGAGTTCGAGGCGGTCGCCTGAGAGGATGCCGGCGGTTGCGTTGATGACGCGCACCTGAAGCACGCAGCCGTCCCAATAGGATTTGCCGATGTGAAACGGCGCGCGGAAGGACTGCCTGGCAAGGATTGTCCGTCCACCTCGCAGGACCGCCTCCAGATGCAGATGCCCGGAAAACGCCGGTTTGGACGCGCCGCTTGAATGGCGAAGAGTCGGGGCGGATTTGGGCATTTTGACTTTAGCCTGCATCCATCACAAATTCCGATGAATCTTGCCCAATCTCGTCTGCGCAAAGGTCCTCAGGCTCTCTGCGCTGTGCTTCTAGCACAGCTCGATCGCCTTCGGTCCTTTTCGCTCGACGATCTTGGGCAATCTTCATCGGTTTTGTGATGGATGCAGGCTAGCGCGCCGCCGGTCCCGGCTTGGCGCCGAAGAGCACTTCGCGTTCGATCCAATCGACGACCTTGTCCAGGTTATGGCCGCGCTTGAGGTCGCAAAAGAGAAAGGCCCGCTCGCCGCGCATCAGCTTCGCATCGCGCGCCATCACCTCCAGATCGGCCCCGACATAGGGTGCGAGGTCGATCTTGTTGATGATCATCAGATCGCTGAATCGGATCGCGGGTCCGCCCTTTCTCGGGATCTTGTCCCCTTCGGCCACGTCGATCACGTAGATGAACGCATCGACCAGCTCCGGTGAAAATGTCGCCGAGAGGTTGTCTCCCCCGCTTTCCACGAGAACAAGCTGCAGGTTGGGAAATCTCGCCTCCAGGGCGCGGATCGCCTGTTCATTCATCGTTGTATCGTCGCGGATTGCCGTGTGGGGACAGCCTCCCGTCTCGACTCCTACGATCCGGTCGGCCGCGAGCGCCTTGTTGTGCATCAGAAACCGGGCGTCCTCGACCGTGTAGATGTCGTTTGTGACGACCGCCATCTCATAGCGTTCGCGCAATTCCTGGCAAAGCCTGAGGCAGAGCATGGTCTTCCCGGAGCCAACCGGGCCGCCCACGCCGATTCTTGGAGGACGTGTCATGGGGGAAATGCATTCATGATATGAACAAACGAAACTCCGCGGTTTCATGGCGTGCGGCCGCGATGTCCCACCACGGGTTGAATGATCCGATCCTTTCGGGCGGGAGGGCGACCGCCCCGGCGATGAGGGCAGGGGCGCCGCGCATCGCTTCCGCGAGGAGGGTCTGCGCCGCGTTCTGGCCGATGCGCAGGAGCTTGACGGAGGCGGCGACCAGGCCCGCGGCCGCGGCATAGACCAGGGTCGAAAGGACCGCTTCGCGCGGGAGACCCAGCGTGCGGCCCTCGACTGCAGCGATGACGCTCAGCGGGCGGGGCCACCCGGCCGAGCGGCGGTCAAACTCGCGCGCAAATCCCCCGTGCAGCATGACCGCCAGATGGAGCCGCTGGCGGCCGATGGCCTCGGATGCCTCCCGCGGCTCCCGCGAGCCCCGGACTGCGCCGCCGAGATAGCAAAGACGGCGGAGCCGCGCCCAGTCGGCCGGTTCGCCGGCGGCCTCAAACGCTTGCACAGCGATGGGAAGATCGGTGCGTGCAAGCTGGGGAAGCGCCTGTTCAAGGAGGAATGTCCGCAATGTCGCCCGGTCGCGCACCGCGCCCTCCTGGACCAGCCCCTCGAGGCCGAAGGAGTGGGCGTAGGATCCTGTCGGGTAGAATGAGTCCGACAACTGCAGCAGGGGGGCGACCCAGCGGGCCCCCGCCGGGGCCGCGGCTGCGGCACCCCGCCTGCGTTTCGATCGGGCAGGCTTGTCCATTCAGACTCGAATGATAGTCGGCGGTTTCGCTGTCGAGATGCCGTGCCCGGCCAGGGTCGCCGACAGGCGGTGCGGCTGGAAGACCTCGGGGAGCGCACGGTAGTGGACGCCGAGCCGGTCGAGCGCCTGTCGCAGCCCTGGATCGTCGGGCGTGAGGATCCGGTGCGGCTGGGCTTCGATTGCAAAATGCAGATTCCCGACGGCCCAGCCGACGACCGCGGCGGCATCGGGGGCGACATCGAGCGGGATTTCCAGCAGCGGCTCCGGGTTCTGCCGGACCACGTACCGCCCTTTCGCAGTCTGGGCGACGGTCTGCCCATGGCGGAGGGGCAATTCCAATTCGAAGCCGAACTCCGCACCGTCATCGGCCCTTCCCCTCCAAATCCGTCTGGCCAGGATTTGCCGGTCGGCGCGCAGCGACACCTCCGCAAGGGAGGAGTCGGGTGTTTCGAGCGGGGCGCGGACCAGGTTCATGGGCGATGAATCTTGATTCGCGCCCGCCCGAGATCAAGGCCGGCAGGCTCGGCTTGAAGGTTGATTAGCTCGATTTCGAACAAGCCGGCCTTCAAAGCTTCTCGTTGGCGACTGGCTGGTCGCGGCGGGTGTCGGGCAAGCCGGGGCTGTTGCGGATGACGAAGCCGTTGACGTTCTTAAGCACGATCGACGCGGCGGCCGGGTCGTGCTGCGCCCGCAGATTATCGATGTCGGCGTCGGCCACATCGTCAAGGATCATGGCGGGCCGCTGCTCGCTTCCCGCATAGCTCAGTTCGAGGTGATCGACGCTGAGCCCGTGCACGTGGCGGGCAAACATGCCGTAGGAAGGAATGATGCCGAAGCGGCCCGGCTCCGGGTAGGCCTTTTCATCCTCAGGGACCGCGCGATCGGCCTGCGCGGCTGTGCCGCCTCCCTTGTAGTCGATCTTGATGTGGCTCAGGCTGAGGTCCTCGATCGCATAGCCGGGCAGACCGGCGATCAGGATGCCGTTGCGGGCGTCGACATTGTGGGCGACCACGTTGCTGATCGTCACCCGCCGCAGCGTGCCCACCTTCGTCGTCGCAGCAGGCCCACGCAGCCGGGCGCCCAGGCGCAGGAAAATCGGCGCATCGACGATGTTGCGCATGGTCAGGTTGTTCACAGCGACGTCCTCCAGCAGGGCGCCATCCACCGTCTCCAGGGCGAGCCCCAGGCACGAGTCGAATACGCAGTTGGAAATCGCGATGTTGATGAATCCGCCGTTGCCCTCAGTGCCGAACTTGATCCGTCCGGTGCCGCCGCCGCGGGGGCCGACCTTGCGGGTGCCGTCGAGGAAGGTCCCTTCGAGGAAGCCGCTCACCTGGCAGCCGGTGATGGTGATGTTTTCGCAGGGCCGCGCGGAGCCAAGGCCGTAGGAGCTCTTCAAGCAGATGCCGTCATCGGCCGGGGAGTTCACGGTGCAATTGGCGATCCGGACCTCCTGGCAGCAGTCGATGTCCATGCCGTCGCGATTGGTGTCGATCTTCAGGTTGTCGATCGTGAAGTTGTCCGTGCCTGTGGCCAGGATGCCGAAATGGCCGCCGTGGTAGATCGTGAAGTCCCGCAGGATGACGTTGCGGCAGTTCTTGAGGGCAATCGACTTGTTGCCGATGCCGGCCGCCAGGGAATCGCGGGGATTTGGGTAGCCCGGGTCGGGCATCGGACCGGCCGGACGCACGAAGGCCGGACGCGGCGGGCGGGGCTCGCCGGGCAGCTGGTCCTTGGGGCCGAATCCGCGGCTCAAGCCGCGGCCAAAGATGCGGCCGGGGCCGACAATGGCGATGTTTTGGATCCCGTCGCCCCAGATCAGGCTGTTGTGCCAGTGGCTGTGGCCGAAATCCTCGTAGCGGTCATTGCCCGGATTGGGCTCCGGTGCGTCATAGCCGCCGGGCTGCCCCTCCGCGGGCGGATCGGCGGCGAGGATCGTCGAGCCCTGGTCCAGGTAGAGGGTGATGTTGCTCTTCAGGTGGATTGAATAGCTGGCGTACGTGCCGGCTGAGAAGCGCACGGTGCCCCCGCCGGCGGCGGCAGCGGCATCGATCGCCTTGTTGATCGCATCGGTGTCGAGCGTCTTGCCGTCGCCCACGGCGCCGTACGCCCTGACGTCGTAGATGGCGGTTGACGGGGCGGACGCGGCTGTCGGCGCATGGACATCGCTGACGCTCACGCAAGCGCCCAACAGGAGGGCAAGAGCGCCGGTGCCGGCGGGAATCAATGTTCGGATAATGGGCTTCTTCATGGGTTGGGGTTTTGCTCTCAGAAGGTCTTTCACCGGCAGGACGGTCTGTAAACAAACATGTTGCTCAATCTTTTCAGCCGGTCCGGGTCAAGCGTGCCTCGATAGCGACTCGCCAGTCAGCCTGCAAATTCGCCAGTCGGCCATCTTCGTGGCTCCAATCGAATCGTAGAACCGGATGGCCGGCTCGTTCCAGTCGAGAACCGCCCACTCCAGCCTGCCGCAGCCCCGTGAGCAGGCGAGTTTGGCCACATGCAGGAGAAGGGCGCGGCCGATACCCCGGCCGCGCAGATCCGGCTCCACAAAAAGATCCTCCAGGTACAGGCCCGGCTTGGCCAGGAAGGTCGAATAAGTGCTGAAGAAAAGGGCGAAACCCGCCGTCCGACCGTCCATGTGGGCGAGGACGCACTCGGCCGAGGGAGGATGGCCTCCGGTGGGAAACAAGGTGGCCGTCAGCTTTTCCTCGGTCGCCTCCACCGTGTGAAGGAGCCTCTCGTAGGTCGCCAGTCCGCGGATGAAACCGAGGATCACGGGAATGTCGCCGGGAAGGGCAGGGCGGATTTGCGGCGGCATGGGGACAACCCGGACGCTGCCGGACACCGCCCCGGGATTCAAGCTCCGCCCTGTTCGCCCTGGGTGGACATCGGGGGTTGCAAAGAGGGCCAATTGGGAGGAAGCTGATCGCTTTCGAGAAAGCGACCCTATGTTACGACGGATTATTGCGAAGCTGCGCGCCACCATGGCGCCGGGAGTGAAACATCAGGCGCCGGCTGCCGGCGCGAATGCGCCAAAGCCGGCGCATCCCATCCATCCGGCGCGCGGTAACGCGCAGAGATCGCAGGATAGGCCTGCGCCCGGGCCCCGTGGCCAGGGGGGCAAGCAGCGCGAGGGACAACCGCGCGAGGGCCAACCACGCAGCGAGCACCGCGGTGGCGGATCCGCCCGCCAAGGCCACGGCGACGGGGGGCCTTCGCGCCAAAGCTCCGGCGACGGCGGGCCTGTCCGCCAAAGCTCCGGCGACGGCGGGTCTGTCCGCCGAAGCCTTGGCGAAGGTGGGCAGAGGAGCCGGCATGGCGGAGGGCGCGGAGGATCTACCCGCCAACGCTTTAGCGACGGAGGGCCCTCGCGCCAGGGTGCTGGCGATGGCGGCCCCGCCCGCCAAAGCTTTGGCGAAGGGGGCCCTGCCCGTCAGGGTTCCACCGAGGGCGGTCCTGCCCGCCAGAATTTTGGCAGGGGTGGACGGCATTCCCGATCGGAGGGACCCCGTGGCGGACGCCCTCCGCGCGATGACTTCGAGCACCCGGGCCACACCCCGGTGAAACCGGCCGTGCCGGTCGACATCCCGAAGATGGACACAGCCTTTTCCAAGCTCGGGCTCGCGGACCCCCTTGCCTATGCGGCCCAGCAGATGGGCTATGTGGACCCTACGCCGATCCAGACGCAGGCGATCCCCGTCGTCCTTGCGGGCGGCGACGTCATTGGCTCCGCCCAGACGGGCACAGGGAAGACGGCGGCCTTTGCCCTTCCAATCATCCAGCGCCTCGGCACGCACGGGGCCCTTCGCTGCCTCATTCTCGAGCCGACACGCGAACTCGCCCTCCAGGTCGAGGAGGCTTTCCAGAATTTTGCCAAGTTCACCGACCTTCGCGTGACGATCGTCTACGGGGGAGTGGGCTACGGGAAGCAGACCACCGACCTGCGCCGCGGCATGGACATCCTCGCCGCGACGCCGGGCCGTCTGCTGGACCACATGGAGCAGGGCAACTGCTCGCTTGACCGGATCGACATCCTCGTCCTCGACGAGGTGGACCGCATGCTCGACATGGGATTCCTGCCGGACGTGAAGCGGATCGTCCAGCGCTGTCCCCGCGAGCGGCAGACGCTCTTTTTCACCGCCACTTTGCCGCCCGAGATCGAACAACTGGCCGCCTGGGCTCTGCGCGACCCAAAGAAGGTCGAGATCGGCCGCCACAGTTCGCCTGCGGAGACCGTGGCGCACGCCTTCTATCCGGTCGTCGCCTCGCAGAAATTCGACCTCCTGCAGCTGTTGCTCGAGCAGACCGAGTTCAAGAGCGTGCTTATTTTCTGCCGCACCCGCATGGGGGCGGACCGGATCGCCAGCCGCCTGAAGACAAAGGGTCACTCGGTGGGCGTTCTGCATTCCGACCGGAGCCAGCACGAGCGGGTCGACGCGCTCGACGGATTCAAAAGCGGGCGGTTTGAGGTGCTGGTCGCCACCGACATCGCCGCCCGCGGCCTGGACATCGCCGGTGTGACCCACGTCATCAACTACGATGTGCCCGAGAACCCCGAGGATTACGTGCACCGCATAGGCCGCACGGGCCGGGCCCTGCACACGGGCGACGCCTTCACGCTTGTGACGGAGGACGACGTCCGCGACGCGCGCAGCATCGAGCGGTTCATCGAGACCCAGATCGAGCGCAAGAAGATCGAGGGCTTCGACTACATCTACTCGGCCCTTTTCGACGAGAAGATCCAGGCCGAAGCACTGCCCAAGCCGGCGAGCCGGCTGCACCGCGGCCTGCGGCGCTAGCCCCGGGGGTATGCAGTTTGCGAGTTGAGATGGGAGAAGATCGACTCGATGAACGGCATAGACCCGGCTCAGATCAGTCCGATCCGTTGACGATCTTGTAGGCGAGGGCGGCGACCGCCGCGCCGGCCAGTTCGCTGACGAGATACACCCAGTAGTGGCTCCAACTCGAGAGCCCCATGAGGGTGATCCCGGTCGCGACGGCCGGATTGAAGGCGCCTCCCGATATGCCACCGACGGCGAATGCGCCGACCATGACGGTCATGCCGATCGCCAGGCCGTAGAATGAGTTGCCGGCCGTGCCCTTGGACGTGGCCACGTTAAGGACAACCCAGGCCAGGGCGAAGGTGAAGAGGAACTCGGCGAGGAGGGCCGCCTTGACGCCCATCGTGATCGCCTCCGAGGGAGTCTCGACCTTGAAAAAATGGACGACCCAGGCAGCGACGAATGAGGCCGCAATCTGCGCGATCCAATAGGGAATGACATCACTTGTGGGGCATTTGCCCCGCAGCCGGACGGCGAGCGTCACCGCCGGGTTGAAATGGCCGCCGGAAATGTGGCCGCCGGCGAATATCATGACCATCAGGGAGGCTCCGATCGCAATCGGAGCGAGGGCGCCGGCGCCCGGCGCGATCACCGTGCAGCCGACCGTGAATACGAGGAAGAACGTTCCGATGAATTCGACGAAGTATTTTTTCATAGGGGGGTTGACGACCGAGGTTTGAAGGCAATTCGGCGCCCGCCTGCAAAGCTTATTGCAGCGCCACGCCCCTTTACTTCAGTCTTGTATCTCTATGCAATTGGACATCCCGCCGGGAAAATTTGCCGGCTACATCTTCGACCTCGACGGAACGCTGATCGACACCATGCCGCTCCATTACCGCGCATGGGACCAGACCATGCGCCGCGCGGGACTGCCGAAGAAGCTCGACGAGGAGCTTTTCTATTCCCTGGGCGGCCTTCCGACCAAGCGAGTCGCAGAGAAGTTCGCCGAGCATTATGGACTGCAAATTGATGCGGATCAGGTGTTTCACGATAAGGAGGAGCTTTTTACTTCGCTGCAGGACGACGCCAAGCTGATCGCGCCCACAGTTGAGTTCGCCCGCCGCGCCGCCGCAACCCACCCCATGGCGGTCGCCTCGGGGGGACCGCGGGCAGTCGTGCGCCGCTCCCTGAAGGTCGCGGGGCTGGCTCCCCTCTTCAAGGTGGTGGTCACCTCGGATGACGTTAAGCACGGCAAGCCCGCACCGGACCTGTTTCTTCTCGCTGCGAAACTCATGAACGTGCCGCCGGCCGAGTGCCTCGTTTTTGAGGACGCCGAACCCGGTTTCAAGGCTGCTCAAGCCGCTGGGATGAAGGTTGTTAGGGTGCCGAGCCGGATTGGCCAATGACAATCGGCGGGACGTAACCGGTCAATCCCGGGACGCTGCGCGCCGGAGCCTGTCGTTGATCGCCTCGGCAAGCGCTCCGTCAGGGGCCAGTTCCGCATGGATAACGCGCCAAGTACCCTCGTCCAGGCGTTGAAGCAGGCTGAAAAGCCGGCGTGCGGCACCTCGGGAATCACCCGTCCTGTCGAGCCAGAATATATTTTTCCTATTGTATTTCAATTGTTTACGAATAAACAACCAAGCCTCGTCAAGGGGAGATTTGGACGCCGCTGCGAGGGACAGCCTCCTATGCAGAACAATCGGGGTGTGCGGACTATAGTGCCTGGCGAGCTGACCGGGGGCGAGTTGTCCAACCCCGCGATGGGCAACCGAGCGCAACCGGACAGTGGGGACAGCCACCGTACGGCCAAGAACGCGGGCGATTGAGGCCCGGCTGATGCCCCCGGGGCGCAAAAGACGCGGTTTCTCGGGGTTTCGGAGATCCACAATCGTCGACTCTATGCCGATCCGCGCGGGACCTCCGTCCAGGATATGCCGGATCTTGAGGCCCAGACCGTGGCGGACGTGTTCCGCAGTCGTGGGGCTCAGGTAGCCGAATGGATTCGCGCTCGGCGCCGCAAGGGGGCGGGCTGCGAGCTTGAGCAGGCGGCGAAGAAGCGGGTGAGCCGGCATTCGCACGGCGACACTCGAACGGCCCGCTGTCACCACGTCCGGGATCACCGGCTTTTTCGGCAGGACGAGCGTCAGGGGCCCGGGCCAGAAGGCACTGGCGAGGCGCCTTGCCGCTGGATTGGCCTCGGCGACGAGTTCGAGTTCCCGAATGGACTGGATGTGCACGATCAGAGGATCGGCCGCCGGCCGGCCCTTGGCCTCGAAAATGCGCCGGCATGCCCGGGCGTTGAGGGCATCAGCCGCGAGGCCATAAACAGTCTCCGTGGGCACGGCCACCAGGTCTCCCTCGCGCAGGAGGCGCGCCAGCATGGCCAGATTGCGGGGAGTGCCCCTGTAGACGCTCGCCACCGGTCGCCTGCCGCCGGTTCGAGAGGCGCGTTTCATGGAATCTACCCGAAATTTTCCAATGCGCACAAAAAAAGGCCGGAGCTTGAAGGGCTCCAGCCTCGAAAGTTGCCTGTCCTTTGACTGCCGGTTATGTCGCCGAAGCCCCCGGCCTATGGTTAAAGGGCAAGCAGGTTGTTGCGGGACTGCTTAAGCGTGCGGGTGACCGCGCGCTGGTGCTTTGCGGTGAGTCCGGTGTACTTGCGCGGCAGGATCTTGCCGGTGTCAGTCACATAACGCACCATCAGCTGCGGCTGCGTGAAAGGCAGTTCCGCGGGCGTGGGCGTCTGCTCTGTTTTTTCAGGTGTGCTCATTAATGAAAAGGGTGGGAGATCGTGGACGGCCCGCCGCCCTTGTCAACGCCTCAAATCGCCCGGCAGCGGGCAAACCGACCCTCCATCATGGGTTCGCCGGCTCAGCCGATCTCGCCGGGATCCAACTCGATCCGCCTGGCCTGGCAGATCGGCTTTCCGGAGGCCTTGCGCGCCATCCAGAACCAATAGAGCGGAGCGAAGAAGAAATACTCGCCGACTGACGAGAGGACGAAGAACGCCTTTTGGCCAAAGTCCTTCTCCGGAGGTCCGATCACGCCCCTGCGAAACACTTCGCCGACTGCGAATATCTGGAGATAAGGCATCATCGTGACATACTCGCCCGCGGGGTAGCCGCAATGCGGACAGAACCACGGATGGTCGTCCTGGGGACAAAGGCAGTTGACGCAAAGCGGCACCGCTTCCCGGGCCCTGACGGCGTGATCAATCTCCTCCGGCCATGGGTCGGCCCGGGCATGCGATGCGATTTCACGTATCCGCCATATCAACAACCCGGTGAACACCGCTGCGGCGGACACCCAGGCGATGGTTTTCTCTGCCGTGATTTCGGGTACTGGGGACATCGTCCTTGCCTGATGCGCTTCTGCCGAACCAGGGCTGAAATACCCTGTTTATCACAGGGGATGCAACCAAAGAGTCAGGGATACAGGTGCACCTGTTCGGCAAATGCCGCCTCGGGTCGGGTTTCGACGTATTGGCGCAGCGGTTGGCCGCCATCTGTAATCGGATTCATCGATTAACGTCCGCCGATTCACAAATTAGAAAGGAACCCAGCCTTTCTTCCATGCTATCTACGCAATCCGATGGGCTGTTTCCGCCATGAGCGGCTGAATTGGACTTTGTATTCGCCCCCTGGCCCGGGATAGGAATCATCGGCGTCGAGTGACGTTTTTCCCCCCAATGATGCGAATCGCCGGCATCATACTCTTCATCCTCGCCGTCTCGACCGGCGAGGCGGCCCAGAAATTCTCGGACATCGAATACCGGCGCGTCGACGGCGAGAGCGTCAGGCTCGACGCCATGGTGCCGGACGGCCCCGGGCCTTTTCCGATCGCAATTCTCATCCACGGAGGGGGATGGAGTTCTGGCGACAAGTCCGGGAGCAACAAGCCCGGCGACAGCGCCGACATAACATCGTGGTTTGCACCATTGACCGGGGCGGGGTTCACGTGGTTTTCCATCAACTATCGCCTTGCCCCCAAGCATCCGTGGCCGGCCGGTTTCTCGGACGTGCAGGAGGCCATTCGCTGGGTCAAGGCCCACGCCGCCGAGTACAAGGGCGATCCGCGGCGCATTGCGCTGTTCGGGCACTCGGCCGGCGGTCATCTCGCGTGCCTTGCCAGGGTGCTCGCGGGGCCCGACACGCGCGTGCAGGCGGTCGTCGGCTTCGCTGCCGTCACCGACCTCGAAGCGGACACGATGTTCCGTGGAGGCCTGAGCACCTCGCTGCAGAACCTACTCTCGCTCCCCAAGACCGCGACGCCCGGGGTGCTCGCACGCTTGCGCGAGCTTTCGCCCATCGCGCACGTTGCGCCGGGGCTGCCGCCTTTTCTCCTCGTGCATGGCGACGCGGACAAGACGGTGCCCTATGCCCAGTCGCTGGCATTTCAGCAAAGGCTTCGGGAGGGAGGAGATGTCTGCGATTTGATCACGATCCCCGGCGCCCCGCACAGGCTGATCGGCTGGGAAACCTTTCTGCCGCACTATCCGGACCTCATTGTCGCCTGGCTGCGGCGGGAGCTTCCGGGCGGCCCTCAATGAGGGACAGCCATCCGCGCACGGTCGGATGATGCGGGGACCACGCAGCCCAGGCCGACGCAGCCCAATCCCTGACAAGCTTTTCGTGTTCCTCGGCGTCCCTTGCCTTCCACGCACAAGCGACGGTCAGCGGTCCCATGGATTGGGGTGGCACCAGCCAGGTGAACCGCCCCTTGTTTCTAACCGCCGCGCCGATCACTTTTGTCGCCCATTCATTCGAGGATCCGTTTTCAAGCACCGCGCAAAGACTGATCAGGTGTCCGGCGACTGACTGGATGCATTGGGACGAGGGACGGCCCGGGTGCTGGATCGCATAGGCATCGACGGTGAGGCGATGCACGCTTTCAAACAGCTTGCGGTCGGCGTATTCACGCGCCAGCACCTCGGAATAGGCCGACCAGCATGCGGGCGACGATTCCAGGTATTCATGGGTCGGCCCGTCGATATCGGGCAGAAAGGCGCCGCAGCCCATGCACGTGGAGTTCTGCACGGCTTTGATCTACGCGCTCAAAGGCCGTTGTCGAATCCAACAATACGCTGCGGGCATTCTCCCGGTGGTGTCCGCAGGTTGGAGCCAGCTGTCCATTTCCCATGTCCTCCGCCTTCCGATACTGCTTGCGGGCCGTTTCTGTCGTGGCCTAATTAACGCCCGAAACATCGTCCCTGTAGCTCAAATTGATAGAGCAGTGGTTTCCTAATTTGAACGGGAAGTTATGCCTGAATCCGCACGAATCATCCCGGCTCTTCTTTCATTCGGAAAATCGGAATTCCTGGGCTGGCGGCCTCATCCCGAATCGTCTGGAAGACGCCGAAATTTTGGCATCGTGTTACAAAAACGGGTTACACTTTATTTTCATCCTCATGCGCCAGATCCGGCGTATGTGCCGGCGTTTTGCCTTGGGCGCCGAGCAATACATCGGTGAAATCGACGTTCTTCTCCTTCCTTTCCGAGTCGAAGGTGAGAACGCGCGCCAGAGGTCCGGCAAAGCGAGTGGCCGCAAGTCCTACGAGCAAACCAAGACTCAAATAAATCTGCAAATCCCCGAAAACGTTGGCCTGCTGTGTGGGCACGTTTGGAGCCAACGTTTGTATCCTATGCATCTGGAGCAGGCCGATCGAACATGTCGTCAACAAGTAGAGTCCCAGAATTCTTACGATGAGCGTGGGGGTCTTCATATTTGTTGTTCTGAAGTAGCGTTGAGTGGCCACGAAGACGATCGGACAGATGTACCGTATTATGCCGAGCTGGGCATTGGCATATCCGATTTTGTTCCCGGCAGGCAAACACAGAGTTATGGAACTGGATGTTCAAGAAAAGGGCCCGAGGACAGTTATTGACCATGGTAACAAGGAAAGGCGGCTGCGCCGCGCGGGTTCGCCTGTAGGGTGGGTCTGTTGGAATTATTACTATTCTGACAAGGAAGGGCGGCCGGGCGCGCCGCGCTCCGCGCGGCGCATCCCGGGCCGCCAATTCCATGTCGTCAATAAACGCGTCTTCGGTCGTATCATGCCATTGTCAGCCCGCAGACGCTCGGCCGATCTTGTTTCTTCTGGAGTCCTCTAGTGTTCGCAGAATCTCTGCAATCCGCCTTGAAGGGGATGGATTGGGGTACGGCAGTGCTGATTACGCCGGCGCCCGCACGCGAACCTTATGATCCGTGACGATCACAAAGCGCCGCTGCCATTTTTCCACGTGCTCCGAGGCAAAGAGAGCGTCGATTCGCTGCAGAAGTGTCAGGCGGCCTGGTTCGGCCAAGCGCACGAGGAGCAATCCAGCGTGGGTGCCTGGGCTGAAGCGGCGCACGTCGGAAAAGTCCAGATCCTGGGTTATCAGGAAGCGTCCTTCCGCCTGTGCCGCCTGCCAGATCGTGGAGTCATCGCGACCCTTGAGCCCTTCGTCCGCCACCGTATCGACATCGTGACCCCTCGCCCGGAGCGCGATGGCGAGCGCTAACGGAAGGTTCTCGTCTAACTTTACCTTCATCCCGCTCTTGGAATGGCCGGAACAGGAATGTCCTCTTGTGCGCTTGTTGCAGCGAAGGCAATGATTGCGCGGACCGCTTCGGCCGTGAGAGTCGGGAAATCGGTGAGGATTTGATCTACGGTCGCGCCTTCGGCGAGGCTGGCCAGCACCGTCCTGACCGTTACACGCGTTCCGCGCACAACGGGCTCCCCTCCGCAGGTCTTGGGATCGCGAACGATGTAAGCTCTGAAATCCATTGGGCAGAATGTTATCCCAACGTTTGGCATCGTCAATTTTTCTCTAGGCTTGGGCCAGCGGCGAACGTCATTCGCTTTGCCATCTCGAAGGAATGAGTGTCCCGAAGGTGGCCGTACGTCTTGGCCACCAGCAGCCCGCCGTCCTTGTGACCGACCCATGCAGCGATCGTCTTGAAATCGACGCCGGCCTCGATGGCGTTGCTGACGAAATAGTGACGCATGCAGTGATGCGTGAATATAGCAAGGCCGGCAAGCTTGCACGCCTTTGCCATCGCCTTGGTCGCTTTCCCGATTCCGACGATCTGCTCGTCCGCCTTGATTTCGCTGGTTGGCCGCAACCGTTCAAGAAAAGCCCGCATCGCCGGGAATAGCGGCACTACGCGCGCTTCGTGATTCTTCGTTCCCAGGACGCCTCCCGTGACTGTGAAACGGCCGTTCTGAAAATCGATGTCGCCCCAGAGAATCGATGCAGCCTCGGCCAGACGCATCCCGGAGTACGCAAGCAGCTCCAAGAGGTCGGCGGCGTCCTTGTAACGTATATCGAGCCGGCGAAGCGTGCTGATCAGTTTCTCGAACTCCTGTTTTGATGGAATGACTATATTTGGGTTCTTCGCGGATTTTAATGGGTGAGATTATGATACAGCCGGCATGAGATCCAGCTTCCCACAGTGAAAGAGGATTCTATAGCGGTAGTTCATGAACCGGCGGAAGCCACGGGCGTCGGCTTTGATGGCTTGGATCTTGGAGTTGAAGCCTTCGGAGATGGCATTGGTGATAGGATGGGCGAAGTAGTTCAGCAGGCCAAACAAATGGGTTTTGAGCGTGAGGGCGGTCTTTTTGATCGGCTCGAGTTTCGAGCGGCGCGCGGCGCCGAACCATTGAGTGAAGAACTTCAGGCCGCCAGCGGCATCCGGTTGTGCCCAAAACTCGGCGAAGGTCTCCTTATGGCACCACGCCCGGGCTGTCTTCAGGTTGCGGGCGCAAAGATCGGAAAAACTCAGGGCGCGATCTCCCTCGGGGCAGGCGCCTTGGAGCCAGAGGTACTTGGTGCCGGTGAGGCTCTCGTCGCCCTTCTCCAAGAGCCGGCGATGCTCCTCCTTGCGAACCTTGTCGACCGCTTCGTTCAGGTGCTTGGAGACATGGAACTTGTCGTAAACGATCGCCGCCTGCGGAGCGGCCTCTTTGACCGCCGCGGCGCCCTCGTGACTCATGTCCATCGCGACCGCCTCCACGCGGCGGCGCTGCTTCTCCGGCAGGGCGGCCCAGAGCTTCAGCGTGCTTTCCAAGCTGCGATCCTCCACCACCTCCAGCACGCGCCGGCCACCCAGATCGGTAAGGAGCGAGACGTAGTCCTGGCCGCGGCCGAAACTCTTCTCGTCGATGCCCACCAGCTTCACTTTCTCCGTCGAACGGCGCAGCAGACCGCGCTCCACCGCACGGCGGACGATCTCCTGGATCGAGTGCCAGTCCAGCTTCAGAATCTCCGCCGCCTGCACAAACGAACGGGCCGCCTCGATCACCTTCACGGCAAAAGCCTCAAACATCAGCGTGAAGCGGCCATGCGGCTCCGCCCACGGCACCTGCACGGTGACCACACCGTGTTCCGGGCACTGGCAGCGCGGGGTTCGAGCGTGTATGACCGTCATGAATTGCATCACGTCCAGGTGCCGCCATTCCCGCTCCGGCGCGTGGTCGTACCGCGGGCACGACCGCCCGCACTCTGGGCAGGCCACTGCCGCCGCTGGGTCATGCTCGACCTCCACGTCGACCCGCTGCTTTTCCAGCTTCAGATCCACGCGCTTCACCTGCCAGGGCGAATTGATCCCCAGCAGCAACCCGTAGTGCGCAGCCACCGCCGCCTCGGCTGCCTTCGTCGTTTCGATCTTCTTCATCGCCCCCAACGTGTCCACTGCCCCGTCTTCGTCCAGCCAACAACCGTCCGCCCGGGCGAGGCCAGGATCGCAATGCGATCCGAGGCAAGGCCGAGCGCCGGCCGCTTGGCCCAGCTCTATCCATCACCCAACTCTTCATAGCAATCTTCCCTCTGGGACCCATTGAAATCCGCGAATAACCTATATTTGCCTTACCGAGCTTGCGCCGGCGAAGAACCAGGGCGGGATTGTCGAGCAAGAGCCCTTCGCGCTTGGCGAAGTTCAGCACAGCGATGATCGTGTCCCGTTCATTGTTATACGTGGACGCCGCGATTTCCGGACTCCTCTTGGCCTCCCATTGCTCGCACGTGGCCGACGTGATGTTGCGAATCGGGATGGAGCCCAAGTAGGGGAGAATTTGGGCGACGCTTGTCTCCCGGCGTCGAGCCGAAGACGCCTTCAAGTGGGGGACAACGGTCTCAAGCCATTGCTTCGAGCACTCCGCAAACGTCAGGTTGCTACGAGTCTTCTTGGGGTCCAGGCGCTCCACTTTCTGGCGGAATTCGGCCAAGGATCGTTCCGCCAGCTTCCGGTCTGCTGTTTTCAGCGACCGCCGATACTGCTTGCCGCCTCTTTTAACCAGGGCGTAATAAATGCCCGATGACGTACGACGGTACAGGCATTCTGCCACCTTCTGAAACGAGCCTTTTGTCCGCTCGTCTTCTGTCGTTTCCGGCGCCGATTTCACGCCAGAACGATAGGGTGACTAAAATGGGTTACAAGCCTGTTTTTAGCAGCTTATCTATTCGTTGTAAGTTATTGCTGGTAAATATCACGTCCCTGTAGCTCAAATGGATAGAGCAGTGGTTTCCTAAACCGCAGATCCCGGTTCAATTCCGGGCGGGGATACCATCAGCCTTCGCAGTGCGAGGGCTGCCGCTCCGAAGCACAACAGGCGAAAGCGGGTTCGGGGCGCATGGCAGGCCATTATGCGGGTCGAATGCCCCGCGCGAAGCCGAGGGACTGGCCCAACGCCAAAGTTTCGCGCAGCACATTAATTCGTCAGCGCGCTGTGGACGGCCTCCAGCAGTTCGCTGCGGTCGCACGGCTTCATGAGCGCCTCGGTGATGCCGAGCTCGGCGAGTTCGTTCTGCTTGGTTTCCGACGCCATGCCTGTCGTAACCACCGCGCGGATATCGGGGCGGATGTCGCGCATCTTGCGGAGCATCGCGATTCCATCCATCACCGGCATCATGACATCGGTGATCACGAGCGAGATCTCGCCGTCGTGCAGCCGGAAGATCTCCAGCGCCTCGTTGCCGCTGGTCGCGGCGATGGCGCGGTAGCCGCTGCGCTCGAGGACGACGCGCGTGGATTCGCCGATGCTCGGCTCGTCGTCCACGATCAGGATGAGTTCGTTCTGCCCCCGCGGGGCTCTCGTGGCCGTGACCACCGAGGGAACGGGCTGCTCGGCCGGCGCGGCCGGCAGGTAGGCCCGGAAAGTGGAGCCATGGCAAAGCTCGCTCTCGACAGTCAGGAAGCCGCCGTGGCTCCGGACTATCCCGAGCACGGTGGACAGCCCGAGCCCGGTGCCCTTGCCAACCTCCTTGGTTGTGAAAAACGGATCGAAAATGCGTTCGACGATTTCCGGGGGCATGCCCTGGCCGGTGTCCGTGACCCGGATCATGATGTAGCGGCCGGGTTTGGCCGGCGGGTTGACCCTCGCCAGTTCCTCGTCAACGAGAGTGTTTTCGCAGCACAGGGTGAGCGTCCCGCCATCGGGCATCGCGTCGCGGGCGTTGACGCACAGATTGAGGAGAACCTGGTGGATCTGTGTGGCGTCACCGAGGACGGGCTGCAGGCCCGGGGCGACGATTGACCGCAGAGTGATGTTCCGGGGAAAGGTCTCCGAGGCGATGCCGCGCATCTCCCTCACCAGGTGCTTCACGTGAAGCGGCAGGCGCTCGCCGCCGCTGCCGCGGCTGAAGGTGAGCAATTGCTTCACGACCGCGGAGGCGCGCTGCGCGCTCTGCTCGATCAGTTCGAGCAGTTCCCGCTCCTGCTCGGTCCTCACGGTCTCCTTCAGGAGGGCCGGCGCCATCAGCACGGGCGCGAGGATGTTGTTCAGGTCATGGGCGATGCCGCTTGCGAGGGCCCCGACGGCCTCCAGGCGCTGGGAGCGCCTCAAGTGCTCCTCGAACCGGCGGTGCTCGGTGATGTCCTCCTTCACCGCCACGAAGTGCACGATCTTGCCGTAATCGTCGAGGACCGGCGAGATGGAGGCGCTCTCCCAGAACAGATCGCCGTTCTTCTTGCGATTGCAGAATTCGCCGTGCCATTCGTGCCCCGCCTGGATCGTCGCCCACAGGGTGCTGTATTGTTCGGGCGTGGTCTGGTTGGACTTGAGAATCCGGGGGGTCTTGCCGCGGGCCTCCTCAAACGAGTAGCCGCTTACTTCGGTAAAGCGGGGATTGACGTACTGAATCGCGCCGGCGAGATCCGTGATGATAATCGACGCCGGACTCTGCTCAATCGCCCGAGACAGCGTGCGCAGCTCCTCTTCCGCCTTCCTGCGGTCGGTGATGTCGAAAAGGATCCCTTGGGAGCCGACGACCTTTCCGGAGGCGTCCATGATCGGGGTCTTGGTCACTTTGAGGCAGTACTTCCGGCCGTCGGCCATTATCCAATCCTCCTCGATTTGGACGCGCTCGCCGGATTGCATGATCTTTTCGTGGTGGCCTCCGCCCTGGTTGTAAATGGACGAGCCTGTAGCCGCGTCGACCGTCCTGGTCCCGCGCTCCATAATCGCCTCGGCGACTTGAAGCGCCGTCTTTCCCAGGTAATCCTCAGGCTTCAGCCCGTTAAACTGGCAGAGCCATGGGTTGGCGTAGACATAGCGACCGGAGGCGTCCTTGCGGAATATTCCGGCCGGCATCGACTCGACGAGCGAGTGGTAGAGCGCCTGGTGCTCGCGCGCCTCCGCCTCCGCCTGCGACCGCGCCCCGACTTCCTTGTCCCAGGAAGTCAGCCTGCGCCGCAGCAGCAGATAGAGCATCAGCGCCGTCACCGAGACGAACACCCAGCCTTTCACCATCGACAGCCTGCCAGCCAGCGCGCGATCCGGCACCAAATATTCCAAGGCAAGGTCGGAAAAGAGGATCCAGACGAACCCGGCGATCGCATAGGTAAGCGCGGTCCGGCGCGCGAGCCGTGAAAGCGCGGATCTGTTCGGGGTGTGGGGAGCCGTCATGGCCGATGCTGGACGATGCTGGGAGGGGACGGGGCGGTTCGCGAAGCGTGATTGGACAACGGAGATGCGATGAGCCGCATGGCCCCACCTGAGAGTATTGTCATTATGCCGGGCATTTACAGGCCTTTCTTGGCTGGTTTCTCACGCTGGCCTGGGGCAAGACGGGGCGGCCGCCCCCCCTCCGCGCTCAGAGGTGCTTCCCGATCGCCTTTTCCAGGGGCCTGCGAACGAGGGTGAAGACCATGCCGGTGCAGATCCCGATCAGCGCGAGCATGAGGAAGAAATGCTGCTTGGGCATCGTATTGTAGAAGGTGCCCAGATAGCCGGTCATGTAGTTGCCGAAGAAATTCGAGAGGAACCACATGCCCATCATCATCGAGACAACCCTTCGAGGGGCCACCTTTGTGACAAGCGAAAGCCCAACGGGCGACAGGTAAAGCTCGCCGATGGTTGCGAGAAGCGTCGTGCCGGCCAGCCAAAGCACACTGCCGCGGGTGCCTTCCGGGGTCGCCCAGGCGGCCACGATCATCACAAGGTACGCGGAGCCGATCAGGTAATAGCCGATGCCCAGCTTGGAAACGCTGCTGGGCTCCCGGCCGCTCCTGGCCTGGCGCAGCCAAAACCAGCTCAGCAGTGGCGCGAAAAGGAAAATCATCCCCGGATTGAAGGCCTGGAACCACGACGACGGAATCGTGAACAGCCCCATGAAGTTCCAGTTGGTCCGCTCGTCGGCCCAAAGCTGGAGCGTGTTGCCCTGTTGCTCGTAGACGGCCCAGAACGCGATGTTCAGGATGCACATCACGATCAGGGAGCCTATGGCGATCCACTCCGGCCGCGTGAACGGCTTGTGCGCCTCGCCGCTGGTTTCCCTCCCGGCCCTTTGAGGCGGAGGGTCGCGGGGCACGAGGCCGCTTCCCAGCCAGTAGATCACCAGTCCGAGCAGCATGCCGACGCCTGCGGCCGAAAATCCCCAGGACCAGCCGACCATCTGCCCGAGAGTGCCGCAGACAAGGGGTGAGAAGAAGGCGCCGAGGTTGACCCCCATGTAAAAGACGGTGAAGGCGCCGTCGCGGCGCGGATCGCCTTCGGGATAGAGCCTGCCGACCTGGGTGGAGATGTTCGGCTTGAAACAGCCGTTCCCGACGATCAGGAACACGAGTCCGAGAAGAAAGGCCTGCTCGCTCGCCAGGATAAACTGGCCGATCGCCATCAGGATGCCGCCGATGTAGACCGAGCGATATTGGCCGAGCACGCGATCGGCGAGCATTCCGCCGAAAAACGGGGTGAGATAGACAAAGGCCGTGTAGAGTCCGTAGATGTCGGAACCCAGCTGCTGCACCGTCTGCTGGCCGTGCATCCAGAACAGGAGGCGCTCCAGGCTTGGATAGCCCCAGACGAGACCGGCCCTGTGGGGATCGGCCAGCAGATGCTTGGTCATGTACAGGATCAGCAGGGCCCTCATGCCGTAGTAGGAAAACCGCTCCCACATTTCGGTGAAGAAGAGGGCGAAGAGACCGACCGGATGTCCGAACAGTTGCTTGCCGTTGAGCCGGCTGGCAACCCAGTTGCGCATCGCTCGAGGGGAGCGGACAACCCGCCCGCCCGCAATTCAAAATGCAAGGGGTGCGGCTTTTGCGTAGCGCGCACTTCTCGCTCGGCTTCCGCGGCCAATTGCGTGTATACGGCTTGCGTACTCTGCCTATATCCATGTTTGCGCGACTCGGCAAAAAAGAGATAATTGCCGTTTGGACGATTATCCTGCTGCTCGGCATTGCGGCCGCGGGCTGGGGCGCCCGCCGGGCCCGGATAACCATGCGGGAGCAGTGCGCAGTCCAGGCGGACGCATTCGCGGCGGCCCTGGATCTGGAGCAACTTGAGGCGCTCGAGGGAGGGCGGGGGCGGCCGGATGACCCCGGGTTCCGCCCCCTCGAGACCCGGCTTGCCAGGCTGCAGGCGGCTGACACCCGCGTGCGCTGGGTCTTTCTGCTGCGGCCCGGAGGGTTGCCGGGAAAATTCATAATTCTCGCCGGGTCGGCTATGGCCCCTTCCCCGGGCGCTCTGAAGCCGGGCGACGATTACGGGGGGGCAGCCCGCTCGGCCGCGCTCATGCACACCGCGCAAACCGGTCTGGCGACGGCGGACGGTCCGATTGGCGGACGGTCCGAGACGTTGTTTATCGGCTACTCGGCGACCGGCGGTCCGGCGGGTGAAATCCTCGGCGTCGAAATGGGCATTTACGATTGGACCGAGAGATTGTGGGGCGAAATGTTTCCGTTCGCGCTATACGCCTGGCTGCTTTTCGGCCTGCCTTTCGGGCTGGTTCTGGTCATCCGCGATACGGAGCGGCAGAAGGACGCGGTGCGCAACCTGTCCGAGGCCATGGAGCAGAATCATTCGGCGGTCATGATCGTCGACCTGTCGGCCCGGATCGAATATGTGAACGCCGGCCTCTGCCGGCAGTTCGGCTACGAGCGCCGGGAGCTCATCGGGCGGAATTGGCGGGATTACCAGGCGGAACAGGTCAATCTGGCCATCTTTTCGGAAATGGTGGCAACCGTCCGCTCGGGGAGGACCTGGCACGGCGAATGGACCAACAAGCGCAAGAACGGCGAGCTTTATCCGGCGCGCGGGGTCGTGACCCCGGTCAAGCGCCGTGACGGGAGCCTGTCGTGCTTTGTGACAGTCTTCGACGACATGACCCCGATCAAGAGGAACGAGGAGATGCTGCGGGCGGCGGTCGAGCGCGCCGAGGTGGGGGACCGGACGAAGGCGCTGTTCCTGGCGACCATGAGCCATGAGGTGCGCACACCCCTGAACGGCATTGTCGGTTTCACGAGCCTCCTGCTCGACACCACCCTGACCGCCGAGCAGCGCGAGTACGTGCAGACGATCCAGATGAGCGGCGAGGCGCTCATTCAGCTGACGAACGACATCCTGGTTTTCACCCGGATCGAGTCGGGGACCCTGAAGCTCGAGGTGCAGCAGGCCAACCCGCGCGCCGCCGTGGAGGACACACTCGATCTTTTCGGCGTCACCGCGGCAAAGAAGGGCATCGAGCTCCTGCATTGGATCGACGACGATGTGCCGGCGGTCGTTCAGGTCGACGACGCCCGGCTGCGGCAGATCCTGGGCAACCTGGTATCCAACGCGGTCAAATTCACTTCGAAAGGCGTTGTGGAGGTGACGCTGAGGGCGGAGCGGGAGGGGGATGCTGCGGCCGGCCGCTGGAAACTCTTTTTCGCCGTTCGCGACACGGGAATCGGAATCGCTCCGGAAAACCACGGCAGGCTCTTCAAGCCTTTCAGCCAGGTGGACGCCTCGATCACCCGCCCCCACACGGGCACGGGCCTCGGCCTGGCAATTTCACGCAACCTGGTGCAGATGATGGGGGGAGAGATCCGAATCGACAGTGCCCTCGGGAAGGGTGCGCTCTTTTCCTTCACCGTTCCGGTCGAAGCGGTGCCCGCAATGACCCGCAGCGTCCCTGATCTGGCTTCCCTCCGGGTTGCGCTCTGCGCGTCGCCCGGCCCTTTCCGCGACGAGTTTTTGCGGCTTGCCCAGTGCTGGCAGCTGCCGCTGATCGTGGACAGCAGTCCGGCCGGGCTGGCCGGGGAGTCGTGCGAGATCGCCTTCGTCGAACTGAGCCTGGAACAGGCGGCCCAGTTCGCGGCCAAGCCGGCGGGTGAACTGCCATGGCCGCCCGAAAAGGCATTTGCGATCCTGCCTATGGGCCTGGAAAACAATGTGCGCTCGACGCTTCGGACCCATTTCTGCCAGCTTCTCAACAAGCCCCTGCATCACGACGCATTGATGGGGCTCTTGACGGGAATCAAGCCGGCGGACGGGTCGGGAAAGCCGATTCAGCGCAATTTTGGCCTGAATGTTCTCATCGTCGAGGACAACCTGGTCAACCAGCGGCTCGTGCAGAAGCTGCTCCTGAACCTCGGATGCAAGGCGACGGTCGCGGGCAACGGGCTCATCGGGATGGACGTGCTTTCCCGCGCCAGGCCCCCCTTCGACCTGGTGCTCATGGATCTGCACATGCCGGAGCTGGACGGGCTGGGTGCGATAGACCGGATCCGCAGCAGGGAGGAGGGCATCGGGGCTCCGCCGATATGGATAACGGTCGTCACAGCCGATGCGAGACCGGAACAAAGGGTGAAGGCGCTGGCCGTAGGGGCGAATGATTACCTTGTCAAACCGGTCAGTCTGACGGAACTTGCGACGGCCCTGCGCCGCTGTGTGGACAAGCGGCGGCAATGGCCTGCCGGCTAATTTCCAACACAAAGCAATCCATGAAGAAAAGATCGCCGTTTGCCGCCGTCGCCACCCTTGCGTTGCTTTGTGCCGGAGGCTGCGGCCACTTCGACCTCACCCCCGAGGGCGACCCGAACCGGGTCCTGACCGGCTCTGTGGATTTCGACGTGGCGACGACGCTGCCGGACGATTCGATCGTTGTGGTCCGCGTGGTCGATCCGACGGGATTGACGGAAACGGCGCCCGCGAAGGTGCTCGGTTCGCCAACGGCGGAGGAATCGAAGGCGGCCCTGCCTCCAAAGGTTCTCGGAGAGCAGGTCATTCATGGTCCCGTGCAGGCGCCGATCCCCTTCCGCCTCGAATACAAGGCCGGTGACGAACAGCTCGGCCGCGGCCTCAATATAGAGGTTCGGATCTCCTCCGGGGGCAGGGTGCACTATTTCAACGTGAACAGCTTTGCGATTACGCTGAATAATGTGAACGACCCCCATGCGGTTATCGTGAATCGGGTGAATTGAAGGGTCCGCCGGCCAGGACCGGCATATTAGAATCCTTTAATACTGGGACAAGGGTTTGGAATATTAATGCGCGTGGATACTCCCATGTAAGCGCTGGCTGGAGGCGCGTTGCCCCCAATCCGCGATATCTTAACAAACGCAGAAACCAACCCATCCCATCATGAAAAGATCCACACGATTCGTCATCACGGCAGCCGCCATGGCCGGTCTCTATGCCGGTGCCCTCGCATCCCGCACCTACGCCGCCGACAGCCAGGCAGGCACGTCGGACCAGACCAAGAAGGACGCGACGACGAAGCACGACTGCAAGGGTAAGAACGACTGCAAGGGCCAGGGCGGATGCAGCTCGGGCGACAATGGCTGTGCCGGCAAGAACTCGTGCAAAGGCAAGGGCGGCTGCGCGAGCAAGGGCGGCAACAGCAGCGGCAGCAAGGGAAGCTCGGTCGCCTTCCGGGTCTAAGGATCCGCACACGTTTTGCGCGGCCGGCGGCTATCGCCGGCCGCTTTTCATTGATGCCCGCCAACCGCTTCAACGGATTCAACGACTACGGAATCGGGATCGGGCTGCGCGTGCCCCATTACCGGCACATCCTGGAGAAGAAGCCGGTCGTGGACTGGTTTGAGATCATCTCCGAGAATTTCATGGTCGACGGCGGGAAGCCGCTCGAGGTGCTGGACCGGATCCTGGAGCAGTACCGCGTCGTCCAGCACGGCGTGTCGATGTACTTTGGATCGGCGGACCGACCGGACCGCGCGCACCTGCGAAAGCTGAAGGCGCTTGTCAGGCGCACGAAGACGCGGTGGCTTTCCGATCATCTCTGCTGGGGCAGCGTGGATGGCACCTTCACGCACGATCTGCTGCCGATGCCCTACACCTTTGCCGCGGCGAAACGGACTGCGGAGAAGATCCGCCAGATCCGCGATTTCCTGGAGGTGCCGATCTGCGTTGAGAATGTGAGCAGCTATGCCGAGTTCCACGCCTCCGAAATGACGGAATGGGAATTCCTGACCGAGGTCGTCGAGCTCGCCGACTGCGGAATCCTCCTCGACGTGAACAATATCTACGTTTCCTCGAAGAACCACGGCTTCAATCCCTACGATTACCTGGACGGGATACCCCACGACCGCGTCGGCCAGATGCACGTGGCGGGCCACACGAAGTTCGAGAAATACATCCTGGACACCCACGACCATCCGGTGCTCGACCCGGTGTGGAAGATGTACGCCCATGCGACGCGGCTTTGCGGTGTGACGGCAACCCTGCTCGAGTGGGACGACAAGATCCCCTCCTTCGACGAGGTGCACGACGAGGCCCTCAAGGCGAACCGATTCATCGACGGGGCCAGACAGCATGCGAAAGCCGTCTAGACCGTCCGCCGTCCGGCGGCTGGCGCCGGCCCATGCAGGCCTGGAGCCCGCGCCCATGCACGCTCCCAAGCGCCTGCAATCCACGGCCGACCTGCGCCGCCTCCAGCGCCTGATGACCCACGCCCTGGTCCGGCCGCTCACCCGCGAGGGAGGGCTCCAGCCGGAATGGATCGACGGCCGGCCGACGGCCGAGGTCGCCGCGGAGTTCATCAAGCCGAACGACCGGCTGAGCTCCTTCGAGCGGCTGGAGATCTACAACCGCATGTATTGGTACAGGCTGGTCGAGTGCGCGAGCGACGATTGCCCGGGGCTTCGGGCGCTGCTCGGCGAAGGCAGGTTCGGCCGGCTCATCCGCGCATACCTGGCCAAATACCCGTCGCGTTCCTTCACGCTGAGGAATCTCTGCTCGCGCCTTCCAGGATTCATCCGGGAGGAGCCGCGTTTGACTTCGCCGCGGACGGCGGCCGCCTTCGACGTGGCCCGTTTCGAGTGGGCTCAGACGGTGGCTTTTGACGGCGAGGCAAGGCCCGCGATCGAACCCGGGGAGCTGGCGGGGGCCGCGCCCGGCCGGGTCCGCCTCGGGCTGCAGCCCTACCTGTCTCTTCTCGCCTTGGATTATCCCGTCGACGAATACGTCATCGCGGTCAAGCGCCGCGACGCCCTGCGGTCCGAGGCGAGCCACGCGGTCGGCGGCGATCACGGAGCGCGCAGGCTGCGGCATGTCCGGGCGCCCCGGCGCACACGCGTTTATATGGCGGTGCACCGCCACAGCGGCCGGCTGTACTACAAGCGACTGTCGCTGCCGGAATTCCGGATGCTGGAGGCGCTGAAGGCCGGCCGGCCCCTGGGCCGGGCCATCGCCGCCGGCGGAGCCCGCGTGCGGCCGGAAAGAATCCGCGAATGGTTCTCGCTTTGGGCGAAACTGGGCTGGATCTGCCGAAAACCACCGTCTCCATGAAAAAAATCCAAGAACTTGCCGCCAGGATCGGCGGCGTGCTCCGCTCGCCCGCGCTCTTGCTGGTGCGCCTCGCCTGGGGTTTCCAGCTCTATGAATCGGGATGGGGCCACCTCACCCATGTCGAGAAGACGGCCCAATTCTTCCAGGGCCTTCACATTCCGTTTCCGGTCGCGAACGTCTACATTTCGGGCGCCACCGAGTTCGTCGGCGGAATCCTGCTCATGCTCGGGCTCTTCTCGCGGCTGATCTCGGTCCCGCTCCTGCTCAACTTCTGCGTGGCGTACCTGACGGCGAGTCCCGGCGCCATCAGGGAGCTGCTCCATTTCCAGAAGCCGGACGATTTCATCAACGACTCGGCCTTTCCGTTCCTCGTGACGAGCCTGCTTGTCCTGGCCTTCGGCCCCGGCAGGATCGCGCTCGATGCGCTGATCTTCCAGAAGTCCTCCGCCCCGGGCCGCCCCAAGGGATGATCCCTGCAGCGGCTGCGCGAATCAGTTCGCCTTGACCACGACCGTTCCTGCGATGTGGTCGTGCAGGCAGCGCCTGTCGGATCTGAAGATGAAGCAGATGTCCGCGACCGCGAAGACGGGGCCAAGGATCGGGATCTGGGCGATGATGGACACAACCAGGCTGCGCAGAAGCCACGCCCGCACAAAACCGGCCTGGCTGCCATCCGCAAAACGGACGATGCGGACGCCGCAAAGCTTCTTGCCGATGGTCTGTCCCCACATCGACAGGAGCACGATCTGGACGATTGACAGCGCGGCGCACGCGAGGCCCGCAAGTATCGCAGCCGGTATGAAGCCGGGCAGCGACGTGAAAACGCTCCAATCGCGGTCTGACGCCCACGACATCAGCGCGTCGCGCGTCACGACGGAGTAAAAGGGGATAAGGCAGAGGCAGACGATGAACGAATCGACGAGCATGGCCGCCAGGCGGGAAAGGCGCGACGCCCGAGCCGCATCCTGGCCGTCCCCTGCGATCACAGGCGGAGCACCGGCCTCCGCCGCGCCTCCGAAGTCCTGGAAATCGCCCAACCGCTTCCAATCGTCTTTGCCGAGATACCTGGCCTGCGTCTCGAGATTGGCCCGTCCGGCCGCGATCCAGATGCGCACCTGATCCGCAGTCACCGGCCCGTATTCCTTCCCGTCGCCTCCGATGATTGTGTACATGGTTGTGGGCGGAACCACAGCAGACCGCGGAGGTCGCGTCAATCCGCCTGCTGCAATGCACATCATCCTACGGCCGGATGGCTACGGCGCGGGTGGTTCGCCGGCGGCGCGTGAGACGGCGTGGCGGGCGATCACACAGTCGTAGCGGGCCTGGAGGCGGGCCAGCTCGGCCGAGCGGGCATTGCTCTGGGCGTCCAGGAGCTCGAAATTGGTGATGACCCCGTTGGCGTAGCGGGTCTTGGCGAGATTCAGGGCCTCGTCCGCCTGGGCAACCAGCGCATCGGAGTTGGCGAGCCGGGAAAGGGCCGCCCGGAGGTCGGAGACGGCATCCGAGACATCGGTCGCGATGGTGCGGTTAAGCTCTTCCTCGCGGGACTGGGCGGCGCGCAGGTCGGCGCGCGCCTCGATTCGCTGCCCGGTGATCCGCTGGCCGGTGAAAATCGGCACCGAAACGCTCAGGCCCGCGACCACATAGCCCTTGTTGGAATACATCTCGGGGAGCTGCCCGTCTTCGACGCCGGCCGCGGCATTGGCGGCCAGCGTCGGACGGTTCTCACGGTTCGCGGCATCGAGCCTCGTGCCGGCGGTGTCGGCGGAGTCGCGGGCGAGCTTCATCTCGGGGCGGTTCCTGAGCCCCGCGGCGATCGTGGAGGATAGATCCGGCATTTCGCCGGGAGCGCCGAAGTCCCCCGCAAGGGCGAGGGGAGCCCCGGGCCCGTATCCGAGCAGCTGGCGCAGCGCGGCTTCCTGCTTCTCCAGCGATGCCTGCGTGTCGGTCCGGTTGTTGTGCGCCGTGGCGAGGCGGACCTGCGTCGTCAGGACGTCGAAGCGGGTCGCGGTGCCCCCGTTGAATTTCCTCTCGGCAATGCGGAGCGCCTCGTCCAGGGCGCGGATCTCCTCATCGGCAACGGACACCGATGAACGCAGCAGGAGGACGCCGAAATAAGCCTGGATCGTCTGGTAGCCGAGCTGGCTGCGCGCCTGCTCGAGGGCGTCCCTTGCGGAGATCTCGCCGCTTCGCGCAAGGGCGACCAGGGCGTCCGTCCGTCCGAAGTCGCTCAGGAGCTGGCGGGCGCTGATGCGGGCATCATAGCTGTTCTGGACCGTCTCGTAAAATGACGAGGATGCGCCGCCGGGCCCGGGGAACGCGACGTAGGGGCGCAGTGACATGTATGAGTACGCAGCGGCCCCCGAGACCTGGGGCAGCCGGTCTGCCTGGCTTTGCACCGTCCGGCCGCGGGCGGAGTCGATCGCCGCCTGCGCGGCATCGAGGGAGGGATACCTGGCGAGGACCGCGTCGAGCGCCTGGGCCAGCGTGAGGGACGCGGCCGGCGCCGGCTCGTCGGCCCGGATCGGCGAACCGATCGCCAGGCAAAGCAGCAAAAGGACGGGAATGGGTTTCATGAGAGGGTGATCAATTCGATTCGGCGGCCGCCGCGGCCGCGCTGATGCGGTGGACGCCGCGCGGCCGGCCGGCGATCACGATTAAAGGCAGGCAGATGACGGCGAGCAAGGCGATCAGGCGATACCCGTCGAGGTAGGCAAGGAGGCCCGCCTGCCTCTGGACGGTGGCATCCAGGAGGGCGAGGGCCTGATGGGGGGCCTCCCATGGCGTGGCGCCATGGGCGAGCATCCCGCGGGTGAGGGCGTGGAGCCGGGCGTCGGTCGCGGGATCCCCCGCCGAAAGGCGGGTGACCAGGTCGGAGCGGTGCGCGGCGGTACGGTGGTCGAGAAAGGTGTTTATGAACGCGATGCCAAAGGATCCCCCGACCTGGCGCATCATGTTGTTGAGGGCGACGCCCTGGGGAATGTCGCGCGACGGGAGCCCGGAGACGGCGAGCTGGGTGAGGGGAATGCCGACAAAGCTCAGGCCTATCGCGCGAAGGATGATCGGCCAGAAGAAATCCCCCGACCCGGCGCCCAGGTCGAGATGCGCCAGGTCGAACGAAAAGAGGGCCACGACGATGAATCCGAAAATGATGAGATACTGCGGCGGCACCCCCTTGACGATCATCTTGCCGACGATCGGCAGGATGAGGATGGACACGGCGGCGCCAGGAAGAAACAGCATTCCAGTCTTGAGCGCCGTGTAGCCGAGCAAGCGCTGGACAAACACCGGGACGATGAAGACGGTGGCAAACAGGGTGAAGCCCATGACGAACGTCAGCGCTGCGGCGGTGGCAAGCGGCCGGCTGCGCAGCACGTGAAGGTCGACGACCGGGTGGTCGACGGTCAGCTCCCAGACGACAAAGGCCGTGAGGCAGACGGCCGCTACGACTGCGAGAACCGCGATGTAATGGGTGGAAAACCAGTCCTCGCGCTCGCCCCGCTCGAGGACGGTCTGAAGGGAGCCCAGCCCCGCGGTCAGAAGGCCGATCCCGACCCAGTCGATGTGCTCCGAGGACCGGACATGGCGGGGCTCCCTCACGTAGATTGAGGAGAGCAGCGCCGCGGCGATCCCAATCGGCAGATTGATGTAGAAGATCCAGGGCCAGGAGTGGTTGTCGATGATCCAGCCGCCGATCGTCGGCCCGATTGTGGGGCCGATGAAGACGCCCACGCCGAAGAGGGCGGAGGCGAAGCCGCGCTGCTCAAGGGTGAACGTCTCGAAAAGGATCGCCTGGGAGGTCGAAAGGAGCGCGCCCCCGCCGATCCCCTGGATGAAGCGGAACGCCACGAGTTCCCAGATCGTGTGCGCCTGGCCGCAGGCCATCGAAGCCGCCGTGAAAAGGATGATCGAGCCGACGTAGTAGTTGCGCCGGCCGAATCGCGCCGCAAGGAAGCTCGTCATCGGAATGATGATCACATTGGCGATCGCATAGGCGGTCACGACCCAGGCCACGTCCTCGAGCGTGGCGCCGAGGTTGCCGCTCATGTCGGACAGGGCGACGTTGACGATCGAGATGTCGATCAACTCGATGATCGCCGCGGCGATCACCGTGATCGTGATGATGATCTTGCGGAAGCCCGTCTCGGCCATGGCGGGGGATCAGTTCCCGGATTCGACCGCGGCGTCCACGCTCATTCCGGGGCGGAGCGGCCGCTGCGGGTCGGGCTTTTCGGCGAGCACGATCTTCACCGGCACGCGCTGGGTGACCTTGACGAAATTGCCGCTGGCGTTGTCCGGGGGCAGAAGCGCGAATCGCGCGCCCGTGGCCCCCGCGATCGAATCGACGCGCCCTTGGAATGTCGCCCCCGGATACGCATCGACGGTGAACTCGACGGCCTGGCCTGGCCGCATTCGGGCGAGCTGCGTCTCCTTGAAGTTGGCCACGACCCAGGCGTCCGAATCGGAAGTGATGTCAAAAAGGGTCTGTCCCGACTGCACGTACTGGCCGGGCTCGACATTCTTATGCGAAACGACCCCGGAAATCGGCGCCGTGACGGCCGTGTAGGTGAGCTGCAGTTTCGCGTAGTCGAGGTCCGACTCCCGCTGGCCGATCTGCGCCCGGGCCTGCCGCACCTGGGCTTCGGCCACCTGCGCCTCCTGCCGGGCCGCCTCCACCTGGCGCTGCGCGACCTCGAGCCGGGCCCGGGCCAGGTCCGCGGCCGCCTGCGAGTCGCTCAGTTGGCGGTCGGTGATCGCCGATGCGCTGAAGAGCCGCGTGTCGCGGGCCAGATCCGATGCAGCCTTCTCCGAGGCGACCCGTGCCGCGGCCGAGTTCGCCTCGGCGACCGCGGTGGCCGACCTGGCGTCGGCTAGGAGCGCCGACGCAGTGTCGAGCGCCGACTTGGCCGTCTCGAGGGCCGCCGATGCGGCCCCAACCCGCAGGCCGGGCTCCCGGACGTCGATCTCGATCAGCGGCTGGCCGGCCTCGACGCGCTCGTTGTCCTTTATCAGCACGCGGGTCACGTAACCGGAAATGCGGGGAAGGACCGGGCTAATGTCCCCCTCCACCTGGGCATCGTCGGTTTCCTCATGCGCGAGGGCGTAGCGCAGATGCACGATGCCAAAATAGGCCCCGACAAGGACGGCGGCGGCGCCGATTGAGGCCAGGACGGCCTTGCGGGGGCTCCTTGCGGCCGAAAGTGGGGCGTCTTCGGGCTGCGTTGCGTCGGGATCGGATGTGGTCATGGCAAAAGGGACATTAAGGGATAATTAGGCACCTAATCATGTGGAAAGGCAAGCCCGGCCCGGCGTCCAAGCGGGGACACTACCCTGGCCTGTCAAGGCCAGCTACTCGCCTTCCCGGAGGGCGGAGGCGACGGCGGCCCGCCGCCGTCGGTAGTAAACGGCCATTCCACCCTGGTAAATCAGGGTGCCGATGCCGATCGCAGCCCAGGCCAGTCCGTTGAACTCGCGAAGGGCCTCATCGGCCGACAGGCCCTGGTTGCTCAACGAATTGCGGGCCTCGGCCAGCAGTTCGGGCGGCTCCACGCTCTTGATCAGGGCCTTGGTCTCGGCGACGGAGAAATGATTCAGCCTGTAGTCGGCGTACGCCAGGACGCAGACCAGGAGGAACAGCTGGCTGGCGATCAGCCACCGCATGCCCTTTTCGTCAAAGTTGCGCAACAGTCCGGCGCCGTGCAGCTCCATTGCGCCGGCCGCGGCGATGGCCACTCCCGTGCAGGCGCCCGTCGTGTCGTGGGCGGCCGCGGCGATCAGGGCGAATGCGCCCGAGAGGAAAAGGACGGTTGTGCCGTCAAACCGCGCCGTCCGCAGTACGCGGCGGAGGATCTCGGCGGGAAGAAGGGGAGGAGTTCTTGGCAAGGTGTGGGACTGTTGGTGTAGTGTCTCACAAAAGCCGTTCCATTTCCGGCCGCCTTTGGCCGTGGGCTGCATTGCGAAAGTGGGGGATAGCCCCTCTGGGGATACCCGCCCACCTTCGCGCCTTGCCCACAGCCAAAATCGCCTCGGAACTGGCACGGTGTTTGTGAGACACTACACTAGTCCACCGCATAGACGCCTTCGGGCAATCTGATTCTGTCGGCGGCCGCGCCCGGGGCGCTGCGAGCTGCCGGAAGGGGCGCGGGCCGGGCGTTTGCGTTTGCAAGATAAACGCCGTCGAGTACCTTACGCCCACCCCAAAGGAAACACCCCTGATGAGCACACCCATTTCCGTACTGCTGGAGCGAAAAAACGCCGGCGTCTGCTCCGTGGCCCCGACCATCACGGTCGCCGAAGCCGTCGCTGAAATGAACCGCCACCGCATCGGATCGGTGGTCGTCCTCGAGGGAGGCCGCCTGGCCGGAATTTTCACGGAGCGCGATGTCCTCAGGCGCGTCGTTGGGGCGGGAATAGATCCGTTGAAGGCAACGGTTGCCGCCGTGATGACGGCCGACCTGGTCACCGTGACCCCGGCCACCACCGTCGATGAGGCGATGGAGATATTCACCGAGAAAAGGTGCCGGCACCTGCCCGTCCTGGACGGCGGACGGCTGGTGGCGCTTCTTTCGATCGGCGACGTTACCCGCTGGTCCGTCGACACCCACCGCTCCGAGGTTGAGCACCTGAAGAACTACATCTCGGGCGGCTTTTCGGCGTAATCGCCGCGGCGAGCTTGCAGCGCGGGCGGCCAACTCGAAGAATCGGCCCGATGCTTCCTTCCGGGCGCCTGGGCCTGACGGCCCTTCTGTCAACCCTGGTGCCGGCTGCGCATGCGGCCGAACAGGTGATCCAGCGCGAGTATTCCGTGGCAGGCGGCGCAACCCTGAAACTGGATGCGTACGGGGGCACGATCGCGGTTCGCCAATCGGACGATGCCCGGATCCACCTGAGGATTTCAGAGCAGGTTTCCAACGCCGAACCCGCGGAGGCGGAGGCGATCTTCAAGCGCGTCGAAATCGGGGAGAAGGCCGACCCCGGCGCGGTCATGATCGCAATCCGCAATCCAGCCGAGACCCGGGCCCTCTTTGTCTGGAAGGAAAAGGAGCGCGTCGCCCTCAACTACTCGATTCTCGTTCCGAAGACATGCAGCGTCGTCCTTTCGACCAACGACGGGGGCATAACCGTCAACGACATCACCGGCAGCGTCGATGCCAAGGCGGCGAAAGGCACGTTGTTCTTGCGGCGCATCGACGGCGACATCCGCGCGGAGGCGGACGACGGCGATCTGATCGTCTCCCGCTGCCTGGGTTCCGTTTCCTTAAGGGTCCGTTCCGGCAACATCCGCGTCGGAACGATTGGCCGCCACGCCGACTTATGGGCCTTGAGCGGCGACATCAACGTCCAGCACGCGCACGGCGGACTGGTTGCCTCGGCCGAGGCAGGCAACGTCTCAATCGGAGTGGAGAAGGAGTTTCCCGAGGATGTGAGGATCAAGACCAACGGCGGCGCGATCGACGTGAAGCTGGATCCGGGCGCGCGGTGCCGGATTCAGGCCAAGTCGGTGTGGGGCAAGGTGCACGCCGCCCTGCCGATCCTTGTTAAGTCCGGGGGCGACGGGGAGCGCTCGCTCGACGCCTTGTTCAACGGGGGAGGGCCCCTTCTCGACCTGCATGCCGACGGCGGTCAGATCCATATCGGCCTTCCGAAAACCTAGCAACTAGCGCGATGGGGCTCATCGACTCGCATGCACACCTGGACTCGTACGCCAGGCAGGGGACCCTCGACGAAGTGCTTGCGCGCGCGCGGGAAGCGGGGGTCGGCGAGGTCATTGCGATAGGGACCGGCGTCGACGACTGGAGCTTCAATAGGGATCAGGCGCTGGCCCACCGGCGGGTGGTCCACTACACCGTGGGGCTGCACCCGTGTGCGGTGGACGAGAAATGGGAGGCCTCCGTGGCGCAGATCGAGGGCTTTTGGGGAGCCGTGGATGGAATCGGCCCGGCGGCGCTCGGCGAGTGCGGCCTGGACCGGTTTCATCTTCCCAAGGATGACGCCGCCGGAGCCGGGAGGATTTTCTCGTGGCAGCGCGATGCGTTCGCGGCCCAGCTTGCCCTGGCGCGGCGGCTCGGCTGCCCGGTCGTTGTCCATTCTCGGGGGGCCTTTGCCGAGTGCGTCGAGATGATAGGGGCGAGCGGTGTGGACTGGTCGCAGATCGTCTTCCATTGCTTCAGCGAGGGGCCCGATGAAATCCGCGAGCTGAACCGGCGTGGCGCGCGCGGTTCTTTCACGGGGATCCTGACTTACAAGAATGCGGAAAGCGTGAGGGCGGCCGCCCGCGCCCAGGGCCTCGACCGGCTGATGGTGGAGACCGATGCCCCCTACCTGGCGCCCGTTCCCCACCGTGGAAAGCCAAATGAACCGGCCTATGTGCGCCACACGGCGGAATTTGCGGCGGGGCTTTTCGGCGTCCCTTTTGAAGAGTTCGCAAACAGGACCACCGCCAACGCGCGGGCGTTCTTCCAGTTGCCCTGCTGACCAAGCCGGGACTGTGCATCTTGTCGAGTTGATCTTGCCCGATCTGCTGGACGCCTCGGGCTTGGGTCACCCACTCGACATGCCTTCCGGCATGCCTCGGGTTTCCTCAGCCCGATGCGTTTCGGCGTCTCGGGCAATCTCGACCCGCAAAATGCACAGTCACGGCTTTAGGCTTCGTCGAACTTGCGGGCAAAAAGCTGCTCCAACTCCGCCAGCATCGCCCCCGCGTCGTCGCCCGTCGCCAGAAACTTGACCTTCGAACCTTTGCCAGCCGCGAGCATCATCAAACCCATGATGCTTTTCCCATTTACCTGCTCTTCATCCTTTTCGACAAAAACCTCGGCTTTGAACTTGTTCGTGATCCGGACGATCATAGCGGCGGGGCGGGCATGGATACCCATCTTGTTCTGCACGACCAGCTCCTTGACAACTTGTTGTCCAGCGGGAGTGGGTTCGGTCTTATCCATGGAATGGTCAGGCGTGCTCGGCGGTCAGGTGCAGATGGCAAAAAAATCCGACAGGTCGGGCTGGCTTGCAACCTAATAACCCGCTGCCAGGATGCAAGAGTATGAGCCGCGCCGCGATCATAGTCCCCTGCCGACTTGAATCCACCCGCTTCCCGCGCAAGCTCTTGCACCGAATCCGGGACAAGCCCCTGCTTTTATGGGTCGCCGAGCGGATAGCCGCGCAGGTTCCGGACATGCCGCTCTATTTCGCGGTGGATCACGAGCTTCTGGGCCGGTGCGTCGAATCGGGCGGATTCAAGGCTATTATGACGCGATCCGACCATGCGAGCGGGACTGACCGGATCGCCGAGGCGAACCGGAAAATAGGCGCCGAGCACGTCATCAATGTCCAGGCGGACGAACCGCTTGTTTCTGCGGGGCAGATCCGGCTGCTGGCGGAATTGATCGCAGGGCCCTTCGAGATGGCCACCCTGGCCTCGCCGTTCAAGACGGCCGGGGACTTCAACAATCCAAACCAGGTCAAGGTCACCTTTGCGCGCGACGGCCGGGCGCTTTCGTTTTCGCGCTCGCCGATGCCCTATGCGCGGGATTGCGGCGGCCGGACTGATGACGAATGGGTGCGGACACACCCGTGTTTCCGCCACCTGGGCCTGTACGCCTACAAGGCCGGATTCCTTGAGCGGTTTTCCGGGCTTCCGGCCGGGCGCCTTGAACAGATCGAGAGACTTGAGCAACTGCGCGCCCTCGAAAACAGCCACGCCATTGCGGTCGGAATCACCGACGACCCCACGATCGGCATCGATACCGCGGAGGACGCGGAAGCATTCGCCCGCCTGATCAGCCGCTAGATCTTCCCCAGCTTCCGCTGTTCGATCATACGGTGGAAGTCGTCGAAAAGGGGGTCGGCGTCATTGGGGCCGGGCGCAGCCTCCGGATGATACTGGACGCTGAAGATCGGGAGGGAGGTGTGGCGCAGGCCCTCCACGGTCCCGTCGTTCAGGTTGATCTCCGTTATTCTTGCGCCGCGGTTTTCGACCGTCTTCGGATCGGTTGCAAAGCCGTGATTCTGCGCCGTGATCGAGACCCGGCCGGTTTCAAGGTTCTTCACCGGCTGGTTGCCGCCGCGGTGGCCGAACTTTAGCTTGAAGGTGACGCCGCCCAGGGCATGGGTGATCATCTGGTGGCCGAGGCAGATTCCAAAGACCGGATAATTGGGAAGCAGCTCGGTGACCGTCCTGTAGATGTAGGGCAGTGCGGCGGGATCCCCGGGGCCGTTGGACAGGAAAACCGCATCGGGCCTGTGTTCGGCGACCTGCGCCGCGCTGGCCCCCGCGGGCAACACCAGGACCTCAAAGCCATGGCGGACGAGCTTTCGAAAAATGGAATACTTGGCGCCGTAGTCAAAGGCGGCGACCTTGAAGCAGCGGTTGGCCGGCCGAATCGAGCCGAACGATGTGCCGGCCGGCACATAGGCCTCGTTGTGGTTCGCCGCGTCGTCCGGGCGCCAGATGAACGGCTCCTTGCAGGTGACGTCCTTGACGTAGTCGCTGCCCGCCATGTCCTGCCACCCTCGCGCCCGCAGGATGGCCTCTTCCCCGGTCAGGGGACGGGTGCTCAGGCAGCATTTCATGGCCCCTTCGACCCGGAGCTTCTTCGTGAGAGCCCTCGTATCGACCCCGCTAATGCCCGGGATGCCGTGCCTGCGCAGATAGTCGTTCAACGACAGGGTGGCCCGCCAATTGCTGACAACCGGTGAAAGTTCCCGCACCACGAATCCGCTCACCTTTGGAACAGCGGCCTCGGCGTCGGCCGGGTTGACTCCGGTGTTGCCGATCTGGACGGCGGTCATCGTCACGATCTGCCCGAAATAGGACGGATCGGTGAGAATTTCCTGGTAGCCGGTCATTGACGTATTGAAGACACACTCGCCCGCTATCGTGGCATCTGCGCCGAAGGCAACGCCGCGGAAAACGCTGCCGTCTTCCAGGGCCAGAATCGCGGTCTTTGCTGGGTCGCCGCTCAAGGACGGCGCCCCGGCGGCCGCGGACGGACCTCCAGCGCCGCCGGCCGATAGTGCGTTTGTGAGTTCCGACATTGAAAGAGGACGAAAAGGCACCCCGCGCCGCCTGCCAAGGGTATTCGCAATCCGCGTGCGCTCCCAGATACAGCCAGGAGGGCGGGTCGGCTGGATGATTTATTAAATGCTAAATGCAAACAAGATATGGATGATTATTTGACACTTTGGCAGCCATCCGCGTACATGTGCCCTCGCAAGCCGATGCCCTACACCGAAGACCGATCCGAGTGGTTCGACAGCCAAGGGCTTTGGCAGCATGTGCCGCAGGCGGAGTGGAAGGACTGGACCTGGCAGCTCAAGAACCGGCTGACCACAGTCGAGCAGCTCGAGCAATACATGACCCTGACGCCCGAGGAGAAGGCCGGCTGCGCATTCGCAAGCCGCAAGCTCGCGCTCGCGATCACACCCTACTTTTTCAACCTGATCGACCGCTCGTCCCCTGACTGCCCGATCCGCCGGCAGGTGGTGCCGCGGATCGAGGAAACGGTTGTGAGCGAGGAGGAGATGCTCGATTCGCTGGGAGAGGATGAGCATTCGCCAATTCCCGGCCTGGTCCACCGCTACCCTGATCGCGTGCTTTTCCTGGTGACGGACCGGTGCGCGTCGTACTGCCGCTATTGCACCCGCAGCCGTTTGGTGTCGAACGCCCAGGACTACAATTTTCATCCGGAGTTTGAGCGGGGGCTTCGTTACATCGAGGCTCATACCGAGATCAGGGATGTTCTGCTGTCGGGCGGCGATCCCCTGCTTCTTTCCGACAAGAAGATCGAGCACCTGTTGAGCCGCCTGCGCGCGATCCGCCATGTAGAGTTCATCCGAATCGGCTCGCGGATTCCCGTTTTTCTGCCGCAGCGCATCACGCCGGAGCTTTGCGCGGTGTTCAAGAAATACGGCCCGATCTGGATGAGCATCCACGTGAATCACCCGAAGGAGTGCACGGCCGAATTGCGATCCGCGTGCGAGCAGCTTTCCTTCGCCGGCGTGCCGCTGGGAAACCAGAGCGTCCTCCTGCGGGGCATCAATGACGACGCCGAAGTGATGAAGGCGCTCGTGCACCGGCTCCTGCGCATGCGGGTCCGCCCGTACTATCTCTACCAAATGGACCTGATAACGGGCGGCAGCCACTTCAGGGTCGATGTGCGCAAGGGCCTGGAGATAATACAGGCGCTCCGCGGGCACACGACGGGCTACGCCGTTCCGCAGTATGTCATCGATGCCCCCGGTGGAGGGGGGAAGGTTCCGATCAATCCTGACTACGTCGAAAAGATCACCGACGAGGAAGTCGTATTCAGAAATTATGAGGACCGGGTCTTCCGCTATCCCCTCAAGAGCACGCCCCTGCGGCGGCCCGAAGCGCCAGTGCAGCCCGAAATCGAAATGCCCGCGACCCTAAGTTAGATTATAAATATCTGTTAGTAAATGTCTTATAATCTCTCTGTGTTTTTTTTGTGATTTTTGAGCGTTTTGCGCGCGAGCGCGTCTACCCCTCCGTAATCACACCGTTCTAGAGAACGGTGATTGTTTGTAGTTCTTACGGTTTGCTTGGTGTTAGGTCACACGGGGCGCCTCGCGAGGGGCGCCTCTTGTGTTTTCCGGGTTAACCCGAGAATTTCACGAAGCACGTGGAATTTTGCCCAAAATACCGGGCATAATAACCCTCATGCTCCCTCGATGGCCTAATGGAACCCCTTCGCTCCGCTCCGGGGCTGGCGCCATCTCCGCGCTAACGCGCTCCGTCTGCTCCCGTATTTTGGGCAATCTTCCGCCGTGTTCATGAAATCTTCGGGTTAAGGAATGCCCGTCGGGCGCACCAAGACAAGGGCAGCAAGGGCTTCGGTTGCATTTCAGAATTTTAAGCGATTTATCTACAGCTTGTTAGATAACATGCTGTTCCCGGCAGGATGGAACAATCGTCTTTGGGAAAGTGACTAATTGGCAACCATGCAATCCATCGGGTCGATCTTGCCCAATCCATTGAATACCTCGGGCTTGCCTCAGGTTTGTTCGCCACGCTCCAGGGCGGGTGCTTTCTGCACGGTCGCCCACTCCGATCCCACCCGGGATCTTGGATAATCTCGACTCGAGGCCTGCAATATTTCCGATTAAGAACCGTATATCCATTTAAGGAACTACCATGAGCCTTCATTCAAAACTTGTCTCCGTACTGACTTTGTCCGCTCTTTGCGCGGGTTGCGTGGGCACGGGTCCCAACACCCAGCAGGGGGCCGTTGCCGGCGGCGCCATTGGCGCCCTCGCCGGCGCAATCATCGGCAACAACAGCGGGAGCCATAACGGCCTCGCGGGCGCCCTGATCGGCGGCACCGTCGGTGCGATTGCCGGGGGAACCATCGGCAACAGCATCGATAACGAGCGCCACACGCTCTATACTTCGGAGTATCAGGCGTCGACGCAGGTCGTGATGCAACAGCCTCCTCCGCCTCCCCCTCCTCCGCAAGCCGAGGTCGTGTACGCGCAGCCGAGTCCGGATGCCGTCTGGATCCCGGGGTACTGGGCCTTCAACGGCGCCCAATACGTCTGGATCGGCGGTTTTTGGACGGTTCCGCCGCCTTACCATCACCACTACGTCGCCGCTCACTGGGCATACCGCGGGGGTTCGTACATATACGTCCACGCGTACTGGCGCTAGACACGAAGTCTTTGGCTTCGAACGGAGAATCGAGCCGTCGCCCGAGCGGGCGCGGCTCATTTCCTGTTCAAGGATAAATGGCGTTGTGTATCAGACCTGGGTCCCTTGCCCGACTTGATCATCGGACCTGCGCCGGCCTGAGGCCGTCGCAGGTCTTGCCGGCCGCCGCGCCAGTGTCTTGACTGGTGTGGAATGATTTCGCTGCACGAAGGCCGGGGCGCAGCCCGGAAGAAGCCCGCGGAGCGGGTTTACCAGTTGCACCTGAAGGTGGCTGGATGCCGGCCGCCGATCTGGCGGAGGCTCCTGGTGCGCGAGACGATGTGGCTTTCGCGGCTGCACGACGCGATCCAGGTGGCCTTCGACTGGTACGATTACCAGACGCATTGCTTTTCACTTGGGGATCTGCGATTCGGCAATCCCGTCAAGAGGGGCAATCTCACGATCGAGGACGATCGCGATGTGACGCTCGCCGACGTGGGCCTCGATCAGCACCCCCGGTTCCTCTACACGTATGATTTTGACGAGGGCTGGCAGGTCGAGGTCGCCGTGGAGTTCCAGCAGGCGCTCAAGAAATCGATCCGCTACCCCCGGTGCATCGCCGCGGATCGGGCGGGTCCGCCTGAGGATTGCGGCGGCCCGGAAGCCTATCTCGACATGCTCGCATGCATTAAGGAACCCCAGACAGATCTCGGCCGGGAATGGCTTGATTGGCTGGGGCCCGACTACGATCCCGAGGTCTGCGACCTGGAGAAGGTAAACCGGGCGCTGGGGAAACTGGGCCGCTGACCCGCCCCCCGGCAAATCCGGCCGAAGGATCAAATATTCTCGTCCTCTCCAGGTGCCGTGTCCCTGCGGTTGGAGGGCAGGTGCTGGGGCAGGAAGAAATAATAGCTCATGAGCCACCAGCTTCGGGAGGAACGGTAGAAGAGGGTGGGCACGACGACAGCGCCCGCGCAGGCAAGGATGATTGCCGTTGTCGTGCCGATCCAACCCCTGTATGCGGCCAGCAGGACCGGCAGAAGAAAGCAGACGATCGTGACGCCGTAGTTGAGCGACATCGAGCCGAGAAAGAACCCCTCGTCGCGCTCGATCTTGAGGCCGCACTCGGGGCATTCCCCGTTGATCTCGAAAAGCGTTCCTTTCTTGAAGAGTGTGCGGCCGCCGCAATTGGGGCAGCGGTGGGACACCCCGCGGGCCACGATCTGCCATCGGGTCACGGCCAGGGCCGGCGGCTTTTCCGGAATGCGGGTCATCAATCTAAACACGACGTCTTTGGCTTCGAACGGAAAATCAAGCCGGCGCCCGAGCGGGCGCGGCTCATTTCCTGTTCAAGGATAAACGGCGTTGGGTATAAATTAAGGACGTTTCGGCCAGGGAGGTGCGAAGCGTCGGGAAAGGCTGTCCGCGGATGGGTCAGGATCCGAGCTGGAAGCGCACAAACCGGCGAATCTGGATGTTCTCGCCGATCTTCGCGACCTTCTCCGTCAGAATCTCCTTCACGGTCTTCTCGGGCTGCTTGACGAAGGGCTGGTCGACCAGGCAAACGGTCGAATAGTACTTCTCGAGCTTGCCCTCGACGATCTTCTGGATGGCCGCCGGCGGCTTGCCTTGGACCTGGGCGACCGCGATTTCACGCTCGGTCTTGAGCATTTCCTCGGGCACCTGGTCGCGTGAAACGAAGAGGGGACTGGCCGCGGCGATCTGCAGGCAAAGGTCTCTCACAAACACCTTAAACTCCTCGTTGCGGGCGACAAAATCGGTCTCGCAGTTGACCTCGATCAGGACCCCCACCTTTCCTCCGAGGTGGATGTAGCTTTCGATCAGGCCCTGCAGTGTTGCGCGCGTCGCCTTCTTTGCAGCGGACGCGGCGCCCTTCTTGCGGAGGATCGTGACAGCCTCCTCAACGTTGCCATTGGCGTCGGTGAGGGCCTTCTTGCAGTCGAGGAGGCCGGCGCCCGTCTGGAGGCGCAGGTCGTTGACCATTTTTGCGGTGATTGGAGTGCTCATGGAGCCATTGATTATTCGGCCTTGACGAGGGCTTTCTTCGGGCGGACGAGTTTGCGCTTGGGCGTTGTGCCCTCGACTTCGCCCTCGACCACGGCGGCGACATCCGCCGGGAGGTCGACCTTCGACAGATCGATCTCGGGTTCGGGAGCCTCGACCGCCGCGACGGCTGCCGCCGGAGCCGGCTGCTGCTTTGTTTCGGGGGCGCCCCTCTGCGCTCGGCGAGCATCGCGCTGGCTGAGGCCGTTCTGAATCGCCGTTACGACGGTCTCGACGATGATTCGGACTGACTTTACGGCGTCGTCGTTTCCTGGGATCGGGTGGCTGACAGCAGTCGGATCGGAATTGGTGTCGACGATCGCGACGCAGGCGATGCCGCAGCGGGCGGCCTCGGCGACGGCGATCTTTTCGTGATTGATGTCGACGACGAAAAGGGCTCCTGGCAGGCCGCCCATTTCAGCTATCCCATTGAAATTACGTTGCATACGGGTCATCTCGCGCTTGATGGCCGACTCCTCCTTGCGGGGAAGCTTGGACATCTCGCCCGATGTCTCCATCTGCTGGTATTTCTTGTACTTGGCGATCGAGCGCTTGACTGTCTCGTAATTAGTCAGGGTGCCGCCGAGCCAGCGGTCGACGCAGAAGGGCATGTTGGTCGCCGCGGCCGCCTCACGGACAATCTCCTTTGCCTGGCGCTTGGTGCCGACGAGCAGCACCGAGTTGCCTTCGGCAACGGTGTTTTCGATGAAAGCGCAGGCTTTTTCAAGGGCCTCATACGTCTTGGTGAGGTCGATTATCGTGATGCCCTGCCGGTGGTCGAATACGAACGGCTTGGAGCGGGGATTCCAGCGCTTGGTCTGATGCCCGAAATGCACACCGGCATCGAGCAGGTCTTTGGGAGTGATGCTGATACTCATGATTGATCTATGTATCGTGCGATACACAGGTCGGCCGATGGGCCGCCTTGCGATCGAGGATTATGGTTATTGTTATGGGTTTGCTTGCGAAGAAAATGAGGGTCCAACAGATAGCAGGCGGGGGCGGCTGGCAAGCGATTTCAAGTTCACTTCCGGGTGGCGACGGCGTGGCGACCCGGAAAGAGGGTGCGGCAAATCTCGCAAACAGTGCCGTCGCAGCCGCGTGCCGTACAGTACTCCCTGCCGTAGAATATGATGCGCAGATGCGCCTGATTCCAATGGCCGCGGGGAAAGAGACCCTTGAGATCCCTTTCCGTCTGTTCGACTCTCCTGCCGTTGGTCAGGCGCCATCGCTGCGCCAGCCGGTGAATGTGGGTGTCGACGGGAAAGGACGGCTCGCCGAATGCCTGGGCCATGACGACCTGGGCTGTCTTGTGCCCCACACCCGGCAGGTCCTCCAATTCCTCAAGGGTCCGCGGCACCTGTCCGCCATGGTTTTCAACCAGTAGGCGGGAGAGTCCCGAAATCGCGCGGGCTTTCTGCGGGGCGAGCCCGCAGGAATGGACGATTCGCTGGATCGTGGAAACCGGCAGCCGGGCCATCTTCTCGGGCGAATCAGCCAACGCAAAAAGGACCGGAGTCACCTGGTTCACCCGCTTGTCCGTGCATTGGGCTGAAAGAAGGACGGCAACGAGCAGGGTGTAAGGATTGCGATGGACCAGGGGGACGGGTGTCTCCGGGTAAAGTTCAGCCAGCCGCCTATCGATGAAGGCGGCGCGCTCGGCGCGGGTCGGGAACGGGCGGTGGGCGGGCATGCGCGGGCGGCTAGCAGACCGCGTTTCGGGGCTGAAAACAAACGCTTTGTTTTCCCTGGGGGCTCTTAGTTTCGGATGGCGGGTCAGTTCGCCCGACCTACAGCCTGAAGGGCCATGCGGAGCTCACGCGCATCATCCGGGCGTCGGGAACGGCGGAACGCCAAGGGGCCCGACGCCGGTTTTGATGCGCGTCTGGGTATGCGAGCACCGGACCGAAAGGCTGTAGGTCGGGCGAACCGACCCGCCATCTGCTTTCGCGATTGCGCGGCATTTGCCGGACCCTACGGTTCCTTTTGCCTATGCAATCTTCGCTCGCTCCGGTTGACACGTTTGCCCGGCGCCACCTCGGAGAGGATCCTGTCGCCACCGGTGAGATGCTCAGCCTCCTCGGCTATGCCTCGACTGATGCGCTCATTGAGGCCGCGGTCCCCGCCCAGATACGCCGGGGTCCGCTCAATCTGCCGGAGGCCCTTGGAGAGAGTGCCGCGCTCGCGGAGTTGCGGGCGATCGCCGGGCAAAACCGGGTCTTTCGCAGCTTCATAGGCGCCGGATACTACGACACCCTCACGCCTGCCGTCATCCAGCGCGCCGTTTTCGAGAATCCCGGCTGGTACACGGCCTACACCCCCTACCAGGCGGAGATTTCCCAGGGCCGGCTTGAGGCGCTGCTCAATTTTCAGACGGTGGTCTCCGACCTGACCGGGCTGGAGATTGCCAACGCATCCATGCTCGACGAGGGATCCGCCGCCGCCGAGGCGATGATGATGTGCCTCCGTCTCAAGGAGGGGACCTCCGCGCGGCAGTTCTTCGTCTCATCCTCCTGCCACCCGCAGACAATCGATGTCATCGAGACCCGCGCGAAGCCGCTCGGCATCGCAGTCGTCGTGGCCGATCACCGCGGCTTCGAGATTGGGCCGGGATTCTTCGGAGCGCTCGTCCAGTATCCGGACACGACAGGTTCGATTCATGATTTCGGGGATTTCTTCGCCCGCGCCCACGCGGCCGGTGCGGCAACCGTGGTGGCGACCGACCTTCTTGCGCTGACGCTTCTGCGCCCGCCCGCGGAGTTCGGCGCGGACGTAGCGGTCGGCTCGGCGCAGCGCTTTGGCGTCCCGATGGGGTTTGGCGGCCCGCACGCGGGATTCCTGGCCACCCGGGATGCGGTCAAGCGCCAGATGCCAGGCAGGCTGGTGGGGGTGTCCAGGGACATGCAGGGCAATCCGGCCCTTCGGCTGGCCCTTGGCACCCGCGAGCAACACATCCGGCGGGAGAAGGCCACTTCCAATATCTGCACGGCGCAGGTGCTCCTCGCGGTGATGGCCTCGATGTATGCCGTCTATCATGGGCCGGAGGGCCTGAAGCGCATCGCGCGGCATGTGAAAGCTCTGACCGACACCCTGGCCGAGGGGCTCCGTGGAAGCGGGCTCGAACTCAATGCCGAGCCCGTGTTCGACACGGTGACGGTTCGAGGAATCGATGCCGGGAAAATCCACGCTGCTGCGCTGGAAAGGCGGATCAATCTGCGCCGAATCGATTCCGCCGCAGTCGGAATCTCCCTCGACGAGGCCGCAACGGAAGAGGATGTGCAATCGCTGCTGGCCCTCTTCGGAGCGGCACCGGCGAAGCAGGGAGGGACGGGCGCTGGCTTTCCCATCCCCCACGGGCGCAAGTCGGCCTTTCTGGGCCACGCGGTCTTCAATCGGTATCACACCGAGCACGAGATGCTGCGCTACATCAAGCGGCTCGAGGCGCGCGACCTGTCGCTGTGCCACTCGATGATCTCGCTGGGCTCGTGCACGATGAAGCTCAACGCCACGAGCGAGATGATTCCCGTGTCCTGGCCGGAATTCTCGAAGCTCCATCCATTCGCGCCCACCGGCCAGACCCGTGGATACCGGCGCCTGTTCGACGACCTGGAGACCTGGCTTGCGGAGATCACCGGGCTGCCGACGGTCTCATTGCAGCCGAACGCGGGGTCGCAGGGCGAGTATGCGGGCCTTCTCGCCATCCGCGGCTATCACGAAGCGAAGGGCGGGGGAGCCCGGAATGTCTGCCTGATCCCGACGAGCGCGCACGGCACGAACCCGGCGAGCGCAAGCATGTGCGGATTCAGGGTGGTTCCGGTGGCCTGCGACGCCAACGGCAACATCGAAGTGGCCGACCTGCGCGCCAAGGCTGCGGAGCACGACCGGGACCTCGCAGCCCTCATGGTCACGTATCCCTCGACTCACGGGGTCTTCGAGAGTGCGATCCGTGAAATCTGCGAGATCGTGCATGCGCACGGGGGGCAGGTCTACATGGACGGCGCAAACATGAACGCCCAGGTCGGGCTCAGCTCGCCCGGCCGGATCGGCGCCGACGTCTGCCACCTCAACCTGCACAAGACCTTCTGCATCCCTCACGGCGGCGGAGGCCCGGGCATGGGCCCGATCGCCGTGGCGGCCCACCTGGAGCCCTTCCTGCCGGATCATGCCGTGGTTCCCCTCTTGCACGATGCCGGCAAGGAAAAGGTATCCCAAAACTTTGGGGCGGTGGCTTCCGCCCCCTGGGGGAGCGCCTCAATTCTGGTCATTTCCTGGATGTATATCCGGATGATGGGGGCGGACGGGCTCACCGCTGCAACAAAGGCTGCAATCCTGAATGCAAACTACGTCGCCAAACGGCTCGAGGACCGCTTCCCGATCCTTTACCGGGGCAGTTCCGGGCTGGTCGCGCACGAGTGCATCATCGACCTGCGGGCGTGGAAGAAGCACGGGATCGAGGTGGAGGACGCGGCCAAGCGGCTGATGGACTATGGCTACCATGCCCCGACGATGTCGTTTCCGGTGCCCGGCACCTTCATGATCGAGCCGACGGAGAGCGAGACGAAGGCGGAATTGGACCGCTTCTGCGACGCGATGATCTCGATCCATGGCGAAATGCAGGCGGTCGCCCGGGGCGAGGCCGATCCGGCGGACAATCCCCTCAAGCATGCGCCCCACACGGCCGCCGTCGTTTGCGCGGATGAATGGGCCCACGCCTATTCGAGGGAATCCGCAGCATTTCCAGCGCCGTGGACGCGCGAGAGCAAGTTCTGGCCCTCCGTGAGCCGGGTCGACAATGTATACGGGGACAGGCACCTGATCTGCTCCTGCTCCGGCATGGAAGCCTATACGTCAAAGGAAGGGTAGAGGTAAGGGGCAAGTTTGCTCGACCTGCAGCATGCCGGGCCGGTGTTGTTCGCCTCGCTGCCCGGAGGGCGCCCGCTCGGCTCACCCCTCCGCTGGCGCTCCGGGGCTGACGCCATCTACGCGCTGCCGCGCTCCGTCGCATCCCCAGACGCGCAGAGCCCTTCAAGCTGCGGGTCGAGCAAACCGGCCCCTTGCTACGCCCCAAGTTTACCGAGGCTTGCCACAGCGACAGTCGAAAGGTGGATTTGTCGGCAATGAAAATCATCCGTCACCTCACCCCAGGCGGTCCGGCCTATGCCGCTCTGCAGTCCGATGGGTCCGCGCTCGAGATCGCCGGCGATATTTTGGGCGAATACAAAGTCACGGACCGGGTGGTCAAGCAGGGCAAGCGGCTGGCCCCGATCGTGCCGCCGAACATCCTGGCGATCGGCCTCAACTACAAGAGGCACGCGGAGGAGGGTGGCAAGGGCGTGCCGGCCCGGCCGATGCTTTTCCTCAAGGGCACGAACACGCTCCAGAACCCGGGCGATCCGATCGAGATTCCGGTCAGGCTTGCGAGCACCGAGGTCGACTACGAGTGCGAGATCGCGGTTGTCATCGGCAGGAGGTGCAAGAACGCGACACGGGCCAACGCCCTGGATTACGTCCTCGGCTACACGTGCGCAAACGACGTGTCGGCCCGCGACTGGCAGCAGCGGCTGGGCGGAGGGCAGTTCTGCCAGGGGAAGAGCTTCGACACGTTTTGCCCACTCGGGCCGGTCCTTGTGACGACGGATGAAATCCCCAATCCGAACGCGCTCAAGATTCGAACCATCCTCAACGGCGTCGTGATGCAGGACTGGAACACGAACGACATGGTCTTCGATGTGCCGACCCTCATCGAGTTCCTGAGCGGAAGCAAAACGCTGCTGCCGGGCACGGTCATTCTGACAGGGACTCCCCACGGGGTCGGCTTTGCGCGAAAGCCCCCGGTTTTCATGAAGGCCGGGGACACCGTCAGCGTCGAAATCGAGGGAATAGGAACCCTGACAAACCCGGTCGTGAACGAAACCGTCTGACGGGTTCTGACAAGATTCTTCGAAAACCTGGAGCATCACCAAAAGCCACGGCTGCCCGGCGTGGCGTGACACCAGGCAAAAGGCGGCCCCAGGCCGGTTGAAACTGCTTCAGAGGCAACCCGCCGCGTGGCGGAAAGCTCTTGGCCGGATCTCGCGGTGAAGAAAAACAGCTTTTCGTTTGACGTTTTGGTGTATTAGATCACTATAACACTTAATCGATGTTCCTGTACCTGAATCCCCAAAGCGGTCTTCCGATCTACCGCCAAATGTTCCAGCAGCTGCGGGAACGGATTTCCAGCGGACAGCTGGCCGCCGACGCGCAGCTGCCGTCGGTGCGCGAACTCTCGACCGATCTGCACATCAACCCGCTCACGGTTGCCAAGGTCTACCAGATGCTGGAGCGCGAGGGGCTCGTTGAATTCCGTCGCGGCCAGGGGACATTTGTCACCGCGGGGCGAAGGCCCCTATCCGCCGCCGAACAGCAAAAGCTGATCCAGCCCGCCGTCGACCAGGTTGTCAGCGAGGCGATTCACCTCGGGATAGAAGAGTCCACCCTGCAACGTTTCATCCACCAAGCCTATGCCCACAAGCTCCCCTGACTTTGCAATCGAAGCGGACGGCATCAGCCGCTCGTTTGACTGCACCCCGGCCCTCAGCAATTTCACGCTGCGCGTTTCCCGCGGCACGATCTACGGCTTTCTGGGCCGCAACGGCGCGGGCAAGACGACGGCGCTGAAGATCATTGCCGGCCTGATCAAACCCGATAAGGGCAGCGTCAGGGTATTGGGTACAGACCCCTTTGAGTTCACGACGGAGGACCGCCAGCGGGTGGGCTACCTGAGCGAAAAGCAGATTCTGCCGACTGGTATGAGAGTGGGCAATCTGTTCGCATTCTGCGCTCCTTTCTATCCCGGCTGGGACCAGGCGCTGGTTGACCGTCTGCTGGCCAGCTTCCGGATCGATCGCTGCAAAAGGATCGGCGCCCTCTCCCAAGGTGCGCAGCGCCAGGTCGCCTTCATTCTCGCGCTCGCCCAGCGGCCCGAGCTCCTGCTGCTCGATGAGCCGGCCTCGACGCTCGACGTCGTGGCCCGGCGGGAATTCCTCGACGAAATCCTCGATCTATTGAGGCGGGGCGGCCCGACGGTTTTTCTTTCCTCGCATATTCTCTCCGACATCGAGCGGGTGGCCGACCACATCGGCATCCTGGCGGACGGTGCGCTGAAGATCAGCGAGCCGCTCGACCGGCTGAAGGATACGATAAAAAGGGTGCGGTTTTACGACTTCAACCGGGATCCCGGCTCATTCGCTGTGCCGGGCGCCTTCCGGTCGGAACGGTCCGGCCGTGAATGGCTCGTCATCCTGCGGCTCGAGGATCCCGCGCAACTCGATGCGCCCCTGCGCTCGTGGGGCGCCCGCTACGAAATCCAGGACCTGAATCTCGAAGACATCTTCGTCGAAATCTCCCACCACTGAATCCCATGAAGACAAATCACCTTTGGGCGCTTCTTAAACTGGAAGCCAGCTTCTTTGCCCGCTTTCTCTTCTTTCCGGTGATCTTTGCCGGCGAAGTCATCGTCTTTTCGGGCATGAACTACTTCGACGGCACCCTGTTGGCGGCGATGTTGAGCCTGTTCGGCACCTGCACGATCTTTTGGTCCTATGGCTTTCTCTTTCAGGATGGGCGCATGGGCTACCGGTGCGCGGAGCGGAAATACGCAACCCGGACGCTGGAATTTCCCTTTTCGCGCGCGTTCGACCGGCGGACGGTTTTTGGGGCCCGGTCCCTGTGGTTCTTCGCCAGCGCCGCCATCCCGCTCGCCACGTTTGTCGTTGCCAGCTTCTGGCATTCGGATCGCTCGATCCGGATCTCTCAGGACGCAGTTTCTCCCAGTCCGGCGGTTCAGGCCTACTATCTCGCGCATTTTCCGGGTGCCGTGCTGCAGACAGCGGATGTGACGCCCAGTCTCCCCAACCCTCCGGCCATTGCGCCGCAGCGGCACGTGTTCAGGACGTCGATCGTGCTGCCCCACGCCCAGACCGAACTGGCCTTGACGATCCTTTGGGCCGGCATCATCGCGGCGGCTCTCTATCAGGCCCTGATGCTGGGAACCCTGCGCTTCAAGTGGTGCCAGCGTCTGCTACCGTTCATCCTGGCTTTTGTGGGCCCGGGTGCCGTGTTCGCATTTCGCATGATTCAAATTTTCCCGGCGGCACAGCGCCACTTGAGCTTCGACCGCCCGCCGGCCATGGACAAGGCACAGGCCTGGGTTATCCACAACCCCCTGCTGCTGATTTTGATCGGCACAACGATCATCTGGCTCGCGCTGCGTTTCAGTTGCCGGCGATTTGTGCGTCAGGAAGTGCTTGCGTAAGGCCCGGGATCGACGTTTTGGCGGTCCCGCCATGACTTTTGGCCCGGTTGCCAAGGGGATGCCGGCGTGTAGGCTGCGGAGATGCCGTCCTCGGAAAGAAAGGCCTTTTCTCAAAATGCGGGCAGCTGGGTCTTTGTCGGAGTCGTGGTTCTGGGATACGGGGTGACCCTGTGGTATCGGGGGATTGATGTCTCCACTGCGCGCGGAATGTGGTGCCTCGGCTTCGGCCTGGCTTATGCGGTGACGGGATACTTTTGCAGTGTATGCGACGAGGAATCGATGCCGGGCTGGAGCGGGCCGCTGCTGGTCCTCCTTATGCTGGGGCTTCTGGTGGGAATTCTGTACACCTCCCGAATGGCCGAGCAGATCTTTCTCTGCGCGTTTCCGGTGGCTGCGGTGAGCCTGAAACTGCTGCGACCGTTCGCAATCATCGTGACCGAGGTGGCAATCGTGGGAATTGTCATGGCCGCGCTGAAGGAGTTCACCAATCCCGATTGGGTGATGAGGAATGCGCTGTCGTTCCTGTCGGCGTTCGTTTTTGTCCTCGTGTTCACCTTGATCGCGCTGCGCGCCGGCAAGGGACGAAGAGAGGCCGAGCGGCTTTCGCTGGCGCTTGAGGAGGCAAACCGGCAGCTGCAGGCCCAATCGGCACGGATGGCTGAGTTGGCGCGGGTCATGGAACGCAACCGGCTGGCCCGGGATATCCACGACGGGCTCGGCCACTATCTGACGACGATCCACGTGCAGCTGGAAGCCGCGCAGGCGTTACACCCTGGCGATCCGGGACGCGCCATGGAGGCGGTGGCCAAGGCCCACGGACTCGCCCGCGAGGCTCTATTGGAGGTTCGCAAGTCGGTGGAGTGGTTGAAGGCGGATGAACCGCAGCGCGCCCTGGTGGATCGCCTGAAAGGTCTCACCGCGACGGTGGACGAATCAGGCGCGGTCGGTGAAGGGGTTGCGCGAAGCGCGCCGAGTCTTTCCGTAAAGCTTGAAATCCTGGGCGAGTCGCGGCCGCTTGACCCAGAGACCGAGCAGGGTTTCTACCGCGTGGCGCAGGAGGGCCTGACCAATGTGCGCAAGCACGCCGCAGCCCGGTATGCGACAGTTGTCATCGACTACAGGGATCCGGAGCGGGTCTCCGTTCGGGTCCTCGATGACGGCAGGGGAGCTGCAACTGCCGGGGGCGGCCACGGGCTGGCCGGACTCGGCGAAAGACTGGCCCTGCTGGGTGGTTCGATCTGGGCGCGGAATCAATCATGCGGAGGCTTTTGTCTCGAGGCGGTGATTCCCGCGCGAAAAAACCCAGAAGCAAATCCGGCTTGAAATGCGCGAGACCATGCCGTTGAAGACCGGAACGAGAAGGCTGCGGCTGCTGTTGGTCGACGACCAGGCCATGTTTCGCGAGGGGTTGCGCACACTGCTTTCGCTCCAGCCCGATTTTGAAATTGTTGGCGAGGCGGCGGATGGCGAGGCGGCGATCGACGCCGTGATGCGCCTCGCGCCGGATGTCGTTCTGATGGACCTTCGAATGCCGCGAATGGGCGGAACAGAAGCCACACGCCGCATCAGGGCGTCGTCGCCTTCAGCCTGCGTCATCGTCCTGACGACCTTTGAGGAGGATGAGGAGGTTTTTGAGGCGATCCGCGCTGGAGCCGCGGGTTACCTCCTCAAGGCGTCGCCTTCGGAGAAACTCTGCGAGGCGATCCGGCTGGGAGCCCGCGGCGAGTCGTTCCTGGAACCCTCGGTCGCCGCAAAGCTCGTGGCCGAATTCAGCCGGTTGTCCGCGACCTCAAGGACGGCGGATGGGCCCGCGACGGCATCCGCTCTTGCAGATCCCCTTTCTACTCGGGAACTAGATGTCCTGCGATGTCTCGCGCGCGGCATGAGCAACAAGGAGATCGGGCAGCACCTGAACATCGCCGAAGGCACCGTTAAGAACCACATGAGCCAGGTTCTTGGAAAGCTTCAGGCGCTCGATCGGACCCAGGCTGCCCTGCGGGCACGGGAATTGGGACTCATCTGATTTGACAAGGAGGCCAATGGTCACGGCGGGAGGGTGACCACTGGCACATGTGGGGGGCCGCGCGACCTGCTATCGTGGCCGCCAGAAACCCTTCATGAAATCCGATTCAAAAGGCACCCTTTCCCCAATGCTTCCAAGCGTCTGGCTGGTGTTCGGAGGGACAATCCTCCTTTTTGCGATGGGCCGCGACACGGTGCCTCTGGCCGCTTGGATTGCGCCGGTATTCCTGCTGCGATTCGCCCGCACTGTGCGCGGCCGTTACGTGGCGCTCGGCGGGCTGGCCCTCGGGCTGGCCTGGCTCTTCCAGTTTCGCGGGATGGTGCCGCTGCCATTCTGGGCCGTACTTGTGAGCGCAATTCCGACCGGCGTGCTTGGGTTTTTGCCGTATGCGACCGATCGGTGGCTGCGCCCGCGCGCGGCCGGTTTTGCGTCAACCCTCATATTTCCCTGCGCAGTCGCCGGATGGGAGTTCTGCTTGGGTTCATTCAGTCCCTACGGAAGCTGGTGCTCCTACGGCTACTCCCAGTATGGAAACCTGCCGCTCATGCAGGTCTCGGCTGTCACGGGACTCTATGGAATCTCATTTCTCGTAACCTGGCTCGGGTCTGCGGTCAATTGGGCCTTGGAGCATGATTTCGATTGGCGCCGGATCCGCCGCGGAACGGTCGTTTTCCTTGGCGTGCAGGCCGGCGTGTACCTGGGCGGAAGCGCGCGCTTGCTTCTGGATGGACCGCGGGCCGGCTACGTACGGGTGGCCGGCATTGCGGGCGACGGCCAAGACCGCCTTCTGGCGAGAAGCGAAGTCGAGGCGAAGGCCGGGGCCCGGCTGGTGCTCTGGGCCGAGGGAGCCGCCCAGGTGAACCGGTCCGACGAACCGGCGCTGATTCAGAAAGGGGCGGATCTCGCGCGCAGGAATCGCATTTATCTCGGAATGGGACTGTTGAGTAGCGATCAAGGCCAGTCGAAGCCGTACCGGAACAAGCTGGTTCAGATCGGGCCCAATGGCGACATCCTGTTCGATTACTGGAAATCCCGGCCCGTTCCCGGCCCGGAAAAGAACATGTGCGAGACGAACGGCAACCCGATGCGATTCGCGGACACGCCCATGGGCAGAGTCGGCGCCTTCATCTGCTTCGATATGGATTTTCCCGGTCTTGTCCGGCAGGCGGGCCAGGATCATGCCGACCTGGTAATCGTCCCGTCCAACGATTGGGAGGCAATCGATCCCTGGCATACCCAGATGGCCGTTTTCCGAGCGGTGGAGAACGGCTTTAATCTTCTGCGCGATGTCGGCCACGGACGCTCGATTGCCACCGATTATATGGGCCGAAGCCTCGCCGAGACCGACAATGTCACAAAGGCAAATCAGACGATAGTGGCCTATCTGCCGACTCACGGAGTCGGCACCATTTACGGCACGGTTGGCGATCTGTTCGCGTGGCTATGTCTCGCGGCGCTCGTGCCCCTGGGCATTCTGGGCCGTCGTCGGAAATGACCTCACGTCGGAAATGACCTCACGTCGGAAATGACCTCAGGCCTCCAGTATTGAATTTCATTCAATACTGGAGGCCTGAGGTCTTACCGGGAAAACTCAGGTCTTCCGCGTCCGCAGAATCTTTTCCCGCCCGACAAAATAAAGCAGGACCACGAGAACGGCGAAGGGAATCATCGAGAGCAGGTCGGCGTTCGGTCCATTGAAGAGGGGATTGTGAGCGCTCGACCAGTCGGTAAGCGCGGAGTCGAAGTGCTCGATGGCGCCCGGGACCCCCGTCGTGATCGCGATGATGATTCCGGCGATCGCCCCGCCCGCAATGTAGCCCGAGGCGAGGAGGACGCCGGGGCTTTTGTCGCCCTCGGCCACAAGCTGCTCCTCGGTGAGGTTGGCATGCTTCAGTTTCCGCCTCTGGTGCCAGGCGACAAGGGCGCGCACGAGCCCTCCGACCCAGATCGGCGTCGAGGAGGACAGGGGCAGATAGACCCCGACGGCAAAGGCGAGGGAAGGCAGTCCTGACATTTCCAGGACCAGGGATATCATGACCCCCAGGAGGACGAGGGCCCACGGGAGCTTCCGGTCCAGGATTCCCTTGATGATGTAGGACATGAGGGTGGCCTTCGGGGCGTCGAACTTTCGCACGACGCTTCCGTCGGGCCGGTGGTTGAACCGCCCGTTGATGCCCGGATCGACGTACCACACGGCGTGTCCGGAATCATCCACCAGATACTTGCCGGGAATGCCGCCCTCGAGATCGGTCTTTTGCCACACGTGGTAGGTCTTCGAGTCCTGCTCGGCCTGAGGCCCCTTGATTTTCTCCGTCCGGTCGAGGGCGCCCACTTCGGTGTGCAATGTGGCTGGCGCCACCTGCACCGCGGGAACGTATACGGTCGCCGACTGGTTGAGGACGAGGAGAATGGGCCCGAGCGCGACGGCCGAGGCAAACGCGCCGAAGAGGATGGCGATCTGCTGGAACTTGGGCGTGGAGCCGAGGAGATACCCCGTCTTCAGGTCCTGGGAAGTGCTGCCCCCGTTCGAGGCGGCGATGCAGACAATCGCTCCCACGGATAGCGCGGTCACGTAGTAGGTGCCGCCGGTCCAGCCGACCAGGAGGAAGATGAGGCAGGTCAGGAGCAGCGTGGCCACGGTCATCCCGGAGATCGGATTTGACGAGGAGCCTATTTCGCCGGTCAGGCGCGATGAGACCGTGACGAACAGGAAGCCGAAGACCACGATCAAAAGGGCGCCGAGCAGGTTCATGTGAAGGGCGGGCGCCGCCGTGATCCCGACCACAAGGATGATGATGCCGATCGCGACGAACTTGAGCGAGAGGTCATGTTCGGTGCGAAGCGCCGTCTTCTTCTCCGGCCCGGCCGCCCGGGCCAGTCGGACGTCATGAAGGCCGGCCCGCAGGCCGTGCCAGATCGTCGGAAGGGAGCGGAAGAGGCTGATGATCCCGCCCGCGGCCACGGCGCCCGCCCCGATGTAGAGAACGTAGGCGCTCCGGATGTCGGACGGCTCCATCTGGGAGATAGGCATCGTTCCGGGCGCAAGCGGGCCTGAGATCCGCTCCCCGAAGAATTTTATCATGGGAATCAGGACCAGGTAGGCGAGGACGCCGCCGGCGCACATGAGCGAGGCGATTCGCGGGCCGATGATGTAACCGACGCCCGTCAGTTCGGGTGAAATCTCGATGCTGATGGAGCCCGACTTGAACGGCGTCCCGAACACCTTCTCGGGCACGTCCCGCCATCCCTTCCCGGCGATGTTGAGCACCTTGTAGAGCAGGCCGATGAAGAATCCCGAAAAGATGACCTTGCCGCCCGGCGATGTGCCGAGGCCCGCCGCCTCAGCCGCGCGGATTTCGGCCTGCGCCGAAGGAGATGCGAGGGCGATGTCACCCGGGGAGACGCCTGCCGCGAGGACGGCGGCGCAGGCGGTGCCCTCGGGGTACTTGAGGATGCCGTGCTCCTTGACGATGAGGGCCCGGCGCAGCGGGATCATCATCAGGATTCCCAAGAGTCCGCCGAGGACCGAGACGAGGAGGACACGGGTCAGCTCGAGCTCGAAGCCGAGGATCATGATGGCCGGCATCGTGACGGCGACCCCGAACGCAATGGACTCGCCGGCCGAACCGGCTGTCTGGGTGATGTTGTTTTCGAGAATCGTCGAGTCGCGAATGCCCAGTTTCGAGAGTCCGCGAAACAGGGCGAGTGAGATGACGGCGACGGGGATCGAGGCGCTGACGGTCAGGCCCACCTTGAGGGCGAGGTAGAGCGATGATGCGCCGAAGATAATCCCCAAAATGGTCCCGGTCATCACCGCCCGCACCGTGAACTCCGTCATCCGGGTCTGCGGCAGGATGAACGGCTCCACCTGAGGGTCTGTCTTCGGTAGCTCGCTGTTCGACATCGGGGAAAAGGATAGGCTGGTTCCGGGCCGCCCGCTGGCAATTGAATTTGGGGTGGATTTTGGCGTCGCAGTCTTCGCGGGTTTCGCTGAGAAGAAATCATGGCCACTACCCTTTACTGTGCGGCGGTTGATCTCGGCGCCACGAGCGGCCGGGTGATCACGGGCTCCTGGGCGAAGAATCGGCTCACCCTGACGGAGACCCATAGGTTTCAGAATAACTTCCATTCGCTTGGGCATCACGATTACTGGGACATCGGCTCGCTTTGGGAAGAGGTGCGAACCGGCCTGCGAAAGGCCGCCGCCGCCCTGCCTCGCCGGTCGCACCTCGCCTCGGTGGGCGTCGACACCTGGGGTGTCGATTACGCGCTCGTCAACGACTCGGGACGGCTCGTTTTTCCGGTGCACGCCTACCGCGACGCCCGGACCCGGGCGGGACTCGAGCGGCTGGGACGCACGCGGGCAGCCCTCGAGCGTGTTTATGCGGCGACGGGCATTCCCAACGTTTTCTACAATTCGAGCCTCCAATTGGAGGAGGTCGTTGCGAACTGTCCGTCCGTTGCCGACCTGGCGACCCGGTGCCTTTTCCTCCCGGACTATTTCAATTTTCTCCTGTCGGGCCGGATGGAGAACGAGATCACAATCTCGAGCACCTCGCAGCTTCTCGACGTCAATTCGACGGATTGGTCGCGCGCCGCACTCGACCATTTCCACATTCCCCCCCAGTGGTTTTCGAAGCCGATCCTAGCGGGAACGAAGCTCGGCCGGGTCCGGGAGATTCCCGAGCTGTCGGGAACTCAGGCGATCGCCGTTCCGGGCCATGACACGGCGTGTGCATACGATGCCATGCCCGCCAGCCCCGACGGCACCGACCTTTACCTCAGTTCCGGCACCTGGTCCCTGGTCGGATTCGAAAGCGACACGCCGGTCCTCGGGCGGGACGCGCTCGTGGCCCGGGTTGCTAACGAGCGGATCGGCGACGGCCGGTACCGCCCCCTCACCAACGTGATCGGCCTTTGGCTGCTCGAAGGCATCATGAAGGATTTCAGCTCCCGTCCGACAAGCGACTCTGGGTGGGCCGCCCTCATCCGGGCCGCCTCGAAACTGCCTGTTTCCAAGGAGGTTCTCGACGTGGCGGATGGCGCGTTCGCGAATCCGCCGTCAATGAAGGATGCGATCGATGCGCAACTGAAGCGGCGCCATATCGCGCCGCCGAAGACACTGGCCGGCTATGCACGGCTCATCTGCGATTCGCTGGGGCGCGGGCATGCCGACTGCAAGGCGGCCTTTGAGCGCATGACCGGGCGCAAGTTCGGGCGCATTTTGATCGTGGGCGGCGGATCCCGGAACACGTTGCTCTGCCAGGCGACAGCCGATGCCGCGGGCCTGCCCGTGGTGAGCTTCAAGCTCGAGGGGACGGCGGTCGGGAACATCGCCCGGCAGTTGATCGCCCTGGGTGCGGTCAAAAACCTGGCGACCTTCAGGAAGCACCTCGGCGCGGCCCTTGAGCAGAAGGTTTATTCGGCAAGCTGAGGAGGAGGATACGGCTGGGCTTGGTTCAATCGCGGAAGGGATTGAGGACTCTTATGCCGTCATAGTCCTGTCCGTGATTCAGGTCCTCCGAATAAACGGTCTGGGCGCCCAATTCCTGGGCGGCGGCGATAATGGCTGCGTCGTAAGGATGAATGCCGAACCGCGCAGTCAGCTGGACCGCCTGCCGATAGAGTCCCTCCGTTCCTGGCACGCAGGGGAATTCCATCAGGTTTTCAATAAACGCAGCCGTCCTGGCCGCCGGCGCAGGCCGGACCATTTTGCGGGTTGCAACAACCCAGATCTCCATGACCACCTGATAGGAGATCCCAAAGTCTACACTACTGATAAGCTCGACAGCGCGGTCGCGTTTTGCCCGCTCCTCCTTCTCTTCTGAAAGTGCGTAAATCAGGACGTTGCTGTCCAGAAAAGCGTCAGCCGCGGGCATTGCGTTCCTCCCTCCCGGGCAGTTTTCCGACTTTGCCACCGGGCGAGCCTATCATCTCCAAAATACGCCGGCGCGCCTCCTCGCGCCGATCATCGGTCTTGGTCAGGTGCTGCAATGCCTCCCGGGCCAATGCGCTCACGCTTGTGTCGCGCTCGGCTGCGAGCTTCCGGGCGGCACGCCAGGTTTTTTCATCAATGGTCAAATTCACGGCTTTCATATGGACAAAGAAACTTTGTTTCTTTGTTAAATCAATATTTGGTTCTCAAGTCAGATAATGGCAAGACGCGAACCCTAGCGGGGCAGGAGCTTGTCCAGGGCGCTCAGGCTCTTGAGGGCGGGGCTTTTCTTCCCGGGTTCGCCGGTGAGAAGCGGCGCCAGGGATTCGGCTGGCTGGGGGGCGGGGGCGTTGGCCGGAGGCCGGCCACCCGCCTCGGCGAAGGCGCGGTCCAGTTTTGCCGCAGAGACGGACTCGGCCGTTCCGAGTTCCTGGGCAAATAGGCTCACGCGGAATTCCTCGATCAGCCAGCGCAGGGGAGGGAAGCGAACGCCCTGCCCGGCGCGCAGCTTCGCCTCGGCGGCGACATAGGGCGCCAATTGGCGCGATCGCTCGGCATCCTTGGCGGGGTTTTTCCGCCAGCGCTCGGCCCGGATCATCATCGCCTTCAGGTACCTGGGCAGGTGGGAAAGCCGGGCATGGGGCATCGCGCGCAGAAAATCCGGCGGCACGAGTGAGGCCAGATCCTTCTCAAGGCCCTCATAGGGTTGCGGGTGGATAAGGAGCCCCTGGCGCAGGGTAAGGATCTCCCGGAGAAGATCCGCGAGGCGTGGGACAGTCCCGCGCAACTCGGACTTGGCCTGGTCGATAGCCGCCGCGAATGCGGATGCGCTGAGCCGGAACTCCGTTCCTCCTTTTTCCGGGCCAAGACGTTCCGGGGCGCACACCCATAGGTGGATCGAGGCAAATGCATCCTCCTGAAGGGTCTCGAGCGGGGCCAGGGTCGACGGAAGGGCGCCAAGCTCGCGAAGGGCCCGCAGGTCGCGCTGCAGCCAGCCGAGCTCGTAGCGCAGGCCCAATTCGAAAAGCGCCGAAATGCCCCGCGAGGTTTCCTCGTGCGCCTGCGATTCCTTGCGAAACAGGCGCAGCGCCACGCCGTCCGGTCCAGCATGCAGTCCGGGGAATGCATAGGCGGGGAGACCTCCCCGGTCGCTGACAGGCACGCGTGAGGGGATGTCTCCGAAGGTCCAGGAAGTCTGCGGCGGGCGCTCCCATTGCGCGCGTGCACGCCTCCAACCCTCGGGATCCTGCCGGGCGACGCTGGCGTTTGCCTCCTCGGTCCGCACCGCAAGAGCTTGGGAAAGCTCTGCAAGCTCGCGGCTTTCCGCAAGGATGCGGCCGGCATCGTCGCGGACGCGGACTCGCACGCGCAGGTAATCGGGCGGGGGCTTTCCGTCCCAGATCGAGGCTTCGACTCCGAGCTTGAGGCGTTCGCGCATTTCCGCGGCGAGGGCTTCGGCCACAGTTTCGCGCCGGCCGGTCAACCGGTCCCGCTGGCGGATGGCCGCGGCCATCTGGCGGGCGTTTTCAGCGAGCGGGACAAAGGCGCGCCGCAGCTCCTTGGGCAACGCCCGAAGGTAGTGCTCGACCTTGGCCTCGAGGTGGCCCGGCACGGCCCAGTCGATTGCGGCGGGGGACAGGCCCCGGGCTTCGAGAAGACCCACTTCGATCGTGACCCCGTCGTCTTCCTGCCCCGGGCGATAGAAATATTGGATCGGGATCACCCGGTTCTCGAGGGGAAGAGCCTCCGGAAAATCCGTCGGATCGGCTTTTGCCTCCTCGGGGTCGTGCAGGTCCGCAGGCTCGACAAAGAGGAATCGGGGCTCCCCGCGTTTTCGCTCGCGCACAAGGGCCGCGAGCTCGGCCACCGAGGAAACACCCGCGGGGCCGACGAGATCCGGGGCGAGCCGGGCCGCGTAGAAGCGGTAGAGCGCCTCATCGATGTTCAGGTACCCGCTGTTTCGGGCCCGCGTGAGGGAATCGACCACTTTTTCGCGGACTCCGCGGTTGTGGACGATGAAATCAAGCGTCTGGCTGATCGTGTCGTTGACCAGGCCCTCCCGGATGAAAATTTCGGTGGCCTGGGTGGGGTTGATTTTCCCGTAGCCGACGGCGCGGCGTTCGATCTCAAGCCCGTAGAGGCGGGTGCTCTGCTTCACCTGCACTCGGCCGGCTTCGGCGTCCCAGAATGGCTCGCTGTGCGACACGCGGACGAGATGGGCGGCGAGGTCCAGCGCCCATGCCGGGTCGAGCCGGGCGCACATGCGGGCATAGAGGCGGCTCGTTTCCACGATCTCGGCGGCCATGATCCAGCGCGCAGGGGCCTGTCCCTTCGCACTAGGCTGCGCATTGGCAGAGCGTTTCCTGCCATCGCTCCTCTGGTAGAGGACCGAGCCGGGGAAGAGCGCGACCCTTCGGTCATTTGTCGCCTTAAAACCGGAGCCATCGGGGTCGCGGAAGGCGATATTGCCGAGAAGGCCCGCGAGGATGCTGCGGTGGATCGCCCGGTAGGCGGGGGTTCCGTACGCGGTGCGGGCGTTCGGGCTCTCGGGTTTAGCGCGGTGGTGGCGGCCAGGCCGGACCGGCTGGGCCCCGTCGAAGACGGAGATCATCCGGAAGCCCCGGCGCTCGCGCAGCGCCTCGAGCAGCTGAAGGTGTATGTCCCGCCACTCGCGCATCCGCGCATAGCTGAGAAAATGGTCGCGGCAGAACCGCCGCAGCTTCGATTGGGTCATCTCCTCGAATTCCCCGTGGTAGGTCTCCCAGATGTTGAGGAGCGTGAGGAAATCGGAATCGGGATGGGCGAAACGCCGGTGCGCCGCGTCCGCCTGGGCCTGCTTTTCAAGCGGCCGCTCGCGCGGGTCCTGGATGCTCAACCCCGCTGCTACTATGAGGACCTCGCGAACAGCCTTCTCCTCCCTCGCTTGGAGGATCATTCTTCCGACGGACGGATCGACGGGAAGGCGGGCGAGCTCCGCGCCGACCGCCGTCAGGTTCCACGGCAGCTGGGGGGCGGATTTGTCCGCACGCTCGGGTGCGGTCATGGCGCCCAGCTCCTCCAGGAGCGCATAGCCGGCGCGGATGGACTTGTCCGCCGGGCGGTCGATGAACGGGAAGCGCTCGACATCGCCGAGGCCGAAGGCCTTGAGGCGTAGGATGACGTCGGCGAGGTTCGCCCGCTGGATCTCCGGCTGGGCGAAGCGCGGACGGGCGAGGTAGTCCTCCTCCGAGTAGAGGCGGACGCAGACGCCGTTTGCCACGCGTCCGCAGCGGCCCTTCCTCTGGTCGGCGCTGGACTGCGCGACCGGCTCGATCGGCAGGCGCCGGGTGCGCGCGGTCGGCGAATACCGGTTCACCCTGGCGAGCCCGGTGTCGACGACGAAGTGGATTCCCGGGATTGTGAGGGAGGTCTCGGCGATGTTTGTCGCGACGACGACCTTGCGGCGGCGGGTCGGGGCAAACACCCGCTGCTGCTCGTCGTTTGTCAGGCGCCCAAACAGGGGGATGACCTCGCAGCGCCCGGCCTGCCCGCCGTCGAGCAGGTCGAGAACTTCGCGGATGTCCCGTTCGCTCGGCATGAAGACCAGAATGTCGCCGTCAGGGCTTTCATTGAGGATGCGGCGCACCGCCTCGACGGCCCCGTCGATATAGTGGAGGGCCTCCGCCTTTTCAGCTGCATCCGCCGAGTCCGGGTCGGCGTCGGAGCCGAAGGAGTCAAGCGGAGCGTAGATGACCTCGACGGGGTACGTCCGGCCCTCGACCACGATCACCGGAGCTCCGTCGAAGGCGGCGCTGAAGGCGGCGGTGTCGATCGTCGCCGAAGTGATGATGATCTTGAGATCGGGCCTGCGGTGCCGGAGCTGGCGCAGGTGGCCGAGAAGGAAGTCGATGTTGAGCGAGCGCTCATGGGCCTCATCGATGATGATCGTGTCGTACTCCCGAAGGAACGGGTCGCCCTGCGTCTCGGCCAGGAGCATTCCGTCCGTCAGGAATTTGATCACGGTCGAATGCGTCGTCTGGTCGCTGAAACGGACCTTGCAGCCCACCTCGCGTCCCCAGGCGACGCCGAGCTCCTCCGAAACCCGGCGGGAAACAGAGAGGGCCGCCACGCGGCGGGGCTGTGTGCAGGCGATCCGCCCCCGCTCGCCGCGGCCCGCGGCGAGGCACATCTTCGGAATCTGTGTCGTCTTCCCCGATCCGGTTTCACCCGCCAGAACAACCACCTGGTGTGCCTGGATCGCCTCGGTGATTTCCTCGGCGCGCGCGCTGATCGGGAGTTCGGGCGGGAACTCCAGGCGGAACGGAAAATCGGCGCCGGAACGCGACACGGCCCGCTGGAACCTCCCGCAACCCGTCACCAGATCGTGAACCGGTCCGCGGCCGGCCTGCGCATGGGCGCGCCCTCAGGCACGTTGAAGGCTTTTGCAAATTCGTCCATGTTGGAGAGCGGTCCCTTGACGCGATACTCTCCGGGCGAATGCGGATCGACGCGGAGCCGCCTTAGCTGCTCCTCGGGCGTGGCTTTGACGGCATATATCGAGGCGAAACTAAGAAAGAAGCGCTGTTCGGGCGTGAAACCGTCGATCTTTTCGCGGGGCTGGCCTTCCAACGCCTTCTGCAGCGCGGCATATGCGATTCGAATGCCGCCGAGATCGGCGATATTCTCGCCCTGGGTGAGCTCGCCGTTGATGTGGACTTTCTCGATCGGAAAGTAGCCGTTGAACTGCCTGACGATCGACGCGGAGCGCTCCTTGAAACGCCTCGCTGAACCGGGCGTCCACCAGTCCGTCAGGTTGCCCTGCCCGTCGAATTGGCGGCCACCGTCGTCAAAGCCGTGCGTCATTTCGTGCCCGATCACTGCGCCGATGGCGCCGTAGTTCACGGCATCGTCGGCCTTCGCATCGAAAAACGGCGGCTGCAGGATACCCGCGGGGAATACGATCTCGTTCCGGGCCTGCCTGTAGTAAGCGTTGACGGTCGGGGGCGTCATTCCCCATTCCGCCTTGTCCACAGGGCCGCCGATCTTGGCAAGGTTCCGGCGAACCTCGAAGGCCTTCGCCTTGAGGACATTCAGGACGTAAGGGCCGCGATCGATCACCAGGGTGCTGTAATCCCGCCATTTGTCCGGATAGCCTATCTTCACCGTCATGGCGTCCAATTTGGTGAGGGCATTTTCCCGCGTTGGCGCATCCATCCAATCCAGGGTCTGGATGCGGTCGTGCAGGGCTGACTTCAGGTCGCCGACGAGCTTCAGAGCGCGGGCCTTCGCCTCGGGCGGAAAAAAGGCTGCGACATAAAGCTGCCCCAGGGCCTCGCCGATTGAGCTGTCGATCGTTGTAACGACCCGCTGCCAGCGCGGTTTCATCGCCTTGGTGCCGCCCAGGATCGCCCCGTTGAAACTGTAATCCTCTTGGGCAAAGTTGTCGGACAGGTACGGGGCGTACGTATTGACCAAGTGCCAGCGCAGGTAGGCCTGCCATTCGGAGACCGGAGTCTGGGCGAGGGCTGCGGAGAAGGCCTTGAAGAAATCGGGGTGCGCGAAATTGAGCTCCGAAAAGGCCGGCGCGCTTGTTTCGGCCAGGTAATCCTTCCAGTCGATCCCGGGAGCAAGATCCACGGCCTTGTCCATGCTCATCTTATGGTAGCTTGCGTAAGGATTGCGCAGGGCGACCTGGGGGAGGCAGCCCTTTGCGAGCGCGGTTTCGAGCCTCATGACCGCCTGGGCGTCCTCCTGTGCTGCTGCCGGCGTGTCGCCGAGCATCTCCAGCATCCGCGACACATGGGCCACGTACTCTTCGCGGAGTTTCTTCGATTTTTCGTCGTCCCGAAAATAGTAGTCCCGCTCCGGAAGGCCCAGGCCTCCCTGGCCAAGCTGGGCGATGTCGCGGTCGCTGTCCTTCCTGTCGGGGGCGCTTTCAAAAGCGAAGCCCGCCGGAACGCCGATCCGGTGCAGCCGGGCGATTTCCACGAGCACGTCCTTCGCAGACTTCAACGTGCCAATGCGGGTGAACTCGAATGCAAGCGGCCCTGGCCCCGCCGTGTTGATGTCGGCCGCGTCCATGCCGCTGGCGTAAAAATCCCCGACCATCCTTTCGACCGGCGTTGCCCAGTTTTCCTGGGCGCTCGCCCTTTCGCAGAGAGTCCGGAGGTTCTCCTGATTGCGGACGGCCAACGCGTCAAAGCCGCTCCAGCGGGCGTATTCCGGGGGAATGGCCGTTTTGTTCAACCAACCGCCGTCGGCATAGCGGTAAAAATCGTCCTGGGGACGGACTGCGGGATCGAGATACTCGGGAATGAACGCCGCCTGTGCGGCTCCGGCGAGGGCGAGGGCCGCGACCGCGGCAAGGGAAAGTCTTCTCAGCATATTGATGTAAACCAGATCCAAAGGGCGATTTCAGTCCTTTTCTTTAGTGTCGAAATCCCGCCGGCCGGCCCGGGCAGCTCTCAGGTGGGTTGTCCTCGGTGCGCAACCATGCTCTGGAGAAGGGAATAGAGCAGTGCCAGCCGCGGGACGCCCGCCCCTGCCGCCTGGGCGCGGCGCAGGGGCTCGCCCCAGATCGGCTCGATCTCGACATCGCGGCCCGCGAGGAAATCGACGAGACTCGAAGGGCGGTAGGCGCCCATCGGCGGTGTGACATCGAATTGCTTCCTCAGAAAATCGTCCGCTATGGAGTGCCCGAGGGCGGCGGCGCCGCGCTGGATGTCGACCATCAGGGCGCGCGCTTCGGCGGCAAGGGCCGGGTCCGAGCAGATGATGTTGGTCGGGACGCAGCCCGCTGCGATCGTAAGTCCGTTGAAGGGAACGTTCCAGACGAGCTTGTGCCAGCGCGCGGAATCGAGGCTCTCCGCGACCCGGGTCTTCACGCCAGCCTCGTTGAGCTGGCCGGCCAGGGCGTGCGTGCGCGGGGAGGGCGGGCCTGAAAACTCCCCCAATGTCAGCGAGCCGGGTTGGAAACAGGTCACCTCGCCAGGGGCGGTTCGGTTCGTGGCTATGAAGGCCAGGCCGCCGATCACCCGCTGTGGACCGAAGAGGGATGCCAGATGATCCTCCGAGCCGAGTCCGTTTTGCAGGGTCAAGATCGCCGTGTCCGGGCCGAGCAGCGGCTGCACGAGGGAGGGGAGGGCGCCGTTGGAGGTTGTCTTCAGGCCGATGATGACAAGGTCGACGGGTCCGATCTCGGCAGGGGTGGCGAACACCGCAGGGTTCCTGAGTTCGCTTGGCTTGGCGCTGGCGACGAGGCGGAGGGTGCCGCGGGAGCGCACGGCATCCAGATCGCTCCGCAGCAGGAAGCGCACGTCCGCGCCAGCCAGGGCGAGGCGCAACCCGTGATAGAGCCCGATGGACCCGGATCCGACGATCCCGATCTTTTGAAACGGCGTGTTCAACCGGGTCAGTTGGTGATGTCGAATGTCGTGCTCTCTCCGCGGATGGGGAGGTAAACCTTGTACCATTCCTTCTGCGCATCGCTGTCCGTGTAGGCTTTCAGGGCCGCCTCGTCCGCGAATTCCATCGCGATCGCGTTGGCCTTGCCGCCCTGGACCTTGATCGATTTCGCCCAGACGCGGACGATCCCCTTGTATTTCGAGGGGAGATCCTTGGCCCCGTCCAATGCGGCCTGAATCTGGGCCGGGGTCGTGCCCGCCTTCCAGGCGACCGTCACGACGTGGATCACGGATTGGGGTGCTGTCTGCGTCTTGGCAACGCAACCGAATGCGAGCAGCCCGCCGAGGGCCAGTGCGATGAGGAGTTTATTCATGATGTTGCTTTCCTGTTGGATCTAAAGGATCGGAGTTGAAATGGCTGATTACTGGATGCGTCGGCCGTGCGCAATCCTTTGGCGGCGCTTTCCCCATTCGCCGAATAAGCCTTAAACACTTTTGGAAGCTGCAAGGACATAGGTCGAGTCGCAGTCAATTCCCTTGACGGCCTGCCGGGCGGCCAGCCTCCATACCGCGTGGCCCCGAGTGTTTCATCCCGGCTTCCCTGGGTCGACCACCTGCGCACCTTCGCGATCGTGCTGGTGGTCAACATGCACGCCTGCGTCACCTACAGCCATGTCGGCAGCTGGTACTACATGAGCGACCACGAGCCGTCCCTCGCGGCAAAGTTCCCTTTCATCCTGTGGCAGGCGCACCTCCAGTCGTTTTTCATGGGGCTCTTGTTCTTCATCGCGGGATATTTCGCGCACGGTTCGCTCAACCGCCGCGGCGCGGCTTCATTTGTCAGGGAGCGGCTCTTCCGGCTTGGGCTGCCGACGCTGCTCTACATGCTCGTGATTCACCCCTTCATTCTGCTGGGGCTCAATCCCTGGCACGCCCAGTTCGGGCCGGCCCCCGCCTATTACGCCAAATTCGTCCGCACCGGCCGTTTCTTTGGTTCGAGCGGACCGATGTGGTTTGCCTTTGCGCTCCTGATTTTTTGCCTGATTCTCGCCGCTTGGCGGATTGGGGCTCCGGCCGCGAAGCCTCCCGCGGACGCGGCGGCCCCATCGCTGTCCGGTGCGCCGACCCTGGGCGAACTTTGGGTTTTTGCGGGTGCCCTCGGGCTCATCACGTTTGCCGTCCGGCTCGTCCAGCCCCTGGGCACGAATGTGCTCAACATGCAGCTTTGCTACTTCCCGCAGTATATTGCATTTTTCGCCGCGGGTGTTGTTTCCGCCCGCCGCGGCTGGTTCCTCGGGCTTGCTGCTTCTCCGCAGGCGCGGCTAAGCGGCTGGATCGCCCTCGTGGGGGGGCCGGTCGTGCTGTCTGTGCTGCTTGTGGCCGGAATCAAGGCGGGAAACACCTCCGCATTTGACGGCGGCTGGCACTGGCAGGCCTTCGGTCTCGCTGTCTGGGAGCAACTTACCGGCTGCGGGCTCGCCCTCGGCATGCTCGCTTTGTTTTCGCGCCGCATGAATCGCGAAAACACCTCCCTTCGCTGGCTTTCCGACCGCTCCTTCGCCGTTTATGTGCTCCACCCGCCGGTTCTGGTGGCGTTGACCATGGCGTACCGGACGCTTCCGCAGAATCCGGTTTTGCTTGCGGCCCTGCTCACGGTCACAGGCCTGGCCGTCTCCTTCGCTCTAGCCGATGGAGCTCGCCGGACGCCGGGCCTACGCGCAATTTTGTGAAGGCTGGCGGCTGTGCTGATTACTAAGTCTGCCCGGAGCGCGCGAAACGAAGAAGAGCAGCATAGTCCTGCTGGTCTGCTTGGCGCAGGGCGCTCAAATACGCCTCCCGGACAGCGGAAGCCGTGCTCGTTCCGGCTCCCCATGGAAACGAAGGTCTTCCCAGTTTAACCGCGACGATGTCGGCGACCAGCCGCGCATGTTGGCCGTTGCCGTTCACGAATGGGTGGATGAACACCAAACGGTGGTGGTATCGCACGGCGATTTCGTCGACAGGATAAGTGGCGTGGGCGATCCAGAATTGAACGTCTCCGATCAGGCCGGCGAGGTCTTGCGCAATCCGATGAGGCTCGATCCCGATCGTCTTTTCAGTTGTTCGCAGCTTTCCCGCCCATCGCCACGTCGCGTTGAACATTCTTCGGTGGAGTTCCAGGAGATACGAGGCGTTCAGAATCTCGGCTTTTGCGAGGCGGCGCGGACTCAGGGCCCAGCGCTGTGCGGAGACGATGTTCGCGTATTCGAACTCATTCAGTTCCTTCTGTGTCGCGAGGCTTGGGATGAGCCCTTGCTTCTCTTCGTCGGCAAGCGGCGTGTCTCCCAGGTGGGTGCGGAAGATGTCGCTCATGGTTTGACCTGGCCGGGAAGCTCCGTGCTTTTGACGGCCTGATCCTCAAGGGACATCGAATGCTGCACCGACCGCAGTGTCCGGTCGGCATCGGCGCTCGCAAGCTCGGCCAAGGTGCCCTTGATCGGTAGAAGAGTGTAGACAACCCGGCAGCCCATTGCACCGGCCACCGCCTCCAGTTGGCGCAGGCTGATCGACCCGGCGGATTCGGATTTCTCCAAGAGGTGAATGGCTTGGGGTGTTACCTTGAGCCGTCCGCCGACCGTCTTGAGGCTAAGCCCCAGAGCCTGCCTGACCGCCCTTAGCCACCCGTCGACCGGGCGATTGATGGTATGTACGAGTTGGGTCGGTTGAAGCTGTTCTGTGAGTTGATATAAACGTAAAGCTTGAGAATATCGTCTATTCATAAATCGATAACTTGATAATAATTGTAAAATGTCAAGCTATAACTTTAATAATGTTTTTGCCGCACTCCCTACGACAAACCTTCAACCCCTGACCGGAAGAAATTACGCGGCGGGAAACTTCTTCAGGATCTGATCGGTGATCTTCTGGACGGCTGCCTCGATTGCGGGATCGGAAGCCTCCAACTCCTGGGCATTGGAGGCTCCAGCCGCAGGCACCTGGCAGACGACGCCCGGCCGAAAGTCGCTGTTGTCGCACAATTCGCATTCTCGCAGTTCGGTGCGATTATCGGGCATTCCCATGCCCTTGCGGATGCGGATCAGGTCCTTCAGCTTCTCGGGGCTGAAAGTGTGCAGGCCGCCGCCCAGCTGCGAGGCGATCCAGACGGTTTTGCAGTACGAGTCCGTGTTCTCCATCTTCCAGTAGGCGTCCTCCACGTCCTTGCCCCAGACGATGACGCCGTGGTTTTCCATGATGACCGACTGGTGCTCGACGCCGATCCGGCCGACCTCGTCGGCATTCTCCGGCGATCCTGGCGTCTGGTATTTGGCGTAGCCGATCTTGCCGAGAAAAACTTCCGCCTCGGGAATCATGCAGGTGGGGGGCTGCACACCGGCGACGGCGAAGGCGGTCGCATAGGGCGGGTGGGCATGGACGCAGGCCTTGGCCCTGGGCTGGCGCTTCATGATGCCGAGGTGCGTCATGGCCTCGCTTGTGCGCTTGCGCTCGCCGGCGAGCTGCTTGCCGTCCATGTCGATGAGGCAGATGTCGGCCGGGGTCATGAACCCCTTGGAGATGAGGGTCGGGGTGCAGATGACGAGGTTGTCGCCGACACGCAGGGTGATGTTGCCGCCGTTGCCATCGACGTAGTTCTTCTCCCAGATGCGGCGCCCGATGTCGCAGATCTTGACCTTGAGGGCCTCGATTTCCGGGGAATTGAAAAAGCGCTCGATCTCAGCCGGCGTCTTTGGATCTGAACCGGGCGTCCACTTGAACTCGTAGTCCGGGACGATGGGCCCGGCGGTTCTTGGCGCCGATACGGCGGCCTTGGAGCCGGGCTTGATTCTCCCGGTGAAGACGTCCCGGGCGGAGGGCGTGAGAATCGCACCGGCAGGCGGCTGTTCGCCCATGCGAACGAGCTCTTCCGCTTCCTTTGCCGTGATGACTTTTGGCATGGTAATTGGTTATTTCGGTGGTGCGTAGGTGACGCTGTCAATGATCGCGACGTTGTATGCGTCGACGGGCGTGGGATTCAGGAATGGAGCGGTGGCTTCGCCGCCCTGGACAAAGCCGATCGTGTGCCCCGGCGTGGCGCCGAGGTCGTCATAAACGACGAGGGAGTCTCCCTTGGCGAGGGGAACGGCGGGAGCGTCTCTGAACTGTTCGCGCGAGAGCGGATGCACGATGAGGAACCGGGCTCCCTTGAAGGCGGGGTCCTTCTTGGAAAGGACGACTCTGCCGATGACAGTGCCGAGGCGCATGTTTCAGTCCAGTTCGTCGACGATTCCGATGATGATGTTGCGCAGGGGCGAATGCGGATCGCCGACGCGTTCCCGGGTGGTCGAGCCATCGGTGGAAAGGATGACGCGCTGGTGCTGTCCGGCGGCGAGGGGATCGAGGGCGAGGATAGGCGCGCCGTCGTCAGCCCCGTTTTCGTCGAGGGGCTGGCAGATGATCATCCGGCATCCCCGCATGCTCGGGTGGCAGACGGTCGAGACGACGACTCCATCGACGCGGGCATTGACCATGGTTGTTCAACAGCGAGGCTTGCCGATCATCCGGTTAAGTTTTCTTGGCCGGGTAGATTCGGTTGTTGAGCGCCTCGACCGTGTCGACGATTCCGACGACGGCGGCATCGACCGGAAGGGACTTCATCCCGGTCGTCTGGCGGGCCGAGCTGCCCTGGCACACGAGCACAATCTCGTCCATGCCCGCCCCCATGGCATCAACGGCGACGATCGTGCCCGAACCGTGGCGGAACTGGGCCGGATTTGCCTCGTCCACGAGCAGCGGACGCAGCACCAGCAGCTTGCGGCCCTTCATTGTCTCGTCCTTCTTGGTCGAGACGAGCGAGCCGATGACGCGCGCCAGAAGCATGGCTTACTTGGCGGGCTTTATGACAGCGGCGAATTTCGGAAGGACGATCGCAAGGTCGTCGGCCGGACGCGGGATCACCTGGACGCTGACGACCTCACCGACGGCGCGGGCGGCCTGGGCGCCGGTGTCGGTCGCCGCCTTGACGGCGGCCACATCACCGTAGATGACCGCGGTTACGAGCGCGTGTCCAACCTGCTTCATTGGCCCGGCGAGGGTGACATTGGCCGCCTTCAGCATGGCGTCGGTGCCGGTGACGAGGGCGGTGAGGCCTCGGGTTTCGAGTAGACCTATGGCTTTTGACATAAGAGCTTTATTTTGGAGTTCCTGTTGCCCGGTTTACACCGGTGTCCCGCTGGCGATCCACTTGCCCAGGCCTCCGAGGTCCTCATGCGGGCGCGGGATGACCTGGACGGCGACGACTTCGCCCACCTTGGCGGCGGCCTCGGCCCCGGCGTCGACGGCCGCTTTCACCGCAGCCACGTCGCCGCGGAAGAAAACCGTCACGAGCCCGCTGCCGATCGCTTCGTAGCCGGTCATGGTGACGCTTGCCGCCTTGAGGGCGGCGTCAGCGGCTTCGAGCAGGGGGCAGAAGCCCTTGGTTTCGATCAGTCCTATTGCTTCCTGAGACATAAAAGGGGGATGTTGGCGTTGCGGTTGAAGTTAGATGCCCACGGTGCGCAGCAACTCGGCGTGCGGCCGTGCGATGACGTGCGAGCAGACCAGCTCGCCGACGCGTTTGGCGGCCTCGGCTCCGGCAGCGACGGCCGCATTCACGCTGCCGACGTCGCCTTTGACGATGACCGTGATGAATCCGCCGCCGATCTGGACCTGGCGGACGAGCGAGACGTTCGCCGCCTTGACCATGGCGTCGCTGGCCTCGACGCTGCCGGCGTAGCCGCGGGTTTCTACCATTCCGATGGAATCACTCATGATTTTTCTGGATGAGGGTGGATTTGGGATAAAGGGTTCAGGTGAGGAGTTCGACGGGGGTGCCGGCCACGAGCGCGCAGGCGTTGGCCTCGTCCGTGTCAATGTGGACCTCGAGTTTGAAATCGGAGTGAACGCGCACAAGGAGGCGCTCAAAGGTCATCGCGCACGGCCCGCCGACATGCAGGCGCATGAAGTCGCCGTCCTTCACCTTGTAGAATGCGGCCTCGTCCGGGTTCATGTGCACATGGGGAGCGGCGCGTATGACGCCCTCGTTCAGCAGCAGGGATCCCGCGGGTCCGATGAGCACGCATCCGGGCGTGCCGGAGACGCTGCCCGAGGAGCGGACCGGGATTTCAAGGCCGAGGGCGGCCGCGTCGGTGCGCGCGAGTTCGACCTGGTTCAAGCTGCGGCTGGGTCCGAGGATTCGCAGGTTCGATATGACCCTGCCAAGCGGGCCGGCAAGCGTGACGGTCTGCTGCGCGACAAAGCGGCCCTTCTGATACAGCTCATTCATTGGCGTCAGCACCGAGCCCTTGCCGAAAAGCGCTTCCACCGCTTCCCCGGTCAGATGGCAATGGCGCACCCTCACGTTGACGACAAGCGGGCTCGGGGCGAGGACGCGGCGTGGCGGATTCTTGCCCAGGCGCTGGTAGAGCGCACGCCGGACAAGGTACTCGACTTCGGCGCGATGGGGCGGAGGGGGAGGGGGAGCCATGGCGGAAATGGCGAAAATGGGCGAAATGTTAGGTATTACTGCCGAATCTGCGGCGGATTATCGCAGAATCCTCCGGCATCGTCCAGAATAGTTCAACATAATGCGATGCGGCTCAGAGGGGGATGTTGTCGATGAGGCGCACCTCGTCGACCCAGGCGGCGATCGCCACCATGCAATGGCCGGGCTTCACTTCGCGGACGGGCTCCAGGGTGTCATTGTCGACGACGGAGACGTAGATAACCCGGATGCGCCGGTGCTGGCCGAGAATGTGCGTTGCCTCGGCGACCAGGCGGTCGGGGCTGCGGACGCCGGCGTCCGCCATTTGCTTTGCCTGGCGGAGCGCCTGGACGAGAGCGAGGGCATCGCGCCTCTGGTTGGGCGTGAGCGTGTGATTGCTTACGCCAAAGGCCAGTCCATCCGCTTCACGAACAGTCGGGACAATGGCCACTTGCACTTTGAATCCCAAGTCGTGCGCCATCTTGCGGACGATGGCGGCGCGCTGGGCGGTCTTCTGGCCGAAGAACACGATATCCGGACGAACAATGTTGAACAGTTTCGCCATGAGCGTCGTCACGCCGCGAAAATGATTGGGCCGCGAGATGCCGCACAGCGGCTTGCTCAGGGCCTCCTCGGAGACAAAGGTTGAGAAACCGCGGGGATAGATTTCGCCGGCGGACGGGATAAAAACGGCGTGCGCACCCCACTCCTTGCAGTATTTGAGGTCATCGGCGGGGGTTTGCAGCCGGTCGGAGATCCTCTCGTGAGGGCCGTACTGGTGCGGGTTGACAAAGACCGAGACGATCACGGTTCCGGCCTGCGCCGCAGCCGCTCGTACAAGTGCCTCATGTCCAGCGTGTAGCGCTCCGGCCGTGGGAACCAGGGCAATCGTCTTGCCCTTGGCCCGCTGTTCTGCGGCGTAGGCGCTCAAATCCGATACCGTTTGAATGTGTTTCATGGGCATCGCCGGGGATGGAACGTTCACTCATACGCCGGCGGGGTGAGGGGAACAAGTACCATGTTATTCACAAAAGCGAGTTTGTCAGGCGCTGCCCATGGGAGGGCCGTTCCGGCGAGGCTGTCCCCGGGCTTGTCCCGGCGAGGCTGTCCCCGGGCTTGTCCTCGGTCTGCTTTTGGCTCATCCCTGCGAGCGGGTCCCTTTTCCGATGATTCGATTCAATGAGAACTACGGCAAGTTGAAGGCTTCATACCTGTTTGCGGATATCGCGCGGCGGGTGGGCGCGTATGTTTCGGCGAATCCGCAAAAGCCGGTCATCCGGCTGGGCATCGGCGACGTCACCGAGCCGCTGCCGAAGGTCTGCGTCGAGGCGCTTCATGCGGCCGCCGACGAAATGGGCCGCCGCGCCACGTTCAAGGGATACGGACCGGAGCAGGGATACCCGTTCCTGCGGGAGGCGGTGGCGCAATATGATTACGCAGAGCGCGGTTGCTCGATCGCGGCCGACGAGATCTTCATCTCGGACGGGGCGAAGTGCGACTGCGGCAATATCCAGGAGATCTTTGCCTCGGACATCCGCCTGGCCATTCCGGACCCGGTCTACCCGGTCTATCTCGACACAAACGTGATGGCGGGGCGGACCGGCCCGAACGTGGACGGCCGCTACGACGGGGTGACGTATCTGGAGAGCACGTCGGCCAACGGCTACGTGCCGAGCGTGCCCGACGGGCCGGCGGACCTCATTTACCTTTGTTTTCCGAACAATCCGACGGGTGCGGTGGCAACCCGCGCCCAGCTCGGGGCCTGGGTCGAGTACGCGCGAAGGAACCGGGCAGTCATTCTGTTTGACTCGGCCTATGAGGCCTACATTCGCGATCCCTCGATCCCCCACAGCATCTACGAGATCGATGGCGCGCGCGACGTGGCGATCGAGTTCCGGAGCTATTCGAAGACGGCCGGGTTCACGGGCACGCGCTGCGCCTACACGGTCGTGCCAAAGAGCGTCGTCGCCTACGATGCCGAAGGCCGCCCCCAGCCGCTCCACCCGCTCTGGAATCGCCGGCAGACGACAAAGTTCAACGGCGTGGCATACCCCATCCAGAAAGCCGCGGCCGCGATCTACACGCCCGCCGGCCGCCAGCAGTGCCGCGCCCTGACGGACCTTTATCTCGGAAATGCGAAGAGGATCCGCGAGGCGATGGCGAAGCTCGGCCTTCCGTGCGCGGGAGGCGGCAACGCGCCCTACATCTGGGTCAACACGGGCCGCGACTCATGGGAGTTCTTCGATCTTCTGCTAGAGAAGGCCCAGGTGGTCTGCACGCCCGGGGCCGGTTTCGGACGGTGCGGCCAGGGCCACGTGCGCATCAGCGCCTTCAACAGCCCGGAAAACGTCGCGCTGGCCCTGGAGCGGATCGGCGCCGCGCTGGCCTGAGCCCGAACTCACTGTCGGGGCGCCGCCGGAAGTGCGGCGACGATCCCGCGGGCGAGGCCGGAGACCGCGTCGCTCAGGCGCGCCGCCAGCTCGTCATAGTCGCGCCCGTTCCAGGCCGAGTCCGGTGCGGTGAAATTCAGGCGCGTCACGACCCTGGGATCCGGGCCGCCGGAGGTGATTTCAACCAGCGCCGAAAAATGCGACGCTGCGCGGTTGAGTCCCGACCGGACGCCTTCGCAGTGCAGCACCGTCACGGCGATGTCGTAGTCGCGATCGCTGTCCAGCGGGAACGGCTGGGCGAACACGCGGCCGACGTTGGGCGCGGCCACCAGGCTCGTGCGCAGGACCCGCATTATCCCGGCGTCGAGCGATTCGGCCCAGCGGTTGTAGTCGTCGGGAACGAGCTCGTTCGCCCCCTGCCGCACAATGATCGAGCGGTTGCGCAGGTACTCCGCGAGGTCGACGCTGCGAAGCCCCAGGCGAAGCCCGTTTGAAGAGGGCGCTGCGGCAGGCAGTGACGGCGAGGAAAGAACGTAGAAGCGCGTGGAGTCGCTTTGGGCGGGCGGGACGACATTGCAGGCCGCCAGAAGCAGAAGGGACAGGGAGAGCGGCAGGCCGGCCAAAATTCGGGTGTTCATCGGGGAAAGGTGATGCGGTTCCGTTGCGATGTCATTGCGGCGGCTTGCGGCCCGATATCAGGGCGTTCGGGTTGCGCTCGATGAAATCGGCCAGGCGCTGGACGGCCTCCGCGGCGTCGGCCAGCTGCGTCAGCGCGCGGTGCGTGTCGTCGCCGAGATTCTGCTGCGCATCGATGAAGCGCCGCAGCGTCGCGGCGGTGGAGTTGAACTGCTGCATGGCCTCCTGCGCCCGAAGAAGGGCCGCCTGGAGCTGGGTCCCGCCCGCTGCGACCTGGCCATCGACGTTTCCAAGAGTGCTGTGGAGATCGCCGAGCGTCGTTTGCAACTTCGCCAGGGTGGAATTGAGGTTGGCGAGGGTCTGCTTGATCTCGGGCGAACGGGCCAGGTCCTCAACCGCGGCTCCCGCCTGCTGCCACTGGGTTGCCAGGCCCTTCAGGTCGACGCTGTCGACGCGCGCCTTCGTGTCCGAAAGCAGTCCATTAAAATTGTTGGCAAGCCCTTCGAAGTCGACCCTGTCCACCTTCTTCAGGATCTCCATCGCGAGCGCCTGGATTTCCGAGATCGTTGAGGGCACCGCGGGGACAACGGGATACTTGTCTTCGGAAACGGCGGGCTGGGCCGGATAGAGCTTCGGATCGTAGAAATCGAGTTCGACGATGACCAGCCCGGTCGCCAGGCCGATGGTGTCGAGCTGCGCGCGCAGCCCGTGGTCCACGAGCGACAGCAACTGGGCCCGGCTGCTCACGTCGATCTCGACGCCCTTTTCGTCCGTGATCATGTTGCGGTCGAGCTCGCACTCGACGGCGACTACCGATCCGTTCTTTGCGGGATTGTAAAGCACGCGCAGATCGACCACCCGCCCCAGCGCCACGCCGCGAAGCTTCACGGGCGAACCGAGGTTCAGCCCCTGGATCGATTCGTCGAAATATACGACAAAGCGCTGCTGGTGGCGGAAGAAATTGACGCCGCCGAAAAACAGCAGGGCCATGAGGCCGAGCGCAAAGGCCCCGATGACAAAGGCGCCGATGACCGTTGGACTGACCTTCTTCATGACTGCTTTGTACTATGGGCGGGCTCCCCGGTTCCGCGATGCAAAAACTCCCTCACCCGTTCATCGGTGCTCGATTCGGCGAGTTTGCGGGGGTCTCCCTCGGCGATGATTCCCCGGGCCTCCCGGTCGAGCATGATGACGCGGTCGGCCAGCCCGAATATCGAATCCAGCTCGTGGGAGACGATGACGAGGGTCGTGCCGAAATTCTCCCGGATCTGCCGGATGAGGGCGTCGAGCCTGCGGGAGGTGATCGGATCGAGCCCCGCCCAGGGCTCGTCAAAGAAGACGATGGCCGGATCCAGCGCCAGGGCGCGGGCGAGCCCGGCCCGCTTATTCATGCCTCCGCTGATGTCCGAAGGGTAGTAGTCCTCGAATCCGGCCAGGCCCACCTGGGCGAGCTTCAGGTCGGCGACCTGCCCGATCTCGGCGCGGGTGAGCGAGGTGTGCTCCTCGAGCGGCAGCGCCACGTTCTGGCGGAGGGTGAGCGAACTCCACAGGGCCCCGCTTTGGAAGAGCATTCCGAAATTGCGAAGCTGCGCCCGTCGGGAGGCGATGTCCGCCCCGGAAAACGGCTGTCCCAGGAATCTGACTGTTCCCTGCCTGGGCTGGTTCAATCCCACCATGTTGCGCAAAAGGGTGCTTTTGCCGCATCCGGAGCCCCCGATGATGAAGAACGACTCGCCCCGGGCCACCTGGAAAGTGACCCCCTTGAGAATGTCCTCGCCGTCGTAGCCGCATTCAAGGCCGTCGACCTCGATGGCGGGTCCGGGGGTGGCCTTAGCCGGGATGATGTCGGTTTTGTCGTCTGCCATGGCTCAGATTCCCATGGCGTGGAAAAGGACGGCGTAGAGGGAGTCCGCCACGACAATCAGAAGTATCGCCGTGACCACGGCGGAGGTCGTGGCGCGGCCCACGCCCGCCGCGCTGCGCTCGGCCTGCAGGCCCCGCAGGCATCCGGACAACCCGATCAGGAGGCCGAAAGTCGTGGCCTTGATGACGCCTACTCCGAGGTCGGTCAGGTCGATGCTGCTCTGCGTCTCGATCCAGTAGGCCGAGGCCGGGATCTGCAGGATGCCGCCAGCGACGACCATTCCGCCAAGTATACCGACGCAATTCGCGTACAGGGTCAGCAGCGGCATCATGAGCCCGAGGGCCAGGAGACGGGGAAGGACGAGAAAATCGATCGGCGAAAGGCCGACCACCTCCAGGGCGTCGATCTCCTCGTTGGCCTTCATGTTGCCGATGGTGGCGGCGAACGCGGCGCCCGTGCGCCCGGCAAGAATGACAGCCGCCATCATCGGGCCCATCTCGCGGACGGTGGAAAGGCCCACGATGTCGGCGACGAAGATGTCGGCGCCGAACTGGCGCAATTCGACCGCGGCCTGGTATGCGAGGGTCAGGCCGACCAGAAAGCTGATCAGGCTCACGATCGGCAGGGACATCGCGCCGCACTCCTGCATCTGGTCCAGGCAATCGCCCCAGCGAAACTTGCCCGCACGCTTGGGGAACCGGGCCACGCTCAGGACGCACTCGCCCACAAAATGGAATATCCCGCGCAGATTGGTCGACGCGTGAGCGGTCGCCAGTCCGACCGACGTGAGCAGGTTGTCCCTGTGATCGCGCTTTTCGCCCGGGTTCAGGCTCGCCTCGAACTGGTCCAGGAGCGTGCGCATCTTCCCGGGAAGGGATGCGAGATCGCAGTCGATCCCCGACTTGCGGCAGTCCGTGCTGGCCTCCAAAAGAAAAAGCAGGAGGGAGGTGTCCCAGGACTCGAGTTCGGCGGCGTTGAATCTGACCCGCCCGGGCTTCTGCGCGCCCAGCACTTCCGCCCACGCCGGCCGGCGGTCGCTGATCCGCCACTCGCCGCCCAAGTCCACCTCCAGCTGTCCGCCTTCGGTCCGGATGGCAGCGCGTGCGGGCTCTGGTGGGACAGACATCGCGGACAGTCTGTCCCACCGCGGCCTCGCGCCAATCCTTTTTGGTGCCTTTGAGCCCGGCTATCGGTCGATGCCCACCGTGAACTTGTCGAGCGCGTCGCGGTCGATCTCGTAGCCCAGCCCGGGCTTGGTCGGCGCATTGACATACCCCTCCGAATCGATGCGGATCTTGTCCTTGATGAAGGCGAGATCGGAGGAGCCCAGGGGCACGGTCATCTCGAACCACACGTTGTTCGGCATCGCCAGCTCGCAATGGAAGTGGACCGCGTGATAGTATACATTGCCCCAGTTGTGGGGCGCGCACTCCATCTCGAAGCATTCTGCCATGCGCGCCAGCTTCATCCCTCCGGTGATTCCACCGACATTGTCCACGATGAAGCGGACGGCGTCGGTCGCCCCCCGGCGGATGTATTCGGGAAAATCGTAGATCGAGTCGAGGAATTCGCCGATGTGGACCGGCACCTCGAGATCGCGGCAAAGCTCGACCAGGCCATCGATGTCCTTGGTCGGCAGGGGATCCTCGAAAAAGACGTAGCCCAGGTCCTGGATTGCGTGACCGACCTTGATGGCCTCCTCGCGAGTGTAGACCCCGACCGGATCGATCATGAGCGTGAAGTCGGGGCCGACGGCCTCGCGCACCGCCTTTGCCACCGCGATGTCGAGCTTGTAGTCGTGCCCGCCATTGGGCGACGGCGGATGGATCTTGTAGGCCTTGAAGCCCTGCGCCTTGCAGACTTTCACCTCCTCGACGAACTGCTCGAGCGTCTCGTGATGCTGGGTGCTCGCATACGCCAGCACCCGATGCCGGTAGGCTCCGAGGATCTGATAGATCGGCAGGCCGACGGCCTGGCCGAGAATGTCCCACAGGCAGTTGTCGATGGCCGAGGCGTAGGAGCTCTGCCCGAGGCGGCGCCTCTCCGGCACCCACTGCGAGGTGATGGCCGGCAGATCGATGACGCTTTTGCCTGCGCAGGCGTTCTTCGCATATTCGAGCCAGCCCAGATTGCTCCAATTGGGGTGGAAATAATGATCCTCGAGCAGGTAGGTGCCCTCGATTCCGCTGTTGGTGACGATCGATGCAACCTTCATGCGGCCCCCGTAAAGGGCGGCGGCGACCCCTTTCCCCCGCGCGCTGCCGGTCATGATGGCCGGGGGGCCGGGCATCCGGCGGCGGTCGAGTTCGTAGACCTTGACCTCCTTGATCGTAAGGTCGGGCAGGTCGGCGGGTTTGACTCCGACTGCTTCGGCGGCGGCCCGGGCCGGATTGGCCAGAGCCGAGACTCCCGCAACTGCGCCAAGGGCGGATGCGCCCAGGAACTGGCGTCGCGAATATTTGCTATCCAGCATGGGATATTCCTTCTGTTGGGCCGTTCCAGACGGCCTGCTTACTGAATTACTGACTAACCTCTAAGGTATGGTTTCAGGTAGTGGTCGAGGGCCACGCGAACCTGCTGGTCGTCGAGATGCGGAACCGGGTGCTGGGCGCCGCCCATTCCGCCGCGGCCGCCGCCGGAGCCCGGCGCGGAGGTGACATCGACGCCCGGGGTCGGGGGGCTCGGCGGGATTTGACATTCGCCGGGAAGACCCCGCGGGCGATCAAGACGCCGTTCATGGTCGTCGTGCCCATGCTCTCGAATGCGCAGATGCGGCCGAACATGTCGAAGGCCTCCCGGTGCTTGTCGGCATGCCACAGGTCGAAGGCCGCCGCGTAGACGTCGGCCAAGCCGGTCGTCGGACAGTGGCCCAGGAACCCGAGCTCCATCTCGTTGATCATGGTGCGCACGCCATTGCCCGAGAACACCGTGAGCTGGTCGTTCGTCCTCCGCCGCAGCTCGGCGATCCGCGCCAGCGGGTCGCCGGCCTCGTCCTTGACCTGCCGCACCGTCGGGACGGTGTTGAAGATCTCGACGATCAGGTCGACGCTCATCTTGCCCTGGCTCTGGACGAACAGGGGCAGGTCCGTGAGGCGGCCGACCTGCTGATAATAGTCGAGGAGGACCTTTTCGTCGGTCACGCCCGCGGGTGGCAGAGACACGAGGGCATCGGCGCCATGCTGGGCGGCGTGTCGGGCGTAACGGGCTACGGCGGCCATGTCCGCAGCCTTGTCCTGGACGCCGATGACCAGCGCCGTGGATCCGCCCTTGCCCGCGGCAAGGATCGCCTCGGCCCCGGCCATGCGCTCCGCCTCACTCAGGACGGACCATCCGCTTGCAATCTGCGGCCACACGAATCCGTGGACACCGCCCCGGTTGCAGAAGGCCACCTCCGCCGCCAGCGCCTCGAGGTCGATCTTGTCATCCTCGGTGAACGGAGTCTGGGCGATGGGGAAAAGGCCGCGCAGTTGCTTCTTGCCCGAGCGCGCAGGGGCGGGGGAGGACGCGGGCGCATCGGAGTCCGCGGCGGCCGCGTTCCGCATCGCCAGGGCGATGCCCAGCGCGCCTGCGCCAAGAAACTGCAGGAATTCGCGGCGGGGAAGCTCGCCGGACGGGTGGGTTGTCAGGGATCTGGTATTCATGGATTTCACGGATTCGGCGTTGATTTGGGAAGATCTCGGGGGTGCGCCGCGAACCTCCGCCCGCGGCGCCTGAAACAAAACGGCGGCGGCGGGTTCGGCCCGCCGCTGCCACGAGGATCAGCGGTCGATTCGAAGCAGGATTTTGTCCAGGGCGTCGCGGTCGAGCTCCAGGCCCAGGCCCGGTCCGGGAGGCGCATTCACGTATCCATCCTTATCGAGGCGGAACTTGTGCTTCAGGTATGGGCGATCCGTAAGTTCCTGTGGATAAGGCATTTCAAACCAATAGCAATTCGGCAGGGCCAGTTCCACCTGCATGTGCACGGCCAGATCGTATCCATTGCCCCAGTTATGAGGCGTGCACGGCATGCCGAAGGCGTCGGCCAATTGGCCAATGCGGAACGAGCCGCTGATGCCTCCGACGTTGTCCGCGATCAACCGGACGATGTCGTACGCACCCCGGCGGATGTATTCGGCGAAGGCCTGGATCGAATAGAGGAACTCGCCGACCTCGATCGGCACGGTCAGCTTCTGGCGCAGCTCGATCAAGCCCTCGATGTCAGTGGACGGGATCGGGTCCTCGAAGCTGACGTAGCCCTCCTCCTCCAGCACGTGGCCGACGGCCAGGGCCTCGTGCACATTGTAACGCTGGACCGGGTCGAAAAGGAGCGTGAACTCCTCGCCCATGGCCTTGCGGACCGAGCGGATCTCCTCGATGTGGCCGACGTACGCCGCAATAGGCTCTGGGGTGGCCACCCGGTGCTGGCCGCCGCCCGGATGGATCTTGTAGGCCCTGAAATTCTTCGTCCTCGCCTCGAGCGCCTGCGGCGCGAAATCCTCGATCGAGGGAAGGTGCTGCGAACTCCCGTAGGCCAGCATCCGGTCCTTGGTGCCGCCGAGGAGCTTGTAGATCGGCCGGTTGACCGCCTTGCCAATGATGTCCCAGAGCATGATATCGATCATCGCGGCATTGTAGTTCGCCTCCCCAACGCTTCCCAGGTGCATGCCGTTGGGATAGCCGAACCCGCCCACGAACATCGACGGGAACATGCGGCTGCGCGGAGCGGTGGCGGCGGTCAGTCCGGGTAATAGGTCGATGACGTTCTTGCCGAGGCACACGTCCTTCGCGTAGGCGAGCCATCCATTGTTGCCCACCCGGTTGCCGACCGTGTAATTGCCCTCGATCCCGCAGTTCGTGACGATGGAGCAGATCTCCCCGCTTTCGGGGCTGTTGAACTTGTGGAGTCCGCCGATGTTGGCCACGTAGATTTTGACCTCCTTGATCGTGAGGTCGGGCAGGTCAGTCGGCTTGATCCCGACCGATTGCGCCGCGGCGCGAATCGGATCGGCGAGGACGGACGCTCCGGCGATCGCCCCGATTGCGGACGCCCCGAGAAAATCCCGGCGCGAAATGTTTCCTTTCAGCATAGGTTACTCCTGGTTGTTACTGAGGCTTCGTGCTTCGACTCGATGAAATGAATGCCAGCGGCCGGGCCGGCTGACGGCCAACGGAGCGGGGGGAAATCCTCATCCTCACTGGGGCGCATTGGATGGATTTGGGGTGAGCTCATGTATTGTGGCGCCGCGGGGAGGTCAAGCGCCGGAGGAAGAATTCCCCCCTCATATTCTTAGGACTTGGGTTCGGTGGGCGAATCAGCCTTACTGATTACACCTGACGCACGGTCTCGAAATAAGATTCGCCGGCGTCGCACTCATGCCCCCAGACACGCCCCCGTCCGCCGTCCCCGGCAAGCCAACACGCGCCCGCCACTGGGTCCTCGCCTTCGCGGCGACGCTGGCCTTGATCACCTACATCGACCGCGTCTGCATGGCCCAGGCCAAGGGCTCGGTTGCCGCCGATCTGGGACTGACCGATTACCAGATGGGCCTGGTTTTCAGCTTCAGCACGCTGGCATACGGCTTTTTCGGGGTCCTTGCCGGTTCGTTCGGCGACCTGTTCGGACCGCGAAAGGTGCTGACGCAGATGGTCGTCTGGTGGTCGCTGTTCACCGCTGCAACCGGCCGCGCCTGGAACCTGGCCTCGCTCCTGACAGCCCAATTTCTTTTTGGCGGGGCGGAATCCGGCGCCTTTCCCAATCTGGCCAAGGCCTACACCAAATGGCTGCCGGTCGCCGAGCGCAACCGGGCGGTCAGCGTCATGTGGCTTTGCACGCGCTGGGGCGGGGCGATCACGCCCCTCCTGGTCGTGTGGGTGATCTCGTTCGTGGGCTGGAGGTGGACATTCGCTGCGTTCGCGGTCCCCGGCATTCTCTGGGCGGTCCTGTTCCATTGGTGGTTTCGCGACAGTCCCCGCGACCACAAGGGCGTCAACGCCGCCGAACTCGCGCTGATACCCGAGGCGGCGGCGAAGCCGGCCAGCCGCCCGAAGGTGCCCTGGGCGAAGATCGTGCGTTCGCGCACGGTGTGGCTGCTCATCGTGCAGTACTTCTGCTTCGGCTACGGCTGGTATTTCTACATCACCTGGCTGCCGACCTATGCCAGGGAAGCGCGAGGGCTCGAACTGCACAAGGGCGCCCTGCTTTCGGGCATTCCCCTTTTCTTCGGCGGATTTGCGTGCCTGTTGTCAGGCTGGCTGGCCGGCTGGCTGGTCCGCCGCGGCTTTGGGCTGGCCCACGTCCGCCGGGGCCTGGCCTATGTGGGTTACGGCGGGGCGGCCGTCATGCTCCTCATCATGCTCCGCATCGCCGACCCCGTCCTGGCGATGCTGGCCATGGGACTGGCCAGTTTCTTCCTCGATCTGACGCTGCCCCTTTGCTGGCGCACGGCCATGGACGTCGGCGGGCAGTATGCGGGCACCGTTTCCGCCGCCGTAAACACCTCGGGCCAGATCGGCGGCGCTGTCGGTCCCTATGTCGTGGGATGGATCCTCCAGTACATGAACCACAACTGGACGCTCATTTTCGCCATCTCGGCGGCGATCTACGTCCTGGGAGGGCTCTGCTGGATCTTCATCGATCCGGTGAATCCAATTGAAAGGCCTGGGCCTGCCGCGCCGCCGGCGTGATCACGCGGCGATCGCCGCGTCACTTTGGCAGGAGGGCGATCAGGTCGTTGTGCGGCCTCGCGATGACATGAGCCGCCACGAGCTTCCCCAGGCTGCCGACCGCCTTGGCGCCGGCATCCACAGCGGACTGCACGGCGGCGACGTCGCCCTTCACGATCACGGTGACGTAGGCGGCGCCTATCTTTTCCTTGCCGACAAGGGTGACGTTGGCGGCCTTGAGCATGGTGTCGCACGCCTCGAGGATCGCCGTAAGGCCCTGCGTTTCAATTATTCCGAGAGCCGGTTGGTTGGTGTCCATTGTATTGTCCGTTGGTTGGTTAAATTCCGCCGGGATCATCTGGTCGCGCCCCCCATAGAGGGGATTGGTCGAATTCGGGAAATGGATGAGCGGGTCGAGCCCCGCCTCCGGGCGGCCTATGCAATCCACGATCGCCTTCACCCCCAGCTCCTTCGCCCGCCTCTCGATGAATGTCAGCGCGGCAACGACCGCGGCGACATTGCCCTGGAGGCGGAGCATGAGGTTCTCGTTGCCGGAGGTCTCGATGCCGAGGATATGCACCTCCGACTCCTTGACGACCTGGTCGGCGATGACTGCCGTGATGCTCAGAAAGGGCATCTCGGCAAAGCCCAGGGCCGGTATCGTCATGTTCACGGGCTACCCGGCACGCTGAGCTGCCTCATGATCTCCTGCACGATGCCGTCCACGTCGATGCCCTTGGCGGCGGCCGAATCCGCCGCCGCGCCGGGCAGCCGCCGGCAGGCGTGCGCCGCCTCCTCGTATCCGCAGTCAGCCAGGATGCACGCGATCTTCGAGCGGATATCCTCCATGCCAAGCTGTTCCTTGGGCGAGAGGAGCTGCCGGCCCGAGCCCAGTGCGAAGCCGCGCAGCGTCATGCCCGCCCTGAATCCATCGGGGAAATTGACCCCGGAGAGCATGGCATCGATCAGGTCCAGCAGACGGAACTGGATCCGCTTGGCCTCGTCCCAGTGGCCGGCCAGAAACTCGCTGTAAAGCTTCATGATGACCTCGGGCACCACCCCGCTCGAGGCTATCGTCCCGCCGTCGGCGCCCATGAGCAGCGAAGGGAACAGGATCTCCTCGCAGCCGATCAGGCAAGCGAAGTCCGGCCGCTGGGGCTTGATGGCGTTCAGCGTCGAAAGAAACCGCGGAAAGTCGCGGCTGCTGTCCTTGACCCCGACGATGCGCGGGCAGTCCAGCGCCAGCCGCGTGAGCACGGGCACGCTGATTTCATTGGAATACTGGGGTATGTTGTACAGGACGATGTCAATCGGCGAGCGCTTCGCCAGCTCGCGGAAGAAGTGCTCGATGCTCTCCTGGCTGACCTTGTAATAATAGGGCCCCGTGATGGAAACGGCGACGCAACCGAGGTCGGCATAGGTGCGGCAGGCATCGAGGATCATCGTCAGGTTGGTCTCCGCCGCGCCGGCGAGGATGGGCAGCCGGCCGTGGTTTTCCTCGGTCACGATCTGGATGACGCGCTTGCGCTCCTCGAAGCTCAACCGGATGAATTCGCCGGTGCTTCCGTTCGGGTAGAGGCCGCTGACTCCCTTTTCGATGAGCCAATTGACCATCCGGCGCAGTTCGCCCTCGTTGATGCGGCCGTCGTCGAGGAAGGGGGTTAGGTTGGGGGTGAAGATGCCTTTGATCACGGGACGGGGAGATTTTCGGGACTGAGGCTAGCGAATGACAACTCCGGTCAAAAGCGCGACCGAAAAATGCGCGTGCGCGGTGTTCCGGGTATCCATTTGCGAAATCGGCAAAAATACACTCACTAGCCCCCATGATTCCCGCATCCAACCCCATCACCCGGCGTGAGGTTCTGCAGAGACTGGCGATGCTCACCGGGGCGGCCCTGCTGCCCTGGCGCGCCAAGGGCGCCGCGGAGGAGGCTTCCTCCGACAAGCTCGGGCCCGTCCTCCCCCGGCGCACGCTCGGGAAAACCGGGCTGAGACCCACCATGCTGACTGTCGGCGGCTCCCACATCGGGCGGCCAAAGGCCGACAGCGACGCCCAGGCCGTCATCGAGGCGGCGATCGAAAGCGGGATCCGCTCCTTTGACACGGCTCAGCTCTACCAGAACGGCGGCAGCGAAATCCGCTACGGGAAGTTCCTCACCCCGAAATACCGCGAGCATGTGCTCATTTTCACGAAGACGATGGCCGAGGATGCCGACACCGCGCGCACCCACCTTGAGAATTCCCTGAAGCACATGAAGACCGACTATGTCGATCTGTGGGAGCTTCACGATGTGCGGGAGATCGGTAAGGCAGAGACCCGCGTGGCGAAGGTGCTCGACGTCATGCTCAAGGCCAAGGCTGACGGCAAGGTGCGCCACATCGGTTTCACCGGGCACGCGAACTGGAAGGCGCACGCCCGCGTCCTGGAGCTGACCGACGCCTTTGAGACCTGCCAGATGCCGATCAATATCGCGGATCCCTCATTCGAGAGCTTCACGCTGAACATCCTTCCGGTCCTGGTGCAGCGGAATATGGGCGTTTTGGCCATGAAGACGCTGGCCGCCGACGGCCTAATGGGCGGCCGGGGCGGGGCTGGGCCGAAGGTCATTCCCAACCTCCTCTCCGTGCACGATGCCCTGCGCTATGTCTGGTCGCTGCCCATCTCGACGCTTGTTTCCGGCATGCAGACTATTCCCCACCTCAACGCGAACGTCGCCACCGCGAGGAGTTTCATCGCGATGGAGGAGGCGGAGCGACAGGCCCTGGTCGCCAAGGTCGCTGATGTCGCGCAGTCGGGCGAAATGGAGAAGGGTTTCAAGGGCCAGGTCGGAAGCTGATTCTCACTGCCTGTAGAGCCCGCTCCGGGCGATGTAGGCGGCGACGGTCTCCGGCACGAGGTTTTCGAGGGGCAGACCCTGCCGCACGCGTTCCCGCAATTCGGTCGAACTGATTTCGAACGCGCGGTTGGCGCAATCGTGCAGGCGCAGCCCGGGGATATCGGCGGCCGATTGCAGCGGGTGGCCGGGCCGCGTCAGCACGATGAATTCCGCCAGTTTGGCCAGTTCCCCGATGTCCTTCCAGTCGTGCAGGCGGCCCAGCCGGTCGCCGCCGATGATCCAGAAGAGGCGGTCCCGCGGGTGGAACCTCATAAAATGGCGCACGGAATTGATCGTGAAGCTGGCGGCGCGCTGGCCGAGCTCGAATTCTGAGATTTCAAATCGAGGTTGGGAGACGATTGCCAGCCGCAGCATGGCGAGGCGGTCCCCGGCCGGGGCGTGGATTCGCTGGGATTGGTGCGGCACCTGTGCGGTGGGCACGAAGACCAGGCGGTCCAGGTTGTGCTGGGCGAGGGCGTCCTCTGCGGCGCCGAGGTGCCCGAAATGCACGGGGTCGAAGCGTCCGCCTAAGAAACCTATGTTCACGGCGATGAGGTTGTCCGCGTGGCTGCCTTCCGCAAGCCAGGCTGGTGCCCTTCGCCGCCCCTTCGCCTTCTTTCGCTCGTCGCCGGCGGCCCGATATGGCAAACTGATCTCTTATGCGTTTTCGCACTTTCCTTTTCGATCTCGACGGCACGCTTATCGACCATTTCGCGGCGATCCATCGCTGTTATAGCTATACGATGGAACAACTTGGGCTGCCAAGGCCGACCTACGCCCAGGTGCGGGCAGCGGTCGGCGGCGGGCTTGAGAATGCCTTTTCACGGATCGTTCCGGCCGAGCACCAGGTCGGCGGCCTTCGGATTTTCAACGCCTATTGGGAGAAAATCATGCTCGAGGACCTGAAGGCGATGCCGGGGGCCCTCGAACTCCTTCAAACGCTTCATGCGCGCGGGGCCATTCTCGCCGTCTGCTCGAACAAGCTCGGCACCTCCTCGCGCCCGGTCTGCGACGCACTGGGCTTCACCCCCTTTTTGCGGGCGGTCGTTGGGGCGAAGGACACGCCCTGGCTCAAGCCGGATCCCCGGTTCATGGCGCACATGCTGCGGCTTGTCGGCGGCGACGCCGGCTCGTGCCTCATGGTCGGCGACTCGCCGTTTGACGTCCAGGCGGGGCACAACGTCGGCGTGAAGGCCTGGTGCGTGACGACAGGCACGCACAACGCCGACCAGCTGCGCGCCGCCGGCGCCGATGCCGTCTATCCAGGACTGCCGGAACTCGGGCGGGACCTCGACTAGCCGGTCAAGGCGTGTTTGCAAACACGCCTTGACCGGTATGGTATCCCGCCTTGCGCACGCACCGCCGCATGCCGTGAATCCCGCGGCCCAACCATTCCCTTCTCCCGCGACCCTCGACGGGGTCGTCGAACGCATCATTTTCCTCAACGAGGAGAACCACTATACGATCGCGGAGATGCGGCCCGAACTGCCGGGGGAGGGTGGGAAGGCCGCGGCGCTTGTCACCGTCGTCGGCGTCCTCCCGGGCGTCGAGTGCGGCGAGACCCTCCGCCTGACGGGCGAATGGACCCGCCACGCCCAGCACGGAGACCAGTTCAAGATCGCGGCCTTCCGCAGCGAGCTGCCATCGAGTGTGTATGGAATTCGCAAATACCTGGGGAGCGGCCTCGTCCAAGGCATAGGCAAGGTCTACGCGAACCAGATCGTCGATGCGTTCGGCGCCGGCACCTTCCGCGTCCTGAGCGAGGAATCGGCGCGGCTTCGCGAGGTCCCAGGGATCGGGCGCAAGCGGGCGGCCGCGATCAAGAAGGCCTGGGACGAGAAGCGCGCCGAGCGGGAGCTCTACATCTTCCTCCAGACCTACGGCGTGACGCCGGGCCAGTGCGTGAAGCTCGTGACGAAATACAGCGGCGAGGCGAAGGCGATCCTCCTGAACGAGCCCTATCGGGTGGCCCGGGAGATCGACGGCATCGGATTCAAGACGGCGGACCGGATCGCGATCAACCTGGGCTTTGCGAACGACGCGCCGCCCCGGATCGACGCGGGGCTGATCTTCGCCCTCGAGACCCTCGAGGAGGAGGGGCACACCGCCTTCCCCGAGGGGGATCTCGTCACTTATGCGGCCAACCTGCTTGGCACCGGCGAAAGTCTCGTTGCCGCGAGGATCGGGGCCCTGGTTGCGGCGAAGCAGCTCGTGTCCCATGCCGGCGGCGCCGCCAGACAGGCGCTAATCCAGCTCCCGCACAACGACCGCGCGGAGCGGAAGATCGCCGAGGTCGTCGCGCGCCTGCGACGGGGCCAAAGCGGACTGCCGCCGATCAAGGCCGACGCCGCGGTTGAATGGGCCGGGAAGCGCGCGGGCTTCGCCTTTGACGGCCTTCAGCGGGACGCGGTGCGCCATGCGCTCGCGAACAAGGTGTCGATATTGACCGGAGGGCCCGGCACCGGCAAGACGACGTGCCTTCGCGCTCTGGTGGACATTCTCAAGGCAAAGAAGGCGCGCGTGCATCTGGCGGCGCCGACCGGCCGGGCCGCACAGCGCCTGGCTGAAACGACCGGTGGATTCGCCTCCACGATACACCGGCTCCTCAAGTACGATCACGCGCGCGGCGGATTCACCGCCAACGAGGACCATCCCCTCGCGACCGATTTCCTGATCGTGGATGAGGCGTCGATGCTGGACGTCCGGCTGGCCGCGGCCCTTTTCCAGGCCGTGCCGCTGCGTTCACACCTGCTCCTCGTCGGCGACGTCGACCAGCTGCCGAGCGTCGGGGCGGGCGACGTCCTCAAGGACCTGATCGCAGCCTCCGGCGCGCCCGTCACGCGCCTGTCCGTCGTGTACCGCCAGAAAGGCCAGAGTGCGATTGTGACCACGGCGCACGCGGTCAACAGCGGGGACTATTCGCTCCCGCCGATCTTTCCCGACGTCGCCTCCGCGCCCCAATGGAGCGACCTGGCGTTCATCTCGGCAAACTCGGCGGAGGACTGCCTTCGCAAGGTGGTCGAGCTGTGCACGCAGTTCGTGCCCCGGCATTTCCGATGGCTTCACCCGGTCAACGACGTGCAGGTCCTGGCCCCGATGCACAAGGGAGTGGCCGGCGTCTCCAATCTGAACGCCGAATTGCAGGCGGCCCTGAACCCGCCCGATACCGGGACCGCCAGCTCCGGTGCAACTGCCTTTCGGCCGTCCGGCGCGCGGGTCCTGCGGACAGCCGCCGGAGAGTTCCGCCCGGGCGACAAGGTGATACAGCTGCGCAACAACTACGACAAGAACCTGTTCAACGGGGACATTGGCGTCGTCAAGGGGATCGATCCGGGTGCGGGAACGCTGCGGGCGGTCTTTGACGGGGAGACCCATGAGTTCACGCGCGGCGAACTGGGCGACATGGCCCTCGCGTACGCGATAAGCATTCACAAAAGTCAGGGCAGCGAATACCCGCTCGTGATCATTCCGCTCCTCAAGGCGCATTTCATGATGCTCCAGCGAAACCTCCTCTACACGGCGATCACCCGCGGGAAGAAGAAAGTCTTCATCGTGGGCGAGCCCGCGGCCTACGCGATGGCCGTCCGCAACAGCGAGGCCAAGCAGCGGGTCACTCATTTGAGGGAGAAGCTGGCCGGCCTGTCATCCCGGTAGAAACAGCCCCGGGGATAGGCATCCGGCCGCAATCAGTACTCGAAATGGGCCCTCACCGCAAAAATCGGCAGTCCGCCGCGGTCCCGATTGTAGCCGGGGTGCTCGGCGTATTGGATGTCGGGCGTAATCCAGATTCCCTTGACGACTTTCGCGTTGTAGTAAGCCTCGGCGATCTCCTCCGGTCCGTAGTCTAGGCGCCCGTCGCCGATGATGAAACCATACCCCCCCGCCGCGAGATAGCGGCGGTGATCTGACGAGAGGCCGTCGATGATTCCCGCGATTCCCGCCACGTCATCACCGCGCCCCCAGCCCGCGCCCTTCAGGCTGAGGCCGGTCGCGACGGAGCGGTCGATCTCGGTGAAGGCCCATGATTCCGTCTTTCCGTCGTTCCAGCTAAGGCGCATGAAGGCTCCCAGGTTCGACGCCAATTCCTGATCCCAGCTCAGACCGGCACCGTACTTTGAGCGATACCGCCGGGTTCGCGTGACGTCCAGGTCGGCCGCGGGGTTCGAAATCGCCTCGCTGTAGCTTCCCATGTCGGCCCGATTCAGGAAAACGAATGGACGCACGTTTGCCGGATGGCCGCCCCACGAATACGACCGGTCCAATTCGAGAACCTGCGCAAACGCCTTTGTCACGTGCTTGTCCAGAATCAGCTGATTGGCCTTCAGGGGCTCCATCATGATTCCATATTTTGCCGACCAGTCCTTCTGCTTCAGCTGCGCCGCAAACCCGGCCGTGTAGCCGCGAGTGTCGGCCGGATAGTCCCAGGCGCCGCTGTCCATCAGCGCCCAATTCAGAAACTGGGTGCGGGGATCGTGGCTGTAGGCGTTGTCGTCGAAATAATCCACAGCGGCGAACTTGCCGACGATCAGCGTGAGGCGGTTGACATCCTTTTCGCCGGCCAGCTGATTTTCATCATCGTCGATCTTTTCCTTTCCGCCGCCGAGTCCGAAGGTCTGCTGCAGGTAAAGGCGGGCGGTGTTGTAGTGGGGGCTGCTGCCCGCTGCCCGTGTTCCCTCCCCATTCGGAAAGCCCGCCATCCCAACCGTGCCGCTGAGCCCCTCTCCCTCGGGCACCTCCGGGTCAAAATAGATTTCCGCCCCGGGCCACAACCGCCGGCCGATGAACAAGGTGGCGGTGACGGTGTGCTTATCCTCGGTGGCGCGGGATTCAAGGCTGTTCTGCCCTGAGTACTCGGCGGGGAAACCGTAATGCCACTGCTCGATGACCGTTGCCTGGGCATGCGCGCTCCATTGCGACGCGTCGAGTGATCCAGCCGACGCCTGGGTGTCGTCCGCCCGCGCTCTTCCCCAAAGAAGCGAAAGAACGACCAGCCCGGCGGCGATGGTCCCGCGTCGGTTGCGTTGGATCGGCTGAAATGTCATTGGGATGTCGAATCCGGCGGGAGGCTGGTGCCACACCCGGTGGTGTATGGAATCCGTGTTGAGGCAAGGCGCGGCCGGGCGGCGCCGCAAGACAGGAAGTCTGGCGTAATGAGATTGTGACACGGGCCGGACACAGTTTTATGTGCCAAGAGCTATATTTTGACTAATCAAAATCAAGTTCTATTTTGACCACTAAAAATATATCTTTTTGTTGCCCATAGTAAGCGCAGGGGCACACTGGTCGCCGTGCCCAGTGTCACCGTCGAAAACTACCTCAAGCGAATCCTCCTCCTCGAGGAAGGCCGCGACCTGGTGTCCATGGGGACTTTGGCGGGCGCCATGGAGGTGACTCCCGGGACGGTGACAGCCATGGCCAAGGCCTTGGCCGCGGAAGGCTGGATCGAGCATCAGCCGCGCGGCGGGGTGCGCCTGACGGACCGGGGCCGGCGCATTGCCCTGAATGTCGTGCGGCGGCACCGGCTCGTGGAAACCTTCCTCGTGAAAACCCTCGGAATGGACTGGGCCGACGTCCACGCGGAGGCCGAGGAGCTCGAGCACGCGGTTTCAGAACGGCTCCTGGATCGAATCGACGCGGCCCTGGGGCATCCGAAGACCGATCCGCACGGCGATCCGATCCCCTCCGCTCAGGGAGCCGTTTCCGAAAGAACCGGGCAAACGCTGGTGTCGTTTCCGATTCAGGCCCCCGCGCGCGTGCTGCGCGTTCGGGACCAGTCGGCCGTGTTCCTCGGACTAGTCGAGAAACTGGGGCTCAAGCCTGGCGCGAAAGTGCGGGTATTGGAGCGGGACCTTGTGTCCGGCATCGTCCAGCTCGGGCTGCGCGACGGGTCCCGCCAGCCGCTCGGCCTTTCGGAGGCAGCCAAGATCGAAGTTTACCCGGGCTAGTACGGGGGGGCCTGAGTTTTTGCTTTCCTGATCCGGAAGTTCCGTCACAACCGGAATCTTGCACATCAAGGAGCCGACAGGAACAGCGGGAGAACCCGCCGCGCGTGACTGAACCGAGACGCGCTCCCCATCCCTTCATCTACACGGTGATGGTGCTGCCCTTCGGCGCGAGCGCAGGGTACGCCCAGGTCACGCTCGCCTATCTGGCCACCAAGTCGGGCTTGAATGTGCAGCAGGGCGCCGTGCTGGTCGCGGCGAGCCTGTTTCCCCAGATGTGGAAGTTCTTCTGGGCGCCGGTGGCCGACCTGACCTTCACCCGGCGCCGCTGGTACATGCTCTCCTGTGTGCTGTGCGCGTTCGGGATGTTTGGCACGGCGGCGGTCCCCCTGGCTCCGGCGACCTTCCGGATCGTGGAGATGCTTGTTCTCGCCAGTTCCGTGGCCTCGACCTTCCTCGGATTCGCCCTTGAGGGTCTGATAGCCCACCTCACCGTGCCATCCGAGCGGGGGCGCGTCAGCGGATGGTACCAGGCCGGGAACATGGCTGGCACGGGAGTGGGCGGCGGCTTTGGGCTGTGGCTCGTGTCCCATGTGCACCACGGGTGGCAGTCCGGGCTGATTCTGGGAATTTTGACCCTCGCTTGTGCGGCCGTTGTGCCCTGGGTGCCGGACGTGCCAGCGGAGCCGCGCGGCAGGGGCGTCGGCAGCGCCGTTCGCGTTGTGGCGGTCGATTTCTGGCGGATGATATGCTCGCGCGTCGGCGTGCTGAGCGCGATCCTCTGCATCGTTCCCGTGGGCACCGGTGCCGCGAGCGGGGTCCTCGCCCAGGCCGAAGTGGCGGCCAAATGGGGGGCGGGATCCGGCCACGTGGAACTCGTGCAGGGATTCCTCAACGGGATCGTTTCGATGATAGGCTCCATAATCGGCGGATACGGGTGCATCCGTCTCGGGGGCCGAGTCGGTTATGCCGTGTTTGGCGGCATCATGGCGGCGATCGCCGCCGCCATGGCCCTGCTTCCGGCCGTGCCCGTCACCTATGTCTCGGGAAGCCTGGCCTATGCGTTCGCGACGGGCCTCTGCTACGCGGCGTTCTCATGCTTTGTCCTGGAGGCCATCGGCGCCGGCAACGCGGCCACTAAATACAACGGCCTGGCGTCGCTTTCAAATACGCCGATTTGGTACATGGGCCTGCTCCTTGCCGCCGTGGAGGCGCGCTTTGGCCCGCGCTCCATGCTCCTTGCGGAATCGGGCCTCGGGATCGTCGGAATCCTCGTGTTCGCCGCGGTCGCGGGAATGTGGAGAGCGCGCCCGGCCGCCCAGGAAGGGCCCGTCGGCTGCGAGTTGCCCGCCAAGTCTGGATAAGCGTCCTAGGAGACGCGCACCTTGATGACGACTTTCTTGATGTCGGCGGGTGTCTGCCACGTGCACCCGCCCTTATGGCCGTCGTGGGGGAAGAAAATGACAAAACTGCCCGCCCCGCACACGATCTTTGTGCTCGCCTCGGGATCGGCGTAGAACGTGGCGTCGCGCGACGGGTTGTAGGGGGTCGTCTCGCGGAGGGCGGCGAGCGGCGCGCAAAGCAGGAGTTCGGTGCCGCGTGCGACGTACTGGATGTCGATCCGTTCGCGGTGCGTCTCAAAGGTGTTCTTTTCGGCGGGCTTGGTCGTGTAGCTTTGGACGAGCGCGAAAACGCGGTCGCCATCGAGCTCGATCCGACCGTCCGGAGTCGCGGGATCGAAGCGCGCCAGCCAGTCGAAACTAAGCGCAAAGCGCGGATGCAGCTGGCGGTACATCTTCTCGTTGGAGAGCAGGTCCAGGATCACAAAGCCAGTAAGAGCGGAGGGCCGGCCCCCGGCGAGTGGAAAAAACCGGAAGAGGAATGCCAGGCGCGTTTTCCGCCGTTCATTTCCGGCTGAATTTCCTCGCCGTATAGACGGAAATGCCGGTGCCAAGGAGCATCAATGAAATGCTCAACCAGGGCGTCAGCTGGTCAAGCCAGGTGAGGGACTCGCGTTCGTACAGCTCTTTTTGGGCCTCGCGCAGGTCCGCGTAAGCATTGTTTAGGTACCCCTGACTGAGCGCGGCGGAGTCATGCGAGACCTTCAGCTTCATCGCGGGGTCGGCGAACATCTTCTCGCGCTGAATGCGCATATCTTCGTCAAGGTTGCCCGACAGCGCTGCGATCTCGGCGGACCGGGCCGCCCGCGCCTCAGACCACGCCAGCCGCTCCCTCGACCACGCCAGCCGATGCCTGCTCCTGTCAAGCTGCAGGAGGATGAGAACCAGGGCTACGCTGTAAAACAGCAGCGGAAGGAACCGCCCCTGAGACTGCGTAATTGTGAGCCTCATCCTTCACATTTCCTGGAGGCCTTTTCGCCTGTTTGCAACGCCGCTTTGGGCCGCCGCAGGCCGGTTGCGGGCGATTCTCGTGCCCGCCAATCCGTCGCGCGCCCGCTTTGGCGGCGGAAAGTTTCCGAGATCATCTCCGCCCGGGCGCCGGCGGCTTCCTTTCTGTCAGACGAACACCGACGGGGTTGCTTCGCAAAGTCTGGCGATGAAATCAGACGGACGTGGGCACGCAGGCCGGAGGTGATCGTCCACAATGGCGACATTGGCGCTGCTGCGGATTCTGCAGGATTGGCGCGACTCAATCCACAATCCCCATGAAATTCCGCTCCATAGCCGTCCTTCTTTCCGTAATTTCGCCCATGTGCTACGCCTCTGAGCCGGCGATCTGTCCGGTAGCAGAATTGCCCGGCGCCCCGCTCGACCGCAGTCCCATTCAGGCCTATCCATCCGTTTCCCCAGGCCCTTCACGGACGATATCCGGCCGGTGTTTTATTGTCACCGATGGCGGACAGAAGGTCAAACTTGCCAATGTGGAAGTGCGCATTTACCACCAGCGCGAATTCGAGTGGTATGTCCAGGAAGTCAGCGCGCGCTGCGAAGCGCGCTACGAGGTGATGAAGGCCGTTGCGTGTCCGAGGAATTTTGCCGCGCTTCCCCTCCAGGAGATGAACAAGAGCATAGCTGCCGCCGAGGACCTGCAGCGCGATTTTCACGATGTTTGGCAGGCCCTGCCTGCCGCAGAGGCAAGCGCCAGGACCGACGCGGATGGCCGGTTTTCGATCACCCACCGGGTGGCGCAACCCTACATTGTTTTCGCAGTCGGAAGCCGCACCTTCGGCAAAGAGACCGAATATTACCAGTGGCAGGTGTCCTCCATCGTGATCTCGAACCCGTCGGAGATCGAGCTTTGCAACGACAACCTCCGGTGATTGTCGGGCGACCCTAGATATTCGGCTCGCATTGCTCGCTCAGGGCAGCTTTCGCAAACGGGCGCTGCGCGCCATTTGCCCATATCCCATTGCCCGGCTTCGCTCTGCTACGCCGCAGCATCCTTTCGCATCGCGAAAGGATGGCGGAGAGGGAGGGATTGGCGGCCTTCGGCCGGTGCTTCGCACTCGCGCTGCGTGCGACCCATCTACGCTCGGTTGGGGACTGCTTCGCTGTTCATCACCAAGGAAGTATAAACGAAAGTTCGCAGGGGTCCTATGGGGTGCTACCAGATCAACACCGCTGCCGCACGGGCCAGTACCTCCGCTCCGCAACTCTTAGGGTAATAGGGGAGTATTAGGAGCAGCCGGACGGGGGCTACACCCCATAGCGGGCGCAGATCTTTGCGCGCATCCTGATCGCGGCTCGCTACCATTAAAATTATGAACAAACCCATCTCACTCGCGCTGCTCATCGGCGGAATCATCCTCATCATCTACGGCGTCAGTGCCTCTAATTCCAACGCCTCTGGTTTCTCCCGTTTTTTCACCGGAGATCCGACCGATAAGACCATGTGGCTGCTCATTGGCGGGGCCGTTGCAGCCGCCGTTGGGGCGGTTGGCTTATTTCGTGGATCGAAAGCCCCATAGTCTCGTACCGTCAACGACAGATGTTTCCCGGCGGCGGGCCCTAAGCCATAGAGATGCGTTTCACGCCCGCCGCTGCCAGCGTCGCCAACAGAAGTTCGGCAAGATTCGGATTGGACAGACGCGCACCCGCTCGGCCCTATTTGCCGAGCATTTTCGCCGCGATGAAAATGACGATCGCTCCACCGATTCCGCCACCAAAGAGCAGGTACACCATGGAATAACCAAGTGCGGCGATCGGAAGACCGGCCGAAATGAGCATCAGCATGATGGACCCCTAGTTGGCTTCGGCACCGTCTATTTGACAGTGATATTATTGGTCACGTCCTTGACCCCGGCGACGGCGGCGGCATCCTTGGCCGCGGCGGATTTTTGATCGGCATTGTCGACCACTCCGCTGAGTTGCACGGTCCCTTGCGTCGTGGTGACCGAGATTTGCAGCGACTTTACGGCGTCGTCGGCCAGAAGCGCCGCCTTCACCTTGGTTGTGATTGTCGTGTCGTCGACGTAGTTACCGGTGGTCTCCGGAGCTGGCGCAGGTTTGCAGCCGGCAAGAAACGCTCCGGGCGCCCCGGCCAAGATGAGGAATAAAACTGTCTGGTTGAATGTGGTTTTCACTTTAATGCGAGGAGGATTGGACTGATATTTTCCAAGGAGATACTACACTGCCACGATAATTGGGCCACAGCCATGGGGTGTAACCAGTATCATTATTACCCAAGACGTAGCCCAAGCTGAGGCGTTCATCGCTGTGAAAGAGACGATAAGCCATTGGTGTCGCATGCCTCGAATTCCGGGCAGGAGGCGATACGGTCGAGGACCGCAGGCGCCGGGCCGGCGATCCGGGAGAATGCGCTGCAAACCTGCAGGTCGGCGTTGCGCAGTATCGCCCGCCGGGCATCCGCGCCGAGATCGGCGATCAGCTCGTGGGCGTAATCGAAATCTGAAGCGAGCGCTGAGCGCATCTGGTCGGCTGTGGGCTTGCGCTTGAGATTCAGTTCTTCGCGGGCAAGCGCGCGCCATTCGTCCTCAAATGCCTCCTGCAAATCCTGCGCCAAGTGCAAACCCCCGCCGACGAAACGCGCGAAATGCGGGTACCGCGTGACCCAGGAGATCACAAGATCGAAGCGCACCAGCTCCTTCGCCGCCACCCGGTCCACGAGCAGGAACGCCGCGGAGTCTGGACCCGCCCAGAGGTCTCGGACCCAGACGCTCTGGCCGTCCTCCGGCCGCTCGACCTCAAGCAGCGTGGGGAACGAGCGGCATCGGTACTCGCTCATCACCCGCTGGCTGACAATAACTGTTACAAGTCGGGACAATTTGCGCCATCCACCAGATCCCCTAAAGAAGGGGTTAACGCCGCCACTACGTTTGTAGTTGACTACGCTCGTAGTGTTATGCCTCCTTTCCCTATGAAAGAATTCCCCGTCTCCACTCGGTACACTGCCGAAGAGCTCAAGCAACTCGATGCCACGGCAAGACAGTGCAAGATTTCTAGGGCTGAGCTGATTCATGCCCGATCCCTAGGGAAGATCGTCACGACCCATGAACTCGCCGGTTGGGCCGAATCAGAACTTGCCAACACCCGATCTAAAAAAGGCCGCCATGCCTCCCGTGCTGCTTGATTCTTCGTTTCTGATCGACCTCGAACGAGAAATCGCTGCCGGTGTCGCAGGGCCTGCGATTAAATGGCTGCGACAAAGTCGCGGAATCGAACAACGCCCATTGATCGTAACCTGCGTTTCAGTCGCCGAATTTCTCGAAGGATGCGATGATGCCCGAAAGGGCATGGAGTTCATCTGCCGCTATATTCCCCAAAGCATCGGGTTTCAACACGCGACAAAATGCGCCGAGCTTCAACGGCGGGCGACAAAGAATGGCAGGAGATTTGGGGAAAACGACGCATGGCAGCTTGCATTCGCTAAACGTGCCAACGCGTCGATCGTGGGACGCGACCGAAAGGCGTTTCATCACCTCCGCGACCGGTACGAACAATACGCGGCGGCTTGACCGTTCCCCCGCCCAGGCGGCAAGAAAGTGATCATGCTTCAGGGGCGCGGCCGGCGTGCACACCGCAGCGTTGATGAACGCCCGTTCACGGCTGGCCCGGAATGAACAGCCCGAATTTCTGAATGATTTGCCACTTCAGCTGGCAAATCCGTTCCTCCACTCGTCTCCGCAGAGGAGAAAACTCGTGAAGAGGGAGGGACCGATCCCCTCGGTTAGATCATCGCCCAGATATTCCCCCCTCGCAAAGGTCAGTTTCTCCCTCGTAAGAAAGGTTCTTTGCCGCACCCCAAGGACGCCATTTTTGCGTGGAAAATTGGCGGAGAGGGAGGGATTCGAACCCCCGGTACCCAAAGGGCACACCTGATTTCGAGTCAGGCGCATTCGACCACTCTGCCACCTCTCCAGGAAAAAATTGTCGCCCATGAGATAGTTAAATTGGCGGGCTATCAAGCATCCCCGCAAAAAACATGGCAACTTTTCCCCGTCTGGCGCGTTAACCACATTCGCTCCGAATGACTTGCACATCATTGCATCGCGGGCACGGTGTCCGGCGGCCGCAACCGCCCAATTAAGAACCCCATGAAAAGAATCCTCCTGCTCTTCCCCCTTTCCGTCGCGCTCGCGGCTCAGCCCTCACTGGATGATCTGCCGTTCGCCGGGACTCCCCGGGTGAGCCCGGGCGACACCGTTCCCCCGCCGGCCCCCGTGACGCCGTCCCCGGAGCAGCTCCAGGCGATCCAGGCAAAGCTGGGCGAATTCAAAGCTGCAATTCAGGCGCTCAAGGATGCAAAGGCCGACGATGATCTGGTCGTCGACGCCGAGGCCTACGGCTGGGTTGTTGAAAACGTGGTGCGGGTTCCGGGCGGATTCATCAACGCGGGCGCGATCGGCCGGTGCACGGCGGTCCTGAACGACGGCCTGCGAAGGGCCGGGGAAATCAAGGCGGGGACGGCCGCCTGGCCGAAGGCGAAGGGACGCGTGAACCGGGCCTACCGCTCGGCTGTCGATGGCACCGCGCAGCCCTATCATATCAGCATCCCGGCTTCGTACGATCCGGCAAAGCCCATTCCCCTCTATGTCTACCTTCACGGCCGCAGCCACGATACGCCCGACCTCGGACTCACCTGGGTGGGCGGCAGCGACAATACGGGCGGGGAAAAGGGTGGCGGGGGCAACGGGGCCTACATCCGGGTTGAGGCGTTTGGCCGGGGCAACAACTCCTTCCGGTGGGCCGGCGAAACCGACGTATTCGAGGTGATCGCGTCCGTTCGCAAGCGCTACAATATCGACCCGGAGCGCATCCTCCTTGCCGGCTTTTCCATGGGCGGCGCGGGCTCCTGGCAGAACGGCCTTCACAACCCCGACCTTTTCTGCGGCCTCGAGGTGGACGCAGGTGTAATCGGCAATCGGCTCAACCTCGACGGGCTGACGCCTTCGCAGAGAGCGTCAAACAGCACCTATGGGATGCTGATCGATCACGCGCTGAACGTCTTCAACGTGCCCTTGGTGGCCTACGCCGGAGCCAACGACGCGCAGCTCGCCTCCTCCACCAGCATCCGCACCCAGCTCGGGCGCGAGGGATTCACGATCAGGCGAACCGCCCAGTACCAGTTCACGGGCCAGGACATCAACGCCATCTTCCTGGCCAATCCGGGACAGGGCCATTCGCACGCCACGGGCGAGACGGCACGCGCAATCAACGAATTCAACGCGGCCAACCTCAAGAGGGGGCGCATCGCGCCCGACCACGTGCGGTTCATCACGTACACTACCCGGTACAACCGCGACTACTGGATCACGGTCGACGGCCTGCAGAAACAGTTCGCCAGGGCCAGCGTCGACGCCGAACGCGACACGGCCAGGGCGAGCTACACGATCAAGACAAGCAACGTCTCCCGGTTGCTGCTGGCGGATGCCTCCGCGACGCGGAAGGTTTCAATCGATGGCGATTCGCTGAACGTCGAGCCCGCCGACAGCCTTCTGCTGGTCCGCGGGGGCGATCACTGGCAGTCCGCCAGCCTGACGGCCACCACGGGCCTGCGCAAGCGCCACAACCTGCAGGGCCCGGTCAATGACGCCTTCTTCGATGCATTTCTCTGTGTGGCGCCAACGGGGCAGCCGGACAACGCGGTGGCCGACGAGCAGGCAAAACGGGAGCTCGACCGGTTCGCCAGGATGTTCGCCCGGGATTTTTGCGGCGAGGCCCGGGTGAAGAACGACTCGGCTGTCACGGAAGAGGACATCGCGAACAACAATCTGGTGCTTTTCGGCGATCCCGGCAGCAATGCTCTCATCCGCCGGATCGCGGGGGAACTGCCTATCCGTTGGACCAAGGACAGCATCGTCGTCGGGGGAAAAACCTTTGGAGCCTCCGATCACGTGCCTGTGATGATCTATCCCAATCCACTGAACCCGCAGCATTATGTCGTGATCAATGCCGGACTCTCCGCCCAGGGCTTCCGGGAGCCGGCGGGCTATGGCGACTTTGCCGATTGAAGATTGCCCGGCAGGCGGATGGCCAGCCGGCGACGGAAGTGGAGGATGAAGGGGTGTTTGACGAGTCGTGGCAGCTTCCGGCGGGGAGTTGAAGGCCCGTGTTGGACGCGGAGGGCTGCGGCGAGGCGGCCATCGGCCGGTGCCATGGGTAAGCGCTGCCGCCGGTCTGCGCGCGCCCTGCTTGTTCCATCGAACGCGCGGAGCCTCGCGGCACGCGTGAATTCGGGCCGATGGCGGGAATGGGACTGGTAGGATGGCGTGCCATGAGCCCGGACACGCCTTCGCCCGTTGGGCTTTTCGCGGCGGCCTCGCATTGCGAA
>CAVVGS010000003.1:0-192259 GCA_963747795.1 uncultured Verrucomicrobiae bacterium
ACCCCAATTATGGCGCCATCGGTGTTGCGCAGAGGAGCGGTTCTATGGGCCACCCAGCCGGAACGCCCGGTGCGAGGATCGTGAAATTGAAAGGTGCAAGGGCCCGGCAAAACCCCGGCCAGCACGTTTTCGAGCACCCCTACCGTCTCCACTTCGGGCAGGAACGGGAAGATCTCGCGTGGATGACGGCCCAGGACCTTGGCTGCGGGAAAACCCGTCAATCGCTCCATGTAGGGGTTCCACACTTGGTAGCGCAGATCGGGGCCATAAACGATGATGCCCTCGTTGGCGGCGCAAATGATCTCCTGATTAAACTGGTACGCCTCCCGCAGCGCCAACTCGGCCTCGCTGCGCTTCCGCTCAACCTCCAGGTGCTCCAACGCGAAGGAGATGTCGCGAACCGCTTCTTCCAGCAGGCTTGTCTCTTTTGGGCCAAGAGCGTTCTTTTCCGCGGCGCAGACCGTCAACGCGCCCCGGACGACGCCGCCATCGCTGATGGGCAGCGCGATCCAGGCCGCGATACCGGCGCGTTCCGCCGCCTCCCGCCAAGGCTTGGCGTTCGGGTCGCCGGCAAAATCGTTGCAGACACAGGGTCGGCCCTCCCGAATGCTTGTGCCCGTCGGACCGCGGCCCTCGGGACGATCGTCGCAATAGATTCTGATGCCCCGCAGGTACCCGGTTTCATCGCCGGCCTGACCCACGACCGTTACGGCCGACGTCGCCGGCTCAACCCAGCCGATCCACGCCAGCTTGAAACCGCCGTTCTCGACGAGCGCCTGGCACACCTTTCCAAATACCTCCTCCCGCGTCTTGACCCGCACAATCGCCCCGTTGATCTCACTCAGTGCGGAATAAAGCCGGTTGAGCCGCTCGATCTCTCGCTCGTACGCCTTGCGCCGGGTCAGGTCGCGGTAGATGCCCAGGCTGAATTGATGGCCCTCGATCTCGATGGACCGGCCGCTGACCTCCACTGGGAAGGTTGTTCCGTCCTTGCGCCGGTGGACCGTCTCGAAGATCACACCACCCATTGATTCGAGAAGGTCGAGCTGCTCGGGCAAATGGCCCTTGGTGGAACCCGGCCGGAGGCCGCCGGGAGGCAGCTGCCGAAATTCCTGAAGCGTGTAGCCGTAGGTTGTGACCGCGCGGTCGTTGGCCTCCACGATCCGCTTGTTTTCATCCATCAGGAGGATGATGTCGTTGGCGTGCCGGGTCACCAGAGCCAGGCGCTCGGCCATGGACCTGCGTTCGGTTTCAGCTGAAAGTTTCGCGTACAGGAACCCTTCATTGATCCGCCGCAACCTATGCAGTGCGGTGAACACGGCTCCAAGCAGCAGCACGATCAAGGTCATCCCGATGATGGACGCTTGCTGCGAGCGAACGGAAAAGAGGCCCGCCAGCGCAATCCCGAGGATCAGAACGCCGATGATGGCAACCAGATTGCGCTCGATCCTGCCCCGGGACGAGACAGGGCGAAATGCAGGCCCGCCGGCCCCTTCAGCCGGACGGCGGATCAGCGAGATCGCTGTGGTCAGCAGCGCCAGATTGACCGCGACAAGGGCGACTGCGGTCGGAAGCGCCATTGGAATCGTGCTCCCACCGTAAAAAAAGGGCGTGCCCTCTGCATAAGCCAGGGCAATGACAATGCCCGCCGCCAATCCGGGCGAGGCCAAGGCCATGCCCGCATGCTCGAGTACCCTGCCTTCTCCGGCCTGAGGCGGAACAAGTGCAGCGAGGCTGGCGGCTGCGAGAAGCAGGGCACCGGCTGAAAGCGGCGACATGTGCCCAAGCGGAATGCCGCGGACAGTTTCGTTGTCGCGCAACAGCAGGCCTTCCCAGGGAAGTGCCAAGCCGGAGAAGTGCTGAACTCCGGCGATGATGGCGGGCACGGCGGCAATTCCTGCGGCAATGAAGATGACCGCACGAACGGCTGCCTTGTCTCCCCAGCGCTGGCGCAGCAGCACCGCCACGCCGAGAATCATCAGGATCAGCGCAGTGCTGGGTGCCATGGAAATCGCATCGCGGCCGGCGCCTATCCGCAAGTCGCGCCACCACCACCAGCCGCAAGCGGCAAAAAGCGAAATGCCGCACGCGATCGCGGCGGCGCCATAGATCAGCCATTCGCCCGCCCGCTCGAAAGCCGACTTCGATTGCTCCGCGTCGGACGCCCCCGCATACGGTTTGAGATCGCCTGCAGCCACACCCCTGTGTCCACCATCAGGGTTCGGGGGATCCTTTCGGATTTCTCCTTTCTCAGGCCTGAGGTTTCGGGGTTTTGGCAAAGACACGCCGTGCCGGGATCGGACCCGTCGTAGATTATGTCATATCAGTTCTTTTCCAGGTGGTTGATCGCCGGCAGAAGACAATGATAGGCTCAGGAGGCCGGCAGTAAATGGGGTATAACCCTGCCGCAAATCGATCGAAGGGGTGCGTACGGACCGCGGCGAGCCATCAAGGGGTGTTGCCGGGATCGGCCACCACCCGCCGCGCTGCCTCGGCTTGCTCCGGCGACACCTGCACGCGGACGCCGCCAGTGAACAGGACGGGAAGTTCCGTCTGCGCCATGAACTCATCCGGGATGAACGCGGTGACACTGCTGCCCGCCAGGCGGGCTTTCAGCAGCTGCGCCTCATCCAGGGTGTTGCATACGGCGATTGTAACCATGGAAGTATGACAACTATCATGCCAATTGTCGAAATTTACAACTGGTTGCGGCAGACAGAATTCATGACCACGGCAGATTGACGACGATTTGGGCCGGCCACCGGAAACTTCAGCTGCCGCCGTCGAAGCCGAACAGCTTCGTCATGTCCCGGCGCTCCTTCTTTGTCGGGCGGCCCATCCCCCGCAGCCGGGCGAGCCTTTGCTCGAAGCCGGCCTGCCTGGCCCGCTCATGCTCCGATGGCGGAGTGAGGTCCTCCATGAAATCCGGAAGCTGCCTGGCGCTCACGCGCGAGCGCGGCAGGGCGGCGATCTTGAGCGTGCGGGTCATGACACCGATCCGGACGCTTAAGACCTCGCCGACATGGACATCGCGGCCGGGCTTCGCCTTGAGTTCGCCGATGTGCACGTGGCCGTTCCGGCAGGCCGCGGTTGCCAGGGGGCGCGTTTTGAAAACCCGGAGGCTCCAGAGCAGCTTGTCGAGGCGCGGGTCGTCCATGGCTATCGATTGAGACTGGAAGGAAACCCGATTGAACGCAATTCTCGGGGTCGATGGCCGTTATTCCGCCTCTTGCACTCCTCCCCGGACGACCCGGGGAGGAGGCCGTCCTCGACCGCTTCACGGCTGTCGCCGCCGAGCGCGGGTTCCAACTGTACCCCGAGCAGGAGGAGGCGATCCTTGAGCTTTTCTCCGGCAACAACGTGATCCTCAACACGCCGACCGGCTCGGGCAAGTCGCTGGTCGCCTCGGCCTTTCACTTCAGGGCGCTCTGTGCCGGCGAACGCTCGGTCTACACCTGCCCCATCAAGGCCCTGGTCAATGAGAAGTTCATCGCCCTTTGCAGGGACTTCGGCCCGGAAAACGTCGGAATGATGACAGGGGATGCGAGCGTGAACCCGCAGGCCCCGCTCCTTTGCTGCACCGCGGAGATCCTCGCCAACATCGCCCTGGCCCGGGGTGAGACCTGCGATTTCCGCGCGGTGATCATGGACGAGTTTCATTACTATTCGGATGCCGACCGCGGCTACGCCTGGCAGGTGCCCCTCCTCACCCTGCCAAGGTCGCGCTTCCTGCTGATGTCGGCGACACTTGGGGCGACCGCTTTTTTTGAAAGGGAGCTCCAGCGCCTGACGGGCGTCCCCTGTGCAACGGTGCGCAGCGACCGCCGCCCCGTTCCCCTCCATTTCGAATACTCGGAGACGCCGCTCCAGGAGCGGGTGGCCGGCCTCCTTGCCGGAAACCAGGCTCCCGTCTATCTCGTCCATTTCACGCAGCGGGCGGCGGCCGAGGCGGCGCAGGATCTGATGAGCCTCGATGTCTGCAGCAAGGACGAGAAGGCCGCCATCCATGCTGAACTGGAACGCTTCCGCTTCAGCAGCCCCTACGGGAAGGAGATCAAGCGCTGGCTGCGGCAGGGAATCGGCGTCCATCACGCCGGCCTTCTGCCGAAATACCGCGTTCTCGTGGAAAACCTCACCCAAAGGGGGCTCCTCAAGTTGATCTGCGGCACGGATACTCTGGGGCTGGGCATCAACGTTCCGATCCGGACGGTCGTCTTCACCCAGCTGTGGAAATACGACGGGAAAAAATCCGCGGTCTTGAGTGTGCGCGATTTCCGCCAGGTGGCAGGCCGGGCCGGGCGGAAGGGATTTGACGATCTGGGCTACGTCATTGTCCAGGCTCCGGAGCACGTCATCGCCAACAAGAGGGCGGAGGAGAAGGCGAGCCGCGAGGGAAAACAAAAAAAACTCGTCAAGCAGCGGCCCCAGGAAGGAAGCGTCAGCTGGGATATCCGGACCTTCGAGAGGCTGCGGAGCGCCCCGCCCGAGGAACTCCAGTCGCATTTTGCCATTTCGCATGGGATCCTGCTCCTGATCCTCAGCCGCGATTCCGACGGGTGCCGCGCCGTCCGTCGGCTGATCGACGACTGCCACGAGACCCCGCCGCGAAAGAAGGCCCTGAGGCACCGCGCCTGGCAGCTTTTTCGGGCCCTCATCGACCGGGGAATTGTGGAGTGGATTCCCCCGGAGCCTTCCGGGCGCAAACTCAGGGTCAATATCGAGCTTCAGGCCGACTTCTCCCTGCACCAGGCCCTCTCCCTCTACCTCATCGACACCCTTCCCCTGCTCGACCGGGCGAGCGCCGACTACCCCTTCGATGTCCTCACCCTCTGCGAGGCGATCGTCGAGGATCCCGAGCCGATCCTTTACCGCCAAATCGACAGGCTCAAGGGAGAGAAGATCGAGGAGATGAAGGCCGCGGGAATTCCCTATGAGGAGCGGATGGAAAAACTGGAGGAACTCGAGCACCCCAAGCCCCTGCGTGACTTCATCTACGACACCTTCAATGCCTTTGTCGCAGCCCATCCCTGGGCCGAGGGGGAGACGGTGCGGCCCAAGTCGATTGCCCGGGAAATGTACGAACGCTACCTCTCGTTCGCCGAATACATACGCGCCTACGACCTTCAACGCACGGAGGGACTGCTCCTGCGGCATCTTTCGCAGGTCTGGAAGGTGCTCGCCCAGACGGTCCCCGAGGCCGCCAAGACGCCCGAGGTCGCCGAAATGGAGGACTACCTCCGCGAACTGATCCGAGGCGTGGATTCGAGCCTCCTGGAGGAGTGGGAACGCCTGCGCAATCCCGAGTTCGTCGCGACCGAGGGGGCGGAAAAGCCGGACAGGCCGGCCACATTCGACGTGACCCGGGATGCACCCGCATTCAAGCGGCTCGTGCGGACGGCGATTTTTTCCTTTCTCCAGGATATCGCAGCCCGCGACTGGGAGAGCGCCGATTCGCGGCTTCGCACAGGCGAGGCGAAAGTTCTCGGCGAGGGCGAGAGCGCCTCGGAGGAGGCCCGCCGGCTCGCCGGGGCGTTCTCCGCCTATTTCGATGCCAGGGGACGCTTCCGCCTGGATCCCGAGGGACGATCCTCCACCCGCACGTTCTGGGGCGACGAACGGGATGCCGCAGGCTGGAGCGTCTCCCAGGTCCTGGTCGACCCCGAGGACAGGAACGACTGGGAGGCGCATTTCCTGGTCCTCCTCCCCGAGTCGAGGGCGGCCAACCGGCCCGTCCTTCGCTTCGAATCCGTCATGCCGATTGGAAGCACCTGACTTGCAGCGGGCCCTCAAGCCTGCTTTCCTTCCGGGTCTATCTTGTTATCAGTGACAGGGTGAACCTGCGCCGCACCGCGCTATGTCTGCTGATTGCAAGCCTTGCCCTCGTTCGCGGCCAGGATGCCGGCCCGGCCGTCGCTCCTGCTGAAGCGATCCCGGCGGATGCGTCCGCACCCGGGCGCCCCATATCCTCGACCCTCGAACTGCAGGTCGAGCTCCACCGGCGCGGCTTCTCCTGCGGGTCAATCGATGGAATTGGCGGATCGCAGACCGAAGCCGCCCTGCGCGCCTTTCAGCGGGGATCCGGCATAGCGGATACGGGGGCGCTCGATCCGCCGACGAGGGGATACCTGAGCCTCACGTCGCCTGCCCTCGGCGAATACACCTTCAACGTGATCGAGCTGGCCGGCCTGCATCCGGTGCCGGACACCTGGCTTGGGAAGTCGCAATTGCAGACCCTCGGATACGCATCGGCCCTGGAACTTGCGGCCGAGCGGTTCCACGCCCATCCAGACCTGGTCCGCCGGCTCAATCCCGGGTTCAACTGGTCTGGCGTGCTGCCCGGGATGAAGGTCGTTGTGCCGGCTGCGGACCACGTGGTCGTGAGCGGCAAGGCGGCGCAGATCGAGATCACCCTGGGTGCGCGCGAACTCGAGGTGATCGATTCCCTGAGCCGGGTGATCGCGCATTTTCCGGTGAGCATCGCGCGCATGGTCGAGAAGCGGCCGATCGGCGACTTGCACGTGACCGTCGTCATTCCCAATCCGGATTACACCTTCGATCCGGATGTGTTTCCCGAGTCCGCCGAGGGCCGGGAACTCGGCCGCAAGCTCGTCATCCCGCCGGGACCCAACAATCCCGTCGGACTCGTGTGGATCGGCCTCGACCGGCCGGGCTATGGGATCCACGGGACACCAGAGCCGGAGAAGATCGGACGCACGGAGTCCCACGGCTGTTTCCGGCTGGCGAATTGGGACGCCCTCACGCTGGCCGGCTTGGTCCAGGTGGGAATGCCGGTGAACGTCGAGCCTTAGGGGTCCTGTTGGGGGTTCTTCGCCCGCAGGGCCTGGAGCTTGTCGAAGAGATCCTGAGTCCCCTGCGGATCCGGAAGAAAATGCCCGCCTTTCATCAGCTCGAACGAATCGAACGAGAGGTTCCTCGATTCGATGACGAGCATGGCGGAGGGCCCGAGGCGGGCGACGCTGATCCTGGCGGCCTTCAGGAAGTCGACGGTCGTGTACACGTCGTAATGGTGCTCCGGGGCATTCCACCACATGAAATAGAGCTTGTCGCCCGCCAGGGCTAGGACGCCCATCACGTGCCCCAGGGGCGTCGCGTCGGTCGATCCAAAGCCGCTCGCCTTGGGATACCAGATCGCCCGCGCGATGAGCGACGGCGCCGGCGCGTCGGTCGGCAGGCATTCGACAACCTCGCTGGTGGTATTGGTTTCCTTCGACAGGTCGGAGGATGCGCACCCGGCAAGGAAAAGCGCCGCAGCCGCCACGCCGGTGGCACCGTACCTCCAAGGAATTGACCCGATGCTTTTCATGAGGCTTCAAACCTGCATCCATCACAAAACCGATGAAGATTGCCCAAGATCGTCGGAATTTGTGATGGATGCAGGTTAATGCCGATTCAGGTTCCTGGCCGGGCCGGTGGCCAGCCCAATCCCCCGTCTGGCGGATTGGCTCGCCCTCCGCGAAATTGTTCGCATGGTTTTCGCAGGAACCCTGAACCCGCCATGATCCATCCCCAATTCCGCGCTCAACTCTGTCTGGCCATCCTCGCCATCGCTGCAACGACGCTCCGGGCGGCCGCGCCCGCCGGATCGACCGAACTTTTCAACGGGAAGGACCTCTCCGGTTGGTCCCTTGTCACCAGTCCCGCGGCGGACATCGCCGCCGTCTGCCACGTGACCGCGGACGGCGTCATGGCCGTTGCGGGAAAGCCCATCGGCTACCTCCTTGCGGACGGAACCTACAAGAACTACAAGCTCCATGCCGAGTGGCGCTGGCCGGCGGATGCGGCCAAGTCGAGCAACAGCGGCTTCCTTGTCTACATCGGTTCGGGTCCGATCGGGGGCAAGGCCTGGCCGATGTGCATCCAGGTCCAGACCAAGCTCACCCGGGCCGGAGACCTGCTCCCGATGGCCGGGGCCACCTTCGCCGAGCCGCTTTCGACGCCTCCGGGCGCCATGACTCCCCAGCTCAACCGCCGCGAGGCCTCGAGCGAAAAGCCCCTCGGCCAGTGGAACGAGTGCGACATCATCTGCCGCGACGGCGGGATCGAATGCACGGTGAACGGAGTCTTTCAGAACAAGGTCACCGGCTGCCATCCCGGCGTCGGCCAGATCGGCATCCAGCTTGAGGGGACGCCGTACGAACTGCGCAATATCGTCCTGACGCCGCTCGACTGACCGGATTGCCTACCTTCCCCACTGGACGGCGCCCTGCATCGTGACGCCCATCTCGTCGATGATCTCGTGGATGCTCTCCTTGCCGGTGAGCTGGTAGAGTTTCTGCTTCGCCGTGATCGGGCCGATACGGTTGCTGCCGAAGTCCTCCATCACCTCCTGCACCTGCTTCCAGTAGGCGCGGGCCTGGCGCAGGGCCTCTTCGTCGGCGGGACTTGAGGTCTTTGCCACGGCGAGGACGGGGTCCAGCTTTGTCTTCATATCCTTGGCCGTGCCGCGGCAGATCTCCTGCATCTTGGAGAACTCGTCCATCGACTTGTTGTTCTGGAATTCCCAGGCCTTCACGCGCGTCACATCCGTCGCCTGCTGGGCCAGCTTCGATTTGAGCTTGGCCACATTGGCCGGATTGCGCAGGTCGGTGAGCCAGCCCTCGAAGACGCCCGGAGTGTTGCCGATGTCCTTGTAGCTTTCGGCGTGCACGCTCGTCGTGACGTTTTCCCAGGCCTCCTCGGCGCTATGGCCCGTCACCTGCTGGAAGGCCTTGTCGTACGCCTGCTTTGCCGACCGCTGCCATTCGGAGACCGACGAAGGCTTTCCGTTTCGGGTGATGGGATTGCCCTCCTTCAGGGCGAGATCGTAGTCCATCCCGGCGGAGCCCGTGCTGGTGGCGTTGCGCACCGGTGCGACCTCCTGGTGGTTGAATCCCATTTCCTTCTCCATGACTTCATGAAACTGGGCCTCCACCTCGGCGTGGATCGCCCGGTGGTAGCTTTCATAGGCGCGGATGCTGGCGGGGCTGCTTTGCCCCGACTTGAGGAGGAACATTTTCGCGTGCTGGTCGGCGTTGATGTCATTGGCCCGGGCCTTGACGGCATCCTGCAACGCCTTGATACGCTCGGGGTCGGCGCCGCTCTGTCCCGCCGCCTGCAGCTGCGCCTGCGCATCCTCGAAGGCCTTCACCTTCGCCTTCCCCGCAGCCTGGGCCTGGCGGAACTCCGCAGAACTGAGGAAATCCCCGACACTCGGCGGCCGTTCGCGCACCGGCGGCCTCACGAATGAGGGGCCTGTCCCCCATTTTGCGACGATCAGCTCCGAGGTCTTGCCCGTGAGCCAGCCGATGGCGAGCCCGGTGCCCGCCCCGGTCAGCGCCCCGCTCCACCCTCCGCCATCCTGGTAGCCGTCGTACATGGAGGTCGCGACCTGGCCGACAGTGCATGACCAGGCGATGCTCTGCTTGAGCGCCTCCGCCGGGCTGCCGGAGGCGATGTAGCCGGTGACCCCCGCGTAGGTCATCGTGCCGACCGTGCCCGCCCACGACGGAGCGGCGCAGACGGCCCCGAGCTGGCTCATGCCGCCTGAAACGAGCATCGTACTCGCCATGACAAAGGTGTTGCAGATGAAGATGTTTTCATCGGCATCGACCGCAGCCTCCTCGCTTTTGGCCTTCTGGCCCTCCCAGTAGCCGACGACCCGGTTGTTCATTGCATTCGCCATCGTCCGTATCGCCGTGATGTCCCCGCGCGCGACGGCGCCTCCGGCGATAAGGTCACGCTGGATCTGGTCGCGCATCCCATCCCTGTCATCCCCGAGTTCCGCAAACTTGAAAAGCGCGGCCGTCTCCCGCTGGGCCTCCTCCATCCTGAGCTGCTGCTCCCGGATGTTGGCGACGAAGGTCTGGTGGGCGTAGTCGTCGAAGGGGCTGCGCGTGTGCACGTCCTGCCCGGTCTTCAGCGAGGCGATCAGGTCCGTTTCCGCGAGCCGGTCGGTCTGGGCCTGAATGATCTGGTAATCGAGCGACTGCATTGACGCCAGGTCCCTGGCTGCGCCGCGCTGGGCCTGCAGCTTGGAAATGCTCTCGTCGATGAAGTTCACCTCGTTCTCAAGCTCCGAAATGCGCTGCTGGTTGGCCGTCTCCTCCTGGGCCTGCTCGTTCACCACCACCTCGGCGGGCGCCGTGCCCTCCGGCTGAAACGCGTAATAGTAGGTCTCGCGCACCATCAAGACCGCCGAATCGGGCGTGCCCATGCCGTCACCGCCAATCCGCACCCGCACCCGCCAGCCCTGGCCCAGCCTTCCTGGAGGCGCCACGATCTTTACGTGCTTCAGCTCGACGGGTTTGTCGGTGTCCATGGCGATCAGGGAGTCCGTCTCCACGGTCTGGGTGCCTTCCGGGTTCGGATCGTAAGGAGCCGACACGTTTTCAACGGAATGCGGCATCCCCCGCGCCGAAAGGAACCCTACCGATTTCAGCTTCTCATCGAAATGCTGGGGATCGGGAATATCAAAGTCCGTCTCACCGGGAACGAGCGCCGGATCGGACCACACCCAGATTCGCATTGGAGAGGTGTCCAGGCGGGGATAGTTGTATATCTCCGCGCCTGCGGGGCTGACGGTCTTCTGCGATCCCGAAATCGTGCGCGTGAAGCTGCCCTGGATCTTCAGCGGATCGCCGGGCGCATAGGTTCGGGGAAGCGGCTCGTACTGCAAATCCATCGTCGTGGTCAATCCCCTCCCCTGCATCGCCATCCCGTCGTATGTCTCCGCCTCGGCCTTGTTGTCATAAAAATGGTAATGGAGCGAATTCGTGCCGCTCGATGCGTCGAATTCATACATGTCCGGCGCCCCAGGCGAGGGAGCCTTGAGCGACTTTGGCGTCCCGGAGACAGCCCGGTCGATCTTCTGAAGGATCCAAGCGCCCTTCACTTCCCTAGTCGTGATATTCGCCGTCGCGGCTGCCGTGGCGATGACGGCTTGCGTCTGGCCGTCGAGGAGCTGGGCGGTGACGGTGAATTCACCCTCCTTGGCAAAGGTGTGCCCAGTCGCCTGAACCGGGCCGTCGGCCTTCTTTCCGTCTCCAAAGCTCCACCGCACCACCGCGCCGGACGGCAGATTGTTTGCCTGTGGAGTGAAGCTGCAGGCTGTCCCCGGAGCGCCCGCTTGCGACGCCGGGTTGAGCGTGAAGGTCGGCAGCACCTTCTTCACAAGCGCCACGGCATCGTCGTGGTGCTTGCGCACCCGCGCCTTGGCCTGCTTCGCGTCGGGAGGATCGCCCAGGGCCTGCACCTGCCGCATGATCTCGGCCATCCGGCCGTTCACGCCCTGCAGCAGCTGCTCCTGCACGCGCGCTTCGCCGAGGGCCTCGCGGACCGCCGCCTCATTATTGTAGCCAGCCAGCATGGCCGCTTCCCGCCAGGCCGCGGACATCTCGGTGGCGATCCCGGGCACCGAAGCCCGCAGGTGAAGGTACTCCTGCAGGAGCGGATTGAGCTTCTTGAAATAGCCGGCGGTCTCCGTGGCCGGAAAATTGAAAAACGGCGCCCACTTTGCCTCAAATGCCTTCTGGTCCGCGTCGGAGAGGGGCCCCTGGATGGCGCTCATCGCCTCTTTTGCCGCCGCCACCTCGCCGGCGTACTGGGTTCCGGAGACCAGGTCGATGTCCAGGGAGGCCGGCATCGCCAGCGACGGGGATCCCGGAGGCGGAGGAGGCGCAAGGGCGACAACTTCGCCAGCAGTGACGGGCGATGCCTTCGCTGCCTTGGTCTGCTTGGCCGGCCCGGCAGGGGACCCGCCCGCGAACACGGGCGGCGTTGTCTGCTTCTTTGCGGACTGGGCGGACGACGTCGCCCCTGATCCGTTCGGGGCCGGATGCCGCACGCTCGCGGCCGCAGCGCCGACCGAGGCCTGCAGGGCCTGCATGTGCGCCTTGATCGAGGTCAAGGACGCGTTCAGCGCGAGGGCGTGTTGGTAATCCGAAATGGCGCCGGCCCGGTCGCCCAGCTTCTCAAGCGCCTGGCCGCGGCTTGTGTAGGCACCCGCGACCTTCGGATTCACATCGATGGCAACGTCCAGGTCCGCCCTCGCACCCGCCGCGTCTCCCGCGGCGAGTTCGAGGCTCGCCCGCTGCTCCCGCGCGCGCAGGTTTCTCGGCGCCATCTGGAGCGCCCGGTCGTACTCCTGCATGGCCGCCCGGTTGTTGCCCTGGCTGCGAAACAGGTCGCCCCTGTTGGTGTGCACGGGCTCGTATTCTGGATCCAGCGCGATGCATCGGTCATAGTCCGGGAGCGCCCCGTTCAGATCTCCCATTCGCATCTTCGCGTATCCGCGCTCGTTGTACCCAACGGCGTCCTTTGGATCCAGGGCGAGCGCCCGGTCAAAGTCCAGGACGGCCCCCGCGTAATCGTTCATGTCGATGCGGGCCATTCCCCGGCCGTGGAAGGCTTGGCTGCTGCCCGGCGCGGCGCCGATCACCTGGGTGAACGCCGCGGCCGCCTCGCTGTACTTGCCCGCGGCCAGGAGCGCCTGGGCGCGATTCAGATCGGCATTGGTCCCCTGCGCACGGGCCGCAGGAAGAAGCGCGAACAACACCATGGCCGGATACAGCATTCTCATGGTAGCCTTTCAAGGACAGCAGCTTGGAAGCTTCAGTCTGCCCCGAACCGCGAGCTCTATCCAGACAATTGTTGTCGGAGGTGCGTTTTGGCCAAAACGCGCCCGCCCCCAGCAGGACTAACAGCGGCTCACGCCACGATCCGCGTCCCCGAACGCCCCTCGAAGACATCCGCCATCGCCTCGGGGCTGGTGATATAGGCCTCGCGCCCGCCGCTCTCGATGAACCCGATGCAGGCCTGCACCTTGGGGAGCATCGAACCCGGCTGAAAATGACCCTCGGCGATGTACCGCCTTGCATCGGCCACGCTCATGGTGGCGATCGCGCGTTGGTCAGCCTTGCCAAAGTTCAGGCAGACGCGCTCGACGGCGGTCGAAACGATGAAGTGGTCGGCCCCAATCCCTTGGGCCAGGACCGCGGCGGCCAGGTCCTTGTCGATCACGGCGGCGACGCCGCGCAGGCCGTCCTTCCCCTCGACGACGGGTATGCCGCCGCCGCCCGCGGCGATCACGACATAGCCGTCGCGGACCAAATGGCGGATGAACTCCGACTCGATGATCCGGACGGGCTTCGGCGAGGCGACCACCCGCCGCCATCCCCGGCCGGAGTCTTCCACCATTGACCAACGCTCAACCCTCATGCGCTCCTCGGCCTGCTCCCGAGTGTAGAATTCGCCGATCGGCTTGCTGGGATGGGTGAAGGCGGAGTCATCCTTGTCCACCAGGGTCTGCGTCACGACTGTTGCCACGGATTTCTTCAGGTTGCGCCGCCGAAACTCGTTCCCGAGCGCCTGCTGGATCTGGTAGCCCAGGGCCCCCTGCGTGTCGGCGACGATCGAATCGAGCGGAACCTCGTGCAGGATTCCGCGCGAATGCTCGCTTCTCAGGAGGATGAATCCCACCTGGGGCCCGTTTCCGTGCGTGATGACAATCCGGTTTCCGCGCTCGATCAGGTCCGCAATCTGGCCCGCGGTCTTCACAACCGCGGCATACTGATCCGGAACACTCATGTGCCGCGAGTCGGTGATGAGCGAGTTTCCTCCGATTGCGATGACGATGGTTCTCAATTGCTTTCGCCAGGCATCCTTCCCGATCGGCCCGTAAATGGCAAACTCACACCGCGAACACTCAAAGATCATAGGACGATTCGAACTGAATGATCCCGTAGCGGCTCTGGTTGGCCTCATCACCGCCTCTGAGGCCTGGAGGCATCTCATGGCAAAACCATGAGATGCCCCGGCCTGATTGGCGGTGAGGTTGGGCCTTGGCCAACTCGAGCCGCGAAGCGGGTCATTCCGTTCGAATCGTCCTATGATCGAATCAACCGCGCGCCATTAATACGTGCGCACCCTTGAGCAAGAAATGCGCAGAGGGGAGAGCCCTGATAAACTACCCTTGGTCCCTACCTCGCAAACTCTGGAAAGGGACCATGAAAAGGCACGACCAACCGCTCACAGATGCCAGGCTAAAGGCGGAACTGGAACGGTGCGAATACTGCGAGGAGAAGCCGTGCAAGACGGCATGCCCCGTCCACTGCTCCCCGGCGGATTTCATCATGGCCGCGCGTGTGGGCGAAGCGTCCGATTTTCGCCGGGCCGCCGCGCTCATTCTCGGGGCCAACCCGCTCGGCGGTGTCTGCGGGGCAGTCTGCCCGGACAGCTTCTGCATGAAGGCTTGCTCGCGCCGAAAATTCGACCGCCCGATCGAGATACCGGCGGTGCAGGCGGTAATCATACAAAAGGCGCGCGCTACGGGCCTTAAGCCCTTCTCCGCCTTGCGTTTGAACGGGAGGAAAGTGGCCGTCATCGGAGCCGGGCCGGCTGGCTTGGCCGCGGCCTCGGTCCTCGCCCAACGGGGCTACCGGGTGACCGTTTTTGAAAAGAGTGGGCGCCTGGGAGGAATGCTGAACTTCATCCCCGAATTCCGGCTCAGCCGCGCCGTCACGCGTTCAGACATCGATTTCATCCGCAAACTCGGGGACATGGAGATTCGGTTGCGGCGCGGCATCGGGGAACCCGCCAAACTGCGCCAAAGCGGTGGCTACGGCGCCGTCATTGTGACCGCGGGCCTTGATGAACCGGCGCGCATCGGAATCCCGGGCGAAGGCCACGCTGTCACCTGGCAGCAGTATCTCTCAAGCCCTGCCGGAATTCCGGTGAAAGGCAGGAAGGTCGCGGTCCTGGGCGGGGGCGCCGTCGCCGTGGACTGCGCGGTCACGGCCAAGCGGCGCGGGGCCCTTTCAGTCGAAATCGTCTACCGCCGCCGCCAAGAGGACATGCCGCTGGCAGCCGGCGAGCGGAGCATGCTTCTCGAGTACGGGATAGAGACAACCACCTGCGCCAAGCCCCTTTCGATCGTCAGGCGTGGCGGAAAGGTCCGCGGGCTCCGCCTGGCCCGGATGGAGCTTCCCAGAGGACAGCCTCCCATGCGCGAGAACTTCCGGGAGAATGCAACGGAGGGCCCCGTCTTCCGTCACTTCGACATTGTGATCTCGGCGATCGGCGGCCGTTCGAGCCTGCCGGTCCGGAAGAGCGAGCCGGGAATCTTCTACGCCGGCGACATGTCCGCAGAGGAAGGCTCCTGCCCGGAGCTCAATCTCTCGAAGGGCACCGTTGTGGGGGCGGTGGCAAGTGGGAAGAACGCGGCCCTTGAGGCGGACCGGTTCATGACTGACTCCCCATTGCGCGCGTCGGCAACTCTCGCCGGGCTCCGCAGGCACCCGGTTCCGATCGAGGCCGAATTCTTCGGCAGAAAGATACTCTCGCCCTTCCTCCTCTCGGCAGCCCCGCACACCGACGGCTACGCCCAGATGCGGCTGGCCTACGAACGCGGTTGGTCGGGCGGAGTCATGAAGACGGCCTTCGACAACCAGCCGATCCACATCCCGGGCGGGTACATGTTCGTCGTGGGAGGTTCGACTTACGGCAATTGCGACAACGTCTCAGGCCATCCGCTGGACCGCGTCTGTGGCGAAGTCGGTCTGCTGATCCGGCATTTTCCCGACCGGCTGACGCTGGCATCGACCGGAGGGCCTGTCACGGGACGCGAGGAGGAGGACCGGGCGGCGTGGCAATCGAACACGCGCAAGCTTGAGGAAGCCGGCGCCATGGGAATCGAGTACAGCCTCTCCTGCCCGCAGGGAGGCGACGGCACCGCGGGCGACGTCGTCTCGCAGAATGCCGAACTCACTGCCCGGGTCATTGACTGGGTGATGGAAAGGGGCGACGGGAAGGTGCCCAAGCTCTTCAAGCTGACAGGGGCCGTCACGGCGATCCGGCCGATCCTCGGGCGCGTGGCCGAAGTCTTTGCCAGATACCCGGGAAAGAAAGCCGGAGTGACCCTGGCCAACAGCTTTCCCTCGCTCGCCTTCCGGCCGGCCGGAACCCCGCGCCGGGAGGAGGGCGTCATCATCGGCCTCTCCGGCGAGGGCATTCTTCCCATCAGCAACCTGACCCTCGCGCGCGCCTCGGAGATGGGGATCGCAATCTCAGGAAACGGCGGCGCAATGGACTACAGGGCCGCGGCCCGCTTCCTCTCGCTCGGGGCGGGAACCGTGCAGTTTTGCACGATCGTGATGAAGCAAGGCCTGGGAATCGTGGATGAGCTCCATTCGGGCCTAAGCCACCTGATGGCCGATCGCGGGCTGGGTTCCGTGGCGGAATTGATCGGATCCGCCCTCCCCGACCCGATCACCGGGTTCGATTCCCTTTCGCGCGCAAAGATGCTCCCCGGGGTCGTCGCCGAGCTCTGCCAAAGCTGCGGGAACTGTGCCCGCTGCCCGTACCAGGCGATCACCCTTGGCAGGACGGGAATCCCCGCATTCGACGCCTCCCGCTGCATCGGGTGCTCGCTCTGCGCACAGAAGTGCTTTGCCGGGGCTATCTTCATGCGGGCGCGGTCCCGGTCCGAAACCGAAATGCTCCAGGAATCCTGAGGGCCCCGCCCATGATCCCCACCCTCTTGATCGAAAACGGGACCGTCCTCACCGGGGATTCGGCCGCGGTGCCTGTCCCCAAACATTCGGTCCTGATTGAGGGCGACCGGATCTCGAGGATTGGTCCCGCAAGGACCTTCCGCTGTTACAAGGGCCGGCGGATCGACGCCTCGCGCAAGGTGGTCATGCCGGGCCTGATAAACGCCCACACGCACTGCTACAGCGCCTTCGCGCGCGGCATGACCCGTGCAAAGCCTTCCGTCTCATTTGACGAGGTGCTCAGGAACCTCTGGTGGCGGCTGGACTCCGCACTCACGGCTGAGGACTGCCACGTCAGCGCGCTGCTGGCGATGATTGAATCGATCCGGCACGGCACGACGACGATCATCGACCACCATGCGAGCCCGAACGCCGTGGAGGGTTCCCTGAATGCGATCGCCCGCGCCGCCAGAAAGACGGGCGTGCGCGCCTGCCTTTGCTACGAATTGTCGGACCGCGACGGCCCGAGGATCGCCGAGGCCGGATTGAAGGAGAACGCCGACTTCATTCGCCGCTGCGTGCGGGAAAACGATTCTGGATTGCAGGCGCTTCTCGGCCTGCACGCCTCATTTACCATTTCCGATGGCACACTTGCCGCAGCAGCGCTCGCCGGCAGCGAGCTCGGCGCCGGCTGCCACATCCATGTCGCCGAAGCCCAAAGCGACCAGGACGAGTGCAGGCGCAGGCACGGCCTCCGGGTGGTCGAACGCCTGGAGAAATTCGGCATTCTCGGCGGGCAAACCCTGGCCGCCCACTGCGTGCACGTGAGCCGCCGGGAAATGGACATCCTCGCGAGGACGCAGACCACGGTCATCCACAATCCCCAGTCCAATTTGAATAACGCCGTCGGCATCGCCGACGTCGGGGAAATGACCCGGCGCGGCGTGCTCGTCGGCCTGGGCACGGACGCGATGACGACCAACATGCTCGAGGAGCTGAGGGTCTCCCTCTGGGCCCGGCATCTGCGGACAGGCGATCCGTCCGAGGGATTCTCCGAGTTGGGCGCCCTCCTTTTCTCAAACAATCCGCGGATCGCCTCCCGGATCTTTGGCCGCCCCCTGGGCATCCTCCATGAGGGCGCCATGGCCGATATCGCGGTATTCGACTACGACCCGACGACGCCCCTGAAGCGGGGGAACGCCCTCGGTCACCTTGTCTACGGCCTGTCCCAGGCGCCCGTAGATACGACGATCATCGGCGGCCGGGTCCTGATGCAGGGCCGGAAGCTGGCACTCGACATCGACGAGGAACGGTTGAACGCGCGCGCGCGCGAACGGGCCAAAAATCTATGGAAAAGACTATGACGACGAAGAAATCCGCGAATTCAAAAAAGAGCCGGGCCGAGGCAGCGAACATCGCTGCCCAATACTCCAAGATCAGGAAGAGGGCCAGGGCGCTCGAAGGCGAAACGGTCCGGTTCCTTTCGGATCTCGTCCGGACGCCTTCGTTCTCCGGCAAGGAGGAGAAAGTCGCATCCGTGATCGCAAAGGAAATGCGCCGGTGCGGCTTCGATTCGGTGCGCCTCGACGGCCTGGGGAGCGTGATCGGACGGATCGGCAGGGGCCCCCGTGTGATCGCGTTCGACGGGCACATCGACACCGTTTATCCGGGCGACCTCGCCCAGTGGAAAATCGACCCGTTCAAACCCGTGGTGAAGGGCGGCAAGATCTGGGGCCGCGGGACTGTGGATCAGAAGGGCGGCGTCGCCACGATGATCCACGCCGGCCGGATCATGAAGGAGCTCGGGCTCGGTCGGGGCTTCACGATCTATTTCACGGCAACCGTCATGGAGGAGGACTGCGACGGGCTCTGCTGGCAGTACCTCATCAACGAGGAGAAGCTCCGCCCGGAGTTTGTCGTCATCACCGAGCCGACGAACTTGAACATCTACCGCGGGCACCGGGGCCGAATGGAGATCCAGGTCGAGGTCAAGGGCCGCAGCTGCCACGCCTCCGCCCCCGAGCGGGGGGACAATGCGATCTACAAGATCGCCCGGATAGCCCTCGAAATCGAGAAGCTGAACAAGCGCCTGCGCAGCGACCCGTTCCTCGGCAAGGGCACGATCGCGGTCACCGAGGCGCGCTCCTCCTCGCCGTCCCAGTGCGCCGTCGCCGACGGGGCCAGCCTCCACCTCGACCGCCGCCTCACGCTGGGCGAGACCAAGGAAAGCGCCGTCGCCGAGGTCCGGGGCGCGGTCAGGAAGGCCGGCTATCCCGACGCGAAGGTCATCGTCCTCAACTACGCGGAAAAGGCCTACACGGGGAAGACCTATTCCACCGAGAAATACTTCCCGACCTGGGCACTGAAGGAGAATTCGCCCTACCTGAAGCACGCCTGCGAAGCGTACCAGGGCGTCCTCGGCAAGGCTCCGTTCGTCGACAAGTGGACCTTCAGCACGAACGGGATCGCGATCGCCGGCATGAACGGCATCCCCTGCCTGGGCCTGGGGCCCGGAAATGAAGTCTACGCGCACGCAGTCAACGAGGCATGCCCCGTCAGGCACCTCAGCGGCGCGGTCGCCTTTTATGCCGCCCTCGTGGCCAGCCTCGGTTCGCCGCCACGCAAATGACCGACTTTCGTTACTTCTGCAGCACCTGCGGCCGCCGGTACAAGCGGGACGAGGTCCGCTATCTCTGTCCGACCTGCGCCATCAAGTATGCGCCGGGAATTCCGCTGGTCGGGGTCCTGACCGCCGAATTCGATTACGCGTCGATTCGCAAGGCGTTCCGGAAAAGCCGGCCCGACTGGGGCCTGTTCTCGGCGGTCGAGAAGGTCTTCTTCCCGAATTATCCCGTCGGCAACACGCCGTTCTTCCGCTCGCCGGGGCTCGCCAAGGCGGCGGGGTTCGAGGATCTCTGGATAAAGAACGACGGCCAGAATCCCAGCGGGTCATTGAAGGACAGGGCCTCATTCCTGGTCGTCGCCGAGGCCAACCGCCTGGGCGAGCCCGTGATTGTCACCGCCTCCACTGGCAATGCCGCCAGCGCCCTCGCCGCGGTTTGCGCCGCGGCGGGGCGGCAGGCGATCATCTTCGTCCCGGCCGCGGCGCCCCGCGCCAAGCTGGTCCAGATGCTGCGCCACGGCGCCCGGGTGATTCCGGTCAACGGCACCTACGATGACGCATTTCTGCTCTCGCTCGACTACACGGCGAAATACGGCGGGTTGAACCGGAACACGGCCTACCATCCCCTGACGATCGAGGGGAAGAAGACGGTCGGCCTCGAAATCTGCCAGCAGAACGGATGGAAGGCGCCGGATGCCGTGATCATCCCCGTTGGGGACGGCGTCATCATCGCAGGCGTCTCCAAGGCCTTCGGCGATCTTCAGGCCGCCGGTGTGATCTCCAGGATCCCGCGGCTGATCGCGGTCCAGGCAGAGCACTCGGACGCGATCCACCGCTACGTCTGCACCGGCCAGTACGCCAACGCCCGGCATCCGGCGACAATCGCCGACTCGATATCGGTTTCGGTCCCGTCCAATGCGAGGCTCGCCCGGATCGCCATCCTGGACAGCGGCGGCTCGTCGCTCACGGTCACGGACAGGGAGATTCTCGAGGGCCAGCGGCTCCTCGCCGAAAAGGCCGGGATATTCGCCGAGCCGGCGGCCGCCGCCACCGCCGCGGCCCTTTCCAAGCTTCGCGACAGCGGGGTGCTCAGTCCGAGGGACCAGGTCGTCCTCCTCGTCACGGGCCACGGGCTCAAGGACATCGACGCCGCGATGAAATGCATCAAGGTGCCAAAGGCCATCGATCCGACGCCGGATGCCCTGGATGCCATCGCCGGGAAGAGCCATCCGTACGGAAAGGGCCCATGCCGAGACTAGAGGCCCAGAACTGGCGCAACGACGCCGTCGCGAAGGTCACCGGCCGCTCGAAATTCGCGGACGATCTCAAGGTCGCGAATCTCCTTCACGCCGTCCCGGCCTATTCGGACTACGTGCATGCAAGGATTGTCCGCATCGACACGACCGAAGCGGAGAAGCTTCCCGGCGTCGTCAGGGTCCTGACCGCCCGCGACATTCCCGGCTCAAACCGCGTGGGCCAGATAGAGAAGGACTTCCGGATATTCGCCGACGACAAGATACGCTACGATGGCGACGTCGTGGCCCTCGTCGTTGCGGAATCGGCCGAGGTTGCGGAAAAGGGGGCCGGCCTCGTTCGGGTCGAAGCTTCCGTCCTGCCCGCTGTTCTCGACCCGGAAGAGGCCCTGAATGACACAATCCTGGTTCACGAGGATCACGGCACCAACATCGTCGCCACCCACCGGGTGCGCCGCGGCGACATCGAGGCGGGATTCAAGTCGGCCGATTTTGTCGTGGAGCAGGAATTCAGGACCCAGTTCGTCGAGCACGCCTATCTCGAGCAGGAGGTCGCCCTCTGCGCACCGCAGCCGGGCGGAATCATGGAGGTGCGGGGCAGCATGCAGCACCCCTACAGCACCCGGAAATTTGTGGCCGCCTGCCTGGGGACACCGCTGGAAAGTGTGGAGATCATCGGAACGCCCCTCGGCGGCGGATTCGGCGGAAAGGACGATACGGCGGCGATCGTCTGCGCGCGGGCCGCCCTGGCGGCGCGGCTCCTGGGGCGGCCGGTGAAGACCGTCTACCGGCGCGAATGGTCCATCAAGGAGAGCTACAAGCGCCACCCCTACCGGATGCGCTATAGGATGGGCGTCGGCAAGGACGGCCGGATCACCGCGGTCCAATGCCGGATTCTCGCCGATGCCGGAGCCTACTGCTCGGTCACCCCCTGGGTCACCTGGCGTTCCACGGTCCAGTGCTGCGGGCCCTACGAGGTGGCGAACGTCCACTGCGACGTCCTCGGCGTCTACACGAACAACGTCGTCACCGGCGCCATGCGCGGCTTCGGCTCGCCGCAGGTCAATTTTGCGATCGAGCAGTTGGTCGAGATGGCCGCCGAACGGGCCGGACTCTCCCCGGTTGAATTCCGCCGCCGCAACTGCGTCCGGCAGGGCAGCGTGACCATCACCGGGCAGAAGCTGGACAACCACAAGGTCGCCATGGGCGAGGTGCTCGACGCCGTCCTTCGCAAGTCCGGCTACGAGAGGAAACTCGCCCGGGCCTCCCGCGGAGTCTCCGACTCGGACGAACTCTACGGGATCGGGCTGGCGATGAGCTACCGCGGCGTGGGGTTGGGTGCGGAGGGCCTCGACCATTGCGCGGCCGAAGTCAACGTGCTGCCCGACGGGTCCGTCCTTCTCGATGTCGGAGTCCACGAGAACGGCCAAGGCCTGGAATCGGCGATGTCCATACTTTGCGCAAAGGAACTCGGCGTGAACCTGCGCCGCATCCGCTACAAGCTTGCCTCGACGTCGGCGATTCCCGACAGCGGCACGACCGTTGCCTCGCGCGGAACGATCGTCGGCGGAGGCGCTGTCATCCTTGCCGCCCGGGACCTGAAGACAAAAATCGCGTCGGCCGTGGCCCCTAAGCTCGGGTGCAGCCCCGCAAGCGTCCGGTTCTCCGAGGACAGGGTCCATGGACGGCGCAAGGACAATGGGATGCCCTTCGACGAGGCGATCCGCGAGATGGCGGGCTCCAATGAGTTGCCCCGCGGGGTCGGCGTCTTCAACGCACCGAATGTTTCCTGGAACGAGGAAACCGGCCAGGGCGACGCCTATTTCACCTGGGTATACGGCTGCCAGGCCGTCGAATTGACCGTCAACAAGAAGAGCGGCCGCGTGAAGCTCCTCCGGGCGTACGCCGCCCACGATCTCGGCAAGGCGGTCAATCCCGGGATGGTGCGCGGCCAGTTCTACGGCGGGATGGCGATGGGGATCGGATACGCCCTGCACGAGGAGGTCCGGGCAAAGGAGGGGAAGATCGTCACCACAAATTTCAACACCTACCGCATCCCCCGCGCACCGGACGTTCCCGAGATGACGGCCGTCATCGTCGAGAACCCCGACCCGTCCTCGCTTTCCGGAGCCAAGAGCATCGGGGAACCCACGACCGAAATCATGGCGCCGGCCATCGCCAACGCGATCTACAGCGCCACCGGCCAGCGCCGCTTCACCCTGCCGATCCGGCTATCCAAGCCATGATACTCCACATCAACGGGTTAGAAATCAAGGCTGCCGACTCCGCGGGGGACAGGCACCTCTTGGATTATATCCGCAACGACCTCGACCTGACCGGCGCCAAGAACGCCTGCGATATCGGCGTTTGCGGAGCATGCACGGTCCTTATGGACGGCGAGCCAGTGAAGGCGTGCCTGAAGAAGGTCCGGGACGCCGTTGGGCACAAGATACTCACAATCGAGGGCGTGGCGGGGGAGGACGGAGCCCTGCACCCTCTTCAGCAGGCGTTTATCGACTCGGGCGCCATCCAATGCGGCTTTTGCATCCCCGGCATGGTCCTCGCGGCCCATGCCTTCCTCTCAAAGAACTCCACCCCGACGCGCGATCAGATTCGGCGCGCCATAGCCCCCAATCTCTGCCGCTGCACCGGCTATCAGCAGATCATCGATGCAATCGAATCCGCGGCGCCCTTTTATTCACGATCCCATTGACGATTTGCGCGGAAGCGTGAGCCACACTCCCCCTGCCGAATGCCAGGCCAATCCATGAAAACTCTGCCAGAACTCATCGAGGAGCTCGAAACCCTCAAGATCGACACATTCGGAAAGGACTTCCTCCTCACCTGGGAGAAAACCGACGACGAGATCGGTGCCCTCGTCCTCGTCGCCGAATGCCTGAAGCGCCTGCACAAGGCGGGCAAGTCGGTCCGGATCTTCGACCACGGCCTCGCGGTCTCGATCTTCAGGGACAATTCGACCCGCACACGCTTCAGCTTTGCCTCGGCCGCGAACGCCCTCGGGCTCGCCGTCTCCGATCTTGACGAGGGGAAATCGCAGATCGCCCACGGCGAGACCGTGCGCGAGACGGCGAACATGATCGCGTTTCTCGCCGAGACAATCGGCATCCGGGACGACATGTACCTCGGCGAGGGAAACCGGTACATGCGCGAAGTCTCGGCCGCGGTCGCCGAGGGCCACCGGGAAGGCGTCCTGCACCAGAGGCCGAGCGTCATCAACCTCCAGTGCGACATCGACCACCCGACGCAGAGCGTCGCCGATCTCGCTCACCTGAAGGCTCACTTCGGTTCGCTCGAGGCTCTGCGCGGGAAGAAGATCGCGATGACCTGGGCCTATTCCCCAAGCTACGGAAAGCCGCTCTCCGTCCCGCAGGGGATCATCGGTCTCATGAGCCGTTTCGGCATGAAGGTAAGCCTCGCCTTCCCACAGGGCTACGGGCTCATCCCCGATGTCGTCGAGATCGCCAGAAACAACAGCCTCAAGCGCGGGGGAACTTTCGAGATCGTCCCCTCGATGGACGAGGCGTTCCGCGATGCGGACATCGTCTATCCCAAGTCATGGGCGCCCTACGACGTCATGCTTCGGCGGACGCCCCTTCTCAAGGGCGGGGACTCGGCCGGCCTGAAGGTCCTCGAAAAGGAATGCCTGGCCAACAACGCAAAGCACCGCGACTGGGAATGCAACGAGGAGAGGATGAAGCTGACGAAAGACGGAAACGCCCTCTACATGCACTGCCTACCCGCCGACATCTCCGGGGTGAGCTGCGAGCGCGGCGAGGTCTCCGAAGGCGTCTTCGACAGGTACCGGATTTCCACCTACCGCGAGGCGAGCCAGAAACCCTTCGTCATCGCCGCAATGATATTCATGTCCCGGATGAAGGACGTCTCGGGCGCAGTCAGGGCCCTTTCCAGGGGGAGGAAGAAACAATGATCTCGAGAATCGTAAGAAAGCCCAACCCCGAGGTCATGCGGCGAACGGCCCGCCGTTGCCGCGAGCGGGGAATCATCATCCCGACCTTTCGGCAGCTGAGGGACCCCTCTTTCGTTCCCGACTCGGTCAAGGCCTGGCTGCCGCAGCTGGCGCCAAATGCAATCGATCCCGCAAACCTATTCCGGATCACCTGGAAAAACGATCCTAAGACCGGGCTCTTCGGTCCGGTCAACTGCCTCGAGATCCCCCGGGGGATCACCGGCGTCAAGGCCCGCATCATCGGCCTCGCCGGCCGGTTCTTCCCTACCGGCGCCCACAAGGTGGGGGCGGCCTTCGGCTGCCTCGTACCGCGGCTGGTGAGCGGGGAATTCGACCCGGCCGTCCACCGGGCGGCGTGGCCCTCGACCGGCAACTACTGCCGCGGCGGCGCGTTCGATTGCGCCGTCCTTGGATGCAGGGGGATCGCCATCCTGCCCGAGCAGATGTCGCGCGAGCGCTTCGAATGGCTGAAGAGCATCGGGGCCGAGATCATCGTGACCCCGGGCGGCGAATCGAACGTGAAGGAGATTTACGACAAGTGCTGGGAACTGAAGAAGGACCCGCTCATCTCGATCTTCAACCAGTTCGAGGAGTTCGGAAACCCGATCTTCCATTACAATGTCACCGGGCCGGCCTGCTCGGAAGTGTTCGCCGGCCTCGGCGACCCCTCCCTCCGGGCCGCCGCCTACATATCGGCCACGGGCTCGGCGGGCACGATCGCCGCCGGCGACTTCCTCAAGAAGGAGTTCCCGGGCTTGAGGATCATCGCAAGCGAGGCGCTCCAGTGCCCCACCCTGCTTCGCAACGGATTCGGCGAGCACCGCATCGAGGGAATCGGCGACAAGCACGTTCCCTGGGTCCACAATGTCCGCAACACCGACGGGGTCGCCGCGATCGACGACGAGGACTGCCTGCGCATTCTCCGGCTTTTCAACGAACCGGCGGGCCGCATGCACCTGTCGGGCCTGGGCGTGGGTTCGGACACCATCGAAAAGCTCTCCTGGCTCGGCATCTCCGGCATCTGCAACGTCCTCGCCTCGATCAAGACGGCAAAGTACTTCGATCTCGACGAGCGCGACGTCATCCTGACCGTCTTCACCGATTCGATGGATCTTTACCGCTCCCGATTGGAGGAACTGCGGACCGAAAAGGGTCCATACCGCACCGATGACGCCATCGGCGACCACGCGGGCCCGCTCGCCCACCAGGGCAGCGACAATTTCCGCGAGCTGGGCTACCAGGACCGGAAGGCGATCCACAATCTCAAGTACTTCACCTGGGTCGAGCAGCAGGGCAAGACCAGCCGCGAACTGGCGGAACTCTGGGACCCCGAGACCTGGCGTCAGCTCTTCGAGGAAGAGCCCGTTCTCATCGACAAGCTGATCGACCAATTCAACGCCGAAGCCGCGCGCTGACTGAGGCGAAGACCGCCTCCGGGGTCGCTGGGGCAGCCAGGGCCACCTCTCCACCATGCGTGCCGCAGGCGGCCACCGCGTCGCGGATGGCCTCGCGGACGGAGAATGCCAGCATGAGGGGCGGCTCACCCACGGCCTTGCTCCCGTAGATCGTATTGTGCTGCGCCGCGTTGCGCAGGAAGGTCACGTTGAACTCGATCGGGGCGTCGCTGATCGCGGGAATCTGGTAAGTGGAGGCGCTGTGGGTGAGGAGCTGTCCCTTTGTGTTCCATTTGAGCTCCTCGCTCGTGAGCCAGCCCATCCCCTGGACGAATCCGCCCTCGATCTGGCCCCGGTCGATGCCCGGATTAAGGGACTCGCCGACATTTTCGACGAGATCGACCCGGATGACACGGCACATGCCGGTGTAGCCGTCCACCTCCACCTCGGCGACCCCGACCCCGCACGCAAAATAGTGGAACGGACGGCCCGACGCCGTTTTCCAGTCCCAGTGGATGTCTGGCGTTCGGTAGTATCCCGTCGCCGAGAGGCTCACGCGATCGAGGTACGCCTGCTTGCAAACCTCCGCGAAGGCGACACGCACCAGCGAATCGCGCACGAAGACGGCCCCTTTCGCAAACTCGACCTCCTCGGCAATCGGCTCCCGGCCGAGCTGGCGCGCGAGCAGCGCCGCCGCGACCGGAGCCAGCCTTCCCCGCAGGGTCCGGCACGCCTCGCGCACGGCGGCCCCGTTCAGATCCGAACCCGCGGAAGCGGCGGTCGCCGAGGTGTTCGGGACCTTGTCTGTCGCCGTCGGCATCACGCGGATCTGTTCCGCGCGCAGCCCCAGCTCCCGCATCGTGACCCCAAGGATCTTGGTGTGAAGCCCCTGGCCCATTTCGGTTCCGCCGTGGTTCACCTGCACAGTCCCGTCCTGGTAGATGAGGACCAGGGCGCCCGCCTGGTTGAAGTGGGCCGTCGTGAATGAGATCCCGAACTTGACCGGGGTTATCGCAAGACCCCGCTTCACTCGGGCGTGGCTTTCATTCCAGGTCGAAACGGCGGCCCGCCGCTCCCTGAACTTCGCCTGCTCAAGCGCAGTCTTCCACATCAATTCGATTCGGCTGTCCCCGATATCCTCCCCGAAATGGGTCGTGTTCGTCTCGCCCGTTCCCCGGTAAAGGTTCCGCTCCCGCACCAGCTCCGGCGCGAGCCCAAGCTTCCGTGCCACCCGGTCGATGATCTCCTCGATGACGAGCATTCCCTGCGGGCCGCCGAAGCCTCGAAACGCCGTATTCGAGGCCGTGTTCGTTTTCGCCACCCTCCCCGAAAACGACACGGCGGGGATGTAATAGGCGTTGTCCAGGTGGAACAGCGCCCGGTCCAGCACGGGCTGGGAAAGGTCGAGGGACCAGCCGCCGTCCGAGACAAGCTGGACATCCACGGCGAGGAGCTTCCCGTCGGAATCGAATCCCGCCTCAAACTTGGATTGGAACGGGTGCCGCTTGCCCGTCATCCGCATGTCGATGTCCCGGTCGAACTGGATCCGGACGGCACGCCCGGTTTTCAGGGCGGCCAGGGCGACAAGGGCCGCCGGGGTGTTCCCCTGCGTCTCCTTGCCTCCGAACCCACCGCCCATCCGCGGGGCCTGGACGACGACGAGATTTCGCGGCATGCCCAGGACTTCGGCGACCTTCGCCTGGATCTCCGAGGGGTGCTGGGTCGACGACGAGACGAAGACATCCCCGCCGTCGCGCACCTCGGCCCATGCCGCCTGGGTCTCGAGATAGAAATGCTCCTGTCCCCCGGATGAGAATTCCCCTGCTATCCGCCCCGGAGCGCGCCTGAGGGCCTCCGCGCAGTCCCCGCGCCGGATGGCGTGGGTTTCCGTGTGGTAGCTGTCCTTCGCCACGGCCGAATCAATCGAGACGATCGGCGGCAAAGACTCGTAGTCGATTTCGACGAGCGCCGCGGCGGCCCGGCAGGCCGCGATCGTTTCGCCGACCACCAGGGCGATGATGTGCCCGTCGTAGCAGGCCTCGCCCACGGCGAACAGGGTCTCGTCGTGTCGGGCCACCCCGATGTCGTTGATTCCCGGGACATCCTCCGCCATCAAGACGGCGAGGATCCCGGGAGCTTTCCGAGCACGGGTCGCATCGCGCCTCAGGATCCTGGCCCTGGCGTGCGGAGAACAGACCGGCCAGGATTCAAGCATCGGCCTCCTGCGGGCGGCATCGTCCACGTACTGCGCGCCTCCGGTCACATGCCCGACGGCGCTCTCGTGGCGCAAATGCCGCGCCGGATCCTCCCCCTCCCACCGCGCACCCGCAGAGAAGGTTGGCTTCGCATCGCAGGCGAGGCTTGTCTCCCCCGAGACGAACTTCTCGAAAAGCGAGACCACCAGCCCGCTCCGGTATGCCGCGCTTCCGCGCACATCGTCGATCGGCTTGAACTCCTCCCTGAGCACGGCGACAGCCTCAGCCGCGCCGTCCGCCAAGCGCTTCCCGACGAGTGCCGCCTCCACGCGGGGCGCCCGCCGCGGCGTCTCCGCGACTCCGCCATAGGCCAGCCGCGCCCGCCGCACAATTCCACCGCCGTCGCAATCGATGCAAAAAGCGCCCGAGACGATGCTGATGTCGAGCTCCCTGCGGTGCGATACCTTGAGGAAATCCTCGCGACGGACGAGGCCCTCGCCCGGAACGGCGCGCGGCAGGATGATCTCCCGGATGATCTCATCGGGCCGCATCGCGGTCTTTCGGTAGCCCGTGAAAAACTCCGACAGGGCAACGGTGCGCCCCCCCCCGGCCGAGGCCAGTACGACGCTCGCGTCAAAAAGGAGAAGGACCGGCGCACTGTCCCCGATGGGGGAGGCCGTCGCCAGGTTGCCGCCCAGGGTCGCCCGGTTGCGGATCTGCCGTCCGGCAAAGACCGAGAGCATCTTCGCAAGCGAGGGATACTCCCCCCCAAGGGCTTCCTCGATCGCCGTCAGGGTCGCCGCAGCGCCTATCTTCCACTCCGAAGGGGTTGAAACTATGCGACCCAGTTCCGGAATCCCCTCTACCGAGATGAGGGCCGGAAAGCGCCTGAACTTCTTGTTCAATTCGACGCCGATCTCCGTCGCCCCGGCCACGAGCCTGGCCTCGGGGTTCGCCCGCTTCAGTTCAAAGAGCCCCGCAAGCGAGACAGGCCTGTTGAAGCTCTCCGCACCCTCCGCGTAGCTCAAGGCGCCCGGAGGCTGGACCGGCGTCGCGAGCCGTTTCGCGAATGCGTCCGGCACCGGATTGTGCGCCAGGGCCGCCATCGCGGCGTCCCGGATCGGCCGATAGCCGGTGCAGCGGCACAGGTTGCCGCACAATTGGTCGTTGATCTTCCATGGCGCGCGGCAGTCCCCGCGGTAATACGCCTCGAACATCGAGACGACAAAGCCGGGCGTGCAGTAGCCGCATTGCGACCCGTAATGGTCCACCATGGCGCTTTGCACCGGATGGAGTTCCGAACCGCGGGCAAGGCCCTCGACCGTGACGATCTCCCTCCCGGCAAACATCGGCAGAAGGGCGATGCAGCTGTTGATCGAGCGGTAGCACGGGCGGCCCGCGGCATCGCGGTCGACAAGCGCCACCGTGCAGGCGCCGCAGTCGCCCTCGTCGCATCCGCGCTTGCTTCCCGTCAATCCCTGTCCGCGAAGGAATTCGAGCAGCGTCGTCGTCGACGGGACGTTGTCCACGCGAACGCTGCGGCCATTGACGGTGAATTCAAATTCCATCTTCGAAAACAATGAAGCGCGTTTCGGGCCGCATTTGGCACGCCCCTGTCAAAGCGGCTGGCGGTTGACGTCCTTGTAATAGAGGTACCGCGCGGGCTCCTTGCCCATTGCGACAAACCACTGCGCGCAAAAAGGCGCCATCCAGATCGCATCGCCCTTTCTCACCGGATACCACGAATCCTCGAGCCGGTAGACCCCCTGGCCATCCAGCATGACGAGGCCGTGCTCCATGACGTGGATCTCGACATAGGGCAGATGCCCTCCCGGGACATAGGAGAACACGTTGACCGCCATGTCGAATGCGGGCTCGTCGGGCAGAAGCACCTGGAGATTCGCCGCCGGATCCCCGAGAAACGGTCCGCCCGCGATCTTTGAGGAATCGCCGAGGACAGCTGCGGGCCTGGTCGCCATGTGGAGCGGCGCATATTTCTTCTGGAAAAGCGTCACCTGGGTGTCTGCAGCCGGCGACTCGAGGCTCCATGCCTGTCCCGCGGGGGAATAAAAGTAGCCTCCCCCGCCCAGTTTCTTTGTCTGGTCGCCCACCCTGGCGCGGGCCGATCCGCTCATCACGAACCCAAAGGTTTCCAGGTCCCCGGCCGGCGCCGATGCGCCCCCGTTCGCCTCGAAAGTCAAAAGCATCTGGGCAAAACCGGCCCCCATGGCGGGACTTACAAGCACGATCACCCTGGCGCGCGAAACCCCCGGGACCGAGCTCGGGACATGGTTGTCGGGCGTGATCAGCGCATGCCTGGCGGCAACGCGGGCTCGGGTGTGGCCAAAGAGTTCGGGCATGGAGAGGATAGTCTAATGCGTCTTTTTTTCGATCGCGGCCGATCGAGACCGTGGACGTACAAATTGGCAGAATCCGGGTCGAGGCGCAACCTGTCCGTCATTGAAAATGCACCTCCCGCGAACGAACGTCCGGACAATATTCACCCGGGACCGCCTTCCCTCGTACGGTCCCTGGCGGTGCCGGTAAAGGAGTTCACCGTTGGAGAGTACCTTCTCCGATCGGGCGTCGATGATCGAAAAATCCGCATCCATCCCTTCCGCGATCCGGCCCTTCCGATCGTCCAGCCGGAATCGTTCCGCCACCCTTGCCGCGGCGGCGGCGGCCAGCCTGGACCAGGCCAGCCTCTCCGGACCGCGACCGAGCGCTTCGGAAAGGAGCAGCGGGATGCCGTGCTGGCAGCCTGAGATTCCTCCCCATGCGGCAAAGAAATCGTCCGTCTGCTTCAGGCCCGGCGGAGCCGGCGAATGGTCCGAACCGATTGTGTCGACCAGGCCCTCCTCAAATCGCCGCCACAGCCCCAGCCTGAGCGCATCCGAGCGCAGGCTCGGGCAGCACTTGGCCTGCGCTCCGAGCCGGACCATGTCCTCGTCGGTCAATAGAAGGTAATGGGGGCAGGTCTCGACCGTGACATCAACTCCCCGTCTTCGCCCCTTGGCGGCAAGGTCCACCCCCTCGGGACTGCTCACATGCACGATGTGGAGGGCGCACCCGGTCTCGCCGGCCAGTTCGAGCGCTGTCTTGATCGCCGCAAGTTCGAGTTCGACGGGCCGCGAGGAGAGCCACGCCCGGACGTCCCGGCCCCGGGCCCTGGCCTCCTCCAGCCTTTTCGCGACCAGAGAATCGTCCTCCGCGTGGACGGCGACCGGAAGCCCGAGCGAGGCCGCCCGCGCCATTCCGCTTTTCAGGGTCGCCGCATCGACCGCGGGAAACTCGCCGACCCCGCTCTCGCACATGAATGCCTTGAATCCGATGACTCCGGCCTCGGCCAGCTCGGGAAGGTTGTCCACGTTCCCCGGCACGAGTCCGCCCCACAGCGCAAAATCGATGCAGGATGCCCGCTCGGCCGCGGCCCTCTTCGCCTCAAATGCCGCGGCATTGATTGTCGGCGGGAGCGAATTGAGCGGCATGTCGAAGAACATCGCCCCTCCTCCCGCGGCAAGGGCCGCCGATCCCGTGGCGATCCCTTCCCAGTCCGTCCGCCCCGGCTCGTTGAAATGAACGTGCGAATCGATGATTCCGGGGAACACGACCCGTTCGGCCGCATCGATTGTCTCCCCGGCGGGCTCGTCGATGCCGGGGCCGATCCGCTCGATCCGCCCTCCGGAAACCCCGATGTCCGCGTGCACGAGGCCTTCCGGAGTCGCGATCCGCCCTCCCCGCACCAAAAGCTCGTAGCGCGCGCTCATTTGGCGCGCCGAACCGCTAGCCGGTTCAGGAAATCCCCGACGATCGCAATCGAGGCCGCCAGATCGCCCTTCGCCACTTGCTCCTCCGGATGATGGCTCACCCCGCCCCGGCAGCGCACGAAAAGCATCGCGACCGGGGCCAGCGAAGAAAGAACTACCCCGTCATGGCCCGCCCCGCTCGGCAGAAGGAGCGACTTCCCCTGCCTCGAATGCACGCATTCGACCAATAGCTCGGTGAGTTCGGGCGAGCATCCCACCGATGGGTTGTCCTGGATCACCTGAAAGGAAACCTTGAGACCGCGTTTATGCGCGACCCGATCCGCCGCCGAGCGCAGCATCCGCAAAGCCTCGCGCCGGTCGCCGTCCCCGGGATGGCGGATGTCGAGCGACAGCTCCGCACCGCCCGCGATCACGTTTGCGGCGCCCGGACGCACCGCAATCCGTCCAACCGTAGCGACAAGCGGCGGGCGCATTTTCGCCAGCATTTCAGAAATTACGATAAATTCGGCCGCGCCCGCCAGGGCGTCGTGGCGGAGCGCCATCGGCGTCGTCCCCGCATGGCCCGCGCGCCCCGCAAATTCGACCTTCGCCCGCGTTTGCCCAGCGATCCCCGAGACGACGCCGCACGCAAGGCGGTGTTCCTCGAGGACCGGACCCTGCTCGATATGAACTTCGAAATAGCCCAGGAGCTGTCGCGGCGAATGGGCCCGTCCGGGCGGTTTCCAGGCGCCCCGCCGCCCGCTCCGTTTGCGCAGGCATTCCCGTATGCTGATCCCATTCTCGTCCCTGAGCGCGAGATCGGCCGCCCGCAACGCTCCGGCGTACCCCTTGCTTCCCAGATAGGCGCTTGAAAAGCGCACCCCCTCCTCCTCCGAAAAGCCGACCACCTCGACCGCAAAGGGCAGGCGCACGCCCTCCCGTCGCAGGCGCCGAAGGACGATGATCGGAAGCAGCACGCCGAGCGCCCCGTCGAATCGACCCGCATCGCGCACCGTGTCGAGATGCGAGCCAAGGATCAGCGTCTTTGCCCCCGGCTGGTCCGCCTCGATCCGCCCGATCAGGTTCCCGAAAGCATCCTCCCTGACGCCGAGACCCGCTTCCTGCATCCAGGCGCCGACCAGCAGGTTCGCCCGTCGCATCGCCGGTGAAAGAAACGTCCGCGTGAGACACGCCCTTTCATCGCTCACGCGCCCAAGCTCCCGAAGAAGCCTGTCCAGGCCCGAGGCGGCCGAGGCAAGGGAATCCCGTTTCATGCGCGAGGGAGCCGGCGGTCAGCTCCCCCTGTACGTGCTGTAGGACCAGGGCGTCACAAGGAGGGGAACATGGTAGGATGCGCCGGTGTCGCCGATGCCGAATCGGACCGGCACCCGGTCCAGGAACCGGGTCTTGGCGGCCGCGCCGGACCTGTCATAGAAATCCCCGACAAGGAAAACGATCTCGTAGGTTCCCTCAATGATTTCACCGGGGCCGAGGAGCGGGGCATCGGTCCGGCCGTCCGAATTGGTGGCGGCCGTCTTCACCAGGGTCGCCGTGCCCTCCGTTCCGTGCCTCCACAGTTCGATCCGCATCCCCGCGGCCGGCCGGCCGGAGGCGATGTCGAGAACGTGTGTGGTCAGTCTTGCGGGCATTGTTTAGCCGGGAGTATGCAGTTCGCGAGTTGAGATTGCCCAAGATGCTGAGACGGATCGGGCTGAGGAGCACCGAGGCATACCCAAAGGTATGTCGAGTGTGCGACGCAAGCCTGAGGCGTCCAGCAGATTGGGCAAGATCGACTCGATGAACTGCATAGTTCCGGCTCACCTATATATACGCGATAAATCGGCCTTTGAAAAGCAGAGCGCTCGTCAATGCCGGGGGGCGCCGGTCGGTGCCATCAGGAGGTCCTGAAGGCGAAGCCACGCGATCTTGTCGATCTCAGCCAAAGCCGCGCCCCTCTCCTCGTCGGGCGAGTTGCGAAGCCGCATCTCCATCGCCTGAAGGATCGCCTTCCGGTCGTTGAGCCGGGCGCAGATCACAAATGGAAAGCCGAATCGCTCGCGGTAGGCGCTGTTTCGCCGTCCGAAATCTGCCAGCTCGCCGGCCGACAGCCGGTCCAATCCGGCGCCCGCCTGCTCCCTGGCGGACTCGGCCGTCAAGCCCCCGGCCTGCGCCAACCGGCCAGCGAGGTCCGGATGGGCGCGGATCAGGGCGAGCTGCCGCTCGACGGGCGCGCGGCGCACCGTGGCGCTCAGTTCGGCGTGGAGGATCCTCGCGTCGCGAAACGGACGCTTCTCAAATGCCTCCGCCGCAATCCAGGGCGTATGCTCGAACAGCCGCCCCAGAACGGCCACGAAGGCCTCCCGGTCCAGCGCGTTGATCGCGGCGATCGTCGGCACGGCTTCTCAGTTAGTCTAGCATCTCGTACGCGGGCACGGAAAGGAACTCGTCGAACTCCTCCTTCTGCACCATCTTCATGAAGAGATCCACGGCCTCGGGGAAATGGCCTCCGTCGTACCGTCCGGCTCCGTATTCCCCGCGAATCGCGGCCAGCTCGTCGGCCAGGAAGCCGCGGTAGAGTTCTACCGTGATCCGGCGCCCATCGTCCAGCGCCGCCCCGAAACGCAGCCACTGCCAGAGCTGGGCCCGGGAAATCTCCGAGGTCGCCAGGTCCTCCATCAGGTTTCGGATCGGTTCGCAGCCCGAGCCTCCGAGCCACGCTTCGAGATAGCGGATGCCGACATGGATGTTCCAGCGGACGCCCTTCTCGGTGATGGGCCCGTGCAGTGGCGTCAGGAGGTCGGCCTCGGCGACTTTCACGTCCTCGCGGAGCCGATTGATCTGATTGGGTCCCGGCATGTGCTTGAAGGCCTCGATCGCCGTGGCCACAAGGCCCGGATGGGCGACCCACGTCCCGTCGTGTCCGTCGTCCACCTCCCTTTCCTTGTCGGCCCGCACCTTGGCCAGGGCCTCCGCGTTTGCGGCCGGATCGTTGCGGATCGGAATCTGCGCCGCCATTCCTCCCATCGCGTAGGCTCCATGGCGGTGGCAGACCTGGATCACGTGGAAACAGTACGCCCGCATGAAGGGCACTGTCATCGTGATCAGCGTCCGGTCGGGGAACAGGTACTCGCGGTGGTTTCGGAATTTCTTCACCATGCTGAACATGTAGTCCCACCGGCCGCAGTTGAGCCCCGCGGCATGCTCGCGCAGTTCATACAGGATCTCCTCGGACTCGAAGGCCGCCATGATCGTCTCGATGAGAACGGTCGCCCGGATTGTCCCCCGGGGTAGTCCCAAGGCTTCCTGGCCCCGGATAAAGACGTCGTTCCAGAGCCTCGCCTCCAAATGGCTTTCCAGCTTCGGGAGGTAGAAGTAGGGCCCGGACCCCCGCGCAACGAGGTTCCTCGCATTATGGAAGAAGCAAAGACCCCAGTCGAAAAGCGATGCCGACACGCGCTTGCCCTCAAAAAGGACGTGCTTCTCCTCCAGATGCCAGCCGCGCGGCCTCGGGATCAGAGTCGCCGTCTTTTCCGCCAATTTGTACACCTTCCCTTCAGGGCTTGTGTAGCTGATCGTGCGGTTGACGGCATCCCGCACGTTGATCTGCCCCTCGATGACATTCTCCCAGGTCGGCGAATTCGCATCCTCAAAATCCGCCATGAAGCACTGGGCCCCTGAATTGAGGGCGTTGATCGTCATCTTCCGCTCCACCGGTCCCGTGATCTCGGTCCTTCGGTCCAGAAGGTCGGGTGTGGGGGGCGGGACGCGCCAGTTCCCGCCCCGGATCGCCGCCGTCTCGGGGAGGAAGCCCGGCAGCTTGCCCGAGTCGATCTCGCGCTGTCGCTCCACCCGGCGCGCCAGCAGCGCCTCGCGCCTGGGGCCGAACTCCCGGAACAGGTCGGCGAGGAAACGGCACGCCTCCGGCGACAGGATTTCAGCGTAGCGGTGGTCCACCGGCCCCAGAATTTCAAGATTGGATATGATCATGGCGTTTCTTCAGTGAATCTCGGCGCCCTCGATTATCCAGCGCCCCAATAGCTCGCGCTCCTCGTCGGTCATGCCCGACTTGTTGCCGAAGGGCATGGTTCTTTGGAAAACGGCCCGCTGCAGGATGAGGGGCGCCATCGCCTTCACCAGCTCAGGGTTGTCAAAGGCGATTCCCGAAGGCGGCGAATGAAACACATCGTCCGAAGTATGGCTCGCATGGCACATCATGCACCGGGCATGAATGATCTCGTTCGCCTGCGCCCAGGTGACCTTTGGGCCCGCGGCATTGATCTTGATGGCCGGGGGCAGCCCCGTCATGTAGACCATGGCCCCGATGGCCGCGATCCCTGGGATGAGCGGCCACGTTTTCGACGATATCATCACGTGTCTGGCGAGCGCGCCGGTCAGGATGATGAGCATCAGCAGCACCACGCTGTACCTGTGATCGTACAGCGAGGAAAAGTGATTCGAGATCATCATGAAGAGGACCGGAATGGTCAGATAGGAATTGTGGATCGACCGCCGCTTGGCCTTGAGCCCGAGGGCGTAGTCGGGCTCCCGCCCCTCGTTCGCCGCCCTTATGATCGCCCGCTGGTTCGGCAGGATGTGCACCCAGACGTTCAGGACCATGATCGTTCCGAACGTGGCCCCGAGTTCGATGAATGCGCCCCGGCCGCTGAACGTGTGCGTCAGAAAACAGACCAGGCCCGCCAGCAGGACAAACGCCAAGCAGGTCCCCCACTTCGTCCGGGCGAGCGGCGAGCGATACAGGGCCTCGTAGGCCAGCCATCCGCCAAAGATCACCGCGAGCCCCATCGCCGTGCCCTCCGCCGGCGTGAGAAGCAGGACCGAAGGATCCGTCAGAAAGGCCCCGTCGGTCGTGTAGTAAACGACCCACAGCAGGATGAACCCGGTGATCCATGTGAAGGTCGCCTCCCAAATGAACCAGTGAAGCGTCCCGGGCATGGCCCCTGCCCCAAAGCGGCGCTTTTCCACCCTGTAAAAGAAGCCCCCGTGGACGAGGTACGCCTCCCCTTCGACGCCCTTCTCCGGTGCCGTCGGCGGCGTGAAGACGGAATCAAGCCAGACAAAGTAGAACGACGTCCCCACCCACATGATGCCCGCGATGAAGTGGGTGATGCGGACAAGTATATTGAGCCACTCTCTGATGTCGGGTTGAATCATGCGTGGAGTCGAAGTTGGGCAGTCTGATAAAGCGGCAACTTACAACGGGGATTGTCCTTCCGCGCAACAGCATAGAGTGGGCCTGTTTGCTCGACTCGCAGCCCTATCCGGCTTTCTCTTCAGGCCCATGAACCAGAATCCGGAAGCCTTTATGCGGGAAGCCCTGGCGCTGTCCGAGAAAAGCGTCCGTTCCGGCGAGGGCGGTCCGTTCGGGTGCGTGGTCGTGCACAAGGGAAGAATAGTCGGACGCGGCGAGAACCGGGTCACGTCGGCCAACGACCCGACCGCCCATGCGGAAATCTCGGCTATCCGCGACGCCTGTCAAACGCTCGAGACCTTCAAACTCGACGATTGCGAACTGTACACGAGCTGCGAGCCCTGCCCGATGTGCCTTTCGGCCATCTATTGGGCGCGCATCTCCAAGGTATTCTACGGCAACACCCGCGCCGACGCCGCTTCGATCGGATTCGACGACGACTTCATCTACAGCCAGCTTTCACTGCCCGCGGAAAAACGCACCTTGTCCATGCAACCGCTCCTTCCCGAAGAAGCGAAACAGGCGTTCACCGAGTGGACCGCCAAATCGGACAAGACCACGTATTAGCGGCGTCGTTCCGCAGCTCCTAACCCTCGAACAGCGGCTCGAATTTCCACTTGGCGCAGGAAAACAGTCCGCGGTCGCTGAGCTTGAGGTCCGGGATGACCAAGAGCGCCATGAACGACAGCGTCATGAACGGCGCCCGCAGCCGGCTTCCCAGCCGCTTGGCGAGGGCGTCCAATTCGGCGTAGCGGCGGGCCACCGTGCGGCCGTCCCCTGCCGCCATGAGACCGGCGATCTCCAGCGGAAGGACCTTGTGCCTTCCGTTTCCGACGACACTCACTCCGCCACGGTGAGCGATCACAAGATTTGCCGCCTCCGCCATTTCCCGATCCGTTGCTCCCACGACGACGACATTGTGGGAATCGTGCGCCACCGATGAGGCCAATGCGCCCGCCTTCAGGCCAAATCCCCGGATGAAACCGACACCAACGGGCGCACGGGTTGCGTACCGGTTGACCACGGCAATCTTGAGCAAATCCCTCGAAGGGTCGGCGACCGCCAGGCCTCCGCTGGCCTTTGGCTTCATCAGGCGGCTCCGCGTGATCAGCTGCCCGTCCAAGGCCTCGATGACTCTCAGCTTCCCCGGCTGCAGCTTCACTGAAAAGTCCGCCGACTTCCTGGACCTTGCTCGGAATCGGTTCACGATCCTCGACTGAAGCCTCGGCAAAAGGCTTTTGCCGTCCTTGGCTGCCAGCCGGCCGGCCAGATAGGTTCGGCGGACCCTGAATTTTCTCCAGCCGTCCACGACGACAAGATCCGCCGGATCGCCCTCCCGCAGGAGGCCCACCCGCAGGCCATAATGGCGGATGGGGTTCACGGTCACGCAGGCCACCGCATCGAAGCGATCCACGCCCAGGGCGAGTGCGCGCCGGATATGGTGGTCCAGATGCCCCTGGATCAACAGGTCGGGATGGAGATCGTCGCAGCAGAACATGCAGCGGCCGGGATTGGTCTTGAGAAGCGGGGCAAGCGCCTCGAAATTGCGCGCGGCCGACCCTTCCCGGATCAGGATCTTCATGCCGGCCAGGATCTTGTCGTTGGCCTCGGCGAGCGTGAAACACTCGTGATCGGTTGAAATGCCCGCTCCGGCATAGGCCGCAGCCTCCGCACCTCTGAGTCCCGGAGCATGGCCGTCGATCGGCTTCCCCCGCCGGACGGCGGCGGCGATCATCGCCAGAAGCGCCTTGTCCCCGCGCAAGACGCCGGGAAAATTCATGACCTCGCTCAAGTAGCCGACCTCGGGCCGGGCCAGGAGCCGGGCCACAGCCCGGGGCCCGAGCCTCGCCCCCGCTGTTTCATTGTCCGTCGCCGGCACGCACGGCGGGGCGCCAAAGCAGAAGTGGAACGGCGTCCGCCGCCCGTCGGCGATCATGTAGTCGACGCCGGCGACGCCGAGAACATTGGCAATTTCATGGGGATCGGACACCGTGCCCACGGTTCCGTGGACCACGGCCAGCCGCGCAAACTCGGCCGGCGGAAGCATTGAGCTTTCGATGTGGATGTGAGCGTCGACGAACCCCGGCATGATCAGCCCCCTTCCCTTTGGCTTTGCGTCCCGCCGGATCCGCCGGATGACCCCGCCGGAAAATTCCACCGTCCCGGGAAATTCCCTCCGGTTGAGAACGTCCACCACGCGGCCGGAGATCCTCTGCATCCTCATGCCGCCACGGTGACCCTCCGCCTCCCAAACGCAACATCGGCCGGCCGCTGCGCACTTGCCAATCGGCAGAGGCCGCACAAAGGTGGTGACATATGCAATTCGACAGCCTCCAGCCCGGCCTGAACGCCCCCCTTCCCCGCCTCGATGACGATGATGAGGATGAGGACGCGGAACTCGAAGAGGCGCAGAAGGAACACCGGACACCGGTCTTCCACCTCGTCCAGCGAAAGTTCCTGGCCCAAAGGAAGATATTCCTCTGGGGTGCCGTCACCGACGAGACGGCCAAGGACATCTGCGAACGCCTGATTTACCTCGAGGGGACCGATCCCGGGAAAGACATCACTTTCTATGTCAATTCCCCGGGCGGCTCCATCACCGCGGGCATGGCCATTTTCGACACGATGCGGCTCATCTCCTCTCCGGTCACCGTTGTCGTTACCGGAATGGCGGCTTCAATGGCATCGGTGCTCTTGTGCGGCGCGGCCAAGGGTCGCCGGCTCATCTATCCGCATGCGCGAGTCCTCATCCACCAGCCCCTGATTTCCGGCCGGTTCATCGGCCCGGCCACCGATATCAACATCCAGGCGCAGGAGATGGAGAAGCTGCGCGCCGAATTGAACCAGATCCTCGCCGACGCATCCGGGCAGCCGATCGAAAAGATCGCCCGCGACAGCGACCGCGATTTCTACCTGAACGCGGCCGAGGCGATCGCCTACGGCCTCGCGGACAAGGTTGTCACGAAAATCTAGTCTAAGACCTTTCAATTCCTCTGCGTGAGGATCTCGGCGACCGTCCTGTCGAGATCCTCCTTCCAGGCCGACGCTTGATCCGAGTCGTGCGCCGCTGTTGCGGCTGTCCTCGCGCTCACAAGCCACTGGGCGCGCACTCCCGCCGGCAAATCCCTGATCGCAAAGAGCCGCCTGTAGGCCATCACGGCCAAGTCAGGCCTCCCGCCGGCTGCCAGAAGATCGGCGGCGTCCCGGGCAAGCACCCAATGGTCCGTGGGGAGGGCGTCCTGCCTCAAGAGAGGCTCCAGAACCTTGACCGCCTCGTTCGATGAGCCGAGAGCCCGGAAGCGCTTGGCAAGCGCCAAGCCGACGGCGAGATTGGGTTCCCCGGCCAGAGCCCCGCGCAGCTGCGAAAACGCCAGGTCTGGCTTGTGGGTGCGGTCGAGCAGATTGACCGATCTCAGCGCTGCGTAGCCCGCCAGGCCCGGGGAAAATCGCCCGGGATTCTTCAACTGGTCGGCAAGGGAGACGGCGAACGGCCGGTAAAGCGGGTCGCCGATCAGGATGCTCTGCCAGCTCAGGACGGGCAGGGCGAAATAGGCCGCCTCGCCAAGAGTCCTTCCCCGGGAGAGGGCCCGCATTAGGTAATCGGGTCTATGCGTGTATTCGAGGTAGGGCTCGTACACATTGCCCACAGTCGCCGTCACCCCGCGCGCGACAAACGGGCCGCTCCAGCCCTCGCTCACCGAGTGCATCGTGCGCGCCGAAAAGCTGTAGATATGCAGCGCTATGGCGCCCGGCGGAAACCGGAACCCCGGAAGCAGGAACGGCCCGTTCAAATCTGGTGCATACCAACCGAAATAGAGGACGGGCGCGTCGAATCGGGCCGTGGACGGAAATGTGCTCGGGTCCCGGTCGACGCTCAGGTCAAAGCCGAGATCGGTGATCTCGTCGACTGTCCTCGACAGCCACCGGTCGCCCTCGACGAATTTTCCCCCCATGTCCACATAGGCGCGCCCCGCCAGGCCCGAGCGTTCTGCTTCCACAGCGCGATCGACGAGCGCCATGGCATCATCCCGGGTCGGGCCGTCCAGCCGGCCCACCTCCACGACTTTCGCCCTGTCGTAATCGGTTGGGTTGTCCTTCCCAAAGAGGGGGTTGATCACAAAGGCGTTGATCGGGTAGCCGCCGTCGGCGGCGAGAAGGCTCAGCTCGGAGTCAACGGCTCCGGCATTCGTCCGCAGCTGCTCGTGGTCGGTCAGCGGCTGAACCGGCCTGTACAGGCTCGGTTCGTCCCTGATCTTGAGCGGAACCCCGCGGCAGACGACCAAAGCCGCGATCTTGTGTCCTGAAACCGCGTATTTCTTCCGGCCGATCGTGTCGACATCCCCGATCGCCAGGGCATCGATCCAGCCCTTGCGCACGAGCTGGTCCTGAAGCGGCTCCCATATCGAGGACACAAACTCAAGCCAGCCGATCTCCTCCTGCAGCGGCATTTCCAGAGACACGACGTTCGCCTGCGGCACGTGCCGCACCTGGGCGTAATGCCGGGCGATCGCGAGGGAGTCGGGATCGGCCGCGTTGGCGAGGACGATGACCCGCGCAGCGAGGTCCGGCGCGGGTTCGGCCGCCGAAGCCTGCGCTCCGCCGCCGGCAACCGCAATTGCCAAAGCCGCAAACGCGGAAAACCGGCCTCGAAGTATTCGTGCCATGAGCCTGGACTCAGGCACGAGACCAAGCCCCAGGGCAAGCCTCAGAACTTCCAAACCGCTCCACCGTAGATTCCGGTCCCCGCCTGCGGGTAGCCGTTTACCGGCTCATAGCTCCGATCCAGGATGTTCTCCACCCGGGCCTTCAAAGTAAGGCGCGGATTGACACGGCAGGCCGCGTAAACCCGCACGACCGTGTAGGTCGGATCCTCGACCGTGGCATAGGTGCGGGCGTTGATGTCGGCGCGGTTACCGACATAGCTGCCGCCGGCACCGAGGCTCCACCCCGCCCCAAGACCCTGCCAAAGGTCCACGCTCGCGCTGTCCCGCGGCCTCCTCAGAAGCGGAGTCCCGTCGGTGACATCCTCCGCCTCCAGCCTCGTGTAGGCCGCCTTCGCCTGGATTGATCCTGCCACGACCGTCTTGACGGCCACTTCGAGCCCCTCGGTCCGGGCCTTGCCCACGTTTTCTGCCGTCGCGGGGTAGACGTTGAAGTTGTCCTCGATCAGGTTGCTGAAGTTGGTCTGGAACCACGTCAGGCTGAGGGAGCCCTGATTGTCCGGGACGTAGAAATCCATTCCGACGTCCCAGCCCCGGGATTTCTCCGGCGTGAGGTTCGGATTGCCGACGTAATAAGGGCTCTGTCCGTACAGGTCGAGGAAGCTCGGCCCATCAAAGCCCGTGCCGAGGCTCGTCCGGAGCTTGACCACGTGGTCCGCCGAGAGCGCCGCCAGGGTCACCCGACCCGTCGTCGCGCTTCCAAACGTGTCGAAGTCGTCGTGGCGCACCCCGCCAGCCAGGTGGATGTCCTTGATGGGCGTCCATTCGTCCTGGGCGAAGACGGCGAAGAACGACTGATGGTTGTCGATGCTGCCAAAGCCCGGGTTGCGGGTCATCTCGCTCTCGTCCGTGAGGCCGGCGGTCAGGGTGTTGCCCTCGGTCATCCGGCCCGTGAGCTGCCAGTCCACCACCCCGCGTTCGTTGGTGACGACGGTCGTCCCGGACTCGGTCACCGCCGTGTACTTCTGTTCCTGGCCGCCGAGGGTCAGGTGGGTCGCGAAGTTATCGCTCAGGCGGCCGTCGGCAAAGAGTGTGCCGAGCCAGTTGCTTTCGCGCTCGTGGTCGAACAGGTCGTTCGTGTACTCATCGCTGGGATCGCCGTACTGCGACACAAATCCCCGGATAGTGGCCCCCACCGAAAAGTCGGGCGAGATCGACCTGTCGAGGCGCGCAGCGAGATTTCCGCTCTCGAAGCGGTTGTTCGGCCGCTCGTTTTCCGTGTCACCGCCCGATGCCGAGATGGCATAGGCCCACTTCCCGGGCCCGCCCTGGACGCTCGCAGCGCCATCGACCGTGCCGAACGATCCGGCCTCGACGCCGATCGATCCGGATGCTGGGCCGACGCCCTTCTGGGAACTCAGGGCGACGACGCCACCGACCGCGTCGGACCCATAGAGTGTTCCCTGGGGCCCGTGCGCGATCTCGAGTGAGTCGAACGGGCTGAACCGCGCTCCCCCGACAAATGCCGTGTAATCCGTATTGCCGTCGTTGACCCGGATGCCATCGACAAGGAAAAGCGTCTGGTCCGAGTTGGCACCCCGGAGGAAAAGCGAGGTCGCCGCGCCGGCCTGGCCGGTCGCAAATTCGGGGGCGCCCGCGGCGCCCCCGATGGCGTCGGCCAAAGTCGTCAGCTGCTGGCGCTCGACGTCGGAGGCGGTGATGACGGTCATCGCCGTCCCGACCGTTGTCAGCGGCTCGGGCAGCCGCGTCGCAGTTGTCACGACCGGATCCAACTGGATCGCCGTGTATTGCGCCAAAGCGGCCGGAAGGGCGGCCAAGGCCAGGGGAAGCAACCGGAACGGCAGCCGGACCGGCTTGTTGATTTGATTCATGGGATCTGCTCTGAAGGACGCGCCAAGAGCAGACACCCAGAAGGGCCGCTCTCACGCTTCATTTTTGCGATGAAGGGTTTCGCCCTGACGCGCGCAAACTCGCGTCGGACGGGTGAGACTGCCGGGGCAGATTTTCGGACTCCGCATTTGCAACCCGCGCCGGACAAAAGTTCCGGCCGCCCGAGTTTCCTCGCCCCTCGCCTTCACCCCCGAAATTCTTCGGGAATTGGCTTTCCCCGGGTTTCCTGCAACCCGGTTGGGGTCTGTGATGCGTTACCGCAGCGCAACTGTGGCTGATTCTCACAGCCTTCCCTGTATCCCGGCGGTGCAAAAGAACGGCAGTCGGGCCGAGGCCAGCAAAGGCGGGTCCGACAGGCAAGCGAATAACATATCAACATATTCGTATTTTTAGATATGTTGCTTGCCAAAACCCGCCCTTCCTGCTCCCCTAGCCTGCCATGAACTCCCATCCCTCCACCGCCGCCGGCCCCGCGGAGCCCCCCTCGTTCGGGCCCCTCCGGGACCTGTTCGAGAAAAGGATCGTTGTGCTCGACGGAGCGATGGGATCGATGATCCAGACCCACGGTCTCGGGGAGGCCGATTTTCGCGGCTCTCGGTTCCGCGACCATCCCCACGATCTCAAGGGAAACAACGATCTTCTGAACCTCGTCCGGCCCGATCTGATCGGGGAGATTCATTCGGCTTATTTCGCGGCTGGAGCCGACATGGTCGAGACGAACACCTTCAACTCGACCGGGATTTCCCAGTCCGACTACAAGACCGAGTCGCTCGTCCCGGAGATCAACGCCGCCGGCGCGAGAATCGCCCTCCAGGCGGCGCGCAAGGCCGAGAAGGCCGCACCCGGCCGACGGTGCTTTGTCGCAGGGGCCATCGGCCCCATGAACCGCACCCTCTCCCTCTCGCCCGACGTCAACCGGCCCGACTACCGCGCCGTGACCTGGGACCAGGTGGTCGCCGCCTATTCCGAGCAGGCGCGGACGCTCCTCAACGCCGGGGTGGACACGCTGCTGGTCGAGACGATCTTCGACACCCTGAACGCCAAGGCGGCCCTCTTCGCCATCGAGGAACTCTTCGATGAGCTGGGCAAACGCATCCCGGTCATGATCTCCGTGACGATCACCGACGCCTCGGGTCGGACGCTCTCGGGGCAGACCGTCGAGGCCTTCTATTCAAGCATCGCCCACGTGAAGCCTTTCAGCGTCGGCATCAACTGCGCCCTGGGCGGGCGGGCCATGCGGCCGTATATCGAGGAGCTCTCCCGGGTGGCCGCCTGCTATGTGACCTGCTATCCGAACGCGGGCCTCCCCAATGCCTTCGGCGGCTACGATGAAACGCCGGCCGACATGGCTGCGGTCCTCCGCGATTTTGCCGTGAACGGCTGGGTCAATCTCGTCGGCGGCTGCTGCGGATCGACCCCGGACCATATCGCCGCGATCGCAAGGGCTGTTCAGGGCCTCCCGCCCCGCCATCCGCCCGTGCCAGAGCCCGCACTCCGACTGAGCGGCCTCGAGCCCTTCCTCGTCGGATGAAGAAATCCGCCGCATCCTTTCTCGTAATCGGCGAGCGCACCAATATCACGGGCTCTCCCCGGTTTGCCCGGGCGATCAAGGCCGGCGATTGGGACGCAGCCGTCGCGATTGCGCGCCAGCAGGTCGAAAACGGCGCAAACCTGATCGACGTCAACGTCGACGAGGCGCTGATCGACGGCGAGGCGACCATGGGCCGGTTCCTGCGGCTTATCGCCACCGAGCCCGAGATCGCCCGCGTCCCCGTGATGGTCGATTCCTCCAAGTGGAGCGTTCTCGAGGCGGGCCTGAAGTGCCTCCAGGGCAAGGGCATCGTCAATTCGATCTCCCTCAAGGACGGCGAATCGGAGTTTCTCCGCCGCGCCCGCCTGGTCCGCCGCTACGGCGCCGCCGCGGTCGTCATGGCCTTCGACGAGAAAGGCCAGGCTTCGGACCGGGACGCCAAGGTTCGCATCTGCTCGCGGGCCTACAAGCTCCTCACCGAAACCATCGGCTTTCCCCCCGAGGACATCATCTTCGACCCCAATATCCTCACGGTCGCGACCGGCATCGAGGAGCACAACAATTACGCCGTCGATTTCTTCGAGGCTACCCGGATCATCAAGGAGACCCTGCCCGGGGCCAAGGTGTCCGGCGGAGTCAGCAACGTCTCCTTCTCCTTCCGGGGCAACAACCCCGTCCGCGAGGCCATGCACACGGCGTTTCTCTACCATGCGATCGGGGCCGGCCTCGACATGGCGATCGTCAACGCCGGAATGCTCGGCGTTTACGAGGAAATCCCGAAGGACCTCCTCGCCCTGATCGAGGATGTCCTCCTCAACCGCCGCCCGGATGCGACCGAGCGCCTGGTCGCCTTCGCCGACCAATTGAAGGCAAAAGAGGATGCCGCGAAAGCCGGCGGCAACGGGCCCGTCCCCGAGGCCAGGGAAGCGGACGCCTGGCGATCCCTCCCCGTCGAGGAACGCCTTAGCCACGCCCTGGTCAAGGGCATCGATGCCTTTGTCGAGACCGACACCGAGGAGGCGCGCCTAAACACGGCCAAGTACCCACGGCCCCTCGCCATCATCGAGGGCCCCCTCATGGACGGGATGCGCGTCGTCGGCGACCTCTTCGGCGCGGGCAAGATGTTCCTCCCCCAGGTCGTCAAGTCCGCCCGCGTCATGAAGAAGGCGGTCGCCTACCTGACCCCGTTCATGGAGGAGGAGAAGCGCCTCCACGTCGCCGGCGGGGGCACCGCCCAGCCCAACGGGAAGTTCCTGATCGCCACCGTGAAGGGCGACGTCCACGACATCGGCAAGAACATCGTCGGGGTCGTCCTCGCCTGCAACAACTACGAGGTCATCGACCTCGGCGTCATGGTGCCGGCCGAAAAGATTTTCGCCGAGGCCCACCGCATCGGCGCCGACGTGATCGGGCTCTCCGGGCTGATCACCCCGTCCCTCGACGAGATGGTCCATGTGGCCAAGGAGATGAAGCGCGAGGGCTTCACCGTTCCCCTCCTGATCGGCGGGGCGACGACGAGCGCCGCGCACACCGCGGTCAGGATCGCCCCGGAGTATCCCCACGGGGTCGTCCACGTCCTGGACGCCTCCCGCGTCGTCGGGGTCGTGAGCGCCCTGCTCTCCCCCGGGCAAAAGCCCGGCTTCATCGCCGAAAATGCGGCCAGGCAGACCCGCCAGCGCGAGGAGTTCGCGGCAAGGCGGGCGCGCAAGCCGCTGCTCTCCCTTGCGACCGCCAGGGAACGGCGGCAGAAATTTGACTGGGCGAAGATCGACATCCCCAGGCCGGAATTCCTCGGCCCCAGGGTCTTTGCCGACGTGCCGCTCTCCGAGGTCGTGCCCTTCATCGACTGGGGCCCGTTCTTCAGCGCCTGGGAGCTGCCGGGCGCTTTCCCGACATTCTAAAGGACGAGGTTGTTGGAACCGAGGCGACAAAGCTCTATGACGACGCCCGGGCGCTCCTGGACCGCATCGTCCGGGAGAAGCGCTACACGGCGAAGGCCGTCATCGCCTTCTGGCCCTGCAACGCAGTTGGCGACGACATCGAAGTCTACACCGACGAGTCGCGGAGCCGGGTCGCCACGGTCTTCCATTCGCTGCGCCAGCAGCTGGAAAAACCCGCGGAGCAGTTCAACCACGCCCTGTCGGATTTCATCGCTCCGAGGGAATCTGGCCGGCTCGACTACATCGGCGGATTCGCCGTGACGGCAGGCCACGGTGTCGAGGAGTTTGCCGCCGCCTTCAGGGCCGCCCACGACGACTATTCGGCCATCATGGCCCAGGCGCTCGGCGACCGCCTCGCGGAGGCGATGGCCGAGAAGTTCCACAAGCACGCCCGCGAGGCCTGCGGGTACGGCCGCACCGAGAACCTCTCCTACGAGGAGCTGATCCGCGAAAAGTATCGCGGCATCCGCCCCGCCCCCGGCTACCCCGCCTGCCCCGATCACCGGGAGAAGCCGATCCTTTTCGATCTCCTCGGCGCCGAGTCCGCCACCGGCATATCACTGACTGAAAGCTGCGCCATGAATCCCGCGAGCAGCGTGTCGGGCTGGTATTTCAACCATCCCGAATCGAAATACTTCGGGGTCGGCAAGCTCGGCCGCGACCAGATCGACGACTACGCCCGCCGGAAAGGCTGGCCCGTCGCCGAGGCCGAGAAGTGGCTCGGCCCCTACCTCGACTACGACCCGGCCTGACTGCCGTTATCGGGCGCGGCCGCCGGAATTGGCGCCAGGAAATACCGGCGGATCCACAGCAACCAGGCGACCGCGAAGAAAGTTGGGATCACCACCATCCATCTGACGGTGGGTTGGGCAAACATCTGCCCGGAGCTGTGGGCCATGCGCGGATCAAAGCCCGCCTTGAGGTAGTAGGCCTCCATTCCCCCACGCCAAAAAGTGATCAGATTGGAGATCAGAAGAATCGCCTGCAGGCCCAAGGCGGCCCACCAGGCGCAAAGCCGAAGCCGGTACATTCCCAAGGCGACCCAGAGAATCAGCAGGCCGACAAGAGCCATCAGTGCAGCCCCCGCAACACCCGAAACAAAAAGGCCAAACAAGGGATACACGTGAAGGCTGAACGCCATACCGACCATGCTGATTCCTCCAAATGCCTTCATCAGGCTGAAAGCCAATACAGGCAGCGGGCAACGATCAGTCCATCGCTCCACCGGATCGCGCACTTCGCAAGTGCGCTTCACGTGGGGACTGCGGTAAAAGAGAAACAGCGAGCCCGGGATGAGGATGAAGATCAGGAAGATAACAACCATCACACCGATCTTTGTCCCTAGGATCGCGCCGGGCGGCAAAGCGGTTGGGCTGGTCCGGGCCATGATTTCCCCGAGATGCGGCAGAAAGAACGGCATCAGGACGGCCGCGATCAACCCGCCGCAAAGCGTCACCGCGGAAGCGCATAGAACTATCGCCCGCGCCCAGCGCCGGGCGAGCATCGAGCCCACGCCGACCCATATGAATGCGACGGCCAGCAACCCGTAGATGATGAATATCATGCCCATGGGCGGCGGCGCAGCGGGCGCGCCCGGTCTGCGGCTGGCGATCGTCTGGGCGATCATCATCAGCGGAATGATGCATGCGCAAAAAAGGCCGATCAGCATTTCAAATATGCCGAAGATGACCAGGCCGGTTCGACGGTCGCGGTACTCAGGGATGGCAGGGGTAGTCATGGGGTTTCATCGTTGGAGGCTGCTTCGCAAAATCACGGTTCATCCATTTTGGCGCGACGCATCCGGCTGGGCAACCTTCGCCCTGCGCCTGGCCGCCCGGTCGAGGACCTGCTGGATGTGCACGTCCACCTGCCGCAGAAACGCCGGTGCGACCGCATAGCCGTCGCTCTCGTACGTGAGCATCGGCATGCCCTGCCTGAGGCTCAAGGGCTTCAGAATCGCCTCGGCGATCCGGTACGGCAGGCAGTTGAATGGGCCGATGAGAAGCGTCCCGTCGTAGCCCTCCGAATCGGCCTCCAAGCCCTTGCCGACAGACGGGATCGCCTCGCCGAAGATCGTCGGCGAGACGTGCTCGGCCGCGCGGTCGAAGAGCTCGGCCACATCGTTGTTCTCCGCGATGAGCAGCCCGCTCTCCCTGAAGACGGCCCGGTAGTACTCCTCGACGCGCCGCTGGGACTGAAAGGCCAGCCAGCTCTGCAGGTACTGCTTGCCGTCGGGCTGGAAAATGCGCGTGCAAGCCTTCGCAAGCGCCAAGCCGCCCGGCTTCATCCCCCAGGTCGTCGCCGTGCCCGCAATTCCATCGTAGGCGCCGTAGAGCATGAGATCGGCCAGATCGACCGGCTTGAGGATGATGCCCCGGGCCGCATACAGCTCGCGCACCCCCTCGATGAAGAACGGGCTGAACCGCGTGAAGAAATCCCCGGTCACGACCACCCGCGGACAGGACTTCGGATCGCGCGCCCGGGGCAGCGCAGCTATCCGCCGGACCAGCCCCGGCAGCCGCGAATTGAACTCGTCGAGCGAATCGCATGTGGCCGCAAACCGCAGCCATTCCTTCTGGAAGCGCTTGACCGTGCCCGGGGCCCCGGCGACCCGCAGCACGTGGTCGATCTCGACGAGGATGTCCGCCATCACGATCGCCGGCCCCACGTGGCGGGCCAGTGTCTCGGGGGACAGGCCCAGGTAGTCGTTCTCCGCCGAGGCGTTCAGGACAAAGAGGTCCGGCAGCTGCCGTTCGGCGATCAGCCGCTGGAAGTAACCCTCGTAGGCATCGCTCACACACGGCGCCCCTCCCCGAATGGTGTAATAGCCGACGATTTCACCCGGCTGCCGCTTTTCATGGATCTGCAGGATCTCCCCCACACAGAGCGGAAGAGGCAGGCATTCGCGGCCCGAGGTGTGCCGCAGCCCGCGGTTCAGCTGCGTGCGGGTGAGCGGCGCCACGCGTCCCGGGTGCAGGCCGAGCCATTGCATCGCAAGGCCCAGGGTCTGCGTGTGATACTGCGAGAAGTTCGGCAGGTACAGTTTCACCCGGGGATCGGTCAAGGGCACCCGCTCGCCATTGGAGTCGATGACGACTCCCCCTCCGGCGAGCTGCGCCGCCCTGAACGGCCGTCTGCCCACCGCGGAGACGGCGTTTGCATGCCGGATGATGTCGAGGAATGCCTCGAGCCGCGTCTGCACCCCGGCGTCTGCCGTGGCGGAGTCGATCTCCAGGAAGAGGTACGGCTTGGTCCCCAGTTCCGAGGCCAGCATCGAGTGGGTAAAGGCGTCGATCGTGCAGCTGAAGTTGCTCACGCAAAGGAGGAACAGGTTCGGGTGCTCCTTCGCGAGCGCCACCGCGTTCATGATCTGGTTGGCGAAGTGCCAGGCGGTCGGTCCCCCATCGCGCGGTGCGAGGCAGTCGGCGGGAATCGCCCTGACCCCCATGCTGGCCAGCTTTCGGCCGACCGACTGCGAGGCTTCGGGTGTGAACGCGTTGTAGCTGTGCCCGGCGAGGAGGATCGTCGGCTTGCCGCTGGCAATGGCCTCCTCGATCGCCCGCCGGCCGAGCGCCTGCATTGCCTTTTCGGCGGCCACCTGGGCCATCACCGCACCGGACCAGGCCCCTTCGGCCAGGGCCCTTGGCGCGCCAAGCTCCCGAACCGCGAGCTCAACCAGTGTCGTGCACTTGTCGTACCCCTGCGTGAAATCGAGCAGCGGCGACAGGAGCCGCATCCGGGGAAAGGCCTTCGCCAAAAAATACGGGCTCGCCTGCGTGATCGGGCAAAGCAGCGAGTCCCGGCACACGTTCGGGTGCGGCATCCGCGTGACGTGGGGCAGGAACGCAAGTTCCACCTTCTTCCGCGCCAGATCCAATACAGCCCCGTGCGCGATCTGCGCCGGGAAACAAAAGCCCGAATACGACTTCATGTCGCCGTCCGAATCGATGCCCGACAGGACGACCTCCATCCCGATCCCGGCAAAGAAACCGGCGTAGAGGGGATACAGGGAGTGCGTCGTCAGAGCCCGCGGGATCCCGATCCGCTTCGGCGGGCCCGGGTCGGCAGGTGGGGCAGGCGCCTCCGCTCCAAAGCGATTTTCGATGTAGGTCCTCGCCTCGGCCATCCGCTCGCCGATCCGCCAGCGCGAGGGCGGGCCGGCCGGTGCGATCTTGGGCGAGGGAACGCTCGGCTCCTGGAAGACCAATGACGAGCGCTCCTCGACCAGGTCCGGCACGACCAACCCGCGCGAGCCTCTCTTCCAGGCATGCTCGAAAAGGCTGCAGCGTCCGCCGAAGGGGAAGCGCCGCCCCGCCACCTCGAATCGGTCGATCGAGCAGTACATCTTGCATGCGCGGCACGTGAAATGCCCGGAGAGCTTCATCTCGGGCTCGACCAGTGAGAGGAGCTTCCTCGCAGCGCTCATCTTGCCTCCCGAGCGTGTGAGCGCCATGAGCGCCACCCCCAGGGCACCCAGAAGCTCCGGGTGGGGCGGAATGACGACCGGCCGTCCCGCGCTGTGCGCAAACGCGTGCCCTACGGCCGCATTCAGGGCAACTCCGCCCTGCAGGAACACCTTCGCCCCGACGGGCCTCGGCCCCTTGACGCGGTCGAGGTAATTGCCGGCGATCGAATAGACCAGGCCGGCGACGATGTCGTCCCTCGAGTGGCCCTGCTGCTGCGCGATCCGGATGTCGGAATTTATGAATGCGGCGCAGGTTGTCTTGAACTGGACGGGCGACTTGGCCGCGAGGGCAATCCCGGAAATCGCACCGACTTCTATTCCGAGGTCTCCCTGGGCGCTCTCCTCCAAAAAAGAGCCTGTCCCCGCGGAGCAGGCGTTGTTCATCGTGTAGTCGATCGGCACCCCGTTCCTGAGGAGGATGTACTTCGAGTCCTGGCCGCCTATTTCGAAGATCGTGTCGACCTCCGGGTCGTAGTGGATGGCCCCGGCCGCGTGGGCGGATATCTCGTTGTAGACATCCTCCGTCCCGAGATAGGCGCCCGTCAGTTCCCGTGCGGAACCGGTCGAGGCCGCCAGCCCCACCGGCCGGTCGCCGACTTCCCTGGCCAATTCCCGGAGGCATTTCCTCACCGCCGTTATCGGGTCCCCGTTTGTCCGGGCGTAGTGGGAGGCGACCAGTCCCCGTGTCGCCTGATCCAGAAGAACCGCCTTGGTTGTCGTCGAGCCTGCGTCGACCCCGAGAACCAGGAGCCCCAGCCTGGCAGACTCCTCGGCCGACAGGGAGGGCGGCTGTGCCATGACGCGCACTTGCCCGGCAAAGGCGCTCAGGGGCGGGAGCCTGTCCAGCGGGCGCGGCGCCGCCGTCCGGGGCTTCCGGTGAACCGGAGTCTCCCGCGTAAGGAGGGCGCAGCCCCAAGCGTCGAACCATGCGCTCTCCGGCCTCACAGAGATTTCCGTCCCGGGCTTCTTTTCCCGCAAGGCGGCGACCATCGCGGCGTTCTGCGAGACTCCGCCTATCAGGAGGACTCGCCACGGTTCCCGCTGCGCCTTGTCGAGAAGGGCCACGACTTTGGTTGCCATGCTGTCGTGGAGCGTCCTGAGGACATCCTCCGGCGCCGCCTCGTGCCGGTTCAACTTGTGCGTGATGTCGGACTTGCAGTGGACCGAGCAGCGCGATGCGAGCGGCACCACCTTGCCGCCGAAAGAGCGCCTTATAGCCTCCTCGAGGCCGAGTCCCATGCGGCCGATCTGCTGGACCAGGAATTCGCCGCTGCCGGCGGCGCACTTGTTGTGCGAGAGGACGTTGGCTATCCGCCCATCCTCGATCGTATAGACAAGAAACGATTCACCGCCCAGCGAGCCGACGGCGTCGTAGCTGCCGCCCGCTTCCTCCAGTGCCCGCTGGATCGCGGCCACCTCTGTTATGTGTCCCAGGGCCCCGCAGACGCCGAAATACTCCGCCCCGGAAAATTCCGGCGCGGCGAGCAGCTTCTCGAGGGCCTCCAGCGGCCGTCCCCGGTGCGCGGCCACTGTGGCAGTCCGCTCATCGCCGCCCAGCGCGACAGCCTTGACCGTAAGGGCACCGATGTTGATCCCGACGACCGACATTGCGCCGGCAAGGCTAGCGGCCCATGGCGATAAAGCTGCGCGTAAGTTGGCATTTCGTCAGCACTTCTTGGCCGCTGACGAAGGGCAGGATCAGGATGTCGGCGTCCGCCCCGGAATCTTCAGTCCCCCCACGCTTATGTCCTTCTGGCGGGTCCTGGCCAGAAGCGGCTCGCACACCTCCATGAGCCTTGCCGGCACAAAGGGCTTCCTTAAGACGGGCACGGCCCACTGCGCCATCTCATCCTGCAAGCCCCATTCGCCCGAGTGGCCCGTGATGAAGATGAACCGCCTCGAAAGCTCCGGACGCGCTTCGCGCAGCCGCAGGTACAGTTGCGTTCCGGTCATGACCGGCATCCGGATGTCCGAAATCACCAGGTCGTAGTCCGTTCGCTCGGCAAGGGCGAGGGCTTCCGCGCCATTCGGCGCATGATCCACGTGGCAGCCCAGGCTCATCCGGATCATCTCCCGGATGACGAGCCAGACGATGTCCTCGTCCTCGGCCACGAGCACCTTGATCGACCGGTCCGACGGCCTTGGCGCAGGCTGCGTCGCGGTCCGCTCCCCCTGGGGCGCCTCGGCAGCGCCGAGGACCGGCGGCAGCGTGACCGTAAAAGTCGCCCCGTTCCCCGGTTCGCTCTCAACCGCTATGTCACCGCCATACTGACGGGCAATGCTGAAGCAGATGCTCAAACCCAATCCTGAGCCGCGGTCCGGGCTCTTGGTCGTGAAGAACGGATCGAAGATCCGGGCCATGTGTTCGGGCGCTATCCCGCAGCCATTGTCCGCGACAGAGAAGAAGGCGCCGGGGACATCCTTGCCGACCGTGATCGTAAGGACCGGGGCAGGGACCTTTTCCATGGCGTGCAGCGCGTTGATGACGAGGTTGATGACAACCTGCTTCAACTGTCCCGGATCGGCCATCACAACGACGGGGCTCGCCGGGGGCTTGATTCGCACTTCGCACCCGCGTTCGCGCACCTGGAACTTGAGCATGACCAGGGATTCGTCGATCACAGTCGCCAGATCCACCCGCTGCGGCCGTCCGGACTCGGGCTTGGAGAGCTGGAGGAGCTGCCGGACAATGCGCAGCGCCTCGCCGGCGCTCCTGCTGATCAGCCCCGCCTGGGCGCGCAGCTCCCCGGCGAGTTGCTCGCTGAGCATCTCGGAAAACCCGAGGACGGGCGTCAGCTTGTTGTTCAGTTCGTGCGCGATTCCGCCGACAAGGGTGTCCAGGAGCCGCTGCTTCTCCTGCTTCATCATGTTCCGTTCGAGCGCCCTTTGCTCGGTGATGTCGTCCAGGCAGGCGCAGACCTGCCTGGTCTCCTTGATCCAGCCCGTCGTGAACCGGAAAAGCCGCTGCCCTCCCCCGGGCACCTGAAGGTAGAACTCCTGGGTATGGGGACCGCCAGCGCCGACCTGCGGCTGCCCGTGCGCCGCAATGAATCGCCTGAACTTCAGCCGGTCCTGATCACTCATGAACGAATCGAGCGAACACATCGGAAGGGGGCCGTCCGCCGCATTCAATAGCTCGGCCAACCGGCCGTTGTGCAGCTGGATGGCCCCCTGGATGTCGAGCAGAGCCACCCCGAGGGTATTGCTCTCGAAAAGGCCCCGGTTGACCCCCTCCGCCTGGCGGATGGCCTCATTTGCCCGGTACAGATCGCCGTTCTGCCTTTGCAGGGCCTCGTGCTGCCTCCGCAGCTCGGTCACCTGTTCGCCGACGAGCCTCGATTGGAGGTGCGCCAGGGCGTCGACGGCGATCAGCCCCACCAGGCTCTGGTCGTCGTTGACGAGGATGACGTCCTCCTGAAACTCGTGCGCCCCGCGCGAGAGCGAGACGTCCAATAGCTGCCGGACCGGTGTGTGCTTCGAGAAAAGAAGCGGATGGTCGACCTGGGCCAGATGCGCCGGGCTCTTCGCATAGAGGGCGAACCCGTAACGCGATCCCAGGAGCGCCCCGAGCTTCACTCGCGCGCAAAGCCCTGTCACCCGGCCGCCCTGGACAAGCGCCAGGAACTCGACCCCTTTCTCGCGGAAGACCTTTTCCACCTTTTCGAAGGGAAGATCGTGATCGACCACAAAGCAGTGATGGGCGAGCGATTCCAACGGTGTCGCCTCGGCCGAGAGAGCCGCCAGGGTCTTCTGTGAGAATGCGGAAAAGGCTCTGTCGCGCCCCGCGGGCGCGGAGAGATTGCCCTCAGGCGCTAGAGCAGTCAGTTGCATGGTTCCACCAAACCGAGGCTATCGGCACGGGGGCAAACCCCTGCCGTTACAAATGGGTTACTTTGGGCTGCCGCCCCTCGACATCGCCCGGAGGATTACTCCGGGGAGCCCCTGCCCTTCGCCAATGCCGCCCAGCCGAAAATCGCCAGGGCCGCGCAGAGGAGGACAAACCAGTCCCCGTGCTGCACGTAAAAGCTGTTGCGCCCGGTCCAGCGCGAGTCGCGCGTGACCGCCACGGTCTCCGTCCCCCTGAAATACACGGTTCCAGCCGCATTCTCCATGGGAAGACGGACCACCCCGAATTCATCGATCCAACCGCTCCACCCTCCGTTTCCGCATCTCAGGACTGGCCTCCTGGTCTCGACCGCCCGCAGGACCGAGTGCGCCGCGTGTTGGTAGGCAGCTCCCTCCTCCCCGTACCAGGCATCGTTGGTCGGAACGAAAAGGAGATCCGAGCCGGAAAGGACGCTCTCCCTGGCAAGCCGGGGATAGATATCCTCGAAGCAGATGAGGACTCCAAAGGCCATCGAACCCCCGGGCAGGCTGACGATCAGCGGGGATGCATCGTCCCCGTGGGAGGCGTTGGGCCCTATCGGCACGAACTTCTTCATCCATCCCAGGATCGGCCCAAGCGGCATGTATTCGCCGAAGGGGACCAGATGCCGCTTCGCGTAATAGGCAGGCTGCACCCCGAGGTCGGGGGTCACGACGAAGGCCCCGTTGTACCAGTCTTCCGTCTTCTCCCTGGTCTCGATCGCAATCGAGCCCAAAAGGATCGGCGCCCGGGCACTCGTCGAAAGGCTCTCGACAAAATTCTTCATGCTCGCGTCGCCCTTCACCGCCCAGGGGGTCGAGGCCTCGGGCCAGAGGATGAGATCGGGCCGGCTGTCGCCCGCCGCAAGGGTCAGGGCCTTGAGGGTTGATACGATTCCCGGAGCCTTTGCCGGATCCCACTTCACATCCTGCGGAATGTAGGGTTGCACAAACGCCACCCTCGCCAGCGGCTCGGCATACCCGGCCCGCGCAAACGGCTGCACCTGCACGAGAAAAACGCACATGCACGCCAACAGGAGGAATATCGCCATCCAGAATTCCTGGCTGCGCTTGCGCAGCAGGCTGAACCCGTCCTGGAAAACCACGGTGCCGTCCCCCCTTGTGCCATACCCTTCCCTTCCCTCGAAAAACAGCCTGTGAGCGTACGCCGCGAAGCCCACGTTCATCGTCATCAGAACAAATGAGACTCCCCCCGCCCCGGTGTAGGCAGCGATCTGCAGAATGACCGGCCGCTGCCACTGGCTCGCGGCAAGCGGGAGCCAGGGAAACCCGCCCAAAGCCCATGTCCTCGACCACTCGATGACGACCCAGAGCCCCGCCAGCCCCAACTGGACCGCCAGCCGTGTCGGGACCGTCCGATTCCACATCCTCGGCATTGCCCACCACGCGGCAAGGTACCACACCCCCACCCAGGCCCCGATGAAGGGCCCCAGAAGAAGCCACCCCACGACCGTGACATGCCTGAGCCATGCGAGGATGACCGTCCAGGCCACCGCCTGCGCCGCAAACATTGTCCAGCCATACAGTTTCAGCCTCGGCCGGCGATAGGCCCAGAAAAGGGCCGGAGCGGCAAGGGCATACCCGGCCTCCGCGGCTTTGAACGGCGGAAATGCGCAGATCGTCACCGCGACGGTCGCGATGAAAACCGCAATGGCCCAGCCATAATCTTCGTTGCGGACCCAGAACGGCGTCTTCGGCGCGTAGGGATCCGCCGCGGCCGCTTCATGCGCCATGGCAATGCTTGTACTTCTTCCCGCTGCCGCAGGGACAGGGGTCGTTCCTGCCCACCTTCGGCAATTCCCTGCGGATCGTGACCTTCGGCAACTGGATTTCCTTCTCCGGCAGAGGAGGGTTTGCAGGCGCTGCACCCGGCTTCGCCGCCTCCGGCGGCGGCCCGACCTCGGCCGGTGGGGCGTTTTCGGGGCCCACGGTCCGGGCGCTCCTGGCCAGAATCGCGAGCATGTTCTCGAATGACTCCAAATTCGAGGCGCTCCGGAAAAGCCCCGTGCAGATCTGCAGCCGCACGTTGTTCATCAGCTGCTCGAAATACGTGTAGGCCTCCGCCTTGTACTCCACAAGGGGATCCTTCTGACCGTAGCTGCGTAGCCCGATCGCCTTTCTCAGCTCCTCCATCTCGGTCAGGTGCTCCTGCCAGTGGTGGTCGATCGCGTTGATGACGACGTAGCGCTCGATGGCTCCCAGGGCGTCCGGATTTTCCACCGTCTCCTTGACGTTGTAGGCCTTCTGGACCCGCTCCAGGATCGTCTTCGTCAGGGCCACGGGATCCTCTCCCTTGAGTTCATCGACCTTCAGGCCGATCGGGAAATGGGCGTTGACCCAGCCGACCAGGCTCTCGACCGCCGTGGGATTGGACCCGCCCTTCTGGCCGAATCCGGCGACCTCCACCCGAATCGCGATTTCCTCCTCGATCTGGTCGAAAATGATGTCCTTGGGCCTCGCAGCCTGGATGGCCCCGTTCCTAATCCCATAGACCACCTCCCTTTGCTGATTCAGGACGTCGTCGTACTGCAGAAGCCTTTTTCTGATCGAGAAATTCTGCTGCTCGACCTTTTTCTGCGCGGACTCGATCGACCGGTTGAGCCAGGGATGCTCGAGCTCCTCGCCCTCCTGCATCGATCCCTCCATGAGCCGCGAGGCGAGATTCCCCTGGAGGAACCGCCGCATGAGATCGTCCTCGAGGGACAGGAAGAACTTGGTCTGTCCCGGGTCGCCCTGCCTGGAGCAGCGCCCCCTCAACTGCCGGTCGATCCGGCGGGACTCGTGCCGTTCCGTTCCTATGACGTACAGCCCGCCCAGATCCCGCACCCCCTCCCCCAGTTTGATGTCCGTTCCGCGGCCGGCCATGTTGGTCGCAATCGTCACGGCATTCCTAAGGCCCGCCCGGGAGACGATCTCGGCCTCCTGCTCGTGGAACTTGGCGTTCAGGACCGTGTGGATGATGTTCGTCCGCCTGAGCATCCGGGAGAGCACCTCCGACGACTCGACGCTCGTCGTGCCGACAAGGACCGGCTCGCCCCGCTTGTTCGCCGCCTCGATCTCCCTCACGACCGCGTTGTACTTGTCGCGCCTCGTTTTGAAGATCGAGTCGTTCTTGTCGATCCTCACACAGGGCTTGTTCGTCGGCACAACCTGCACCGCCAGCCTGTAGATCTCGTTGAATTCCGTCGCCTCCGTCTCGGCCGTGCCCGTCATGCCGGAGAGCTTCTCATACATCCGGAAATAGTTCTGGATCGTGATCGTCGCATACGTCCTGGTCTCCCGCTCGATCGCGACGTTCTCCTTCGCCTCCACCGCCTGGTGGAGGCCGTCCGACCACCGTCTGCCCGGCATCACGCGACCGGTGTTCTCATCGACGATCAGGACCTTGCTGTCCGGGGCCGGCGTCACGACGTACTCGACGTCCCTTTCGTAAAGGGTATAGGCCCGCAAGAGCTGCGAAACGGCATGGATCTCCTCGGAGACGTCCCCGAACCTCGTCTGCGCCGCCAGCTTCTTCGCCTCCCGCTGCTCCGGCGTCATCGAGGTGTCCTTGTCCAGGTCCGAAAACTCCGTCGCCAGATCCGGCATGACGAACGCATCCGGGTTGTCCGGTCTCAGCCTTGTCCTCCCGATCTCGCTCAAGTCTGCCTGGTGCTGGCGCTCGTCGATCGTGAAGAACAGCTCCTCCTTCAGTCTGAAGGCCTCGTCCTTGTTCAGGTCGGAATTCACCTCGGTCTCGATCTTGTCCAGGAGTTTCCGCCACTCCGGGGTTTCCATGAGCCGCAACAGAAGCTTGTTCTTGGGGCTCCCCATTTTGACCTGGAGGAGCATCCGCAGGGCCCTTTGCTTGTCGTCCGAGGAGACCTCCGGTTTTTCCAGGATCTCCTTGGCCTCGCCCGCGAGTTTGTTGCACAGCCTCATCTGCTCGCCGACCAGCCTGTCGATCCCGGGCTTGAGCCTCGTGAAGGGCTGCTCCCTTTCAATCGGTGCCGGCCCTGAAATGATCAAGGGCGTCCGCGCCTCGTCGACCAGGATCGAATCGACCTCGTCCACGATGCAGTACCAGTGATCCCGCTGCACCTGGTCCTCCTTCCTCGTGGCCATGCCGTTGTCTCTCAGGTAGTCGAACCCGAACTCGCTCGCCGTCCCGTAGGTGATGTTCCGCCCGTACATCTCCCGCCTCAAGGAGGAGGCCATCTGCTGCTGGATGCAGCCGACCGTGATCCCCAGGAAACTGTACAGGTGCCCCATCCACTCGGAGTCGCGCCTGGCCAGGTAGTCGTTGACCGTCACCAATTGCGCATTTCTTCCGTTCAGCGAATTGAGGTACAACGGCAGGGTCGCCACCAGGGTCTTGCCCTCGCCGGTGGCCATTTCGGATATCTTCCCCTGGTGGAGCGCGATTCCGCCAATCAACTGGACGTCAAAGTGGATCATGTCCCACGTCAGTTCGTGCTCGCAGACAATGATCTTCCTTCCGAAAAGCCTCCTGGCCCCGTTCTTGACTGCCGCAAAGGCCTCAGGGAGAACATGATCGAGTGTTTCGCCCGCTTTTACCCTCGCCATGAACTCCTCGGTCTTGGCCCTCAGCTGCTCGTCGGTTAAAGCCTGGTAAGCCGTCTCGATCTCATTGATCTTCGCTACGATAGGAACGCACGATTCCAGGAATTTCCTGTAGTGCCGGCCGGCGAGGCGCTTGAACAGAAAGGAGAACATGAAAGGCAAGGGATAGGGGGCCTCGTCCGGGTTGGCAAATGGCAAATGGCTACACTTGGATGGCACCCCTTTGGGTGGGCGCACCGGCTCGTGTTCGCGGGGCAGAAACCCGTCTCTACAATTTACCTCTGAAGTAAGCGATGGTCCTCTTCAGGCCCTCTTCCAGCGGAACCACCGGCTCCCATTTGAGGACTTTCCGGGCAAAGGTGATATCCGGCTGGCGCTGCTTCGGATCGTCCGATGGCAACGGCTTAAAGACGAGCTTGCTCTTCCCCCCGACGAGTTTGAGCGTCAGCTCGGCGAGCTCCAGCATCGTGAATTCGCCGGGGTTTCCAAGGTTCATCGGCCCCACGGTCTCCGTCTGGTTCATGAACGCGACGATTCCCTCGATCAGATCGTCAACATAGCAGAATGACCGGGTCTGGCTGCCGTCGCCGTAGACCGTGATGTCCTCGCCCCTGATTGCCTGGACGATGAAATTCGAAACCACCCGCCCGTCTGACTCGAGCATCCGCGGGCCGTAGGTGTTGAAGATCCGCACAACCCGGATGTCGACCTTGTTTTCCCGGTGATAGTCGAAGAACAAAGTCTCCGCGCACCGCTTGCCCTCGTCGTAGCACGAGCGCCTGCCGGTCGGTATTCACATTGCCCCAATAGCTCTCCGGTTGCGGGTGCACCTGCGGATCGCCGTAGATCTCGCTCGTGCTCGCCTGCAGCACCCTCGCCCGAACGCGCTTGGCCAACCCCAGGCAATTGATCGATCCCATGACCGAGGTCTTGACGGTCTTGATCGGGTTGTACTGGTAGTGCGGGGGCGACGCGGGACAGGCCAGGTTGAAGATCCGATCCACCTCAAACTTGAAGGGGTCGATGACATCGTGGCGCACGACCTCGAACCGGGGGTTTGGAATCAAATGCGCAATGTTCTGCCTCCTGCCCGTGAAGAAGTTGTCGACGCAGACGACCTCGTCCCCTCCCTGGATCAATCGGTCGCAAAGGTGGGACCCCAGAAATCCGGCTCCGCCAGTGACGAGAATGCGCATGGTCTTTTCAGTAAAGGCAAAGGCCGCCGGATGGCGAGCCCGGCTTAGGGCCTGCTGGGCGCGCCTTCCGAGCGCGCCGCACCCGCCCCGTACCTCTGAATCCAGGCGAGGTGCCACGGGCCGTAATCGCCGGCTTCGATGTGGCAACGGGCCTGGGACATGAGGTCCAGGAAGAAGTGAAGATTGTGGATTGTGAGCAGGGTCCCTCCGAGCATTTCCCGGGCCACGGTCAGGTGCCGGAGGTACGCCCGGGAAAAATTCCGGCAGGTGTAGTTGCCCAATCCCTCGACGATCGGCCGGGCGTCGTCCCTGAAGCGCTCGTTCCTGAGATTTATCGGGCCGTCGGGAGTGAAGACGAGGCCGTTCCGGGCGACACGCGTCGGCAGGACGCAGTCAAACATGTCCACACCCAGGGCGACCATCTTTAGGATCTGAGGCGGGGTCCCGAGCCCCATCGTGTACCTCGGACGGTCAGCAGGAAGAAAAGGTGTCGTCGCGGCGACCTGCTTTAGCATTTCCTGTTCGGGTTCGCCGACGCTTACCCCGCCGATCGCATAGCCCGGAAAATCCATCGCTCCCAGGGTCTCGGCCGCCTTGCGCCGCAGATCGTCGAAGGTGGAGCCTTGGACGATCGCAAAAAGGTGGTGGCCTTGCGCCAGAAATCCGGACTCCCCGGCAAACCGCTTGCATTCGATTGCCCACCTCCGGCTTCGCTCGACCGCAGCCTCGCATACCTCCCTTGTGCAGGGCCAAGGCGGGCATTCGTCGAGGACCATCGCAATGTCGGAGCCGAGGTTTGTCTGGATCGCCATGACTTCACGGGGTCCGAGGAAAAGCTTCGAGCCGTCGAGGTGCGACGAGAAGGCAACGCCGTCGTCGCGGATGTCGCGGAGTTTGGCGAGGCTGAAGACCTGGAATCCCCCACTGTCGGTGAGGATCGGGCCGTCCCACCCCATGAAGCGTTGCAGGCCCCCGAGGTCGCGGATGAGTTCGCTCCCCGGGCGCAGATTCAGGTGATAGGTGTTTCCGAGGATGATCTGGGCGCCGATGTCGCGGAGGTGGACGGGGGTGACCGCCTTGACCGTCCCCTGGGTGCCGACGGGCATGAAGACGGGCGTCTCGACCGTGCCGTGGAGGGTCTGAAGCCTGCCGCGGCGGGCCGCTGTCAAGGAGTCGGTCTTGAGGAGCTGGAAGGGCGGCGGCATCTCCAGCGAGGCAAAGACTTGCGAAGGGGTTCCGCAACTTAGAACGCCGACAGGGACCCGCTTTGCAGCGACCGCCGATCCCGTTCCAAACGGCTGCACCTCATCGTCGCGCAAAACTGCAAAACGGCCGCGGCAGACGGACTGCTATACTTAATGTGATGTCGCGTTCTAGAAACGAGTTCCGATCATTCGAGCCCGGGGCAAAAGCAGTCTTCGCTTTCCTGATTCTCTTCAGCTTTGCAACAGTCGGAATCCCTCAATTTGCCCAGGTTTTATCCAGTCTCCTAAAAAACCTTGCAATACTTGCCTTCGCCACAGGCGCCGGCTCGCTCGCGATTTTCGTAGGGTTCAAAATATGCAGAAATCGCCGCAAGGATCCCTTTGTTTTCCAAAAAACCGAAAGGCGAATCCCCTATCCGGAGAAGGGTCCGCTCTCTACCCTGGTTTGGCCGGACGACAAAGGAACAACGCTACGGCCGCCCGCCGAATTGCCAAATCAGGTTTCGAGCCCCGTCCCTGTCCAAACAACGTCTCGCGCAACGGACAAGGCGCCCGTTTCCAAGCCATGGACCGAGGCTGAGATTCTCGGAAGAATCCACAGACTCGATTGGTACCAGTTTGAAAAATTCAATGTCGCGCTCCTCAGAGCTGAAGGTTGGGAAACAACCCATTTCCGAAGCGAGCACGGCGATGGCGGGAAGGACATCGTCGCGGAGAAGGACGAGCAGATTCTATACGTCCAATGCAAGGCGCTGCGTAAGCCGGTTCCTGAGAATGTCGTTCGCGAACTGGAAGGAAGCATCAGCATCGCCCAGATTGCCTCTGGCGCCATACACGCCTCCGGTCCGTTTTCAGAATCTGCTATGGCTCTCGCCTCCAGGCTTGGAATTCGACTGTTTGATGGCTGGTCTCTTGCCGCGAGAGCACGAAAGTGCATGCGCGATGATCAACTGGAGACTGCTTTGATTGAACTCCCCCATCTCTGTCCCAATTGCGATTCCGAGATGGTCTTGAGGGAAGGGGCCTTCGATCCATTCTGGGGTTGTCCGCGGTATCCCAGGTGCCGAGGGAAAATCAACTGCCGAAGAGCTTCGGGACCCAGGCAGTCTGCGCGAGTCGGCCCCCGGCAATAACTGCGTCAGTCGATGCACCGATTGGCCGGCAATGGTGCGTCGAGCCCCTCTCCGTCCGCGTCTCTCCGCTGCGAATTGTCAAGGGCTCTGGCTCTGAAGTGATCGATCGTTTGTAGGAAAGGGCGCGCGCCAAACCCGCGCGGGCGGCTTGGCACCTTCGCTCCATCCAGCCGACGGAGGACATTTTGATAGAAATCCCCAGCTCGGCACTCAAAAGAGCCGCCCAATCCGCGAAATGAAGGATATGACGATACTTCAGCGACATTAGCCTCCTGGGAATTCTCGGCTTCGTTACCATGAGCATAGAACCACACCAATCTCCGCTTCCGACGGCAGGAGCCATCCCGTTGCGTCGGCGCCACTGCTGTCGACTTTGACTTTGCTGGCAGGTTGTTGAAATCCTCTGCGAAGCCTGTTAGGGGATTGGCTTCGCGTTTATCATAAAAGGGATCCTACCGCTGCTGCATGCGGCGGCATTGCTTCCGCTCATCAATCAACAATCAACATGAGCCGTGGAAGGGAAATACTCAAAGAAGGTAGAGCAGTGCGCGAGGCGCAAGAGAGCCTCGATGCAGTGAGAAAGCCATGGTATCTGATGACCGCGCCATTTGTGGGGGTATGGTCGTCGGCGATGGCTTTGGCATTGTTCATAGGCGCCATCGCCATGCCAACTTCCTCGCGAATCGGGAAATGGTGGATGATTGGGTGTTTTGTGTTAGGGGGGATAATTTGGTTCAAGAATGCGCAATATCGCGACAAGACATGGCGGCGCTTGATTGAGCTCGAAGCTCCCGTACTCCACCGGAAGATCAACGAAAAGACCGATACGTAGGCCATCAAAGCAACCTATACGTGGCGCTCCGCATCCCCCGTAACGGTGCGGCTTGCATCAATCGTGCAGGGGCGGCCGAAGTCGCTCTGGGCAATCCCACAGCTTGACACACGAGTTGCGCGCATACGGCGTTATTATGCGGCTTGCGGATGATATCTATCCTCGCCCTCAAGCATGCAACTGCCAGCTACTTACAAGAGGCACGCTCACGGCGAAGCTTTTGAAAGGCCGGCCAGATTAGTGTTCGCTTGGTGGGACGACCGGCTGCAAGTAAGGGCATCGCATGAATTTCCCTGAATCGTTCGGCGGCGGCGCAATATTGGCGGCGGTCGCATTTGTCGCTATCGCGATCGTTTCGGGTGCAGCCAACTGGCTGGTCCTCGGCCTTTGGCGCCGCACCGCCGGACAACACTGGACCGAACGGGCCCGGGCGCTTTACCGGGCACGGTGCGTTTGCGGACTGAATAACGGCCTTCTGATTGGCTGTGCGATAGTCGTCGGCATCAACAAGACCTCAGACTCCTTTCCCTGGCATACCTTGAGCGGCGCCTTCGTCGGTGCCTTCCTCGGTGCAGTCGCAGGCACCTTTCCCCTGCAGCGCGCAGTTTTCCCCAGCCGGACCGTGCGAAGTTGGATCGCGGCCGTGGCCGTCGGGCTTTCCTTCAAGCTTGTCGGTGCCGGGCTGTTTATCGGCTGCGTTCTCGCGATGCCCCGCCACTTCGGAGCGAAGGCCTGGATGATCGCCGGAGGATGGATGGCCCTGCAGCTTGCGCTCGATTTTGGCGTCTGGCTGCGGCTGATGCGCCTCATGCGCCTCGTGCGCCCTCCATCCGACCGACTGACTCGGATCGTTGCCGAGGCCTCGCGGCGCACGGGCATAATTGTTCGCGCCGTTTGGGAACTGCCCAGTCCTGAATGCCAGGCCATCGCTTTCATCATGACCCGCAACATGGCATTTACCCGAGGACTTATGGAGCACCTGTCCGATGCCGAGATCGAATCGATCTGCCTCCACGAGCTCGCCCACCTGGCCGAGCCCCAAAGGACCGTTTGGTTGTTTCGCCTCCTGGCGTTGCTTCCCCAGTTGCCGATCCTCTTCACGATCCCGGCCGTGGCCCACTTCGGCGCCAGCGCCCCGTGGGCGCTGCTCTGCCTCTTTTACGGCCTGGTATTCGCCTCGGTTCGCCTCAGGCGCCGCATGGAACTTCACGCAGACCGAATGGCCGCAACCGAGGCCCCCGATCCAGCCATATATGCAAGGGCACTGGAAAAAATCTGCGAGGCGAATCAAACACCCGCGGTCTTGGGCGGCCGATTCCAGCGCACCCATGCCGATCTCTACGATCGCATGGTTTCGGCCGGAGTCACTCCCGACTATCCCCGCCCTAAAAAACCGGGCCGATACCATTGGAGCTCGGCCGCGCTGTTAATCCTTGTAGCAGCGACGGTGGCGATTGCAGTGGCGCGCAGCTAAGGCAGCGGGAGCTGCAAGCCGCTCTGTCTCCGCCGGCCCAATTACACCCTGGAGAGACTAGACCAGTTCCTTCGTTCGGAAGCGCCACAGCGCGAGCAGCAGCATGAGAACATTGAAATCGGCGGCATAAAAGGTCAGAAGCAACACGTCTTGGCCGCTGACCAGGGTGCCCTGCAGCACCTGGAAGAAGAGATTAAAACGGCCTGTAACTGGGGAAGACATAAAACAAGGGGTTATGCGGGGAATAGAAGCTGTTGCCGGCGACAAACGCCATGATGGACGCAAGGAACGGGTGGGCGAAAAGCGAGAGAAGCATTGCTAGCGAGCCGAGCATCAGCTGGCGGCAGAACATAAGCCAAGGCGCGTATCGCGTCGCCGGACTCAGCTCAAAACGTCCGAACCGCGCAAAAAAAGACGATGGCGACAGTGGCAATAACCGCGTAGCTGGCCATGACGACTATTCCACCTGCGTACTTGCCCAGCAGGTACGGAGTCCTGGAGACGGGTTTGGTCAGCGTGATGCGGATGGTCCCCTTGCGAATTTCGGCTGCGACAGCGGTGCTGAAGACAAACATGGATACGAGGCTGCCTCCGAATGAGGCCGCCTGGTAAAATGCGGCCTGATATATCGAGGCCGCCTGAAGCACATTGGGGCGTTGAGCGATTGGGTCTGTGCCGGGAGCCGCCATTTTTCGAGCAGCAGGCGCTTGTCCTCCAATGACCCCGCCTTTGAGCTAAGTGCTGGAGGTCGGGTCCTCTACCCCTATTATCCTGGCCCATGTCACATCCATCCTGCTTAAGGCTGCTGGCATCGCTGGTGTTCTCGGTCTCAGTCGCCTGCGCGGCCGACCTTGCCAATTCCAAGCGTGCGATCACTGCCGAGGACCTTTGGGCCGTGAAGCGTCCCGCCTCTCTGGAACTTTCGCCGGACGGTGCGCGGCTGGTCTTCGCCGTCAAGGAGTACAACCTGGAAAAGAACGACTCGGTCACCCATCTCTGGCTCCTGGACACCTCGAGTGGCACAACCCGGGAGCTAACCGCGGCGGCAAGCACCGACGGCGACCCGACCTGGAGCCCGGATGGCAGCACCGTGGCCTTTGTCTCAAAACGCGGTACGGACGAGGTGACCTCGCTCTACGCCATCCGCGCCGACGGCGGCGAGGCGCAGAAGGTCCTCGAGCTGCCTCTGGCGATATCCTCCCCCAGGTGGCTGCCGGACGGGCACCGCATCGTTTTTGCAACCAGCGTCCTGCCGAAGCTTGCCGGCGACATCGAGGCCACCAAGGCCGAGCTCAAGAAGCAGAAGGAGAGCAAGGTCACCGCAAAGGTTACTGAGAACGGGTTTTACCGTTACTTCGACACCTGGCTAACCGATGAACGCGCAAGCCGCCTGATGGTTGTCGACCTCTTTACGAAGAAGACTGTGGACCTCACCCCTCACTGGGACCGCGCCTTTCTCTTCAACATGGAGGCGCAGTATGACGTCTCGCCCGACGGCAAGTGGATAGCGCTTTCCGCGGGAACAACGCGCCCCCCCTTCCGCGAAAGGGAAAACGCCGACATCTACCTCATCTCCGTCGACCAACCGGATTCCGCATGGAGAAATCTCACGGTCGACAACCCGGGCCGCGATGGGAATCCGCGCTTCACGGTCGACGGAGCGGGCATCATCTTCGGCCGCCGCACAACCGAAGCTGAGGGCGAGAACACGAAGCTGATGCGGGTCGACCTGGCCACCGGCAAGACCAGCCCGCTGTTCCCCGGAGCCGACCTGTCAATGAGCGGCTGGCGTTTCTCGCCGGACGGCTCGGACATCTATTTCACCGCCGAGGATCATGGCCGCACCAAGGTCTTCAAGGCTCCGGCCGCGGGCGGCTCGTATGCTGCCGTGGTCGGCGACGGCACCTGTTCGAGCATCGCTCCAGGGATGAAGTCCGTCTTCTTCCTCAGGCAGAGCTTCACCCGGCCCGATGAGGTATGCTCCCTTGATCTGGCAACCGGCGCCGCCTCAGTTAGCTCGCACCTGAACGACGCGCTCTTTGGCCGGCTCAAGCTTGGAAAGGTGGAGGAGCACACTTTCATCGGGGCCGGCGGCGACCCGATCATGCTCTGGATGATTTACCCGCCCGACTTCGACCCAGCGAAGAAGTATCCCCTGCTCCAGCTCATGCACGGCGGGCCCGCCACCATGGTCGGCGACATCTGGCAGCCGCGCTGGAATGCGCAAGTGCTTGTGACCCCTGGTTACGTCGCCACCTGGATCAACCGCCACGGGTCAACGGGATTTGGGGAGAAGTTTGCCGAGTCCATAGACGGCGCGTGGGGTGAGAAGCCGTTCGAGGACATCATGAAGGGCACCGACTACGTCCTGGCCAGTTTCCCTTTCCTGGACGCCAACCGGATGGCCGCACTCGGCGCCAGCTACGGGGGATACATGGCGTGCTGGGTCTGCGGACACACCGACCGCTTCAAGGCGATCGTGTGCCACGACGGTGCGCTGGACTTCAACACCCAATATGCATCGGACGTCGCGGACTACTGGCAGGAGCAGCCGATGGGAGGGTCGCCTTGGCATCGCACCCCCGAATATGACAGGGAAAACGCGATCAATTATGCGTCGCACTTCAAGACGCCGACACTCGTGTTCCATGGCGGGATGGACTACCGGGTGCCGGTCGACCAGGGCTTTGAATTCTACGCGGCTCTTCAAGCCCAGAACGTGCCCTCCCGCCTGGTCTATTTTCCCGACGAGAATCATTGGGTGCTGCACCCGCAGAACTCTGTTTTTTGGTACGGTCAAGTCCGCGATTGGCTCGGGCGCTGGTTGAAGTAGAAGCCCAGGTGGCCCAAGAGCGACGAAGGCGCCGCCAGAATTCATCTTCCAGCCCGAATAATGCATGAAATCGTTTGAAGATCGTCCAAACCCGCCGCCCTGCATCCCCAGTGGCCGGTTCTCGTTCCGGCCAATGCGCGCGCAATTGGCAGCGACCGCGGCCGCTGCGATTGCGACCGCAGGCTTTGGGAGCGCGGCGCAGCCAAATCCCGAGGAGATGCTCCGTTCGTTCTATACCGAGGCCCTCGTCCATGGCCAGGCCTATGGGCACCTGTCGGAGCTTGTCTCGCGCTTTCCCGGGCGGCTGAGCGGTTCGGACAACCTCGACGGCGCTGTGGATTGGGCGAGCGCCTTGCTCGGCGCCATGCGGCTTGACCGAGTGATCCGGCAGCCGGTCATGGTCCCGCACTGGAAACGCGGGGCGGCCGAATCGGTATCAATCGCCTTTGAGTCCGGAGACGAGCCGCTGAGCGCGACCGCGCTAGGCGGCTCCGGCGCAACGCCCGCGGGGGGAATCATCGCAGAGGTCGTCCGCGTTCGCTCACTTGATGAACTCGATATTCTCGGAGGCGGGGTCGCGGGCAAGATCGTCTTTTTCGACGGCGCCATGGACCCCGGCATCGTCAATTCAGGCGCCGCCTACGGGATGGCCGGGCTCCAGCGCAATCGCGGGCCGGCAAAAGCGGCAGCTTACGGCGCGGTCGCCGCGCTCGTGCGATCCCTCACCTTCGCCCGCGACGATGTGCCCCACACCGGCGTCACGGTGTTCGTCCCGGGACACCCGGTGATCCCGGCCGCCGCGCTTTCGATGCTGGCAGCCGACCGCCTCGACACCGCCCTGGCCGCGCAGCCCCGTGTGCGCGTCCGCATCGCCATTCACGCGGAGACATTGCCTCCCGCGCCATCAGCCAACGTGATCGGCGAGATCCGGGGCTCCGAATTCCCCGACCAGATCCTCCTCGTCGGCGGCCACCTCGATTCCTGGGACATAGCCCCTGGCGCCCAGGACGATGGCGCCGGTGTCGTGGAGTCGATCGAGGTCCTGCGCCTCTTTCAGGCGTTGAACATAAAACCCAGGCACACCCTGCGCTGCGTCCTCTTCGTCAACGAGGAGAACGGCTCGGCGGGCGCCAACGCCTACGCCGCTGCAGCGCGTGCCGGCGTCGAGCGCCATCTGGTTGCGGTGGAGACGGACAACGGCGGCAACGGCGCGCACGGTTTCACCCTCGACAATCTCCGGCACGATGCCGCGGCCCGCGCACAGAGATGGATCCCGCTCTTCGCTCCTTATGGCGTCAGCTACTTTGACGCCGGCACGCCGGGCGCCGATGTCGCGCCGTTGGCTCCGCTGGGCGTCACGGTGGGGGAACTTCGGCCGGATTCGCAGCGATACTTCGATTACCACCACACCCGGACCGACAGCCTTGACAAGGTGAATCCCCGCGAACTCGAAATGGGCGCGGCCGCCTTGGCCTCCCTTCTCTGGCTCGTCGATGCCGAAGGGATTTGAGCCTGTAGCAAGGCCGGTTGCCCGGATCGAAAGCAACGAGCTTGCCCTCCTTCAGGATCTGAAGGCGCCCGAGAAAGGTCGGAAGGCCGTCGTCATTTGGTGCAGCTTGGCCTGAATGGAACCGTCCCCACCTTGGGGCTTTCCGGAACCTTGACCCATGCTTGATGTTCAACTACAAGTGCATTGTGCTCCTGGTCATCGACAACTACGACTCGTTCACCTACAACCTGGTCCAGTACTTCGGCCAGTTGGGGATCGAGCAGCGCATTTTCAGGAATGACGGGATCAACCCCCAAGAGGCGCTGGATTTGAACCCTGCCAGGGTTCTTCTTTCGCCTGGTCCCTGTTCGCCGAAGGAAGCGGGTGTCACCCTTGAAATCATCAAGGCCTTTGCGGGAAGGAAGCCCATTTTGGGCGTTTGCCTCGGGCACCAGGCGATCGGACATTACTTCGGAGGGAAGGTCGTCAGGGCCGACCGCCTGATGCACGGCAAGGTCTCTCCAATCCTCCATAAGAGCACCGAGTTGTTCAAGGGGATGCCGAACGGATTTCCGGCGACACGGTATCACTCGCTTCTGGTGGAGCGTTCAAGCTTTCCGGCCGAACTGGAGATCACCGCGGAGACGGCCGAGGGCGAAATCATGGGACTGAGGCACCGGACGCTTCCGATCTGGGGTGTCCAGTTCCATCCCGAGTCGATCGCGACCGAGGGTGGAATGAAGATATTGCAGAACTTTTTGGAGCTCAATTAATCCATGCGCTGCCCAAAGTGCACTTCACTGGACGACAAGGTGATCGACTCCCGGATCAGCCGGGAGGGGAACACGATCAGGCGGAGGCGGGAATGCCTGGAATGCGGGCACCGCTACACGACGACGGAGAGCTTTGTCCGGGACGACATGGTTGTCATCAAGCGGGACGGAAGGCGGGAGGAGTTTGACCGGGAGAAGCTCATTCGGGCGGTAAGAGCGGCGTGCCACAAGCGCCCGATCGAGTTGGAGCAGATCACGATGCTGGTCGAGGATGTCATCGATGTCGTGGAGGCCCGGTTCGAGAGTGAGATCCCCTCCCGGGCAATCGGCGAAGCGGTGATGCAGCGGCTGCGCAACGTGGACCAGGTCGCATACGTGCGGTTTGCCAGCGTCTACAAGGAGTTCCGGGATGCATCGAGCTTCGTGCAGGAGGTCAGCTCACTCACAAAGATCAAGCCAACCCGGAGGTAAGGTGAAGCCGAACGGCGCACCCTCCCGCGACGAGCTGCGGAGGCTGCATTTCATCAATGCCCTGTTTTCGCAGGTGACAGGGCATGACCTTTACCTCGCCCACCAGATCAAGGCGGGGATCGCCTTCAGCCTGGGCGAACTGGAGCGGCAGGCTGCCGAGCATCCGGAATTCGAGGCGAAGTTCGATGCGGCTTTCGCCGCAGCGGCGGGAAGGCTGCTCGAGAAGTTCTGCGCGCAGAGCCCCGCCCATGGCTTTTTCCACTGGGATGCGGCGAGGACTTTGCACTCGGCGACACCGCTTTTTGCCAGGGCGGAGCTGATGACCGGGCTCAAGTTTCTGGCCGCCTACAGGGAGTCGACCCTGTTGGTCACCAATCTTAGGCCGGCGGTCCTGCCGCCGGATCGGAGGGCCACCCAGAAGCGGAAGCGGGAATATGACGAGATCCTGAGCTTCATCCGTGAACTTGCCGCGGCGAGGACAACGCGTCATGCCGATCTGCAGATCATTTTCCTGTAGGCGAAAGAGGAGCTAATTTTTCCCAAAATGGGCAAGACCCTATTCCAGCGGATCATCGATCGGGAGATTCCGGCGAAGATCGAATTTGAGGATGAGCAGTGCATCGTGATTCACGATATCCAGCCGCAGGCGCCGGTGCATGTCCTCATCATTCCGAAGAAGGCGATCCCCCGGTTGAGCGAGGCTTCGGAGGGGGACAAGGAGGTCCTCGGGCATCTCATGACAACGGCTGCGGCTGTCGCCAAGAAACTCAATCTGGCGAACGGGTACAGGCTAGTGATCAACAATGGTCCGGATGCCTGCGAGAGCGTCCCCCATCTGCACGTACATCTGCTCGCCAAGCGTCAGATGGGCTGGCCGCCGGGTTAGTCGACCACTCCCTCGTAGGAGCCGTCCAGGCGCTTGGATACCAGACGCTTGAGCTCGAGCATCATCAGGCCGGCGGCGAGTTTTGGGGAGGCCAGGCCCAAGCGTTCGCTCAGGGCGTCCTGAGTCAGGATTCCGCCGCCGAGACAGCCGAGGATCAGCTGTTCCTCGTCCGTGAGGTTGGCGGGCGTCTGCTGCCGGACCTCTTCGACCTTCGCCAGAGCAGCCGTTTTGCGGAATCCCTTAAGGTAGCTTAGTTCCGACAGGATATCGTCCACGCCGGTGAGGAGGACCGCCCCGTCGCGGATCAGCTGGTGGCATCCGGCACTCGTAGGCTGATCGATCCTGCCTGGAACGGCGAACACCGTCCTGCCCTGCTCGGCGGCGAGCCGGGCGGTGATCATGGCCCCGCCATCGACGTCGCTTTCGACGACGACGGCCGCGTCGGAAAGGCCCGAGACGATCCGGTTGCGCATCGGGAAGGTCTGGCGGTCGGGGCCGCGGCCAAACGGGAACTCGGAGAGGGCGGCGCCTGTTTCCACGATTCTCCCGAACAGGCCTTCGTTTTCCGGGGGATAGATTGTGTCTATCCCAGAGCCGAGGACGGCCACGGTCCGGCCGCCTGCGGCCAGTGCGCCCTCATGGGCGGCCGTGTCGATTCCGCGGGCAAGCCCGCTGACAACGCAAAAGCCCAGACGGACGAGTTCGGAACTGAGGCGCCTGGCGACGCTCAGGCCGTACTGGGTCGTCCGCCGGCTGCCGATGACGGCGATGCATGTGTCCTTCAAGGCGTAGGCACCCTTCTTGTAGAGGCCAATCGGAGGGTCGTGGATTTCCCGAAGTAGCCGGGGGTAGGCCTCGTCCTCGCGGATGAGAAAGCTTGTTTCGCTCGAGGCCAGTTTTCGCTCTTCATTGGCGAGATCGATACTCGTGCGCCAATCGCAGACGGCGCGGGCCGCCGAGGGACGGATTCCCTCGACCGAGGCGAGGCGGCGCAGGGGAGCCTGAAGGATCGCCTGGGGTTTGCCAAATGCAGCCAGAAGCCGGTTCAGGGCCAATGGGCCGATCCCCGGGAGGGCGTTAAGAATCAGGTAGGCCTGTCGATCGGTGAGCTTCGTAGTCTAGACTATAGCTCGTTGCGAAGGACGGTCGGCAGGTGGTCGATGAGTTCGGTGATTCGAACGGATGTCTGGCCCTGGGCCCTGGCGAGGGAATCGGCGGCAAGGCCGTGCCAGACGGCTCCCTGGCAGGCGGCAACAACCGGATCCATAGGCGATTGGGCAAACAGGCCCGCGATCAGGCCGGCGAGGACGTCGCCGGATCCCCCGCGGGCCAGGACCGGGCCGCCGAAGAAACTGTGGTACACCGGAGAGGTCGGCGAGGCGATGCAGGTGACCGGGCCCTTGAGGACGACGGTCGCCCCGGTCTCGGCGCGGAAGGAGCGAAAGTCTGCTCCGCGGGCGATTCGGGCGAATTCCCCGATGTGGGGAGTGAGGATCCGGGGGACACGAATGTCGCGGACGAGGTCCGGCTGAAGGGCGTCGGCGTCGAGAACGAGCGGCATCGGGGCCGTCTTGACGATCTGAGCAAGGGTTTCGTGGGTCGAGGGATCGCGGCCGAGTCCGGGACCGGCGAGGAGAGCCGTTGCGCGGCCCCATCGCTGGGTCAGAAGCGGCAGGCCCCCGAGAGCAAGGCCCGGGCCGGACCCCTGGGGCCAGCCGACCCACATGGCCTCGGGGGCCCTGGCGGCATAGGAGGCAACGAGGGACTCCGGCACGACGGCAGTCACGAGCCCCACCCCGCTTTTCAAGGCGGAGAGGACGGACATGAGAACGGCGCCGGGGTAGCTGTGCGATCCGCCGAGAATGACGAGATGGCCGTAGTCGCGCTTGTCGGTCTCGGATGACCTGAATCGGCGGAGGGGGGCGAGGATCCGGGGAATCAGGACACGGTCGCCGTCGTGCTTCTCGGCAGGGCCTCCGGCGGGATGGGGATCCGGCAGGACGGCGGCAGAAAGGGTCCTTTCCTCCTCGGACTCAAAGAAGCCGATGTCGAGATAACGCAGACGGCCGGCGTTCGCGCAGGTGAGGAGGTGAGATTTGACGATGCCGGTCGCGTAGGTGAAGTCGGCCTGGAATGCGCCGGATTCGTTGAGGCCGCTCGGCAGGTCGACCGCGGCGCGGAATCGGACACTCAGGGAGTTTGCCTGGCGAAGGACGGCAGCCGTTTCCTCGGAGAGGGGCGGACGAAACTGATAGCCGAAGACGCCATCGAGGCTCAGGTCGTAGCAGCGATTCCGCTCAAAGAAGGTCTTGAGGCTCGAGGAACGCACGCCTGAGCGCGGCTTCACCCGGCCGTTGGCGGTTTCCATCAGTTCGCGCCAGGCCCGCTGAGCGAGGGGCCGCAGGGAGCGCTCGCCGAACACGAAGACGACGTCCGCGCTCGCCTGGGGGAGCTTTTCAAGGATGTCGCGGGCCGCTATCAATGCATCGCCGGCGTTGTGTCCCTTGCCCGCGAGAACAAGGAGTCGGGGTGACTTGGAAAATCCGCCGATCTCCTCGGAGTCGCGAAGCACGGCGGAAGCGACCGACTGTCCCGCTTCCCGCATCGCGTTCCATTCCGCCGAGTCGTTTCCCGCAAAAAGGTCCTTTTCAAAAAGGGCCGCCTCTTCGGAGGTCAGAATCGGGTGGCTCGCGGCGTTCATCGCAGGGTTAGCCTGCATCCATCACAAATTCCGACGCATCTTGCCCAATCTCGTCGGCACAAAGCTCCTCTGGCTCCCTGCGCTGTGCTTTTAGCACAGCTCGGTCGCCCTCGGTCCTTTTCGCTCGACGATCTTGTGCAATCTTCATCGGTTTTGTGATGGATGCAGGCTAGGGCAATCAGGGCGCCTTCGGCGATGATGGACTATTCATCGAATTCTGCAAGGCATGCCAGTCCTCCTCGTTCTTCTCCCCCAGCCACTCGGCGCGCTGCTCTTCGGTCTCCGTGAACCGGATCGGGGCGTCCGGCTTGATGCCATGGGTCAGCACCGGGTGGGTGAGATGGGGGATGGATCTGAAGAAGCAGCCTTCGGAGGTGCGCAAGACTTCAAAGCAGTCAGAAAAGCTTTCGGACTCGGAGTTCCACAGAGCGACCTCGGTCGTGTCATGGTCCCAGACGGCGGACTGGCCATAGGCGTCAAAGACAGCCTCGATCGTCGAAATGCGGGGAGGGGAAAGAGGGACCTTGCGGGGAGGAGGATCGGGCAAGATCCGGGGCGGGGCGATGGGGGCGGGCGCCTCGTTTTCGTGGTGCGGAAGGGCGAGGATGAAGAGAGCTCCGAGTATGAAGCCGACCATGGCCCAGGACGGCGTCTGCGACGGCTTGTCGGAGGGCGGCTGGGGAACGGGCGATTCCTCTTCCATGGGAATACCGACTAGTCAGTGCGGACAAGCGCTGCAACGGCCATCGCGACGGTGTCGGTGTGGGAAAGGCTGACCAGGACGCGGGTGGCTCCTAGCTGGCGAAGGAGGGCCTCCCCTTTCTCGTCAAGGACGACGAGGGGCTCCTGGCGCAGACCGTGATGGATCGAGGCTGACTTCCAGCCAAGTTCCGCGCCAATGCCCGTGGTGAAGCACTTGGAAACGGCCTCCTTTGCGGCAAATCGGGCCGCAAGATGGGGGTACGGATGGGCCTTGCCGAAGCAGTAGGCTCTTTCCTCGTCGGTGAAGAGGCGTTGAAGGAAACGATCGCCCTGGCGCTCGACGACCCCCTTTACCCGGGCCACCTCGATTACGTCGCAGCCAAGGCCCAGGAGCACGCCGCCGGGAGGCAGGACAAACGTCATGGATTCATCCGGGACTTCATCTGGCGGACGGCTTCGGCAATGCCTGTGAAAAGCGTCCGGCTGATGATGCTGTGGCCGATGTTGAGCTCGTGGAGATGGGGAATTGTCCGAATCTCGGAAATGTTGACGTAGCTGATCCCGTGACCGGCGTTGACCGTGAGGCCCAGGTTGTGCGCCTGGACGGCGCCGAGACGCAGGCGCTGGAATTCCGGTCCGTGGCGTGAGCCGTGGTAGGCGTTCGCATAGGCGCCCGTGTGCAGCTCGACCCATGGGGCGCCGAGCTTGGCGGAGAGTTCGATCTGGGCCTCGTCGGGATCGATGAAGAGGCTCGTCTTGATTCCAGCGGCGTTCATGGCCTCGACGCAGGCCTTGACCCGATCGCGGTTCGCCTTCACGTCGAGCCCGCCCTCAGTCGTGATCTCTTCGCGGTTTTCCGGAACGATGCAGACGGAGTCGGGCCGGAGCTTGACGGCAAAATCCACCATCGCCTGTGTGCAGCTCATCTCAAGGTTGAGCCGCGTGGCCAGCTCATCGCGGAGGCGCCAGACGTCGCGCTCCTGGATGTGGCGGAGGTCGCCTCGAAGGTGGACGGTGATCCCGTCGGCTCCGGACCGCTCGGCCTCCAGAGCCAGGGCCACGGGATCGGGTTCAACGGCCCCGCCGGAGGGTGCCGCATTGCGATAACGGGCCTGCCGCAGCGTGGCGCAGTGGTCGATATTGACTCCGAGCAGAATCACGGCCGCTTTGCGATCGGCACGTAATCGCGCTTCTGCGGCCCGACGTAAATCTGGCGCGGACGGTAGATCCGCCCCTTCGTATTGGAGGCGACCTCCTTCCAGTTGGCGATCCAGCCCGGGGTGCGACCGATTGCAAAAATGACGGTGAACATGTTCGTCGGAATCCCAAGGGCACGCATGATGAGCCCGCTGTAGAAATCGACGTTCGGGTAAAGCTTCCGCGAGATGAAGTAGTCGTCCTTGAGCGCGGTCTCGTCGAGCTTCTTGGCGATGTCGAGGAGCGGGTCGTTTATCCCGAGTTTTTCCAACAGCTGGTCGCAGGCCTTGCCGATGATCTTGGCCCGCGGGTCAAAGTTGCGGTAGACCGCATGGCCGAAGCCCATCAGCCGGTTGCTCTTGTTTCCGGACTTGGCGGCCTCGATGAAGCGCGTGCCGTCATCCCCCTCGTCGTGGATGGCCTGCAGCATCTGCACGACGGCGCTGTTGGCCCCCCCGTGCAGGGGACCCGACAGTGCGCAGATTCCGGCCGACACGGCGGTAAAGAGGTTGGCTGCGCTCGATGCGACCATGCGGACGGTGGAGGTGGAGCAATTCTGCTCGTGGTCGGCGTGAAGGAGAAGGAGGAGATTGAGGGCGCGAGCCACCTCCGGGACGGTCACGTACTCCTTGTAGGGATCCGTGAACATCATGTGCAGGAAGTTGTCGCAGTATGGAAGGTCCTTCGGAAACACGTACGGCAGGCCGTTCGTGTAGCGATAGATCATGGCGCCGATCGTGCGGACCTTGGACAGGGCCATCACCGCCGCGAGATCGAAATTCGCCATGTCCTTGGCGAAATCGTTCTGGGCCAAGTGCGGGTAGTGAGCCGCGAGCGAGGCCATGATCGATGTCAGCATCGCCATCGGCGGCGCGTCCTTCGGGTAGCCCTCGAAGATTCGCTGGATCTGGGTTCCGATCGCCGACTGCTGCCTGAGACGCTCCCCAAAATCCTTCCTCTGCTTGAGATTCGGCAGTTCGCCGTAGATGATCAGGTAGGCCGTCTCGATGAAATTGCTGTGCTCGGCCAGTTGCTCGATCGGATAGCCGCGGGTACGCAGGATGCCCTTTTCGCCATCCAGGTAGGTGATGGAGCTCTCGCACGAGCCCGTGTTGCCATAGCCCTGGTCGTAGCAGATGTACCCTGTGTCGGCGCGCAACTTGCGTGTGTCCACGGCCAGTTCCCCTTCGGTCCCGACCATCACCGGAAGAGGAAGTTCCTTGTCGTCCAGCTTGATAGAAGCGGTGTGAGGCATACTGAATCAGCAGCGAAGCGAATTCCGTGCTAGATGCAAAACAAGATTAGCAAAACCGGCCTCAAGACCCCGCCGAAACCGCGATCGAGACGAAATTCCGGTAGACCTGGAGCCCTTTCGCCTGGCTCTTTTCCGGGTGGAATTGGGTGGCGAAGGCCCGGCCTCGGGCAATGGCCGCGGTGAAGGGCCCGCCGTAGTCGCACTCGGCCAGGACAAGCCCGGGGTCGGCCGGCTCGCAGTGGTAGCTGTGGACGAAGTAAAAGGCATCGCTGTCGGCCAGCCCAGCGGCGAGCGGCGAGCCGGAAACCCGGAAACGGAGGGTATTCCAGCCCATATGGGGGATCTTGCACTCGGGGGGCCGGCGGAACCGGACGACCTTGCCACGGTAGACCCCGAGCCCGGTGACGTCGCCTTCCTCCGAATGCTCAAATAGGGCCTGCATCCCGAGGCAGACGCCGAGGAAGGGCCGGTCCCCCGCGATCCACTCCCGGACGGTCTCGCCAAGCCCGCTTGCCCGCAGGGAGCCGACGCAGTCGCGGAGAGCCCCCACCCCCGGGAGGACAAGCGCCTTTGCCGACGGTGGGACTTCCGAGGGCCTCCGCACGACCACCGGAGCGGCACCCACAGCCTCCAGGGCCTTGGTCACGCTTCGAAGGTTGCAGATGCCGGTGTCGATTACGGCGATTACGGGGAGGGCGTCTCGCCGCATCACAGCTTGCCCTTGGTGGACGGCAAATCGCCGGCCGCCCTGGGGTCGATTTGGGTGGCCACGTCCATCGCGCGCGCGAGGCATTTGAAGATCGCCTCGGCAACATGGTGCGGCTCCTCCCCGTAGACCAGCTGGACGTGCAGGTTGGCCCCGAGGGCGTTGCTGAAAGCCCGGCAGAATTCCTTGACCAGGATGAGATTGAAATCCCGGACAAACATCGAGGGCGCCTCGACGTTATAGACGAGGAGGGGCCGGCCGCCGATGTCGACCGCGATCCGGGCGAGCGCCTCGTCCATGGGAAGGATGAAAAATCCGTAGCGACGGACGCCGAGCTTTTCGCCGAGCGCCTCCTTGAAGGCGGAACCGAGGACCAGGCCCACGTCCTCGACGGTGTGGTGATAGTCCACCTCGACATCGCCCTTGGCCTTCACTGTCAGGTCGAACAGACCGTGCTTGGCGAAAAGCGTCAGCATGTGGTCGAAGAATGCCACTCCGGTGTCGATCTGGGCCTTCCCGCGGCCGTCGAGAGCGAGAGTGATCGATATGTTGGTCTCCGCCGTACGGCGGGCGACCGTGGCTGTGCGTCGGGTGATCACTTTAGCCATACGTCAAGGGATTGGTTGAGGACGCTCATCTCGTCGTCGGTGCCGACGCTGACGCGGAGGAACGGGGCGGTCAAGGCGTGGCTTGGGAAGAGGCGGACGAGGACCTTGCGGGACAGGAGAAACTCATAGGCCGAGCGGGCGACGGCCGGTCCGGTCTCGCCACGGGCGTTCCTGGGTTCGACGAAGAGAAAATTGGACTGCGATCGATAGGTGAACCAGGCCCGGCCCTTGGACCACTCATTGTAGATCCGGTCACGCGTGGCCTTCACCTTGGCGATAACGCCCGCATGGTAAGCCATATCCGACAGGGCGGCGAGAGCCGCCGTCTGGGAAAGGCGGCTCACGTTGTAGCTGTCCCGGATGCGGTCGAGCCAGCCGATCACTTCGGGGGCGGCAAGGGCGTAGCCGACCCGGATTCCGGCCAGGGAGAAGGCCTTTGAGAGCGTGCGGAGGACGACGAGGTTGGGGTATCGCTTGAGGAGCGGGATCGCATCCTCATCAGCGAAGGGAGCGTACGCCTCGTCGACGATGAGAAGTCCCTGGAACGATTTCAGGAGGGCCTCGATCTCCGAGGTCCGAAATCCGACACCGGTTGGTGCGTTGGGTGAAGTCAGGAAAAAGGCACGGGCTGCGGAGCCTGCGATCTTTTCAACAGGCAGGCGGATGTCCCGGTCGAATTCAATCCCCAGGGGCGCCCCGTCCTGGATCGAGATCAGGACAGGGTAAAGAGAGTAGCTTGGCAGCGTGAAACCGGCAGGGGCCTTTCCATCGCAGCAGCACCGGACAAGCAGGTTCAACAGTTCGTCGGAACCGTTCCCGATGCAGACATTTTCGGGAGTTAGGCCATGGAGCGCAGCCACCGCCAAGCGCAACGGCGCGCTCGTCGGATTCGGGTAGAGCCTGAGCGAGCCCCCCTCTTCCCCTATTTCCCGGCGCAGGGCCTCAACCACCTTAGGGCTCGGTGGATACGGGCATTCGTTGGTGTTCAACTTCACCCAGCCCGTCTCGCCTGGCTGTATCCCGGGCGTGTAGGCCGTCAGCCCCGGCACGTGCGAGAGCGCCAGTTTGGAGATATCGGGAGACGTGGACATCACCCGCACCCTACCAGAATCGGCCTGCGAGGTGCAATCCGCGGATCACACCCGGCGCCAAGCGATGGTGTCGCCCTCGGGAACTTCCCGCCAGGAGTAGCCCGCCTGGCGAAGGAGCAGACAGGCGTCGGACTTCTCGGCGGGGCCCAGGTGCTGGTGCTCGAACAGGATCAGGGTCGGCCTGACCGAATTCAGCTCGAACTGCCTCAGAATGCGGTAGTCGTATCCCTCGGTGTCGATGACGAGGAGATCGAACCGACTCATGTCGTGGCGCGCGAGGAGGGTCTTCACGCTGAGGACAGGCACGGTCTCCTCGACAAGGAGGGCGTCGATTTTGGGGATGGCGCCGCGGTGCTTCAGGAGGACTTCCCTGTCGAAACTCGCGAGTTGCTGGTGCCAGGCGGGCGCCCCGGGCGAATCGGCGAGCCGGAATATGCGGGCCTCCCCGTCCGTCTCGCCGATCGCGCTGCGCTCGATGGCGATGTGTTCGCGCATGGCGTGGCGCCTGGAGAGGCTCGCGGCCAGGTGCGGGATCGGCTCGACCAAAACGCCCACCCATTGGGTCCTGTCGAACCATTTCGCGAGGGGATCCCCCGACACGCCGTCGTTCGCCCCGATCTGGAGGACGGCCGCGTGTGGGAATGTCCGGGCGAAAAGCTCCAGGACCCGGTCAACCTCGGGCCGGGCGAAGGAATCGCCGCGCTCAAGGCGGATTTCGGCAAGAAGGAGCTTGAGTCCGGAATTCCAGAGGACCCGGGGCAGAGCCGAAGCGCGGCAGCGCCGGCGGGCAAATGCGGCCTGGAGGGAAAGGAGGCTCCGGCGCCAACCGCGCACCGGCTCCGGGCGCGGGGGAAGCGGCTTGGCCGCGTCGCACTCGCGTCCGCCGACTTGGACGGAAAAGCTGAGGGCGGATTCCCTGATATCGGCTTCGATCGCGGTTCCGCGAAAGCCGATGACGGACGAGTGGCCGGGATAGGCGGCCTGGACATCGGGCCGGGGGATCAGTTCGAGGTCCCTTGTCGCCTGCCCCATCATCCGGACGCGGGTTATCGGGGATTTTGCGGCGATCCAGCCCATGACCTCGACGGGGTTTTCGCCCGGCTGCTCCCGGGGCAGATCGAGGTAGAAGATAAAGTCGTCCGCGGCTTGCATGTCTGGATTGAGTACTTAGCCAAAGTAAGGGAAAAGACCTCAGGCCTCCAGAATTGAAATCCGCAAACCGGATTTCAATTCTGGAGGCCTGAGGTCTTTTCAGCGTGAGGTCTTTTCAGCGGAGAAGCCGAAGTTCAGCCGAGCGGCCGTGCGCGTCGAGCCTCTCCATCGCGGAAAATGCGGCGACTGTCGGGGCCGCACGGCGCAGGCTCGGGCGGTCGTAGCGTATGAGGCTCGTGCGGCGGAGGAAGTCGGCAACTCGAAGGCCGCCAAAGTACCGGCCGGCCCGGGCCGTGGGCAGGACGTGGCTTGGGCCGGCGACAAAGTCACCGAGGACGGTCGGCGTTTCATTGCCGATCATCATCGCCCCGGCGGTCGTGATCCGGCGGGCGAGAGTGATCGCGGTGGACCGTTTCACCATGAGCTCCAGGTGCTCGGGGGCCACGTAATTGGCGAGGCTCACCATGTCGCCGATCGAGCGGGCATGGACCGCGAGGAATCCGTCCGAAAGGACGCGGCGGATCTTGGCCGCCCGGGAGGCCGAGGAGAGCTGGGATTCGATGGCCGAGGCGATCGAATCGATCACGCGGGCGGAGGTCGAAACGAGATAGATCTTCTCCCGGCCGGAGCCGTGCTCGGCCTGGGCCATGAGATCAGCCGCCGCCCACTGCGCGGGAGCGGAGGCATCGGCAATCACCATGACTTCGCTGGGGCCCGGGAGGGAATCGACGCCTACTGTGCCGAAGACCTGGCGCTTGGCCTCGCAGACGTAGGCATTGCCGGGCCCGAAGATCTTGTCGACGGCGGGAATCGTCTTCGTTCCGAAGGCCATGGCACCGATGGCCTGGACGCCTCCAATCCGGTAGACCTCCGTGACGCCGGCGAGGTGCAGGGCCGCTAGAAAGCCCGGGGCGATCTCGCCTCCGTGCTTGGAGGGCGTGAATGCGGCGATCTCGGGGCATCCGGCGATGCGGGCCAGGACGGCCGTCATGAGGACGGTCGAGACAAGGGGAACCTCTCCGCCGGGGACGTAGAGGCCGACGCGGCGGATCGGATCGAATTTCTCGCCGGCCCAGGCGCCGTGCCGGTTGCGCATCTGCCAGCCTTGGGGCAATCCCCGGCGGTTGAATGCCTCGATGTCCGCCCGGGCGTCAAGGATGGCCTTCCTGTCGGAAGGGGAAATCTGGCGGACGGCGGAGGCGAGCTCCTTTTGGGAAACGCGGAAATCGCGGGGACGCAGGCGGGCTCCGTCGAACTTGAGGGCGCAGGCGGCGACCGCGCGGTCCCCCCTCCTTCTCACATCCTCGAGGATCGAAGAAACGGAGGCGGCAAGCTGCGCCGGCGCGGCGGCGCCGAGGCAGAATCTGGCGAGCTTGCCATCAAAGTCCCTCTCTCCGTGGCGGATCAGGCGCATGCAGCCGCCCTAATGCGTTGCCGGCAGCGCCACCGCTGGCGTAACCGACGGCGCCGGCGCAGGCGCCGCTGGAGCCGGCTCCGGCGTTGCCGCGGAGGCCGCCCCCGAAAGGGGCGGAATGGCAAAGAGGCTGTCCGGGTAGGTCTCGTTCACCGTCACCTTGTCAAAGGTGTAGGTCTTCTTCGACGGAGTGCCGTTCAGGTTCTCGGTCACCTCGATCACCTTGGGAAAGCGGATGCCGCCCGCCATGATTTCGCCCTGCTCGCGAATCTGCGTGCCGCTTTCGGATTCGGTGTAGACCAATCGGCCGGTGTCCGGATCGAAATGCCGGATATAGACAAAGTTCGGGGCATAGATGAAGGCCACCTTCTCGGTCGTCTTGCCGTCGGCCGTGGCGGGGCCCCTGCCCTCGATCTGCCCGCCCACGCGAAGGACTCCGCGGTAGAAGAAGAGGTTCTCAAGGACATCGACTCGAAGCGTCTTGACCTGGTCCCCCCCAAGGATCGTCAGGCGCCAGGGCTTGTTCTTGTAGTCTATCTCCGTCTGATTGGGCGCACCATCCTGCGACTGCTGCGAGGCATCGTAACCGTCGAGCGAGGTGTGGACGATGCGGTTCGCCTGGAAAACCGTGATGCTTTCCTGAAAGGGTTTCTGGAAAACGATGTCGACCGCGATTTGCGTCGGCTTCCCAGCGGCGTCCAATGTGGCCATGTTGCCGCTCATGCTAATCGAAGTCACCGCATTGAGAACTGATTCGGATCCCAGATAGGCGCGGGCTTTGGTGACGATCGCGGGCTCGTCGCCTCGCGCGAGCGGGCAAAGGGCGACAGTCGTGATAAAGAGGCAGGCTGTCAGGGTCTTCATTGGGGAGAAAGGATGGGACCTCGCAGGTCGGGTTTCAATTGTATGGGCCGGGGCTCTAGCCTGCATCCATCACAAATTCCGATGACGGAGCGCAGCAGCGCGAAGATGGCGAGGCCGAAGGCCGAGTCCCGAAGGGATGGCCGCGGTAGCGGCCACAATTTTGCCCAATCTCGTCGGCACAAAGGCCCTCTGGCTCCCTGCGCTGTGCTTTTAGCACAGCTCGGTCGCCTTCGTTCCTTTTCGCTCGACGATCTTGGGCAATCTTCATCGGTTTTGTGATGGATGCAGGCTGGGAAGCGGGGAAGGGCATTCGGTTGCCACCATTAGTCAATCCCGTAGCTCCTTAGGTTCCAATAGGAATCTGCGTGGCGTCCTGATTGTAACGGAGGGACCCGGCCTTCGGAGGCTCACTCCCACTCGATCGTGGCCGGAGGCTTCGAACTGACATCCAGGACGACGCGGGAGATGCTGCGGACCTCGTTTGTTATCCGGCTGGAGATCCGCTGCACGAGGGCATGGGGCAGGCGGGTCCAATCCGCAGTCATGGCGTCGATGCTGTCGACAATGCGAAGCGATATGACGTAGGCGTAGTTGCGCTCGTCGCCCACGACGCCGACCGACTTGACGGGCAGGAAGACGCAGAATGACTGCCAGACCTTCCAGTACCAGCCGGTCTTGAGCATCTCGTCCTGCAGAATGGCATCGGCCCGACGCAGGATCTCGAGCCGTTCAGGCGTGATCTCGCCGAGGACTCGAACCCCGAGGCCCGGGCCCGGGAAGGGCTGGCGCCAGACGACCTCCTTTGGGAGACCGAGTTCCTCCCCCACGCGCCGGACCTCGTCCTTGAAGAGCTCCCTCAGGGGCTCGAGGAGCTTGAGCTTCATGCGGGCCGGAAGTCCGCCCACATTGTGGTGGGACTTTATGAGGGCGGCCGGGTTGTCGCCGATTGCGACGCTTTCGATGACGTCCGGATAAAGGGTGCCCTGGGCGAGAAAACGGGCGTGGCCGATCGAGCGGAGGGATTTCTCGAAGACCTCGATGAACGTGCGGCCGATGATCTTTCGCTTCTTCTCGGGATCGTTGACGCCCCGAAGGCGGGAGAGAAAGGTCTTTGAGGCGTCGACGACCCGGACGTCGATGTGAAAATTCTTCCGGTAGAGTCTTGTCACGGCCTCGCGCTCGCCCAGGCGAAGGAGCCCGTTGTCGACGAAGACGCAGGTGAGCTGCCGGCCGACGGCCTTGTGGATTAGGGCCGCAGCGACGGAAGAGTCGACCCCGCCGGAGAGGCCCAGGATCACGCGGGAGTCGCCGACCGTGGTGCGGATATTCTGAATCGAATGCGCGATGAAGTCGCGCATGGTCCAGTCCTGCCCGGCGCAGCAGACGCCCACGAGAAAATTGCGAAGGATTTCGACGCCGTGCTCGGTGTGGAACACCTCGGGATGGAACTGGATCGCGTAGAAGCGGCGCTTCGGGTCCTCGAAGGCCGCGTAGGGGGAGTTCTCGGTCGTCCCGATCGCGCCAAATCCCCTGGGAAGGCGCGTGACCTTGTCGCCATGGGAGTTCCAGACCTTGAGGCGGCGGGGCAAATCGGCAAAGAGCCGGCCCGGTTTCCTGATCGAGAGAACACCGCGCCCGTACTCCCGGTGGTCGCTCCGGGCGACGGTGCCGCCCAGCATGCGGCCCATTAGCTGGAGCCCGTAGCAGATGCCGAGAACGGGGACGCCGAGTTCAAAGATGGCCGGATCGGGCATCGGCGCATTCCTGGCAAAGACCGAACTCGGCCCGCCGGAAAGGATGATCCCGATGACGCCGTCCTTCCGAAGTTCCCCGGCGGAGGTGCCAAAGCGATAGATCTTCGAATACACGCGGCACTCGCGGACCCGGCGGGCGATGACTTGCGTGTACTGGGAGCCGAAGTCGAGGACGGCTATCGTTTGGGCCATATAACTTCAGAGCGAAAGCGGGGGTCGCCAGCAAGCGCTAATTTGCATGTTTCACGATGCGAAACATCCCCCGCCCCGCCTTCGCCAGCCTGTCCGCCAAAGCCTTGTCGACGGCGGAGGCTACGGCGGGCCTAGCTCCGCTCAACGGACGGTCAGCGGATTGGGTCCAACTGCGAAACGCTTTCATGTTCAAAATCTCAGGCGCGTGTTCTCATGTCCGCAGCGGGGGCAGCGGCCCACTTCCGCGCCGCCGCGGGCGGTGTAAAGGCGGCTGCAGCGGATGCAGTGGAACGTGGTCTTCCGCCTTTCACGCTCGAAGCTTTCGTGATCGCGGCGGTCGTAGTACAGCCAGAGCCCGATGAAGGCGAGCCCCACGACGGAGCAGAAGATCGCGCCTGCTGTCCGAAGCTCGAACATGGACGGATTCCTGCGCATCCCCGGCCGCCGGGGGCCTTGCGCCCACGGGCGTTGGGGACGCGGAAATTAGGCTTTGGATTCGCCCTCGGGCTTGGCCGGGGCGTCTGACTTGGTTTCGCGGGCTGCCTCGGCGGCGCCCGTCTCCGCTCCGCCTTGCGGAGCCTCGCCGTGGCTTACGGGCGCCTCACCTGCTGCGGCCTTGTCCGCCGTAGCCTCGGAGGAGGAGGAGGCTTCGGCGGGCGTAGCCTCGGCCTTTGCCTTCGGGGCCTTCTTGCCCTTCGCGGGACGGCGGCCCTTGCTCTTGGTGTAGCCCGTGTCCTCGGCCTTGACGAATTCGATCAGGGCCATCTCGGCCGCGTCGCTGATGCGCTGGGGCCCGAGCTTGTAGATCCGGGTGTAGCCGCCGCTGCGGTTGACGAATTCCTTGTACTTCTCGTTGAAGAGAAGGGTCACGGCATCCTCGTCGCGGACGTCCTGGAGGGCCAGGCGCCGAAGGTGGAGGGCGTCCTTCTTGTCGGTCTTGCCCGCCGCCTTCTTGGCCTTGGTGATGACCTTCTCGATGAAGGGACGCAGGGCCTTGGCCTTGGACAGGGTCGTTTGGATGCGGCCGTGGGTGATCAGAGCGGTCGCAAGATTGGAAAGCATCGCGCGGCGGTGCTCGCGCGTGACGCCCAGTGAGGCGTGGTGTTTATTGTGGCGCATGGGTTTGTTTTTCTAGCCGGCTCCCGATCGGCAATCCGGTCGCAGCGCAAAGAGCGGCGCGGACGGCGCGAGAGCCAATGATTGAAAAGTCAGATGTGACTGATATGCGGTGCGGAGGAGCGTCTTCGGTTTCGGTCAGACACACAGTGCCGAACGAGCCGCCCTTCTACAGCCTCAGGGTGGCTCCATTCGGCCGTGGAATGTCTAGGCCTCCTTTTTGGTATCCAGGAGCCGCTCGTCGAACTTCATTCCGAGGGACAGGCCAAGGGCTTCGAGCTTCTCCTTGATCTCGTTAAGGGACTTCTTGCCGAAGTTGCGGTACTTGAGCATCTCCTGCTCGGTCTTCATCGCCAGTTCGCCGACGGTGGTGATGTTGGCGTTGTTTAGGCAGTTGGCGGCGCGGACCGAAAGCTCGATCTCGTTGACCGACATGTTGAGGAGCTTGCGGAGCTTGTTCTGCTCCTCGCTGACCTCGCTCTGCTGGCTCTCGAACTCGAACTGCTCCTCGCTGACGCGGTCGAAGACGTCGAGGTGGTGCTTGAGGATCGAGGAGGCCTGCTTCAGGGCGTCGTCCGGGGTGATCCGGCCGTCGGTGCAGATCTCGAGGATGAGCTTGTCGTAGTCGGTGATCTGGCCGACGCGGGTGTTCTCGACCGCGTACTTGACGAGGCGGACGGGCGAGAAGAGGGAATCGATCGGGATGACGCCGATCGACTGCTCCTCCTTCTTGTTCTGCTCGCCCGGATAGTACCCGCGGCCGGTCTTGATCTCGATCTCAGCCTCGAAGGGGCGCTTGGTGTCCAGGGTGCAGATCACCTGCTCGGGATTGATGATCTCGATGTTGGCGTCGGGCTGGATGTCGGCCGCGGTGACCGGGCCGGCCTTGTTGGCCTTGATGAGGAGGGTCAGCGGCTCGCGCTTGTGCGAGACGATGAGGATCTTCTTCAGGTTGAGGACGATGTCGGTGACGTCCTCGACGACGCCCTCGATGCTCTGGAACTCGTGGTTGACCCCGTCGATCTTGATAGAAGAGATGGCCGCGCCCTCGATCGAGCTGAGGAGGACGCGCCTGAGCGAATTGCCGACCGTGTGGCCGTAACCCGCTTCGAAGGGCTCCGCAATGAACTTGGCGTAGGTCGGCGTGGCGCCTTCTTCGACCTTGGTGAGCTTGTTTGGAAGTTCGAACTTTCCGAGGCGTTTGGACATGGCAGTGGTGGGCGGACGATGAGATTTGGGTTATTAAACTTGGGCTTGGGGCGCTTTCCTAGAAGCGGCTGTAAAACTCGACGATGATCTGCTCGTTGATGTTCTGATCCATCTCCTCGCGCGTGGGCAGGCGGACGATCGTCGCCTTGAACTGCTCCGCATCGAGCTTGAGCCAGCCAGGGACGTTGCGGATGCGGTTCTCCTCGAGGTTGCGCGTGGCCATCTGGCGGGAGGCCGGCGTGTTCTTGATCTCGACCTCGTCGCCGGGCAGCACGTTGTAGCTGGCGATGTCGACCTTGTGCCCGTTGACGCGCACGTGGCCGTGGTTGACGAACTGGCGGGCGGCCGCGCGGGTCTTGGCCATGCCGAGGAGGTACACGACGCGAGTCGAGGCGGGTTTCGAGCAGCTGCAGGAAGCGCTCGCCGGTGATGCCGCGCTCCTTCTTGGCGATCTCGAAGACGCGGCGGAATTGGCGCTCGAGGAGTCCGTAGACGTAGCGCAGCTTCTGCTTTTCGTTGAGGCCCACGGCGTATTCCGTGAACTTGCGCCGGCTTTTCGGGCCGTGCTGGCCTGGCGGGAAATTTCGGCGCTCTAGCGCCTTGCCGGAGCCGAGGATGAACTGACCGAATCGCCGGCTTATGCGGGTTTTAGGACCAATGTAGCGGGCCATGGGAAAAAGGGACGGAGTGTTGGATTAAGGATTTCGACTTCGATCTTCGGATTGGCGCGAGCATTCGGCGCCTCCAGTGGGCCGCGCCGCAGGCGCCGGCTCAGGGGGAGTGCGAGTTACACGCGACGGCGCTTCCTGGGTCTGCAGCCGTTGTGGGGAATGGGCGTCACATCGACAATCGAGGTGACCTCGAGCCCGATCGCCTGGAGGGCGCGGATCGCGCTGTCACGGCCGAGGCCGGGCCCCGAGACGCGGATCACGATGTCCTTGAGCCCGTGGGCCATCGCATTGCGGGCGGCGTCCTGGGCGATGATCTGGGCCGCATAGGCGGTCGATTTGCGGGAGCCGCGGAAGTTGCACTTGCCGGCGCTCGACCATGCGATCACTTGGCCTTTGAGGTCGGTGATTGAGACGATCGTGTTGTTGAAGGAGGCGAGGACGTTGGCGACTCCGGAGACGACGTTCTTCGAACCCTTGGCCTTGCGGACCTTGATGGCGCCCATCTCCTCCTTGAGGAGATCCTCGGCCGTCGGCTGCTTGGCGACGCCGCCGATCATTTCGACGGGCTTGGCCGGGGCCGCGGGCTCGCCCGGGACTCCCTTTGCGCCGGCGGGAGCCTTTCCTTCCTTCCCGCCTTCCGCCGGGACGTCGGCCTTGGCGCCCTTCTTGGATCCGCCATGGGGGGCTTCGCCCTCTTTCGCTGCGGCGGGCTGGCCCTTGCCACCCTTCTTCTCGCCGGGCGCTCCGCCTTCCTTCGGGCCGCGCTGCTTGGGCTGCGCACCCGCCGGTTGGTCGGCGGACGGATTCTTCTCTTTCTTGGACTCTGAGTTTTCTTCGGCCATGACGGGGGATTATTCCGCTGCTTTGGTGACACCCACGGTCTTGCGGGGGCCCTTGCGTGTGCGGGCGTTGGTGCTGGTGCGCTGACCGCGGACGGGAAGGCCGCGGCGGTGGCGGATGCCACGGTAGCAATTGATCGCCTGGAGACGCTTCAGGTTGGCTGCGATCTCGCGGCGGAGGTCGCCCTCGACCACCCATTTGTGCTCCGTGATGACGTGGAGGATCTTGTTGAGCTGTTCCTCCGTGAGGTCCTGGGCCCGCATCGCGGGATTGATCGAGGCCTCCTTGACGATCTGGTCGGCTATGGTCGGTCCGATGCCGTAGATGTAGCGGAGCGAGTATGCGACTTTCTTCTTCGCTGGAATTTCAACACCGAGGAGGCGTGGCATGGATTTGTGCGGGAGTTAGACTTTTGAGAGATGAATGATTTGGAAAGGGAGCGTGGAAGGGGGCGGCGCCTGTCAGGAGGCATGGGCCGGGACCTTCGGAGGTTCGGGCGGCCTTACCGGCCGCTGGATCGTGAGGATTTCGGGACCGCGTCCCGTGGTGAGCACCGTGTGTTCGAAGTGGGCGGAGGGTGACCCGTCGGAGGTCACCACCGTCCAGCCGTCGGAGAGCGTCTTGGTCCGGTAGCCGCCGAGATTGACCATCGGCTCGATGGCGAAGGTCATTCCGGGCCTTATCCGCTCGCCGGTTCCGGGCCGTCCGAAGTTCGGGATCTCTGGAGGCTCGTGCATCGCGACTCCGACCCCGTGGCCGACCATGTCGCGAACGACGCTGAAGCCGTTCCTTTCGACGTAGGACTGGACCGCGCTGGAGATGTCGCCGATCCGGTTGCCGACCTGGGCCTGGCGGATCCCGATGTCGAGGGCCTCGCGGGTGACCTTGAGGAGCCTTTCGACGTCCGGCGAAACGGGCGGGACAGGAACCGTCGCGGCGTTGTCGCCGATGTAGCCGTTGTAGGCGATGACGATGTCCAGGGAGACGATGTCGCCCTCGCGCAAGGACCCGCCGGAGGGACGGGATGCCATGGACGACCTCCTCGTTGACCGAGATGCAGGTGTGCGCCGGGTAGCGGCGGGAATCGTGCTGGTAACCGTAGCAGGCGCTCTTGGCGCCGAACCGCTCGATGGCGGCCCGGCCGGCTTCCTCCAAGTCTTGCGTGGTGATTCCGGGCTTTACCAGGGGCTTGAGGGTTTCAAGCACCGCGGCGGCGACCGCACACGCATCACGCATCCGGGCGATCCCGGCCTGATCCTTGATCGGTATCATGGCGACTGCAGGAGTCCGAGCGTGCGATAGTGGGCCGACGATGGCCCCGGGGGCGTCGGGAGAGGCGAGGACCGCGTCGAGGGTCTCGTCCCGGGCCTCGAGCCATTCGTCGAACACCTTCGCTTGGAGCAGCGTAGCCGGGAATCCGTTAGGACGAATCCCGCATCAGGTTTGCGCGCAAAGAACCACCGGCGCAGGAGCGCGAGGGTGGCGATTTCCGTTCGATCGGCGTTGGGCTTCGCCCGGAGCGTTTCCGGCGCTTGGCCTGAGCTTGTCGAAGGGCGCGAAATCTCCCGGTTCAGCAAACTGTCGGGAGAGACGTGCTCAATGTGCAAAGAACGGGCCCGGTTCAATGGATCGGATGTTATTCCAAGGGAACCGAGCAGGAGGAATTTCGACTTGGCGGCAGTGCCTATAGGCGAAAAGGGTTCATTGATGGCGGCATGTGCCATCGGAGTAAAGAACTATCTGGAAAAAGCGCGGTAGGCCCAGATCACGAGCCCGAGGGAGAGCATCCCGAGCAGGGGGTAGACGAGCTTCATGACCGCATCGATCGCCAGGGCGTCTCCCATCATAGCCTGCTGGGGATTGGCGCTGCGGGCCCGGAGGCGGCCCTTGCGGAGGAACCCATCATAATGCCGTTGAAGGAGAAAGGTTTCGATCTGGCGCATCGTGTCCAGGATGACGCCAACCGTGATCAGCATGCCGGTGCCGCCGAAGAAGTAGGCGATCTGGTAGCTGATCTGGAAGTGCCAGTAGAGGATGTCCGGGATGACGGCGATGATCGTCAGGAAGATAGCTCCGGCCAGGGTCAGCCGGGTCATGATGAAGTCCAGGAACTTGGCGGTCGGTTCGCCGGGGCGCACGCCGGGGACGTACCCGCCGTACTTCTTCAGGTCATCGGCGATCTGGATCGGCTTGAACATGACCGACACCCAGAAATAGCTGAAGAAGAGGATCAGGAGGGAGTAGCCTGTGTAGTAGGTCCAGTGTCCGCGCATCAGGTTCGAGGAGAACTCGATCAGGAACTTCTGGTTCAGGGCGGCCCCGAGCTGGCTCATGATCTGGGCGGGAAACATGAGGATGGCGGCGGCGAAGATGACCGGCATGACGCCCGAATAGTTGACCTTTAGGGGCAGGAAGGAGCTCTGCCCGCCCATCACCTTGTTGCCGACGACGCGCTTGGCGTACTGGACGGGGATCTTCCGCTGGCCCTGGACGACCATGATGATGCCCATGGTAACGAGGATGAAAAGGAGGACCATGAGGGCCACGGTCGGAAGACCGATCGCATCGCCCGTGCCGACCGGCCTGAAGAACATGCTGATGGCCGCCCCGATGGCCCCTGGGAACTGGGCCAGGATGCCGATCGTGATAAGGAGGGACACGCCGTTGCCGATGCCCCGCTGTGTGATCTGCTCGCCAAGCCACATAAGAAGCATGGTGCCGGCCGTCATGAGGACGACGCTCGAGATCAGGAAGCCCACCTTGCCTACGATGACAATGGGCCCGTACTGGTTGACGTCGTAGCCGGAGATCAGGGACCCGGGATGGGTCTCAAGGGCGAGGATGAGGAGGGCGCCCTGGACTATGCAGATGAAAACGGTCGCGTAGCGGGTGTACTGGGTCAGCTTCTGGCGGCCGACGTCGCCCTCCTGCTGGAGGCGGCTGAGCGACGGCACGACCGCGGTCATCAGCTGGAAGATGATCGAGGCGCTGATGTAGGGCATGATGCCCAGGGCGCACACGGCGCCGCGGGTGAGCGCGCCGCCCGTGAACATGTTATAGAGCCCGAGCAGCTGGCCCCCCACTCCGCCGTTGCTCTGCTGGCTCGTCAGGAAGGCCGTGACGGGCGTCATGTCTACCCCCGGAAGCGGGATATGCGCTCCGACGCGGGCGACGAACAGAAGCGCCAGCGTATAAAAGATGCGCGAGCGCAGTTCAGGAATCTTCAGGCAGTTGGTGAAGGCTGAAAACACGGTGGGAGGGGTTGAGGGACGGGAGCGTTTCCAAAGTTTGCGCCGTCGCAGCCGATTGACTTACTGGACGACCGCCTGGCCGCCGGCCTTTTCGATCTTTTCCTTTGCCGAGGCTGAGAACTTAGCGGCGGTGACCTTGAGAGCGCGCGCGATCTCGCCGTTGCCCAGCACCTTGACCGGGACTTTCTCGTCGCGGACGAGCCCCGCCTTGGCGAGGACGGCCGGATTCACCTCGGTGACGGCGGCCTCGAGGGCCGCCAGGTCGCCGACGTTGACGACGGACTGGCGGAAGACGGAAGGAGGCCTGGTTGAAGCCGCGGTGCGGAAGCTTGCGGTAGAGCGGCATCTGGCCGCCTTCGAATCCCGGACGGATGCTGCCGCCCGAACGGGCGGTCTGGCCCTTGCCGCCCCGGCCGCTGGTCTTGCCATGGCCGCCGCCTTCGCCGCAGCCCACCCGCTTGTTGCGGTGGATCGCGCCGGGGACGTTTGTAAGTTCGTGGAGTTTCATGAAGGTTTACTTGCGGACGTTCGCAAAATCCTGCGCCAACCGGAGCTGGCGGAGGGCGTCCACCGTCGCGTTGACGACGGCGATGTGGTTGTTCGATCCCATCGACTTCGTGAGGACGTTCTTGACGCCGGCCGCCTCGAGGACGGCGCGGACTCCGCCGCCGGCGATGAGGCCGGTGCCGGGGGACGCTGGCTTCAGGAGGACCCTGCCGCCGTCGAACTGGCCGAGGACGTCGTGGGGGATCGTGTCGCCCTTGAGCTTTACGTGGATCAGGCGCTTCTTCGCGTGCTCGGTGCTCTTCTTGATGGCGTCCGGCACCTCGTTCGCCTTGCCGTAGCCGACGCCGATGTTGCCCTTCTGGTCGCCGACGACCACAAGCGCCGCAAAGCTGAACCGCCGGCCGCCCTTCACCACCTTGGCGCAGCGGTTCACGAAGACGACCTTCTCGACCATCTGCGGTCCGTCGTCGTCGTTGCGCGGCTGGTCGCGGCGGTTGTCCCGGCGCATGTCGCGGCGGCCGCCCATGTTCCCGTAGGACTTCCTCTGCCCTTCCTGGGGAGCCTTGACGGCTCGCCTCGGGAGCCTTGACCGGCGCCGCTTCGGGAGCCTTCACCGCCTCTTGCGGGGCTTCGACAGGAACGGGCGTGGCGGGCGTGGGATTTGTGGAAACGGTTTCAGTACTCATTTGGGTGGCGATCAGAATGCGAGGCCGCCTTCGCGCGCGGCTTCGGCGAAGGCCTTGACCTTGCCGTGGTAGCGCGCGCCGCTGCGGTCGAATACGACGGAGGCGAGCCCTGCCGCCTTGGCCTTTGCGGCGAAGGCGACGGCGAGCTTGCGGGCTCCGTCGAGGTTGGCGTGGAGCTTCTGCTTGCGAAGCTCCGGGTCGAGGCTCGAGAGGAAGACGAGGGTCGTGCCGGCGTCGTCGTTGACAGCCTGGGCGTAGATGTGCTTCGCGCTGAACTTGACGCTCAGCCGGGGGCGGGCGGCGGTGCCGTTGACCTTCTTGCGGATCCTCCAACGGCGCTTCTGCAGAAGCTGGGCTTTGCGGACGGTGTTCATACTCTTTAAGTGGCTTGAAGCTTTCGACTCGAGATAAGCCGCGCGTTCAGCGCGTCGGCTTGATCCTCGGTGCGAAGGTGAAGACTCATGTTTCGAAGGTGGAGACTCATGTCTAGGCGACGGTCTTGCCTTCCTTGCGGCGGACGCGCTCGCCGACGATGCGCACGCCCTTGCCCTTGTAGGGTTCGGGCGGGTAGTAGCTGCGGATCTCCGCGGTCACGGCGCCTACGAGCTGCTTGTCGCAGCCCTCGACCTTGAGCTTCGTGCCGTCGGTGACGGTGACCTTGATGCCCTCGGGAATGGTCCATCAGGATCGGGTGCGAGTAACCGAGGGCCAGGTCGAGCTGGTTGCCCTTGAGGTTGGCCTTGAAGCCGACGCCCTGGATTTCGAGCTCCTTGAGGTAGCCAGCGGTCACGCCTTTCACCATGCCTGCGATGATCGAGCGGGTGGTGCCGTACATCGCATTGGCGAAACGGGTCTCCTCGAGAGGCTTGACGCGGACTTTCTTGTCGGCGATCTCGATCGAGACAACCGGGGCGAAGGTCTTCTCGACCTTGCCCTTCGGGCCCTCGACCCGGACGGTCGTCTCCTTGATGTCGACCTTGACCTTGTCGGGAATTGGAACGGGTTGCTTGCCGATGCGGCTCATGGTGCGGGTTCCTTTACCAAACGTTGCAGATCAGTTCGCCCCCGGCCTTCTGGCGGCGGCAGTCGGCGTCCTTCATCAGGCCCTTCGAAGTCGAGATGATGGCGATCCCGAGCCCGTTGAGGACGCGCGGAATCTCGGTATAGCGGTAGTACAGGCGCCGGCCCGGCGTGGAGACGCGGACGATGCCGGTGATGGCACCCGCGCCCTCGACGTACTTCATCTTCACGACCAGGGTCTTGTGGCCGAGTTCGTCGACCCCCTGGGTGTAGTCGAGGATGTAGCCCTCGGCCTTGAGAATGGAGGCTATGCTCTCCTTCAGGTTCGAATGCGGACTGGCGCACTCGTCGAGCTTGGCCTTGCTTGCATTGCGAAGGCGCGTGAGAAAGTCGCTGATCGGATCGGTCATGGCGGATGTGGTGAAGAGGATGGCTCGCGGGTCATATCCGACCCCCGTGGGCCAAGGGATTTACCAGGATGATTTGATGACGCCGGGTATCTTGCCGGCGAGGGCGAGTTCGCGGAAAGTGATGCGCGAGACGCCGAACTTGCGGTGGTAGCCGCGCGGCCGTCCGCTCATGGAGCAGCGGTTGCGGATGCGCACGCGCAGGGCGTTCTTCGGGATCTTCTGCAGCTTCTTCTGGGCGGCGAAGAATTCCGCGTCGCTCGTGGCGGGATTCTTGAGGATCGCCTTCAGTTCGTCGTGCTTCTTCGCGTACTTGGCGGTGAGGGTGATGCGCTTCTTGTTGCGCTCTATGGCGGAGGTCTTCGGCATGGTTTGGCGGGCAAAGGGTTGCTAGGCGGCGGGAGCTGCGGCCTTGTCCGCCGAAGGCTCGGCGGAGGAGGAAGGGGCTGCGGCAGCAGCCTCGGTGGAGGCGGAGGGAACCTCGACGGGAGCCGGGGCGGGCTTGTGCGCACCCTTGCCGCGGGCGGAGTCGGCCGGATCGATCCGGCGGAAGGGCATGCCGAGGAGCTTCAGAAGCTCGCGGCCCTCGTCATCCGTCTCGGCCGAGGTGACGATCGTGATGTCCAGGCCCATGCCCTTCTTGTGCTCAACGATCTCCGGGAAGATCGTGAAATCGGAGATTCCGAGGTTGTAGTTGCCCTGGCCGTCCAGCTTTGGGGAGACCCCGCGGAAGTCGCGGATGGTCGGGAGGGCGACCGCGACAAGGCGGTAGAAGAACTCCCACATCTGGTTGCCCCGCAGGTTGACGTGGCAGCCCACGATCTGGCCCTGCTTCAGCTTGAAGTTCGAGACGGCCTTCTTCGCCTTCGCAAGGACCGGCTTCTGGCCGGCGATGAGGGCCAGGTCCTTCTGGACATCGGCGATCTGGTTCTTGTCGGCCTCGGCGTCGATGCCCGAGTTGAGGACGATCTTCACAAGCTTCGGAATCTCGTGCCGATTCTTGTAGCCGCGGGTCTTTACGAGCTCGGGAATTGCCTGCTCATTGTAAAGTTTTCTTAGGACGGGAGTGTAGCTCATGACGGATGTGGGTCAGCGGTTCTGCAGTCTCGGCGCGCCTAGGCCTTGTCCGCCGTAGCCTTGGCGGAGGCGGCGGCGGAGGAGGAGGGACCCTTGCGGGCGAGCCTTGCCTCATGGCGCGACTTGAGCATCAGGTTCGACAGGTGGATCGAGCCTTCGCGCTCGACGATCGAGCCCTGCGGGTTCTCCTGGGATTTCTTGAGGTGGCGCTTGACCATCGCCAGGCCCTCGACGCGGGCGCGGCCGCTGGCGGGAAGGATCTCGAGGACCTTGCCCTCCTTTCCCTTGTGGGAGCCGGCGATCACGACCACCGGGTCGTTGCGTTTGATGTGAAACTTTTGCATCGAATTTATTGAGTTTGTCTCCGGGCCGGATGATGAGCCGCGGCGACGGCTCGGTCATCCCGCCGAAGCGGGAAGCCTAATGTCTACAGGACCTCCGGCGCCAGGGAGATGATCTTCATGAAGTTCTTCGCGCGCAGCTCGCGGGCGACCGGGCCGAAAATGCGGGTTCCCTTCGGATTGTTGTCGGGCCCTATGATGACGATGGCGTTGCTGTCAAAGCGCAGGTAGCTGCCGTCGGAGCGGCGAACCGGCGCCTTGGTGCGCACGACCACGGCCTTGGCGACCTCGCCCTTCTTCACAGTGGCATCCGTCGTGCTCTCCTTGATATGCACGGTGACTATGTCGCCGACGTGTGCGGTGTCGGTGTTCTGGCCTTTGCGGCTGATCATGGCGGCCTTGCGGGCGCCGGTGTTGTCGGCGACTTCAAGGATGGAGCGCAGTTGGATCATGGGAGACCTCCTCGGAAGGGGGATGGATTGTTATGAAAGATGCCTCAAACCTGGGGGGCGGCGCCCGCCTTCGCTTCGCCCGGCGAAGCTTCGGCGTGGCTGACGGGAGCGGGGGCGGTTGGCTGGACGGCCTTGGTCGGGACCTGGGCCGCGACATCCGTCTCGGATATCGCCTCGGGGACGAGGCCGGCCGAGCTTTCGATGATGGTGATGACCCGCCAGCGCTTCAGGCGGCTCAAGGGGCGCGTCTCCATGATCTTCACCCGGTCGCCCACCTTGGTCTCGTTCTTCTCGTCGTGCACGTGGACGACGGTCTTGCGATTGATGACCTTGTGGTAAAGGGGGTGCGGAGTCTTGTAGGGAATGGTGACCTTGATCGACTTGTCGCCGGAGCGGCTCGTGACAAAGCCTATCAGGGTCTTGCGCATGTTGCGCGAACCGGGTGTGGCGGAGGACATGGTGGCTTAAGGTGTTGCGGCGGCCTTGTCCGCCGAAACCTTGGCGGAGGCGGTCGCGCTTTTCTGGTTGGCTATCGTTTCGAGCCGGGCCACGTCCTTGCGGAGGCTCCGCATTTCATGGGTCTTCTCGACCTGGCCGGTCTGCTTGCGCAGGTGGAGCTGGAGGAGCTGCTCGCGGGTCTCCCGGAGCTTGGTGCTGATCTCCCCGGCGGAGAGTTCACGGATTTCTTTGGCGGTCATGGCGTGGCGTGATTGTTGGTCCGGTCCTTGTTTATGTCTCGGTGCCCTCGCGGACGATGAAGCGGCAGTGGAACGGCAGCTTCGCGTCGGCGAGCCGGAAGGCTTCCTTGGCGACGGCGATAGGGATGCCGGCCAGTTCAAAGAGGACGACGCCAGGCTTGATGACGGCGACGTAGTACTCGACCGGGCCCTTGCCCTGGCCCATGCGGACCTCGGCGGGCTTCTTCGTGATCGGCTTGTGCGGGAAGACGCGGATCCACAGCTTCCCCTTGCGCTTGAGGTGGCGCGAGATCGTGACGCGCGCGGCCTCGATCTGCTGGCCGGTCATGGGGCCCCTGTCCAGGGACTGGAGGCCGAATTCACCGAAGGCGAGCGTGTTGCCGCGCTTGGCATTCCCTGCGCGGGAGCCTTTTTGCGACTTGCGGTATTTGGTGCGTGCGGGGGCGAGGGCCATTGTCGAATTCCTTTGATGGGAGGCGGCCGCGGGTCAGGCGGCGGTCTCCTCCTTCTTGCAGATCCAGCACTTGACGCCGATCTTGCCGTACAGGGTTTGCGCTTCGGAAAAACCGTAGTCGATGTTCTCCCGCAGGGTGTGCAGGGGGACGCGCCCCTTGCGCTGCCACTCGCGGCGGGCGATGTCGGCGCCGCCGAGGCGGCCCGAGCACTGGATCCTGATCCCGTCCGCGCCGAGGGTCATAGCCATCTCGACCGCCTTCTTCATCGCGCGACGGAAGGCGATGCGGCGCTCGAGCTGGAGGGCGACGTTCTCGGCGACCAATTGCGCCTCGATCTCGGGCTTCTTCACTTCCTGGATGTCCAGGAGGATCTCGCGGCCGGTCAGCTTCGCCAGCGCGACCTTGATGTTCTCCACCTCCTGGCCCTTGCGCCCGATGACGATGCCGGGGCGGGCGGTGTAGATCTTGACGCGGACGCGGTTGGAGGCGCGCTCGATGAAGATCCGGGGAACGGAGGCCTGCTTGAGCTTCTCCATCAGCATCGTTCGGATCACCTGATCCTCGTGCAGAAGCTTGGGAAATTCCTTCTTGCTCGCAAACCAGCGGGACTGCCAGTTGCGGCGGACGGCGAGACGGAAGCCGATCGGATTGGTCTTTTGGCCCATGGTGGTGAGGTCAGTTGTTGCTGCCGTCCGAGAGGACGATGCGGAGGTGTGACATCTTCTTGCGGCGGGGCATCGCGGTGCCGCGGGCGCCGGCCTTGAATCGCTTCAGGACGGGGCCGTTTTCGACGATGGCGCTCTTGATGAAGAGGCTGTCGGCGGAGAGGTTTGCGTTGTTCTCGGCGTTGGCGATGGCGCTCTTGAGCGTCTTGGCCAGCAGCCGGGCGGACTTGCGCGGAATGAGCGCCAGGTACTCGACGGCCTCGGGCGCCTTGCGGCCCTGGATCGTGCGGGCGACCTCGCGCACCTTCTTCGGGGACATGTGCGCATTGCGGTAGAGAGCTTGAATTTCCATGGTCGGTGCCGGTTGCTAAATTTCCTTGCGGGTCATGCCGCCGTGGGCCTTGAAGATGCGGGTCGGGGCGAACTCGCCGAGCTTGTGGCCGACCATGTTTTCCGTGACGTAAACGGCGATGAACACCTTGCCGTTGTGGACGTTGAAGGTGTGGCCGACAAAGTCGGGGGTGATGGTCGAGCGACGCGACCAGGTTTGGATCGGCTTCTTCGCACCGGACTTGCTCGCCTTCTCGATCTTCTCGAAAAGGTGGTAGTCGACGAAGAATCCTTTCTTGATGGAACGGGCCATGGCGTGAGGTCGGGGGGGTTATTTCTGGCCGCGGGGCTTGCGGCCGTTGTGATGGAGAATGATGAGCCGGTTGGAGATCTTCGAGCGCCGGCGGGTCGGGAAGCCCTTGGCGAGCTGGCCCCACGGGGAGACGAGCTGCTGGCGGCCGCCGCCACCCTTTGACTTGCCCTGGCCGCCGCCGTTCGGATGGTCGACCGGGTTCATGGCCATGCCGCGGACATGCGGGCGCTTGCCGAGCCAGCGCTTGCGGCCAGCCTTGCCGAGCGACTGCTTGTTGTGGTCACCGTTGCCGACGATGCCGATCGTTGCGCGGCAGCGCAGATGGACGAAACGGAGCTCGCCGGATGGCATCTTGAGCTGGGCCTGGCCGTTCTCCACGGCGACGAGCTCCAGGGACGCGCCGGCCGTGCGGGCGATCTGCGCGCCGCCGCCCGGGGTCAGCTCGACCGCGTGAACGCGGGTCGAGGGCGGAATGACCTCGAGGGGAAAGTTGTTGCCGACGAGAAAATCGTTAGTCGTCGCCTGGTTCGAGGCAAAGATCAGCGTGCCGACCGCGAGGCCCTCGGGAGCCAGGATGTAGCGCTTCTCGCCGTTCGCGTAGGCGAGCAGGGCAAGGTTGGCGGTCCGGTTGGGATCGTACTCGATCGCCTGGACCTTCGCCTTCTGGTCGAGGATGTCGCGCTTGAAGTCGATGATGCGGTAGAGCCGCTTGTGGCCGCCGCCGCGGTGGCGCGAGGTCACACGTCCGTAGACGTTGCGTCCGCCGGACTTCCCGTAGGACTCGGTCAGGGCGCGCTGGGGCCGCTTTTTGGAGAGGCCGACACGGTGGTTCAGCGAGGTGAAGCGGCCGGAGGGCGTGAGGGGGCGAAATGATTTGATGGCCATGGTGTTTGTCTTCGGCGGGGCGTCAGATCAGTTCGATCTTGTCGCCGGACTTGAGGGTCACGATCGCCTTCTTGTAGTCGGAGGTGGTGCTGGGCTGGCCGCTGCGGCCGCGCTTGTTCTTTCCCCGGTAGTTCATGACGTTCACCCGGCGCACGGTGACCTTGAAGGTCCGCTCGACGGCGGCGGCGATCGTGTGCTTGGTGGAATCGGGGGCCACCTCGAAGCTGTACTGGCCGAGTTCGGCGGACTGCTTGTTCGCCTTTTCGGTGAGGCGCACTGACTTGAGGATGTGGTCGGCTTTCATCAGTTCTTCCCTCCGTTCACGCGGGCGATGATGGCCTCGAGGGCCTTGGAACTGACGATGATCGCTCGGTACTGGGCGAGATCGACCGTGCTCAGGTTGGCGGCCTCCAGAAGGGATACTCGGCCGATGTTGCGGGCGGCCCTGCGGGTCTCTGCGGCAAAGGGGGCGTCCACGAGGAGCACCTTGCCCAGGGGGGCGATGCGGCCGACGACCTGGTCGACGAGCTTTGTCTTCGCGGGGCTGGTCACGGCAAAGGCCTCTATGACGGCAATTTCGCCGGCGGAGGCGCGGTCGAACAGGGCGCGGCTGAAGGCGAGCGCCCTCACCTTGGCGTTCACCTTCTTCGAGTAATCCCTCGGCTTCGGGCCGAAGACGACGCCGCCCCCGCCCCAGAGGGGCGAGCGGATCGAACCCGCGCGCGCACGGCCGGTGCCCTTCTGGCGCCACGGCTTCTTGCCGCCGCCACGGACTTCGCCGCGGGTCTTGGTCGAATGCGTGCCTTGCCGGCGATTCGCCTGGGTAGCGACGATCACTTCCTTGACCGCCTGGCGGCCCTTGTCGCCCTCGAAGGTCGGCAGACCGTCGAACTCCTGCTCGCGGCTTTGCGTCCCGTCGGGACTGAAGATCTTGAGTTTCATGTTATAATGCGAATACCCGTCACCCGATGGTGAGCCGCGCCCTGAACTTGCTGAAGGGCGTCGGCTCGAGCATCCCGTTTAAGTGAATCGATCTCATGTTTGGGCCTGTGCCTTTTTCGGCTGTCCCTTGATGGCGCTTCGGACGATGACATTGTCGCCGTTCGCCCCCGGAATCGCACCCTTGACCAGGATCAGGTTCTTGTCGGCGATCACCTTGACGACCCTGAGGTTTTGCATCGTGCGGCTTTCGCCGCCCATGTGGCCGGGCATCCGCTGGTTCTTCCACGAGCGGCCTGGAGTCTGGCGCATGCCGATCGAACCGATGCGGCGGTGGAACATGGAGCCGTGGGCCGCCGGGCCTCCGGCGACCCGGAAGCGGCGGACAACGCCCTGGAAGCCCTTGCCCTTGCTGACCCCGGAGACGTCGACCATCTGGCCTTCGGCGAAGATTGAGACGGTGACGACGTCGCCCACTTTGGCGGTCGGGGCCGCGCTCAGGCAGACTTCGCCGAGAACACGGGGAGCGTCGACCAAGCCGGCTGCTTTGGCGTGGTTCAGCTCGGCCTTGCTGGTGTTTTTCGCCTTTTTGGTCGAGAAGCCCAGCTGGACGGCATTGTAGCCGTCGGTGGCCTCGGTCTTGACCTGGACCACAGAACAGGGCCCGGCTTCGACCACGGTGACCGGGACCAGGACGTTTTGAGCGTCATAGACCTGGGTCATCCCGATTTTCTTGCCGAGGAGGGAGGAGATCATGGCTAAGCGGTAGGTGGAAAGTTTTCCGTTTTGAGACCTACATTAGAAAGGGCCCTGAAACCCGCCGAAGCCCCGGAGGGGCGAAGGAGGGTGGGCAACTGGCTAACGTTGGACTTTGAGGGACTGGATGGTCAGACGTTGATTGTGATGTCCACGCCGGAGGGCAGGTTGAGTTTCTTGAGTTCGTCCACGGTCTGGGCGGTTGGCTCGATGATATCGATCAACCGCTTGTGGGTGCGCGTCTCGAACTGCTCCATCGACTTCTTGTCCACGTGGGGCGAGCGGTTGACGGAGAGCTTTTCGATGCGGGTTGGAAGCGGGATGGGGCCGGAGACGCGGGCGCCGGAGCGCTTGGCTGTCTCGACGATGTCCTGGGCGGACTGGTCGATGACGCGGTAGTCAAAGCCCTGGAGCTTGATGCGGATGCGTTGGCCTTTCATGGCGGGAAAGAACGAGGATTTAGCTGCGGGCCGGGCCCTTGGAGGAGGACTCGACGATCTTGGCGAGGAGCGAGTTGGGAACCTGCTCGAAATGGGAGGGTGTGATGGAGGCGCTTGCGCGTCCCTTGGAGAGCGAGCGGATGTCGGTGACGTAGCCGAAGAGCATTTCCAGGGGGACAGTGGCCCCGATGATGCAGGCGCCGGCCTTGTTCTCGATCGCCTTGATGCTGCCGCGGCGGCGGTTGATGTCGCCGATCAGGTCGCCCTGGTATTCCTCGGGGGTGGTCACCTCTACGCCCATGATGGGCTCGAGAAGGATGGCGCCCGCCTTCTTCATCGCGTCCTTGAAGGCGAAAATGCCCGCCATCTTGAACGCGAGTTCGGAGGAATCGACCTCGTGGAACGAGCCGTCGACGATCTTGACGATGACATCGACGACCGGATGGCCGGCCACGGTGCCGTTGTTGCAGCCTTCCATGATCCCGGCGATCGACGGCTTGATGAATTCCTTCGGGATGGAGCCGCCGACGATCTCGTCGAGGACCTCGATCCCCTTGCCCTTGAGGTTCGGCTCGAGCGTGATGCACACGTGGCCGTACTGCCCCTTGCCGCCTGACTGGCGGATGAACTTGCCCTCGCCGTCCGCGTGCTTGGTCACCGTCTCGCGGTAGGCAATCTGCGGCTTTCCGGCGGTCGCCTCGACCTTGAACTCGCGCTTCATGCGGTCGCGAATGATGTCCAGGTGGAGTTCGCCCATGCCGGAGAGAATCGTCTGGCCGCTGTCCGGGTCGGTTGAAACGCGCAGGGTCGGATCCTCTGCCACCAGCCGCTGGAGCGCGGCGCCCATCTTTTCCTGGTCGGCCTTCGAGTTGGGCTCGATCGACATCGAGATGACGGGCTCGGGGAATGACGGCGGCTCTAGGCGGATGTCAAAGTCCTCGTCGCAAAGGGTGTCGCCGGTGATGACCTCCTTGACGCCGACAAGGGCGCAGATGTCGCCCGAGTAGGCCGCGTCGATCTCCTCGCGGTCGATCGCGTGCATCAGGAGCAGGCGGGAAACCCGCTCGCTGCGGCGCGTGCGCGGGTTGTAAAGGGACATGCCCCGCTTCACCATGCCCGTGTAGACGCGGTAGAAGACGATCTTGCCGACAAAGGGGTCGCTCCAGAGCTTGAAGGCAAGGCCCGCGAGCAGGCCCTTGTCATTGACCACCGCCGGCACCTCCCCGCCGTCCGCGTTCTGGCCCTGCATGGGCGGAACGTCGATCGGGCTCGGAAGGTAATTGACGACGCAGTCGAGCAGGCGCTGGACGCCCTTCTTCTTGAAGGCGGAACCCGGAACGACGCCGCAGAAACCGAGGGCGATCGTGGCCTTGCGGATCGCAAGGATCAGCTCCTCGGGCCCGACCACCTCGCTCGAAAGGTACTTATGCGCGACCTTGTCGCAGAAATCGGCCACCGCCTCGACGAGCTTCTCGCGGTAGGCCTTCGCCTCCTCGAGCATCTCCGCGGGGATCGGGGTCGTCACCGGGTTGAGGCCCAGCGGGTCGTCCTTTTCCGGCGGAAAAATGTAGGCGACCATGTGCACCAGATCGATCAGGCCCGTGAAATTGTCCTCGGCGCCGATCGGGAGGAAAAGCGCGTGGGCGTTGCCCTTGAGCTTGACCCGGATGTCGTCCACCGCGCGGTGGAAGTCCGCGCCAACGCGGTCCATCTTGTTGATGAAGGCGATCCGCGGGACGCGGTACTTGTTCGCCTGCCGCCAGACCGTCTCGGACTGGGGCTGCACTCCGGCGACGGCGTCAAAGACGGTGATGGCGCCATCGAGGACGCGCAGCGAGCGCTCCACTTCGGCCGTGAAATCCACGTGCCCGGGAGTGTCGATGATGTTGATGCGGTTCTTGATCCCCTTCCAGGGCCCGCACGAGGCGTTCCAGGCGCAGGTGATGGCGGCCGCGGTGATCGTGATCCCGCGCTCGCGCTCCTGCTCCATCCAGTCGGTGACGGTCGTCCCCTCGTGGACCTCGCCCATCTTGTGCACGGCGCCTGAGTAGAAAAGGATGCGCTCGGTCGTGGTCGTCTTCCCGGCGTCTATGTGCGCGGCAATGCCGATGTTGCGCGTCCACTCGAGCGGAAACGGCCGGTTCGGGGAATTGACCGGGGAAATCTGGGACTTGTCAGTGACGACAGCTATCTCAGGTTGTGAATCCACAGCAGGCATCGAATCGGTCCTTACCAGCGGAAATGGGCGAATGCGCGATTCGCCTGCGCCATTTTGTGGGTGTCTTCCTTCTTCTTGACGACGCTCCCCGTGTTATTGTACGCGTCGACGATCTCGGCTGCCAGGGCGTCCTTCAGGGGAATGCCCTTGCGGCCTCCTGCCGCATCCACGATCCAGCGAAGGGCCAGGCTTTCCTGGCGCTCAAAAGAGATTTCGACCGGCACCTGGTAGGTGGCGCCGCCGACGCGGCGGCTCTTGACCTCGAGGCGCGGGCGGGCGTTTTCGAGCGCGCCCAGCAGCAGATCGACCGGATCGCCCTTTTCCAGCTTCTCCGACACCTTCTCGAAGGCGCCGTAGACGATGCGCTGCGCAAGGTTCTTCTTGCCGACCTTCATGACGACATTGACCAGGTGCGCGACAAGCGGGCTGTGGTAGCGGATGTCGGGAATGGCGACACGTTTCTCTGCTCTGTGACGACGTGACATGGATCGGGCTCCTAGCTAGTGGCTGCGGGTGCTGCTGCTGCCGCTGCCGGCTTTTTGCCCTCTTTCGGGCGCTTGACGCCGTACTTTGAGCGGCTGCGGCGGCGTTTCTCGACGCCTGTCGCGTCCAGGGTTCCGCGAACAATATGATAACGGACGCCTGGAAGATCCTTCACGCGGCCGCCGCGGACGAGGACGATCGAGTGCTCCTGAAGGTTGTGGCCCTCGTCGGGGATGTACGAAATCACCTCGTTGCCGTTGGTCAGCCGCACCTTGGCGACCTTCCGGATCGCGGAGTTGGGCTTCTTCGGTGTGCGGGTCATGACCTGCACACAGACTCCCCGTCGGAACGGGTTGCCCGTCAACGCCGGGGACTTGGATTTGGTCCGGATGCGGCGTCGGCCTTGGCGAACGAGCTGACTGATGGTCGGCATGGGCAGAAAGTTAAGGTGTGAAAATACGGGAAAAGAGGTGGATCGTACCTTCCTCCAAAAACCCGGCAAGAACTTTTTGGCGAAAAGTGGCTATTCTCGCGAAATTCGGATTTTACTCCGCTCCGCGAATGGAAAAACGTCCTCCGGACCTGGCCGGCGACGCGCTAAGAATGAGGGAAAAAGAACATCTAACCCGAATGGAGCCGGGAGGGGCAAGCTCAAACGCGATTTCGCCCTTCCGAGCCGGAAGGGCGCCACGCCCCGCCTTCGCCGAGGCTTCGGCGCGGCAAGCTCCGCCAAACGGCGAAGGCGGGCAGGTCGCATTCCCGAAAACCCGCCTCCGCCGTTGGCTTCGGCGGGTTATCCTTTCGATCCGAAAGGATAAAAAAACGCCCGGCCTTGAGGGCCGGGCGTTAAACCCCACGGAGCTAGGCTCAACATGGAGTTTTATGGCGGGAGGGTGGATGATAGTGAGCACATTAAATTAATTGACAAGCAGTTTTTTGGTTCTTCGCGGATTTTAATGGGTGAGATTATGATACAGCCGGCATGAGATCCAGCTTCCCACAGTGAAAGAGGATTCTATAGCGGTAGTTCATGAACCGGCGGAAGCCACGGGCGTCGGCTTTGATGGCTTGGATCTTGGAGTTGAAGCCTTCGGAGATGGCATTGGTGATAGGATGGGCGAAGTAGTTCAGCAGGCCAAACAAATGGGTTTTGAGCGTGAGGGCGGTCTTTTTGATCGGCTCGAGTTTCGAGCGGCGCGCGGCGCCGAACCATTGAGTGAAGAACTTCAGGCCGCCAGCGGCATCCGGTTGTGCCCAAAACTCGGCGAAGGTCTCCTTATGGCACCACGCCCGGGCTGTCTTCAGGTTGCGGGCGCAAAGATCGGAAAAACTCAGGGCGCGATCTCCCTCGGGGCAGGCGCCTTGGAGCCAGAGGTACTTGGTGCCGGTGAGGCTCTCGTCGCCCTTCTCCAAGAGCCGGCGATGCTCCTCCTTGCGAACCTTGTCGACCGCTTCGTTCAGGTGCTTGGAGACATGGAACTTGTCGTAAACGATCGCCGCCTGCGGAGCGGCCTCTTTGACCGCCGCGGCGCCCTCGTGACTCATGTCCATCGCGACCGCCTCCACGCGGCGGCGCTGCTTCTCCGGCAGGGCGGCCCAGAGCTTCAGCGTGCTTTCCAAGCTGCGATCCTCCACCACCTCCAGCACGCGCCGGCCACCCAGATCGGTAAGGAGCGAGACGTAGTCCTGGCCGCGGCCGAAACTCTTCTCGTCGATGCCCACCAGCTTCACTTTCTCCGTCGAACGGCGCAGCAGACCGCGCTCCACCGCACGGCGGACGATCTCCTGGATCGAGTGCCAGTCCAGCTTCAGAATCTCCGCCGCCTGCACAAACGAACGGGCCGCCTCGATCACCTTCACGGCAAAAGCCTCAAACATCAGCGTGAAGCGGCCATGCGGCTCCGCCCACGGCACCTGCACGGTGACCACACCGTGTTCCGGGCACTGGCAGCGCGGGGTTCGAGCGTGTATGACCGTCATGAATTGCATCACGTCCAGGTGCCGCCATTCCCGCTCCGGCGCGTGGTCGTACCGCGGGCACGACCGCCCGCACTCTGGGCAGGCCACTGCCGCCGCTGGGTCATGCTCGACCTCCACGTCGACCCGCTGCTTTTCCAGCTTCAGATCCACGCGCTTCACCTGCCAGGGCGAATTGATCCCCAGCAGCAACCCGTAGTGCGCAGCCACCGCCGCCTCGGCTGCCTTCGTCGTTTCGATCTTCTTCATCGCCCCCAACGTGTCCACTGCCCCGTCTTCGTCCAGCCAACAACCGTCCGCCCGGGCGAGGCCAGGATCGCAATGCGATCCGAGGCAAGGCCGAGCGCCGGCCGCTTGGCCCAGCTCTATCCATCACCCAACTCTTCATAGCAATCTTCCCTCTGGGACCCATTGAAATCCGCGAATAACCAGTTTTTTTGTGCTTGCGCGCCCCCCCCCAGCCGGGGGTTTGGCCCGTCCCCTGCGGGTCCGGCTTGGCTCGGCGGCGAATCGGTGCCAGAGGGTGGGTGTGATCGCGCTTTCCGACTACGATCTGAGCGGGCTCCAGGAGCAGTTTGCCTCCTGGGGCTACAGCACCTCCCACGCGGCGCGGGTCCTGCGGGCGTACTATTCGGCGGGAACGGAAACCCGCAAGAGGCCGTGGCACCTGCCCAAGGGACTCGCCGCGCGCCTGGGAGCCTCCCCGGCGTCCCTGACTTCGGTCGCTGCGCGCCAGGTCGCGGCCGACGGGACGACAAAACTCCTGCTGCGCCTCGGCGACGGACGGGCGGTTGAATCGGTGCTGATGCCCGACTACCGCGGGGACCGGGCGGCGGGCTGCATCTCCTCTCAGGTGGGCTGCGCAATGGGATGCGACTTCTGCGCCACGGCCAAGATGGGCTTTGAGCGCGACCTGGGGTCCGGCGAGATCGTGGAACAGTTTCTGGCTCTGCGCTCGGAGGCGCACGCGTACGGCCGGAGGCTCCAGACAATCGTCTTCATGGGCATGGGGGAGCCGATGCTCAACCTCGACAACGTGATTGCGGCGGTGCGCAGGATCGCGGGAAACGACCTGGGAGGGCTCGGCTGGCGGCAGGTCACCGTGTCGACGGTCGGGATCGTGCCCGGAATCGAGGCTTTGGCGGCAACCGGTCTCGGGGTCAACCTGGCCGTCTCGCTGCACGCCCCAGACGATGAGACCCGTGCGCGACTCCTGCCCGCCGGCAAGCGCTACAAGGTTGGGCCGATCCTGGATGCCGCCCAGGCGTACCAATCGGCCTTCGGCCGGCCGGTCTCGATCCAGTATTGCCTGCTAAGGGATGTGAATGACTCGCTCCCGCAGGCCAGGCAGCTCGCCAAGCTCCTTTTGGGCAGGCGGATGCACGTCAATCTGCTCCGTTACAATCCCACGGGTTTGAGCTTGTGCGGGGGCACCTACGCGGCGGCTTCGGATGGGACCGCCGACCGTTTCATCGCCGAACTTCGGGCCCATGGGGTCGTCGCCCACTTCCGGCGGCCCCGCGGGCCGGATATCGACGCGGCGTGCGGCCAATTGAGCCAAAAGACCTCAGGCCTCCAGTATTGAAATCCGACTTGTCGGATTTCAATACTGGAGGCCTGAGGTCGTCTCGGATAGCAAAAGGCCGCGGCTGGAATTCAGCCGCGGCCTTTGGATAGGGAACTTGAGGAGGACTAACTTGCGGTCACTTCCGCAGGCTTCGGCTCTTCGACGGGCAGCTCGGCGCCGAAGGGCAGGCTGATCTTGAGCCTCTTGTACTGAGGCAGGCCCGTGCCGGCCGGGATCAGGTGGCCCATGATCACGTTTTCCTTGAAGCCCTTGAGCAGATCGACCTTCCCGAGGGTCGCCGCGTCGGTGAGGACGCGGGTCGTCTCCTGGAAGGAGGCCGCGGAGATGAAGCTCTCGGTCTCGAGCGAGGCTTTCGTGATGCCGAGGAGGATCGGCTCGGCCTCGGCGGGCTTGCCGCCGGCCGCGTCGATGCGCCTGTTCTCGTTGAGGAAGGCTGCGCGGTCCACCTGCTCACCCCAGAAGTACTCGCTGTCACCCGGATCGGTGATGCGGACCTTCCGGAGCATCTGGCGGATGATGATCTCGATGTGCTTGTCGTTGATCGTCACACCCTGGAGGCGGTAGACCTCCTGGACCTGGCCGATCAGGAACTCGTACAGGGCCGCGGGCCCGAGGATCTCGAGGATCTCGTGGGGATCGGCGGCGCCTTCCGTCAAATGCTGGCCCTTGTGGACCACGTCGCCCGGTTGCACGATGATGTGCTTGCCGGCCGGAATCAGATGCTCCTCCTCCTGGACGGTCTCCTCGTTCTTGACGACGAGCTTGCGCTTGCCGCGCACCGTGCCCTCGAAGGAGACGATGCCGTCGATGCGCGCCATCTCGGCGGCATCCTTGGGCCGGCGGGCCTCGAAGAGTTCGGCGACTCGGGGAAGGCCGCCGGTGATGTCCTTGGTCTTGGACGCCTGGCGGGGGGTCTTGGCGAGGAGCGCGCCGGGGGCGATCGTGTCGCCCTCGTTGACGGCGATCTGGGCTCCGACTGGAATCGAGTAGGCGGCGAGCGGCTTGTTCTTCGAGTCGCGGACCTCGACCTGCGGGTTGAGGTCCTCCTTGTGCTCGATGACGACGGTCGCGATGCGGCCGGAGCTTTCGTCCAGCTCGCGCTTCACGGTGACGCCGGGGATCATGTCCTTGAATGCGAGGACGCCTCCCTTTTCGGAGAGGACCGGGATGTTGTACGGATCCCACTGCGCGAGGACCTGGCCCTTGGTGATCTTTTCGCCGTCGCCGACGTGCAGGAATGAGCCGACAACGATGTTGTACGTCTCGAGCTCCTTGCCCTCGGCGTCGAGGATCTGGATCGAACCGGTCTTGTTGAGGACGATGCTGCCGCCGTCGGCCGTGCTGACCAGGCGAAGGCCCCGGTACTGCACGAGGCCGGCCGAGCGAACCCGGATTTCCGGAGTCTTGAATCCGCCGGAGGCGACGCCGCCGATGTGGAAGGTGCGCATCGTCAGCTGGGTGCCGGGCTCGCCGATCGACTGGGCGGCGATGATGCCGACCGAGTCGCCCACCTTGGCCATCTTGTTGGTGGCCGGGTTGATCCCGTAGGACCTTGCGTCGATGCCGATCTTGCTCGTGGAGGTGAGCGGCGACATGACCTTGACGCGCTCGATGCCGACGTCGTCGATCTTCGCCGCGATTTCCTCGGTGATGAGTTCGCCCGAGCCGACGATCAGCTCGGTGGGCGTTAGGGGATTGAATACGTCGTCGCTGCAGCAGCGCCCGATTATGCGCTCCTTCAGCCCGACGATCTCGTCATCACCCTCGATGATGGCCTTCTTCCAGACGCCGTCGCGGGCGACGCAGTCGTCCTCGCCGATGATGACGTCCATCGCCACGTCGCAGAGCTTGCGGGTGAGATAGCCGGCGTCGGCGGTCTTGAGGGCGGTATCGGCCAGGCCCTTGCGGGCGCCGTGGGTCGAGATGAAGTATTCGAGGACGGTCAGGCCCTCGCGGAACGAGGAGAGGATCGGCCGCTCGATGATTTCGCCGGAGGGCTTGGCCATGAGGCCGCGGGCTCCGCACAGCTGGCGGACCTGCTGCTTGTTGCCGCGCGCACCCGAGTCCATCATGATGAAGACGGGGTTGATCTCGGGCTTGCCTTCGTTGTACTCGAGGCCGGCGAACACCTCCTTGGCGATGCGGTCCGTGGCGTTGGTCCAGATGTCGACCACCTTGTTGTACCGCTCGCCGTCAGTGATGATGCCCTTGTTGAACTGGGCTTCGACCTCGGCGATCTTCTTGCGGGAGTCGGCGACGATCTCCTTCTTCGCCTCCGGAATGATCATGTCGTCGATTCCGATCGAGATCCCGGCTTGGAAGGCGGTCGTGAAGCCGAGCTCCTTCAGCTTGTCGAGGGTCTCGACCGTGATGGCGTTGCCCGCGACCTTGTAGGTGTTGAGGATCAGGTCGCCCAGCTTTGCCTTGGCGCACGGGAAATTGACGAAGCCCAGGGCCGCCGGCCAGATCTGGTTGAAGATCACTCGGCCGACGCTTGTGCGGAGGATCTTCTTGTCCTTGTTGCCGAAGACCGTGTCGCGCTTGTAGTCGGGATTGGGAATGTCGACCCAGTCGTGCACCTTGAGGGCGCCGTCCGCCTTGGCGAAGAGCACCTCCTGGAGGCCCGAAAGGAGCGGGACGCGCTGGTCCTTGGCGACCTTGCGGCGGGGCTCGATCGTCAGGTAGTAGGCCCCGAGGACGATGTCCTGGGAGGGCGTGAGGATCGGTTTGCCGGACGAGGGCGAGAAGATGTTCGAAGTCGCCATCATGAGGAGCTTGCACTCCATGATCGCCTCGAGGGACAGCGGCACGTGCACCGCCATCTGGTCGCCGTCGAAGTCGGCGTTGTACGCCGTGCAGACGAGCGGGTGGATGCGGATCGCCTCGCCCTCGATCAGGACGGGCTCGAAGGCCTGGATCGAGAGGCGGTGAAGGGTCGGCGCGCGATTGAGCAGCACCGGGTGGCCCTTGGTGACCTCCTCAAGGATGTCCCAGACCTCGGGCGACTTCTTCTCGATCATCTTGCGGGCGCCGCGCACGGTGTGCACGAAGCCCAGTTCCTTCAGCCGGCGGATGATGAACGGCTCGAAAAGGACGAGCGCCATCTTCTTGGGCAGCCCGCACTGGTTGAGCTTCAGTTCCGGGCCGATGACGATGACGGAGCGGCCCGAGTAATCGACCCGCTTGCCGAGGAGATTCTGGCGGAAGCGCCCCTGCTTGCCCTTGAGCATGTCGGAGAGCGATTTGAGCGGGCGGTTGCCGGCCCCGGTGACGGGGCGGCCGTGGCGGCCGTTGTCGAAGAGGGCGTCGACCGCCTCCTGCAGCATCCGCTTTTCGTTGTGGATGATGACGTCGGGCGTCTTCAGCTGCATCAGATTCCGCAGGCGGTTGTTGCGGTTGATGACGCGGCGGTAGAGATCGTTCAGATCCGAGGTGGCGAAGCGGCCGCCCTCCAGCGGGACGAGCGGGCGCAGGTCCGGCGGGATGACGGGCAGGACTTCGTGGATCATCCATTCCGGCTTCGACTTGGAGTGGATGAAGCCCTGGATCACCTTCAGGCGCTTGGAGAGCTTCTTCTTGATCTGCTTCGACTTGGTCGCGCGCATCTGCTCGTGCAGCTCGGCCACCGTCGCCTCGAGATCCATCTTGGTCAGGCTGTCGCGGACGGCCTCGGCGCCCATCTTGGCGACGAAGGAGCCGTCGCCGTACTCATCGAGCGCCTGGCGGTACTCGGTGTCGGTCAGAAGCTGGCGCGGCTCGAGGGGTGTCTTGCCCGGGTCGACGACCATGTAGTTCTCGTAGTAGATCACGCGCTCGAGCGAGCGGGCGGTCATGTCGAGGAGCAGGCCGAGGCGGCTCGGCATGCTCTTCAGAAACCAGATGTGGGCGACCGGGACGGCGAGCTCGATGTGGCCCATCCGCTCGCGGCGCACGCGGGCGATCGTCACCTCGACGCCGCAGCGGTCGCAGATCACGTCCTTGTACTTGATCCGCTTGTACTTTCCGCAGGCGCACTCGTAGTCGCGCACGGGGCCGAAGATCTTCTGGCAGAATAGGCCGCCCGGCTCGGGCTTGAAGGTGCGGTAGTTGATCGTCTCGGGATTCTTGACCTCGCCCTTCGACCACTTGCGGATCGTTTCGGGCGAGGCGACGGTGATGGACACGCAATCAAACGGGCTCTCGTCGAGGCCGAGGACGCTGCGTGCCTCCTCGCGGGTGGAGGCGGCTGAATCGGCGGGTTGAATCATGAGTGATGGTCCCTTGGGTATTTTAAAATTAAGGCGCTGGCGGCGGGCGAGGGAGCGTTTAGGATCCGAGGCTCAGCGCGTCGCGCTTCTGAAGCTTGATGTCCAGCCCGAGGGACTGGATTTCCTTGATGAGAACGTTGAACGACTCGGGCGTGCCGGCCTGCAGCGTGTTGTCGCCCTTGACGAGCGACTCGTAGATCTTGGTGCGGCCCTGCACATCGTCGGACTTGACTGTGAGCAGCTCCTGGAGGGTGTGCGCGGCGCCGTAGGCCTCGAGCGCCCACACTTCCATTTCGCCGAAGCGCTGGCCGCCGTACTGGGCCTTGCCGCCCAGCGGCTGCTGGGTGACCAGGGAGTAGGGTCCGACCGCGCGGGCGTGGATCTTGTGGGAGACAAGGTGGTTCAGCTTCATCATGTAGATGTAGCCTACGACGACCTCCTGATCGATCTTCTCGCCGGTGCGGCCGTCCGAAAGGACGCTCTTTCCCGAGGAGGGAAGCTTGGCTTCCTTGAGGTATTCGCGGACCCGCTTTTCCGGGATTCCGTCAAATACGGGGGTCGCGACCTGGAGGCCGAGCTTCTTGCAGGCCCACCCGAGGTGGGTTTCAAGGACCTGGCCGACGTTCATGCGCGAGGGCACGCCGAGCGGGTTCAGGCAGATTTCGACCGGCGTGCCGTCGGGCAGGAAGGGCATGTCCTCTTCGGGCACGATCTTCGCGACGACGCCCTTGTTTCCGTGGCGTCCCGCCATCTTGTCGCCGACCTCGAGCTTCTGCTTGGTGGCGATGTAGACCTTGACCTGCTTGATGGCGCCGTCGGCGGATCCTTCGCCGGACTCGACCGAGGCAATCTTGCGCTCGCGGTCGGACTCGAGCTCGTCGAACTTCGACTGGTACGAGCCGATGATCTCCATGATCTTGATCCGCACGGGCGAGGGGTCGATCTGCACGTGCTTGGAGACGGCCGCGAGCTTGCGAAGGAGCGTCTTCGTGATCTTGCGGTTGGCGGGGATGATGATCTCGCTGTTCTCGCCGTTGACGACGTCGAGCGGGATCTTCTCGCCGAGGAGGATGTTGGAAAGGGCCTCGGTCAGGCCCTCCCGCAGCTTGTCCATCTGGGTCTTGTAGTCCTCCTGGATCTGCTTGATCTGGCGGCGGCGGTCGGAGGGCGACAGCCGCTCCTGCTGGTTGTCGATCCGCGAGGAGACCTTGACGTCCATGATGATCCCGCCGACCCCGGACGGGACCACGAGCGAGGTGTCCTTAACGTCGGCGGCCTTCTCGCCGAAGATCGCCCGCAGGAGCTTCTCCTCGGGGGCGAGCTCGGTTTCGGACTTCGGGGTGATCTTGCCGACGAGGATGTCGCCGGGCTTCACCTCCGCACCGACACGGATGACGCCGTTGTGGTCGAGATTCTTGAGGGCCTCCTCGCCGACATTCGGGATGTCGCGCGTGATTTCCTCCGGCCCGAGCTTCGTGTCGCGGGCGGTGACCTCGAACTCCTGGATGTGGATCGAGGTGAAGATGTCCTCCTTGAGGACCTTCTCGGAGATGAGGATCGCGTCCTCGAAGTTGTACCCGTTCCACGGCATGAAGGCGACGAGGACATTGCGTCCGAGCGCCATCTCGCCCTGGTCGGTCGAGGGGCCGTCGGCGATGATCTCGCCGGCCTTGATCTTCTGGCCGCGCCTGACGATCGGCTTCTGGTTGAAGCAGGTGCCGGCGTTCGAGCGCATGAATTTCCGCAGCTCGTAGACTGAGACGTGGCCCTTCAGGTCGTGCTTGATGTGGCGGGGCATCTCGCCCGACTGGGTGATGATGATCCGCTTCGCGTCGACGGAGGCGACGATTCCGGCCTCCTCGGCGACGACGACGATCTTCGAGTCGCGGGCAACCCGCTCCTCGATCCCGGTGCCGACGAACGGAGCCTCGGCCTGCAGGAGGGGCACGCCCTGGCGCTGCATGTTCGAGCCCATGAGGGCTCGGTTGGCGTCGTCGTGCTCGAGGAAGGGGATCATGCCGGCGGCGATCGAGATGACCTGCTTGGGCGACACGTCCATGTAGTCGACCTCGGTGGCGCTGACCTCGAGGAATTCGCCGTCCTTTCGGACGGTGACCTTGCCGACGAAGTGGTTCTTCTCGTCGATCTCGGCGTTGGCCTGGGCGATGATCTTGCCCTCCTCCTGGTCGGCGGTGAGGTAGTCGATCTTGTCGGATACGCGGCCCTCCTTCGCGACGCGGTAAGGCGTCTCGATGAAGCCGAACTCGTTCACGCGGGCGTAGGTCGACAGGGAATTGATAAGCCCGATGTTCGGGCCTTCGGGCGTCTCGATGGGGCAGATCCGGCCGTAGTGCGACGGGTGGACGTCGCGCACCTCGAATCCGGCGCGCTCGCGGTTGAGCCCGCCGGGCCCGAGGGCCGAGAGGCGGCGCTTATGCGTCACCTCCGCCAGCGGGTTGATCTGGTCCATGAACTGGGAGAGCTGGCTGCGGGCGAAGAAGTCGCGGATGACCGTCGTCAGCGCCTTCGGGTTGATCAGCTTCTGCGGGGTGATCGAGTCGACGCTCTGGTCGTACATCGTCATTCGCTCGCGGACGAGCCGCTCCGTGCGGGAGAGGCCCACGCGGCACTGGTTGGCGAGGAGTTCGCCCACGGTGCGCACCCGGCGGCTGCCCAGGTGGTCGATGTCATCGACGACGCCCTCGCCCCTCTTCAGGCGGACGAGGTACTTGGTCGCGGCGACGATGTCCGTGCTCTCGAGGATGCGCTGCTCAAGCGTGGCCTTCAGGCCGAGCTTCTGGTTGACCTTGTAGCGGCCCACCCGTCCGAGGTCGTAGCGCTTCGGATCGAAAAAGAGCCTCTTCAGGAGGGCCTTCGCGTTGGCTGTGGTCGGCGGCTCGCCGGGGCGCAGACGCTTGTAGATTTCCTTGAGGGCCTCCTCCTCGTTGCGGCTTGGGTCCTTCTTGAGGGCGCGGATGATGGCGCCCTCGTCGATCGCTGTGTCGATGACGCGGATCGCGGAGATCTCGTGCTTCTCAAAGGTGCGGACGATCTGCTTGGTCAGCGGCTCGAAGGCGCGCGCCAGAACGACGCCCTTCTGGGCGTCGATCGCGTCCTCGACGAGGACAAGTGTGCTCACGTTCTCCATGTCGAGGGCCTTGGAAACCTTGAGGTCCTTGATCTCGTAGAAGAGATTGAGGATGTCGACGTCGGCGCTGTAGCCGATGGCCCGGAGGAGGGTCGTGATCAGGAACTTCCGGCGGCGGCGGCGGCGGTCGAGGTAGACGTAGAGCAGGTCGTTGTTGTCGAACTGCACCTCGAGCCAGGTGCCGCGGTCGGGAATGATGCGGAAGGAGTGCAGGAGCTTGCCGTTCGGATGCGGAGTCACCTCAAAGGCGATGCCCGGGGAGCGGTGCAGCTGGGAGACGACGACGCGCTCGGCGCCGTTGATGATGAACGAGCCCCGCTCGGTCACCATAGGGATCTCGCCCATGTAGATGTCCTCGTCCTTGATGAAGTCCTCCTCGCGCAGGCGCAGCTTCACATAGAGCGGAACCGAGTAGGTGATGCCCTCGCGGATGCACTCGATCTCGGAATTCTTCGGCTCGCCGAGCGTGTACGAGACGTACTCGAGGACCAGGCGCTCGTCGTACGACTGGATCGGGAAGACCTCGCGGAAGACCGCCTCCAGGCCCTGGGGCTTGCGTTGCTTCTCGGGAATTCCCTTCTGCAGGAAATCGAGATAGGAGTTGATCTGGATCTCGATCAGGTTCGGCGGCTGAAGGACTTCGCGGAGTTTGCCGAAGTTGATGCGCTCAGATTTATTGCGGTCGGCCATGGTCGTTAAAGGAAGAGGATAGCGATACTACTGATTGCCGCTCCTGCCGGAGCGGCTTAAATGGAAAAAAGGCGCGCACAGCGACACCCTCTGCGTGGCAGGAGGGATCGACGGGCGAAGGCGTGCTCCAATAAACTGACAAACAGGAGAAAGGCAAAGGACAGGCCGTGAACTCCGCGGCCTGTCCGGAATGGAATGGATTGTGACGCAACTCGTTCGCCAATATTGGCTTTATTTCAATTGGGCGCCAATTTGGCGCCCTGGCGGCATTGACAGGGTTTCGCTTCGCGAACGCTGGCTATTTGAGTTGTGCGCCACTGACGTGGCGCCTCAGCTCCATTGACGGCGTTTCGCCTCGCGAAGTTAGGGTTACTTGAGCTCAACCTTGGCGCCGGCTGCCTCGAGCTTCTTCTTGACCTCCTCGGCCTCCTGCTTGGAAACGCCTTCCTTGACGGCCTTCGGGGCGCCCTCGACCAGGTCCTTGGCTTCCTTGAGGCCGAGGCCGGTGATTGCGCGCACCTCCTTGATGGCGCCGATCTTGTTGGCTCCGGCCTCGAGGAGCATGACGGTGAATTCCGTTTTCTCCTCGACCGGGGCCGCTGCGGCGGCGGCCACGGGGGCTGCAGCGGCTGCCACGGGGGCCGCGGCGGAGACGCCCCATTTTGCCTCGAGGTCCTTGACCAGACCGGCGATTTCGAGAACCGACTGGCCGGAAAGCCACTCGATGACTTGATCTTTCGTGATGTTGCTCATGTTTATCTCCTGCAGTAGGTTAGCGGCCTTTAGATTGGGAGGCGCGTTTAAGGGACGTATCCCCTAGCCTGCCGCGTTTGACTGGTTGTTTAACAAAGTGCTGTGTGGGATTGATCGGTTGTTGACGGGTCCGCCTTCGCCGGGGCTTCGGCGGACGAAGGTCCGGTCAACGGTTCTGGGTGCTCAGGATGCGGTTGCCCGGACCTTTGCCTGCAGGACATTGACGATGCCCTGCGGAACGGCGTTGATGACGCGGACGAAGGCGCCCGCCGGCTGGTTGAGCAATCCGAGCAGCTGCGCCCGGAGGCTGTCGAGGGAGGGCATCTCTGCCAGCAGGTCGACTTCCTTGGGCGTGATCAGCTTGCGGCTGAGGATGCCGGCCTTCACCGAGACCTTCTGCTTTTCCTTGAAGAATTGCTTCAGCACCTTCGCGACGCCCGGCGAATTCTTGCCCCCGACGACGATCGCCGTGGGGCCGATCAGGGCGCCCTCGATGTCAGGCAGGCCCAGGGCCTTCGCGGCGACGCGAAGCGAGCTGTTCTTGATGACATGGAATTCGGCCTTTTCGGCGGCGAGCTTGGCGCGCAGGGCGGCCACGTCGGCGACGGTGGCGCCGGTGAAATTGGCGAGGATCACGTAGTCGGACTTCTTGAGGTGCGTCTCGACCTCCGCGATCAGGTATTGTTTTTCGGCTCTCATGGTATCCAGGGCTTGGAGTTCAGTACTTGCTGTATTCGGCCGACGCGATGCGCACGGACGGGCTCTGTGATGCGGAGAGCGAAACAGTCTTGATGTAGTTGCCCTTGAAGGAGGCGGGCTTGGCCTTGCCGACGGCGTCGATGACGGCCAGCGCATTCTCGATGATCTGCGCGGCGGTGAAGGAACGCTTGCCGATGCCGACCCCGATGTTGCAGGTCTTGTCCATCTTGAACTCGACCCGTCCGGCCTTGACGGCCTTGATTCCGTTGACGAGGTCGTCGGTCACCGTGCCGCTCTTCGGATTGGGCATGAGGCCCTTGGGGCCGAGGACGCGGGCGATTGTCCGGACGGTCTTCATGGCCTCGGTCGTCGACAGGGCGACGTCGAAGTCGAGCCAGCCCTCGTTGATCTTGGCCATCATGTCCTGGAGCCCGGCGTGGTCCGCACCGGCGTCCAGGGCGGCCTTCGGGTTGTCCGTGAAGACGAGGACCCGCACCTTCTTGCCAGTGCCGTTGGGAAGCGGGGTCGTGCCGCGGATCATCTGGTCCCCCACGGTCGGATCCACCCCGAGCCGGAGTGACAGTTCGACCGTTTCGTCGAACTTGGCCTTCGGAAACTTGTGGAGAATCTCCACGGCCTCCTTGAGCGGATGCTCTTTCATCAGGTCGGTGACCTGGAGTGCGGCGCGATAGCGTTTGCTGTATTTTTCCATTTTGTCCTCCTTGCGGTGTATGCGGCTTGGGACGTGCGCCCCGGCCTCCCGCGGGATGTTTCCTTGTGAAAAGACTAGTCGACGACCTCAATGCCCATGTTGCGGGCGGTGCCGGCGATGATGCGGATGCCTGCCTCGTCCGTGTGGGAGTTGAGGTCCTTCTGCTTGAGCTTCACGATCTCAAGCAATTGCTTGCGGGTGACCTTTCCGACCTTGTCCTGGTTGGGCTTGCCCGAGCCGCTGGCGATGTTGGCGGCCTTCTTCAGGAGCACCGAAGCCGGCGGCGACTTCAGGATGAAGGTGAAGCTCTTGTCAGCGTAAACCGTGATGATGACCGGCAGGATCATCCCGTTCTGGTCCTTGGTCTTCGCGTTAAAGTCCTTGCAAAACGCCATGATGTTGACGCCTTGCGCGCCCAGCGCGGGACCGACCGGCGGCGCGGGATTCGCGGCGCCCGCTGGGAGTTGGAGACGGATATAACCTTGGATTTTCTTGGCCATGGAATGACTAGGGATCGGGGGCGGGCGGCTTTCCTCACTCCGTGAGGCGCTGCACCTGCCAGTATTCGAGTTCGACCGGCGTAAACCGGCCGAAAATTGAGACGGAGACGCGGAGCTTGCCGCGCTCGGGGTCCACTTCGTCGATGCGGCCGTTCAGGTTGGCGAACGGACCGTCGTTGATCTTCACTTCCTCGCCGACGCCGTACTGCACCTTCGGCACCTCCTTGCCGCTGGCGGCCTCGATGCGGGCGCGGATCTCGTCGATGTCGGACTGCCGCAGCGGGGCGGGATGCTCGCCGCCGACAAAGCCGATGACGCCCGCCACCTCCTTGACGAAGTACCAGGGCTTGTTGATCAGCTTCTGGTCCTCGCCGTACAGGCACATCTGGACGAAGACGTAGCCCGGGTAGAGCTTGCGCACCTTGGTCGACTTCTTGCCGGCCTTCACTTCGGAGACGGTCTCGGTCGGGAGCAGGACCTCGAAGATCTGGTCGTCCAGCTCCTCGGCCTTCTTGAACCGCTCGATATACAGCTTCACCTTGTTCTCCTGCCCGGAGAGCGTGTGAAGCGCGAACCATTGCGCGCCGGGGGGTGCTGAGGTTTGGGCGGACATGGGCTGTGGCTCTAGCGCACCAGATCGTGCAGAAATCCTACGACCTGGATGAGCGAGAAGTCGCTGATGCTTGTGAAAATCCCGAGGATCACCGAGGCCACGATAACCACGATTGTTGAGTCCCGCAATTCGGGCCAGGTCGGCCACGTGGCCTTCTGGAGCTCCTCGACCATCTGGCCGAAGAAGACGCGCGTGCTCTGAAACGGGTTTTTCATTTAAGGATTTGGAAGATGGCAGGGGCGGAGGGACTCGAACCCCCAACCGACGGTTTTGGAGACCGCTACTCTACCAATTGAGCTACACCCCTAATAACGTGGATCTGATACGACGCCGCCGAGGCTCCTTTTGGGAGACCTCGGCGAGGCGATTAAACGGTTGGAGAGCAGCTTATTCGATAATGTCGGTGATTCGGCCTGCTCCGATTGTGCGCCCGCCCTCGCGGATGGCGAAGCGCTGCGTCTTCTCCATTGCGATCGGCTGGATCAGCGCGATGTCGATGTTGATGTTGTCGCCCGGCATGATCATCTCGACGCCCTTGGGCAGCTCGATGACTCCGGTGACATCCGTCGTGCGGAAGTAAAATTGCGGACGGTATCCGTTGAAGAAGGGAGTGTGGCGTCCGCCTTCATCCTTTGAGAGGACATAGATCTCGGCCTTGGCCTTCGTGTGCGGGTGGATGGTCTTCGGGTGGGCGACGACCTGGCCGCGCTCGATCCCGTCCTTTTCGACGCCGCGCAGCAGGATTCCGACGTTGTCGCCGGCCTGGCCCTGGTCGAGCAGCTTGCGGAACATCTCGATCCCGGTGACGACCGTCGTGGAGGTGTCCTTGAGGCCGACGATTTCGACCGTCTCGTTCAGCTTGACGACGCCGCGCTCGATACGGCCCGTGGCGACCGTGCCGCGGCCGGTGATCGAGAAGACGTCCTCGACGGACATCAGGAAGGGCTTGTCCATCTCGCGCACCGGCATCGGAATTTCCGTGTCGACTGCGTCGAGCAGGTCGGCGATGGCCTTTTCACCCTCGGGCTTGCCCTCGAGGGCCGCCGTGGCGGAGCCGCGGATGACCTTCGCGCCCTTGCCGTCGAACTGGTACTTGGTGAGCAGATCGCGGATCTCCTCCTCGACCAGGTCGATGAGCTCCTTGTCGTCGATCAGGTCGACCTTGTTCAGGAAGACGACAATCTTAGGAACACCCACCTGGCGGGCGAGCAGGATGTGCTCGCGCGTCTGCGGCATCGGGCCGTCCGCGGCCGAGACGACGAGGATCGCGCCGTCCATCTGCGCCGCGCCGGTGATCATGTTCTTGATGAAGTCGGCGTGTCCGGGGCAGTCGACGTGCGCGTAGTGGCGCTTGTCGGACTCATATTCGACGTGCGACACTGCGATTGTCACCGTCTTGGTGGCGTCCCGCACGGTGCCGCCCTTCGCGATGTCCGCGTAGGACTTGACCTGGGCGAGGCCTTTCCTCGCCTGAACCGCGAGAATCGCGGCGGTCAGGGTCGTTTTGCCGTGATCGATGTGCCCGATCGTGCCGACGTTGACGTGCGGTTTCTTACGTTCGAATGTTCCTTTAGCCATGAGAGGAGGGAGACGTGTATTTGGGTTTGAATCGAAATGTTGCGACCGGCATTCTATTGTCTGCCCTGGAGCCCAGAACCGGACTTGAACCGGCGACCTCGTCCTTACCAAGGACGTGCTCTGCCAATTGAGCTATCTGGGCAGACCGGGGCGTGCTTGCCAAACGCCCATGATTGATTATCAGAGGCTTCTGGCACGCAGACGACGAAGCTGCGGTCAAAAAACGGGAAAGAGGTAAGAAAGTGAACGCCACGTATGTCCCCGTCAACAGCAAACTTGACGGAACAGGTTCTCTTCGTCCTGACTGTGCGCGCCCATGTATCCCAACTCCGTGTCAGCCGATGCCCTGCGCATCTGGATAAGCCGTGTCTTTGTGGCCGTGGGCATGCCGGATGTCGATGCCGAAAGATCGGCCGGACAGCTGGTTCAGACGAGCCTCTGGGGCATCGATTCCCATGGGGTCTCCCGGGTGCCGCACTACCTGAACCGGCTCCGGCGCGGGTCGATCAAGGCGCGGCCGAACCTGGCCTTTGAGCCGACGGGGCCGGCCACCGGAAATGTGGATGGCGATCACGGGCTTGGCTTTGTGGTCTGCACGTTTGCGGAGGACAGGGCGATCGAAATGGCCCTTGCGGGCGGAGCCGGCATCGTCGGAGTGCGCAATTCCAGCCACTGCGGCGCGATCGGCCTTTACTCCAGGCGGGCAGCCGAAAAAGACCTGATCGGGATCTCATTCACCCATGCGAACTCCTTCGTGATCCCGCACGAGGGCAATCGCCCCTTCTTCGGGACGAACCCGATTTCGATAGCGATACCCACGACCGACCCGGCCCGCCCGCTCTGCCTGGACATGGCGACGAGCGTCGTGCCCATGAACCGGATTCACAATGCGCGGCGGGAGAACCGCACGGTCCCCCCGGGGCTGGGCGTCGACAAAAACGGCCGGGACACGACCGACGCCAGGGCGATCGCCGCCCTGAAGCCGATGGGGGGCCACAAGGGATACGCGATGGCCTTTGTCATCGACATGCTCTGCGGGCCGCTGAACGGGATGCCATACGGGCCCCACCTGAACAAGATGTACGAGGAATTGGACGAATACCGGCGCCTGGGCTCCCTCATGATCGCATTCGATCCGCGGCGCTTCTTCGGCGGCGCGGGCCTGGCGGCCGCCGCCTTCGCGGCGATCGCCGAGGTCAAGGGCCAGGGCGAGCGGGTCCTCTATCCGGGTGAACCGGAATACGAAAGCGAGGCCCGCCGCCTCAGGGACGGCATCCCGGTCGAACCCGGCCTTTGGGCCCAGTACGCTGAGTGGTCGGAGCGCCTGGCAATTCCCCTGCCGATCGAGTAGCGAATCGCGCAAGCGCCTCGCCGATTCGCGAAGGCCCGGCAGCCTCCGCCACGCCGGGCCTCACGGCCCGACCCAGATGCGATAGAATCCGGGCGCCAGGCGCTCGCCGATCCTGAAATCCCCCGACAGGTAGCCGAGGAAGAAGCTGTCCGCGGCCGTGCCCGAGCGCGCCGTCGCCACCAGGGGCCGCACAAGTCCGGCGGCATCCACCGCCGCCATGAATCCGAGCGGCTCCCAGGCCCTGCTCCGCAGCTCGGCGGGCGCGCCCGGCGCATCGGGTATTGATTCTGTAAATACTATCCGCCCGGTCCGGACATCGGCGGCGGAAACGCGGGCCAGGCGCTGGCCGAGGGCCGGCACGGGCGCCTCCGCCCGCCCGAACCCGATCAGGGGATTGCTGCCGAGCGGGCCCTCCCGCAGGGCGTCGGCGGCCCGCATCGGCGGGGCGGCATGCTCGAGGTCGAGTCCCAGCCTGTCCTCGGCGAAGACAAGCCTCGGGGCATACCCCGTGAAGGACCCTTCCGGCGGCCGGTCGGGGAGCTCCTTCTGGGCGCTGCTCCAGCGCGTGGGCAGGAAAAGCGGCGTCGGATCGTGGAGGGCGGCGTCCTCGCTTGCCAGGTCGCCCCCGCCCAGCGAATCCGCGCCCTTTGCGGCGGAACGCACAAGCCGGACGCTGGGAGGGGGCGGCGCCGGCGGGCCGGCCGGAGCCGGAGGCGGAGGGCGGAAAAGGGCCGAGGCCAGAACGATCAGGGCGAGTCCCGCCGCGATCGCCGGCAGCCGTTGCCGCGCCAAGCCGGAGGAGCTTTTCTCTGCCTTATTGTCCACGATGCCCGATTGCCTTCGCCCGCGGCCTATCGCCCGGCGGCCCCGGACGGGGACTCCTGGGCGGCGAGGGCCACGTAGGAAAAGCCCGCGCTGACCGCCATCGATTGGATGCGCGTTATCTCGCCTATCGGAACGTCCACCCCCGCCAGAAGGAGGAGGACGGCGTGCTTGTCCCTGCGGCCCTGGGCCCTCAGCCATTCCGGAAGCTGCGCCTGGGTCAGCAGGCCCTGGTCGGTCAGGATCTGGCCCGAACCCAGGATCCTCAGGTGGCAGGTCGTGCGAACGGCGCCTGTCCGCGCCCCATCCATGCTCGGCAACGGCTCACCCAGGGGAAGCGCCGGCGCCAGGACGAAGCGCGAGCCGAACATGAAGAAGAACAGGGCGAGGGCGCCCACATTCACGTAGAAGAGCACGTCGAAATTCCGCGGCGGCGGCGCGAGGTGCGAGGAAATCTCGAGCGGGCGGGTGATCATTTCCCCTCCTCCGCGGGCCCCGGAATCGCCCGGTAGTCGACCAGCAAGTACTTCATGATCTCGTTGCCCGACCATTCGATGTCACGGACGATCGCGCGGACCCGGCTCGAGAGGAAATGGTGGGCGATATGGGCGGGAATCGCGAGCATGAGCCCGCCGGCCGTGCTCAAGAGCGCCTGCCACATCCCGGTCGCCAGGGCGTGCGGGGTGGCGTAGTCGCCGCCCTTCTCGAAGGCGATGTAGGTCGTCGCCATGCCGAGGACCGTCCCCAATAGCCCCGCAAGGGGTGCCACTTGGGCGATCGCGGCAATCGAACCGAGACGGCGCTCGAGGGCGGGCACCTCGACAATCGCCGCCTCCTGGACATGGAAGCGCATCGTCTCGGCGTCGTCCTCCGAGTGCAGAAGGGCCGCCTTGACGACGGCGGCCACCGGCCCGGGAGTCTCCTCGCAGACGGTCAGGGCCTCGACAAGCCTGCGCTTCGCGAGGATGTTCTTGATCCCGTTGATGAATGCCGTGGAGCGGATCTGTCCGCGGTGCAAATAGAGCGTGCGCTCGACGACGAGGACGAATGCCGCGAGGCCGAGGACCAGCAGCACCACCATCATGGGGCCGCCCTTGGCGAACAGGCTGAAGTTGAAGACGGACATTGGCGAAGAGGGAAGGATTAGGGGTGCGCCGACGGGGAATTGAGGTTGGCCAGGTTGGACTGCGCGAGCGCCGAGAACGGAAGGCCGGAGGCGACGATCAGCTGCCAGGCCTGCACCGCCTGGTCGATCTGGCCCTGCTTCTCAAAAAGGTCGGCCAGCTCGAAAAGTGTCTTTGCCATCCAATAGCGTCCCTTTTCGCCCAGTTCGGCGCCCTTCGCGGCGTTGAGGAGGAACGGCTCCACGACATCGCCCCACCACACCTCCCTAGCCTGCTGCGGCCGCTCCCGCCGCATGTAGATGTAGCCCAGGTTGAATCCGGCCTCGACCCTGACGTCCGCCGGGGCGTCGACCCGCTCGCACAAACCATCGAAGAGAGTGCGGGCCAGATCCTCATGCGAGGAGTCGCTCCCCGATTGCGCGTTGTGGCACTTGGCGAGCGCAAGCAGGGCAACGATCGCGTTGGGCGTTCCGACGTAGGCGGGGCTGTCGACCAGGGACTCATACGTGTGCTGCGCCTGCGGGAACTGGTTGAGCCTGCTGAGAACATCGCCCTGCATCAGCCGCGCATCGAACACGAGATCGTCGTTGGGATAGCTCGTCACGAGCCGCTCGAGCATCCGCTCGGCCTCGTTCAGGTTTTGCTCCTGGCCGAGACGGCCCGCCATCGTCGCGGCCTGGTACAGGGCGTAGGGGGCATAGCGGCTCTTCGGAAACTTGTCGGCTAGGTTGATCAAAAGCTGCTGAGCCTCGACCACCTTGTCCTGGCGCTCGTCATAGTTGGCCTCGGCAAAGTAAGATTGGGCGGTGGCGTCGGAGGCGGGATAATTGGCGCGGAGCTGCTTCAGGATCGCGCGTTCCTGGGCCTCCCATTCCATGCTTGAGCCGTGGACCTGCAGGAGGCGGTCAAAGTAGACCTGGGCCTTGAGGAGGAGGCTGCTGCTCGCGATGTCCTCGCGCAGGCTCGGATCCAGCCCCGCGAGAAGCCCCGTCAGGCCGTCCACCAGCAGCAGGGCGCGCCCCTCGTCGTGTGCATCGACGGCCAGGCGGGCCTGGAGCCAGGCCATCCGGGCGCGCAGTTCGGCGGAGAGTTCGGGGGCCAGCCGCGCGGCCAGAAGCCGGTTGACGCGCTCGTAGGCCTCGGCGCTCCGGTTGTCCAGCTGGAGTGCCCTGGCGAGATTCCACTCGGCCTCCCACCGGTTGACCGCGTCAAACCGGGGGCTGCGCGCCTGCTCGTCGAGAACGGCCTCCGCATCCTTGAGCGCGCCCGCCTTGATTTCCGCCTCCACACGCTGGAACATGAAGTCTCCCGGCTTGATCCCGGGCGGCGGGCTGTTCACGACCCCGGCGTAGGCATCGGCGGCGCTGCGGTAGTCACGGGCCCGATACCAGGATTCGGCGACGACCACGTTAAGCTGGGATAGGACGCCCGGCCTGTCCGCTCCCGCACCCAATTTCAGGAGGGCCTCACGGGTCTGGCGGGCGTAGTCCGCCGCCGATCGGTACTGCTGCTGTTCCCATGCGGCGCGGACGAGGACGCCCAGGGCGTAGGGCGTCAGGGGCGAGCCGGGAAACCGGTCGAGCAGCGAGCGGGCGGAATCCTCGGCCCGGGCGTAATCCTTGTCGCCGAGAGCCCACTCGGCCCGGACCAGAAAAAGGTCGTCCAGGATCGGGTGCGCGGTTGCCCCTCCGATCAACTTGTCCAGTTCGGCCCTGAAGACATCCCGGCTGGACCCCTCGGCGAATGCGCGCGCCAATAGCTGCAGCGCCTGCCGCTGGCGGTCCGGATCGACCCCGTTGTCCAGAAGCTGAAACAGTGCGATCCGGCCGGGCCCGCTGCCCGCACCCGCGATCAGGCCCAGCAGCAGCCGGAAATCATCGGCGCGCGCGCGTTCGCGGACAGGAAGCGTGAGAATGTCGCGTTGCAGGGCGTCGATCGCGGCGGCCTGCCGGCCGAGCGCGTTCAGCATGACCGCGTACGAGCGCGCAAAGTCGTAGCCGACGCTGCCCGGATAGTTTTCGGCGTTCTTCCTGGCCTGCTCGGCTTCGTCCACGGTGACGCGGTCCACCTGCAAAAGCGCCTGTTCCCGGGCGAGCTGGAAGCGCGCCCGGGTCAGGTTTGTCCCTCCCGCCCCGGCCTGGCTCTCGGCCTGCCCGAAAAGCTCCCCGGCCCGGTTGAATTCGCCGGCGGCGGAAGCCACCATTCCCTGCAGGAAGAAATCCCAGGGCCGGTCCTCGGCCGGGAGGTCGGGCGGCTTGACGGCGGCCAATTCCGTTCTGGCCGATGCCATCTGCCGCGACGCCGCGGCGGCAAGCCCGGCGCGCAGATGCCAAGCGGAACTGTGCGGAGGCGGAAGCGCGTTGAGCGCCTTGAGTGCCGCATCCGGCCGGCCATCGTCGAGGAGCGCCGTCGCCAGGGCGATTGTCAGGGCCCGTTTGTCCATTCCCTGGGAGGAAAGAAGCTGCTGGTACATGCCGGCAGCGATGCTTGGAAGGCCCAGATCCTCCGCTCTTTGCGCAGCGGAGAGGGACAGCCCCGCCTGCCCCGGCGAAATCGCCGGCGGCGCCGGCGCAAGGGGCACAGGCGCATTCAGCGGCTCCTGGGCGCGCGCCATCGCAACCGCCATCAGCGTCAGAAAAAGGAATCTTCGAATGGGCATACCGGCCGGCGCGAGCATGCCAACTCTGCTGGAACAATCAACCGCGTTGTCACTCGCATAGCCTCTAGAGTCTTTTCACCCGGGCAGGGTTCCCTGGCCCACCGATTTACTCTGGCATAAGCGTGCCCGCGTGGTAGGGTCGGGAAACTAGCCCCCAAAGAATTCATGACTGCGCTCATTATTCTCCTCGGTCTCATAGCCATAGTCGTCATCGCGGCCGCCTGGGCCGTCGGAATATACAATTCGCTCGTCAGCCTGCGCAACCGCTTCAAGAACGCGTTTGCCCAGATAGACGTCCAATTGAAACGCCGCTACGACCTGATTCCAAACCTGGTCGAGACGGCGAAGGGGTACCTGAAGCACGAGCACGAAACCCTCGAGGATGTGATCAAGGCTCGGAACATCGCCTACACCGCCTCGCAGGCTGCGGCCGCCAATCCCGCCGATGGAAACGCGATGAAGGGCCTTGTGAGCGCCGAGGGCGGCCTCGCCGGGGCCCTGAGCCGCCTGATGGTCGTTTCCGAGCAGTATCCCGACCTCAAGGCGAACCAGAACATGATGCAGCTCACCGAGGAGCTGACCTCGACCGAGAACAAGATCGCCTTCGCCCGCCAGGCCTACAACGACACCGTGATGGTCTACAATACCTCGAGGGAGACCTTCCCCAATGTCCTGATTGCCGGCGTCGGCGGCTTCCAACCCGCGGAACTTTTCAAGATCGAAGACGCCACCGAGCGAAACGCGCCCAAGGTCCAGTTCTGATTCATCCGGACCGGACGCCATGGACTTCTTCGCGGCCGAAGAGCGCGCGAAAAAGCGCACTCGGTACCTGATCTTCCTGTTCGCCCTCGGATTGGCGGGAACGATCTTCGCCGCCTATTGCTTTGCGCGCCTGGGCGAGGGCTTTCTCGCCAATTCCTCCACCCACCGGTACCGCTACAACTACAACGGCTACGTCGAAGCGCAGGACGCCGACTCCCCCGTCTGGCAGCCCGGACTGATGCTCGCGGTGGCCTTTTTCACCTCGGGAGTTGTCGCCGTCGCCTCCCTGGTCAAATGGTCCGAACTGCGCCAGGGAGGGGCTGCCGTGGCGACGGGGGTCGGCGGACGGCGCATCGATCCGCACTCCACCGATTTGGCCGAGAGGCGGCTGCTCAATGTCGTCGAGGAGATGTCGATCGCCGCGGGCCTGCCCGTGCCCGCAGTCTATGTCCTCGACGATGAGCCTGAGATCAACGCATTCGCGGCGGGGCTGACAACCAACGACGCCGTCGTGACAGTGAGCCGGGGCGCCCTCGACAAGCTGACGCGCGACGAGCTGCAGGGCGTCATCGGCCACGAATTCAGTCACATACTCAATGGGGACATGCGCATGAACATGCGCCTGACCGCCCTGATATTCGGGATCCTGGTCATAGCGATCATAGGCCGGGGAGTCCTGTATGGCATGCGCCGCAGCCGCGGGAAGGGCGCGGCGGCGGCCCTGATGATCGGTCTCGGGCTCTTCATCCTGGGCTATATCGGGTATTTCTTCGGCCGGTTGATCCAGGCCGCGGTATCCCGCCAGCGGGAATTCCTCGCCGACGCCTCTTCGGTGCAGTTCACCCGCAATCCGGCGGGAATCGTCGGAGCGCTTCGCCGGATCGGCGCTGCCGGTTCCGCAATGGAGCACCACCAGACTGCGGCCATCGGGCACTTCTTTTTCTCGCAGAGTTTCCGCTCCAGTTTCGGAGGGTTGCTGGCGACCCATCCGCCCCTCGACGCGCGAATCCGCGCGATCGACCCCCACTTCGACGGGAAGTTCGTCCCGCCTCCGGCGGCGTCGCCACCAGCCGCGTCCGTAGTGCATGCCCCGCCCTCCCCTCCGGCCGGATCGCCCGTTCTGCCGCCGATAATTGCGTCCCTTGGATCGCCCGGGGGCGCCGCCTCGATCAATCCCCTTGTCCTCCTGGCAGCCGCGGGCACCCTGTCGCCGGCGGCCGTGAACGATTCCCGGATCCTTCTCCAGAAGATCCCGGAGCGCCTGAGGACAGCCACCCGCTCATCTGCGGAGGCTCCCGTTCTCCTTTTTGCCCTTCTGCTCAGTTCCGACTCCTCCGTGAGAGAGCACCAGATGTCCGCCCTGTCAGCCGGAGCGGACGGCAATGCAGCGCGCATTCTTCCCGAAATCGAGCCACCGCTCAGGAACCTGGACCCCTCCCAAAAGCTCCCGCTGGTCCTGCTGGCCCTTCCCGCACTGAACGCGCTCGATGAGGCCGCGCGCCGGAATCTCGACCAGACCCTGGACCACCTGGTCCACACGGATGGCCGGGTCACTACATTCGGTTACGCCCTCCAGAAGATCGTCCGCCGCAACCTGCTGGCTGGCGCCAACCCAACCGGGACGGCAGCCCGAACCTACTCGTTCCCCGACGTTGCGGGTGAAATCAATGTCGCCCTTTCGGCGCTGGCGCACGCCTCGAGCGACAACGACTCGGAGGCCGCCCGCGCATTTGCCGCCGGCGCCGCCCATCTCAAGCTCCTGGAAGGCCGCCTGAGCCTTCTGGCGCCCGGCGCCTGCGGTTTCGCCCAATTGGACGCCGCGCTCGACCGCCTGGCCGCCGCCAGCGGGCCGATCAAAAGGAGGCTCCTTACCGCGGCCGCCTACGTCGTCAACGCGGACGGCGTTCTTCTGTCCGGCGAAATCGAGCTTTTCCGCGCGATGGCCGCCTCCCTGGACGTGCCGTTGCCGGCGCTTCCAGCCTTGAGTCTATCCGAAAGCTGACAACGGCCATTGTCAGTTTTCGGATGGACTCTGGCTATCCGATCGGCGGATTGTCAGGGACCCAGGAGCTTCCGATTCTCGGAACTGTCTTTACCGTAGTCGTCGTCCCCGGTGCACGCTTCGGTCGATTCGACGAAGCGCAGCCCGTAGGGAAACCGCCACAGCCAGCAGGCGCCGTCGCGGCGGTCGTGCACGAGAATGAATTCCGGATCGGTGTCCCGAACGATGGTCGTGATGCTGTAGCTGCCCTGGGTCACCCTCCTCAAGTCTCCGGGAAGGCGCACGAGGATGGGGACCGGATCGAGCGAGACCGTCCAGCTTCCGCTGACGCCAACCGGAGATCCTCCCTGGAAATAATACCCGAAGAAGCGCGGCGGTTCGAAATGACCCGTCGCATGCATCCGCCGAAGCTGCTCGTTGACCGCGCCGATGAAGTGCACGCGCCACGGAAGATCCACCGGAAGGGTGAAGTTTGGAAGTGGGATGAGCACGTTGTCGGTCATGGCCGTAGGTCCTCGCAAAGCATAATAACGGCCAATTCCAAACGAAAATGAGCTTTCTGCTGACATAAAAAGAAAAAACCGGGCTTTGCGCTGCGGATTGTTTCGGTTAGCGTGCCCCAAACCGATGTCATCCGACTTAACCGAGCTTTATCAGCAGGTGATCCTCGATCATAACCGGCGGCCGCGAAACAAGGGCCGCCTGTTGGCCGCAAACCGGGTCGCGCACGGCGACAATCCGACCTGCGGAGACCAATGCCATGTCTACCTCCGCATGGACGGGGATCGGATCGCCGAAATCTCCTTTGAGGGCTCCGGTTGTGCGATTTCGCAGGCGAGCGCCTCCCTGATGACGACCCAGATCAAAGGCAAGACGGCGGCCGAGGCCGAGGAGCTTTACCGGCAGTTCCACGAGATAGTCACGACGGGAAAGGAGCCGGAGGAAATCAGCGACCTGGGCGCATTCGCCGGCGTCCATGCCTTCCCGGCCCGGATCAAGTGCGCCACGCTGGGCTGGCACGCCGCGCTGAACGCGATCAAGGGCGACGAAGCCCCGGCCACAACGGAAACCCACAGCGATTGACCGCCATGGCCTCACCCTGGAACAAGGTTCGCGACGATTTTCCGGTGCTTCACCAGCAGGTGAACGGCAAGCCGCTCGTCTATTTGGACAATGGCGCGACCACGCAGAGGCCGAAGGCGGTCATAGATGCCCTTTCGCGCTTCTACGAAATGGACAATGCCAACGTGCACAGGGGGTTGCACACCCTCTCCATGCGTTCCACCGACGATTTCGAGGGAGCCAGGAGCCGGATTGCAAAATTCATCCATGCCGCTGCGCCGGAGGAGATCGTCTTCACCCGAGGTACCACCGAGTCCATCAACCTCGTTGCCGCGAGCTGGGGCGGGGCCAATCTCAAGGCCGGGGACGAAGTCCTGCTCACGGAAATGGAGCACCACAGCAACCTCGTCCCGTGGCAGCTCGTGGCGCAGAGGACCGGCGCCAAGCTTGTCTATCTTCCGATAACGGGCGACGAGGGGATCCTGGATCTCTCGCAGCTGGACAAGCTGCTGACGCCCAAGGTGAAGGTGTTCGCCTTCACCCACGTCTCCAACACCCTCGGCACCATCAATCCGGTCGCGGATCTCTGCGCCCGGGCCAGGAAAGTCGGGGCCGTCACAGTCGTCGATGCCGCCCAGTCGGCCGGGCACATGCCGCTGGATGTCCAGGCCATCGGATGCGATTTCATGGCTTTTTCGGGGCACAAGATGGCCGGTCCGACCGGAATCGGCGTCCTGTTCGGCCGCGAGGACCTGCTCAATGCCATGCCTCCCTGGCAGGGCGGGGGCGGGATGATCGCGAATGTCGAGTACCTCTCGAGCACCTGGAAGCCGACGCCCGAGCGGTTCGAGGCGGGAACGCCCAATTTTGCGGACGCCTATGCGCTCGGAGTTGCCTGCGATTACCTGGACGGCCTGGGCCGGCCGGAAATCCAGCACCACGACGGCGAACTCGCCAGGCAGGCCTATGCCCGGCTCTCTGAGCTTCCCGGCATCCGCCTTCTCGGCCCGCCCGGCGAGCGCGGGGGGCTGGTGAGTTTCGCCTTCCGCGATGTGCACGCCCACGACGTGGTTACCTTCGCCGACCAGGACGGCATCGCCCTTCGCGGCGGACACCATTGCAACCAGCCCCTCATGAAGAGGCTGGGCCTGACGAGCACCACCCGGGCGAGCTTCTACGTCTACAACACCCAGGAGGAGATCGACGTCCTCGTCGCCTCCATGCGGCGGATCCTGAAGTTTTTCGGCGGGTAGTGGTCCCGTTTGCCCGACTTACAGTCTTTCGGGCCGGTGTTGTTCGCCTCGCCGCCCGGAGGGCACCCGCTCGGCTCACCCCTCGCTCTGCTCGGGGCTTCGCCCTCTCCGCGCTTCGCGCTCCGTCGCAATTCCCAGACGCGCAGGGCCCTCAAGGCTGTAAGTCGGGCAAACGGGACCGCAACGCCGATGGATAGACCTAGGGCGGGCTTAGGCGCGCCGACAATATCCTGATCGCCAGGTGATTGCCGGGCCGCGAAGGCGAGCTCAGATCCAGTTCGGTCACGCCTGCCGACATAAGAAACGGCGGCCTGGCCTGGATGGCACAGAGCATCGCGTTGGAGCAGGGTTTTCCAAGCATCGCTATTGAGAACGGCACCCGAAAAAAGGCCTCTGTCGTCCCATCGGCAAAGGTCAGTGAACCGGCGCCGTCGGTCGAAATGTTCGGAGCCTGGATGTCCACCTTGCCGTTCAACAAATGCGTTAGAATTCCTGAGATAGACGGCAGATCAATCGCCTTTGCAACGACCGCCTTAACCCCTTCCGTCTTGACCGCGATCTTGAGGAATTCGCCCATCGCCCCCATGACCGGGTATATGCGCCGAATTTGGGCCGCCACCGCAGCCTTCTCCTCCTCGGTCAGCGCCGTCTTTTCCAGGTCACGGCCTTCTCTCTTGAGTTTCCTCGCATCCACGCACCAGTCTCCCATCCCGTAGCTGAGCAACGCTGTCCTCACGGTGATCGAGGCCTTCGTATCCCCGCAGATGCGGGCAACGGGTTTCCCGGTCGAGTCGGCGCAAAACGGCCCTGTCAGCGTCAGGTCGAGGACGGCGTGCTCATCCCGGGCGCCCGTGTTCCTGGCCGAGGTGGCCTGCAGGATCCACTGATACTCGAGCCCTTTCTCAACCAGGCTGAAGAGTACGACAAGCGAATCCCCCTTGCGGATCGTTCGCTCCGAACGCGGCGCATCGAAGCCGGAGATGGAGATATTTCGTTCCGCCGCCAGGACCGTGAGCGCGGGCAGCGGTTCTTTCAAGAATCCCGCATCCGGCTCCGGCGCCGCCGCAGCCGCCGTTGCGGCAATGAACGCGGCAAGGATCGGGAAATATTTCATGAAAAGCGCGTTACGATAGGCCAGACCATTCCATGCCGTTCCGCAACGTTAGTTTCCGCACATAACACCCCGCCGGTTTCCCGTTGACTCGTGCCGTATGGCATTATTTGTTCAGCCATATGGCATCAAGGCGGCCGATCAACTATTCCACGGACAATCCGACCCTGGTTGACCGAGTCGAGGAAGGTTTGCCGGTACTGGACGTCGTCGCCTTCGGCCGGGCCGCCGGCTTCACGATCGAGGAGTTGGCCAAGCTGATTCAGATACCGACCCGCACCTATGCCCGTCGGGTCGCCGGTAGATCCCGTTTGAAGATCGATGAGGGCGAACGGGCTGTCCGTCTCATGCGGCTCTACGACCGGGCCAAGCAGGTCTTCGGAACACATGAAAGCACCCGGCGGTGGCTCAATCGGCGGCTGCGGGTGCTGGGCGGGAGGACCCCGCTGGATTTTGGGCGGACCGAACCCGGAGCCCGAGAGGTTGAAGCGGTGCTGGAGCGGGTCGAGGACGGCGTCTTTTCATGAGGGATCCGGTCACGGTCTGGCGCCTTTGTGCCCGGCAAAAGGCGGCGGCCGCTTTCACCGGCAACGGGGCCTACCGGCGCGGCGGCCGCTGGAATCTTCCCGGCACCCGGGTCGTGTATTGCGCCGAATCCCGCGCCCTCGCAGCCATGGAAATCTTGGTCCACGTGGAAGACATGGAGGACTTGGCCCAGCTCGAGTGGCGGGCTATGGCCGTAACCCTGCCCTGGGAGGCCATTGAACGCCCCGACCGCTTTCCCAGCTCTTGGGGGAAGTATCCCTACTCCCCGGCGACCCAGAAGTTCGGCAGCGCCTGGGCGCACGCCGGGCGCACCGTCGCCCTCCAGGTGCCGAGCGCGGTCGTGCCCGGGGAGTTCAACTTCCTTCTCAACCCGGAGCACGAAATGTTTGCGCGCCTCAAGATTGCGCCCGCCGAGCCGTTCCGGTTCGACTCGAGGATCGGCCGTTGAGTCTTGTCTGGACAGTCCTTTCGGATGATTTCCGGTGACGGGCTCGCGCGTCAAAGATTTGCCAACGGCGCACCGGCGGAATCACTCAGCAGCTTTTCTTGCAGGAGCCGCAGGATCCCACCGTGTTCCGTTGGACCAGGCGCAGGTCGGCCCGGACGTTCCAGCCGATGCGCCGCCAGAATGCCTTGCCCGGGGTGTTGCTGGCGAAGAGGAACAGGTTGCATTTCGGAATGCCCTCCGCGTGCAGCTTTTCAAGGCAGAGGCCGACCAGTTTCCGGGCCAGGCCGCGGCGGCGAATGGCGGGCACAACGACCAGGTGATGCAAATAGCCTCGGCGGCCGTCGTGCCCGCACAGGATCGTGCCGACAATCCGTCTCCCATCGGCTGCCACAAGGCTCAGGTTCCGATTCCGTTTCAGGAAGCGGGCGATCGCCTCGCGCGTGTCGGATTCGCTGAGGCCTATGCCCTCGGTCTTCTTCCAGAGGGCATAGACGCTGGGATAATCGGATATGCGCAGAATTCGGACTCGGGGCTCTTTCGGCGGCTTGGTCATCGGCTGGGCGGTTTCACCCCATTAACCATGGTTCTCCCGGATCCACGCAATCGTCTTTTCCGCGAGCGCGTCGAAGGCCTTCACGCAAAGCTCCAGATGCTCCTCCTTCGTGTCCTCGATCTTGTTGTGGCTGATGCCGTGCAGGCTTTGGACGAACATCATGACGGTGGGCACCCCGGAGCGGGCGACCGAAGCCGCGTCGTGAAGGGGCCCGGACGGAAGCCGGTGCGAGGTTCCGCAGGTCTCCCGGATCGACGCGTCGCAAAGGTCGATCAGCTCCCTGTTGAAAAGGATGGGCTCGATCTGCCAGAGGCGTTCCCAGGAGACCGAGACGTTTCCCTCTTTCGCGAACCGGTCGCTCGCGTCCTTTGCCTCCTTGAGCATCCGGGCGAGCGCGTCCAAGTCCAGGTGGCGCTGGTCGAGGGTGATGCGGCATTCCTCGACGACACTGGTCACGATTCCGGGGCGCGTCGTGCATGAGCCGATGGTGCAGACGCCGCGCTCCCGCTCGGCGATCCTGTAGATTTCCGGGCTCATTTTTGCCGCGGCGAGAAACGCGTCCCTGCGCCTGGCCATTGGGGTGCTGCCGGAATGGGCCGCCTGGCCCGTGAAGGTGATTGCGTGGCGTTCGACGCCGACCGTGCCGAGGACGGCACCCAGCGGCAGGTCAAGGTCCAGGAGGACAGGCCCCTGCTCGATGTGGAGCTCGAGATAGGCCGCGGCGTTCTTCCGCTCGACACCGCACTGCGCCACCCGCTCGAAGTCGATGGCCACCGCCCTGAGGGCGTCCGGCAAAAGGATGCCGTCCTTGTCCTTCAGCCCCCGGGCCTCGTTCATGTCGAGATGCCCGGAGAACGCCGAGGATCCGAAGAGGCTCTTGCCAAAGCGGGCCCCCTCCTCGTCGGCCCAGTCCACCAGGCGCACCGTGACAGGGGGCCGCGGGCCATACTGGGCGTGGATCCGACGAAGGATTTCGAGTCCTGCGAGAACGTTCAGGCACCCGTCAAGCCAGCCGCCGTTGGGCACCGAATCCATGTGTCCGCCTATCAGGAGCGCCTGGTCGGACTCCCCGGGCAGCGTCGCCCACAGATTGGCCGCCTGGTCCGCGTGGACCTCGACGGGAAGCCCTTCGAGCTTCTTCCGTAGCCATTGCCTGGTTTCCACCCAGGTCCGGGTGAATGCAACCCTCTGCGCGCCGTTTTCATCGGCCGTAAAGCTGCGAAGCTCCTTCAGCTCATCGATCGTCCGCCGAGGGTCCACGTGTGCGATCATTTTTGCCTTTCTTGTTGATGCGACCCGCTCGAAAGGGCTTCCTTCGGCAAAGTCGCGGATTTATTCAACTCGGCATGGAGTTTGCTTTATTTGGGTATTCTAGCAAACTAAGAACCAGCATCTGAAACCGCTTCCGAACTCGTCCCACGAACCGATCTCCTTGGGAGACACGCACGTCGGGATGTAGAGGAAGGGTTTCGGGCTGGTTTTTTGCTTTTAGCCTTCACGATGCGTTCGCCCCAGACCCATTGCCATTCGCCGGAGCGCGCCAACGCAGAACACCCCGGGGCCGCATTCGCGGCATAAATTGAATCAATCCAGACCAATCCCATGCCCACTCTAGCCACGACCGTCAACGGACTGAAGTTGAAGAACCCCTTTGTGATCGGATCCGGCCCCCCCGGGACAAACCTGAGCGTCATCAACCGCGCATTCGGCGAGGGCTGGGGCGCCGTCATAGCGAAGACGATCAGCCTCGACGCCTCAAAGGTGGTCAATGTGACGCCCCGCTATGCCAAGCTCCACGCCGCGGATGGCGAGGTGATCGGGTGGGAGAACATCGAGCTCATCAGCGACCGCCCCTTTGGAATCTGGATTGACGAGTTCAAGAAGTGCAAGGACACGAACCCCGACGGGGTCCTCATCGCCTCGGTCATGGAGGAATACAGGAAGGATGCCTGGATCGAGATCATCGAGCGCTGCCAGGATGCCGGGGTCGACGCCTTCGAGCTCAATTTCTCCTGCCCGCACGGCCTGCCCGAGCGCAAGATGGGGGCGGCGATGGGCCAGGATCCGGTCATCCTCGAGGAGGTGTGCGGCTGGGTGGCCTCGGCCGCAAAGAAGCCCTTCTGGGCAAAGATGACACCGAACATCACCCACATCGAGGAACCCGGCCGCGCGGCCCTGCGCGGGGGGGCGAGCGGCCTGAGCGCCATCAACACGATCCGCAGCGTCATGGGCGTCAACCTCGACACGCTGCGGCCCGAGCCGACGGTCGAAGGCTACACGACCCCGGGAGGCTACTCGTCGAAGGCCGTGAAGCCGATTGCACTTCGCATGGTCATGGAGCTGGCCCAGATGATCCGGGCCGAATTTCCCGACAGAACCCTCTCGGGCCTCGGCGGGATTGAGAACGGAAACGACGCCGCGCAGTTCATCCTGCTGGGAGCCGACACCGTCCAGGTCTGCACGGGCGTCATGAAATTCGGCTACGGGTGCGTGAAACCCATGTGCGAAGAGCTGCTCGCCTTCATGGCCAAGCACAAGTTCGAGAACCTCGGCGACTTCAAGGGAAAGAGCCTCGCCTATTTCACGACGCATGCCGACCTCGTGCAGCGCCAGGCAGGGCGCAAGGCCGCCCGCCAGGCGATCGCCAAGGTCGTCAAGAGCGACGGCGAGTGGAGCGGCGACGAGTTCGTGAAGCAATCCGACGCCCTTTCCAAAGGCTGAGGGCCGTCTGCCGATTGTTTTGCACTCGGCGCCGCGAAACGGTACGCATGGGAAATGGGCCGCGCAGCCTGCGGCGGCCCAATTGCACCTGATGCGCCAACCCATGAAGATTCGACTGAGCCATCCCGCCGATGCCGCGCAGATCGCGGCCATTTACGCTCCATTCTGCGGGGAGTCCCCCGTGTCGTTCGAGGTCGTGCCTCCGTCCGCCGCCGAAATGGCTGGGAGGATCCAGAAGATCACGAGCCGGTTCCCCTGGCTCGTCGCCGAGGAGGATGGCGCGATCGCGGGCTACGCCTACGCCTCGCCCCACAGGGAGCGCGCGGCCTACCGTTGGTCTGTCGACGTGACCGTGTACATCCACGAGAGCTTCCGCCGCCAGGGCGTTGGACGGGCGCTCTATTCCTCGCTTTTCGCGCTGCTCCGTCTCCAGGGCTATTTCAAGGCTTACGCCGGAATCACCGTCCCCAATCCGGGCAGCACCGGCCTTCACGAGGCGATGGGGTTTGAACTTGTCGGCATCTATAATGACGTGGGCTACAAGACCGGCGCCTGGCGCGACGTCGGCTGGTGGGGGCTGACGCTCCAGCCACCGGTCAATCCGCCCGTGGAGCCGCGCGCATTTCCCGAGATCGCAGGATTGCCGGAATCGCTCGAGGCGATGAAGGCCGGCGAAAAAGAGTTTGCATCCGCCTCCTAACCGGTAACCCGCCGCCCAATCCGCCATGGCCAAATCCGATTCCGCCCCCTGCCCTCTTTACATCGACGGAGCATGGATCGACCCCAAGCTTCCCGGTACACCCGTCTTCAATCCCTCGACGGGAGAGGTGATCGCCGAGTGCCCGGCCGGCGGCGCGGCCGAGGTGCACGCCGCGGTCGAGGCCGCCGCGGCCGCCTTTCCGGCCTGGAGGGACACGCCCCCGGTTGAAAGAGCCAGGCTTTTCTTCCGTTACCGCCAGCTCGTCGAGAAAAACTTCGATCGCCTTTGCCTGAGCGTGACCCGGGAGCACGGGAAGACCCTCGCCGAGTCCAAGGGAAGCATCTACCGCGGGCTCGAAAACATCGAATACGCCTGCGGAATTCCCTCGCTCCTGTTCGGGGACACGCTCGAGAACCTGGCTCGCGGGGTCGACTGCGAGACGTTTCTCCAGCCGCTGGGCGTGTGCGCCGGGATAACGCCCTTCAATTTTCCGGCGATGGTGCCCCTGTGGATGTTCCCCCTCGCCCTGGCCTGCGGAAACACCTTCGTCCTCAAGCCCAGCGAAAAGGTGCCGCTGAGCGCCGTCCTGCTCACCGAGCTTCTCGCGGAGGCCGGCGTGCCCAAGGGGGTCTTCAACCTGGTCCACGGCGGGCGGCCCGCCGTGGATGCTCTGCTGTCCCACCCAAAGGTCAGGGCGGTGTCCTTTGTCGGCTCGACCCCCATCGCAAAGTACATCTATGAAACCGGGACCCGCCACGGAAAAAGGGTTCAGGCAAACGGCGGAGCCAAGAATTACATCGTCGTCATGCCGGATGCGGATGTGCCGAAGACCGTGGAGGCGCTGGCGACGGCGGCCTTCGGCTGCGCGGGCGAGCGCTGCATGGCCGGATCGACCGCCATCGCCGTGGGCGCCGCCGCCGGACGATTCCTGCCCTCCATGGCGGAAGCCGCCCGCGCAATAAAGGTCGGACCGACCGACCGTCCCGCCCAACAGCCCGACATGGGGCCCGTCATCACCGGCCAGCACCGCGACCGGATCCTGGGCCTCGTCGCCTCGAGCGAAAAGGAGGGCGCCAAGGTCCTCTGCGACGGCCGCGGGGTGAAGGTGCCGGACGCGCCGAACGGCTTCTATGTCGGGGCGACGATCGTCGATCAGGTGAGGGAGGGCATGACCCTTTCGCGCGAGGAAGTCTTCGGACCGGTCCTGAATGTCATGCGGATGGACGATCTCGATTCGGCGATCGAGCAGGCGAACCGCTCCGCCTTCGGCAATGGCGCCGCCATCTTTACGAACAGCGGCCGCGCCGCCCGCGAATTCAAGCACCGCGTGAAGGCCGGCATGGTCGGGATCAACGTCGGGGTGCCTGCGACGATGGCGATGTTCCCATTCACGGGCTGGGACGACTCATTCTACGGCGATCTCCATATCCAGGGACGGGAGGCGGTTCAGTTTTACACGCAGCAAAAGGTCATCACCTCGAGGTGGTTCGGCGGCGAGGTCTCCGACGTCTGGCGCAGCAAACCTTGAGCGTGTTCTTCCTTCCGCGCAGGGCCAAAGGTGCGTAGCATTCATCCATGAGCCTCCTAATCAAGAACGGGGAAATCGTAACGGCGGACTCCCGCTACAAGGCGGATATCTATTGCGAGGGCGAAACGATCAGCGCCATCGGCTGCGGTCTGGCCGTGCCTTCGGGAACAGAGACGATCGACGCCACGGGAAAGTTCGTTTTCCCGGGTTTCATCGATCCCCACGTGCACATCCACCTGCCGTTCATGGGCACCTTCGCGAAGGACAACTACGAGACGGCGAGCCGGGCGGCGATCGCAGGCGGAACGACGAGCCTGATTGAGATGTGCTGCCCTGCGCGAAGCGACGATGCTCTCGCCGCATTCGAGCACTGGATGGCGCAGGCGGAGGGCAAGTCCGCGTGCGATTTCACGTTCCACATGGGTGTGGCCCGGTACGACGAGGCCACCGAGGCCCAGCTGCGGGAGATCGTGCGTCGCGGGATCAGCTCGTTCAAAATCTTCCTCGCCTACAAGGGGGCCTTCGGGATCGATGACACCGAGCTCTACCGCACACTCAAGCTCGCCCGGGAGCTGGGCGTCATCGTCACGGCCCACTGCGAGAACGAGACCCTGATAGCCGAGCGCCAGAAGGAGCTTCTGGCAGCTGGCAGGACGGCTCCCGGAGAGCACCACGAAAGCCGGCCGCCCTTCGTCGAGGCCGAGGGCGTGCACCACCTGATGAGCTTCGCGGAATCGACGGGGGCCGAGACCTACATCGTCCACCTGAGCTGCCGCGAGGCCCTCGACGAGGCGATCGCCGCGCGCAAGCGGGGCGTGCGGGTCAACATCGAGACCTTGATCCAGTACCTTCTCCTCGACAAGACTTACGCCGAACGCCCTGATTTCGAGGGGGCGAAGTACGTCATGTCGCCGCCGCTTCGCGACGCCGCCAACCAGGCCGTCCTCTGGAACGGACTGCGCTCGGGCCTCATCAACACGGTTGCGACGGACCACGCGCCGTTCGATTTTGCGACCCAGAAGCAGATGGGCCGGGGCGATTTCACAAAGATTCCAAACGGCATCCCCTCGCTCGAGGAGCGCGTCAACCTTCTGTATTCCTACGGCGTCCGGAAGGGCCGCATCGACCTGCACACCATGGTCAATGTCGCGAGCACGAAGGTGGCCAAGCTATTCGACCTGTTCCCCCGCAAGGGCTCGATCCAGCTCGGCAGCGACGCGGACCTGGTCGTCTTCGACCCCGCTTACCGCGGCGTCATATCGGCCAAGACCCAGTTGATGAACCTGGATTACAGTGCCTTTGAGGGATGGCCCATCGAGGGCCGGCCGGCCGCAGTCACGGTCCGTGGAAAGGTCTCCGCCCTGAACGGAAAATTTGTCGGTTCCCTTGGGCACGGCCGCTTCCTCAGGCGGAAGCCGAGCCACTTCTAGAGGCTATCCGAAAGCTGGCCAAGCGGCGGCTTGTCATCCCCGGGCGAATCGCACAAAAATTCCCCCATGTTCAAGGAATTCAAGGAATTCGCGATGAAGGGCAGCGTCGTCGATCTCGCCGTGGGCGTAATCATCGGCGGCGCTTTCGGGACGATTGTGACGTCCCTGGTCAATGACGTGCTCATGCCTCCCATCGGCCTTCTTGTGGGCGGAGTCGATTTCTCGAACCTGTTTGCCGTCCTGAAGGAGGGCACGAAGGCACCCGGCCCCTACCCGTCCCTCGCAGCGGCCAAGGCCGCGGGCGCGGTGACCCTCAATTTTGGCGTCTTCATCAACGCCCTCATCAATTTCCTCATCGTGGCCGCCGCAATCTTCCTCATGATCAAGGCGATCAACCGGCTGCGCCGTCAGCACGAAACGCCCGCCGCCCCGCCCCTGCCGCCCCGGCAGGAAGTCCTCCTCGAGGAGATTCGCGACGCGCTCAAGGGCCGCTGAGATTCCCGTCCCGGTTTCTGCATTCAGGCTCGGTCACAAGTTGACGAAGAAATTCGTTGACATGACGAATGACGAAAGTATTCGTGAGGTTGACAGGCTCCCCTTCAACCCCTGATCCGCCATGCCCCGCCCACCGGCCAGCACGCCCACTGAAGTCGAACTCGCCATACTCCGCGTCCTCTGGAAGGAGGGTCCGAGCACCGTCCGGAAGATCCACGATCTGCTGAAGGAGGACCGGGGCACCGGCTACTCGACGACGCTCAAGATGATCCAGGTGATGACCGAGAAGAAACTCGTCCTGAAGGACGACTCCAAGCGACCCCAGGTATACCGCCCCGCCAAGCGGGAGGATCAGACCCAGCTTCAGCTGGTCGACGACCTCATCCAGCGCGGCTTTGGCGGATCGGCCATGAAGCTCGTCCTGAGCGCCGTGTCGGCCAAGCGGATCAGCCCCGAGGAAATGAAACGCATCCGCGATCTTTTTGGCTCAGAGGAAAGGACCCCAAAATCATGAATGCCGCCAAAGCGCTGGCTCAATGGTTCAGGAATTCGCTCTTGGTGGAACGCGGGGGCTGGACCCTGCTTCACTCGATCTGGGAACTCGCCGTCATTGCCGGCCTCCTGGCGGTGCTGCTCCGATTCCTCGCAGGCGCCTCCGCCCGTGTGCGCTACTTGGTTTCGACGGCGGCGATGGCGCTGATGTTCGCCCTTCCGCTGGTCACCTTCCTCGTCGTAGCCAGGTCTCCCCTGCCGGCGCCTGGTTTCCCTGCGAACCGGCCGGCGGCCCCGGCCCCCGCCGCCATCGGCGCACCCAAACCGGTTGACGACACCTTGTCCGAAGACCTGCCTTCCGCGGCACCTGCCGGGCGGCCTTTTTCCATTCCCGTGCCCGCATTTCTGGAGGGCGCATTCGGCCCGTCGTGGACAACACGTCTCGCCGGCCGTTTCACACCGGCTGTCCCGTGGCTGACGCTTGTCTGGACCATCGGCGTCGCCGTCCTCAGCGTCTCGAACCTGGGCGGCTGGATCGCGATCAAGCGCCTGCGCTCCCTGGGGGTGAGCCCGGTCGATCCCGAATTGGCCGGCCGGTTTTCAAGGCTCTCCTCACAGTTGTTTCTGACGCGTCCCGTCCGAATCGCCAAATCCACCCTGATTCAGATCCCAGTCGTCATCGGATTCGTGAGCCCCCTGGTCCTGATCCCTGTGTCAGTGCTTGCGGGCCTTCCCCCCGCCTACCTCGACGCCATTCTGGCCCACGAATTGGCCCACATCCGCCGCCACGACCACCTCGTCAACCTTTTCCAGGTTCTCGCCGAGACGCTGCTTTTCTACCATCCCGCCACTTGGTGGGTCTCCCGCAGGATCCGCGAGGAACGTGAAAACTGCTGCGACGATATCGCCGCGGGCGTCTGCGGCGATTCCCGCCTCTACGCCAAGGCCCTGGTTTGCGTCGAGGATCTGCGTCCCTCGGCAGCCTCGCTTGCATTGGCGGCCACCGGGGGAGGCCCCATGTTCAGGAGAATCCAAAGGCTCCTCGGCCTCAGCCCAAACCTGCGCCCCCGCCGCACTGCGTCGCTCGCCGTGGTGGTTCTTTCGCTGGCCGTCCTGCTGCTTCCTCTAGGCTGCAACTATGTGGTTCCTCCGCCATCGGGGGTTGCGCTTCAGATCCCGGATCAGGAGCTGTTTCAGAACAATTCGGCAACGGGTGACTTCTTCAAGTCGCTTGCCGGCCTGCAGGCTTTCGACGGCCTGCCGTTCGATATCAAGGGGTCGAGCACGTTTTATGGCCTGGCCAGTGCGACAGGCCGGAAGAGCCTGGAGGGGATCCAGGTGGGCCGGCTGTTCGACGAGCTCCACCTGATTCATTACGTCAAGTACGCCGCCGACCGGGACGGCACACCCGTCGCCCGGTTCCGCCTCAACTACGCGGACGGGTCCGATTTCGAATTCCAGATCCTCTATGGAGCCCAGGTTCGCACCTACTGCAAGTCGCCGCTCGAGGACGACGACCGGCCCACCGATTCCAACAGCAAGGTGATCTGGCGGTCCCCCAAGTACGAGGGAAGCGAGGTCGTCACCAGCCGTCTGTTCGAGACGGTCCTCCTCAATCCGTTTCCGGCCAAGGTGGTGCAGAGCCTCGATGTCTATCCCGGGATCGGCCGGTCGTGCTACTGCCTGGTGGCCGCGACGGCGGCGCAGGCGGATACAAATCGCCCGCTCACCCCCGCCGTTCCCCCTGAGGGGGCGCCCGCAGTCGCACGGAAGGCGAAGACCGGAAACCTTACCATTCGAGTTTTGGATCGGACGACCCATTCGCCGGTCGCGGATGCCATCGTCGTCGCCTCGATGTTTTCGGGGGGATCCACCGAGATCGTGATCCCCACCGATGCGACCGGCGCGGCCAGCATTCGATATCCGATAAACCCGGAGGGCCAGCTGGAGGTGGCCATCATAAAGGACGGATACGGCATGAAATCCGCCAGCTGGCTGCGGGGCCAGGGCGCCATCGATTTTGTCGCCGAACTCGACAAGGGCGCCTCGATCGGTGGGTTGGTGCTCGGCGAAGGCGGCGGGGCCATTTCCAGCGCGGTCATGCACCTTCACCAACTGGATCAGGACGGCGACGAATACAGGACGGAAATTTCAACCCGCTCGGACAGGAATGGCCGATGGAGCATGTCCGGAATCGCCGCAGGCGAGCGCAATTTCTCGATCTCGGTGGCCCATTCGGGATTTGCGACAATGAAATTCCTGCCCGACGGCGGCCCGCAGATCAATGAACCGAGCCAATACGTGAGCCCTGCAGAGCTGTTCTCCGGCAAGGCCGTTCTGAGGCTGGTCACCCTGGGCAAGCCTTCGATTGCCCCGGACCTGTCCTCCACAGCAAGCACCGGCGACAAAGTCGCCGCGCTTCGCCGGGAGGTGGACCAGGCGCGCGCGGGCAACAGGACGGATTCGACGGCCCAGGAGAAGCAGGCGGCATCTGCGAAGACCGTTCGCGAGGACGTGCCCCGGATTCTGGACTTGATCGATGCGGATCCGTCGTTCGACGCCATGGAGACCCTCCAGTGGATCGTCGAGAAAAGGCTGCTCGACACGGAAACGCCGGAGAATTCGCCACTTTGGGAGCGGCCGCGCGTGGTCGCGCTCCTCCAGGGCCGGTTCGTCAAGGATCCGCGGATCGCCAAGATCTGCTGGGTCATCGGACGCAATTGGAATTCCTCGGAAGCCGCGAGCGCGGCCCTCTTCGAGGCGGTGGCGAAGCAGAACCCGGATCGGCGGGCCCGCGCCTATGCGATTTTTGCCGCCGCCTGCTTCCTCAGGAGACAGGCGGCAATCGCGGAGACGCAGGAGAGCCTGCCGGATGAGTTTCGCTTCGGGCAGGAACAGGCTCCGGCGGCCAGGGTGCGTTACGCCGATTTGGAGGCGGCCGGCGGGTCCAAGGCGCTCTACGCCCAGGCGGCCGAACGGCTGCGGGTTCTAGGAGAAGTTTACCCGGACGTTCCCGGCGGCGCGATCGACTCAGCCAGGTGCGGCGAGATTGCGCGTGTCGAGTTGGATGTGATCGAGCACTTCACGGTGGGGGCGCGCCCGCCGGAGATTGCCGGAGCGGATCTGAAGGGCCAGCCGCTGAAGCTGAGCGACTATCGCGGCAAATGCGTGGTTCTCTTTTTCTGGGGATCCTGGTCCGAACCCGCCATGCAAACCGCCGCCATTCAGCGGCATCTCGCCGGGCGGATGGCCGGCAAGCCGGTCGCGCTCGTCGGCGTGAACTCAGACGGCGACGCCGCAAAGGGCCTCGCGACAGCCACGAAGGAAGGGATGACGTGGCCATCCTTCTGGAACGGCAGCCTCGGTCCAGACGGCCCGATCGCGAAGGATTGGCATGTCCGAGTCTGGCCCGCCGTCTTCATCCTGAACGGCGATGGCGTGATCTGCTTCAAGTTCGGCGGCCATGCGGGCGACGAGGCCGGGCCCATACTCGAAGCAGCGGTGGACCGCGTGCTCGCCTCAAATCACTCGTGACAGAAGGCGCTGCGCCTCCCAGGCAATGTTCAGCGCGCGGCCGCGGCGTGCGTCTCGATGACGATGTCGCCGCCGCTCGAATGAAGCCGGAGCTCCGGTCCGCCGCCGTTGACGTCGCCCGATAGGCTGCTGCGGTGGCGGCTGCCATCGAGGGTGATCGTGAGGCCCCTGGCGTCAACGGAGCCGCCGCTCGTCGAGGCGTCGAGCTTGAAGGCCGCATTCGAATCGACGACCGCCCTCACCTGGCCGCCCGAGGTGTCCAGCGTGCAGGCGCCCTTCAGCGCTCCCTTGAAGACGGCGTGGATGTCGCCTCCGCTCGTGCGGGCAACGAGCGTGCCCTCGATTGAATCGATCCGAAGGTTGCCGCCGGATGTGCGAAGTTCCGTCGGTCCCACGGCGTGGCCGACCGAGATCGATCCTCCCGAGGAGCTGAGATGGACGGCGGCGCGCCCTTCGGCCAGCGACACGTCGCCTCCCGAGGTCGTGCAGTCGACCTCGCCGGAGATCTTCCCGATCTTGAAGTTCCCCCCGGAGGTGCGCGCGTGGAGGCTGCCATCGAGATCGGTGACGGCTATGTTGCCGCCCGAAGTCTTCAGGTCCGCGCTATACCGCGCGGGCACGGTCACGACAAAGCTCACGCTGACCGGAGGCCAGTTCCAATGAAGGCCAAAATCCTTTTCGTACTCCGCAACCGCAGAAACGTCGTTGCCGGACTGCTCGATGGTGAGGTTCAGTTTCTTAAGCACATCGTCCGCCTCCGCGTCCGAGGAGGCGCGTATGCGCTCATGCGCAACAACTTTGACGGCAGATACATCGCCGCTTTCGACGCGAATCGATCCGCCGTTTGTCCTCACGGTCAACGCTCCGCCGGGCTGGACGGAAAACGACCTTTCGACGACGCGGTCGATCGTGGCTTTTGCGGGAAGGGCGGCCAGCGCAAGGGCGCAGGCTGCGGCAAGGACTTGGGCGGTGTGCTTCATTTTTTGGGGATGGCTGACTTGAGAACCCAATGGCCGGGCAAAAGTTACAGGAAATCGTTCAACCACGGAGGGTCGGGCCCGGGATTGCCTTTCGCGGCCTGCCAGTCTAACGCCTGAAGTCATGGCCAAGGCGTTTCATGACCTGAGCGAGCAGGAGATCCTCGCCCTGGCCATATCGCAGGAGGAAGACGATGCCCGAATTTACGGCGACTTCGCCGAGCGCCTGCGCGGCGCCTACCCCGCGACGGCCGTGGCGCTGGGAAAGATGCAGCAGGAGGAGTCGGACCACCGGCACCGTCTGATCGACGCCTACCGCGCCCGGTTCGGCGAGCACATCCCCCTGATCAGGCGCTCGGACGTAAAGGGATTCGTCGGGAGGAAGCCGGTGTGGCTCATGCGCACGCTGACGGTCGCCCAGGTGCGCCGCGAGATCGAGGTCATGGAGTTCGAGACAAGGCGGTTTTACGAGGTGGTCGCGCAACGGACAAGCGATTCCGGGATCCGCCAGCTCCTCGGAGACCTTGCGGCGGCCGAACGGGAGCACTCGGAACTGGCCGAGCGCCTGGACAAGGAGCAGACGAGTTCCGGCGCCCGCGCCGAGGAGGAGGCAACGCAGCGGCGGATCTTCGTCCTGCAGGTCGTGCAACCCGGGCTGGCGGGGCTGATGGACGGCTCGGTGTCGACCCTCGCACCGGTCTTTGCGGCGGCATTCGCGACCCGCAGCAGCCACGACGCATTCCTGGTGGGCCTTGCCGCATCGGTGGGCGCCGGAATAAGCATGGGCTTCGCCGAGGCCCTGTCCGACGATGGGGCGATCAGCGGCCGCGGCCATCCCTGGCTCCGCGGCACCGTCTGCGGATTCATGACAGCGCTCGGCGGGATCGGGCACACGCTGCCGTACCTGATCGGCGATTTTCGCATTGCGACGGGCGTCGCCGTCGCGGTCGTGGCCGTGGAACTGGGCGTCATTTCCTGGATCCGCCACCACTTCATGGACACCCCTTTCCTTTCCGCCGCCTTCCAGGTAATTCTGGGCGGCTTCCTTGTCTTTCTGGTCGGAATAATTATCGGTTCGGCTTGAGCCCCGCCCGCGGCCCGCTTCAACCGAATGACAATCCATCCCTCCTCCCAGGGCCTTGCGGAGGCTGTGCGCGACAGCCGCCTCTACAACAAGGACCTGGCGCCCGTGCCTCCCGAAAGGAGAAACTGGCGTGTCGGCAGTTTTGCCGCCCTTTGGATCTCGATGTCGGCCTGCATCCCGACCTACATGCTCGCCTCGTCGCTGATCGGCGGCGGCATGAACTGGTGGGAGGCGATCCTGACCGTTTTCGCCGGGAACTTGATCGTCGTCGTTCCGCTGATCCTCAATGCGCACGCGGGCACCGCCTATGGAATCCCATTCCCGGTGTTCTGCCGTGCGTCGTTCGGCACGGACGGGGCCAATCTGCCGGCGCTGTTGCGAGCCTTCGTCGCGTGCGGCTGGTTCGGCATCCAGACCTGGATCGGAGGGGATGCAATCTACAAGATCCTGGGGATTTTCGTGCCTTTCATGGCCACAGGCTCGCCCCTGCCGGTCCTGGGGATCACGGGGGCGCAGTTCGCCTGTTTTCTCCTTTTCTGGGCTGTCAACATGGCGGTCATCTACCGGGGAATAGACACGATCCGGGTGCTCCTGAACATAAAGGCTCCGCTCTTGATCGCACTCGGGCTTCTTCTGCTGGCGTGGGCATGGCGCGCGGCCGGCGGATTCGGCCCCATACTCTCGCAGCCTTCCGCCTTTGACCAGGGCCAGCCGCAGGCGGGAAAGTTCTGGTCGTTCTTCTTCCCGGCGCTGACCGGCATGGTGGGCTTCTGGGCCACGCTCTCCCTCAATATCCCCGATTTTTCCCGGTATGCCCGCTCCCAGCGGGACCAGATCCTGGGCCAGTTGCTCGGCCTGCCGATGACGATGGCCCTGTATGCCTTCATCGGCGTCGCCGTCACCTCGGCGACGACGATCATCTACGGAAGCACGATCTGGAATCCCGTCGATGTGCTCACGCATTTCAAGAACCCGGTGCTCCTCGTCGTCGCGATGGTCTCGCTTTGCATCGCGACCCTTGCGACGAACATCGCCGCGAACGTCGTCAGCCCCGCGAATGATTTCGCGCACCTGGCGCCCAGGTGGATCTCCTTCCGAACGGGCGGACTCATCACGGGCGTCGTCGGGATCGTGATGATGCCCTGGAAGCTCATCGCCGATCCGAGCGGCTACATCTTCACCTGGCTGATCGCGTACAGCGCCCTTCTCGGCCCGGTGGGCGGAATCATGATTGCGGACTATTACGTGTGCCGCAAACGCCGTCTGGATCTCAAGGCCCTTTACTTGGCGAACGGCGAATACCGCTATTGGAGGGGCGTCAACCCCGCGGCCGTCGCCGCCTTTGTCATCGCGGCCCTGCCGTCGCTGCCGGGATTCCTCGCCAACGTCAAATGGGTCGACACGACGTGGGTGCCCCACGTTCTCCTGGACCTGTACAACTACGCCTGGTTTGTCGGCTTCGGGCTGGGATTTTTCGTTTACATTGGGTTGCAAAGGCTCGCCCTGCGACCCCGAACCGGCTAGCCTGCGTCCATGAAAAGCATACCTCTGCCGCCTTTCGACCACCGGCCCGCGCCCTACTCCGGACCCTCTGCAGTCGAAGTCCTGCGCCTGCGCAAGCAGTATCTGAATCCCGGCCTCTTCCTGTATTACAAGCAGCCGATCATGATCGTGGAGGGCAAGATGCAGTACGTGTGGGACGAGACGGGCAGGCGTTATCTCGACGGGCTCGGAGGCATCGTCACGATCAGCGTCGGGCACTGCCATCCCCACGTCGTTGCCGCCGCCAATCGGCAGAATGAAATCCTGCAGCATTCGACGACGATCTACCTGCAGCCGAAGATCGCGGAGTATGCCGAGAAGCTGGCATCGAAGATGCCGGGCGAATTGAAGGTGTGCTACTTCGTCAACTCGGGCTCCGAGGCGAACGACCTCGCCCTGCTCATGGCCCGCCTCTGCACGGGCAACTACGACGTGATCGCGCTGCGCAACGCATACCACGGCGGCAATGCCTCGGGCATGTCCGTAACGGCGCACAGCAGCTGGAAATTCAACGTGCCGCACTCGTTCGGGGTCCACCATGCGCTCGCACCCTACCCTTACCGCGGGCCCTTCGGCTACGACGATCCGGATGCCGGCAGGAAATATGCCGACGATGTGAAATCGCTGATCGACTATGCCTCGCCGGGCAAGGTCGCGGCTTTCATTGCGGAATCCATCCAGGGCGTCGGCGGCTTCGTTGTCTTCCCCGACGGGTATTTGAAGAATGTCTATGAATACGTGCGCGGGGCGGGCGGTGTATGCATCGCCGATGAGGTCCAGACCGGATTTGGCCGGACGGGCACGCATTTCTGGGGGTTTGAGACCCAGGGCGTCATTCCCGACATCGTGACCATGGCAAAGGGCATCGGCAACGGGGCGCCCCTGGCCGCCGTTGTGACGACTCCAAAGATCGCGGCAGTCATGGCGCAAAAGGTGCATTTCAACACCTTCGGCGGAAATCCCGTCGTAAGCTCGATCGGCAAAGCCGTCCTCGAGGTGATCGAACGTGAGAATCTCCAGGCCAACTCGCTCGAACTCGGCGCCCGGATGAAGGCGGGCCTCGAGAAACTCAAGGCGAAGCACAAGGTGATCGGGGACGTGCGCGGGATGGGGCTCATGCTCGGCATCGAGTTCGTCAAGGACCGCGCGACCAAGGAGCCCGGCAAGGAGGCGTGCGCCCAGGCCGTTGAGAACGCGCGCGAACTGGGGCTTCTTGTCGGAAAAGGCGGCCTTTGGGGGCAGACGATCCGGTTCGCCCCGCCGATGTGCATCACCAAGGCCGACGCCGATTTCGTAGTGGAGGTGCTGGACGAGGCGATTGGCGCCCTCTAGCGCTGTTTTCTCTTAGCGCAGGGCGATCGGCGTCCCTCTTGCGGCCGACTCGTAGACGGCCCGGATGAGCGCGACCCCGTTCCGGGCCGCGCGGCCGTCCACCGCGAGCGGCCGGCCCGAGCGGACAGACTCGATCAGGTCCCGGATCTGCAGGAGATGCCCGTAATGGGAGATCTGATCGGGCGCCGCCGCCCCCGAGCCCATTCTCCTGTCGGGCGCGGAATTCAGGATGGCCTCGTCGCCTGGCTGCGGAACGCGAAATTCCCAGCGCACGATCGTGTCATCCTCAAGCACGACCGAACCGCTCTCGCCGCAGATTTCGATTCTTCGCGACCAGCCCGGGTAGGCGGCCGTCGTCGCCTCTATCGTTCCGAGGGCCCCGCCGGGAAAGCGCAGCGCGGCCGTCACGGTGTCCTCGGCCTCGATGCCGGTGTGCACACGCCGGGTCGTCCAGCCGAAGACCTCCGCCGGCAGCCCGGCGAACCACTGCAGCAGATCGACGGCGTGAATTCCCTGGTTCATGAGCGCGCCGCCTCCATCGATCGAAAGGGTCCCCTTCCAGCCCCGGTAATACTCGGGCTTCCGATACCATTTCACATAGGCGCTCGCAAGGACCAGGCGGCCGAACCGGCCGGAGTCGATCGCCGCCTTGACCGTTTTCGCCCCGGAGCCGAACCGGGATTGGAAAATGGCGGCCACGCGAACCCCCGCCGCGTCAGCCGCGCGAAGCATCTGATCGATCCGCTCGACGGTGATTTCCAAAGGCTTCTCGACGATCACGTGCTTTCCGGCGCGAATGGCCGCCAGGGCGGGCTCGAGGTGCAGGCCGCTCGGCGTCGTGATGCAAACCACGTCGATGTCGGGCCGCGCGACCAATTCCTCGACCTGCGTCGTCCAGAAAGGTACGCCATTCGCCTCGGCGAACTGGCGGGCCCGCGCCTCGATCGTGTCGGCGACGCCAGCCAGTTTCGCGCCGCCCGCCTCGGCAATCGCCCGCACATGAAAATTCGCAATCAGGCCGAGCCCGACAATCCCAAACCCCAGCGGAGGCGTTTCAGGTTCCTTCGCGCTCATGGAATTTTCAGCACCATCCCGGGCTTCACCTTGGGGTCGCTTCCGCCCAGTTGGTCCTTGTTGGCGGCGACGATTTCGGACCAACGCGAGCCCTTGCCGTAGTAGCGAATTGCCAGGCTGTAGAGGGTTTCGCCCCTGGCGACCGTGTGCGTCCGCATTGTCCGGCTCGACGCAGCCGCGGGGACCGGCGCCACGGCCGCGGTGAGCCCCGCAGAGGAGGTCTCCGCAATTACCGGAATGTCGGGAGGAGGCGGAGCAAGACCCAGTCCAGGTTCGGCACCGGCGACCGGACGCGGAGCGGTCGCGAAGGCGTTCCCGCCGCGGATCGCCGCCAGTTCCGCCTTCAATCCGTCGTTTTCGCGCCGAAGACGCTCGACCTGATCCAGCGTGTCCGCCTGGCCGATCTGGTTTTCGGGCGGCTGGATGGCCAGCGTGCGCGCAAAGTCGCGCTTGGCCGTGTCGATCAGCCCCTTAACCCTTCCGGCCGATTCGGAATTCGGCTTCAATTCGATGTACTTTCGAAAATAGTAGATCGCCATGATCGGATCCTTGAAGTTCTCGAGATAGAGCAGTCCGACATCCAGGTGCGATTCCGGGGCCTGGTCGCCCCTGCGGGCGATGACCTTAAGGTATGCGGCGAGCGCCTCCTGCGGGCGTCCCTGCCGCTCCAATTGCTGGCCTTCGCTGAAGCCGGAATCGCTGGATTCCGGGGTGAGGGTGGAATTGTCGCCCCCACAGCCGGCGCCGAAAAGCAGCGCGGCGAGGGCGGATAGGGCCAAGGTTCTCGATGCAAGGCTACGCACAGGCCGGAAAAGGGTTTGAATGAAAGGTGATCGGCCCTAAATTCCGCACTCTGCTCTCCTTACTCAAACTCTAAATGGCCTTCGATCCGAAATCCGCACTCTCCCGAGCCAGAACCTGCATCCGCATAGAAATCGATGCCCTGCGAATGACGGCCAGGGGGCTCGGCCGGGAATTCGCGGCGACAGCCAAGGCGGTGGAGACAACTTTTACCTCGGGTCGGAAGCTGATCTTCTGCGGCGTCGGCAAGTCGGCGCACATCGCCCAGAAGATCGCGGCGACTTTCAACAGTACGGGCGTCTCCTCGTGCTTCCTCGATTCGACACAGGCCCTGCATGGCGACCTCGGGCTTTGTGACGAGGGGGACCTCGCCCTTCTTTTGAGCAACAGCGGCGAGTCCGAGGAGCTTCTCCGGCTCATGCCCCTGCTCCGCCGCCTCGGCCTGAAGCTGGTCGCCTTCACGAGCAACCCGGCGTCCGATCTGGCGAAGAACGCCGACTACCGGCTTTTGTACCGCGTGCCGCGCGAAGCATGCCCACTGAAACTTGCGCCGACGGCCAGCACGACGGCGGCACTCGCCCTGGGCGATGCGCTGGCGATGGTTCTCCTCGAGGCCCGCGGATTCACGCGGGAGGACTTCGCGCGCTATCACCCGGCGGGCAATCTGGGGCGCATCCTCCTTTTGCGCGTCAAGGACATCATGAGGAAGGGCGATCGCATCCCGATAGCCCGCGACACGATCAAGACCCAGGAGGCCATCCTCGCCATGACCAAGGCCAGGAGCGGCTGCATCGCCCTGGTAAGCCGCGCCGGGCGGCTGAATGGGATACTCACTGACGGGGATTTCCGCCGAAGCGCCCTTGCCGGGGCGGATTTCCTGGTCCGCCCCGTCGCCGAATTCATGACCCGCACGCCGAAGACGGTGGCCGAGGACGCCCTGGCAGTCGATGCGTTGCGCCTTTTTGAGATCCACAGGATCGACGAGCTGATTGTCGTCGACCCACGCGGGAGGCCGGTCGGCATCCTCGACGGTCAGGATTTGCCCAAGTTTAAGATCGTGTGAAGACGCCCCTGCGCATCGGCATAGTCGGAATGGGCGGCTTCGCCGGAGCGCACCACGCCACAGTCGCAAGGCTGGAGGAGCGCGAGAACCTGAAGCTCGTCTGCACATGCGACCCGCAGGCCTCATTGTTTGGATCGATCCGCCAGGCGCTGCGCTTCGGCCCGCGAGGGGTTTCCGTCTTTGAGGATTTCCGCCCCATGCTCGAGACCTGCCACCGCGAGCTGGATCTTGTCGTCATCCCGACCCCGATAGGCCTTCATGCGCAGATGCACGAGGCTGTGAGCGCGCGCGGCCTGCCGGCCTACGTTGAAAAGCCGCCGACCCTAGACTACGGGGAACTCGAATCGATGATTGCGGCCGACCGTCGCGCGCGGAAGTCGTCGGTCGTCGGCTTCAATTTCATCGTGGAAAAGCCGAGGCTCGCCCTCAAGGAACGCCTGCTCGAGGGGGATTTCGGGCCGATGAGCGGCGCGACGCTGAGCGCCCTTTGGCCGCGGCCGGCCGGTTATTTCACGCGCACCGGCTGGGCCGGCAAGCTCATGGTGGACGGCCGCCTCCTGCTCGATTCCTGCTTCGGCAACGCGATGGCGCACTTCGTGCACAACATGCTTTTCTGGGCGGGGGCATCCGAACTGTTCAGCTGGGCCGAAATCGCCGCCGTGCAGGCCGAATTCTACCGGGTGCACCAGACCGAGGGCGCGGACACCTTCTTTGTCGAGGCCCACACAAAAACCGGGATCCCGATCCGCTTCGCCCTGACGCACGCGGGCGCGGGCCCGAGCGTGCACGTCGAGATCATCCATTGCGAACGCGCCGAGATCCGGTATGCCGTAGGCAGCCACTGCGAAGTGCGGTGGAACGACGGGCGCACGGAGCGCACGGCCCTGGATCCCTTCGACGGCCTTGCGGAGAACCACCTCGATTACTACCGCTATCTGAGGGGCGAGTCGCCCCGGCCCGCGACAACCCTCGCCGACTGCCGCCCTTTCGTCATGCTGAACGACCTCGCCTACGTCTCCAGTGGCCGGATCGCCCCGATTCCGGCTGCGCTCGTCACTGGGGTTCGCGACGAAAAGGACCAGAAGGACTATTTGGAAGTCGCGGGGATGGGATCGACGATCGACCAATTTCTCACCCTCGGCGTATGGCCCGGATCCAACGGCTGGGAGCGCGACCGTGGCGAAGTTGTCACGGGGGAGGATCTTCCGCGCCTGGCCGGGGTTGTGGCCTCGATGGCTCCGCCCTGACTTTACTTGCCGGCGGTATTGGCTCATCTTTGATGCGATGGCCACTCCGTCCTTTCATTACCAGGAGCCGCTGCCCCTCGGCCCCGACTCAACCGAATATCGCCTTCTCTCCAAAGAGGGAATCAGCACAGCCCAGTTTGAGGGGCAGGAGGTCCTCAAGGTGGAGCCCGAAGCGCTCTCCTTCGTTGCGCAGCAGGCGTTTAGAGACAGCGCGTTTCTCCTGCGCACCTCCCATGTGAAGCAGGTGGCCGCGATCCTCGGCGACCCGGAAGCCTCGGCCAACGACCGCTACGTGGCGCTGACCATGCTGAAGAACGCCGAAATTTCGGCCGAGGGCATATTGCCGATGTGCCAGGACACGGGCACGGCGGCCATAATCGGAAAGAAGGGTCAGGCAGTGTGGACGGGCGCGAACGACGCGGAGTGGCTGAGCCACGGCGTGTATGATTGCTACACCAAGGAGAATCTTCGCTATTCCCAGACGGCGCCCCTGGACATGTGGAACGAGGTCAACACCGGGACAAACCTTCCGGCGCAGATCGACCTCTACGCGACGGAGGGCGCCAGCTACGAGTTCCTGTTCGTCGCCAAGGGAGGGGGTTCGGCCAACAAGATGTTTCTCTTCCAGGAGACCAAGGCGCTTCTCAACCCCAAGAGCCTGGCGAGTTTTGTCGAAGCGAAGCTGCCAACCCTGGGCACGGCCGCGTGCCCGCCGTACCACCTCGTATTCGTCATCGGCGGAACGAGCGCGGAGAGCTGCATGAAGGTGCTCAAGCTCGGGACGGCCCGCTATCTCGACGCCCTGCCCACGTCGGGCAACGCGCACGGCCGCGCCTTTCGCGACCTGGAGTGGGAGGGCAGGATCCTCGAGATAGCGCAGCGCAGCGGCATCGGGGCCCAGTTCGGCGGAAAGTATTTTGCGATAGACGTGCGCGTCATCCGGATGGCGCGCCACGGCGCAAGCTGCCCGGTGGCGATGGGCGTTTCCTGCAGCGCCGACCGCAACATCAAGGCGAAGATCACCAAGGAGGGGATCTTCCTGGAGAAGCTCGAGACCAATCCGGGCCGGTTCATCCCGGCCGGGCAGCGCGCGTTGAAGGAGAACGGCATCGTCAAGGTCGATCTCAACCGGCCGATGCCCGAGATCCTGGCCGAGCTATCGCGCTATCCGGTGACAACCCGCGTTTCCCTGACCGGCTCGCTGATCGTCGCGCGCGACATTGCGCACGCCAAGCTGAAGGAGCGGCTCGATTCGGGGCAGGATCTGCCCCAGTACCTGAAGGACCATCCCGTGTACTACGCGGGTCCGGCCAAGACGCCGAAAGGCTATGCCTCCGGATCTTTCGGGCCGACGACGGCCGGCCGGATGGACGGCTACGTCGACCTGTTCCAGTCCAAGGGCGCATCGATGGTGATGCTGGCGAAGGGAAACCGCAGCGCCCAGGTCACCGCAGCCTGCAAGAAGCACGGCGGCTTCTACTTGGGCTCGATCGGCGGTCCCGCCGCGATCCTCGCAAAGGAAAACATCCGCAGGGTCGAGGTGCTCGAGTATCCCGAACTCGGGATGGAGGCGATCTGGAAGATCGACGTGCAGGACTTCCCCGCGTTCATTCTGGTTGACGACAAGGGAAACGATTTCTTCGTCAACACCTGCGGCGCCTGCGTTCCCCCTCATTGACCGGCCGCAGAACCTGAAGTCGCGCGGCCCTATCGGGGCCGCCGATTTCAGAACTTAACCTTGATCGACAGGTAATCGCCGCCCTCAACGTAGCGGCTGACAGACTGGTAAAGGCGGTCGTCGGACAGGTCCTTCACGATGCGATCGCTGACGGGCACCGGCACATCGCCGCCGTAGGTGGCGAGCGCGGGAACCACGCCTCCCAAAAGGCGCGAGCGCCGCTCGGAGGAAGGTGAACTCATCTGCTCGAGCGGCTCCGTGCGCGCGCGGACCGCGGGCATCATCCGGGCATCGAGACCGCGGGACAGGCCGAGCAAATTGCGGATCACTTCGGGCTCGGCCGCCTGCGCGGCCGCGAGATTGGCGGCGATCGACCTCGCCGACGGCGACTCGACGGCCTCGGATCCCGCATCAAGGGCGAGGCTCCGGGCGTCCAGCCGGGCCGGGGCGACGAATTCGCGCGCCGTCGTGTTGTGATAAACCGCAACGCCCGCCACTGCCTGGCTTCCCGAGTTCATCGCCACCTTGGCGTGCTCCTCGGGGACGGCGGCCGCAGGCACATCGGCCTCGGCGACCTTTGTCGTCTCGGGCAACAAGGCCTCGGCGTTTTGCGCATCGCTTACAGCCGGACGCGCCGGCGAATACGAGCGGTATTCATAAAATCCGGCCAGAGAGACCGCCAAGGCGGCGGCCGCCCCGAGGGGGAGCGAGTGGCGGGAAACAAGCCCGGCGTAACGCGTGAGCGGAGTCCACCACGGCTTCCGTGCCACGATTGCAGCCAGCTGCTTGGCACGAAGCTCGCGGTCAAATTGCTGCCAGAATTCCGCCGGCGGCTGTTCACTGCGTTTGAAACGCAAAAGGGTTTCGAGGGTGACCTGGGGCCTCTGGGTGGAGTCGCCATTCGCCGCCGTGCGGGATGCCTGCGGAAGATGATTCTTGTCGGGATTCATCAGCGCATGTAAGATTGCAACTCGGCTTGCAATAACTGCTTAGCGTAGTGGAGTCGCGAGCGCACGGTACCGACGGAGCAATCCATCACTTCGGCGATTTCCTGATGACTCAAACCATCTATCTCGAACAAGGTGACCACGGTACGATGCTTGATAGACAATTTCTGCATCGCTTCGTTCAATTTTTCCTGGAGCTCACGCGCAAACGTCTCGCGGTCGGCTCCGGTCTTATCCGTCAAGGCGGCAATGAGTTCACGCGACACCGGCTCGTCGGAATTGATCCTTTCGAGGCTGAAGAACGAACGCACCCGGTTCTTCCGCAGGTGGCTCAGCGTGGAATTGATCGCTATCCGGTAAATCCAAGTGAAGAACGACGATTGCCCCTGGAAACGCTGAATCGACTGGAAGGCCTTGATGAATGCATCCTGCGTCAGATCTGCGGCGTCCTCCCGATTCGATGTAAGGTTGTAGACTACGCCGTAAACGCGATTCCGATACTTGATGGTCAGCCGGTCGAAAGCGGCGACATCCCCCTCCTGGACCTGCTGGACGATGCTCCAATCCTCGTCAGCCTCATGCAGCCGATCGGGCGACGCCACGAGCGTCTTTCCATGAATTCTCAGGGCATCGAGCACAGGCACAAGGGAATCCAACGCCAGCCGCGGAGCAACCGAAAAACTCAGGGTTCGAGCGCGGCAACCTGGGAACTGAGCAGTTCCGCCAGGCCCAGGAGAAGGGGCGTCGGCGGGCGGCGGTCAAAGGCGGGGCTTAAGGCCGCGCGGGCAGAGGCAAGCTCGGCGCCAACGGCCTCCGCCACCGAGGCGAATACGCCCAGCTCGCTCATCTGCCTCAGCCGCAATGCCAGCTGCGCGGGCTCGCGGCCCTCGATCTCGCGCTTCAGCGCCTCCTTTTCGGATGGCTGAAGGCGTTCCATGAGCGTGAACAGCGGGAGCGTCAGCTTCCCGCTCAAAAGATCCGTGCCCAGGGTCTTGCCTATTCGCGCCTCCTTGCCGAAGAAATCCACCAAGTCATCGTAGATCTGGTAGCCGACCCCGAGGTGCTCGCCAAAGCGGCTTACGGCCTCGACATAGGCCGGCTCCGAACCGGCGAGCCGGGCGCCGAGAAAACAGGACACCCGGAACAGTTCAGCCGTCTTCAGTTCGATGATTCTGCGGTAATCCGAACGCGTGACCTCGATTGATCCGCGCCGAAGGGTTTGTACGATTTCGCCTGCACAAACGCGTCGGGTCGAATCCGACACGGCGGCGCACACTTCGGTCGTCGGAAACTGGGTCGCGAGATTGAGTGCGTGGGCAAAAAGGGCGTCGCCCAGGAGGACAGCCGAGCTGGGCCCAAAGGCGCGCGTGGCGGTGGTGCGACCCCGGCGTATCTCTGCTCCGTCCATGATATCGTCATGGACGAGCGTCGCCAAATGGATCAGTTCCACAACTGCGGCGGCGCGAACGATGTCCGAGGAAACCGATGCCGTCCCGTTCCAGCCACTGAAGAACACAAGTGCCGGACGGATACGTTTGCCTGACGCGTCGATGCAGGCTTCCGCCATCCCGCGAATCTCGGGCTCAAACGCTGCAAGCTGCGATTCGAGCAACCTGTCCAGCGCGTTCAGATGGGGCTCCAGCAGTTTGAAAGCCCCGGCATACGCCTTGGGAGCCGCCTTGGCCCCTGCTTCGCCTGCGATCATGGGCGGCGGGGTCACGGCGGCAGGTGCAGTGTCGCTCATCAGTAGCGTGAATTCCATAAGGTCGGCGCGCCAAATGACGAACCAAAACGCCGGTTTTTGAAGGGGACAGCCTCCTTTTGACCACAATATCGCCTCCGCGTCGCGGGTGCCTGTCCCCCGCGACGCGGTGCCTGTCCCCCCAGAGCAGCGCCGCAAAGGTGGCAATCCGGGTTCGGGATTACAAAAAACTACGTAATTTGACTGAACAATTTTTTGCCAATTTTTTGAAGAAAATGGGCATTTTTGGTCGAAATGACGCGTTTTTGAACGATTTAAGCGACGTTCTGGTTTAACGCCAATTATATGCAATTACTAGTATTGCGTATTTCTTACAATTCTTTTGAACGGCGGTCCCCATAACACCAACTAACCAAATCGCACGCTAGCTCTGTCAACTTCAACTAAGGGGACCCTTGGACCTAAAACAGATTAAGCAGATCATAGAGCTGATGAAACGCTCGGAGTTGTCCGAGTTCGCTGTTGAAGAAGAAGGGTTCAAGCTGAAGATCAGGCGTGGTGCAGGCGGGATACCGATCATTTCACACAACCGGACCACAGTCTCCCCTCCTGCCGAATCCGGGGCCGTGCCGCCCCCGTCGGCTGCCCCGGCCGCCGCCAATTCCGCCAATTCGCTGATTCCCGCCGAAGAAGCCGGCATCGGCTACATCAAGTCGCCGATGGTAGGCACGTTTTATCGGGCCGCCACCCCGGAAAGCAAACCGTTCATTGATAAGGATGCCGCGGTCGCCGACAACACCGTGGTTTGCATAATTGAGGCGATGAAGATCATGAACGAGATCCAGGCCGAAACAAAGGGGACGGTCATCGAGGCGCTCGTGGAGAACGGGCAGCCGGTCGAATACGGTCAACGGCTGTTCAAGGTCAAACTCGGCTGAATTGACCGCCCAAATCGCGGGGTCCGGGTCCACCGACCGGTTCGCCGGCCCGCCCGGACCCGGCTCATCAAAGGCCGCGATTCCAGACATAGGCCATAAGCCCCTGCCCTATCCCGAATTTTTCAATTTCCAGACATAGATGATACAGAAAATACTCATCGCCAACCGCGGTGAAATCGCCCTCCGAATCGTTCGCGCCTGCCGCGAGCTCGGAATCAAGACGCTCGCGGTTTACTCCGAAGCCGACGTGCAGTCGCTCCACGTCCAGCTCGCCGATGAGGCCATCTGCATCGGCCAGCCCAAGAGCGTGGACAGCTACCTGCGTGCCGACCGGATCATCAGCGCGGCCGAAATCGCCGACGTCGATGCGATCCACCCCGGATACGGGTTCCTCTCCGAGAACGCGAAATTCGCCGAGCAGTGCGAGTCGTGCAACATCAAGTTCATCGGTCCCAAGTCCAAATCGATCAAGATCATGGGCGACAAGGCGGTCGCAAGGGAGACCGTGGCCAAGGCCGGGGTTCCCACGGTTCCCGGAAGCGACGGACCCGTTGAAACCGAGGCGGCGGCGATGAAGGCCGCCCGGGCGATCGGTTATCCTGTAATCATCAAGGCGGTCGCCGGCGGGGGCGGTCGCGGCATGCGGATAGCGCACAACGACGTTTCATTCGCCAAGGAGTTCCACGTGGCCCGCACCGAGGCTGAAAAGGCGTTCGGGAACGGCTCGGTCTACCTCGAAAAGTACATCGACCAGCCACGCCACATCGAGTTCCAGATCCTCGGCGACAGCCACGGCAAAATCATCCATCTCGGCGAGCGCGACTGCTCGGTCCAGCGCAGGCACCAGAAGCTGATCGAGGAGTCCCCCTCCCCTTTCCTGACCGCCGACCTGCGCAAGAAGATGGGGAAGGCTGCCATCCGGGCCGCGGAGGCGGCGGAATACGAGAATGCCGGCACGATAGAGTTCCTGGTCGATCCGAAAGGGCGCTTCTACTTCATCGAGATGAACACCCGGATCCAGGTCGAGCACCCGGTGACGGAGGAGGTGACCGGGATCGACATGATCAAGCAGCAGATCAGCATCGCCAACGGCGAAAAGCTCGAGTTCGACCAGGGCGACATCAAATGGGAGAAGCATGCGATTGAATGCCGCATCAATGCGGAGGATCCGGCCCGCAATTTTGCCCCCTCGCCAGGCACCATCGGCCTCTATTATTCCCCCGGGGGGCCGGGCGTCCGGGTGGACAGCCATATTTACAGCGGCTACACGATACCACCCTATTACGATTCCATGATCGGCAAGCTCATCTGCACGGGAAAGACGCGCAAGGAAGCCCTTGAGCGCACGTACCGGGCCCTAAGCGAGTATCTGGTCCGCGGCATCAAGACGACGATTCCCCTCCACAAGGCGATCATGGCCGACCCTGTCTTCATCGAAGGGAAGGCAACGACATCCTACATGGAGGAATTCCTTGGCCGGACGACTCCGGACCTGTTCTCGTAGGATCGGAGCCCTGCCGCCACGGGATGGCCGGCGGACAGCAGATGGCTCAGGTCCCCGGGTCCGAATGACCCGGCCCGCCGCAGCTGCTCCCTGAGGACCCGCAGTCCGTCGGCGCAGCATGGCTCGATCTCCCGGATCGGGCACCGCAGGGCGTTGCGAAGGTGGCCGTAGTCGCGCCTATTTGCACGCAGGACCCCCGGCGCAGTCGTGGCCTCCACGCTCATTGAGAAATACCCGGTGGCACGGGGATAATCGACCAGTCCGCACCAAAGACGCGAAAGGGCGAATTCGCGTCTGTTCTCCGGCGGGGCTCCGAGCATGAATTCACCGAGCAGGCCGAGGGTTCGCTGCAGGTTGGCCGCCACCCCGGCCGCCGCAAGAAGCGCCTGGTCGCTGGGCGCGGGAGCCGAGCAGGCGATCTCGCGGAAGGCATTGCAGGCACTCCCCGCCCCGCCATCGACGTCGGCAGCGACCGATTCCGCCAGTTCAGTGCGGCCCCGCGTTCCCCTGCTCCAGCGTTCCAGGAGGGGCTCCAGGATCCCAGAAGTCAGAAACTGGTTGAACGGCTGCCCGCGCACGCGAAGCGAAGGAAACGTTTCCATCGGATTGCCCCGCATCTCGGGCGCAAAGGTGACGGTCCCCGCGAAGTCGAGGCCCTTTAGTTCGAAAAAAGCGCAGTTCATGGCGCTCACCGTACACTTCAAAGCCCGCGCGATCCATGGGCCAAATATGGTCACCCGGCCTGGGGTGTGGCGGCTGACTCGGCGCCGGGCCGGCAGTCCCAGCGTCCGCTTTCGCCCCGTTCATGGGTGAGATTCTCCAGCACTTCGCGGTAGTATTCGCGCACCCGCTCGCGGACGGCCGCGACGCCTTCGGGCCTCTTCGTGCAGAAGTGGTACTCCGCCCTCCCGCGCACAATCTTCGAGGAGCTGCCTTTCCGGCCCTTGTTGAAGGCGATGATGTCGCCCACGTTGAGATGCGCGAAATCCTCGGCGCGATAGCGCTCCTTTTCGGCGCAGCGCACCTGGTGGCGTATGCGCACTTCGCGGCCCGAGCCGATGGCCTCCATCACGCCGCCAAAATTGAGGTTGTGATCGGCGCTGACCTCCTCGCGCATCACCGTGCCGCAGATTTCTGCGGCGCGCCGGCAAGTCTCAGGGTCGGTCTGCTGGAGCCAGAACTGGATACCGAAGGCAGATATGAAGACATTTGCCGCATCGCGGCCGAGGACCTCCACGATCCAGGCGTAGCTCTGCGTCGCGCACAGGTTCACCACGTTGTTCGAGCGGGACAGGTTCATGAAATACGGGTCCCCCGCGCTCGAGGATCCCGAGATCGCGTACTTGTGGCACTCGTCCGCGAAATAAAGGGCAAGCCGCGTTGCATTGAGATCGGGCCGGCCCGTCCGGGAAAGCATTGTGCTTTGGAAATCCAGTTTGCAGGCGCTTCCCAGGAGGCGGCCGAGCTGCTCGTACCGGTCGCCGGGAACCAGGCCAATTATCTTTCCGGACTGAAGGATATCCTCAAACGAGAATGTCGAAGGCCGGCAGAAGGTCTCCGCCAGATCCGGGTCCTGGAGAAACACATCGAAGGCTCCGGAGATCGTCGACTTGATGACGTTGGCCGTTTTCCCGTCGGCGACCATCTTTTGCCACTCGCTCCTGAAATAGGCCTCCAGATCCTCGAGGGGCGCAATTTCCCTCCGTTCGATGGCCTGTCTTTCGCCAGCCGGGAATTCCTCTGCGGCGCTTCTCATCTTCCCGATCCGGCCCGCCAGGGCGCAAAGGGCCGACTCAAGCCTGTCGTCCTGGGTCGCCAGCCTCACGATGTCGATCGCCGTGCAGGGAGAGGCCTCGACGGCCCGGTGAAGGGTGATGCAGGCCCCGATCAGTTTGCGCCCCTGTTCGTAAAAATAATCGTTTTCGCCGTGCCCCTGTCCGCCCCGGGACATCGCCGCTAGCCTTGTAATGCGCTCGGCGGCCTCGGCCGGGGGCAGGCGCGGATCGATCAGATTGTAATGGACTCCGTTGTCGATGTGGGCGACTCCCTCCACACGAAGGAATTTTGGCGGCGCGGCCCACTGCAGCCTTCCGTCTGCTCCGGCCAGCGGCAGCGCCCGGTCTCGCCCAACCGTGTGGCTGACGCGCAAAAGCTTTTGTTCGCGCCAGCGCCAGCCGAGGAACCGTGGCTTTGACGACCCGAGCGGCACGCTGATTTTCGAGAGTTCCGCCATCACCGCCCCAAAATCCGCCTTTTCCTCGAACACGTTCCCGCTCACCTGCCGGCCGGCCCGGGCGTGTCCGGTGGGATAGGCGATTCTCGGCAGCAGGGCGGCGGCATCCGATCCACCGGCTCCCCCGCGGCCCGAGAGATGCCAGCGGCGGCCCCGTTCGTCGCAGTAGCAGACGACCGGGACCCGGCTGCACGGCGCGATGATCACAACGTCCCGCGACACGCAGCGGCCCGCCTCGTGGGCCAGGTAAATGCAGCTGTCCACCAGGTCTCCCTTTACCTCGGGTATGAACGCCCCGAGCTTCTGGAACGGGTCTGTGGAGCACTCGTCGGGTGCCTCCTGATTGTAGGCGGCCAAAAGCTGCGCGACAGCGGGCATCAGGACCCCGGCCGTCTTCGACGAGCCGGTCACCCCTGTCACCAGGACGGACGTGCACAGGTCCTCCAAGCTGGCCGGCATGCCGGCGATCGTGAAACCGTGTCCCTTCCCCCTCCAACCCGCCATCCACCGCCTGATGCCGCGGGCGGGATTTGGCGGGGGCAGCTTGTCCGCATAAGGGTCATATGTCTCCGGAAAGCAGATTTGCAGGCAACGCGCCTGGAACATCCCGGCGCCCAGGCATGCGGCCCCTATCATCGTCCACTCGAAAATCCGCAGGCGCCGCCAGCCAAACTTCGCCGCGCCCACGGCATCGGCTAAAAGCGGCGCTGTGCGAACGGCCTCCTCAAGGCCTGGGAGGATGAAAAGGCCCGTGACCAGGAACAGCATGCTGAACCCCATGCACGCCACGGGCGACTCGATAGGCATGTGACGCGCAAGGGTGATCACCAGGCAACGCCAGAATGCGGTCAATGGATGGAGGAAACGCATGAGCAGGGTCCGGCCGACGATATTAGCAGGCGCCCAACCCGAGCCTCCGGCGCGTCCTTTCCGGCAACCATCGGCTCCCAGATAGTTGGGAGCGCCTTGGCCTTGCTAATATCGCCCTGCCCTGCCCGCCATGGCCTCGCACCCTCCCGTAATCACCCGCCCCCGTGAGCTGTGGCGCGGGAGGCCCGCGGCGTGGAAGGATTATTTCGACAATCGCGTGGTCGGGGAAATCCGCAGCCGGTTGCGGGGCGCGGATCCGTCCATTTCGAAGGTCGCCCTGGGCGTCCTTCCGTACCGCCCGGACCTGTTCCGCCGGATAGGCCCCGCGGCCCTGGGCCACCCGGCCCTTAGGTCCGTCCTCTTCGCCCATCCGGCCTGCGCCCTCACCCTCATCACCTCGTTTTACGACGAAACGGCACCCACCCTCGAACCGAGCCTGGCCGGATGCGGTGAGTCCGTTTACACTCTCCTCAACTGGGCGGCGCTGCGTGGCAGGACGCTGCTTCAGCCCGAAGTCTTTTACCGGCGCGCTCTTGTCACGGACGGATACTGGGGTATCCGGCACGCGCAGCACACGGGCAACAAGAGCCTCCTGGCCGATGTGAACGCCTGGTGCGGCGACGAAAGACGCAACTACGCTTCCGCTGCCGCACTTTTCCTCATCCGCAATCCCTCCGAACGCCCGGCCCGATACCGGGACGTGGTTCTCTCCAATCCGTTTTACGCCTACGTGTCCCTGCCCCGCCTCGCCAGCCGCGGCCTTTCCATTTCGCCCGAGGATGTCGGGGCCCAGGCCAAATGGGCGTGGCATTTCGGGCAGAGCCCGCTCGTGCGCCAGTCAGGCGCGCTTATGGCCAGAGCGGCGCAGGATCCCGGCTGGGCCGTCGAGCTCGCCGCGGCGCGCGGATGGCTTTCGGACCCGGTCGGGTTCCGGAATGCCGCGGCGCTTCTCAAGGAATCCGACCCGGACCACCCGCTGCGGGAACCCGCCTCGCTCTTCCTCGAGGCCCTCGAGCATCCCCGCCCGACCGCGCCGCCCCGCCCCGAGGTCCGCCATCCCATTCCCCCGACACTCTCGTCCGGTCAGGATGCGGAAACCCGCGCGCTGTGCGCCCTGCACGCCGCCAAGAATACGGAGGTCTGGCGGCCGTCGCTTCAACAGATCGAAAGCCCCGCCTTTCGTACGATTGTCGGCCGTCCGCTTTACACCATTCGGGGAATAGTCCGGGGCACGATCGTGGACAGTGTCGAGGATGGCCTCGCCGAGATAAAGTCGGGCTCAAGCGTCCTCAATTCCACCTACCAATTGCGCCTGCAGACCTACCGCTCCGTCATCGAGGAACGGCCTCTGCGCATCTACACGAGCCGTCCTATCGATATCGACTTCGGCCAGTGGCTCGACCCCTGGGGCGTGAAGATCGAGCCGCTTCCGGGCCACGGCCCCTGAAAGCCCTCCACCATGAATTCGTCAGCCCCAGAACACAGCCCGCCAGCGCTTCCGCGCGGCGCCCTACCGGACGCCGAAACTGCCGGCCATATCTACCTGATCAAAAACGTCCCCTCGCTGCGCGCCACGCAACAGATCCGGCTCCTTGCGGCAAAGGCCGCCCTTTTGCACAAGCAGCTCATTCTGCTGGCGCCCGCCGCCTGCCGCTTCGACGAGCCCCTGCGGGAGCTGATGAGCGAACAGCCGGCCATCATCGGACGCGAGGACCTTCGATGAGCCTGTATCTTTGCGTATTTGTCTCCGGCGTGGAATCCTACGGCGTCGATGCCGGCGCGTACTCCGATTTCAACCGCCTGCGCCATTACATAGCACAGCATCTCGAGGATGGAAAACCTGGGTTCCGCTTTCCCAACCTGATCCTTCATTCCGATTGCGAGGGAGAGTGGCGCCCTGAGGATTGCGCCGCACTCCGGGATGAACTCGCCCGGATCATCGAAGCGATGTGCGAACGGCCGGCCACGGACTTCCCTCCGGGGTGGCAAGTGGCGCTTGCGCAGTCGCTTCATCTCGCGCCGCGCAATGCCATGGAGAGCTTCATCGACGTGGATGGCGAGCCGCTCCTCGTGGGTCTTCTGGGCCTCGCGGAAACCGCCATCCAGGCCGGCGAGCCGATCCTGTTCCAGTAGGAACAGCGCCATGCTATTATCCCCAAACCATGCAGCCTGTCGGGCCGACCCTGCGAGATCACGCGCCATGCCTGCTAATCCGCTGTTCATGCGTGGCTGCGGTCCTAACATCGGCGGCGCTCATCTGCACACTCAGGCCCGCGACTGGCGCACCGGCAGAGAATGCCCTTGAAGCGCTCAACCTCTTCCTCGCCGATTCCGCACCCACGACGCCAGCCTATCGGGCGGACCTCCAACGAAACGCCGATCCGGGGCACGTCCCGGAAGACCGGCTGTCCGGCGTCAGCCCGCTTATCGGGCCGTTCACCTACCGACCGAAAACCTACGCTGAATTGACTCCCGCCGAACGGGTTGAGCTCCTGCGTGACGGCCGATTTCACGAATTCCTACTGAGGAGGAGCCGCCGGTTTGAAATCAATCCGGAGGACATGCTCAAGGCGCAGCCCCTGATCGTCCAATTAAACGCGCCGTGAACCAGCCCGACGACTCAGCGATACCGATCGACCCGCAAAGACTGCAGGAAGTCCTGCGGACCGTTCAAGAGCAGGTGGCCGCCGCACTCTGGCTTTCGGCGGGAATGGTGATGGCCGTCGGAGCTATCGCCTGCATCGCCTTCGGGTGGCGTCGGGCGGCTCTGGCATTTGGCTTCATGTACTGCGCGAGCCTTTGCTTTGTGCACAACGGCCATGCCCAGGTCTTGGGTCCGGCCGGCTGCGCACTCGCCTTGATCGGCTTTCTTTGGCCGCAGGGCAGGATTTCGCGCCATGATCCACCTGCTCCCCGGTAGCGCGGACGAGATCCTGGCCTCCGAACTGAGGGAGGCCGGCATCCTGACACCCGACGTGATCGAGCGCATCGACGCCTCTCTCGGACGCCCCGAACACTGCATCCTCGATGACTTCCTGCTTTCCGGCGCCGGCTTCATAAGGACAAACGAGTGGCTTTCCTGGCTCATACGACGCCACGGATGCCATCGGTTCGGCCGGGTCGTCCGCCCCGTGGATGGCTCCGCCTGGATCGGCATAGGGATGCCCGCCGACGGCAACATTCCCTATCGCTTTTGCGCGGACGGCCGCCTTCTTGTCGCAGTCCTGCGCCCCGACAAGCTGCAGGCGACATTCGAGCGATTGAAAGACTCGCGACCGCTCTGGGCTGCGGCCACCCTGCGCGAGATCGGCGACCTGAGAACCTCCTTGAGCGCTTTCCGCCCCGAACTGCCTTAGTACTCCATGGGGTCGCGCCGGCAGGCGCGACCGGCGCCCAATTCAGGGGCGTTTCTTGACTCTTGAAAAATCTGCATCCTATTGTGCGGCAAAATTCGAGGCGAAGAACCATTCCCCTGGTTCTTCGCAACCCGAACGGGCTCGAATTGAGTCAAAACCCCAATAACTCCCATGGCAGATGTCAGCCTCGTCCAGCAGAAAGATACGACCGCCAACCCCGCACCGCTCGGCTTGCTCGCGTTCGGAATGACCACCGTCCTGTTGAATCTCCACAACGCAGGGTTTTACGAACTCAACAGCATGATCCTGGCGATGGGAATCTTCTACGGCGGCCTCGCCCAGGTTCTCGCCGGCTACATGGAGTGGAAGAAGAACAACACCTTCGGAACGACGGCGTTTGCCTCCTACGGTTTCTTCTGGCTGTCGCTCGTGGCCCTGGTGCTCCTGCCAAAGACCACCTCGGCGGCCCCGACTGTTGCGGGCTCTCTCGGAGCCTATCTGGTCCTTTGGGGGCTGTTCACGGCCGTCATGTTCTACGGAACGCTGCGGCTCAATCGGGCGCTTCAACTTGTGTTCGGAACCCTGGTCATCCTGTTCTTCATCCTCGCCTTCGCCGAGTTTACGGGAATCCCCGCATTAGCCCGAGTCGGGGGATATGAGGGAATTGTCTGCGGACTGCTCGCCATGTACACGGGCCTCGCCCTGGTGATCAACGAAGTGTACGGCACCGTCGTTCTTCCGATCGGTCCGGTCGCAAAATAGCCGCATCCGAATTCGGTCGAGGCTGGCGGCGATTTTCTCTTGAGAGCCATGAATTCCGCCAGCCTTTGGTGCATGATTGCAGCGCTCTCCGCCGCGTCCCCGGCGCTGGCGGGCGGTTTCGCGTTTGAAAGCGGTGCGCATCACGTCGGTCTCCTGGAGCTGTACACGAGCGAGGGGTGCAGCAGCTGCCCCCCGGCCGAGGCGTGGCTGGCGAAGCTGCAGAACGACCCGGCGCTCTGGCACAAGTTCGTGCCAATCTCGTTCCACGTGAGCTATTGGGACAAGCTGGGCTGGCGAGACCGGTTTGCCTCCAAGGAATTCACGAAGCGTCAGTATGATTACACTGACGCATGGAAATCCAGCTCGGTGTACACGCCCTGTTTCATACTCGATGGAAGCGAATGGCATCCGACCCGGAACGGGGATCTCGAATCGGACGAAAAACCCGCTGGCCGTTTGCGAATCGCCTGGAATGGCCGGGACCGCATCAAGATTGTCTTCGAGCCCGCGGAAAAAACCGGGGCTTTTGATGCTTACGTCGCTTTGCTGGGCGGAGGACTGTCCTCAAAAGTCACGGCAGGTGAGAATTCCGGCGAGGAACTATCCCATGAATTCGTCGCGCTCAGCATGGCAAGGATGCCGCTGGTTGACACGGGCGAATCGGTTCAAACGGCCGACCAGGAATGGACAGCCAATTCGCCGGCGGAAGCTCGGAGGCTGGCCATGGCCGTTTGGGTGTCGAGGAGGGGCGACATTCGCCCGGTGCAGGCGACCGGCGGTTGGATCAGGTGACAAACTTTGGCGTTGAGCCGTTGAGCCGAGCTGTGGACTAGCCCACACGCCTTCGCGCGCTGCGCTCCGGTGTGGCAGCCATCGCACTGCGATGGCTGGCGGAGGAGGAGGGATTCGAACCCCCGGTGAGCTTGCGCCCACGTCTGATTTCAAGTCAGGTGCCTTTAACCACTCAGCCACTCCTCCGTGGATTGACTGCCGTTTAAGTCACGGTGTGTCGCTATTAAGGGGAGGTCAACCGCGGATGAGCCGGCCTGAAGTCACCGGGATGCCTACGAAAGGGTTTTAAAAGGGGGCGATAGTTTGCTAGCGTCCACGACTCCAACCGTGAAGTCCAAAAAAAGGTGGGTGGTGTTTCCGTTTGTCGTCGCGCTGGCGCTGGTCGGATGCGCACGCCGCGAGGCAGCGCATCCGCCTGCAGGGAAGCAGGTTCTCCGCATAAGCCAGCGCAATGAGCCCGCCGATCTCGACCCGGCGATCGCATCGCTGCCGGACGAGTTCTTCATCATTCGCGCCCTGAGCGAAGGCTTGGTGGTCCCCACGCCGGACGGGAACGCCATCCTTCCGGCCGCCGCCGCCCGATGGGATGTCTCCGACGACCACTTGGTGTACACCTTTCATCTGCGCCCAAACGAGCGATGGTCCAACGAAGAGCCCGTGACAGCGGGCGATTTTCTCGAATCGTTCCGCCGTGTGCTCAGCCCCGGCACCGCGTCCCCGAAGGCCTCCCTCTTCTTCCCAGTCAAGAACGCGCGCGAGTTCTTGTCGGGCAGCCTCGGCGATTTCGGCTCCGTCGGATTTAAGGCGCCGAATCCCCTCACCCTTGTGGTCACCCTCGGCCAGCCGATGCCTCCCGGGCAGTTTCTGCTTTACGCGGCCAGCGGCCCGTGGATTCCCGTCAATCCCCGCACGGTTTCCCGGCTTGGCCGAAAATGGACCCGCCCCGGGAATTTCGTCGGCAATGGCGCCTACACGCTGACCGAATGGCTGGCGAACCAGCGGATCACGGTGAAGCCGAACCCTCTTTACCGCGGGGCCGCCCAAGTACGCCTGGCGGCGATCCAGTTTGTCCGATTCGACGACGGGGACGGCGAAGAGCGCGCATACCGCGCCGGCGAAGTCGATGTGACGATGGCGCTCCCAACCGCCCGAATCGAGACGTACGCCCGTGAAAGGCCCGCGGAGCTCCACCGTGCCCCGCTTGCGGAAACCCGTTATCTGTCCTTCAACACCGACCGTCCGGCACTGAAGGATCCGCGCGTGCGCCGGGCGCTGTCCCTGGCCATCGATCGCAAGCGGATCGTCAACGATGTGCTGCGCGGCGGACAGGAGCCGGCCGGCCAGTTGATTCCAGCCGCCATTTCGGCCGGCGCTCCCGGAAACAGCCCGTTTCAGATGCCTGAGCACGATCCGGCCGATGCTCGCCGGCTTCTCGCCGCGGCAGGCTACCCGGGCGGCCGCGACTTTCCGCGCCTTGAACTCGCGGGCTGGTCGAGCACCACCGTCCTCGAGGCGATCCAGGCGATGTGGCAGAAGGAGCTCGGCATCGACGCGGCGATCGTCATCCGCGAGGCCCGGGCGCACGTTGCTGCGCTGCGCCTGGGCGCTTATGACGTAGGCTTCATCGCTCTCATACCGGATGTCCCCGATCCGATCTCAATTCTGGAAGACTTCACGACGGATTCGCCGAACAATTACCCGCATTGGTCGGACTCCGTCTTCGACGGCCTGATCGCGCAGGCGGCAGCCGCAGGTGACCCTGGAGAAGCCAAGCGGCTGTTTCGCGCTGCGGAATCGCGCCTCCTCGCCGAGGCTCCGCTGGCGCCGGTTTATTTCAACTCAAAGAACTGGGTCATGGGCACCTACGTCCACGGTTGGCGGGAAGACGCATTGTGGACCCGCTATTACGGCGACTTGTGGATGGACAGGACGGGAGCCCCTGCAGAGGCGCAAAACCGCTGAACCGCGCCAGCCGGGGTTCGACGCGCCCCTTGGTTTCATTCCCAAGCTTCTCATTGCCTTCGCGGCCAAGCGGATCGAAAGTCCCGCCATGCGACAGCCCTTATTCGCACTGCTTACCGCGTCGGTCCTGGCCGCAGCCCCCTCTGCAGCCGCCCTCGACATTTCTCCGGACAGGATCCGGCACCACATCGAGATCCTCTCGTCGAGCGACTTCGAAGGCCGGGGGCCAGGCACCCTGGGCGAGGATAAGACAGTGGCCTACCTGACAGACCGCTGCCAGGAACTGGGCCTCCTTCCCGGGAATCCCGACGGCACCTACATCCAAAATGTGCCGCTGGTCGGCATAAGCTCGAAGACGGAGACGACGTATTCGATCGGCGAGCGCACGATGGTTCCCGCCTGGATCAACGATTACATCGCCACATCGCCGCGGTTCGTCCCGAAAGTGGAGCTAAAGGACAGCGAGATCGTGTTTGCCGGGTACGGCGTCGTCGCCCCCGAGTACGGATGGGACGATTTCAAGGGGACCGACATGCATGGGAAAACCATGGTCGTCCTGGTCAACGACCCTCCCGTCCCGGATCCGCGCGATCCCACCAAGCTCGACGACTCGATGTTCAAGGGAAAGGCCATGACCTACTATGGTCGCTGGTCCTACAAGTACGAGGAGGCTTCAGCAAAGGGGGCCGCCGCCTGCCTGATCGTCCATGAAACAGGGCCAGCTGGCTACCCTTTTGCGGTGATCGCCGCGAGCCAGGGGCGCGAGAACTTCAACCTGGGCACGCCATCCGGGGCGCTGGGCCACGTGCCGGTGGAGGGTTGGCTGACCCTGGATGGCGCAAAGTCCCTTTTCGCCGCGGCGGGATACGATTTTGCGAAACTGAAGGCCGCCGCGGTCAGGCGCGATTTCCGGCCGATTCCGTTCGGGGCAAAGGCGAGCTTCACGATTCAAAACACGATTCGCAGGGTCGCCTCCCGAAACGTGGTCGCCAGGCTTGAAGGTTCGGACCCCGCCCTCAGGGACGAGTACGTCATCTACACCGCCCACTGGGACCACCTCGGCAGGGACGGTCGCATCAAGCCCGACCCCGTTTTCCACGGGGCCCTCGACAATGCCTCTGGGGTAGCCGCGCTTCTCGAAATCGCGCGCGCCTACTCCGTTCTTCCGCCTGCGGCCCGGCCGAAGCGGAGCATCCTCTTCCTTTTTGTGACCGCCGAGGAAAAGGGGCTTCTAGGCTCCCGCTTCTATGCCCAAAACCCCCTCTATCCACTGACTAAGACCCTGGCCGACATCAACATGGACGGAATCAATGTGCACGGGCTCACCAACGACATGGAAAGCGTCGGCCTGGGCTCGACGACGATCGACGACGTCGCCGCCGAACTCGCCCATTCGCAGGGGCGCTTCATGGTGGCCGAGCCCAACCCCGAACGGGGCACCTACTACCGGAGCGACCACTTCGAATTTGCGAAGGTGGGCGTCCCCTCCTGCATGATCGCGGGCGGCTGGCACTTCACGGGGCACCCGGAGCAGTACGGGCACGACCTGATCGACGACTTCGTGACCAACCGCTACCACAAGGTCACCGACACGATCCAGCCCGACTGGACGATGGAGGGGGCCGTCCAGGACGCGCAGACGCTTTTCGAGATCGGTCGCCGCGTGGCCGACGGCGACCGCTGGCCCGAGTGGAAGCCCGGCAACGAGTTCAAGGCCCGGCGGGACGCGATGATGGCGGGAGCCCGGAACTGACGATCATCCAGGAGCCGCCGGGACCATGTTTCGTTTCATAGGACGCCGCATTCTCGAGACGATTCCCGTGATGCTGGTCATCATTACGGGCACCTTCTTCATGCAGCGGTTCGTCCCCGGCGGCCCGTTCACGGCCGAAAAAGCCGTCACGCCGGAGGTCCTGCGCAACCTGGAGGCCTATTATCACCTGAACGACCCCCTTTGGAAACAATACACGGACTATGTCTGGGACCTGTGCCCAAAGCGGTTCCACCCGCTCGCGCTAGCAAACGGCCTCGACCTGAAGGCCGCCTTCGGGATCGATTTCCGGCCGTCGTTCAAGTACCCGAACCGGACCGTCAACGAGATCATCGCCGACAAGCTGCCCGTGTCGCTCGAACTCGGCGGCTGGTCGCTCCTTGTGGCGCTCGGCCTCGGACTGCCCCTGGGCATACTGGCCGCGGTAAAGCGGAACACTTGGATCGACTACCTCTGCTCGTCCCTGGCAATGACGGGCATCTGCGTTCCGACCTTCGTCCTCGGGCCCCTGCTCGTCCTGGCCTTCGCGATCCACACCGGCTGGTTCGAGGCCTCCGGCTGGTACGGTCCGATCGACCGGGTCCTGCCCTGCCTCACCCTGGGCAATTTCTACGCAGCCTACATCGCGCGCCTGACGCGCGGCGGCATGATCGAGGTGCTCCACCAGGACTACATCCGTACCGCCAGGGCCAAGGGCGCGAGCGAGGCGAGGATCATCTTTCACCATGCGCTCAGGGGCGGGCTCCTGCCGGTCGTGTCCTTCCTGGGCCCCGCGGTGGCCGGCATCCTTACGGGCTCCTTTGTCATCGAGACGATATTCCAGATCCCGGGGCTTGGCCGGGAATTCGTGAATTCCGCCTTCAACCGCGATTACACCATGGTCCTCGGAACGGTGATCCTGTACGCGGGCCTCATCATCACCCTGAATCTGGTCGTCGACATCGTCCAGGTCTGGCTCAACCCAAAGCTCAAGTTCGAGTGACCATGGTCTCGCTCTCGCCAAAGCACCTGCCATCGCCCCTGCCCGCCATCGAGCCGGCTGAGGGCGGCCACTCGCTTTGGACCGACGCCTGGCGCCGCCTGAGGAAGAACCGCCTCGCCGTGGCGGGAGGCATCGTCGTCCTCACCCTTTTCTTTCTCTATTTCATAGGGCCGCTCTTCTCACAGCACTACGAGGAGCAGAACCTCGATCTCGGCGCCTCGCCGCCGAGCGCCGCGCACTGGCTCGGGACGGACACGCTCGGGCGCGACCTGTTCGCACGGCTCCTCTACGGGGGCCAGATCTCCCTAACCGTCGGGCTCATCGCCACCATCGTCGCCCTGGCGATCGGGGTCACCTACGGGGCGACGGCCGGCTTTTCCGGGGGAAAGACCGACACGGTGATGATGCGCATCGTCGACATCATGTACGCCCTCCCCTTCACGATCTTCGTCATCCTCCTCATGGTCTTCTTCGGGCGGAATATATTCCTGCTTTTTTTCGCCATAGGCGCCGTGGAATGGCTGACGATGGCGCGGATCGTTCGCGGCCAGGTGCTGTCTGTAAAGCGCATGGAATTCATCGAGGCGGCCCGAACCCTCGGTTTCGGCCGCCGCCGGATCATCTTCCGGCATATTATTCCGAACGTTCTCGGACCGGTCATAGTCTATACGACCCTGACCATCCCGTCTGTCATGCTTCTGGAGGCATTCCTGAGCTTTCTCGGCCTGGGCGTGCAGCCGCCCATGAGTTCGCTCGGCGTCCTTATAAAGAACGGGGCCGATTCAATGGAGGAGTACTGGTGGCTCCTCGTCTTCCCGGCGGCCATCTTCTCCCTGACTTTATTCTCGCTTAATTTCCTCGGCGACGGGCTCCGCGATGCGTTGGATGTCCGGGCATCCAAGGACTGAACCCGAATCCTTCCAGCTCAGCCCCATCCTTTTTCATGCGCCGTTTCTTTCCCTATCTCCGCTATCTGCGCAGGGTCCGCGGAGCGCTGATTGTCGGGGTCCTTTGCGGTGTTCTCTACGGCGCCGTCGGCGGCCTTGGCGTTCCCCTGATGGTCAAGTATGTCATTCCCCGGGTCCTGCTGCCCGACCCGCCTCCGGCGCTCCATGCGGTTGAAGCGAACAAACCCGGTTTCCTTGAGTGGCTGAAGCGCAACACAAATCCCGACCGACTCTTGGACAAGGTGCTTCCGTCCCAGCAGGCCCCAGCCGCAGCACCCTCCCTGCCGGCCGATGAGACGCCCGCATTGACAGCCGCCCCGCCGCCGCAAACCGCCGCGCGCACCCACCTCACGGCATGGCAGCTTTGGATAATCGCGCTCTGGGTTCCTTTGATCTTCCTGATCCGCGGAGTGGCCGGCTACCTGAACGCCTACCTGATTCAGTACGCCGGCGTGCATATTCTGGAGCAGGTTCGCCTCGACTATTTTCGAAAGCTCCAGTGCCTGCCGCTCGGCTTTTTCCAGCGGCTGTCCACTGGCGAACTGATCTCCCGCGGACTCAACGACACGAACCAGCTGCAAAACACGCTTACCGTCATCTCCAACGACCTGGTCAAGCAGCCCGCGACCTTGATCGGCACCGTTTTCGCGGTTTCGCTGCTGGCCTACCAGGAGCAGGGGCTCGTCCTCGTCCTCGTCTGCCTCCTTACCGTTCCCCTCGCCGTTCTGCCCATCCGGTACGTCGGCAAGAAGATGATCTCAAGGGCGATTCACCTCCAGGCACAGGCCGGCACGATCACGAATCGGTTCACGGAGAACCTGTCGGCGGTCAAGGAGGTCCGTGCGTTCGGGCTCGAGAAGATCGAGGTGGAGCGTTTCGCGAAGCTCAGCCGCTCGCTCGTCCGCGCAACCATGAAGGTGGTCAAGTATCAGCAGGCCCTGTCGCCCAGCATCGAAATTCTGTCCGCGATCGGCATTTCGATCACCTTTGTCTACGCCTACCGGTTCAATGTCCACAGCGGCAGCTTCCTCGGCATCCTGGCTGCCCTTTACCTGAGCTACGATCCGATCAAGAAGCTCGGGGCCATCAACAATGAGATCAAGAGGGGCTCGGCCTCCCTGCAGCGCCTCGAGGAGGTGCTTGACGAGCCCGAGACGATCGTTGATCCGCCCAACCCCGTTCCCGTTGGGAGGCTGCGGGGTGAGATTGCGTTCGAAGACGTGTCGTTCGAGTACAAGTCGGCCGAACCTGTGCTTCGCGGGGTGAATGTCCGCATTCCCCCGGGCACGGTGTGCGCCCTTGTGGGGCCAAGCGGCGCCGGAAAGACCACATTCGCGAACCTCGTCCTGCGCTTCTACGACGTCGCCGCTGGCCGGCTCACGGTCGATGGGATCGACGTCCGCAAGATGCGCTTCTCGGACCTTCGCCGCAACATCGCGCTCGTCTCGCAGGACCCGGTGCTCTTCAACGAAAGCCTTTACCACAATCTGCTGCTCGGCAGGCCGGACGCCACGCGGGAGCAGGTGATCGAGGCCGCCAAGAACGCGCACGCCCACGAGTTCATCAGCACATTCCCCGAGGGGTACGAAACCCTTGCGGGCGAGCGCGGGTCCCGTCTTTCCGGCGGGCAAAAGCAGCGGATCGCCGTCGCCCGCGCGTTCCTCCGCGACGCCCCCATCCTGATCCTCGACGAGGCGACAAGCGCCCTGGACAGCGAAAGCGAGGCGGCCATCCAGGCAGCCCTAAAGAAACTCGTAGTCGGCAAGACCGTCATCATCATCGCCCACCGCTTCAGCACGATCAGGGACGCCTCGCTCATCCTCGTTTTTGACAGCGGGGCGATCGTCGCAGCAGGGACGCACGGGGAGCTGTACAATGCGAATCCTCTTTACAGGAGCCTCTATGACGGGCAGCACGCAAAGGCCTCCTGATTGCAAAATCGGGAATCCAGCATGCATTATGCTTCCACTGCCCGCTTATTCCTCGCTTTAATCATCCCGTCCCCCAGCTTCGCGGAACATTTTAGCGCTCCGCAGATCACACCACCCGTTAGGAAAACTGCTGTCTTGGTCGCTGCCAGTTAATGAATTCCTGCCAAAATCTTGTGTCGCCGTCAACGGCGAGGGAAGCCCATGCACGGGTTGAGCGGCCCGTCCCGAAGATCAGCGTTCTGATTCCGACGTACCAATATGCCCGATTCCTTCCGGAAGCCATCGAATCGGTCCTCGCGCAGGATTTCGGCGATTTCGAGCTTTTGATCAGCGACGACGGCTCGACGGACGGCTCGGCCGAGGTGATACGCCATTACGCCGCATTGGACCGCCGGATCCGCTATTGCATTCACAAGCGCAACATCGGAATGGTGGCCAATTGGAACTGGTGCCTGCGCGAGGCGAAGGGGACCTACGTCAAGTACCTGTTCGGCGACGACTGCCTTCCCTCCAGGAGCGCCCTGGGGCGCTTGGCGGAGATGCTCGACGAGGAGCCGCGTGCCGTGATGGCCGTCGCGGCCCGTTCAATCCTTGACGCCGATTCCTACGCCGTCGAGGTGTGGGATCACCTCGGACGGCCCGGCTATCACAACGGCGACGAGACCATCATCCGGTGCATCCAAAAGGACAGGAATCTGATCGGCGAGCCTTCCGCGGTCATGTTCCGGCGTGCCGCCGCAACCCGCGCCTTCGACCCGTCCTTCCGCCAGCTCGTCGATCAGGAGATGTGGTTTCACCTTCTTTCGGGGGGCGGGCTTGTCTACGACCCCAGGCCCCTTTGCGCCTTTCGCCACCACGAGGCGCAGCAGACGGCGGTCAATCGCAAGGACCAGGTGGCCTCCGCCGAGGGTCTTCGGATCGTTTCCCGCTATTTCGGCTATTTTGCGCAGTCGGTCGGAATCGAGCCTTCCTCGCTCGCCATGCGCCGCCGCCTCTTCCGCAGGATCTACTATTCGCGAAAGGACTGCCGGCGGACACCCCTCATCGTCGCAGCGGAGAAGATGCTCCTCGCCGATCTGACTCCGCGGTGGTACTTCATCTGCTGGCTCCTCCACCGGGCGCTGAAGCCCTTCGAGAACTTCAAGCGTTCCTACCGGAAGCGGCTGGCGGGGCCGATTTCCGCGGGACTTGCGCCCATGCGCAGCGCCCCCCCGAGCGTCTCGGTTTCGCCGCGCCCGGCCTCCTGATCGTTTTGTAGTCTTGTCGTCGGCGCCGACCGCCGCTTTCAAGAAGCCCGCATGCATCACGAAACAGGCGAAGGTCGCCAAAATCGCCGGGCTAAGACGGCCGAAGGCGACCGAGGTGTGCTAGAAGCACATCGCAGGGAGCCTGAGGCCCTCTTCGCAGGCGAGTTTGAGCGAGATTGTGGCCGCTGCCGCGGCCATCCCTTCGGGACTCGGCCTTCGGCCTTGCCATCTTCGCGCTGCTGCGCTTCGTTGCCTGAATTTGTGATGCATGCGGGCTAGGGAGTTTTCGATGCAGCAGCCCCCAAATGTCCTAATTGTCCGCCGCCGATACCTCGGGGACATCGTGCTGCTGGGCTCCTTTGTCCGGAACCTGAAGCTCCACTGGCCGGAGGCGCGCGTCCGGGTGCTCGTCGAGCCGGCCTATGCCGGGGTCGTGCAGCTGAACCCCGACCTTGAGGCCGCATTGATCGCCCCGCGGCGGACCGTGCAGTGGCCGGCCTTCCTGCTGCACCTGCGGCGGGAGGCCTTCACGCACGTTTTCAATTTCGACAACACCGAAAGGACGGCCTTCATCACGCGGGCGACCGGCGCCGCATTCCGGTGCGGCGTCCACCACGGCGGCTACCGCCTGAGGTTCCGCGGGTGCTACACCCACACGATAAACCACCCGAACGAGGAGCACGAATCTCAGCCTATAACGGAGTATTACCTCGGGGCGCTGGCTGCTGCGGGCGTGCCGCTCGCAACACGCGAGGTGCGGCTCACTCCAAAGCAGGCCGATCTGTCGGACATGAGGCGCCTGGTGGGGGCCGCCGGGCCGGTGCTGCTCGTACATCCGGGCAGCCGGAGCAGCTTCCGGATCTGGCCGCCCGACCGCTTCGCCGCCGTCTGCGACCGCGTCCAGGACGAACTCGGCGCCCAGGTCGTCCTTGTCGGCGGTCCTGGCGATCGCGAGACCGTCGAAGAGATCCGGCGCGCGGCCCGCACCCATCTGCTCCATCTGACGGGACCCCTTTCGGTGCCCCGGTTTGCCGCGCTCGCCCGGCTGGCATCGGTCGTTCTGTGCCACGACAGCGGCCCGATGCATGTCGCGGCGGCCGTCGGGACGCCGGTCGTGGCGCTCTTCGGGTCCCAAAGCACCACCCTGTTCCATCCGGTTGGCGAGGGCCACTGCCTGCTCCAGGCCCCGCTTCCGTGCACGGAGTGCGTGGCGCCCGGACAGTGCGTTCCCGAGGACTCCTATCGCAACTATTGCGTGCGCCGCATCCCAACCGACCAGGTTTACGCCGCCGTCCGCACCCAGCTCATCCGCGTCTACCCCGCGCGTGCATGAATGCGCCGCTGCTCACGTTCGGGATCCCCGCCTACCGCCGTCCCAGGCTTTTGCGCGAAACCCTTGCAAGCCTGGCCGCTCAGACGACATCGACCGATTACGAGGTCGTCATTGCGGACGACGGCTGCCTCGAGGAGGCGCGCCTGGCGGCGGAGAGCTTCCCCGGAGGCCGCTGCCGGTATGTCGCGAACAGGCCCGCGCTGGGCGCCATCGCCAACTGGAATCGCTGTCTCGAACTCGCCCGGGGGAAGTGGGTGATGATCCTGCACGAGGACGACTTCCTGTTTCCCTGGTACCTCCAATGCGTCCTTCCGAGGCTCCGCGAATCGGTGGCGGCGGTCTGCACGCAGACCGCACAGGGCCCGACTCCGCCGGCGCTGTCCCCGCCTTCGGGCAGACCGGCCGTCCTCGCCTATAAACCGCGGTTTTTCATCAAGAGCTCGATGAGCCCCTTCCCAGGCGTCCTGTTCCGCCGCGAGATCGGGCAGCGCCTCGGCGGTTTCTCCGAGGCATGGGGCCCTCTGGCCGACTACGAATTCTGGTACCGGCTCGCGTGCGCCGGGCCGGTCGAGGTCGTGCGGGTGCGGGCTGCATTTTATCGAGTCGCTCCCGGCCAGTGGACCGAGCAGAGTTGGCCCCGGATGCTGAGAGAGACCCATCTCCTTCGGTTGCGGATCGCGCGCGAGCAGTTTGGCGGCGCTCCACGCCTCGGGCGATGGCTCGCCCGCTTCTTCACATGCCGCAACGCCCGCTCGTATGCGCGCCGCTTTGCCGAAAGGCCTGTGGCGCTCAAACGGGCGCTGGAGCTTGGCCGCATTCCCCTGGCCTCGATTCCGAGCGGCTGGATCTGGCAGCTGCTCAAGATCTGCGGGTGACCCTTTGATGCGCGTCACGGTCGCAATTCCAACGTACAACCGCTCGGCGCTCCTGCGCCAAACCCTGGAGGGAATTGCGCGGCAGGATTTGCCGGCGGATCGATTCGAAACGCTCGTCATCGACAACAACTCCAGCGACGACACGGCCCGGGTCGTCGCCGGGCTTGCGACATCCGTGCCGGGGCTGCGCTACCTGCGGGAGGCGAAGCAGGGCCTCGACCATGCCCGCAACCGCGCGATCGCCGAGGCGAAGGGCGACATAATCCTGTTTGCCGACGACGACATCCTCGTAGAGCCCGATTGGATCGCGCAGATGATCGCCCCCTTCATCGCCCATCCCGGCGCAAAGATCGGCGCCGTCGGCGGCGAGGTGATCCCGGTGTTCCCGGACGGCCTTCCGGCATGGGTCGCCGGGTGGCACTCGCCGCTCGGATTCCGCAGCGACGCCGGCCCGCTTCCCGGCCGCCAGTGCCCCATGGGGGCGAATCTCGCCTTTCCATGCTGGGTTTTCAGGGAATTGGGGCCTTTCCATGCCGCGCTGGACCGGACCGCCAGCAGCTATTTTTCCGGCGGCGACAGCGAGATGATTCGCCGGATTCGCGCCGCCGGCATGGAGATCTGGTTCGTTCCAGGCGCCGCGGTGCGTCACCAGATGCCCGCGTCCCGGACGACCTTCCGCTACGCGGCCAGGCATGCCTTCGATTCAGCCCGATCGCGAGTAATCGACAGGGCCGGGCAGCCCGACGCCACGCGTTACCTTCTCTCCCGCATCATCGTCAATCTCGCCAAGATTCCGCTCCTCTCGCTTCTAGCGCTTGCCTCCGGCTTGATCGGCCGGTCTGGGACCGCGAAGAAAGCGCTCGTCCGCGCATGGCGTTCGTGCGGTTATGTCTTCCAGTCCGTCCTATCCCTGGACAACGACAATGGATACGAACCCTAACCCCGCAACGAACCCGGCTTCAGCCGACGGCGGCCGGCCGCCGGGTGTCTCCGCCGTGATTGTCGCCAGGAACGAGGCCGCCAACCTGCCCCGCTGCATCGGGAGCGTCCGGGGGTGGACGGCCGAGACGATCGTCGTCTTGAACGATACGACGGATGACAGCGCCGCGATCGCCGCCGGGTTGGGTGCGCGGGTCGTCAATCTCCCGTGGAAGGGTTTCCGGGACACGAAGAATGCGGCCCTCAAACTCGCCGCGCAGCCCTGGGCGCTGTGCCTGGACGCGGACGAGGAAGTGTCGGCCGCCTTGCGGCGGGAGATCACGGCTTTTCTAAGCAGACCCGACCTCGGGCGCTTCGACGGAGCGCGGTTCCCGCGCAAGGTGTGGTTCATCGACCGCTGGATAACGCACGGCGACTGGTACCCGGACTTTAACGTCCGGCTTTGCCGCCGGGGTCGGGCGCGCTGGGGCGGCGACGCCATCGTTCATGAGAGAATCGTCTGCGATGGACCGGTTGCGACCCTTCGCGGCGATCTCCACCACTACTCGTTTCCGACCCTCGCGAGCCAGGTGGCGAAGATCAATCCGTTCGCCGACCTGTACCTGCGCCAGCAGTCGGAGAAAGGGCGCCGATTCTCGCTTGGCTCCGCCGTCTTCCGCCCGCTCTGGCGCTTCATCCGGGCCTACGTGCTGCGCCTGGGGTTTCTCGACGGCTTCCCGGGTCTTTACATTGCCTGGGCGAACGCCTTCAGTGCGCTCGTCCGCCAAAGCCGCCTCTACGAGGCCGAACACCGGACGGATTCGCCATGCCCGACCAACCCCGACCGTTCAGCAGACTTGCCGAAGAGCTGATCGGCGAATTCCGCCAGGTTCCCCTGCGCGAGCCGAAGAACATGCGCCGGAGGCCGACCAAGGACCTGGCGGCCGTGGTGGAGGAACTGGCGGTCAAGTACCAGATCGGCCGCCCGTCGCCCGAACAGGCCATCCGCGAGCGCTGGCCGGAACTGGTCGGTGCGGCCCTTGCATCCCGCTCCAATCCGGCCTGGATCGACCGCGGCAAGCGGCTCGTCGTCAACGTGTCGGATGCCGTTGTCCGCGAGGAACTCTTTTTCAACAGGGCCCTTATCGTCGAACGCGTAAGGAAGGTGCCGGGCTGCTCGGGTGTGACAGAACTGCACATTCGGGCCGGCTAACTTGAGGCTATCAAAATTCTCTTGCGCAAGTTGCGCTCAATTGGGACGATTATCGCTTCCGTTAGTGAAACCCCGCTGGTCGCGGGACTCCACCATGACTGATCCGGCACCCCGCCGGACTGCAACGGTGTCACCGGCTTCGCTCCGACTGAGAGCGGGGCGGGTGGCACGGGGCCTGCAAAGGCACCGACAGTCGTGCAACTTAACCACATAACCATGCCAACAGTCGTAAAACCCGAAATCATAGCTGAATATAAAACCCACGACAAGGATACCGGCTCGAGCGAAGTCCAGATCGCGCTGCTCACCGCCCGGATCAATCACTTGACCGAGCACCTGCGCACGCACCGCAAGGACTTTCATTCCCGCCGGGGGCTTCTCCAGATGGCCAGCCGCCGTCGTAAGCTGCTCGATTATCTCAAACGGCATAACCTGCCAAAGTATAACGAACTGCTTCAGAAGCTAAGCCTTCGCAAGTAACTCTCTCGTCAAACGGGCGACTCGATCCGCGGGTCGCCCGTTGTCATTTCGACACTCGACTTTAGACCGGGACATTTCCGTTTGCCGCCAGGCTGGGGAACCGCAGCCCAGGCGCCAAACGGGAATCTCTCGGACCCTAAGCAAGCTGATGAGTCCGGCCCGGCAGCAATGCACAGGGCCGCAGTCAATCGTCAGTTAATTAATCCATTCCAACGTTGCCGTCCCGAGCAGCCGCAAGTGCCTGCCCAAGCCGCAGGAGCGAGCCATCCAGGACGCAGCCGCGCAATATCACAGTAAAATGAATCAGAAACATACCGTCTCCGTTCCCGAATACGGACTCACAATCGCCACCGGTTCCCTGGCCAAGTTTGCCAACGGGGCCGTCACAGTTACAACCGGCGAAACCGTCGTCTTCGTTGCCGCCACCGCCGCAACAACCCTGCGCCCCGGCCAGGATTTCTTCCCGCTGACGGTCGACTATCGCGAAAAGTACGCCGCTGCCGGCCGCTTTCCCGGCGGCTATTTCAAGCGCGAGGGCCGCCCCTCCGAGAAGGAGATCCTCACCTCCCGGCTTTGCGACCGCCCCTGCCGCCCCCTCTTCCCGGAGGGCTTCATGAATGAAGTCCAGATCATCGGCCTTCTTCTTTCAGCCGACCAGAGCAACGAGTCCGACATTTCGATGGTGAACGGCGCCAGCGCCGCCCTCGCCCTTTCCGACATCCCGTGGAACGGCCCGATCGCCGCCGTGCGCGTCGGCCAGGTCGAAGGCCAGTTCGTAGTCAACCCGACGATCGAGCAGATGTTCTCCTCGACCCTCGACCTCATCTACGTCGGCAACGAGAAGGACATGCTGATGATCGAGGGCTCGGCGGACCAGATCACCGAGGACCGCTTCATCGAGGCGCTGGCCTTCGCCCACCAGGCGATCCAGCCGATCATCCAGGCGATCAAGGATCTTGTCGCTGTCGCCGGAAAGCCGAAGGCCCCGTTCGAGCTCGTCGGTCGCCAAGCCCGAGGCCCGCGCCATCATCGAGCGCATCGCCGACGCCCAAGATTGCCGACGCCATCTTCGGCAAGGAGAAGGCCGTCCGCTCGGCCAACATCAAGGCCCTGAAGGAGGAGGCCAAAGCGGCGCTCACGGCCGAGCTCGGCGCAAGGCGAGTTTCACCGACGCCGACCTGAGCATCGTCTTCGAGGATCTCCAGTACAAGGCCTACCGCCGCACGGTCCTCGAGCGCGGCGTGCGCGCGGACGGCCGCGACGCCAAGTCGCTTCGTCCCATTTCGATGCGAGGTCGGCGTGCTCCCCCGCGTCCACGGCTCCGCCATCTTTGAGCGCGGCGACACCCAGGCCCTTGTCATCACGACCCTCGGCCCGACCAAGGAGGCCCAGGACATGGACGGCCTGACCGGCGGCGCCACCTCCAAGTCGCTTCATCCTCCACTACAACATGCCGCCCTTCACGGTCGGCGAGACCGGCCGCTTCATCGGCCCGGGCCGCCGCGAAATCGGCCACGGCGCCCTCGCCGAGCGCTCGCTCGTTCCTGTCCTGCCCCCCGAGGACGCCTTCCCCTACTCGATCCGCGTCATCTCGGAGATCATGGCCTCCAACGGCTCGACCTCGATGGCCTCGGTCTGCGGCGGCTGCCTGTCCCTCATGGACGCAGGCGTCCCGATCATCGCCCCGGTCGCGGGCATCTCCTGCGGCCTGATGACCGAGAACGCGGCCGACGGCTCGATCTCGAAATGGGTCACGATCACCGACATCCTCGGCGAGGAAGACCACTTCGGCGACATGGACTTCAAGCTCGCCGGCACCACCAAGGGGATCACCGGCTTCCAGCTCGACCTCAAGATCAACGGCCTGCCCTTTGAAATCGCCAAGGCCGCGATCCACCAGGCCCGCGAGGCCCGCATCGAGATCCTGAAGAAGATGCTCGCCTCGCTGCCCGCCCCGCGCGCCAACCTCTCGAAGTACGCCCCTCGCATCCAGACGATCCAGATCGACCCCGAGAAGATCGGGCTGCTCATCGGACCCGGCGGCAAGACGATCCGCCGCATCACCGAGACGACCGGCGCGCAGATCGACATCGCCGAGGACGACTCGGGCAAGGTCTACATCTACTCCAACAATGCGGATGCGATGAACCGGGCCGTCCAGGAGATCGACTCGCTTTGCGGCGGCGGCTCCCAGATCGAAGTCGGCAAGCTCTACCAGGGCCGGATCACCGGCATCAAGGAGTTCGGCTGCTTCGTCGAGTGCCTCCCCGGCAAGGAAGGCCTCTGCCACGTCTCCGAGCTTGCGGACTTCCGCGTCCGCCGCACCGAGGACGTCGTCAAGATGGGCGAGATGATCTGGGTGAAGTGCATCGGCATCGACGAGAGGAGCGGCAAGGTCCGCCTCTCCCGCAAGGCTGCCATGAAGGAAATGGAAGCGCAGAAGGGCGCTCAACCCGCGCCGGTGGCACCCGCCGCATCCGCCGCATCGTAAGCGGTTCGTTATAGCTTCGCGAAAGCCGGGGGCCTTCGGCCCCCGGCTTTTTCTTTGCCCCCACCGCCTAACTTAACGACGATCGCCCCATGCGTCTCCTGCTCACCAACGATGATGGCATCGAAAGCGTGTTCCTGCGCGAGCTGGCCCGCGAACTGATAGCCGAAGGCCACGACCTGTCGATCGCGGCCCCCCGCTCCGAGCAGAGCTGGATCGGCGCCGCCAAGTCCCGCAACCGGGGGGTGCACTCGGCCAAGGTCGACCGGGGCTTGGGCTGTCCCACCTGGATCGTGGACGGAACGCCCAGCGACTGCGTCAATATTGCCGTCGAGCACCTGCTGCCCGTGCCGCCCGAAGGGGTGATCAGCGGAATAAACGTCGGCCTCAACACCTCGCTCGGCTTCCTCATCGCCAGCGGCACTGTCGCCGGGGCGTGGGAAGGGGCCCTCCACGGCCTGCCCTCGATCGCCTTCTCGCAGGAAGTGACCTATGAGATGTACGAGCACCTCAAGACCGAGGGCGGCCGGCCCGACGAGGCCCTGCTGGCGACCCTCAGGATTTCCGCGCGCCACGCCGCCTGCCTGGGGCCCAAGCTCCTGGCCTCGACGCCACCCTGCAGCTTCATCATCCACAACGTCAATTTCCCCTTCCCCTGCAAGCCCGACTCAACCGTGCGCCGGACGATTCCGGCCCGCATGATGGTCCCCGGCCTTTTCAGCCGCCAGTCCGAGGACGGGACGCACCGGCTCGTCTACAAGATGGGCGTGGACGTGTCTCCGCCGGAGCCCCTCACCGACAGCGCCGCCGTCGCCGCCGGCTTCATCAGCCACTCCGTCCTCGACTACACCAAGCTCGGCACGCTTGCCTAGCGGAACGCGCACGCGTTTTACCCAGGCCTCCCGCCATCCGACCCCCCGATGATCGAAGTCACTCACCTGACCCGCATCTTCCGCACCTACAAGAAGCAACCCGGCTTCTGGGGTGGCGTTAAGGGCCTGTTTTCGCGCGAATTCGAGGAGACAGCCGCGGCGAACGATGTTTCCTTCTCGATCGAGGAGGGGGAGTTCGTCGGATTCCTCGGGCCCAACGGCGCCGGCAAGACGACGACTCTCAAGATGCTCTCGGGCCTGATCTTCCCCACATCCGGCACGGCCCGGGTAGCCGGTTTCGACCCCTCGAAGCGCGAAAACGCCTACCGCCGGATCTTTGCCCTGGTTCTCGGCCAGAAAAACCAGCTCTGGTGGGACCTTCCCGCGAGCGAATCGTTCACCCTCCTGCGCGCAATATACGGCCTCGCCGAGGAGGACTACCGCCGGACCCTGGACGACCTTGTCGACCTGCTGGAGATCCGGCCGAAGCTCAACGTCATGGTGCGCGAACTCTCGCTCGGAGAACGGATGAAGATGGAGCTGATCGCCGCCCTGCTGCACCGTCCGCGTGTTCTTTTTCTCGACGAACCCACGATAGGGCTCGACGTCGTCTCCCAGAAGGCCGTTCGCCAGTTCCTCCGCGAGTACAACCGCCTCCACAAGGTGACGATCCTCCTGACGAGCCATTACATGGCCGACATCAAGGAGCTTTGCGAACGGGTGATCGTGATCCACCGCGGGCGCAAGATCTACGACGGCGACCTCTCCCGCCTCGAATCCGGCACCGGCACCCGTCAGAAGATCATCACCTTCATGCCTTCGATCGAGGCCGGCACCCGCGCCAAGGGCGAGGCGTTTCCGAACACCTGGCACTCAAAGCATGGCCAGACGGTCCGCTCACCGGACGGCAAGTTCATCGTCCGCATCCCGGGCGAGGACGTCGTCGCCGTCTCCCAGGAAATCCTCAGCACCGGGCCCGTCGCGGACATCACGATCGAGGAGATTCCCCTCGAGGACATCATAGCGGAACTGTTCACCCATCCGGGCTAGCCCGAAGATTTCACGAAGCACGAGGAATCTCACCCAAAATGCCGGGCGCAAAAACCCTCATGCTCCCTCGATGGCCTGGTAGGCCACCCTCGGTCGCCTTCGTGTTTTTTCGCTCCTGCCTTTTGGGTGATCTTTCCCCGTGTTCATGAGATCTTCGGGCTAGATCCCCGCCACTATCCGGTACTGAAGGTGTCCGCCCAGCGCCTCGATGACCAGGGCCCCGTTCAACCTCTCCACCATCGCCAGGGCGCTCCAGGGGGATGCGCCGCCCGCCCTTGGGAAGTCCATGGCCGTGAATAGCTTCTCGACCTCGCCTGGCCCCAGCCCCCCTCCGGGCCAGCTGATTTCAATCGCGACGGCCCTGCCCTCTCCCGCACTGAAATTCGCCGTGCTCAGGATGCGCGCATAAAACGATTTCCTCAGCCCGGCCAGCATGGCCCGGGGATTCGAAACGATCACCGGCCGCACGGACACGGCCGCCTTCCTCGGCGCCGATTTGACGACAAGCCGGAGCAATATCACCACGGCGCGCAACAGAGCCCTGCCATCACCGGTAAAAGCGACGTCGGGCCGGAGCTCAACGCGCTCGATCCGGCTGCCCGAAACCACAACGGCGTCCTCCCTCACGACGCCGACCGCCTTCGCCAGGACCTCATTGATCGAATTCGCCACACGCTCGGGTTCCGCAAAGTAATCGCGCAATTTGCCGACATAGTCATGAAGCTCGGCCACGGTTTCGGCGGAGAGGTCCGACAGTTCGGGCTGCGCACTCGCACGGGGCCGTTTCTTCAGCATCAAATCCATCATCTCCACGCGGCCGAGTATGGAGCTGAACGAATCGAGCGACTCCGCCAGGAGTCCCCGCTGGATGTCCCCATTGGTCACCTCGAGTTCGTTCGTGACAACCGCCTTGGCCAGGGCGACCCGCAGCCGCGAGGCCTCCTGCATCCCGATGCTCTTCGCCCTCTGTTCCCGCGTGCGGGTCACAGCCTGCCGAATCTTCTCTCCGAACTGCGGGTCGTCGGTGAGCGTCTTCGGAACAAAGTCGAACGAATGCGCCCGCAGCGCCTCGAACGCGGAGTCGAAGTTCGCGTGCGCGGTAAAGATTATCGAGGCAAGGTCGGGATCCGCCTCCCTCATCGACGACACAAGCTGGGTCCCCGAAATGCCCGGGCCCAGGGCCACGTCCACCAGAGCGGCGTCGAACTGCCTGCGTTTGATCTGCAGGAGGGCCTGCTCGGGCCCCTGGCAGGCGGTCACCTCAGCCGCGCCCCTCAATCGGAACTCAACCGCCTTGTGCATGGCGGGGTCGTCGTCGATCAACAGGACATGCGGGAGATCAGGCATGGCTCAGGTCAGCAAGGAGCGCTCGCATTGTTCGAGAAACCCGCCGCCAATCAATGCTTGAATCGTTCCGCTGGCGATCGCCAGAGTGAAGAACCGGCAACTTCAAGGTCTTCCGGACCAGGGTGCCGGCCGCCGATGATCCTACTGATTGCAGCACCGGGCCTGGGCCGCTCAGGACTCCTCTCATTCCTGAAGCACGAGAAGCTCTCCACGAAGACATGCGACACCGTCGCCGATGGCATGCGTGCGGCATTGGCGCCGCCGGGCTACGAACTTGTGATCGTCGACTACCGCCTGGGTTCGGCCGAGGTCCGTGAATTCACGGCGAGATTCGCCCGCCGCACCCCGGGCATCCCCTGCGTGGTCATCGGCGTCCCGCTCCACTCCGAGACCGACCTCCTGCGCCACGGAGCCCTCTCAGTCTTTGGGGCCGGATACTCTCCCCGAACGGTGGCGCTCCAATGCTTCAACCTGAAATGCTTCAACGCTCGGCGGTGGGCGGCCCCGGCCATGAAGATCGGCAGCCCAGCCGCGGACTACCGCTTCGGCGACGCGGTGGTGTCTCCCGAACTTCGGCTCCTCGGGCGCAAACCGGGAACGGGCGCGCCCCCCGTGCACCTTAGCCGGACCCAGACCCGCCTTCTCGACCTCCTCCACGCTTCACCAGGAAAGATCCTGACATACGAGTTTCTCTTCCACGCGATCTGGAACCGCCCCTACCGCGGTCGAAACGGAATGATCCGCGAGGCAGTCTCCTCGGTGCGCCAGCGGTTCAGGCAGGTTGGGCTGGATTTTGACCGCTGGGTGAGAACGATCTATGGAGAGGGCTATCGCTACGGCCCGGCGACGGACAGACAAGGGTGATCTCAAAGCACGCACCGTGCCCGTCGGGCGGACTGAGATGGACCCCGGAACCTTCTCTGAAAACTCCGTCAAGCGGGAAAGTATTCCCTTCATGGCAATCTATGGCATGGGATGTTCCTTGGTGCAGTGCTCCGGCGAGACGCGGAGCGCGAGCCGGCTTGGGGGACTGATGTTTGGGAAACTCCGATAGCGGATTGAAGATTCGGGATCATACTTCTCTTCGCCGCGAGGCACTCATAGCCGCCGGCATGGTAAAATCAGATCCCCGGCCCTCCAATCTGGACAAAGATGCGCGGAGGGTGTCCGCCATCAAGTTTTCGCGGGAGTGGCCGGGGAAATTAGTAGGGCGCGGTTAACCGGGCTGGGTTGATAGTTACGATGCTCGTGGAGAATATGCCAGGCAATTTGGCACAGACGATGCGCGACGATAGTGATTGCGACGTTGGCTTTTTTTCCCCGGTTGCGATGGGCACGATAGAGGTCTCCGAAATATCCGTCACAACCCATGGCAGTCCAAGCGGCTTCGATGAAAGCCCAACGCATGTATCGATTACAGAACGGCAGCAGGCGGCCGTTGAAGACTTTCCCTCCTGATGCGTGGGTCGTCGGCACAAGACCGGCATAAGCACAAAGCTTCGCGGGCGAACGGAAACGTTCTACGCCATCGAGTTCGATGGCGATTACCGCGGCGAGAATAGGACCAAGCCCGGGCATGCTGGTCAATCGCTGCATGACTTCGCAATCAACCAACTCCTTGGCGATACACTGTTCGAGTTCCTTAACCTGAGCAGCAATGGCATCGAGCATGCTTAAACACTCACTCAAAAGCATTCCATCGGGGCCGGAAATCTCCAGACGTCTTAACCAGCCCAAGCCTTTTGGGCCGAATAGGTCTGAGCACACAGGCCGTTTCAATCCATGTTGCCGGTCGATCAGGGCATGCACCCTGTTTCGGAGCATCGTGCGCAGGCGAACAAAAAAGAGCCGCTGCCGAAGGACGTTCTTCCGCGCACGTGCCTCTGCGGATGGAATATGGATACGGGCAACCAGATCGGCTCGCAGTAGGTTACAGAGTGCGCGGGCATCGATTCGATCGGTTTTGATTTGTGCTTCCGCTATAATCCGCGTCTTGCCTGGATGAACGACCGTCACATCGCTTACCTGGTCGAGCTCCTCGAGCTGATCATGCAGCCAGCCCCAATTCCAGCATGCTTCGATGACGACCCGGCTTTCCTGCCCAAGCGAGTCGAAGTACGACTGCAGAGCCCCCGAATTTGAGTGGTCGATCCGGGCTTCACGAACACATTGGCCAGTGGCATCCTGAGTACATGCCACGGAGTATTTTTTATGGAGATCGATTCCTGTGTAGAGCATGGCGTGCGGAATCTAGCGCTTGAGCCGACCGCGCTACGATCCGCTTTTCATGCTACCTGGACAGGTC
>CAVVGS010000004.1:0-83345 GCA_963747795.1 uncultured Verrucomicrobiae bacterium
GGCGACGCCGCTGGTGTTGCCCACGCCGGCAATCTGCACGGTGTAGCCCCCGGGTTGCAGGGTCATGACCAAGGCAGCGTCCAGGCTGCCGTTCGGCAGCGAAAATGCGCCGACCTGCGCAAATGTGGCGCTCATCTGGGCTGCGTTGTTGCCGACGCCCCAGGCGGAGTTGGTGGCAAGCTGGGTGCTTCCCGAAAAGAGCGTGATCTGCGGATTGGCGAGCGCCCCGACAATCCCAAGGGTTGACAGGGTCGGGCCGATGCCGCGGATGAGCACCGTCTTGGGAGCGTTGCCCCCGATGAAGAAGCCGATGGTGACGGGACCCAAGTTGCCGCCGACCGCGTTGACCTGCATTCGGGCGGACGCATTGATCAGGCGGGCTGCAGGATTGGCATCGGCGTCGTAAAGCTCGGCCATCGCGTTGCCGGTGTTGCTACCCGCGCTGGTGACCTGGGCCGTATACGCGCCGGTATTGAGCAGAACGATCACTGCGGAATCCTTGCTGCCGTTCGGCAGCGCGAACGCCCCGGTCTGCGCCTCCACAGTCGGGATATTGACGGCGGAACTGCCGGTCTGCCAGCCCGTATTCGTGGCGATCAAAGTCGACCCGCTGAACAGGGTGAGCTGCGGATTGGGCAGTGGGTTGGCGACGCCAAAGGTCGAGAGCGTCGGACCAATTCCGCGCACCAGCAAGGTCTTGCTGTTGCCAGACACCACGAAGCCAAGCGTCAGCGTCTGGCTGGCCGGTCCGGCCGCCGCGAGCGTGGAGAAGTTTATGATCCGGCTGGAGGGCTGCGGAGCGATCGTGACTATGATGACGGCATTCCCAGTTCCAGAGGCGTTCGTAGCCGAAATCGTCGTAAACCAGGTGCCCGCCACGGTGGGCGTGCCGGTGATGGCGCCCGTGCTCGTGTTGAGTGAAAGGCCGGGCGGCATAAGCACGGCGGCAAAGCTTGTGGGCGAGCCTGTCGCGGTGATCTGGTAGGTGGTGAATGGCGTGCCAACGGTTCCCCCCAGCACATTGGTCCCGACTGCAATGTTTGCCGGATTTGGATCCCACGGCTCGACGTCATAGAGGCTCGTGATCATCGGCGGAGCGTTGGCCGGGCCAATCGTGATGATGACTATCGCGGAGCCGGTGCCGCAGGAGTTCGTGGCCGTAATCGTCGTGAACCAGGTATTTGCCACGGTGGGCGTGCCGGTGATGGCCCCCGTGCTTGTGTTCAGCGTGAGGCCGGGCGGGAGAAGCACGGCTGAAAAGCTCGTGGGCGAGCCCGTTGCGGTAATCTGGTAGGGGACAAACGGCGTGCCGACGGTTCCCCCACAACGTTGGTCCCAACCGTGATGTTAGCGGGATTGGGATCCCAGGGCTCAACGTCATAAAGGCTCGTGATCAAGGGAGGCACGCAGCCCGGTCCGATGACGATTATGAGGACGACGGAGTCGGAGCCGCAGGCGTTGGTGGCCGTAATCGTCGTGAACCAAGTGTTTGCCACCGTGGGCGTGCCCGTGATGGCGCCCGTGCTCGTGTTGAGTATGAGGCCGGGGGGAAGAAGCACGGCGGAGTAGCTTGTGGGCGAGTTGGTTGCGGTGATCTGGTAGGGGACCAATGGCACGCCGACGGCTCCCGGCACTATGTTCACGCCCGGCGTGATGTTTGCCGGATTGGGATCCCAGGGCTCGACATCATACAGGCTGTTGATCAAGGGCACGGCGCAGCACGCCGCGACCGCGAAGGTCTGCGATACCGGGGTGGCCGCCGAGTAGGACACATTGCCCGCCTGGCTGGCCTGCAAGGTGACGCTTCCCACGCCGGTGAGTGTCACCGTGCTGCCGGACACCGTGGCCGGACCGCTTGTCACGACAAGCGTGACCGGCAGGCCGGAACTGGCGGTCGGAGTCAAAGTGAAGGCAGTGTCGCAGGCCGTGTGCGCGGGGATGGCTGCGAAGGTGATTGTCTGCGCAATTGGCCCGACAACGCAGGCCGTGACTGTGAAGGTCTGGGACACGGGGGTGGCCGCCGAGTAGGACACATTGCCCGCCTGGCTGGCCTGCAACGTGACACTGCCCGTGCCGGTGAGGGTGACCGTGTTGCCGGACACTGTGGCCGGACCGCTCGTCACGGCCAGCGTGACCGGCAGGCCGGAACTGGCGGTCGGACTCAGGGCAAATGCGCCGTCGCAGGATGTGTGGCTGGAAATGGCGGCAAAAGTGATCGTCTGTGCAGCAGGCGGGACAACGCACGGGGTGACGGTGAAGGTCTGGGACACCGGTGTGGCGGCCAGGTAGGAGCCATTGCCAGCCTGGGTGGCCTGGAGGGTGACGCTGCCGGAGCCAGTGAGGGTCACGGTGTCACCCGACAACGTCGCCGGGCCGCTCGTCACGGCGAGCGTGACCGCCAGGCCCGAAGTGGAGGTCGGACTCAGGGTGAACGCACTGTCGCAGGCCGTATGAGCGGGCACGGGCGCGAAGGTGATGACCTGCGCAACGGGCACGATAACGCACGCCGTGACCGCGAAGGTCTGGGAGACCGGGGCGGCAGGCAGATAGAAGCCATTGCCAGCCTGGGTGGCCTGCAAGACGACATTGCCGATGCCGCCGGTGAGCGTCACCGTGTCGCCGGACACCGTGGCCGGGCCGCTTAACACGGCGAGCGTGACCGTCAGGCCGGAACTGGAGGTCGGACTCAGGGTGAACGCGCCGTCGCAGGTCGTATGAGCGGGCACTGCGGCAAAGGTGATCGTCTGCGGGACGGGCGGTTGGTAGATGCTGTAGAACCTGTTCGTTCCGTATCCCACGTCCGTCGGCGTGAACACCAGCGTCCGGTACACCCCGCCGAGGTTTTGGATGTCCGTCGCCGTTCCGGTCGCCGGGTTGATCCAGCCGAAGAACGTCGTTTGCGTGACCGGATCCAGCCGAAGATAGTAAAATTGGCTGGCGCCAAAGCCAAAGCCCACATTGGTGCTTGTGTATGCCAGATCCGTGTAGCCGTGGCCCGTGCCAAGATCCCACCGATCCGTCGGACCGGAGAGCAGCGCAGGGACCATGCTGCCGAACCAAGTGTGACCGCCAGCATCGGTTCGCAGGTAGTAGAAAAGGCCGGCTCCCCATCCGTTGATATTTTCCGCCGCGAAGGTCAGCGACGAGTAGCCGGTTGCTCCGGGCGTGAGCGGACCGCCCGGCCCGGACATGGGTTTCAGATCCGCGGCAAATGGGGAGGCAGGGATGTAGTTTTGGAAATCCGCCAGGTAGTCACCGGTGGTGCGATGGTGAATCGCATAAAAACCATTGGGCCCAGGCAGACCGAGATCTTGGGCCACAAACGTCAGACCCGAGTAGGAGGTCGGTGTGAGCGCGTTGCCAACCGATGCCTGGGACATTTTGTGTGCAATAACCCGCGGTAGGGAGCGCCAGTAATGCCCGGGCATTTAGCAAGTGATGGTCTGTAGGTAGCTTTTCTAGAATCGTTTTCAAATAAGCCTCCGATATCCCGGATTCCCGCGTAGTTGGTGGATCGATTTCAGGCATGGGCGGCGATCTTCGAATTGGACAGCGAGGGGAGGATCTGGCCCTCGAATCGCTCGATGGGAAACCGGAAAATCCCGCGGAGGTTGATCCCCTCGGTTCGCGTTGGCGCGATTCGGCCGATCAAGTCCGCAGGGATAATCTGGCGCCGCTTCGCCCACCCATCCAGCACTGCCTGCATTTGCGCGGTGTTCCAGGCCATGACGATGTTGGCCAGGAGCCCCAGTGCATCGGCGACCGCCTGCATCTCATCGTCGCGTTTGGCTTGGTAGTTTGCCACCCGACCGGCGTAGATGGCGCGCTTGAGTGCATTCACGGCCTCGCCTCGGTTTAGGACCCGCAGCAACTCTCGCCGAAACGCGTCATTCACCCAATAGTCCGCGAGGAAGACCGTTCGAAGGAGCCGTCCAAGCTGTTTCCCCGCCTCGTAAATCGGGTCGCCGCGTGCGGCCGAGCCGAACCGGGCCGATGCAGCTACCGCACTGCAATGCCCGGTTGACACCGAGGCTGCGAGGTGGACGAGTGAATCCCAATTCTCCTTGATCAGATCGAGGTCGCCGTTGGCCAGCGTGATCGATCGAATTTCCTCGGGGATCGCGGAGCCCCTGGGCACATAGAGCTGGCGCTGCTTGAGTTCCTTGAGCCGGGGGCAGAGGTCGAAACCCAGAAGGCGTGCTAACGCCATCGCGAAGTCCGTGTAGCCATGGGTATCGACGGCGAGCTGGGCGGTCTCAACGCGCTCCTGTCGGACTACTCCCTCGATCGCGGCCCCAGCCTGCCGTTCGTTGAGGACGATCGGTTGGGCATAGAAGATTCCCCAGCGGTCACGGACGTGGGAATAGATCCCGATCGACGCGGTCTGACGTCGCGGATCAACCCGCGAACGCCAGACACGCTGGCTGGTTTCCAGACTCATCATGTCGGAGGAGGCCAGATCGGCCCGGCCCCAGGTTGCGGCGACCGGGTGCTGGTGCATGAACGCCAGCACTGCGGCGGAGGCCTCCGCCAAGCGGTGCTCATCATTAGCCCAGTGCATCGCCTGACGCACGGCACGGGCCGATAGTTGCGGAATCATACGCGCCGTGTCGGCGGCGGACAGAGCGGTCCCGTGGGCCAGAATACCGGCATAGACCGTCAGGAGTTCGGCGTGGCTTCTTGGCTCGCGCCCCAGCATGATCCAGCTGAAGTGGACTTGCGCATCAATGGTCAGAATCAGTTCCGGCAGCTGGATTTCACCCATGCGACGGTCCAAGGCAGCGCGTAGCTTCACGACCTCGGGAGATTCCTCGTCGGCCGGCAGCGCACGCAGGTGCAGATCGCCGTCGACGCGCAGCTGGCCTGTTCGCGTCGCGGCCGCGACGGCTTGCAAACTCGTCTCGACGCGCCCAAGCAGAGGCTGCAGGAAGGCGTCCGCGGTAGTCGGGAGCGCCAAGCGGGCGTAATGGCGGGGCGAATCTGCCGCCCACTCCGGGGCCGGGAGAAATAGCTGATCGCGGCTGCGAAATGAGAAGCTGTGCGCAACCCATACCGAGCCACTACGAACAGCGCGCCGCAACGCGAAGAGCGTCGCCGTTTCCAAGGCCCGGAAGGCCCTCCCCCGATCCAAGCCCGTGATGGCAGCACTCCACACCGATCCGAGCGTAGACAATTGCCCGTCCGGCAGCACACGCAGGTTACCGGCATAGCGTTCGCGTAGACAGGTAATGGCCTCGATGACTGGCTGCTCTCCGGTAGCCTGCCAGGGCAACGTCGTCAGTGCCACCAAGAGGCCATGGATGGGTCGGACGGCGTCGATCAGCCGATCCCGGATGCGCTGCGCTCGCGTCAGAGGCTTGCGGGCGCGACTGGCGGCAAGCAACCTCTCCAGCCGATTGCGCAGCTCCGCGTCTGGCACCAGGCCGGCGTCGGTGAGCTCGATCAGTTTATTGAGCAATTCCTGATATAGCTGCGCCCAGTCGGAGGTATCAGTGATCTCCTCGGCCGCCTGGCGCCACAGATCGGCGACTCGCCGACGCACCATCAGGATCAGTTGGTCCGTGGCGGCCAGCAGGCAGTACCGTAGGAAGCAGGACACCTCTATCGTGCGCACGGGTTCTTTGATCCGGACGCCGGCCGAGGGTGCACGAGAGGCCATTCGCCGTGCATAGCGGCGTAGGGTCCCGTCCGGAATGGCAATCAAATGTTGATCCACACCCAATGCGCGGAGAAACTCGATGCGCTCGAACATCTCGGCGATCTGGCGAGTGGAATGCTTGGCCGGCGCCGCCCAGAGCCAGTTCTGCGTGCTGCCCCCGGAGGCGTGCGTGGTCATGATCGTTTGTTCCCAGCGCGCCCACGCAGACGGCGGCACCGACTGTCGTATCGATTTGGCCAGCGCCGCCTCGAATTGGGCGACCGCCGCCACGATCAACTGGCGCAGCGCCCGATCATGTAAAACCAATAGCTGGTGATCATAGAGCCATCGCCGAGCGTAGACCATCAACCGACCTCGGTCGACAGTGCGTGTGACCTCGTCGCGAAGCGCGCCGATCAAATTACGGCGCTGGCCGTCTTTGATCCAGGAGAACTTTAACGCTTGGCAGGCGAGTTGTTGATGGTCGAAGAGCGTCTGCTCCCGCTGATACAGCGCACGCAATGACGCAATCTCGGGGCTACGCACGCCCAGTGCGGCACTCAGATGCCGCCACAGGCTGATGGGAACCACGCGGAATGCGTTGAGCGAGCGTCCGGTCATTCGCAGAAAGCCAATTTGCAAAGCTAACCCGAGCTTCAGCAGGGGGCGCCGACGTGCCAGGATCAGCCCCATCTCGGCGGGGGAGAATGTGAAAAACGCCTGGAATTCGAAAGACGTCAGGTCGCGGGGAAGCTCCCGTATCCCGAGAAATGTCGTATGGTACGAGTCCATTGCCCCTCCCGCTCGACCCTCACACGTTACCCGGGCAAGGCATGGGCTGCAATCTTCGAATAATCAGAACCCTACATCGAAGCCCGCCTTGTAACTCCCATGCCTACTTGACCTTGCTACCGCGAGTTATTGCACAAAAGATGAGGGGACCCCGCCAAGGCCGTTTCCACAGGAGTAAAAACAGGGGTCGGATCAGGTCAAAACGAAAAAAGTTGCTAGCATGCTAGCAACTTTTTCGTTGGAAATGGGACCTGTCAGATTTTGTAACTTATTCTCTGTAAAGTGGTGGCAAGGCCCGGAATCGAACCGGGGACACAAGGATTTTCAGTCCTCTGCTCTACCAACTGAGCTACCTTGCCATTTCACTGTAGTATAACGTGTTACGTCGATATATCGCCTCGACTATTTCAGACTTGTCACCCGATGTTGTCACCGTAGGCTTCCGAGCATGGAAACCGAACCTCTGGGAGAGGCAAAGTCGGCTCGTAAGTTGGTGTTTCATCGGGTGGCTGAGAACCTTTATCGTTTGGAGACGAGTGGTGGGTATTACGCCTTGCTAAAACGGGGTGACAAGCAATTTCGCCGGTCGCTCAAGACCAAGGACCGGAAACTAGCCGACCGCCGTTTGGTCGAGCTCCGTGGCCAGGTGGGTGGCCTCACGATAGGCGAAGAAGCAAAGCTATCCTTCGATGAGGTCGCGGAACGATGGAAGGCCGCCACCCAGCACGGCTTGAAACCCAGCACGGTCCTTCGGCGGGAGACATGCATCCGAAACCTGGCGCCGTTTTTCAAAGGGACAACGGTCCGGCATATTCAGCCCCATCATTGCGAGCGCTGGCTGACCGAAAGGGGAGCCAAAATGGCTCCGCAAACCCTGGTCCACGAACTCGATACTATGCGGCTTATCTTCGACTACGCGGTCCGGATCGGCTTGATGCTCGCAAATCCAGCCAAAGACATAAAACGGCGCAAGATCATCGCGAAGCCGATCGAGGTCCCTACGCGCGAACAATTCAAGAAGCTGGTGGAGGCCATCCGCATCTCGGATGGCCGGGAAGATAGCCAAAGGAAGGCAAAGGCCGGTGCCGACCTGGTGGAGCTGCTGGCCTATTCAGGCTGCCGGATTCAGGAGGCGACGGCGTTGCGGTGGCGCGACGTGGATTTCGATCGCAATGCCCTTACGATCACCGGAGGGGAGATCGGCACCAAGAACCACGAGCACAGGACAATTCCAATGACCGACGCTCTCCGATCGCTTTTACTGCGGTTGCGCAATGAGGCTGAACCGAAGCCCTCGGATGCAATTGCCCGGATCCACGATGCCAAGAAGTGTCTGGGCACGGCGAGCCGGCGGCTGGAATTTCCCAGGTTCACCCACCACGATTTCCGGCATTTCTTCGCGACGACCTGCATTGAGGCCGGCGTCGACATTCCAACCGTTAGCCGCTGGCTGGGCCACAAAGACGGTGGCGCACTCGCGATGCGGGTTTACGGCCACCTCCGCCAAGAGCACAGTTTCTCGATGGTAAAGCGGGTAACGTTCTAGGCCGGGGCCAGTGTTTATTTGGTAACTCGTCGCGGCTGACGGCTGAAGCGACGAATGGCTCGAATCAATTAATGCGAAGGGGGCCATTCATGGCACGTTATAGACTTCAACCAAGGCGATGCCGGTTGTGGAGTTGGTGCCGTCAACTTGGACCGTGTATCCGGCGTTGGAAGGAAGGGTCACGACCATGGCGCAGTCAGCGGAACCTGCGGCAATAGCGGTAGCACCGACTTTGCTCATGATCGCGGCGGTCGCCGGCTGGATACCGGCGACGACGGTCGAATTGCCGGGGACCGGGGCGTTGCTCCACCCGAGATTGGAAGCGATCACATTGCCGGATGCGTCGTAGAGGGTCAGGTTTGGCTTTGCCAGGGTCAGACCGTTCAGGGCCGGATTGCTCGATGCAAGACCAGGGCCGACCGCGCGGATGAGCAGGCTTTGGGAAGTGCTCCCGAAAATCCAGAATCCGGCGACGAGCACATTGTTGCCGGATCCGACGGCAGCGCGCGTCGAGATATTGATCAGGTGCGAGGCGGGCATGCCAGAAAAGGCGTCGTAGTCGTAGACCTCGACCAACGCGATCCCTTCGACATTATTCAAGGCATCCACTTCCGCCGTGTAACCGATGCCAGAACCAGCTGGGACGCTCATGAACAACGCTGTGTCGGTAGAATTGGGCTGCAACGGGAAGGCGTAGACGTTTGCGAATGCGTTGACCAATGTCTGGCCGCCGCCCCAGGCGATACTCGTGGCGAGGGCGGCGGCGTTTCCATTAAATAGAGTCAGTTCTGGATATAAGAGCAGCTGGTTGGGCAACGACCCATCGACCGACGCCAGACCTGGACCGACACCCCGTACCACGACGTTCTTGGAACCCGATCCGTCGGTGAAAAATCCCGCCACGATATTCTGGTAGGGGCCGAAACCCACCGGGGCCCGCGAGGAAATATTATACAGGTACGAACTGACGTTGGTCGTCAAGGTCGCCGGGCTGGACGTGACTGAGCCGAGGGTATTGGTGATGACGGCTGTGTAACTGCCTGCCTGGCTCGAACCGACATTTTGGAGATTGAGCGTGCAGTACGTTGCGCCGGGGATGTTCACTCCATTTAGCTGCCATTGGTAGGCAAGTCCGCTGCCCCCAGCGGAAACACTCAGCGAAGTGCTCGCTCCCACGTTAACGACTTGGGAGACCGGTGAGGCGTTGATGAACGGCCGAACGGGGGTTGGGACGGCTACGTAAATTGCATTAACCATTGCATCGGAAGCATAGACTCTGCCCAACCCATCCACCGCGATGCCGTCTGGGAGTGAGGGATAGCCCGGAGAACTCCCGGAAAACGGGCCACCACTGAAGTTTAACGCGAGAGACGTCACTGCGCCCGCGGGCGAAATCCTCATAATATTGTCATCTCCGCCTTCCTCAGTGACGTAAACATAGCCAGAGCTGTCAACTGCAATGGCCGTTGGCTCAAAGACCTGCGGAGAACCGACGAGCGTCGTCACAAATCCCGAAGGCGTTATCTTGCGAACCTTGCCGTCCGCAACATAGACTATTCCCGCCCCGTCGACCGCAATGCCATGAGGTTCATTAAACAGTGCGACAGTTCCCGCGCCGTCCACGTATCCATCTTTCCCAGCGGTTCCGGCCAAGGTCGTAACAACACCTGCCGGTGTCATCTTGCGAATCGTGCTTGAACCGCCAGTAACGTAGACATTCCCAGCGGAATCTGCGGCGACGGCTATCGGTATATTAAATCTTGCGCGACCGCCGGTTCCATCCACATCGCCCGCGCTTCCAGCTAATCCAGCGGGAGTCGTGACGAAACCGGATGGCGTGATCTTGCGAATCGTATTGTTTCCCGTATCCGCAACGTAGACGTTCCCGGAGCCGTCGACGGCAACGCCCCTGGGCCCGTTAAACCGTGCTGAGCTTGCCAGGCCGTCAAGGCTTCCGCTGATCCCTGCTGCTCCTGCGAAAGTTGAGACGACTCCCGCAGCAGTCACCTCGCGAATCACGTTGTTGTTGGAATCCGCGACGTAGATATTGCCGGAGCTATCCGTCGCAATGCTCAATGCGAGGTTGAATCGAGCCGCGTTCCCAACGCCGTCTAAGTAGCCGTTTGCTCCTGGCGGCGGAGGTCCGGCCAGCTCCGATATCGTGTAGGGAGGATTCGTGGGAGTATACTGTTGAGCGCGCAACGAGGCGCCGGGAGCGGTCAGCCCAATTAGCAAAACGCTGCAGACAAGTGCTCCTCGCGAGGAATGGTTCGTTCTTTTCATTTCGCACGGCCTCTGTTAGGGCAAAAGCCGGTGGGCAATGATTGGTAAGAGGGATGTGTCATTGACACTGAGCCTACGACGAATCGGTGTTCACACTGAGAGGAGTCTCAGAGGCCAAAAGCTTGGGACCGATTCGGTTTATTAACAAAATGCTCAGCTCATGTCAATGAGACGCCATTAAGCCGTTGAGTCCGAGGACAAGGGTGCGCTTGGCGCCATTCATGGTACGTCAACCAGGGCAATACCGGGTGGGGAGCCGCGGCTGCTCACCCGGGCGGTGTAGCCGCCAAGAGGGAAATTGACAACCATCGCGCAGGCGGCGGGCTCGGTCCGAAGAGCGGGTGCATAGAAAACCTGCGATGTTTCAGGTTCGGCAGAACGGGCACAGGGCTCGCAGGGTTCAGGACGTCACGCTCTTGAAGGTCTTTTCGTCTTTGCGCCGCTGGGTCGTCCGACAGCGGCACAGTCAATGGGGAGAAGTGCGGACAGTTATTGACCATGGTAACAAGGAAAAGGGGCGGGGGCCGCGCTACGCGCGGCGACCCGCCCCAGTTTCCTGGTGTCATCCGTCAAGCGACGAGCTCACCATCCTTGATGACGAGTTGCCCTGTATGCTCGTCCGAGCGAATCCGGTTGGCACGAATGGTAACCTGCTGGAATTCCCGCATCCTTGGAAATTCCACGACTTTCTCGCCGTCCACTCTGACTGTGGAATCGGCCTTAGGATCGTAGTAGAGGATCCATGTCACCATGCCAGGTTGGGTGGCGATCTCGACCTCGACGAGGACGGAGACGCCGCTCCCGTCCTTGCGCTTGAAGGCCTTAGCGCGATTTGACACCACCACACCCCGGACGAAAACGCCGTTGGCTGACGTCGGAGAAGGTTTTTCTGCCGTCTTGTTCACGTTATCCATGATAGTAGCTGTTGAGTGTCGTTTATTTGAAACCGCCCGCCGCCCTGGTAACGACCCTCCATGGCTGCGGGAAAAATGAGATTTGCCACGAGGTCGAAGAACGGCGCGGCCAGGATCACCTGGCGAAAACGCTTTCCGAATTCGAGTGTGGCGGTTCTGCGCCAACGCATGAGACGGTCCCCGAGGTTGGAGACTTTTCGTGTTTTGAAGTGTGTAGTGGTGGAATGCTCCGCTGATGGATTGCAGGGATCAGCACCGGACGATGTCCTCCGACGCCGAATGCGGCCTCGACGTGCCGGAGTCGGGTCTTGCTGAGAATGCGGTCTAATCGCTGGATCCATTCGAATGACCCTGGCGGACCGATGAGCGCCATAGCGGCTCTGATCACTTTATTCAGAGCCATGTAGACGGTCGTTTAACGACATGAGCCACTCTTCCAGCAGCGATTCGAAGCTCAGGACACGCACTCAGGCTTGCAGCTGGCTCTTGCTCTCCGGCCGGCTTCGAAAGGCCTGGAGATTGAACGGTGGGCAGCCGTGCCGAGCTTGCTAAGACGGTTTGCATTACAGAGGGCCAAATAGTAGCAACTGGGCGATGAAGGTGGCCAAGTCTCTCAAACGCGCCGCGGACTTGTTAAGAATGTCGGGAATCCCGGTGTCCGCTGCCGCAAAGGCTCTGGCAAATGAGCCCGACAGCCTGGTTACCAGGGCGCTGAAGCTGTGGGGCGATGACGAGAATCCGTTCAAGCACCTAATCCTCTCGAAGTCGGAAGAAGCGCGGATTTGGCGTGAAACAATGGGGATCCTGATTGCAAATCTGAGGCCGGCGTCCGGCAGTCGGACGGTATGGCGTGGCTGGTACTTCGAATCTGGTGCCGCGCGCCGGCGTCTTTTACGGCAACTCGATGCTGGAGAGGTGTTTGTTAATAGGCGGGTGGGCATGAGTGCAAGTCAGTCCCGGCGGATCGCGTGCCGGCCCGAGTTCATCAATGACTACGGAGCATTGTGGGAAATCCGGTCTCCGTGCTCTGCCCGCGACCTCGGTCCGATCTTCCATGCGATCGGAGCGAAATATCCCGAACAACGGGAGGTTGTCTTTCCCAAAGGCGCCAGGTTTATCTTGGTCAAGAGGCCGGGGTGGAAGGCGATTCGGCGGGGTGGACAATCCCTGAGAATTCGGCATTATGTGCTGAAAGAGCTGCCATGATCACCGAACGAAAACTGCGGGCCGCGCTGGCCAAGATTGCCCATCGTGAAAAAGCGCATAATGGCGGCAAACCGATGAGCGGGCTTTCAATTCCCGCGAGTTACTATTTTCGGAAACGGAAAGCTGTGGCGACTCGACACAGCAGGCGGCTTCATCCCGTATCGACCTAGGGTCATGAAAGACACGGTCGTTGGGGAAGTGCGGCGCACGCGCGAGCAGCATGCGGCCAAGTTCAATTTCGATCTCACGAAGATCGTGGCGGAAGCCCAGCGTCGTCAGGGCAAGCTCGGGCGCAAGGTTGTCTCATTTCCTTCGCGGGCTCTGGCGAGCGTGCGACCGCGCTGATCGCAGCGCCGGCGGCCGTTAGGGCTGTCTAATCGAAGCTGCCTTCCGTGATCGGAGGTGGCGCAATTTCATCGGCGCCACTTGCTCCACCTCGGTTTCTTTGTCACCCGAAGTTGTCACCCGATTCCGAAATTTGGGACTTTCCAGGATGATCCAGGATTAGCGGGAATTCCTGCAACCTGCTGCGTATCTCGGATATTATGACGCCAGGCGACAGGGGAGGAAATGGGCGAAAATGCCCATTTCGTTTTTTCAGTCCTCTGCTCTACCAACTGAGCTACCTTGCCGTGAATCGCCTGGAGACGAATGGTGGATATTACTCCCTACTCGAACGGACTGTGACAAGCAATTTCGCCATGGACAGTTTCGTTCGATATCGGGAGCCCCTGCAATCGGAAGCCGGCAAGACAGTCCTTTCGATTGCGGCGCGGCAGCAACGAAGCGCATCTGTTTTTGATCGCCCCATTTTGTCAGCAGGGCTAGCCATGGCGGGTGACACAAAACGCTCAGTCTGACGGGCGCATCATCGAGCTTGATGGTTTGCGGGCTATCGCCGTCCTGGCCGTGATTGTCGACCACGTATGCGTGTTTTCTCTGGATGGATCGGGAAGATTCGGCGGGTTTGCGTTTAGCGTCGGCCTGGCCGGTGTCCGGTATTTCTTTGTCTTAAGTGGTTTTGTGATTTTGCGGGGCCTGTTGCATGAGAACGAGGCGACCGGCCGGATCTCACTGGGAGGTTTTTGGATCCGGCGGTGTTCCCGTATTCTCCCCGCCTTCTGGACGTATCTTCTTGCAGTTTGGCTCCTCGGAGTCAGCCGGATTATCCACACAGACCTACACTCCCTCATGTGGTCGGCATTGCTTGTAGCGAATGTCGTGCATGTCGATTGGTTTCACAGACATATTTGGTCCCTTTCCGTTGAGGAGCAGTTTTATGTCTTGGGGCCCCTCATAACCCTCGTGATCCTGCGCAGGCGCCGTGGTTCAGTCGCCTTCGTTTTGGGGTCGATCTACCTGGGATGTCTCTTTTGGCAGAGGGTCGAACGGGAGTTCGCCGCGCTCCACATTCCAGCCTCCCTCGAGTTTCTTTCGATGTTCCGGTTCATCTGTGCGGGGGTGATGCTTGGCTTTTCCCACCGCAACTTCGCCGGCCTTTTTCGGCGTGTTCCCGGTGTACTTGTGGCTGCGGTTGCCCTGTTGACGGTTTTCCTGCCGGAATCACCCGCGAATCACTGGGCTCAAATCTGCTGCCAGGGCCTTCAACCGCTTGGCATTGCCGGCGTGGTAGGCTGGATAGCCCTGGAGCGCGACCGCTGCAGATGGCTGTGCTGGCCGATCCTGCAGTGGCTCGGCCGGCGCTCCTATAGCCTCTATCTCTGGCAGCAGCTCTATCTCGGTCCTTCGCAGTTGTTTGGCTTCGCAGTGAATGGAATCGTAAAGACCTTTGCTCTGACGCTTGTTTTCGCTTCCGGGGCGCTATCCTACAGATTCGTCGAAAAGCCCGTCATCGCCTTGGGGCGGAGGGTGGCCGTGCGCCTGAGGTGAAAGAGATACGGGGCAGCTTTTCCATGAGGAACGGCGGAGCGGCATGAAACCGGGAGAATCTAGCTCGTCGCTCGACTGCAAAGCAAATTGTGCCCCCGCGGCGAAAGCCAGGGAGGGGATCGGCTCATTGTCGGAGTCTGACCCCGGGCTGGAATTTCAGTCTTACTGGGGCAGCGAGCCGCTGTAGCCGGCCATGACGGCCGAGAGCAGCAGGAGGGCGAGCCCGAGATAAAGGAACCGCTGCGTCTTGCCGCTGGTTCCCTTCCACTCGCCCAGGGCAAGGCCGAGGATTCCGCTGAACATGATCGTGCTGGCCATAAGGACGGCCCATCCGATGTAGCTCAGGGTGCCCATGGCAGGCTCGCCGGTCTTGAAGGCGATGAACTGGCAGGTCCAGATCGCCCCGGCAATGGCGCCAAAGAAAATGTTGCCGAGGACCGGGGCATCCTTCTTCGCATAGTCGCCAAAGGTCTTGTTCTTGGCGTTCAGGAACAGGCACCACAGGGCGTTGATCGTGAATCCGCCGAGCAGCACGACGACGAGGACGGGTATGCCCTGCCATGTGCCTGAGGTGGACGGCTGGACGGTGCCGGCAAGCTTCTGAAGGGTGGGGCCGCCCTGAAGGCCAAAGCTCATGCCTGCACTCATGATGCCGGAAAAGATGGCGATCAGGAGGCCCTTCTTGAAGTTATACTCGGCGACCGCCTTCTTCTTCTGCTCCTCGGGCAGTTCCTTTTCCTTGGACATGCCGGCCGCGCCCACAAGGACGATGCCGATCAGCGAAATCGCAGCGGCCGCGAGCGAAGCCCGGCCCGATGCGCTTTGGAAGAGCGTCATGAATTCGCCCTTCAGCATGCGCGGGACCACCGTCCCGGCCGCGGAACACAGGCCGCATCCGAGCGCCAGCCCGAGCCCGAAGCCCAGATAGCGGATCATCAGGCCCCAGGTCAGGCCGCCGAGGCCCCAGGCCGCCCCGCAAAGGTAGCAGTAGAGGACCTCGTTGGAAGGGGCCTGCCTGACGACGGCAATCCAGTTCGGAGACGTGGCGAAGGCCAGGATCACCGGCACGATGACCAGGCCGAAGAGGGCCCAGATCAGCCAGTAGCTTTCCCAGGCCCAGAGCTTGACCTTCTTCAGGGGCAGATAAAAGACCGCCCCGGCCAGGCCACCGAGCACAAAGATCGACACGCCGAGGGTCGGATTAACGGCAACTTGAGCGAGCATGTTCATGGGGTTTTGTTAGAGGCGCTTGGTTTACTGGCGCTTGGAGAGGACATCCTTCTCGTACTTCTTTACCTCCGCGAGCCAGGCTTCGCCGACCGGGACGTCCTGCTGCATGCAGTAGTAGTCCCAAACGGCCGAGTACGGCAGCGTCTTTGACTCTTCCATGAGGGCCAGGCGCGACGTGTAGTCTCCGGCCAGTTCGAGCGCCTTCAGGCGGGCGATCGGGTCGAGCATCGCGATCGTCAGGGCCCGGAGCATGTTGCGGGTGCCGATGACCCACGCGGCGACGCGGTTGATGCTGGCATCGAAGTAATCGAGGCCGATGTGGGTCCGGCTGAGATAATTGCCGCGGACCAGCTCCTGGGCAATCGCCAGCAGGTCATCGTTGAGGATGACCACGTGGTCGCTGTCCCAGCGGACTCCCCGGCTCACGTGCAGGAGGATCTCGGGAACGAAGCACAGAACCGACGAGATCTTATCCGAGACGTTCTCGGTGGGGTGGTAGTGCCCGGCGTCGAGGCACACGAGTATCTGGTTCTTCACGGCGTAGCCGAGGTAGTACTCGTGCATGCCGACCGTGTAGCTCTCGCAGCCGATGCCGAAGAGCTTGCCCTCGACGGCGTCGAGATTGTGCTTGGTGTTGAGCGGTTTCTTGAACACTTCGTCCAAGGCGGCCGTCAGGCGTTCGCGCGGATCTCGGCGATTGGCCGGCGTGTCCTTCATTCCGTCCGGGATCCAGACGTTGGTGACTGTCGGCGATCCGAGCGCCTTGCCCATGGCGGCGCCGATCTCGCGGCAGCACTGGCAATGCTCGATCCAGAACTTGCGGATGGCCTTGTCCTGGTGCGCCAGCGTGAAGCCGCTTGCGGCGTTCGGATGGGAGAAAAGGGTCGGGTTGAAATCCAGGCCGATCCCGACGGATTTCGCCCAGTCGATCCAGCCCTTGAAATGCTCCGGGCGGATCTCGTTGCGCGGAATCTTCGTCGTGCCCTCGGCCTCGAGGTAGATCGCGTGCAGGTTGAAGCGTTGCTTGCCGGGAATGAGCGAAAAGGCCTTTTCGGCGTCGGAGCGCAGCTCCTGCGGGGTGCGGGCCTTGCCGGGGTAATTGCCTGTGGCCTGGATGCCGCCGGAGAGTTCGGCGTTGGGGTCCTCAAAACCGGCTACGTCGTCGCCCTGCCAGCAGTGCAGCGAGACGGGCACCTTGCGAAGCGCTTTCAGCACCTCGTCGGTGTCGATTCCCAGGCCGGCGTATTGTTCGCGGGCCAGTTTGTATGCTTTTTCGATCGAGGCTTTGTTGGGCATTTTGGTTTCCTGTTGATCTGGTTGTTCGAGACTTGGAGTGAAAAGGGGGGATTCGCGAGCGCGGATCAAGAGCGGGGCTGGTAGGTCGTCTGCCTGAGGTCACGCGCCAGGTGGCGGCGGAATGTGGCGAGGTCCTTGACGGCGCCCATGGCTATGATCTGGCCGGCGAGATTGCCGACGGCCGTGCCCTCGATCGAGTAGGAGGCGACCGGCAGGCCGGAGGCGTCGGCCGTTGCCTGGCAGAGAAGGCGGTTCTTGGAGCCGCCTCCAACAATGAGGATCCGGCGGAACTTGCGCTTGGCGAGGCGCTCGAAGCTCTTGACGGCGTCGGCATGGCCGCGGCCGAGCGAATCGCAGATGAGCCGGACGCAGCCCGCCAGGTCGCGCGGCGGGCGGGCCCCGTTCTTTTTCAATTGGGCGTCGATCGCCGCCCGCATCGACGGGGGGTTGAAAAGGGACGTGTCGGCGACGTCGAGTCGCTGCTTAGGGGCGGGAACGCGCGAGGCCTCGGCGATGAGTTTCGCCCAGGCGGAAGCCGTCTTCGGTGAGGATCCGAACGAGGGCAGGGTTTGCTCGAGGAGCCACAGGCCCAGGCAGGAGCGCAGGGGCCGGTAGCGGCCGTCGCCCATGCGCTCATTGGAGACCCGGGCAGCCCTGGCTTCTTCGCCGAGCACAGGACCTGGATTCTCGAAGCCGAGGAGCGACCAGGTGCCGGAGCTGAGATAGAGGTCAGAGCCATCCGCGGCCGCGGGCATCGCCGTAAAGGCGCAGGCCGTGTCATGGCCGGGCACAAGGATCGATTTGACGCCTTTGAGCTCCGGGATTCCCGTGACCGGTCCTAGCAGGCGCGGCGACAGAGCGGGCTTGCCGAACCAGCGCCTGGGGATGCCGAAGAACTTGAGCGCTTCGGCCGACCAGTCCCTGCCGTGCACGTCCAGGAGCTGCGCGTGGCTGCAGATGGAGAATTCGTTTTCCATCCGGCCCGAGAGGAGAAAGTTGAAGTAGTCGGAAATGAACAGGCAGCGGGCGGCGCTTTGTGCGATGCCTTTGCAGGCGGAGAGGGTTTCCTTGAGCTGCAGGCTCGTGTTGTACGGGTAGCTCGGCACGCCCGTCAGGGAATAGATGTGCGCATAGCCTCTCTTGTTGAACCGCTCGGCGAGCTTGGCCGTGCGGCCGTCGCGGTACGCGTGAACAGGGAAGACGGGCCGGCCGAGCTTGTCGACCAGCACGTGGTCGACCGCCCAGCTGTCGACGCCGACCGAGGCGAGCCCCGGGAACTGCTGCTTGGCCTTTAGCAGACCCTGGCGCACTTCACTCCACAGGTATGGGATGTCCCAGTAGTCATGTCCGGCCAGGGGCCGGAACTGGTTGGAAAATCGGTACACCTCGGTGAGGCCGAGGCGGTTCTTGGCCCAGGAGCCGACTATGACGCGACCGCTGGTCGCTCCGAGATCGACCGCCGCACAGTGAAGGGGTTTCATGGCGCAAAGAGAGGGATGAGAGAGACTAACACTCACACAACGACAACCCGATTCCAAGCAAGAACGAGCGAATGGACGTGGATTGTTTGACGTCAACACGGGATAAATCTGACAATCCGAATACACCATGAAAGTCTCTCTGGTCGGCATCGCCGGCGTCGCTCTCGGAAAACACAAGGTCAAGGATCCGCGCCTGGATCAGGTCGACAAGCTCGTGGAGGCGGACAAGAAGACGTATGCGCTGGTGGACGTCGTCGGCGAAGAGGAGGCCCTGACTTCGGATGCCATAGCGGCGTCGCAGGAGGGCAGGCTCGATCTGATCATCCGCGACCTGGAACTGGTCGAGACACGCCTGGGGCGCAATCCGCCTGATGCGGAGAGGGCCGTTCTCCAGAAGATTCAAGGCTGCCTCGAGGCGGAGCAGCTCGCCTCGAAGGCCGGGCTGACGCAGGAGGAATCGCAAACGGTCGGGGCGCACGCCTTCTACACAACGCGGGCTGTCCTCGTGGCCGATGCGCCGGAGGTGGAGAGGTTCGATGAATTCCTGGTCCGCGTCGTGACAGAGGCCGGTTACATCAGCTTCCTGACCATCGGTGGCCCCGAAAACCGGGCCTGGCTCATCAGGAAGGGCTCGACCGCCCCCGAGGCCGGCGGGGCGATCCACACCGACATCCAAAAGGGGTTCATCCGCGCCGAAATCATCAGTTTGTCCGACCTGGTTGCCGCCGGAGGCGAGACCCAGGCCAAGCACGCGAACAAGCTGCGGCTCGAGGCGAAAGCCTACGTGATGCAGGACTACGACCTCGTTAATTTCCGGTTCAACAAGTCCTAGGCCCGGGGGGCAGAGTCCGCCGATACCTTGAACGTCCAGGGCCGACCGTACCGCACAATCTGGCCGGGCGCTGACAAGGCCTCGGTCGAAATCATCGACCAGACACGCCTGCCGCACGCCTTTGTCATCGCGCGGCTGGAATCCCTCCCTGATGTGGCCGACGCCATCCGGACGATGCGCGTCCGCGGAGCGCCGCTTATCGGGGCCGCCGCAGCCTACGGCCTGTGGCTTGCGCTGCGCGACGATGCTTCCGAGGCGGCGATGAGGGAGGCTGGAAAGGCGCTGATGGCCACGCGCCCCACAGCGGTGAATCTGCGCTGGGCGATCGAACGCATGACGGCGTGGCTCGCGCCGCTTCCGCGGTCGGAGCGCGCTGGGGCGGCGTTCGCCCGCGCCGGGGAAATCTGCGGGGAGGACATCGCGATCAATCGGGGAATCGGCGCAGCGGGCCTGCCGCTCATCCGTTCCCACGCCGCGGCCAAGGGGGGCGGCGGCGTTGTGAATATTCTGACGCACTGCAACGCGGGATGGCTTGCCACAGTCGACGTGGGCACGGCCACGGCGCCGATCTATGCCGCCCACGACGCCGGTCTGGCCGTGCATGTCTGGGTCGACGAAACCCGTCCGAGAAACCAGGGAGCAAGCCTGACCGCCTGGGAACTGCTGAACCACGGCGTGCCGCACACGGTCATCGCCGACAACGCCGGCGGTCACCTCATGCAGCACGGGCAGGTGGACATTGTCATCGTCGGGACCGACCGGACGACGGCCTCGGGGGACGTGTGCAACAAGATCGGCACTTATTTGAAGGCGCTCGCGGCCCGGGACAACGGCGTGCCCTTCTATGCCGCGGTGCCGTCGCCTTCTATCGACTGGCGGGTGCGCGACGGTCTTCGGCAAATCCCGATCGAGGAACGGCCCGCACGCGAGGTGACGCATCTGGCGGGAAGGCTGCCCGACGGAAGCGTGGCAACCGTCGGGCTGATGCCGGAGGGGAGCGCCGCGGCGAATCCGGCATTCGATGTCACGCCGGCAAGGCTGGTGACCGGCCTGATCACCGAACGGGGAATCGCGGAGGCGTCAGAGGCGGGACTGAGAAGGCTCTTTCCCGCCGGCCTTACTTGAGCACCAGTTCCCTGATCAGCTGGGTGCCGAGCACGGTGCGCATCTTCTCACGGTCGATCGCAGCGTCGTTTGATTTCTGCTCGGAGCCGAAGACCTTTTCGACGATCGCATCCTCCTTGTCGTCGAGTCCGTCAAGGGCGGCCATGTTGGCAAAGGTCTCGGCGAGCACGAGGTCGGCCTCTTCCGGGGAGCGGGCCTGGCTGGTGAATATCTTCGAATCGATGATGATCCCGGCCTTCTTTTCCTCGTCGAGGAGCTTCTTCCGGTCCGTCGCGATCCATTTCATGTAGGCGTCGAACATGCCGGGCTTGACCTTGATGAACGACAACACGGTGACCGGTCCCTCGGTATACGGACGATCGCTCATTGCGGAGGCGCGAGTCGCCGAAAACACGAGCAATGCAGCGAACAGGACACTTGAAGCAGACTTAATCATGTTAAAACCTTTCTGCTGATTATGGGTTGGCAAACTGCTGAGGGCGGAATGCCGTCAGCAACAGCAGCAAAGGGCGGGGTTGTTTCCTTTTGTCAAATAGCAGGATACAATTTTGGCCCATTAGCGCCAAGTATTACGTGCATTAGCGTTCATTTGGCATCAGCCAGATCGGCTGCGCGCGGACGTGAGATGCCAGAGCCCGCAGATTGGGCAGAGATAGGCCTTGCGCTGCCGCTCGAGACCGAGGACCGCGACTGCGTCGAGCGCATCGCCCTGGGAGCGGTATCGCCGCTTTCCGGCGCACCCTTCGCTACGCTGTCTTGTTGTTCTGCGCGGCACGCTTTGCGCGGATGTCGGCGAGGATCTTGTCCGCGTGCTCGTACGGCACCTCGTCGTAGTGGCTGAAGTTCTCGGAGTGGCGCCCGCGGCCGCTCGTAAGGGAGCGGATGATAGTGCTGTAATGATACAGCTCTTTCTGCGGCACCTGGGCTCGAACGACCTGGAAACGGCCGTCTGAATCCACGCCCTGTATGCGCCCCCGGCGGGAGGAAAGGTCGCCCATGATTGCGCCAAGGTACTCCTCCGGGCTCGTCACGGTGATGCTGAAGATCGGCTCGAGCAGGCAGGGGGAGGCGTTGGCGAAGGACTCCTTGAAGGCGTGGTAGCCGGCGACCTGGAAGGCGACGTCCTTCGAGTCCACCGGGTGCATCTTGCCGCCGTAGAAGTCGGCCTTGACGTCGACGATCCGGCAGCCTGCAAGGATTCCCTCGTTGCAGACGGTGCGAACGCCCTTTTCGACGGAAGGCACGAAGACCCGGTCGACGTCGTTTCCAACGAGGGACTGGGTGAATTCGACTCCGCTGTCGCGGGGGGCGGGCGAGATCCGCATCCACACCTCCGCGAACTGGCCGGCGCCGCCCGTCTGCTTCTTGTGGCGATAACGCGACTCCGCCGGACCCCTGATCGTTTCCCGATACGGGATCAAGGGTTCCTCGAGTTCGACGGCGACTCCGAATCGGCGGGCCAGGCGCTCGACGAGCACCTGCAGGTGGATTTCGCCCTGCCCCGACACGATCGTCTGGCGGATCTCGTCATCCACGCGGTAACGGAAGGTGGGGTCCTCGCCGTGGAGAGTGGTCAGTCCGACAGCCAGCTTGTCCTCGTCGCCCTTGGAGCGCAGGCGCAGGGCTCCGTGAATGTTGGGATTCGGGTACTCGATCTTGGGAAGCTCGACCACGTTTCGCTGGCTGCAGAGCGTGTCGCCCGTGTGCGTTTCGCGCAATTTGACGACGGCCCCCAGATCGCCCGCGCCGAGGCTCGCAACCGCCACGCGCTCCCGTCCGTTGAGCATGTAAAGCTGGCCCAGCCGTTCGTTCGAGCGACGGATCGAGTTCAGGAGGTCTTCGCCCGAACGGACTTTCCCCGCGTAAATCCGGAACAGCGACAGTTCGCCGACCCCGGGTTCGTTCATGGTCTTGAAGACATAGACGACCGGGTCCGAATGCGACAAGGGCACGGAACCGGGAAGACCGCCCGCATCGCGGGCGGGAGTTTCGGGGCGGTCCTCGGGCGAGGGGCCGTACTTTGCAATGAAATCCATCAGGCGGGCGACGCCGACATTCTTCTCGGCCGACACGGCAAAGAGCGGGATGAAGACCTGATTCTGGACGGCCCGGTGGAGGCCCGCCCGAAGCTCCTCCTCGGAGAGGGCCCCGTCGGCGAAGAATTTCTCCATCAGCGCGTCATCGGACTCGGCGACGTATTCGATCAATTCGCGGTGGAGGGCCTGCACGCGTTCGGCCAGCGGGCCTTCCGCCGGCTGTTCCTCGTACTTGCCGTTGCCGCCGGATTTGTAGGTGTAGACGGAGGCCCGAAGGACATCGAGCACCCGGCTGAAGCCGGGGCCTGCGTCGAGGGGGATCGTCATCGGGAAGACCTTCCTGCCGAAGTGCTCGCGCGCGGCCGCCAGCACCGCCTCGAAGTCGGTGTTCTGCTTGTCGAGCGCATTGACAACAATCATCTTGGGCAGCCCGAAGTGCGTCGCATAGTCCCAGGCGTTGTCCGTCCCGACGCCGAGGCCGTGAAGGGCCTGGATGACGACGAGCGCAAAATCGCTCACACGCAGGGCGCCGATCGCCTCGCTCAGGAAGTCGGCGTATCCGGGGGAATCGATGATGTTGAATTTCCGCCCCAGCCACTCCGTGTGAAGGAGCGAGGCGTGCACCGATATCTGGTGCTGGTGCTCGCTGGCGTGGTAGTCGGACACGGTTGTGCCGGCCACGATGCTTCCGGCGCGGCCGATCCGGCCGCTGCAGACAAGCATTGATTCAGAGAGCATCGTCTTGCCGCTGGAGGCGTGGCCGACGATGGCGAAGTTGCGCAACTCCAGGGGTGTATATGTATCCTTCATAAGGGGCTATGCCGGCCGATCATTGCGACCGGCACGGAATTGTCGGGGAAATTCGAAGCGGAGGCTAGCTGTTTCATGGGCGCGCGCAATTTTTGCGGAACATTGGCCAAGAGGTGAGGAGGGGGGGCAAGAAACCGAAAGTTGCCATCCAACCGGGTCTGGGCTAGGTCGTTAGCCATGGTAAGAATCACAGGCGGATACCAAGGCGACCTCAATTGCACGGCGGTCCATGCTCCTTCGGGCACCCTGATCTCGACCGACGCGCCAAAGGACAACCAGGGGAAGGGCGAGGCCTTTTCGCCGACCGACCTGGTCGCCGCGGCGTTCGCCACGTGCATCGCAACGACAATGGCGATTGTCGCCCGGCGGCACTCGGTCGACCTGGCCGGATTGAGGTACGAGGTCACCAAGGAGATGACATCGGCCCCACCGAGAAGGATTTCCAGGCTGACCCTCCAGTTGTGGATGCCTGCAGCGGCGAAGCAGCTCCCTGCGGGGCTCATGGAAAGCACGGCGCGCGGCTGTCCGGTTCACGCAAGCCTCGCGCCGGAAGTCGAGCGGGTGATCCAGTTTCACTGGGATTGACCGTTTTGCGGCGCCGGAGCCGGCCCCGTGGCCGGCAGCCGGTAGGTCGTCGTGAAGACGAGCACGACGCGGCGCGAGTAGAACAGCCTCACGCGGATGCGGCCTCTGGACGCGTCAATCGGCGTGACGCGGCCGTCGACCGGGCGCTCCTTCCCGTCGCTTCGCACGGCGCTGCCCGCGAAATCGAACGAACGGCCGGCTGCGAGCTGACGCAGGGCGGTGTCCGGGACCTTGATCTTGAGGCTCCCCTGCTCGTTGTAGAAGAAATAGGGGAACACCCTTGCCGTGTAGGTGGAGGTGAAGGCGTCCCCGTGCCGGACAAAGCGCCCCACGGCGAGGGTGACGGTTGCCAAATAGGCCCAGGTGCTCACCGGCGCCACGTCGACGGCGGAGTAGGGGGCCAGGGAGACATCGTCGCCGCGCGCGGCGGAAGCGGCCAGCAGCGCGACCATTATCACCGGCCATCTCCGTCGAAGCATCGACCCATTCTGAACCCCGGCGCGCACATGGCAACTGTTTCGCATTGCGCGGCGGCCACGGTCGGCCTCACTCATGATGCATGCCCAAGAAAGCCCAGGCGACCTGGGGCGGCCGCTTCAAGGCGGCGCCCGCCGAATTGATGCTTCGGTTCAGCGAATCGGTGTCGTTCGACCGCCGCCTGGCGCCATTCGACATCGCAGGGAGCAAGGCGCATGCGGCCATGCTTGCGCGCGTGGGGATCCTGACCGCCAGGGAATGCGATGCAATCAGGAGGGGGCTGGACGCGATCGGGGGCGAGATTGCCTCCGGCAGGTTTCGCTGGAGCCTGCGGCTTGAGGACGTCCACATGAATATAGAGCAGGCGCTGACCAGGCGGGTGCCCGCCGCGGCAAAGCTGCACACCGCCCGCAGCCGGAATGACCAGGTGGCCGCGGATCTGCGGCTTTTCCTGAAGGACGCCTGCGCCGCGTTGCAGGCGAAGCTCGGCAGGGCGATGGCCGCAATCCTTGCCACTGCGGAGCGGAACCAGGACACGATCATCCCCGGCTACACGCACCTGCAGAGGGCGCAGCCGGTCTCGGTCGCCCATCATTTTCTCGCCTGGATCGAGATGCTCGGACGGGACCGGCAGCGGTTCGGCGAGGTCGCGGCCCACGCCAACTGGTGCCCCCTGGGTTCGGGAGCGATCGCCGGGACGACGCTTAGGATCGACCGCGCATTCACCGCGCGGCAGCTCGGCTTTGTGGATGCGCGAGGGCGGCCGCAGCTGACCCAAAACTCGATGGACGCGGTCGCCGATCGCGACCTTTGCATCGAATTTGCAGCCGCGTGCGCGATCGCGGGCGTTCATTTTTCGAGGATAGCCGAGGACCTGGTCATCTGGAGCAGCGCGGAGTTTGGCTTTGTCGGGATGCCCGACGCATTTGCCACGGGCTCCTCGCTCATGCCGCAGAAGAAGAACGCCGACGCCTGCGAACTGCTCAGGGGCAAATCGGCGCGCCTCCAGGGAAACCTGCAGGTCCTGCTCACACTGACGAAGGGGCTTCCCCTCACGTACAACCGGGACTTGCAGGAGGACAAGCCGCCGGTCTTCGACTCGCTGGACCAGACCGGCATTTGCGCCGATGTGCTGGCCGGCGTCGTCTCCGGTCTCAAGGTGAACAGGGATCGCTGCGCAAAGGCAGCCTCAGATCCCGCTCTTCTGGCGACCGATCTTCTGGATCACCTGGTCCGCCGGGGCGTGCCGTTCCGGGAAGCGCACCACGCGGTTGGCCGGGTGGTTGCGCTGGCCGAGGAGAAATCGCTTCCGCTCGACAAGCTCAGGACGGCGGATGTCCGCTCGGTGCACCCGGCGTTTGGCGGCCGCTGGGCGAAGGTATTCGACCTCGAGCGGGCCATGAGCGCCAGGTCCGGCGTCGGAATGCCGGGACCTGTCCAGGTGGCGGCGCAGATCAGGCGCTGGAAGCAGGTTTTGAAAGGATAGGGGGGCGCCTTCGCCCTCTTGACTGCCCGGAGGCCGGGTCGCCGATGCCCAAGGTCCACATTCTTCCCGAACGTGTCGCGAATCAAATCGCCGCGGGGGAGGTCGTGGAGCGGCCGGCCGCCGTCATCAAGGAGCTCGTCGAAAACTCCCTGGACGCGGGCGCAACCCGGATTGAGGTCGAGTTTCGGCAGGCGGGGCGCGAGCTTTTGCGGGTGGAGGACAATGGCTGCGGGATGTCGCGCGAGGACGCCCTGCTCGCCCTTGAGCGCCACGCGACGAGCAAGATCGCTGAGACGGCCGATCTAGACCGCCTCGGGACTTTCGGCTTCCGCGGGGAGGCCCTTCCCTCGATCGCGAGCGTTTCGAGCTTCACGCTCCAAACCCGCGCCGAGAACACGGACGCAGGGACCGAAATCCTTGTCGAGGCGGGCCGGCGGGCACGCGTCCGCGATTGCGGGCGCCCGGTGGGAACGAGCGTCGAGGCTGCGCGCCTCTTCCATCCTGTGCCCGCGCGCAGGAAATTCCTGAAGACGGACGCAACGGAGTCGGCCCATCTCGTGCAGTGCGTCCGCCTCTACGCCCTGGCTTGCCCCCGCGTGGCCTTCACCCTGATCGATGACGGACGCGTCGTGTTTCGGTCGCCGCAGTGCGAGACCCTGGCCGAACGGGTCGGCGAGATCTTCGGGCGCCAGCTGGCGGAGCGGCTGCTTCCGATCGAGGCCCGGGAAGGCGGCCTTAGGCTCAGCGGGCTCATCGGCAGGCCGGGGGAGGGCCGCTCAACGCGGCATGAACTGATGACCTTTGTGAACGGACGGCCCGTCGACAGCCGCACGCTCAATTTCGCCCTCCTTGAGGGCTACCGTGATTCGCTGCCCGAGGGGCGGTATCCGCGCGCGATCCTTTTCCTTGAGTGCGATGCGGCGGAGCTCGATGTGAACGTCCATCCGGCGAAACGCGAGGTTCGCTTCAGGCGGGAGGATCAGGTCAGGGGATTTGTGATCCGCTCCGTATTGACCAGGATCAGGGAGATGGGCGCTGACCTGGCGGGGACGATGATGGGCGGGGCCGTTTCCGCCAAGGCTGCGGCGGAACGGGCTGGACTTGGCGAGGCGGCGTCCATCCATGGAATACCCGGCTCAGCCTTCGCCAGATCCTCGGCCGGCGGACCCGTCTCTGAAAAAGTCGCGCCCGCCAGATTGGGAGAGGCGGCTGCGGCCTTTGGAATGGCGGCAGCAGGGATTGGCTCCGCCTTCGCCAAGGCTTCGGCGGACGAGGCCCAGGGGATCAACGCCACCCGGGAGGCCCGGGTGCGCACCTGGAAGTTCCTGGGCACCGCCCACGACCTGTATGCGCTGTTCGAGACGCCCTCCGGAATCGTCCTTCTCGACCGGCGGGCGGCCCACGAGCGAATCTGGTTTGAGCGGCTGAGGGGACAGTTTGCGGCGGGGCGGGTGCCGGGCCAGCGGCTGCTGCTTCCGGTGCCCCTGGAACTTGAACCCATCTCAGCGGCGATCCTTTTGGATTCGCGGCCCTTCATCGAGGCGCACGGTTTCGAGATCGCCGAATTCGGCGCGAATTTCTTCCGGATCGAGGCAGCCCCGGAATGGATGGAGCCTGCCGACGCGGAACCATTCATCAGGGACGTGCTGGGCGAACTGCGGGAGGGGAGGCTGGTGCCGGGAAAGCTCGACCTGGCCCGGGATGAACTGGCCAGGCTGGCGGTTTCGCGCGCCATGCGCCTGCCCGCTGCGGGGGGCGCGGGCGAGATGGAGGCCCTTGTGTCCCAGCTTTTCGCCACCGAATCGCCGCTGGTCAGCCCAGGCGGCCGTCCGACCTTCGTCGAAATCGATCGCGCTGAGCTCGCCAGGCGCTTTCAGCGGGCGTGATCGCGGCTTGGCTTTTGCTTTCCGGCTGTGTCAGATTCGAGAGGCTGGCACAATCGCTGCATTAGCACCACCTTCGCATGTCATCCAACGCATCGTCCTTGGCTCCCACCTCTTCCGCCGGCCAGCCGGTCCCTGCCGGCTCCAGACCGCACGTCGATCCCCCGGTCGAGGTCTTCCGATCGCTTATCCTGCGGCACCTGATATCGACCCTCGCAAGGCCGGCGACTGCGGCGACGCCCAGGGACTGGTGGGTTGCGACGGCCCTTGCGGTGCGCGACCACATTCACGACCGGCTGATCAAGACCCAGGCGACACACAACGCGCGGAACGTCCGGCGGGTGTACTATTTCTCACTGGAATACCTGATGGGGCGCCTTTTCGAGAGCAACTTGCTTGCGAGCGGCCTCGAGGAGACGGCGAAAGGGGCGCTCAAGTCGCTCGGCGTGGATTTTGAGGAGGTGCGCGAGTCTGAGGTGGACATGGGCCTTGGCAACGGCGGCCTCGGCAGGCTCGCCGCCTGCTTCCTGGACTCGCTTGCGACGATGGACTATCCCGCCCTCGGCTACGGTATCCACTACGAGTTCGGCCTCTTCAAGCAGGAGTTCGTGCACGGCAGCCAGGTCGAGCACCCCGACCGGTGGATGCTGTTCGGCGACCCGTGGGAGGTGGTGAGGGCCGAATACGCCCAGGAGGTGCGCCTCTACGGACGGGTGGAGAACGTCTTCGACGACCAGGGCCGCTACCGCCCGCGCTGGGTCGGCACGCGCACGGTCCTCGGGGTGCCGCATGACATTCCGATCGCCGGTTTCGGAACCGGCACGGTCAATCTGCTGCGGCTGTGGGCTTCGCGGGCGACGGATGACTTCGACCTGGCCGCGTTCAATTCGGGAGGCTACGTCGACGCCGTGCGCGAGAAGGCGGTCGGCGAGACGATCTCGAAGGTCCTCTACCCGAACGACCGGACCGAGAACGGGAAGGAACTGAGGCTTGTGCAGCAGTACTTCTTCATCGCCTGCTCGCTGCGCGACATCATCCGCAGGCATTTCCGCAACCAGGAGAACTCCTGGCAGAATTTCCCGGACAAGGCCGCCATCCAGCTCAACGACACGCATCCGGCGGTGGCGGTCGCCGAGCTGATGCGGATCATGATGGACGAGGCGCAGATGGAGTGGAACGAGGCCTGGGAGATCACGAACCGGACCTTCGCCTACACCAACCACACGCTGCTGCCGGAGGCGCTCGAGCGGTGGGGCGTGCCGCTGTTCGAGCGCGTGCTGCCGCGCCATCTGCAGATCATCTATGAGATCAATGAGAGGCTGATGGCGGCCTGCGAGGCGAAATGGCCGGGCGACGGGGAGAAGAAGCGCGTGTGCTCGCTCATCGAGGAGGGCTCGCAGAAGCTCATCCGGATGGCGAACCTGGCCGTCGTCGGCTCGCACGCGGTGAACGGCGTCGCCGCCCTGCATACGAGGCTTCTTCGAAAGCACCTGTTCCCCGAGTTCGACGCCCTTTATCCCGGGAAATTCCAGAACAAGACCAACGGGATCACTCCGCGGCGCTGGCTTCTTGAGTGCAACCCGCGGCTCGCCGAGCTGATCTCCAGGCGCCTCGGCGACCGCAGCTGGCCGCGGGATCTGGACAAGCTCCGGGCGCTGGAGAAGCTCGCTGGCGACGGCGATTTCCAGAAAGAGTTCATGGCCGTGAAGCGCGCGAACAAGGCCGATCTGGCCCGGGTGATCAGGGCCGAGTGCGGGACCGAGGTGTCGCCCGACGCCCTCTTCGACGTGCAGATCAAGCGGCTCCACGAGTACAAGCGGCAGCACCTGAACCTGCTGCACATCATGGCCCTTTACCGCCGGATTTTGCAAAACGAGGACCTCGACATCGTTCCGCGGGTGTTCCTCTTCGCCGCAAAGGCCGCGCCAGGCTACGACGTCGCAAAGAACATCATCCGCGCCATCAACGTGATCGGCGAGCACATCAACAGGGATCCCCGCGTGGCGGGGCGGATCAAGGTCGTTTTCCTTCCAAACTACAGGGTGTCCCTCGCCGAGAAGATCATTCCGGCCGCCGACCTTTCCGAGCAGATATCGACCGCGGGAAAGGAGGCCTCGGGAACTGGCAACATGAAGCTCGCACTCAACGGATCGCTCACGATCGGGACCCTGGACGGCGCCAACGTCGAGATCCAGGAGGAGGTAGGCCCGGAGAACATCTTTATCTTCGGGATGACCGTGGAGGAGGTCGAGGCATTGCGCGCAAGCGGATACCGGCCCTGGGAGTGGTACGCGCGCGACGAGGAGCTGCGCGCCGTCATGGACTGGCTCGGAAGCGATTACTGGACGCCCGGGGAGCACGGCGCCTTCGGCGCGACCCACGGGACGCTGCTGTCCGGCGGGGACCCTTTCATGGTGCTCGCCGATTTCCGGGCTTACTGCGAATGCCAGGCCAGGGTGGACAACGCCTACAGGGACAAGGCGTCGTGGGCGAAGAGGGCGATTCTCAACACGGCGCGAATGGGCAAGTTCTCGAGCGACCGGTCGATCCGCGAGTACGCCCATGACGTCTGGAACCTGAGCGCCGTTCCCGTGGCCTGACCCCGACACGAGCTTATGCACTTAACCCCATCGGTTCGCCTCGCATTCTGCATTGGCGCGGCGGCATTTTCTGCCCGGGCGGCGGACTTCAGGCCGGCTATCGTCTACGATTTCGGCGGCAAGTCCGACCGCTCGTTCAACCAGTCGGCGGCGGAGGGCGTGGCCCGCTTCACGAAGGAGACCGGAATAGCCTGCCGGGAGTTCGAGATCAGCAATCAGGCGCAGCGGGCCCAGATCATGCGCCAGCTTGTCCGCCACGGGACGACCATCATCGCCGCCATAGGATTCAACCAGGCGTCGGCGGTCGAGGAGGTCGCCCGGGAGTCGCCGGACGTGAAATTCGTGATCGTGGACGGGGTGGTCGACCTGCCCAATGTCCAGTCGATCACGTTCAAGGAGCAGGAGTCCTCGTTTCTCTGCGGAATCGCCGCCGCCCTGGCCTCGAAAACGGGGAAGATCGGTTTTGTGGGAGGCATGGACATTCCGCTGATCCGCAAGTTCGCCCTGGGCTACCGCTCGGGCGCAAAGTACGCGAACCCGGCAATCGAGGTCTTCGAGAACATGACCGGCTCGACCCCGGCCGCATGGAACGACCCGACCCGCGGCGCGGAACTCGCAAAAAGCCAGTTCGGCCGCGGTGCCGACGTGATCTTCCACGCCGCCGGTGGGACCGGAATCGGGGTCATGCAGGCGGCGAAGGACGCCGGGTTGCTCGCGATAGGCTGCGACAGCAACCAGGACCAGTTTCAGCCCGGGACGGTGCTCACCTCCGCGGTGAAGCGCGTCGACGTCGCAATCTACAAGGCCTTCATGGATGCAAAGGAGGGGCGGTGGCGCGCGGGCCCGAGGGTGCTCGGCCTCGCCGAGGACGGGGTTGCCTTCTCGCTGGACGAATACAACCGGAGCGTGCTGACGCCGGCGATCGAAAGCCGCCTGGTCCAGGCCAGGGCCGACATCATCGCGGGACGGATCACGGTTCCCGAATACAAGGAATAGACGTGGAGCCCGCCCTCGAACTGCGGGGAATTGACAAGCGGTTTGGCTCGGTGCACGCGAACCGGACCGTGTCCCTTTCGGTCGGTGCCGGCACGGTGCACGGCATCATCGGCGAGAACGGCGCGGGAAAGTCGACCCTGATGAACATCGTCTACGGATTCCAAAGGGCCGACGCCGGGGAGGTGCGCGTGCACGGCCGCGGCGTCGACATCCGCAGGCCGCACGACGCTATCGCCGCGGGGATCGGAATGGTGCACCAGCATTTCATGCTGGTCGAGAACTTCACGGTTCTTGAAAACGTGGTGCTCGGCGCCGAGGCCGGGGCGCTCCTCGGGCCCGGGCTGCGGCGGGCGCGGGCGGAGCTCGAGAGACTGGGCCGCGACTACGGCCTGGAGGCGCCGCTGGACGAACGGGTCGGCCAGCTGCCCGTCGGGCTGCAGCAGCGCGTGGAAATCCTGAAGGCGCTTTACCGGGGCGCGGACATCCTGATTCTCGACGAGCCGACTGCGGTTCTGACTCCCCAGGAGGCGTGCCAGCTGTTTCGCATGCTTGCGAGGCTGCGCGAGCAGGGGAAGACGGCGATCCTCGTCACCCACAAGCTTCGCGAGATCATGGCCATCGCCGACCGGGTCACTGTCATGCGCCAGGGCGCCGTCGTCGCCGAAAAGGCCACGACGGAGACTTCCCCGTCCGAACTGGCGGAGAGGATGGTCGGGCGGCCGGTGCTGCTCGACGTGAAGAAGACGCCGGCAAGGCCGGGAGCCCCCCTCCTGGAGGTAACGGATCTGGAAGTGCGCGACAGGCGGGGCTCGCCGCGGGTAAAGGGGGTGAACTTCACCGTGCGCTCCGCTGAAATCGTCGGAATTGCGGGCGTCGCCGGCAATGGACAGTCGGAACTTCTCGAGGCCCTTTCCGGAATCACAGCCCCCAGCCGGGGAAGGATTCTGCTTGGGGGCAGGGAACCGGCGGGCGGAGCCCGGGAGCGCCGCGGGCAGGGTCTGGCGCACGTCCCCGAGGACCGCCTGAGAATGGGCGTCGTCGCGTCATTTTCCGCCGAGGACAACGCAATCCTCGGCTACCATGACCGGCCCGAGTACGGCTGGGGTCCGTTTTTGAGCCGCGCCGCGGTCCGCTCCGGCTGTTCCCGGAAGATGTCGGAATGGGATGTGCGCCCGGCTGAGCCGGGCCGCCGGATCGGCGCCTTCTCCGGCGGCAACCAGCAAAAACTCGTCCTAGCCCGGGAGATCGACAGCCGGCCCCGGGTTCTGATCGTGGGCCAGCCGACCCGCGGCGTGGACATCGGCGCGATCGAGTTCATCCACCGGCGGCTCGTCGCCTTGCGCGACGAGGGCGTGGCGATCCTCCTGATTTCCGTGGAACTGGAGGAGATCCTGGGCCTTTCGGATCGCATCCTGGTCATGGCCGGGGGCGAGATCTGCGGCGAAATGGACCGCTCGGAGGCGACCGAGGAAAGGCTCGGCCTGATGATGGCCGGAATAAAAGGGGCAGGCGGATGAGCGCGAAAGCAGGATCGCGAGCGGCGGAATGGGCGGAAATACTGGTGCTGCCGGCCGCAAACCTGCTGGCCGCGCTCGTCATTTCGGGGATCGTCGTTCGCATAATCGGCGAGAATCCCTGGACGGCGTTCAAGCTGATGCTCGGCGGTGCGTTCGGATCGGGAGAGGGAATCGGCTATACGCTTTATTACGCGACCAATTTCATCTTCACCGGGCTCGCTGTGGCCGTGGCGTACCATGCGGGGCTTTTCAACATCGGGGCCGAGGGCCAGGCCTACATCGGCGGGCTCGGGGCGGGACTTGTGTGCCTGAGCGCGGGAGCGGCTCCCTTCTGGGCGGTGCTGCCCGCCGCAATGTTTGCAGCGGCCGTTTTCGGCGCCGGCTGGGCCCTCATCCCGGCGTGGCTCCAGGCCCGGCGCGGCAGCCACATCGTCATCACGACAATCATGTTCAATTTCATCGCCTCGGCGCTGATGACATGGCTCCTCGTGAACGTTCTGATCAAGCCGGGCCAGCAGTCGCCCGAAACGAGGCAGTTCGAAGCCGGCGCCTGGCAGCCGACAGCCGCCGACATCCTCGGCAGGATCGGAATCCATGTGACGGCCGGCCCGCTCAATTTCTCGTTCCTGATTGCGCTCGCGGCTGCGGCGGGGGTCTGGGTGCTCATTTGGCGGACACGCTGGGGCTATGCGATACGGGTCACGGGCGAGAATCCCGCGGCCGCCGTCTACGCCGGCATTTCCCCCGCGAAGGTGACCTTCCTTGTCATGCTGCTGTCGGGCGCCCTGGCCGGATTACTTCCGCTCAATGAATTGATGGGGGCGCAGCACCGCATCTCGCTCGATTTTCCCGCAGGGGCTGGATTTGTTGGCATCGCGGTCGCCCTCATGGGGCGGAACAACCCGGCCGGCGTCTGCGTGGCGGCTGTCCTTTTTGGGGCCCTGGTCCAGGGAGGGTCCGAACTGTCATTCGACATGCCCCACATCAACCGGGACATGGTCGTCCTGATCCAGGGCCTGGTGATCCTCTTCTGCGGCGCGCTTGAAAATCTGTTCAAGGAGCCGTTGCGGGGCCTGCTGCGGAGTTTCCGCAGGGCTCAGCCGCAACCGTGAATCGAGCATGGAGCAGTACACCCTTCTGATCCTTCTGATGGCCGCGACCGTGCGCGTGGCGACTCCGCTCATCCTGGCGGCCCTGGCCGGGCTGTTCTCGGAGAGGTCGGGCGTCATCGCGCTCGGGCTCGAGGGGATGATGCTCGGAGCGGCCTTCGCCGCGGCAACGGTTTCCGCCGTCAGCGGGTCGGCCTGGCTTGGATTGGGCGCCGGCGTATTGGCGGCAATGGTCCTCGCCCTGCTCCTGGCCTTCGCCTGCGTCACGCAGCGCGGGAACCAGGTGGTGGCTGCGATGGCGGTGAACATCATTGTAGCCGGTGTCGCTCCCGTCCTGGCGCTGGCCTGGTTCGATCAGGGGGGGCAGACCCCGCAGCTGGTGGACCGGGCCCAGCGTTTCACCGGAATCATCTGGCCCTGGGCCCGGCAGGCCCGTTCGGTCCCAGTCCCCGGATTGATGTACGCCGAGTTGCTGAGCGGCCACAGCCTTATCGTGTACCTGGCGGCGGCGCTTGTTCCGCTGAGCGCCTGGGTTCTGTACCGAACCCGCTTCGGCCTGCGCCTCCGCGCGGTCGGGGAGAATCCCCAGGCCGTCGACACCGCCGGCGTCTCGGTCGCCCGCCTGCGGTATCAGGCCGTCCTCATATCCGGCGCCCTGTGCGGCGTCGCCGGCACGTACCTGTCGATTTCGGCGAGCTCCGGCTTTGTCCGTGACATGACGGCCGGCAAGGGATACCTCGCGCTGGCAGCATTGATCTTCGGGAAATGGCGCCCCTATCCCGCGCTGGGAGCCTGCCTGTTGTTCGCCTTTGCCGATGCCCTTGCTGCCCGGCTCCAGGGGGTTCCGCTTCCGGTTGTCGGTGTGATTCCGGTGCAATTCATCATAGCGCTGCCGTATGTGCTGACGGTGCTGCTGCTGGCGGGGTTTGTCGGGAAGTCGACGCCGCCGCGGGCGATTGGGGTGCCGTATGAAAAGGGTTCCGTGTGAAGGGTTGATTTGAGGTGGGGACAGCCTCCCTCGTCGGGTGCCGCCAAGACCCGGAGCCGCCGTCAAGGCCGGCCGCCAAAAGCCGCCGGCTGATGCCGGCCAGATGGCGGCCCAGAGACGTCTGCAGAGGCGGCAACTCCTCGGGAAGCTGTCTCCACCCCAAATCATAACACAACCGAAGGGTTGACCTATTGAGGATCAATCCGTTCAAACGAAAGAAACATGACGCACGCGGAACGACTCGCACGGTACCTTGGGAAGACGCCCGATGTTTCTCGGGCATTATTCGTCGCGGCAAACGCGACCATCAACGGCGACGTGGTGCTCGGACTCAACAGCAGCGTGTTCTACGGGGCGGTGCTGAGGGGCGACATCCAGGAGATACGCGTGGGGGAGGGGACGAACATCCAGGACAACGCGATCGTTCATCTGGCCGACGATTACGCTGCAGTGATCGGCGCCTGGTGCACGATCGGCCATGCGGCGATCGTCCACGCCTGCACGATCGGGGACGAGTGCCTGATCGGGATGGGGGCGACGATCCTCGACGGCGCACAGATCGGGGCCAAGAGCATCGTCGGCGCCAATTCGCTGGTCGCCCAGCATTTCAAGTGCCCGCCCGGTTCGATGGTCTACGGATCGCCGGCAAAGGTTGTGCGGCCCTTGACGGAGCTCGAGCAGGCCGGTCTGCGGCCCTGGGCCGGGAAATACGTCGAGGTCGCCCGCGCGCACGCGGCGCTCGCCCGGAGGGCGGGCTAGCGCGAAAACGGAAGGCGGGCGCCTCCGACCCGGCGCAGGAGCCGGCGCATAGCGGTCTCCGGCTTGGGGCGGAACGGCTCAGGGAGCTGGTCGGCGAAGCCGCGGTCGATGGCGGTCTGAAGCGCGGTGACCCGTTCGTAATTTCGGCAGGAGAGCCGGTCCGCGGTCAACAGTTCGGCGGGAATCTGGTTGAGGTGCCCCGCAAAGGCTGCCGCGTGGATCGGCGTGTCGCCATTGTCGTTGCGCGTGAGCAGCAGGTCGGCGGTCAGAAGGGGGCGCGGAATTCGGTCTAGTTGTCCCGTCTCCGCCGCCGCGTGGATGACCGTGAAGCCGCTCCTGCTGGCCGAGACGAGGCTTTCATGGGTGAACAGCTCGGGGGGTATCTGCTCCAGGTGGCCGGAAATGGCCGCGGCATGGAAGACGGTGTCGCCGCTGCTGGTCTTCTCGGCGAGGCTCTTTGCAGTCAACAGGTTTCGCGGAATCTGGTCGAGGTGCCCATTGAAGGCCGCCGTGTGGATGACGGTTTCTCCTGCCAGGTTCCGGCAGGCGAGGCTCTCCGCCGTGATCGTCTGGGCAGGCACGCGATCGAGGGCGCCGTTTTCGACCGCCTCGTGAAGCATCGAATTCCCCACCTCGGTCCTGACCTCAAAAATGTCGGGCGTCAGGAGGTACGCCGGCAGCTGGCCCAGGCTTCCGTTGGCAGCCGCCACATGGAAGACCGTGTAGCCGGCGTTGCTCTTCTGGAGCAGCGCATGGCGCGTCAGAAGCTCGCGCGGGATTTGGTCGAGATGGCCGCCCACCGCGGCATGGTGAAGCGGGGTGTAGCCGGCGTCGTTGCGAAGCGAGAGCAGTTCGGCCGTGACCAGGGCCGGGGGCAGATCGGCCAAACCCCCGTACTTCGCGGCCGCGTGCATGGCAGTGTTGCCCGCGGCATTTCGCGCCGAAAGAGCAGCCGCGGTCAGGGCGGACAGCGGAAATTGCCGCAAATTGCCGGCGCTGGCAGCCGCTTGCAGGTCGAGGTAGGCCATCGCGATTCGTGCAAAGTTAAAGCCGTGGGAAGGATGACGGGCAAATCAAAAGCGAGACTGAAGCGGAGACAGATTCGATTTGCCTCGGGAGTTCGCGCCGTCATTGTCGCGGTGCGCATCGGCATTAAATGAGCAATGTTGACACCAAGCCGCTCCAGTCCGGGGAGCCCCAGAAGGCCGCGATACTGCTCGTTGACGATGAACAGGCCCTGCTCGATGTGTTTACCGAGGCGCTGGGCGGCGAATTCGAGGTGAAGTGCGCGAATTCGGTTCGCGAGGCGGAATTCCATCTGCGGAAGCAGGCCTTCAAGGTCGTTGTTTGCGACCATTTGATGCCGGGCGGGAACGGGATGACCTTCCTCGTGCGCGCAAGGGAGGAATACCCCCACATGCAGCGGTTGCTCGTTACCGGCTACATGAAGCCTGAAATGCTCCTTCGAAGCGTGAACGAGGCCGCGCTATTCCGATACCTTCTGAAGCCGGTGGCCATTGGCGAACTGATCGCGGCGGTCCATGAGGCGGCTAGGGCATACGACGCGAGCGTGGCGTCCGCCACTTGAGCTTTGAGCGCAGGTAGGGGGCTGTCGGGCTGCGCCTGAGCCTGAGAAGCCCGCCCAGGGGGCCCTGGTAGAGGAGTTCTCCGCCCCCGGGTCCCCCGACGGGCCCGAGTTCGACGATGTAATCGGCCTCGGCGAGCAGGTCGATGTTGTGCTCGATGACGACGACGGTGTGGCCCTGGTCCACGAGGGCGTGCAGGACGCGGATCAGCCGTTCGCAGTCGCTCATGTGCAGCCCGATCGTAGGCTCCTCGAGGAGGTAGAGGTTGCGCGGCTGCGCGGGGCGCCGCGGATCGGGCATTTCCCCGATGCCGCGGGAAAGTTCGGTAACCAGTTTGAGCCGCTGCGCCTCGCCGCCCGAGAGGGTTGGCGAGCTTTGGCCGAGCGTCAGGTACCCTAGGCCGCATTCGACCATGAGGCGGCAGACCGCGCCGAGCTGCGCGTGAAAATCGAAGAAGAGTGCCGCCTCCTCGAAGGACAGCCGGAGCACCTCGCCGATGCTGCGGCCCTTCCAGGTGAGGTCAGCCAGCTCCGGGCCGTAACGGCCGCCGCCGCATGCCTCGCACGAAAGATAGGAGTCGGGCATGAATGCCATCTCGTAGCGGATCCTGCCGGCCCCCTCGCAGGCCGGGCAGCGGCCTCCGGACGTGTTGAATGAGAACCGCGAAGCGGTGAACCCGCGCACCTTTGCCTCGGGCAGCGAGGCAAAGAATTTCCGAATGGAGTCGAAGATTCCGAGGTAGGTCGCCGGAGTCGACCGCGGCGTCTTGCCGATCGGCGATTGGTCGACGGTGATGACCGACCGGAATCCCGCAGCCCCCCTCAATTCGACGAACGGGGGCGCGGGGCGCCTGCCCGGGGCGGGATCGTCGGCTTCGAATCCCGCCAACCGCACGAATGCGGCGCCGCCGAGCCGCGCCTTTCTTTCCTTGATTGCGACCGCCGCGGCTGGGCCCAGGAGGTCGCGGAACAGGGTCGATTTGCCCGCGCCGCTCGGACCCGCCACCATGACAAGGCGGGCTATTGGCAGCCTCAGGTTGAATCCACGGAGGTTGCGGTGGCGAGCCCCGTCGAGTTCCAGCCAGCCGGGGGCGGAGCCTCGGTCGACCGGACGGTAGGCGCCGCGGAGAGGATGCTTGAGGCCCCGCGAGAGAAACAGCCCGGTCAGCGAGCGGTCGCTCCGCCTGATTTCGGCGGGGGTCCCCACCGCCAGGACTTCGCCGCCGTGGAGGCCTGCGCCCGGGCCGAGGTCGATGATGTGATCGGCACGGGCCATCAGCTCCTCATCGTGCTCGACGACAAGCAGCGTGTTCCCCTTGGCCTTCAGCGCCTTGAGCGTCTCGATCAGCAGGGCGTTGTCCCGCGCGTGGAGCCCGATGCTCGGCTCGTCGAGGACATACAGGACGCCCGACAGGTTTGACCCGAGCTGGGAGGCCAGGCGTATCCGCTGGGCCTCGCCTCCGGAAAGCGTTTCGGTCGGCCTGTCGAGCGAAAGATAGCCGAGGCCCACCCGGTCCAGGAATTTCAGGCGTTCCTCGATCTGCGGCAGAATGTCCTGGGCGACGAGTCTGCCCCGCGCATCGAGCTTCAGGCGCCGCAGGCTCGAGCAGAGGCGGGCGGGAGTCATGCGAAGGAGATCGGGCAGCGACAGGGCGGCCTGGTCCTCGCCATGCCGGCCGCCATTGCCCTTGAACGGCAGCCGGACTGCGCGGGACACCCGGTTCAGCCTCGCTCCGCCGCATTCCGGGCAGAGGCGCCCGGCCTCCGACACATCCGACCCCTGATCGATCCCGTACGGCCGCAGTTGGGCAAGGGGATCTCCCTCGGCCTCATCGTCGGGCTCGAGCATCCAGGGAAATATCCGCCCGTGGCCCCTGCACGCGGGACACCATCCACGCGGAGAGTTGAACGAGAAATGCTTGGGATCGAGTTCGGGGAAGGATTCGCCGGTCTCGGCGTCGGTGCGGGTGGTCGAGAACCAGGAGAGGATGTCGCCTTCGGCCCGGGCGAGGAAACACGTGCCTTTGCCCAGGGCGAGGGCGCTGTCGAGGAGGGCGGAGAGGCTGCGGACGTCCGCGGCGGAGGGTGACTTCAGATCGGCCACGACGGCCTCGATGTCATGCTCCTTGTAGCGATCGAGCTTCTTGAAGGCCGCGACCCGAATGATCCGGCCGTCGGTGCGCATGAGTTCGTACCCCTGGCGGCCGATCCATGTGGCGATCGGCTGGTGGTGGCCCTTGCGGCCGCGGATCAGCGGCGCGCAGAGGTAAAGGTGCTTTGTCCTGAGAGCGGGCCGGGAGGCAAGCGAGCGGGACAGCAGCCGTCTGAGGGAGGACAGCGACAGGGGCTCGACCGGACGTCCGGTGTCCGGATGATGCTGGGTGCCTGCGCGGGCATACAAAAGCCGCAGGTATTGGGCCGCCTCCGTAATCGTGGCGACTGTCGACTTGCGGGAACCGCGCGTGACCCGCTGCTCGATCGCGACTGTCGGAGGGATCCCCGACACCCGGTCGATGTCGGGCCGTGGAAGCTGCTCGACGAACTGCCGGGCGTAGGGGGACATCGATTCCATGAAACGGCGCTGGCCCTCGGCGAAGATGATGTCAAAGGCCAGGGTCGACTTGCCGGAACCCGAGATTCCGGTGACCACATTCAGGGCATGGTGGGGTATCGAGAGGGAAATGTTCTTCAGGTTGTTCTCCCTCGCCCCGACAACCGCGATCCCTCCACGCATTGGCGCGGGGGGCACCCAGCCCGATTCATTTCCGTCAGCACGCGGCAGGTCCCTCTCGCGCCGCAATCCGAGCGCCTCCCGCAGGAACGGCGAGGTGGCTGTCTCGGCTGCGGCGACATCCTCGGGTGTTCCCTCGACGACGATGCGGCCGCCGTCGGAGCCCGAACCGGGCCCGATCTCCAGGATCCAGTCGGCTGCCTTGAGAACATCGAGGTTGTGCTCGATGACGACGACGGAATGGCCCCGGTCGATGAGCGCCTGGAGGACGCCGAGGAGGACCTTCACGTCGTGACGGTGCAGCCCGGTCGTGGGCTCGTCGAGGAGGAGCAGGGCATTGCCGGCGGGCTCGGACGCGCCGGAGTATCCTTCCAGATACCGGACCAGCTTGAGGCGCTGGGCCTCCCCTCCGCTGAGGGTGTTCAATGGCTGGCCCAATGTCACGTATCCCAGGCCGACCGCCTCCAAAGCGGCCAGCCGCGAGCGGACCGGCTTGTGGTCGGAGAAGATTGCGAGCGCGTCGGAGACGCTCGTCTCCAGCAAGTCGGCGATGGAGTGACCGTTCCAGGCGAGCGCCAGAATCTCAGGCTTGAAGCGGCGTCCCTCGCAGATCGGGCAGGGAACGTACACGTCGGAGAGAAACTGCATTTCGATCCGCTCGGAGCCGAGGCCCTGGCAGTGATCGCAGCGCCCGTCGCCGCCGTTGAACGAGAAGCTCGACGCCGAAAATCCGCCGGCCTGGGCCGCGGGGGTGCCCGCGAAGAGCTCGCGGATGTGCTCCCACGCCCCCGTGTACAGGGCCGGGTTCGAGCGGGGCGTTCGCGTGAGGGGCGACTGGTCCACGAGAACCACGTCCGAAAAGGCCCCATCGCCGTCGATTCTCCCGATAGCCGCGGGATCGGCGGTCAGCTTTCTCCGGCGGGCCTGCAGGCCCTGGTAAATGACATTGTCGAGCAGGGTGGATTTCCCCGAGCCTGACACGCCGCTCAGGCAGACGAGGCGCTGCAGCGGAATTCGGAACGACAGCCCGGAGATATTGTGCTTTGCCGCATCGCAAAAACCGAGCCGGCTGCAGTCCGCTCCGACAGGGCGCCTGGAGGCGGGCGTGGGAACGGACAGGCGCCCGGAGAAATACGCCCCCGTGATGCTATCCGGACTTTCGAGCATGCCGGCCACGCTGCCCTGGAACACGATCCGGCCGCCCGCCGCCCCCGGCGCCGGCCCGACCTCCACGACGCAGTCAGCGGCGCGGATCATCGCCTCATCGTGCTCGACGACGACGACCGTGTTGCCCGCGTCGGTAAGCGAGCGGATTATCCGGATCAGCCGGTCGACATCTCTCGAGTGCAACCCGACGCTCGGCTCGTCCAGGACGAACAGCGTGTCGATCAGCGAAGTGCCGAGGCAGGAGGTGAGGTTGACCCTTTCGACCTCGCCGCCCGACAGGGTGCGCGAGGTCCGGTCGAGCGTGAGATAGCCCAGCCCGACCTCTTCCAGGTAGCGCAGCCGGCTGAGGATGGAGTCGAACGCAAGGTCGGCGGGACGCGGCGCACCCGAGCGGCCGCCGGCCTCCGTCAGCAGCGCCAGCAGTTTCGCGCACGGCATCTGGTAGAGTTCGGGCAGGGTCCGGCCCCTCCACCTCCAGCAGAGCGCCTCCGGCTGAAGGCGGCGTCCCTGGCAGGCGGGGCAGGGATTGTAGGTCCGGTACCTTGCGAGGAAAACCCGCACATGCATCTTGTACGTGTTTTTCTCCAGCCAGCGGAAAAATCCCTTGATGCCGTACCAATAGCGGGGCCAGCTCTTTCCATTCTCCTCGCCGTAGCCCGGCTCCCCGTCGATGACAAAGGCCTGCTGCTCGGCGGTGAGATCGCCAAAGGGAATGCCGGTCGGAATCTTCCGCCGGCGCGCAAACACCTTCAGGTCATCCTTTGAGGCGCTGTAGACCTCGCCCTCCCAGCACTTGATTGCGCCGCCGTCGATCGAAAGCGACCGGTCGGGGATAGCCAGGGCGGTGTCGATCTCGATGATGCGGCCGAATCCGCGGCAGGTCGGGCATGCGCCGATGGGGGAGTTGAAGGAAAACAGGGCCGGGCTCGCCGGCCGGAAGGTGCGTCCGGAACGGGGCGAATGCAGGCCCCTGGAGTAGTGGCCCGCCGGCTCGAACCGGCCTTCGGCGGACCCGCTGTCCGGCTCAGCAAAGAGCCGGAGCTCGCCGCGGCCGAAATGCAGAGCCGTCTCGGCTGCCTCCAGGAAGCGCTTCACATTGCCGGGGCGGATGGCCAACCGATCCTGGGCCACAAGAAGGTGGGAACCCGCCTCGCCGGGCAGGGCCGGCTGTCCGGCAATCAGGTCCTCCAGGTGCGCGGCAATCATCGGGGACCCGGGGATGAGGGCCCGGGTGTAACCCTGGCCCTTCAGGTTGCCGAGTATTTCCGGCCAGGAGAGGCTCGCCGGCTTGTCGATCCGGAAGGCGATGACCAGGGTCTTGCCGGCGCTGGCTTCCAGGGTCTTCTCCCAGATCGACTGCGGGTTGTCATCGACGACCTGCTCGCCGGTTTCGGGATCGAAGCACGAGGCCACGTGGCTGAACCACACTTTGAAATAGTCGGTCAATTCCGTCATCGTTCCGACGGTCGAGCGCGAAGTCTTGACCGTGTTGGTCTGTCCGATGGCTATCGACGGCCGGATGTTCTCGATTGAGTCCACCCGGGGCTTGGCCAGCAGGTCCAGGAACTGCCGGGTGTAGGCGCTGAAGGTCTCGACATACCGGCGCTGGCCCTCGGCGTGAAGGGTGTCGAAGACGAGCGAACTCTTGCCGGCCCCGCTGAGCCCCGTGACGGCGATGTATTTTCCCAGCGGCAGGTCGATGTCGAACCCCTTGAGGTTGTTCTGCCGAACCCCTCGCAGGCGGATGAAGCCGGGTTCGTTCGAATGGGTCTTGGGCACGAGCAAACGGGCAGGCACCCCGGGCCAATTGTCAAACCGTCTTTGGGTTCCCGTGCGCGTTGCGGGGATCTGACAAGCACAGCGGCAAAAGGGTAGTGGTACGTTTTGACAGGGAGGCCCCCTAGCGAGGCGGAGCTCGCCGAAACCCAGAATGCCCGCCAAGCCGGGCCAGGCGGGATCCCAGCCCGTCCTGGCCCAGGAGGCGGGCACGAGGCTCGCAACGCCTCTTTCGGGGCTTCCCTGTCAAAGCGTGCCACCAACGGCAAAAGCTTCAGTTTGCCAAAAGCACCCGGTACTGGGTAAAATCCCTGTCGGAAACTCACGAACGATTACGTCCATAAGACGATCGCAATGATTGATGACGTGACACTCCTTCGCCGCTTCTCACACGAATCATCGCAAGAAGCCATTGAAGAACTCAATGAAAGTGACCGAGATGTGGTGCTTCTTCGCTTTTTTGAACGCCGGTCATTCTCTGAAATCGATGCACTTCTGAGAATAAGCGAGGACGCTGCGCAGAAACGCGCCGAGCGGGCGCTGGACAAGATGCGCATAGGATTCTCAAAGCGAGGGCTTGCCTCCACCACAGCTGTGCTGGCCGGGTTGCTGGCCAACCAGGGCATCGCGGCAGTTCCGGCGGGGCTCTCAAGCAGCGTTTCGGCGGCAGCGCTCACGGGCGCTTCTACTGTTGGCGCGTTAGCGACCATTCAAGGGGTCCTTATTCAAATGAGTACAGCAAAAATGGGCCTGGGAATCGCCGGTCTGGTCGCATTGCTGGCCGTTGGGTCGGCCCTCTATGAGGGCAACGCTGCCCGACAGGCACAAGCCTCCCTCGCGGCCGCACAGGCGTCGCTGTCAGCGGCCCTCGCGACACACAAAGCCAATCTTGCGAAGCAGCAGCAATTGGCCGACATCGCCGCGGAGGATGAACAAAAATTGCTGGAACTGCAAAAGACGCTCGACGAAATGCGCTCCATGGCGGCGCAAGGGAATGAGGAACCAAAGCTTACAACGATTCAACGGTTGCGTGTGCTGGTGGATCTTCAAAATCAAAAATGCGGGTTCGTAAAAGTGATGCCCATCGATCTCAAAAACGATCTAAGCGAGGCTTTCATAAACCTCTTTGGAATCACTCCAGAGGAACGAAAAACGATGAAATCAGCCATCGGTGCGGCGCATCAGAAGATTTTGGAACTGGCGGCCCAAAACGCTTCGGTCACAACGGACGATCAGGGGCGTGTCGTGATCTCCATCAATGAGTTTGCCGGTGCGGATAAGATTTATGACGGCCTTGTTTCACAACTCTTGAACACGCTGGGAAGCGACCGTTCAGGTGGTTTCGTCTCGCTCGCTGAAGATGGTCTGCGTGCCGTACTCAATCAAGCCGGCCATCAAGACCAGATGATAACACTCACGCACAACCCGCCGTCGGCTGCCTCGCCGCAAGGCAGCTACTCGGTAGAATCCGCTGTTGCTGGCAAGGAAGGAGAGGGCGCTAGAGTCGCCACTTATCCCAACATGGCGGCTATCACCCGAAGATATGGGCCTCTCATAAACCTTGTTCCGCCTAACTTCTGATTCTTTTGCTTCACCTCTTCAGGGGCTGTCCAGCTGACAGCAACCCTTGTAGGGCGAAAGAAATCGGACAAGCAACTGCGGGGTTGGCGTGGATCTTCGACACATCCCGGCACTCGTCGTCGCCGGGGCGTCAAAGATACACGCTCACTGGGAATGGCACGCGCCTGCGGAAGGGTTACGGCCGGGCCGTCGTTGCTCAAGAAGCCCGGATGCGCCGAAACAGCTCGAGATAGGCGGCCACCTGCCTGGCGGGGTCGAACTCGGCAAGGGCAAATGCCCGCGCTTCGGCGGCTCGGGCGGCCCGCGCCTCAGGCGGCTCGGCTGCGAGGCGCTCCAGGGCCGCCAGGAAGGCGGAGCGGTCGCCGCGCTCGATGACCCAGCCCGTGCGGTCCGGAACCATGCATTCGGCGATGCCCCGCGCCTCGTAGGCCACCGCGGGCAGGCCCGCGGCCTGGGACTCGATCAGGAAATTAGAGAGCGATTCGCTTGAGGAGGCGTGCACGGCGACATTCGCGGCGGCGCAAAGGTTGGCCGGGTCCGGGGCCAACCCGGGAAACTTGACCCGCTCCCCGATTCCCCGCTCATGCGCAAGGCGGATGCAGGCGTCCCGGGTGGGGCCATCGCCGGCGAGCCACAGCTGCCAGTCAAGGCTTGGGGGGAGCTGCGAGGCGATCTCCACCAGCTCCCGCTGATTCTTTTCCGGCCGGAACATGGCGATGCTTAGGAGGACAAGCGTTGCTGGCGAGGCGCCCGAGGCAGCCCGCAACCCGGCTGCCACGGAAGGCGTGCCTTGCCGAAAGAGAAGCGAGTTATGGATGACCGAGACGTCCTCGCCGGGGATTCCGAGCCCGCCGACCAGGAATTCCCGCGCCTGCCGGCTGTTGGCGACCACGTGCCGCACCATCCGGAGCGAGCGGCGGAACATCCAGGGGAGCGGCTTTCCCGTGCGCATCGATGCGATGACCGCCGCCGAGGGGAGGTAGCGCTGGAGGCCGCCCGCATAGCAGTTGGCCATGCGCCCATGGCAAAGGACGACATCCGGTGCGAAGGCGGCCGCCCGGGGAAAAATACCGGGCGCAAACCAATCCATCCGGGTGTCAAAGGGCTGAAGCACGATGCGGGCCGGGCCTCCGGCCCCGGCGAGTGCGCCACCCGGCCGGAAGGTCATCAGCGCCACTTCGTTCCCCGCGGAGGCAAAGGCGCCCGCCAAAAAGACGGATTGCCGCTCGGTGCCGCCGCTTCGCAGGTAGTCCTGGATGACGAGGATTTTCATTGCTCGGACGGGCGGCGCGGCGAATGTTGCGTTGGAAATGTCATCCCCTCTCGTTCAATTGCTGGTTCGTTGGCTGGTGCTTGCGCTCGGAGTTGCGCTTGCGACCAAGCTCGTGCCGGGCATCCGGTGCGACGATGGGGTGACACTCGTGATTGTCGCCATCCTGCTGAGCTTTTTCAACAGCTTCCTCAAGCCGCTGCTCGTCCTTTTCACGCTTCCATTCATCCTGGTCACGATGGGGGTGGGGATGATCGTGATCAACGCATTGCTGTTCCTTTTCGCCGCGCACCTGGTGGACGGGTTTCACGTCGCCGGCTTCTGGTCGGCCGTGGGCGGCGCCCTCGTCGTCAGCATCACCAATTTCTTTGTCAGCAGCCTGCTGCGCAGCCGTCCTCCTCCTCCTCCCCCAAGAGGCCCCGCCGGTCGAGGGGACGTGATCGATGTGTGAAAAGACCTCAGGCCTCCAGTATTGAAATCGCGATGCCGCGATTTCAATACTGGAGGCCTGAGGTCTTCTGACTGTGCTCGACAGCGATTCGCCGAAAAGCCTAGTTTTGTTAGATGAAGGTCTATCTTAACGGTCAATTCGTGGACGAGGCGGATGCGAAGGTGTCTGTCTTCGACCACGGGCTTCTTTACGGAGACGGCGTGTTTGAAGGCATCCGGCTTTACTCAGGCAACGTGTTCCGCCTCGACCAGCACCTGGAGCGGCTTGAGAACTCGGCCAAGGCGATCCTGCTCACCCTGCCCCTGAACCGGAAGGAACTCAGCGAGGCGACCTGCGAAACCTGCCGTGTCAACGGGCTGTCCGACGCCTACATTCGCCTGGTGGTCACGCGCGGGGCGGGGGATCTCGGCCTGGCACCCTGGCTCTGCCCGAAGCCCTCGCTTTTCATCATCGCGAGCAAGATTTCGCTCTATCCCAAAGAGCAGTACGAAAAGGGGCTGTCGATCGTCACGGTGCCTACCCGCAGGGTCGGGCCCGCTGCGCTGCCTTCGACCGTCAAGTCGCTCAATTATCTCAACAACATCATGGCGAAGATCGAGGCCCGGCAGTTCGGGGCGCAGGAAGGGGTCGTGCTCAACGACCAGGGCTACGTCGCCGAATGCACGGCCGACAACATCTTCATCGTGCACCGTGGCAGCATTCTGACCCCGCCCGCAACCCAGGGAGCCCTCGAGGGCATCACCCGCGGGGCCATCTTTGCAATTGCCGCCGAACTCGGGATCCCGGCGCGCGAGGCGAATTTGACCCGTTACGACATCTGGTGCGCCGATGAATGCTTCCTGACGGGCACCGGGGCGGAAGTCATTCCTGTCGTGGGGCTTGACGGCCGGTCAATCGGCTCCGGGCGCCCCGGTCCGATCACCCGGAGGGTCCTGGAGGCGTTCCGGCAGCGTGTCCTGACGGAAGGGACGCGCATCTGAACCGGTTTTATGATGGATGCAGGCTAAAGTTCGGCCTTTGCGTCACGATATCACAGCAGGGGCACTGGAATGTGCCGCGCTGTCTCATTGCCCATGACTTCGCGCGCGTACTTGCCAGCGCGCAAAGGCATGGCACATTAAGTGCATAAGAAACGAAGCGAAAACATGAACAATCCGCTCAAATGCGATTTTTGCGCGAAGCCCGCCACGGTGCACCTGACCCAGATCGTCAACAACAAGGTGCACAAGGTCGATCTTTGCGATGAATGCGCCCAGAAGAAGGGGGTCACGGATCCAACCGGCTTCTCCCTGGCGGATCTGCTCCTGAAGACCTCGCTGATTCCGGAGACCGGGGTGGGCGGGGTGCGGTGCGAGCAATGCGGTTTCACCCAGGCCGATTTCAAGAAACTGGGCCGCCTGGGGTGCCCGATCTGCTATGAGACGTTCAAGGACGTCCTCGGGCCGATGCTGGAGAGCATGCACAAGGGCACGACCCACGTGGGCAAGGTGCCGAGTACAGCGCTCAACCGCATGTCGCTCCACGACAGGCTTAGCAAGCTGGAGCTTGACCTCAGCGAAGCCATCAAGACCGAACACTACGAGGAGGCGGCCCGCTTCCGCGACGAGATAAGCCGCGTCAAGCAGTCCGTTTCCGAAAAGCCGGTGCGACCGTAAATGACCATCGCCTCATTACTGGCATCCACTTCCGAGCTGACCGATAACGCGGGCAGCAAGACCGCCATTGTCCTGATGACGCGCGTCCGGCTCGCGCGGAACCTGGCGGGGCAGCCGTTTCCGGGCTGGGCGAAGCCCGCGCAGAGGGCCGAAGTCCTGGAGCAGTGCCGCGAGGCGGTGTCGGCTCTTACCCCGCTCAAGCGCGGGCTGAGTCTGACCGTCAGCGAACTGGCCGATCTCGAAAAGCAGATCCTGGTGGAGAGGCACCTGATCAGCCGGGAACTGAGCAACTCGACCCAGGGCAGCGGCGTCGTGATCAGCAAGGATCAGAGCTTTTCCGTGATGGTCAACGAGGAGGACCATCTGCGGATCCAGGTGCTCCGCGCGGGCTTCCAGCTGAAGAAGGCGTGGAATGCGATCAACGACCTGGACACGGCGCTCGAGGAGAAGCTCGATTTTGCGTTTTCGCCGACCCTTGGCTACCTGACGGCCTGCCCGACCAACCTCGGCACGGGGCTTCGGGGCTCGGCCATGATGCACTTGCCGGGCCTCGTGATCGCGGGCCAGATGGAGAAGATCGTCCGCTCCGTGAACCAGCTCGGAATGGTGGTCCGGGGCCTCTTCGGCGAGGGCTCGGACGCCAGTGGCAGCATATTCCAGATCTCGAACCAGACGACCCTCGGCGAGTCGGAGGAGGACATCATCAAGCGCTTGGCAAACGTCCTTCAGTCGATCATCGAGCACGAGCTCAACGCCCGCGGCAAGCTGCTCGAGGCGGACCCGGGAAAGGTCTTCGACAAGATCGGCCGGGCGTACGGCATCCTGCAGAACAGCCACCTGCTGAGTTCGGGCGAGGCCATGAATCTCCTTTCGCTGATCCGGCTCGGCGTCGACCTTGGCGTATTCCCCGACACATGCCGCGGGACCATCGACCGGCTGGTCATCGAGGCGCAGCCGGGACACCTGCAGTACGCCCAGAAGGGCGAGTTTGAGGCAAGCCAGCGCGACTTCATCCGGGCGGCGCGCTTGCGTTCGGAGTTTGCGAATGTCGCGCACCCGGATTTCATTTTCACAACGCCCGGAAAAAACTGATCACCAGCACACACCTTCATGTCGCAGGAACCGATGAACAACTTCACGCCGAGGGCCCAGCAGGTCCTCGCGCTGGCCCGCAAGGAAGCCGACCGATTCCACCATAATTACGTGGGGACCGAGCACATCCTGCTCGGGCTTATCAAGCTGGGGCAGGGCGTCGCCGTAAGCGTCCTCCAGAAGATGGGGCTCGATCTTGAGACCGTCCGGGCCGCCGTGGAGAAGCAGGTGGGGATCGGGCAGGAGATGAAAAGCCAGGGGAGCATGCCCTTCACCCCGCGCGTGAAGAAAGTGCTGGCCCTGGCCGGCAAGGAGGCGAAGACCCTCAATCATTCCTACGTCGGGACGGAGCACATCCTGCTCGGCCTTCTTCGCGAGGGCGAGGGGGTCGCGGCGCGCGTCCTCAAGTCGCTCGACGTCGACATCGAGCGCACGCGAAACGAGATCCTGAGGGAGCTCGATCCGCAGTTTTCAGGGGCCGAGGGCCTCGGAGGGGGCGAGGAAGCCACCGGCGCAGGCCCGGTCAGGGGCGGCCCGCCGCCGGAGGACCGCAAGGAGGTCAAGACGCCGGCCCTCAAGGCCTTTGGGCGCGACCTGACGGAGCTGGCGCGCAAGGGAGAGATGGACCCTGTCGTCGGCCGCAAGAACGAGATCCGCCGCGTGATCCAGATCCTCTGCCGGCGGACCAAGAACAATCCCGTCCTCATTGGAGAGGCCGGGGTGGGAAAGACCGCGATAGTCGAGGGCCTGGCGCAGGAGATCGCCGCTGGAAACGTCCCCGAGCTGCTATTGGAGAAGAAGGTTGTGACCCTCGACCTCGCCCTCATGGTGGCGGGGACCAAGTACCGCGGCCAGTTCGAGGAGCGGATCAAGGCCGTGATGGACGAGATCAAGCGCGCGAAGAACGTCATCCTCTTCATCGACGAGCTCCACACGATCGTCGGGGCGGGCGCCGCCGAAGGGGCGATGGACGCCTCGAACATCTTCAAGCCGGCGCTCTCCCGCGGCGAGCTTCAGTGCGTGGGTGCGACGACCCTGAACGAGTACCGCAAATACATCGAAAAGGACTCCGCCCTCGACCGCCGCTTCCAGTCCGTGAAGGTGGAGCCGCCGTCGGTCGAGGACACGATCACGATCCTCCACGGCATCCGCTCAAAGTACGAGGACCACCACAAGGCCACATTCACCGACAAGGCGCTCGAGACCGCCGCCAAGCTCTCGGACCGCTACATCACCGGGCGCTTCCTCCCGGACAAGGCGATCGACGTCATGGACGAGGCGGGCGCCCGCGCCCGCATCTCCGCCCTCAGCAGGCCGCCCGACATCGAGGCCCTGATGAAGGAGATCGAGGAGGTCTGCGGACTCGAAGGAAAAGGCCATCAGCGAGCAGCATTTCGAGGAGGCCGCGAAATTCCGGGACAAGGAAAAGCAGCTGCGGGCGCGCCATGAGCAGGCCACCGAGGAGTGGAAGAAGGTCCGCGAGGAAAAGCGCGTCGGCATCGACGAGAGCCTGATGATGCAGGTGGTCGCCGACTGGACGGGCATCCCGCTCTCCAGGATGGAAAAGAAAGACAGCGAGAAACTCCTGGGCCTCGAGGCCGAGATCGAGAAGACGGTCGTCGGCCAGCAGATCGCCTCGGGCGCCATCGCGCGCGCCCTCAGGCGCTCGCGCGCGGATTTGAAGGATCCGCGCCGGCCGATCGGCTCCTTCCTGTTCGTCGGCCCGACGGGCGTCGGGAAGACCGAGACGGCGAAGCAGCTCGCCGCGCAGATGTTCGGCAACCAGGACGCGCTCGTGCAGATCGACATGAGCGAGTACATGGAAAAGTTCTCGGTCTCCAGGCTCATTGGCTCGCCCCCGGGATACGTGGGCTACGAGGAGGGCGGCCAGCTGACCGAGTCGGTCAGGCGCAGGCCCTACGCCGTCATCCTTTTCGACGAGGTCGAGAAGGCCCACCCGGATGTCCTCCAGCTCCTCCTGCAGATCCTCGAGGACGGACGGCTCACCGATTCGCTCGGCCGTACGGTGGATTTCCGCAATACGATCATCATCATGACGTCCAACATCGGCGCGCAGCTCCTGCAGCGCCAGACGACGATGGGATTCGCGGCGGCCGCCACGAGCTTCAACGATGCGGAAAAGATGAGGGAGAAGGTGCTCGAGGAGGCCAAGCGTGTCTTCAAGCCCGAGTTCCTGAACCGCATCTCGGACATCGTCTTCTTCCGGCCCCTGGACAGGGCGGACCTGGAGAAGATCGTCGAGATCGAGGTCGCGAAATTTGCGAAGCGCCTGGTCGAGCGGAAGATCACGCTCGAGTTCTCCGAGGAGGCAAAGCAGCTCCTGATCGAGAAGGGCTATGACGAGAAATACGGCGCGAGGCCCCTGCGCCGCGCGGTCGAACATTACCTCGAGGATCCTCTGGCCGAGGCCATCCTCCGCGGCGACGTCCGGGAGAACGAGCCGGTCGTCGTCAGCCGCGAGGGGGACAAGCTGATCTTCATGCAGAAGACCCCGCCGACGGCGAGCGGCGTGCCCTCGTCGTAAGTAAGACCTCAGGCCTCCAGTATTGAATTACATTCAATACTGGAGGCCTGAGGTCGTTGGTTTGCATCAATCCACCGGTTTACCGGCCTCCGCGGTGTGCCGCGAGACGACGCCGATGAACGCCTTAAGCGGCGGGTCTTCGGCCTCGGCCCCGGAGCGCCAGCCGAAGACGAGGCGGCTTTCGGGAGCCGGGCCGGCGAGCGGCCGGAAGACGACATCGGGCGGCAGGAGCCGGGCCTCCGATGGGCACATGAATGTGGCTCCCATGCCTGCGCGGACCAGGCCCACGGCATTCGCGCGCGGCCACACTTCCTCGGCGATATGGGGGGCGACGCCCGCCTCCGAGAACGAGGCGAGGATTCGATCGTAAAAACCCGGGTTGTGGGAGCGGGGAAACAGAACGAAGGGCGTCGCCGCGAGTTCGGCCAGGCGAAGTGGCTTCCGCGCCGCGCAGGGGTGGTCCGCAGGGAGGAGGACCCCGTTGCGTTCGCGCAGGATGAGGCGGGTGTCCAGCCCGGGGAAGGGCTCGTCGGGATGGAAGAAGCCGCACGAGATTTCGCCGGCGGCCAGGGCCTTAAGCTGGGAGGAGGTGGGCGACTCGTTCAGTTCGAGATGAATCCCCGGATGGCGCCTGTGAAACTCCCGCAGAATGAGGGGGAGGACGGTCGCCATCGCGAGGCCCGTGAAGGCGACCCTGACGAGCCCGACCCGGCCCTCGACAACCGCCCTCAGGGCAGACGGGATCGCTGCGAGGGAGCGAAGGAGCGGCTCGATCTGCTGGTCGAGGGCCCGGCCGGCCGGGGTGAGCTCGACCCGCCGGCTCGTCCTCGTGAAGAGGCTGACCCCGAGCGCCTTTTCGAACTGGGCGATCTGGCGGCTGAGCGCGGGCTGGGCGACGAGGAGGGCCTCCGCGGCCCGGCGAAAATGGAGATGGCGGGCGACCTCGTGAAAATAGACGAGTTGGCGGAGCTCAAACGGAAATTGATACTCCCTGGGCATCGCCTGGATCTAAACAAGTATTTTTCAGTCAATGCAACATCTGTTATTGTCGGGCTAGTTGCCCGCCAACCCGTTTCTCCCATGCCAAAGACCCTTTTTGAAAAAGTGTGGAACGCCCACGCCGTCCGCGCCCTCGCCAACGGCCAGACCCAATTGCTGGTCGGCACGCACCTCATCCATGAGGTCACCAGCCCACAGGCCTTTGGCATGCTCCGCGACCTTGGACTCAAGGTCGCCATGCCCCACCGCACGTTCGCTACGGTCGACCACATCGTCCCGACCGACAGGTTCAGCGAGCCCTTCGCCGATCCGCTGGCCGACGCGATGATCAAGGATTTGAGGCGCAACTGCGCCGAGTTCGGCCTCACCTTCTTCGATCGCAGCACGGGCCACCAGGGCATCGTGCACATCGTGGGGCCCGAGCAGGGCATCACGCAGCCCGGGACCACGATCGCATGCGGCGACTCGCACACGAGCACCCACGGGGCCTTTGGCGCGATCGCATTTGGAATCGGAACGACCCAGATCCGCGACGTGCTCGCGACCCAGACCATGGCGCTTGGCCGGTTGAAGGTCCGGCGGATCAACGTGAACGGAAAACTGCGCCCCGGCGTCTACGCGAAAGACGTCATCCTCCACATCATCCGGACCCTCGGAGTGAACGGCGGGACCGGCTACGCCTACGAGTACGGCGGCGAGGTCTTTGAGCGCTTCACGATGGAGGAAAGGATGACGGTTTGCAACATGTCGATCGAGGGCGGGGCGCGCGCAGGCTACGTCAACCCCGATGAGACGACTTTCGCGTACCTCGAGGGGCGCCCGTATTCCCCGAAGGGTGCCGCCTGGAAAGAGGCCGTGGCGCGGTGGCGCGGCGTGGCCAGCGACCCGGGATGCGCGTACGACGATGTCGTCGCCCTCGATGCGCGGGACATAATCCCGACGGTTACCTGGGGGATCAATCCCGGACAGGGCATCGCCATCACCGAGAATATCCCGGATCCGGCACAGGCGGCTTCGGCGGACGCGAAGGCCTCTATCGAGGAGGCGCTCGCCTACATGAAACTGGCGCCCGGCGCGGCGATCAAGGGGACCCGCATCGACGTCGCCTTTCTCGGGTCCTGCACCAACGGGAGGCTCAGCGATTTCCAGGAGGTCGCCAGGCACATCAAGGGACACCGCGTGGCGGCGGGAGTGAAGGCGATCGCCGTCCCCGGTTCCCAGGCTGTGGGCCGTCTCTGCGCAGATCTCGGCATCGACCGGGTCTTCCGCGAGGCGGGCTTTGAGTGGCGCGAGGCGGGCTGCTCGATGTGTCTGGCGATGAATCCTGACAAGCTCGTCGGCGACCAGCTCTGCGCGAGCTCGTCAAACCGCAATTTCAAGGGCCGGCAGGGAAGCCCGACCGGCCGGACAATCCTCATGAGCCCGCTCATGGTCGCCGCCGCGGCGGTGACCGGCTCCGTCGCGGACGCCCGCGAAGTCTTTGGAGTCTAGAGGCTACCCCAAGAAACCACACAAATGTCCCTACCCAAGATAACCCAAATCGCCGGGCGCGCCGTCGCCGTGCCGGGAAACGACATCGACACGGACCGGATCATACCGGCCCGCTTCATGAAATGCGTGACCTTCGACGGGCTGGGGGAATTCCTTTTCTACGATGTTCGAAAGAACGCGGACGGAACGGACAAGCCCCATCCCCTGAACGATCCCCGCTTTTCCGGGGCGACCATCCTCCTCTCAGGCACCAATTTCGGCTGCGGTTCCTCGCGCGAGCATGCGCCGCAGGCGCTTCAGAAGCACGGCTTCAAGGCGATTGTCGCCGAAAGCTTTGCCGAGATCTTCTTCGGCAACTGCACAACCCTCGGCATTCCCTGCCTGTCGGCGCGCCGGGAGGACATTGCTGCCATCGCCTCGGCGGTCGCGGCCGATCCGTCGCTGGAAATTTCAGTTGATGTTGCAGGGCAGAGTGTTCGCTTTGGCGGCCGGACCGTCAACGCTTCGATCCGCGAAGCGGCCCGCGACGCTCTCATCAACGGGCGCTGGGACGCCATCGGCGAATTGCTCGAGGGTCTTCCAGAGGCAAGGGCTCAGGCCGGCCAACTGGCCTACATGCAGCCCTGAAATCAGTTTTTTGGGGCTTGGCGAAGGAGCGATATTACGGAGAATGTTTGAACCTTTCGCCTAGTTTGGCGTCACAGTCAGGCACATTCAACTCATTCCTGCTCCATGTTCTTAGCCATTGTCGATTGGGGTCGCGTCATCAAGGAAGCCGGTCTCCTGGCCTATCCGCTCGGCCTTTGCTCGCTATTTTCGGTCTTCATCATCTGCGAGCGCACTTTTGCGCTGCGCGGGGCCTCCATCATCCCGAATGACTTGGCGGAGGCCGTCCTTCAGGGCAAACCCGTGACCGGCGGCAGCCATTCGGCCCTCAGCCGGATCATCGCCTTTGTCGAGCGCCACCCGGGCGACGTCGAGGGCGCCAAGGCCTACGCCCGGCTGGAGTTCATGCGAATGGAGCGCGGGGTGAGCTATCTGGACACGATCTATACGGGCGCACCGCTGCTCGGCCTAATCGGAACGGTTTCCGGCCTGCTCGCGGCCTTCAATGTCATCGATCCCGAGACGCAGATGCCCGACCCGATCCAATTCACGGAAAGCATCGGCTACGCGCTGTCCGCCACACTTATGGGGCTGTGCGTGGCAATTGTCGCCCTCGCTGGCAACGGCTACCTTGGCAGGCGAATCGACCACCACGCCGCCCGTCTCGACGTGCTCCTGGAGCGCATCCTGGCGAGGTCGCCATCTGTTCCCGATAATCCGGCCGCACCCGCTCGATGAGCAGCAGCCTCCGGACCAAGAGAAGGCGGCGGCCCGAGCTTCCGCTTGTGCCGCTGATCGACGTGCTCGTGATGCTGGTCCTCTTCGCTTTCGTCACGATGCGTTTCAACGTGAGTCAGATCCGGAATATCGTGCTGCCGAAGATCTCGACAGCGGGCAAGAACACGCTGACGAACAGCGTCACAATATCGATCGAGAGCGACGGAAGCGTGGTCTTCAACGGCCACCCTGTGACGGATGAGCAGCTGGTCGCCCAGCTCGATGAGGTGCAAAAAGCCGGAAAGGACATACCGATTCTGATCAAGGCCGATGAGGCCACGCAGCTCAAGAAGCTCGCCTTCGTCTGGGATTCGTGCCGGCAGGCGGGTTTGGGAAACAATGTCCACATTCAAACGCGGTAGGCATCCCGGACTAGGGGATTGCAGGCGCGCTGGTTACCCCTCCTCCTGGAAGGCATGTACATAGCAATCACCGGTGTCACACGGGGCCTCGGGCGGGCCCTGGCCGATTGGTACATCGCCAACGGCCATACGGTCGCAGGCTGCGGCCGCAGCGGCGGGGTGATCTTTGAGCTGCGCTTTGCCCATGCCGAGCCGCATCTATTCGAGGTCCTCGACGTGACCCAGCCGGTGAAGGTGGGGATCTGGGCCGAACGGGTGCTGGCCAACGGCGCCCCCGACATCCTGATCAATAACGCCGGGGTGATGAACGATCCGGCCCCGCTCTGGCAGGTGCCGGCGGAGAAGTTTGCCCAGGTCATCAACGTCAACGTCATCGGCGTCGCCAACGTCATTCGGGCGCTTGCGCCGGCAATGATCGAGCGCAAGAAGGGGGTGATCGTGAATTTCAGCTCCGGATGGGGACGCAGCGTTTCCCCGGAAGTCGCCCCGTATTGCGCGTCGAAGTGGGCGATTGAGGGGCTCACCAAGGCCCTTGCCGAAGAACTGCCCGAAGGGATGGCCGCGGTGCCCCTGAACCCGGGCGTCATCGACACGGACATGCTCCGCAAGTGCTGGTCCGACGGGGCCGCATCCTACCCAAAGGCCTCGAAGTGGGCCGAGACCGCCGCCCCTTTCATCCTGGGCCTCGGGCCGAAGCACAACGGCAAGTCAGTCACCGTCGGCGGATTCGACGGTTAGAAACAGCCGATTCAGGGCATCGTGACGTGCGGCTCGCTGTCCGCATCGTAATCGATGCCGTGAAGGCCGAACCCGAACAGCTTCAGAAAATCCGACCGATAGCCGGCGATGTCCGTCAACTGGGCGAGATTCTCGGTCGAAACCTGCGGCCATATCTCGGCGACGGCTGCCTGCACCTCGGCGAGCATTTCGCGGTCGTCGATCCTGATCCGCCCGGCCCCGTCGAGGGTCGGGCCGGCCGGCGCGTAGAGTTCAGTCGCGAAGAGACGCCTCATCTGCTCGATGCACCCCTCGTGCAACCCGCGCGCTTTCATTATCTTGTAAACAATCGAGATATAGAGCGGCACGACCGGTATCGCCGAGCTGGCCTGCGTGACGAGGGCCTTGTTGACGGCGATGAGGGCGCTGCCGCCCAGCCGCCCGAGGCGTCCGTCGATGGCCCGCGCCGCCCGTTCCAGATCGTTCTTGGCGAGCCCGATGGTCCCGTTCCTGTAGATAGGCCAGGTGACCTCGGGCCCGATGTAGGAGTAGGCTACCGAGCGGGCTCCGGATGCGAGCAAACCGGCATCGCCCAGGGCCTGAATCCACATCTCCCAGTCCTCGCCTCCCATGACGGCGATCGTGTCGGCAATTTCCTGTTCGGTCGCCGGTTCGATGCTGATCGTGCTCACGACGCCCGTGTCCGTATCGAGTGTCTTGTTCACGTAGGGCGCCCCCACAGGCTTCAGGGTGGACTTGTGGGTTGTGCCGGTCCTGGGATGGATCCTCCTGGGAGAGGCAAGGCTGTAGACAATGAGGTCAACCGAACCCAGGTCCTTGCGGATGAGTTCGATTGTCCTGCGCTTGACGTCGTCGCCGAAAGCGTCGCCGTTTAGGTTCTGGGCATAAAGGCCCGCCGCGCGGGCAGCCCGGGTAAACGAGATGGAGTTGTACCACCCGGGCGTGGCCGGGCGGCCGTCCTCGGATGGCCGCTCGTAGAATACGCCGACCGTGGCCGCGCCCGACCCGAACGCGGCGGTGATCCGCGAGGCGAGTCCGTAGCCGGTGGAGGCTCCAATCACGAGAACCCTCTTCGGGCCTCCTCCGATCGCCGTATGGCTCCGCACATGGCCGATCCATTCCCTGACATGGGCGTCGCAGCCGGCGGGATGCGAGGTGACGCAGACGAATCCGCGGACCTTGGGTTTGATGATCATTCCCTGCGAAGAATTGGGCCGCTCGAAGCCGTGGCAAGAGGCAATTATTTGCCAGCGGGCTGAGGCTGCATCCCAGTCGCCTGGCCAGGCGCTGGCTGGGCCTGACCAAGGGCGTCCGCCAGCTGCCGCCGTTCCACAATTCGTTCAGCTTCCAATTGATTACGAATAGCTTGCGACTCCATCTCGGTCAATCTAAGCTGATCGTGAAGCAGGGCGTTTTCGACCCTGCCGCTCATGTAGAGCTCGGCCAGCCAAATGGCCGCAAGGCCGAAACAGACCGCGAGAATCCAAGGCAGCAGCTTGTTCATTGTCTGCAAGAACGCCCAAGGGATGGGCCTCGGGCCCCTGTTTGCGAGGCAAAAGTCAGCATGGTCCGAATCGACGGAGGCATGTCCTCGCGAGGAGATGCTGCCTGCTATGAAGCCACGATTACCGGATCGCCAAGGCGATCAAACCCAGGATGATGAGAATCGCGAGAATGCTGAGAATCCTTTTTTCCAATCGTGTGACTTGCAGAGGCATGGCGAAGGGCTTGGCTCCATTATGGCAAGACGGCTGATCATCTCCGCATATCCCGACTTTGGGCGCTTTTCGATGGCGCGTTGCGCCTCGACCCTCGCGTTCCAGATGCAGGCGGTCGCCGTCGGCTGGCAAGTCTACGCCTTCACCCACAGCACCTTCGCCCTGGGCATGATCGGCCTGGCGCAGTTTCTGCCGATGTTTCTTTGCACGCTTCCCGCGGGCCATGCGGCCGATCATTGGGACCGGCGGATGATCTCGGGACTCATGGTCGGCGTCCAGGGCCTGGCAATGGCTTTTCTCGCCTTCGGCAATCATGAAGGCTGGATGAGGCCTTCGGTCCTGTTCGCCGCAGTGGCCGTTATCGGCGCCGCCCGGGCATTCGAGCGGCCCGCCACGCAGGCGCTGATCCCCGCGCTTGTGGCCCCGGCCGAACTCTCGGAGGCGGTCGCCTGGTCCTCCGGCATCTTCGAGTTTTCCACGATCGTCGGTCCGGTATTGGGAGGATTGCTCTACGCCTGGAGTCCGCCGCTCTGCTACGCAACCGCAGCGGCGCTTGCCTTCGCGGGTTCGGGGTTTCTCAGCCTTATCTCACCGGAACGGGGCAAGAGGTCGAGGCCTCCGGCGACCCTCGCATCGCTCTTCTCCGGCATCCACTACATTCGAAGTCACCCGGTGATCCTCGGGAGCATCTCACTCGACCTGTTCGCCGTCCTCCTCGGCGGAGCCACGGCGCTTTTGCCTGCGTATGCGCAGGACGTCCTGGGCGTGGGGGTCGGCGGCCTTGGCGCGTTGCGCGCGGCGCCCGCCCTCGGCTCGCTCGCCATGACCGCGCTCCTTGTCACGCGCCCAATCCGTCGGCGAGCCGGGCGCAAGATGTTCGCGGCGGTTTTTGCCTTTGGCGCGGCCACGGTCGTATTCGGCCTGTCGCGCTCCTTTACGCTTTCGTTTGCGGCCCTGGTCGCACTGGGCGCGGCGGACGTCGTCAGCGTCGTTATCCGCGGTTCCCTGGTGCAGCTGCAGACTCCCGAGGACATGCGCGGACGGGTCAGCGCCGTGAACGGACTGTTCATCGGCACCTCCAACCAGCTCGGCGAATTCGAATCGGGCGTTACCGCGGCCTGGTGGGGAACCGTCCCGGCAACGGTCATCGGGGGAATCGGAACGCTCGTCGTGGGCGCCCTCTGGATCCGGGCGTTCCCCGATCTGGCCGCGTGCGACCGGCTCGACAAAGGGCCGCCCGAGATTGCGGACACCTAGCCCGCCTTGAGGATGCTTGCACCCTGGGCAGGGCGCGAGACGAACATGGTCGGGGAGATGCCGGTCGCGGCCTTGTATTCCCTTCCGAGGGTGGCCATCACCGCGTCAACCGCGTCGGTCTTCACCAGCGCCACGGTGCATCCGCCGAATCCGCCGCCTGTCATTCTGCAGCCGAAAACACCGCCGGACGGGCCGATCGACCTGGCGATGTCCACGACGGTGTCGAGTTCCGGGCAGCTGACATCGTAGTCGTCCCTGAGGGAGGCGTGGCTGGCGTACATCGCCTTGCCGGCCTGCGCCCAGTCGCCCTGTCGGATGGCGGCCGCCGCAAGGGGAGTGCGGGCGATTTCGCCGATGACGTGGCGTGCGCGGCGGAAGACAACCTCATCCATCCCGGCGCGGCAGCGCTCGAGCAGGTCTTCGGAGGCGTCGCGCAGCGAGGGAACGCCGAGCGCCGTTGCCGCGGCCTCGCACTGCCTGCGGCGGGTCGGGTATTCGCTGCCCGTCAGCTCGTGCTTGACGTTCGTGTTCGTTATCAGAATCGCCATCCCCGGGTCGGTGAACGGCACGAGTTCCGTCCTTCTCGAGCGGCAGTCCAGCAGGAGCACGTGGTCCTTCTGGCCGAGCGTGGAGATGAACTGGTCCATGATGCCGCAGGGCATGCCCGCGTATTCGTGCTCGGCTTTCTGGCAGAGCAGGGCCTTTTCCACGGGGTCGAGCCTCGTTCCGAGGACAGCCTCGACGAGCGTGGCAGTGGCGACTTCGAGCGAGGCGCTGCTGGACAGGCCCCCGCCCAAGGGCACGGTCGAATTGATCAGGGCGTCGAAGCCGGCGGGCACGAGCTTGCGCGCGATGAAGCCGGCGATGACGCCCACGGGATAGTTGGACCACGCCCCCTTCGGAGCCGGCTTGAGCGGTTGCCCGAGGTCGATCGCCGCGGCGCCCTGGCCCAGGGCGCTTCGCAGGGTGATCTTCGGCAGGTTGTTCGGCGCGGCGGCAATGACCGTGTAGCGTTCGATCGCCATCGGAAACACGAAGCCGTCGTTGTAATCGGTGTGCTCGCCGATGATGTTGACCCGCCCGGGGGCGGCGGCGATCCACGTCGGCTCATGGCCAAAGGTCCTGGCAAAATCGGCTGCGGTCTGCTGGGCGAGTGTTTGGAGGCTCACGGGTGAAAAAGGGGGCGGACGGCGGGGCCGCATCGCCCCTCGCGGGAGATCAAGTGAAGGGTGTACGGACTATTTCTTCTCCGGCGAACCGGGTTCGCCCCTGCGGCGTGAAGCCAGCCAGAGCATGAACCCGCCGAAAATCAGCAGGACGATGCCCCAGATCAGGTTGATGTTGATGTCGAGCGAACGGTGATACATCTCGGCATCGCCGTTGGTGACGAGGCCGAAGATTGTCATTAACAGTCCGACGAGCGAAAACATGAGGCCGATTGGCCAGCGGATGTCGAGACCCATGGTAGGTTCCTTTCTATCTGAGGATGAAATTGATGACGACGCAGACGGCGATGAGCGCGGTGCCGATGACGGCAGGGCGCTGATACCAGGGCGTGCCTTCATCCCTGATCTTTGGAGTCAGCGAATAGACGAGGCCCCTCAGGTCATCGTCCGTCTTTGTGCGCCCGGTGGCCAGTGAGATGCCCGCCGTCAGACCGAAGCAGACCAGGAAGGCAAATATGGCCAGCCAGAAGTTTTGGGCCATCTCGCTCGGGAAAACGTGGACGACGCCCAGGTACCCGCCCTTCATGCCGGGGGCGTTGCCCTGGGAGATGGTGAGCGCGTGGACGACGCCGGAGGTGGCCGTTCCAAAGATCAGGCCGAGGAAGGCGCCCGTGCCCGTGGTGCGCTTCCAGAACATCCCGAGAAGGAATGTGGCGAACAGGGGGGCGTTCACAAAGGCGAACACTAGCTGGATGATGTCCATCGCATTGTTGTACATGGACGCAAAATACGCGCAGGCTATGCTGAGCAGAATGCCGACGATGGTCATCATCTGCCCCATCCGCATGTAATGCGAATCGGACTTGTTCGGCGCAAAGTAGGCCTGGTAAAGGTCGTAGGTCCATACCGTGTTGAAGGCGGTCACGTTGCCCGCCATGCCCGACATGAACGAGGCGAGGAGGCCCGTTAGGGCCAGGCCGAGGAGGCCGGGCGGGCAGTAGCGCTTGACGAGCGAAAGGATCGTGCCGTCGTAGTCGTATTCTGCGACGGCGTTCCACAGGCGGTCCTGGAAGACGTCCGGCGCCAATGGCGCCGCGGCGAAGTCCTTGACGAGGGCGGCGACCTTGACGGCATCCATCTTCTTCCCGACGGCTGCGCTGACATCCTTGAACGCCTGGTCGGCGGGCGCATTGGCGTCGGCCGCCACGACCGTCATCGCCTTGGCGTAAACGGCGTTGTCGAGGATCGGCGCAGGTATCCGATATCCCTTGTTGGGCATCGTCATCAATGCGACCGCGATCATGCCCGGAAGGATGACGAGGGCGGGGAAAAGCATCTTTGGCACCGAGGCCACGAGCGGGGTGTTGCGCGCGGCGGTCATGTTGCGGGCGGCCATGGCCCGCTGGATGACGAGGAAGTTGGTGCACCAGTAGCCAAATGACAGGACGAACCCGAGGCCGAAAACCATGGCGAACCAGTCGACGCCCATGGGATTGTAGGCGGGTCCGGCCAGCAGCGGCTTCCACGCGCTTGTCCATGCGTCGGCCCTGTATGTTGTCGCGGTGTCCCTCAGGTGGAGCGCCGCAGGGTTGGTGGCCACGCCCTTGAGCATTTCTGTCATCGCATGGTAGCCGCCGACATCCTTGAGGCCCAGATAGACGACCGGGGCGAATCCGAGGACAATCATGAAGAATTGCAGCACTTCCGTGTAGATGGCCGACGTGAGGCCGCCCTTGAGGACGTAGACCCCAACGACAAATGAGCAGATCCAGAGGCTCCAGTTGTAGTCCCAGCCGAGAAGAAGGTGGAGGAGCTTCGCCAGCGCATTCATCGAGATGCCTGACGCAAACACCGTCATCACGGCGAAGGAGATCGAATTGAGCGTGCGCACGCGCTCGTCAAAGCGCATCTTCAGGTATTCCGGCACGGACCGCGCCTTGGAGCCGTAGTAGAAAGGCATCATGAAGACGGCGAGGAAGACCATCGCCGGGATGGCGCCGACCCAGTAGAAGTTGGCCTGGATGATTCCGTACTTGGCGCCGCTGGCCGCCATGCCGACGAGCTCGAGCGCGCCCAGGTTCGCCGAGATGAAGGCGAGTCCCGTGACCCAGGTCGGAAGCGAGCGGCCGGAAGTGAGGAAGTCCGAGGAGCTCCTCATGTATTTCTTGAGGGCGAAGCCGATTCCGACGACGAAGCCGGTATAGGTCAGCAAAATGAGGTAATCGAGCCAGGTAAGGGTGACTTGCATAACTCTCGGGGTTTATGGGTATCGGATATCGTTGCCGCATCAGGCATTGCACCAGACTTCCGGCGGCACGAAGCGAAAAGGGTGGGGCTCGGCCATTGAGTTATCAAGCACCAATGACCGCGCTGTCCGGCTGCGCCGATGGTTGCAGCCGGCCTTTTCCGCCCAATTATTTTCCTAATCGGGCGGGCCCGGAGGCAGCGTGAAGAAGAAGATGGCGCCTGCATCGGGCAGCGCCTCCGCCCAGATGCGGCCCCCGTGCCGCTCGATGATCCGCCGGGCCGTGGCCAGCCCCACGCCTGTGCCCTCAAACTCGTGGGTATGATGCAAGCGCTGGAAGACGCCAAAAAGCTTCTCGGCATTGCGCATGTCAAAGCCGACGCCGTTGTCACGCACGAAGTAGACCGGAGACGAATCGGCGTTGCCCGGCGCGGATCCGATTTCGATGAGCGCGCGCTCGCGCTTGCGGGTGAACTTGAGCGCGTTTGAGAGCAGGTTGCCCAGTGCCTGGCGAAGAAGCACCCGATCGCCGGACACAGCCGGCAGCGGCTGGATGCGCAGCTCCACGAGGCGCCCCGCCGTCTCCCGCTCCAGGTCGTTGAAGACGTCGCGACAAAGCCGCTCAAGGTCGATTGCGACGCGGGTGAGGGCCTGCTGGCCGAAGCGGGAAAAGGAGAGGAGCGCACTGATGAGCCCGTCCATCTCCTCCGCCCCGGCGTCGATCAGGTTCAGGTAGTGCCGCACTTCCGCGGGCAGGTTCCCCATATGGTTGTCGCGGATGATCTCGATGAAGCCGCTGATTGTCCGCAGGGGCGTGCGAAGATCGTGGGCGACGGACGAGGAAAACGCCTCCAAATCCCGGTTTGCCGATTCCAGTCGGCCCGCGTGATCCTGCACCTGCCTTTCCAGTTCGGCATTCTTTCTGCGGAGGCGCTGGACGGTCAGGGCGCGCTCCAGGGCGGGCAGCAGCGCTTGCAGCTTGATCGGCTTGAGCACATAATCGATGGCCCCGGTCCTCATGGCCTCGACGGCCGTGGGAATGGATCCGTGGCCGGTCATTATTATGGCAACCAAGGCCGGATCGATCGCAAAGGCTTCCTTTAGAAGCGCAATCCCATCCATCTTCGGCATCACCAGATCCGTCAGGACAAGGTCGAATCCCCCGGGCTTCAGTGCAGCCAGCGCTTCGGCCCCCGAGGCCACGGCGGTCACCCGGTAGCCCTCGGCCTTCAGCGTGTCGCGAAGGGCGGTCATCAGCGAGATCTCGTCATCGACGACGAGCACGCGGCCGGCTTGTTGTCTTGGCATTTTGGGCGGTTCCCGGGTGTTTAGACGGCAGCCAGCGCCTCGCGCAGCTCGCGCAGCTTCGGTGGTTTGGTCAGCACGCGGTCCACGTGCAAGGGCATTCCACCCTCGGCGGGCAGGCCCTGGCCCCATCCGGTCAGAAGAAAGACAGGCGTGCCCGGGGAAGCCGCCTTGACGACGCTGGCAACCCGGTGGCCGTCCACGTGCGGCATGCCAAGGTCGGTTATGACGACGGCAAAGGGCCGCTGAGAGCGCTGCGCCTCGAGGAAGGCCTCGACGCCCGCCTGCCCGCCATTGGCCTGCGTCACCGCGTGCCCCTCTTCCGCGAGCGTCCTGGCCAGGGAATCGAGGAGAACGGCATCATCGTCGACGATGAGGATGCGCAGGGGGGACGACGGCCGCGGGCCCGGAAGGTCGTCGGGCGGGAGCTCCAGGACGGTCGTTGGCAGCGGAAAGAGCAGGCGCACCGTCGTTCCGCGCCCGGGAGCGCTGTCGATTTCGATCTTCGCGTCGTGGCGCCGCACGGTTCCGTACACCATCGCAAGCCCGAGGCCCGTTCCGCGCTCCCCCTTTGTCGTGAAGAACGGCTCCATGCAGCGCCGCCTGGTCTCTTCGTCCATGCCCGTTCCGGTGTCCGACACTTCGACGCTGGCGAAGGAGGGTTCCGCCGGTCCGGCCCCGGGCGCCCTGCCGTGCACAACGCCGGTGCGAAGGGTTAGCGTTCCGCCTTCCGGCATGGCGTCGACGGCGTTGAAAATAAGGTTGGTGAGGGCCTCGCGGATCTCACTCTCGACCCCCATGACGGCGAGCTGAGCGGGCGCCAGTTCCGTTGTCATCCGGATGACAATGCCCCGCTGCTGGGCCGTATAGGCCCAGTGGGCGCGCGTCAGATCCGCAACCTGCTCGACCGACTTGTTCAGGTCGACGGGCGTCAGCGTCAGCTGCGGCTCGCGCTTGCGGTAGAATTCCCGCAGACGCCGGACGGTCTGCGCGACGTCGTCGATCGCGCGCTGGATCGTGGTCAGGTAGGTCCGGGTCCTCTCGCTCAGGTTTGGCTCCCTTTCGAGGAGGGACTCGACGTAGAGCGACGCCGGGGAGATGGCATTGTTGATGTCATGGGCGATGCCGCTCGCCATCTGGCCGAGCGCCCGCAGGCGTTCCTGCTGGGTGATTGCCAGCTGCGTCTGGCGCAGGTCATCGTAGGCTTGCTGCAGGGCCATGTTTTGCTCCTGAATCTGGCCGAGCATGTGGTTGAAGGCCGCGGTGAGCAGGCCCAGCTCATCGTCTCCGAATTTCTGAGCGCGAACCGAATAGTCCTGCCGGTCGGAAACGGCCTTTGCCGTCTCGGCAAGGGCCAGGATCGGGCGGGAAATCTGCTGCTGGAGCTTTCGCGACAGGGTGTAGGCGACCAGAGATGAGACGGCGATCACAAGGATGGCGATGCCTGCATAGAGGCGCAGGCGGTCGTAGAGGGCGGCCATGTCCGACTTGAGGTAAAGGGTTCCGAGGCGCTGGCCCAGCACCTGCTCGACAGGGGCAAAGCCGACCAGATGGCCGCTCTCGAAATGGTACCCGTCCGTCTCCGGCGCTGCGGGGAAGGCTTCGTCGGGGGTTCCGGCCGGGTAGCGGGCAAAGATCCTCCCCTGCCGGTCGTAGAGGCAGGCCGCGACGATGTGGCGCTCGGCCCGGAGGGCCGCCAGGATCTCCGTCGCGTCATCCTGGTTGGCAAAGGCGAGGACGCCCGTGCTGTTGGTGGCGACAATCTCGCCCAGGGTGGAGAGCTGGCGAACCGAGTCCTTGCGGAAGGCGAAAACGTCGTAGGCAAGAAAGGCCGTGCAGGTCAGGAGAAGCACGACGGCGCTCGTGCCGAGGATGATGGCCGTCAGCTTCAGCCCGATGGGTTTGTCCTGAAAACGCATGGGCTAGTTGTCCTCCGTCGCCACGATCGTGGCGTGGGCCAGGAGTTTGGAACTGATCGTCAGGCCGACGGCCTTCGCCGCGAATACGTTTATTCTAAGGCGGATCTTTCCGCTCTCAGTCACAAATCTGACCATCCCGCCCAGGCGCGCAAAGCCGGCGAAGTCGCCGACGGTCAGGAGGCTGCGCCCCTTCAGTTTCTCTTTGACCCTGTCGAAATCGCCGGCCTCCGATCGGCTTATGAAAAGGATGCTGCACTCCGCGGCATCCTCCGCCCGAAGATACCGGCGCACCACCAGGGGCCTGTTTCCGATCTTTTCGCCCTGCACGACCCTGTCCAAATAGGGGCCGAAGGGGTCGTCGCCCAGGACGCCGATGATAATGGGCGACTGCAGGCTCTGGAACGCACCTTGGGGCCACGCTATGAATTGCGCAAAATTGAACAGGAAGACAGCCTTGAGCTGGTTCTCCGCCGAGATGGCCGTCTGTGCGGGCGCCTGCGCCGCAGCCACCGGCACCAGGGCTGAGGCCGCACACCAGGCCGCCAGACGGCAGACCGCCGCGAGGCGGAGCTGCCTGAATCGCTTGGGCATCAAAAGCGCCATGATGTCCGAACGTAGACGCTGCGCGGAATCTCCCTGCGTGTTCCGGGGGTGTTGAATTCGGTGTGTTCACGGTGCAGGAGATTCTGCCCGTCAATCGAGAATTCCCAGGCTGTGACCGGCCGCCAGCCTAGCCGCAGGTTCAATTCGGCATAGCCAGGGACCGATTGGCTGCCAATGGGCCCGACGGCGCGGAAGTCCGCATCGAGCTGCCATTCCGGCGTGACATCCCACAGCGAATGAAGCGAGAACTGCTGGTTTGGGTCATGGGCCACGCTTCGGTTGGCGCTTCGATCGGGCGTACCCGGCTGCGGCTCGCTGCTGGCGCGCAAATCCGTGTAACCCGCGCGCAGACGCCACGCGCCTGTGACGCGCCAATCCGCCGTCAGCTCGGCGCCCGCGGACTGCCCGACAAGGCCGCTGCTGCGAACGACTGGAAAGGGCTTTGGCGGATCGAGCGGCTCTAGACTTCTCAAGTCATTGTAGTCGTTGTAAAAGGTGGAAATCGAGACGGCCAGCCGCGGATCGATCTGAATCCGATAACCCAGCTCGTACGCGACGAGCTCTTCGGAAACGACATTGGGGCCGCCCGCTATCGTGTACGGCGGGTTGGCCGGCGCGTAGAGATCGACGTCGGCGCGGTCGGGCGTGCGGACGGCCCGCGAAATGGCGGTCCACACGGTCTGGGTCTTGTCAGGGGTCCATGCGATGCGTTCGCTCGGCTCGAGTTCGTAGCCCGTGTAATCGTTGTGTTCGACCTTCGAGCCGGCAATCAGGTGCCACCGGTCCGGGACCAGCGCGATGTCGTCCTGGGCAAACGCGTTGAGCAGATTCTGGCCGAGGTCGGGAGGAAGGAACGCCTGGGCCGGAGAGAAATTGGCAATGTCGTCGTCCTGCCTCCGGTATCCGAAGCCGCAGACGATGTCGTTTGTGCCGACCAGCACGCAGTGGTACTGAAAATCCGTGTCATAGGTGTCGACGTCCTGGGTGAATGTGCCTGGAATCCGCCTGTGGGTCTGGTCGTAGTAGACCTGGAGCCTGAAATCCGAGGTCTCGGACAGCTTGTCCGACCAGCGGCCGAGGAGGTTGCCGCCGTTCGCCCGGATGTTGTCCGGCCCCACCTGGCCCATGGTGGCGTCGTAGGCGTCGCCCTGGAACGTGAGAACGTTCCCTCCCGCTGCCTCCCAATCGACCCGGAACCCGGTTTGGCCGGTGCGCCAGGCATCGTTCGCATTCTGACCGCCGGGATCGAATGAATTGCCGCGATCGGTGTATTTCGCATAGACGCGGTAATAAACGCCCGGCGCAAGCGTGCCGCCATAGCGGCCGCCTGCGTCTTCGGTCAGCTCGGTCCCGCCACCGGCGAACAAGAGCCCGCCCTGCGTATCCTTGGCGCTCTTTGTCGTTATGTTGATGACGCCATTGACGGCGTTGGCCCCCCACTGTGTCGCGCCGGGGCCGCTGATGACCTCGATCTGGTCGATGTCCTGGAGGAGGGTGTCCTGCACATCCCAATAGACGCCCCCATAGAGCGGCGTGTAGACCGAGCGCCCATCCATGAGGACAAGCATCTTGTCCGCAAAAAGATCGTTGAAGCCGCGCGCGGTGACGGCCCACTGGCGCGAGTCGACCTGCGCCACCTCCAGATTCGAAGCGAGGCGCAGCGCCTCGGGAATGCTTGTCGCGCCGGCGCGGCTGATGTCCTCGCCTGTTATGACCTGGATCGCGGAGGCCACGTCGAGGAGTTTCTCGGGGCGCTTGGAAACGGAGGTGACCACCATGTCCAGCAGCTGGTCGACGCTCAGTTTTTTCAGATCGTCCGGCGGCGGGAGCACAGGCTCGGCCTGGCCCGCGGCGCGCGGCACCGCGGCGCCAAGGCCCGCCAGAAAAAAGAGAAGCGCAATCCGGCAAACCGGCGCGCGAGGGCGCCTGGACGCGGTAGCCGGATGATGGGGGAATGTCATCGTGCTTCGTTCCTGGGTGTTGTTGTTTCCCTTGGCGGCAGGTGTTGAAAATCCATTCGTTCCGGCCAGGCGGCAGCCGTCACAAGCCGCGCTGCCGGTCTTCCCAGAGAACCGCCTCGCGCATGAGCGCCCCGGCATTCTTGAGGCCGAGCTTGTCCTTTATGCGCGCCTCGTAGGAGCCGACCGTCTTGGCGCTCACGTGGATGAGATCGGCAATCTCCTTGGCGCTGCGGCCCTGGCCCCGGAGCTGGAAGACCTCCATCTCGCGGTCGCTCAGCAGCTCATCCGCCGACCGCCCGGCCTGTGCCGTGCCGCCGAAAAGCTTGCCCGCCAGCTGGGCCGCCAGCGAGGAACTGGCGTAGAACTTCCCGGCGAGGACCGCCCGGATCGCCTCGATGATCCGTGGGCCCGGGTCTCGTTTGATCGCGTAGCCGTGCGCGCCGGCGCGGAATGCCCGAACCGCGACCGCGGCGTCGTCGTGGGTGGTCAGAACGAGCAGCCGCACCTTCGGAAAACGCGCCCTCAAGTCCTTGATAAACTCCAGGCCCGAGCCGCGCGGCAGCGTGAGGTCAACCATCACGATGTCGGGTCTGGCCGAGGCCATCATGGCGAGCGCCCCGTCCGCCTCGTCGGCCTGGCCGCAGATTTCGAGGTCGGGCTCGAGGGCGATCATGCTGGCCAGCCACTCCCGCACCAATGGGTGGTCGTCCATCAGGAACACGCGGGACCGGACGGAAGCGGGATGTTGATGCGAACTTTTCGTCACCGGGGAGGGCAGCGCAGTTTTCACAAGCCGCTCCATTCTGCCGCGGACGGAGGCCATGGCAATAGAGGATCGCTGTCCGCCCTCAGCGTCCGCGGAGCCGATTCCAGTAAAAACCTGCGCGAAGACGCGCGAGCCTGGCCGGCGAAAACAGGGCGTCCGGCGCGGCGAGGCAGTCGCCGTTGACCCGGTAGATCAGGCGCCCGGACCAGCCGCGATTCATCGCCCCGCCGATTCGAAATGCGTAACGGTAATGCTGCCTGACCGTGCGCAGGGCCTCCGGCGAGAAGCGGCCGTAGGGAAAGACGAAACTGTCCACGGGCTGCAAAAGGCGCCTGGCCAGGATCTCTCGGGAGAGAGCGATCTCGGCGTCCAGGTCGGCGTCCTTGGAGTCGAGGCGCTCATGGAAAAGGCCATGGGCGGCAACGACCACCCGCCGGCTGGACACCAAGGACGCCAGTTCCGGCCACGTGCAATGGAAGTGCTGATCCATCTCCGTGGCGCGGATCTTTCCGCCTCCGCTTGTCCGCACGTCATCCGGAAGCCTTGCGCTCTCGGCGATAAGGGCAGTGGGAACGGCGAGGACGGCCTTTAGATTGTGCTTTTGAAGCAGGGGGAAGACGACCGAATAGAAATCGAAGTAGGCGTCATCGAATGTCAGGCACACATTGATCCTGCCAGGTTCCAGGGGCTCGCCGGGCACCACGCACGCACACCGTCGCGCAAGGTGCGCAAAATGGGCTTCAAGCATCGCAGGCGGGTTGCCATCCGGGCCGCCCCGCGCCCGGTGATAGGCGACCACCAGCAGGTTCACCGGCAAAGGTCCATATTGGCCTCTTCCAGGAGCAGGTACTTCCAGAAGACGGTCTGCGCCTTGTAGGCGCTGATGATGAGGCCCTCGCGCCCCTGCAGGCAGCCGCGCTGCAGGCAGTAGCTCTTGAAGAAGGCCCATGTGCTCCGGGTGACGGCCTTGGCCGCGCTGGAGCGCCTGCTGCCCGCGTGTTGATCGGCAAAAAGCTGGCTGTAGAACTGCATCTTGCGCAGGAAATCCCCGAGCGAGCCGTAGGAGTAGTGCCCAACCGGATTGCGAAGCCGCTCCTGCTTGAGACCGTGGGTCTGCACGCGCTCATGGACCTCGCTCGCGCAGAAGCTGGTCGCGGTGCGGTTGAAGAGCCTCTCGTGGGTTTCGGGGTACCAGCCGCAGGTGGTGATCAGGCGGCCGCCGAAATAGTTGTGAAATGGAATCGAATAGACCGTGTTCGGATCCAGGCGAATGCCTGAAATCTCCTCCGCAAGCGCCGATGAGACGATTTCGTCGCTGTCCACCGACAGGATCCAGTCGTTGCGCGCAAGGGCCACGGCCCGCCCGTGTGCGCGGCCGAAGCCTGGAAACGGGCCGTCCAGCCGGTGAATTGAGGCATTCGGGTGCCGCCCCGCGATCCGGATCGTCTCGTCGGTCGAACCAGTGTCGAGAACGAGCACCTCATCGCACCAACTGAGCGCCCGAAGCACCTCGTCGAGCCGGGCGGCGCTGTTCTTGGTCAGGATCGTGGCGCTTATCGCGGCCGCCTTGGAGCGGCACCCGCAAGCGGGCTGGGCGGGGATCGCCGGCCTGCCGGGCGCCAGAAGGAAGCCCGGCGCGGCCAGCGCGGGTGCCGAGAGCGAGACGGAAGGGGGCATCCTGGTATCATACCAGCCGGGGGTTGAAACTGTCTGCGGGCGCATTCCGGATAATCTTGTGAGGAAATTCCTTACACGATTGCATCTGGGTTGCGGCAATGCCGTGTCGCAATCGATGGCGCGACACGCTTAGGATCGGATGCAAATATGAAGCTCTATTTCATGGGAATTCGCGGGACGTGCATTTTCTCCTATGTAGCTTTTTTTCTTTATACCACCATTTTATCCAATAAACTTCCTGGTCATGCAATTATCGGCAGGGCGTGTGTGGGACTCCTCGACGGGCGTTCCGGGTATGCTGAAGCACATCCCGAGCGGACGCTATTATTCGCGCATCCAGGTCGGTGGGACGCGCACGATGAAAGCGCTCAAGACGAAAGTCTGGAGGATCGCGAAACTGCGGCACCTCGACAAGATCGCGAAGGCCGAGCGGCAAAGGCAACGCCGGCAGCGCGTGATCGAAGGCCGGGGACTGATGGGCGATCTGGTGGAAAGATACCGGAGCGATTACCTCGCGAACACCACGCGGGCTAAGCGCAGCAAAGCCAGTCTCAAGAGCACGATTGAACGGCTGCAGCGGTGCTGGGGGCTCTGTTTCGGCTCTGACATCCGGCTGCTGAAGCCTCAGCAGATCACCGCGGACCACGCGCGCCGGTTTGCGAATTACATGCACACGGAGGCGGAGTATCGCTGGCACAACACGAAGAAGCCCCGGAAAGGCTACGGGGCGGTCACCGTCAATAAGACGATCGAACTGCTGCATCGCGTGCTTCGGATCGCGGTGGAGACCGGCGCGTTGCCGGCGCTGGCATTCGAGCTGGATCCGGTCGTCGGCGAGCCCATCCGGAAACACGAGGAGAGGAAGAAACTGCGGCTGCCGTCGTCGGCCAAGATGCAGGAGCTTTTCGCGCAGATGCGGGTGATCGACTACAAGCTGCCGGAGGAGAATCCCGAACTCCGCGCCTACCTGATCGACCGGGCAGCGGAGTCGGCGGACTTTCGCGGAATTCATGGCCTACAGTGGTGCGCGGGTAGGGGAGGCGGCGGCCTTCCGGTGGGAGGACGATCTGGAGAAATCCGTCATCCTGCGCGGCACCAAGAGCGAGCATTCGGCTGACCGCGAGGTGCCGAAAATCGCGGCGCTGCGCGATCTCCTGCGCGTGATCCGCGCGCGACGGAAGGAGACCGGCCAGCAGTTGAAGGGAAAAGTGTTTTCGATCAAGCAGTGCCGGGAGGCGCTAACCACGGCCTGTGGCAAGGTGGGTATCGAACGACTCACGCATCATTCGTTGCGGCATTTCTTCGCCACGATTTGCATCGAGGCCGGCGTTGACATTCCGACGATCAGCCGCTGGCTGGGCCATGCGGACGGCGGAGTCTTGGCGATGCAGACCTACGGCCATCTGCGGACGGAGCACAGTTTTGCCGCCGCGGCCAAGGTTAAAGTCGGGACGGCGGCTGGCCGCTAAGCCGGCTTCGCCCGCAGGTTTTTAGGCGAGATTCGGAACACTCTACATGAGGGTGCCCGGATCAAAACGGATCGCGAACTAGTGAGGCGAATCAAATGTTCCCCTAGGGGGGAACATAGCAATATAGAGAATTAGGAAAAGCCGGGAGCCGAAGATAGTCCCTTTCGCCTCAGCTTTTACACTCCGATTCGCCTCATTCGCCTCACAATTCGTTCCACCCGACCTGAGTCTAAACCACGAACTTTTGGAACGAAGACAAATCAGGCGACTGCGCCTTTGGCTTACGCCACCTGTTTGCCGCCGTGCCAAGTCGATAGGACTTCCAGCTTCCGCTCCTCTGCATTGTCGGAATCAAAAGCGCGCACTTGGAATCCATATATGTAGCGATATTTTTGCTCTGGCGAGGTCATCATCCGCAGCTTGAGCAAGTCAAATTCCGTCTGCGCCGCCGACCCGTTACTTCGCTTCTTCACCTCGATGACGAAGTAATTCGGACCTTCAGGGCCGCGCCGGTGTACGATGATATCCGGACGAATCCCGACCCTGCCGTCGTAGCGCATCCGCCGACGAGCCCGCTCGATGATGTCGGCGAATGGCCCCATCGCGGCCATCATCTTGGCGTCATCGCCATCGTAGAAATACTCGGCATCGACGACTACATCCTCTGACGCTATAAAATCGCGCAGCTCACTTCTTAGGTGCAAGGCAAGCGCCCCGCTGATCCGCTGCTCGGTTGCGCCGCCGTCGGCCTTCAATTGGAGCAGCTCTCGGCCTCCGTCTGCCATGAAAGCGCCGCAGGCCGCATCAAAGCGACCGCGGATGCAATCGAGCTGAGTCAAGGATGGTGGCATGGCGCTTGGAAATCAGGCTCCCGCAACCTTGGTGACAGGATTAGGAGGCAGCATAGCGACAAGCTGAAGGAGAGTTAATAAGCCGAGCGTAGCGCCCTTTCGGTCGAGGGCACTTACTGGAACAACTCCATGTGAGACCGTGTGCCGGGACACTCCGTCGGGATTCTTGGGATTGAATGCAGCGAAGTAGACGTCACGCAGATATTGCTCGAACCGGACCGGCAACAACAGGCTGTAGGGATGCGGCGGGAGTTCTGCGTTTGTGACCGTCGTTGCTATCAAATTCCCTTGGCTGGCCTTCGGGGCGTTGGGGTCCATGAAATGGAGCGAGCGCATCACGCCCTCGATACGCGGATACAGAATAAGCGTAGCGCTCAAGTAATCGCCCTGACCGTAGTGTTTCACGGCCGCTTCAATGACGGAAAAGTGCGGCTGCAACAGGGGATGCAACTTCCAGTTCTCCAATCTGGCTGCGACGGCAGACTTCGTGTCGATTTCGATCTCGTCGAGCAGATCGTCGATCAAGCTTCCATTTTGCAGCGCGAGAACAAGGTTGCGAGTGGTCGCTTGGCGGAGATGGATGAATGGAAACCAGCTCTGCCGCAACAATTCCGTCCACATTGCCTCGGTCAGGGATAGCGTCTCGGTAAACAATAGATAGGCTTTGTAGGCGGCGAACGCTGGCGGAAGGTCGTAGTTTCGGTCTTTCGGTGGATCGCCGACGATGGGGCCATAGTCGAAAAAGAGCCCCTTGCGCCAACCGGCGGATAGAATGAGCACGATCCCCGCGTCACACGGGATCTCCACACCTTCCGGCTTGAGCGTCACCATATCCAAGATCGAGTCCGTTGTGACGGGGTCGCCCTTCTGGATAGCGCCCTTGCTCCGGATGGTCCCAATCCAGGTAAGCTCATTCAAATAGATGGTGGCGGTGCGGTCGCGACGGATGATCGCCAGCATATGGTCGACCGTAGATTCGCGCGCGTTCGCTGACGCCGGCAACGCGTTCAGCAATTCGCGCGGAGTGCCCTCAAGGCGCTTGATAAACTTCATGCCGTCCTCCGTGGTGGAGAACTCGGAAACCAGAACCTGCACCATCTCACCGGCCTTTGCATGGCTCATCGAGTAACCCGCCGGCAGATGACTCAGAGTGATTTCGTAGGGCATGGGGCAGGCAGGCTCAAACTTCGGTCTCATTCATGTCCGGTCGCCAGAAACTCCGCAAGTTTTGGCTGCCCGCCTTAGGTCGAATCAGTAACCCGCGAGGCGAGTCGAATTCTTCCCGGTGGGGATCAATCCTGAGCTGCTTCAACGTGGTCGCCTTGGGTGAAGGGATAGCGCTCATGCGGTAGCTCATACCGCGTGCCGGTAAGGACTCAAGCCAGCCCGACCACCTCAGTCGATTTGCCGTTGTAGTGTGGTGGCCCCCCAAAGGTCCACCAGCTTTCGCTCAATCCGGGCTCAATCGGAAAACGGCAACGTAAGATTCCCAGTTACGTGAAGCGCACGAGATAATTTCAGAGTCAGCACGCGCCTTGGTCATAACAAGTTCATAAACACGCGCGGCGAGGTCGGAAAACCGTTCGAATGACATCCGGCTCGAGTCCCCTATGGACTAGGGTTCGTTAACCAGCTGATTACGAAATTCGGCCAGCGCCTTGTGCAATGCGGCGATGCCGGCTTCGTTGGTCATTACGACATTGCCCTCATACATATTGTAGCGTTCGGCGGGTGCGGTCCTGCCCGTAATCCAGCCGGCGGACAGAAACGAGTTTCGGCGTGGTCCACAAACTTTTTCTTCTGGAAGGTCCAGAACCTCAAAACGGCCGTCAACCAACGAGAGAAGCTCACCGAAGTCTTTCGCCCGGAGGACCGCACGAATCAGCTCTCCGCGGCTAATCTCCAGGTGGCTGAAAATCTGTTTTACAGTCGCGTTCTCCTGCCGTTCGAGCAGGCGGGCGAATCGTTCCTCGTAAGTTTCTTCAGGCGCTACCTCGGACGTGGCTTCACGAATTAGCACGCAGCCAGACGGGGTTTGCTCGCGCCGCCGAAAATTGAATGGAACGCCGATCTTGAACGAAGGCTCTACGCCGAAAAGGTCACGATACGCCTCCAACGCCGGCCGCGCCGCGCGTTGGTAGAGGCCGAGCAAGTTATATCCGATCCATTGCACCGACGAGCGAAACGCGAATTCAAACGCGGCATGGCCATACTGGGCGCACAATGCGTCAAACTCGGCGCGCAGCTTCCCCCCGTGAGCAGGATCGGGCGCACCGAAAACGTTGAGCCAAAGTTCGACCACGCGGCGCCGCGACAACTTTACTGATGCAGGGAAATCCTCCCGGTCGATTTCCCATTGCACCCGATTGCCGGCATCTTTGGCCGCAAGCTCTAGGGGCACTGGTAAATCGCTACCGACGAGAATATCTAAGATCCCTTCCCAGTTGGCGGGATCGTGCTTCGACCACATCCGCTGGAACGGAATGAGGGCTGACCGGAACTGGAAACGATCGCCGAGAAAGAATGTGGCCCGGGTACATTTCGCGTCACCCCAGTAGTTCACGAACTTGTCCTGGATGGAGAAAAAGGGCTCGCAGGTGGCATCAGCCGCGACCTCGACGAAAGCGGCTACACGATCCACCTGCTCCTGGGTAACGGTCGACATCGGGGGTCACTCCTCGATCAGCTCGCGCCGGAAAGCCGCCAGGGCCGTATCGAGCGCCGGTGCTCCTGCAGGATGCGTCTCAACCACGTTATCAAGATAGACGTTGATACGCCTGCCCGCGAGCCCGGCCGACGCCCATAGGCCGGGCGCCTCAACGAATTCCGCCGACGCCATGGCTTTAATCCTAAGCTCTCCTTCAAGGAGACCGATCAGGGTGGGGAACGAATCGGCGCGAATCACCGCGCGCAAGAGACGGGTCTTAGTCACATCCAAGTGGTCGAAGACGAATTTGAGGTTCTGATGTGTATGGCGCTCCAGCACCCGCTCAAACCGCTCCTGCATGGTCTCCTCGCTGAAAAATTCGGACGAACCCTGCCGAATGATAATGTGACCATCGGGCGTTCGTTCCCGCCGTCTGATGCCGAAGGCAGCCCCGATCTTGAATGACGGCTCAAGCCCGTGTGTGGTCTGAAAATGCGCCAGCGCCGGCTTGGCGGACAGGCGGGACAAATTCATGAAATGGATGCCGAGCCATTTCACACTCAGCCGAAACGCATATTCATAGGCCGCGTGCCCATACGTTTTCACCGCCGCTTCGAAGTCGGCGCGGCGGGTCTTGGCCTTTTTCTTCCCATCCACGCCGCCGTGGGCGAACACGGTGTTGAGCCATAGATCAATGACCGTTTTTGCCGATTGTTTGACCGGATGCGCGGCTTGCGCACATAGCTGGGTGATCTGCTTCGCTTCACTGGCGGCGAATCCAGAGATGCCGGACGGGAGTCCCGTCTTCCCGAGGATATCGACCACATCCGACCAGGACGAGGCCTCGGTCGGCATCCAAATGCGCCGAAACGAAATCAGCGCCGAGCGGAAATGGAAGCGATCGCCCATGATGTAGGTATCGCCCGCCCGCCCCGTCTGGGCACCGAGTTTTTCGTCTTTCCCATAAAATGGCTCCCGCTCGAGTTCACCGCACGCCTCGACAAACGAGGCGATGCAGTCGACTTGGTGTTGAGTAGGCATGGTCCAATCCAATCCAATCCAATCCAATACAATGCCAGTTCTCCTGGACGAGCCAGAATCGCGGCAACAATTCTGCCTTTCGCCAGCCGGTGTGTTGTGCAATCGAGACTCACGCCATGCGTATCGAATTCAATGGTATGGATTCTACAGAGGACGACTGCCGGCGACTCGGCGGCATGGTCCTCAGCGCGGCCGATGAAATGGGACTACCGAAGCGTCCCCCGGCGGGGAGCACAGAGGCAATAACCGTGTAGGTATTCATGGCCGGTTCCTCCGTTCAGAGAATACCGGACGCCCGGAACGAATACCAACCCTGGTCAGTGGGATCGGCGCTGGCCCGGCCGACAATCACGTGGTCCAGCAGGTCGATGTCGACCGCCCGTGCCGCGTCGCGCAACTGACGTGTCACCTGCAGGTCGGCGGCCGATGGGGCAGGGTCGCCCGAGGGATGGTTGTGCACGCACACCACGGCGATGGCGCCTTCCCGGATGGCGACCCGGAACACCTCCCGCGGATGCGCCAGTGAGCTCGTCGCTGTGCCCGAGGTCACCTCGACCAGTTTCTTCAACCGATTCTTGCGGTTGAGGCACGCGACCCAGAATTTCTCGACCTCAAGACCGTGGATGATCGGCCGGAAGTATTCAGCGATCAGTTCCGGCCGGTTCAGGACGACCGGTTCGTCGGTGACTGATTTCATCATCCGCTTGGCGATCTCCACCAGCGCGGCCAATTGCCGCGCCTTGACGTGTCCGATGCCCTTCAGTCGCTCGAAGTCCACGGGCTGCCAGCTGGCGAATCCGCGGAGCGAGCCGGCCTCGGCGATCAGTCGGGAGGATACGTCCAGTACCTTGCGGGTCGCCAGTCCGGTCTGCAGGATAAGTGCGACCAGTTCGGTGTCGCTCAAGGCGGCGGCCCCGAAGGATTCCATCCGCTGCTGCGGCCGCTCGCCGCACGCGATGTCGCGGGCCGTCGTGTTGTTGGTGTGACCCAGATCCAGATGAGTTTGATTCATGGTTCCAGGCGCGGGGATGAGCGCCCCGGCCGGGCGTCGTTGCCCGGTTCTCGTGGCGCGCTCCGCGCGCTGGACCCGGCAGGCACGCCCAGTCACAACCAGAGGCCGCCGAGCGAGGAGACTCGGTCTTCCTCGCGAGGGGGAAGGCCGCAGGGAGGGAAGGTTCGCTCGCGCAGCGAGCGATACCTTGACGGGCGTGACAAAATAGGGCCATGCGTGCGGAGTAAAGAACGTTGAGCAAAACGTTACTCAGTCCGCATTCGTATGTCCGGCCATTGGCCGCAGGATAGTCCCTTCGACCGCGCCCAATGGCCGGCCTTGGGCGCCGCGACCGGGGTTACTCGGGCAACAGGCCCAGCAGGCGGGCCTTCACGTACTCGCCCGCCTTCTGCGGATCGTAGGATACGCCCACGCGGAGGAGTTGATTCATATCCGTGCAAAAGCCGCGGTCAGCCAAATGGGAGTCGAGAATCCCGACAAATTCCGCCCGACCGGCGCCGCCGCCTTCCTGGCGGAGGTAGTGCTGGAAAGACTCGACCACCGCCGCCGGCTCGACGGCCGGGTTGGCGACGGTGAGCGCCCAGTATAAATCGAACAAATCCCGTCCCCGTTTGCGTTGGAACAAGGCGCGCATTTTGGTGCCCAGCATTTCGTGGAGGTCGTAGCCATTGAGCACAGATTTGACCGTCGTCTCCCGGAACGTGAACTCGAACGGAATCTGCACGATGGCCCGGTGCGGCGTCCGTTCGGTCACGTTGACTTCCACGACGATGTGCAAATTCGCTCCGGGTTCGCTCACCGCCGGAACCGAATAGGTCAGCCGCAGCACCCGTGATGGCCTGACTACGTTACGGATCGCCAGTTGGATGGTGTCCCAGATCGAGTCCGTCGGCTTGCCAAGCACGTCCCGCAGGACGCGCCGGATCGCCTTGGCGATGTGGTTTTCGGGCCGGTCGCCGAACACCACGAGATCGATGTCCTCGCTGTAGCGGGCTGCGGGGGCAAGATGCACCTTGTGCAACAGCGTGCCGCCGCGCATGGCGATCTGGGTCCGCAGGAACTCGTCGTTGAACAGGGCCGTCATCGCCTGGCACAGCAGCAGATCCTGTTCGACCTGGCGCTGGCTCGGCCAGGGCATGGCCGCCTGATGGGCCACCACATCGCGCCGAGTAAGTGGGTTCATGGTTCAAATTCCCCCGAGTTGTCGCGGATGCGCCACCGCCGGACCACGGGGGCATCCGGCCGGCCGGCCGTCGTGGCCACCAGCGGGATCAACGCGCGCTTGGCCGGCAGCCATTCCTGGATGACCGCCGCGAGTTTGGCTGGGCCGGCCCGCTGGACCACGTAGCCCAGCCGTTGGGCCGTCGCCGTCTCGTTCTCCGCTTCGAGCACCGTATGCAGTTCGGCCGTGCGGATCAGCTGCAGCAAGGGCCGGAGGGTTTCCACCGCCCGCCCGATGCCGCCGATTCGCGAGGCGTATCGGACCAAATCAAACGCCGTCGCCGCGGGCGTGCTCACGCGGGTGGGGGCATAGGCATTCGCCAGCTGCTGGGTGGGCGTGTTCCGGATGCCGCGCTTGACGAAAAAAGAAACCCGCAGCTGCCCGACTTTGATCGGGCGGCGGGGCACGTCGGTCATCACCTGGGTGACTTGGATCGATTGAGGATTCGAACCATGGGCGCCCGCCGCGGATTGCAGCGCCAGATAATAGGGATGTCCGAGCCAGCGGAAGTAGTCGTCGAGCCACCAATCGACTGGAGGGCTTCCCCGGGAGTAATGTTCGGGACTGACGATCAGAAAAAATTGCTGTGACGGCGAAACCCGGACCACGCGAGGGCCCAGCCGGCGCAATTGACTCTTGGCGGCCCCGACCTTCATCCCGGTTTCCTTGATCAATTCGGACAGTGGGAAAGCGACGCGACCCTTGGCCAGCTGGGCGTCGACAAACGCTGCCGCCGCCCCGGCCCGTAGATATTTCGTTAATCTTAGGTCGCTCATTTCGTTTTCAATCTGTGCTGTTAAACGCATCAGCTGGCAAACCAAATCAGCACTAAAGATCCATCAAATGATTTGTAAGTAACAGCTAATCATATACTAGATAGAAAAGGCACAGATATCGAGGCGTTTCTCGATCTAAAACAGCCTTTTTCGGGTAATTCGGTCGGACCTGTGCACTCTGAATGCAATGGATTACAGCGATGGCTGTATTGCTACGCAATTAAGGGGAGCCCGGAGCAATCTGCGGCGACCAACGCGAGCCGCAGTTTGCGCAGGTTCTCCCCGCCCCACCGGGACCAAGCAGTCGGCCGGGGTTGCGCAGCGGCGGAAAGCACAGCGTCCGGCCGCCAGCAACCCCGGCTGTCTGCGCCTGATCCTCAGTTCCGCCTCGGAATCGCCGGCGCCGGTTTTCGCGGTCCCGCAGAGGAGCGAATGCTCTTGCCGGGGAATGGACCGCAAGGGGCAATCTGGACAGAGTCAACAGCCGGCAGGCGAAGCGGTCTTCTTCGCACCGCCGGAGATGTCTCGCGTGCGTGCGTCCGCATCATTGCGTGATCCCGCTGATGCCAACCAACCATCACCGAATTCACACCCGGCGCTGCGCCCATTGCGGCCAGCGCGGCATCCGTCTTGTGGAGAACGTGCGAACACACATGGAGGCATTACCAAAGAGTCGCTTTTGGTTTTTGCGACGTGGTGCTATTCAATAGAGTGGAGATCTATCTCGTTTCTTCCGGTCGGAAATTCGATGCAACAGGTCTGTGCATATCGACGTAATTGCGTCACCGGTCTGGCCACAATGCGCTAATCACCGGCTGCCCAAGAAAGTCAGCGAGCTGACCAGTGGGCCGCCTTTGCCCAATTGCGACGCCAACTCTCTGCGTCCAGTGAACGTTCTTAGAATCGAGTGCCAGCGACACCTCGGCAATCACGTCCTTAATATCCTCCTGCTGACGATCCCAGTTTGCGGCAACTGCAAGCCTTGGGCTTTTATTGCCATGCCTTGCGCTGCTTGCGCTAATTGTTGCCGCAGCTTGGCCCCATTCGAACCCCAACTGCTGGAGCACTTCGTTGGTCAGGAAGAGATTCTCGGATTCGCGGCAATTCAACCGGAGATATTCTACGTGGTTCTGAGGCGTCGTTGCCGAAGGCTGCGGCAACGGTTTGTCACCATCCAAGAGAGCATAGCCTGCGGGTCCATTCCCGGGCTCGCGCAAGCTTTGAAAGATCTGCTCTAGCGACCTCTGGTAACGCCGAATCTCGTCGCCGTTGCATGCAATGACCGAAAAACTCGTCAGATGGTGCCGTGGGACTTGGCTCCAGATACGGTAATCATCGTCTCCTTCCACAAGGAGTAGGGGAAAGCCGAATAACGGACCCTGAGATGGACCCCGGAACCTGGACAGGTCGGATCGTTAACCCACAATCAGAGGAACGATCCATATGTCACAGAAGCGACGTCAGCATAGCACGGAGTTGAAAGCCCGGGTCGCGCTCGAAGCCTTGAAGGGCATCGAGCCGGTCCACGCCATCGCGGCGAAGTACCAGGTGCACCCGGTACAGGTCAGCCAATGGAAGAAGGAGCTGTTGGAGCGCCTCCCAGAGGTGTTCGCGAGGAAAGCCCCGCCTGGAGTGGCGGAGGCGGCTGAGCGGGAAGCAAAGCTCTACCAGAAAATCGGCCAACTCGAGGTGGAACTCGACTGGCTTAAAAAAAAATCAACGGAGCTCAACGGCTGATCGGCGGAAGATGATCGAACCCGACCATCCTCGGATCTCGACGGCGCGGCAGTGCCAATTGTTCGGGCTGCCGCGCTCGACGTACTATCACCGGCCGCAACCGCGGCCGGCGGACGATCTGCACCTGATGCGGAAGATCGATGAGCTGTACCTGGCTCATCCGGAATTTGGCTCGCGGCAGATGGCTCGCTGGTTTCGCCGCCAGGGCTACAAGGTCAATCGTAAGAGGATGCAGCGGCTGATGCGTCTGATGGGGTTGGAGGCGATCTACCAGAAGCCGAATACCTCGCGGCCGAATCCAGAGCACCGGGTCTATCCGTATCTACTGCGGAATCTGGCAGTTACACGACCCAATCAGTGCTGGGCCATGGACATCTGCTACGTCCCGATCCAAGGCGGATTCCTGTACCTATGCGCCGTCATGGATTGGTACAGCCGGGCCGTCTTGGCGTGGGGGCTTTCGAACACCCTGGACGCCACCTTCTGCGTCGAAGCCGTCCAGCGTGCCATCGACCGGTACGGCGTTCCTCAGATCTTCAACACAGATCAGGGCTCCCAGTTCACTTCGACGGAGTTCACCGCTCCCTTGCTCGCCCTCAAAGTGAACCTGTCGATGGACGGCAAGGGTCGGTGTCTCGACAACGTTTTCGTCGAAAGACTGTGGCGGACGGTGAAATGGGACGAAGTCTACCGCAAAAGCTACCGCTCGCAGATCGATGCCTATGCCAACCTCGATCACTTTTTCCACTTCTACAACGAGCTCCGGCCGCACAGCGCCTTCCCCGGCGACGTCACGCCCGCCGAAGTCTACCGCGGCGAGGCCGCACTCAGCGCTTGAACCCGGCGGCCAAATCCACAAACCCAGTACACGAGAGGGGGCGAGCTTCGCTCTCCCCCTCAGACCCCCTCTCTATATTTAACTTATTTTACCCGATCCGCCGTCCAACGGACGGGGTCCACTTCACCCATCAGCGCGTGCCCACCCAGACAAGCGGCGATGTCTTTTAGCTCCGCCGTGAAGGGGCGGGCAGAGAAATCCGTTTTCGTCCTATCGAGATAAACGATGCTTCCGCGTGTTCCGGCAAATTGGCCTATCGCCGCGAGTAAGGTCGTCGAATGTGTCGCTATAACAACTTGCAGGTTATATTTATCAGCGACCTGAACTAAGAAGTCCGCGAATCGAACCTGAAGGTCTGGATGGATGTGGGCGTCAGGCTCGTCAATTAGCAGAAGACGCTTATCTGTTTTCTGGAGATCCCAGATAGCAGCAATAGTGACAATATCCAATCCGACCGTCAGCATCTGCGCCTCGCCGCTGCTCAATTCTTCAACGTTTGTTATCAGTGTTTCTTCCCTAGGTCGATTCAGGCGGAACGGAGGATTCGCACTATCAAGTTTAATCTCAAAATCCGGATTGAGGATGGCGAGAAGCTGCTCCAAATCCTCAACGTTCCCAGGGAGCTGGCCGGCTCTCGTCGCCCCTCGGGCCTGGAAATAGGCTTGGATACGGGCAATCACAAATGTCCGGTATTCGCCAGAGGAATTCCTATCGGATGTGTCCTTCCGCCCTTGGGGACTCAGTTGCGCGGGAAGGTAATTGGCCTGAAAGCCAATGGCGCCCATTCTTTCAGGCACCACATAATGGGCCGCACTGACCGAGGCGTCGCG
>CAVVGS010000005.1:0-15321 GCA_963747795.1 uncultured Verrucomicrobiae bacterium
CAGACGCAACCCAATCGTTCCGCCCATGGCCTCGATGCAGTCGCGGACGATTAATCTTTGGCCCGTATAACCGTCGGCACCTTTCTCCGCTTCGGTAGTATGCCCAGCTAAATGAAAGCACCGTCTCTCAACGGTCCGTATCTCGCGCAGACTTGCTCTCTGCCACTTTAGCAGGATTCAAACTCGAAATCCGACGGTGCACCGCCCGCACCAAAATGTTAATCAATGTGGGAATCCGGGCCGACACTAGCCACCGACCCCACGCATTGGCATCGGTCTTATCCAAGAACAGATCTTCTATCCAGTGCGTCTTGTACCAAACATATATTAGACGCTGGTCTCGAAAAAGCTCAGCAAGCCCAGTCTTAATCTCTGCATACTCCCGCGTGAGGTCAGAATCGTTCAGCAACATCTGCCGAAATTGGAGCAGTCCCCTAAGAGAGGCAGAGCCCTTCGGGTGCACTTGAATCGCATGAGTTCGCTTCCCCGATTGGTCTTTCCCGAACATTCTCCCTCCCTTTGGTCCGCGGTCTCCCAGATACCTGTATCCTAGCTTAGCCAAGGCATCCTCGCAAACATTGAGGTCGTCGTCGAAACCAGTCTGTCCAATTTCTAATGCAATATCTATAATCGGCTTCGCCACAAGTCCCGGTACTGCTGTGCTACCGACGTGGTGAATCGCCACGACACGACTACCAAGTTGCCTCTCCAGTAGGTCCGCCTCCCTGTGGAACATCTTTGGCCACGCTGGATCATGTTTGGCAACCCGGACCTCAGAATCGTCCACTCCAAGCGCGCTCTCATTGATCTTCTCCATCACTGCCCTTCCTCGCGCGCTAAGTTTCTCTAAACGCCGTAGAACGCGTTTGTGAATATCGTCGAGCACTCGAAGGTCTAAAATGGTTGCGTGTCCACGTTGTAGGAAACGGATCTTAAGTGAGATTAGATCCTCCAATCCCTTCCCAACAACTACGAACGCCAAAAGAGCGACCTTTGTCTGGGATTTACCGCCAATCATGGATGCAACATCGCCGATTAGGCCTCGGCCATCTTTGCCTGAACCCGTTTGCCGCCTAATAGGGGATTGTGAAGGTTCTTGATACCTTGTTCCGAAAAGGAACACGCTAAAGTGATTTCAAAGCACGCGCCACTTCCATCGTACGGCCTCAAACCAATGCTTCCGCCCATCGCTTCGATGCAATCCCGTACGATTGATAGTCCCAAGCCCATTCCACCTTTCTTTAGGCTCAAGCCCGGGGAAAACGGATCCTCACGTCTGTTTTCTGGCATACCGGGACCATTGTCACGCACAAGAATTCTAGCCTTCTCAAAGTGCACCGCCGCCTTCACCTCGATCAGCTTTGGAAACGGCAAACCAGCCAAAACATCAGCAGCATTTAAAAGCAGGTTCTGTATCGCAATTCCGAGCATGTCCGGATTAGCCAAGACCTTAGTGTCCTCCAATGCTTCAATCTTCAGCTCTACTTCGGCTCCGGAGATTTCCCGGATCTGTATTCGAGCATTATCCACAATTGACCTAAGCGTCTCGCAAAGAGGCATTGTCCGCACCGGTTGTTTAAACACAGCTCCGACGCTGAAGAAATGACCACACAAGCGATCGAGCTGCTCCATCTTCTCCAAGCCAACTAACGCATCTGATGCAAGCACTGTCTCGCCGCGTCCATTTGCAATCGCCCGGAGCAATTGTGCCTGCAGGTACAGGCCATTTCTTACTTCATGCGCAAACTGCGGTGCATACCGGCCATAGAAATTCAACCGATCATCGCTCCTTTGAGTCTGCCGCATTCTCGCGAATGCGAGTCCCACAAACATCTGTCGCAGCAGTTCGCGGGCCTCTCGTAGTTCGCGCGAAGTAAAGGGTTTCCCCGACGCGCGGATCCTGAACAAGGCCAGCAATTTCTCACTCCGTGGCCCCACGTAGCCAACAGCAGCACCAATCTGCTCCCGCAATAGGTACGCTTCTGTCTCCTCTCCGACCAAACCACGCCAGTCCAGAATTTCCGGAGTTATCCAACCGTGTTCAAAAATCGAGACAAGTAACACCTCTGGAGCCGGCGCTGCAGGCCACACCGGCGAAATAACCCCCTCAGACAGATACACATCTTGAGCCCCCCCCGACCAGCGTTTTAGCACCTCTACGTAACCCGCATGCAAATCGGCAAGCAGCGCGTTCTTCTCGTTTTCAGCGTTCACAGATAGCTGCGAGAGGTGAAAACCAGGAGAAACAAAGTGTTTATCGAGAAGTATCCGAAACTGTCGATCTACGCTCCAAAGCACTATCAATATGGTTCCCAGTACCAGGCAGTAAACCAATGCCCATCGCGGTGACATTACTCCAAACAATGCGCCGGACGATGCGAAAAACAGACCAACGAAAAGGCAGCCGATACCGCGCGCACTCCACAGAAGGAGCTTCTGTTTAAAGTCTTGGGCATTGATGAATTGGTTGCGCGCAACGAAAGAGATGAAGAACAAGAGTCCAACGATCAGAATCGATGGAGCGAACCATCGGATGTATCGCACCCCCGTAATTCGACCTAGTGCGATCGAAACAACGGCTGTGACAAAACAAGCTCCCGCTAGTCCAGTGAACGCCCGGAGTTCGCGGGCAGCGAATCCGCCAATCCTTCGCTTCCGGATAAGATTGAGTGCATCCAGGACTATAAAACAACCCGATCCAATACATAATGCGCTAAGAACCCGATAGATAGCGTTGGATCCGTAAGACTTAAGCGATGGAACCTGTGCCACAAATATCAGGCAGTATAGTGGTATTAACATCCAATAGAGACGGATGTTGCGCAGATGCGTTCGCATTGGTCGCTTCGGCTCCAGGATAACTTCCTTTAACAAAGCCATCGCAGCGGCTGCACATCCGGCAAAAAGAACAGCGAAACGGACAAAGATCGGCCAACCGATCAGCTGGACGCCAGCAACAGACGCTTGCCATAAGGCGACAGTGACCAACGACAATGCCCAGTATTGGTTGGCGGTCCGACGGCGATTGGCAGCCACCACCAAGACCGCAGTGATTCCAGCAATGCCGGCGGCGGATACTGCTGGCGATGCCCGACTAATCCAATGGCTGTTGGCATAGATCCCCATCAGGTAATCGATTAGACGATGCATGGCTTTGAACTTTCTGGATACGTATTCTAAGAATGTGGCACGGATCGGTGTCACCAAAGCATACGGTTCGTCGAGCTAGCTACTCGAGAACTTGATCACGCACGTTCACTGGCCAACATCTGGCCACCTCCACGCGTCGCCGATTAATGCCTTGACCAATTTACGGCAAGTCAAAGCACTCTGCTCGACAGCGGCGTGGAGCGCGTGCGACTCGAGTGGCGCTTCGACACAGAGCTCCATTATTTCGTCTTTCTTAGCAACCCATTCGATCCGTCTGGCTTTTGTAAATGTCCGCTCCCCACGACGTTGCTTGAGTTCATGAAATAGTCTAAGATTTGTTTCTGCGAGACCAAGATGGAGCATTCTTTGTGCTGTCACTAATTCGCCGCGTGTTATTTTGCGAAGCGTCCAAACGTAGTCACAAACGAACCCTTCAGCCAGTTGGCTGACGTCTTGATCTTCCAGGTGCGGATCGGGCACTGCTCCAACGGCAATGCGATACAGCGTTTCCCATCGCTCTCCACCTTTCAGGAATCTCCAACCGGGTCGAATCACCTCGGCAAGATCCTGCACATGGCGCCGCGCCCGGCCCTCGCCCCTGTGCAGACCGAGGGCGATGCAAAGGCGCAACAGGCGTGCCGAGACTGCCGGGATGATGACGAAATCTGCCTCCGCATTCGAAAAGACCGCATTTACCTTTGGAACCCCGCCGATTATGGCCGGACGGACGGCATAGGCCTGAAGTTCAAACCCTGGGAGGTCTCTTGCCCAAGACGAATTCTCAAACTGCTTTGGCTTGGACGTGATTACCTGGAAATCCCAGTCCGAATGCGCATCCGCCCGCCACAATTCATCCGTTTCAGGGCGTTCGCGCGACCCGATGAGCACGAGTCCGCTGATCGCCGGATCGCGGTCAGCCCACTGCGTCATCGCTTCGCCAAAGTCCAATTGCGTGCTCATCGGTCCGGCGTATTCCCGTTTTCACACACTGCTCTCAATTCGCAGCTTCCGATGGTTCGCAGGACTTGGATTTCACAGGCTGCGAAGCGAGATCAGGATTTCGGTGCCTTCCAGCCCAGGACCTGCATGGATTTCACCGCGGTGCAAACGGATGATTTCCTTCGCCAGGAACACGCCCAGGCGGCCTTGATTCGGGACTGAATCCTCTGTCGGTTCGGGAAGGATGCCTTCCAATTCCAAGCTCTTCCCCTTGATGGAAATGAGCGCGGTCGTGTTCGGGCCGCTCCCTGATGAACGCAGCTGGAGCCGAAGTTCCCGAGTGTCGGTTGATGAGCGGTTTTCTGCAATCGTCTCTATCAATGCACGCAACCCCAGCTTCACCAAGTCCCTCGCTATCCGAAGGTTCACGGGATCCGGGCCCACTTCCACGCGCAAACCAAGCGAGGATCCGAGGCTTTGCGCCAAATCCCTTATGTCGACCTCCGCTGCGTCGACCTCGTAAAGCGTTTGCATCAGGCCCAGTTGATGGTTGAGTGCCTCCAAGCGGAGCACATCGGTGCGCGTCATTTCGATGAGCGGCCCGGGAGGCGTCTTTTCGCGGCCAAACTGTCTCAGCGTTGTCAGGGATACCAGCGCATTGCCGATTTCGTGACTGAGGGTGAGCGTGATCTCATGGATGAGGCTCCGCCGTCCCTGGCGTTCGCGCTCCGCTGCATCGTGCAACTCGGTGCTGGCCTCTTCCCAGTACGCCCAAACCCCCCCGGTCTCCGCGATCATGCCCGCACCCGCCCGGAATGGCTGGCCTTCGGCAGGTGCTGTCCGGCACACCTCGCGCGTCTGGCGTACTCGCCCGATCAATTCACGAACGACCAGGGGAACGTGCCGGGGAACATCCTCGGTTGGGCCGAGGATCAGAGTGTTGGGAAGATACTTCGCGCCCAGCATCGTCTGGTCTGCAAGGGAGTTCAGCCGGCGCAGAAGGGTCACTTTCGCCAGGCAGTGCCGGAGTAATCGCGCAAATAGCACAGCCCGGACACGGTCGTTTTCAGTGTACGGCCGGCCGTCATCCCTCACGCCGAGCGCAATCAGACCGAGCAGCCGCCCGTTGTCGTGCACCGGGACGAGCATTCGCGCTCCCCACAGGGCGAGGCGGTTGCGCACGGCCAGTTCGGTAACCGGGTCGGCCCTGCTTTCCCAAATTGCCCCATCCACGACCATCGGATGATTCTCGAAGTAGGCCACAAGCGGATCGTTCTGTGCGAAAAACGAGGTGCCCCGGTCAGCCCGAAATCCGTCGGCATCGCGCAGGAAAAAAACGGCATGCGACGCATGCAAAACGTGGCGGGAGGCGCGGCGGAATTCGCCGACAAGCCGGTCCCGCGTGTCGATATTCTCAACAGCCGCTTCCAGGAAATCCCAAAACTCCACCGAATCCGCAACCAATGGCGACTGCATTTCGGAACGGGCTACCTCCCGGTTCCGGTCCCTTTCCGCCAGCAAATCGATCATCGACTGCTTTTCGGCCACCTCCTCGACCAACGGCAGCAACTCCCGGAGCCGCATAGCGCTTTCCTCGAACGACAGGTAAGCCTTTGCGCGCCCCGCGAGCTTTGCCTGCTCAAAGGGGAGGCTTCGCGGTTCTCCAACGAAGATTGTCGGACAGCGCAGCAAGGCCGCCGGCAGCATGGCTTCCGCTGACGCGTCGAGCACCACAACCGCAGCCACCCCGTGAAGCGCTCCTATCGGAAACTCCTGCGGCCCAAGCCGCACAACAATTCGGCCCGGAGCAAGTTGAAGCTCCCATGCGTCCGCCAATTTCTGATCGGCGGTTGCTAGGACGATAAGGGTTGGCATGGAATCGTTACGCGAAAGGTTGCTCCTTCGCCTGCGACTGGGGGGTCGACCGAAATGCTGGCGTCAAGGTTTGCCATAATATCCCGGCAAATAGCCAAACCAAGTCCGAATCCTGACGACTTGGACGACTGAAACGGCTGGAACAGGCGCGCGTGCATCGCCGGGTCGATGCCCGGTCCGTTGTCCGCAATCATCGTTTCCACCGCTCCCGGTTTGTTCTGAGTGCTGATCTTTATCCATCGTTCGCCTTCCTGGGATTCCAACGCCTGAATGGCGTTAAGGCAAAGATTTAGAACAACCTGCTTAACCGCAGATGGATCGCTGAAAACCTCGTCGGGAAAGGCCCCAAAATCGGTAAGTACTTTGACGCTCTTGTCCGTGGCCTTCGGCACCACAAGTTCGAGGCTTGCCCGAAGCACCGGATGCAATCCGATCGTCTGGGGCATATAGACACGGGGAGATGCCAGCTCGAGCAACTGCTCGGTGAGTCGGTCAATTCTGTTGACCTCGTCGGACATCAACCGAAAGAACTTGTCCCGAAACACGGGGTCCTGGTGGCGGCTCGGCAGGAGCTGGACGATGGTCTTGATCGAAACGAGCGGGTTGCGGATCTCGTGCGCGAGACTGGCGCCCAGAAGGCCGACCGTCGCAAGCTGTTCCGAATGTTGTGCCTTCGCGACAAGATTTGCCCTTTCAAATGCCCCTTCAAATATGGACACCAACTCCATCAATTGGGTGACCTGCGGGTAGGTGTAGGGGCGGCGCGATACCGGCACGCCGACACCGACGACGACATTCATCGCCGAACTGTCATCGACAACCGCAATTCCAAGGCGGTGTTCCGCTAGAAAGGCGCTCAACAACGTTCGATCCGGGGCCGCCTTTTCACGTGCCAGCCGCTCAGGAGTAACCCAATGAAGCCGCTGCAATGTTTGCAGTGCAATCGAATCCGCCTTGATCTCGACCGATCCGCCGCGCAAGACCCCGTCCTCCCCGATGAGGATTAGGGCCGACTCCGTCTGGCCCCAGCCCTTCAGAATGCCTAAGAAAGCCGCCTCCAGCCTATCTCTCCGCGATTCCCGCCGAGCGGCTTCAAATGCGGCTGTTCGTGCCTGAACCGCCTGCGGGAAAAGCCTCAAACGTTGGTCGAGCCAGCCCCCGAAAACCGAGGCGAACCACAGAACGATGCCCATCGCAACGAGCAAAGATACCACCTGCGGAAGCAGCATTTGCAGGTCATAGTTCAGTACCCAAAATATCCCGCTTACGATCAGTATCAATATCGATTTCTCCAGGCCAACCAAGATGATCTGCCGCGCATCGAAGATTCGGTGCGTCGTAATTGCCAAAACTGTGCCCATGTAAAAGAACAGACACCATCAGCGGCTGAATTCTTGTATAGTGATACCGGGCCGATACACCGCTCAATCCCATAAGTAGAACAATCGATATCGCAGTGCCACAAACAGCTATCAGCCACACTTGAAGCTCAATCCGCTTTACACCGGTGGATCTTCGGATTTCGTTATAGCATTCTCCGCCTATCAATACCCAAAGTCCAAAGGACACTGCTGCATGCGTATAAAAGGCCCATCCTCGAACATGCTGAACGACCGTCGAGTACGAAGGGATAAAGGATTCGAGTATAACAAAGTGCCGTCAGAATGGCCGAGCCGATACACCAACCAGTCAACCTGCCCAACCATTTCCTGTCGCGCAGGTTTAATCGATTTCCGATGGTTTCCTTAACAAGCCAGGCATGAATGGGCACCAACCCGCCAATTCCCGTCGTTGTACGTATCCAAAAAACAGCATTTACACTCCCGCCGGCATTCACCATCCACAAACTAAACAACCAAAATACGACGTGGATCGAGAGGGTGAAAAAGAGCCTATTAGTTTGCCGGGCAGGGTTGGACCACAATGCACCGAGACCCACCGCCACCGCCGCCAATGCTGCGACAATTGTGATCAGGTCTAGTTGCATTGCTGGAGCAGGAGGCTGGAGTTTGTGCCTGACAATCCGTGGGCGTCTATAAGGGCGGACGACATCGACAAAAAGCGGGGGGAGGCTGACAGATTCAACGGACAACTGGGATCCGGATTGAGCCAGTTCACGGTGGGCGGGATGAACCCTTCTTTCATGCCAAGGGCTGCACAGCCAGCCTGGATTGCTCCGGCGGCGCCAAACGGATTGCCAATGGCCCCTTTGATGGAGGTCACCGGGATGCGCTTGAGGCCTTCCCCAAAGACGTTCTGCAATACTTTTGCCTCGACGGCGTCGATCACGCGGTGGCCCGGACCCCATGCGCTGATGTGCTCAACATCGCATGCGCGCAGCGCGCCATTTCCCAGGCACAAGCGGATCGCCTCCTGCAGGCCCTCGCCCGGATTGGGTCCAAGGTCTGAGGCGAATGCATAGCCGGATAGCCAGGCGTACCCCGGCCTGCGGCTCGATTCGGGCTCCAAAGTCATGATGCATGCGCCCTCGCCTATCACCCCTGTCGTTCGCCAAAGATCGAATGGACGCGCGAGCTGTTCGGGGCGCTCTGTCGTGTTCGGCGACAGGCCTGCCATCCTGAGCTCGAGCATCGGATGGAAATAGATCGGAGCCTCCGTTCCCCCGCATATCGCGAAGTCGGATTCGCCGTTGGCTACCATCATCGCCGCGTGGCCGATGGCATCGGTGCCTGCGCAGCAGGCGCTTTGAAGGGACAGAGCCCGTCCCGAACCCAGCAGTTCAATGACCGCGCCCGCTATGGAGCTGACCGGGCCCTGATAGATGACCCGGGTCAGGCCGAATCGGGGGCCCTTGCGGGCGACTGCCTCAATCGTCCGGTTGATGATGTCGGAATCCATGAGCGAGGTGCCGATGACTATAAGGGGCGAGTAGTCGCGCATCTGGGACAACGGCACGCCCGAGTCAGCCAACGCCAGCACCGTGGCCGCAAGAGCGAATTGCGTATGCCGGGGCAGTCTCTTTGAACCGGGGTCGGAGACAAAGTTGCCCAGCTTGAAGCCCCTGACCTCCGACGCCACGAACGGCCCTGAATCATCCTCGAATCTCTTGACTGGAACCACGCGGCTGACGCACTCCAGAATTCCGCGCCGGAAATCCTCCTTTCCTATGCCCGCAGGCGTTACAAATCCTATGCCCGTGATTTTAACGCGCCTTTTGTTCATTCGACGCCGTGGAGACGGTGCCGTTCGGCACTAGGATTGGGTTGCGGCGGGGAAGGAGAGCCGCACGGTGACCCCCTCGCCCGGCTCGGACTTCAGATCGAAAGTCCCGCCGTGGGCGGTCACCAGATGTCGGCAAATTCCCAGTCCGAGGCCCGTGCCGGTTGCTTTGCTCGTGAACCCGCCCCGCATTGCGCGTTCCACCTTTTCGGCATCCATGCCAGGTCCGTCGTCGGCAATCGTCACTTCCATGCGATTGCCATTCCGCCCGAATGCCGTGGACACCTTTCGCGCCCCCGCCTCGAGCGCGTTCTTGAAGATGTTCTGGAACACCCGCATTAGCTCAAATCGGGAGCCTAGCACATAGGCCTTCTCCAGGCCGGTGATGGATATGGCCAGGTTGCCAAAGAAGATCACGTGCTGGACATCCCGGGCAACCTGGACCAGGTCCAGTTTTGCCATCTCGGCCATTTTCTTGGATGACAGGCGCCAGTTTTCAGAAAGGTGGTGGCAATACTCGGCGGCCTTTTCGACCATGCTCGCGTATTCATGGAGCTTCTTCCCAAGCTCCGGATCGCGTTCCGAGAGCGCCTTGCACTCCTCGACGAGGAGGGTCGAGTAGCCGATGACGACCGTCAGGGGATTGTTGAGGTCGTGGACCAGTTCAACCGATGCGCGGCCCTGCCAGATCTTGGGTTCGCTTCGCTCGATCTCCTTCTTGAGGGCGGCGTTGAGCGACTCGGCCTCGCGAACAAGTTGGGCCTGCCGGCGCCGGAGGGCCGTCGACTTCGTCTGCGACCTGACGGCGGCAAGCAACTCCTCGATGTCCGGGGGTTTGCGGAGGTACTGGTTGGCCCCGGCCAGCATCGCCTGCTGCGCGGTGTGGAGGGTGCCGTAGCCGGTGAGCATGATCACCGATACCAGGGGATCGATCTTCCGGATCTCCTCCAGAGCGCGGATGCCGTCCATTTCAGGCATTCGGATATCCAGGACGATCGCCGAAAACTCCTTATCCCGGATCTTGGTCAGGGCCTCGAGGGCACGCTCGGCCATCTGCACGTCAAACTCGGTTGAAAGTGTGAAGGCGACCGACTCCCGCGGGCCATACTCATCATCCACCACAAGCACCGGAGCACGGCCGGTGGTCGATGGGACTGAAGTCGATGCTTCGGCCGTCAGCATGGTCGAACGGCCCGGCCAGACGGTGTGCCATCCGGGGGCAGGATTCCCTCCCAAATGCTCATGGCATTGACACTTACGAATTGGGGATGGGTTGTCAAGGAGAGCCGCATACTCCGCGTCTGTCCTGCCGGAAATTGCACGGCAAGCGTGGAAGGACGGGCGCGAGGGGTCGGAGGTCGCGACCGGATTGGTTTGCGGAGAAACCAACTCGCCACTAAAGGCCAATAGCGTGGTCACCTTATATGTCCTCACGGCATTCCTGGCGGGTGCGGCCGTTGTCTGGCTTTTGCAAAGGGGACGGGATGCGGCAAAGACGGAACGGTTGCGGGCCGCCGAGGAACAGTTAAGGAAGATTGAGGCAGAGCTTGCGTCTGCGCGGGGGGAGGCCGCGCGACTGGCCACCCTCGATGCGCAGCTCTCCACGCAGCTTCAGGCGGAAAAGGCGGCCCACGAGCGCCTCACCAACGAGTTCAAGGCGCTTGCGGCCGAGGCGCTGCGGGCCAATCGGCAGGATTTTCTGGACCAGGCCCGGCAGGCCTTCATCCAGCTTCAGCAGCAGAGCACGGGCGAGCTCGAGCAGCGCAAGCAGGCGATCGAGTCGCTGGTCAAGCCGCTGCGGGAGTCGCTCGAGAAAGTGGACGGCAAGATCGCCGAGATCGAAAAGACCCGGGCCTCCGCCTACGGCGCCCTCGGCGAACAGCTCAAGTCGCTCAATGCGGCCCAGCTCCAGCTGCAGAGCGAGGCGGCGCGTCTGTCGACCGCCCTGCGTTCCACTACGTACGCGGGCAGCTGGGGTGAATTCCAGCTGCGCCGGGTTGTCGAGATGGCGGACATGCTTCCCTACTGCGATTTTGCGGAACAGGAAGTGGCCGGGGCCTTGCGCGCAGACCTCGTCGTGAGGCTGCCGGGCGGAAGGCGGATTGTCGTCGACGCAAAAACCCCGCTCGAATCGTACCGGCTGGCCGGCGATGCGCCCGACGAGGCGACCCGCGCGGAGAAACTGATCGAGCATGCCCAGAAGATCCGCGGTCACATCGACAGCCTCGGCGCCAAGAACTATTGGGATCAGTTCCAGCCCGGACCCGAATTCGTGGTGCTGTTTCTCCCGGGCGACCATTTTCTGACCGCCGCGCTCCAGGCGGATCCGGGCCTCATGGATCGGGCTCTCGGCAAGCGCGTCCTGCTCGCCACGCCGACGACCCTGATCGCCCTGCTCAAGGCGGCAGCCTACGGATGGAGGCAGGAGGCGGTCTCCAAGAATACTGAGGAGATCAGCGGACTCGGGCGCCAGCTGTACGATCGGATTGTCACATTCACGGACAACCTTGCAAAGATAGGCACGGGCCTCGACTCGGCCGTCAAAGGATACAACATGGCCGTGGGATCGCTTGAGCAAACGCTCCTGCCGGGAGCGCGCCGCTTTGCCGAACTCGGCGCCAAGGGAGGCAAGGAACTGACCGCCCCAGAGCCCGTTGACACGGGAATCCGCGAAGTCGTCAAGAAGGCATAGGGGCCGTCTGCGCTATTCCTCGCCGCGGATCCGGCCGCGGCGGGACTTTTGGGCCGCCCGATGCTTCTTTGACTCGATCATCCGGGCCTTCTGGCCGCGGCTTTTTTGGCGGTGGCGCCGGATCTCTTTCTGGCGTTCGTCCTGTCGCATCGCCGCCGCGGCGCGCTGCCGATCCGCCAGCTTTGCGCAAAGTTCGAGCCAGGCCGCCTCCCTGTTGATGCTTTGGGAGCGCTCGCGCTGGCAGCGCGCTTCAACCCCGCTCGGCCTGTGGCGAACCCAGACGGTCGATGATGTCTTGTTGATCTTCTGGCCGCCCGGCCCGTGGCCGCGAATGAAACGCTCCTCGACGTCCTCGATCCGGACGCCAAGCGCGGCCAGCCTGGCCAGGATTGCGGCGGGAAGGTTCATTGTTTGTGCGCTCGATAAAGGCGCAAGGTCCTGTCCCGCGCCACCCTTTTTAGGGTTGGTAACTCCACGGCGGCTTGTATTGGTGGGCTGCGTTCCGCGAAACTCTTTCCGAATCTTCGAGTCAAAGGACAATGAGCGCGCGCCCAGTCGCATATTAATCGTTGAAGGTTATCGGCTAACATCCTGCCTTTTGACCGGTTGACGGATCTGCCGCGCGCCATTCAAGCTCTGTCTTCAGCAAACACAATCCCTCCCCTCCAAATCTCCGACACATGCTCACCGGCCCAGGTTGGTCCAGGAAACTCCGAGATGAAATCGGCCAGGCTGTCATCGGCCAGGATACAATAGTCGAACGCCTGCTCGTGGCCCTCCTATCCAATGGACACGTGCTTCTGGAAGGCATGCCGGGCCTCGCAAAGACTCTCCTCGTTCGATCCCTGGGAACGGCCCTGGGCGTCAAGTTCGAGAGGATTCAGTTCACCCCGGATCTCCTGCCAAGCGACGTCGTGGGGACCATGATTTTCCAGCCAAAGTCGGGCGAATTCCGGCCGCACCTGGGACCCATATTCGCAAACCTCGTCCTCGCCGACGAGATCAACCGGGCGCCGGCAAAGGTGCAAAGCGCACTTCTTGAGGCCATGCAGGAGCGGCAGGTGACGGTGGGCGGGCAGACGAACCCATTGCCCAAGCCTTTCTTCGTGATGGCGACACAGAACCCGATAGAGCAGGAGGGAACCTATCCCTTGCCCGAGGCACAGACGGACCGGTTCCTTTTCAAGCTGATCGTCGATTACCCGAAGGCCGAGGAGGAGGCGGCGATGATGCTGCGCTGGGGACAGGTCACGCGGCAGCCGGGGCTCAACGCAGTGTCGAGCGGGGAGGAACTCCTTCTTCTGCGGAGCGAGGTCGACAAGATCCACGTGGCGCCGCAGGTGCAAAACTACATCCTCGCCTTGGTCCGGGCGACTCGGGCGCTGGCCGACCCCACCGCTCCCGCGGCACCGGGCGCAAAACGCCGGCTCAATTACGGCGCATCCCCCCGCGCCTCGCTGGCGCTGTATCAGGCGGGCCGCGCCCTTGCGTGGCTGAGGGGCCAGGATTTTGTCGGGCCGGCTCTTGTTCAGGAACTGGCCCCCGACGTCCTCCGCCACCGCGTGGGCCTCACGTACGAGGCGGAGGCTGAGGATCTAACTGCGGATCGGGTCGTCGCGCAGGTCGTCGAACGGACCCCGGTTCCCGTGCTCTGAACGCCGGGTAGCGGCCGTTTTCGCCATGCCTTCCGCCGTTGCCAACGCAACCACGCAGTCCTCCGCGCTTTCAGTCCTGCGGCAGCTCGAGTGGCGCGTGCGCCATGCGGTTGAAAACGTCCTGAGCGGGGAGTACCGGTCCACCTTCCGCGGCAGGGGCATGGAGTTCGACCAGGTCGTCCGATACGAGTTCGGCGACGATGTCCGCGACATCGACTGGAATGTGACGGCGCGGCTGGGGGAGCCGTACAGGAAGAAGTTCATGGAGGAGCGCGAAGTGACGCTTCTGCTCATATTCGAGGACACGGTGACGCTTCGCTTCGGTTCGGGCGCCGAATCCAAGCGCGAAGCCCTGATGGAGCTGGCTGGCCTCGTCATGCTTCTGGGGGCGATCAACCGCGACCGGGTGGGATTTGTCCACGCCTCGCCAACCGGGCACCTTTTCAGCGAGCCTGTCCGCGGGCGGGGGCCGATCCTTCATTCGGCCGCGACTCTGCTGAGCCGGCCCCCTCCCCCGATTGACGCCGGAGCGGGCGCTCTCCCCTCCCTGCCCTGGACATTTCTTTCGCGGGCAGCGCCAAAGCACAGCATCCTCCTATGGCTCGGCGATTTCCCTCCGCGCGAGGCGCCTGAGGGCTGGTCGCTGCTGCAGCGGCGCTACCAGACCATGGGTTTCCGCGTCGATGATCCATGGGAACGCGGCCTGCCCGCGCAGGAGGCCTTTGCGGCCTACGATCCAGCCGCGGGCCGGCTGGTCACCCTTGAAGGGGGCGCGGCCGAGCGGGCGGCCCAGGCCGAATGGTCCGCGCGGCGGGAGGCCGGCTGGCAGGGCCTGTTCCCGAATCCGCTCAGCCGGCTCGTCGTCACAACCGCCGAGAACCGCCTCGATGCCCTAGTGCGGTTCTTCCATGCGCGGATGCGGGCCGCCGGCAAGATTCGCACCTAAGCACCAGGACCTGACCTTGAATATGGGAACACTTGCGCTCTGGAACATGCGCCTTGCGAGCCCGTACTGGCTGCTCGCGCTGGCCCTGCTCCCGGCCGCCGTATGGCTCAGGCAGCGGGCGAAGGTGCCGGTGTGGCTCGTGCCGTTTGCCGCCGCCTGGCACCGCCCGTCGCTCTTTTCCGCTTCGCGCTGGCCGGTCGCCTTTGTCCTTTGCGGCCTTGCCCTGGTCGTCGGCGCCCTCGCCCGCCCGCAAAAGACCGAGGACAAGCGCGAGTCGCGCACGCGCGGATACGACATCGTCCTTTGCATCGACTTGTCCTCCTCGATGCTGAGCGAGGATTACGAGAATGCGGACGGCAGCCGCATGAACCGCCTCCAGGCGATCCGGCCCGTCATCCAGGCATTCATCGAGCAGCGACCCACGGACCGGATCGGGGTCGTTCTCTTCTCGGGCAAGGCCTACACGATGGCCCCCCTCACGACCGACCACGACTGGCTGGCGCAGCAGCTCTCGCGAATCAAAATCGGCCTGATCGAGGACGGGACCGCGATCGGCGACGGGCTCGGAATAGCCCTGACCCGCCTCGAGCAGGCGAGCCGGGATTCGGGAGGAAGAAGGCTCGGTGCCTTCATCGTGCTCCTGACCGATGGCGCCAACAACCGGGGCGCCCTCGCGCCGATGCAGGCGGCATCGATTGCAAAGGCCCGGGGAGTTCCGATCTACACGATCGGGGCCGGCAAGGACGGCATCGTGCCATTCCCCGTCTTCGATGAAAAGGGGAACAAGATCGGCTACCGGCGGATTCTCGCCGACTTGGATGAAAACGCCCTGCGCGAGATAGCGGATGCAACCGGCGGCCATTTTTTTCGGGCGGCCAAGGCGA
>CAVVGS010000006.1:0-500000 GCA_963747795.1 uncultured Verrucomicrobiae bacterium
GGCCTCCCCCAGCAATACGCCCATGTTCTTCAAGCCTGGGCCCCGTTACGTATTGCTGACTGGTCTTTCTGAAACGGAACTGGCTTTTTGTCCTGGCGATTCTCGTTCCCGTCCTTCGGCTTGTCCCTCGCCTTCAATCGTATCCTTTGGCACGCGCGCTGACCGCAACCTTTGGAATGCAAGTAATTTGGATGTTTGCCTCGGCCGATCAGGGGCTGCGCTCGCTCCGGCGGACCATGGGACGCAGAGGCACAGGCTACGCGCTCACCTTTACGGCGGTCGTTATTTTGGCCGGTGCAGCCGGCATGCTTCATTTTGAAAATACAGCACCGGATCCGCAGGGCATTCACAGCTACCCTAAAGCTCTTTGGTGGACCGCCATGCAGATCACCAACATCGGATCCGGATATCGGCCGGTTACATTCGGCGGCCATGTGCTCTGCCTCGGCATTTCCATCTTTGCGGTTGCAATATTTGGCTATCTGACCGCGGTCTTTGCCGCCTTTTTTATTGGACAAGATGCGGCGGATCCGAAGTCAGAGATTCCTAACCAGACATCCATTCATCAACTCGCGGCCGAGGTCGCGCTGCTGAGAAAATCGATTGACGATGCCTTGAAGCGCGTTCCCGACGCGGCGCCGCGCTTGTCCAAGTGACGACGCCGTCTTGCACGGAGTTGGCTAGGAAGCCTCCTCAGAACCGACGTTTTCCATTTAAGCGGCCGATGCCGCCCGGGCAGTACTACACCCCATGGCATAGCGGTCGTCATCAGCGTAGAGTGAATGGCGTCACCCGCCAAATCGCGGTGAATGAAGCGGACTTCCAGAAAACGCTACCAGTAGGACGCCACCAGCAAACGAAAAGCAGCATGCAAAGGACAAAGACGAAAGCTTTATCAACCAAGGTTTCCCGATGAAAAAGAAAATTCCCGTTCGCTCATCCCTATCGTCAGCGTCTTCCACCGGCGCCGGCTTGACCCCGTCTCACGAAGAAGTTGCAACGCGAGCAGAGGCACTATGGCGGGAAAAGGGATGCCCGCAAGGATGCGACGAGGAGTTATGGCTGGAGGCCGAGCGGGAATTATGTCGCCGGTCGGATCCTGAAGGAGAGAGGGACAGGATGGCGCTCGCCGATCCGCGTTTTGTTTTCAACCGGAAGAGCGATGACTTGACGGAAGAGCTGAACGAACGATTCCCAGGACAGACCGGCAAGGAAACGACTTCGCTCTAGCATCGGCTATCCCAAGGCTACCACAAGACGCCGGCCGGATCTAAAATCTATCCGCCGACGGCTCTGATCGTCGAAATTTCACCAACCTGCAAGGTTCAACATGAAGTCACGAACATTGGGTCTTAGAGTTTCGAGTCTGATTTTTGGGCTATTCTGCCTGGCTCACATCGCCCGGTTGAGCACGCGGGCCGAAATCATCATCGGCAGCCACCGCTTCGGACGGGTCCCGAGCTTTATTGCCGTCATCATCTCCGGCGTCCTCAGCATCTGGCTGGCAAAACTTGCCGGGCCGTGGTGCTCCGAAACCAACGAGACGCCCCGGCCTAAAATCTAATTCGCAGCGAAACCATAGCGCTGCTCATGACCGCAACAGCGCTCCTTAGCTATCCAGTTCATTGCCGGCGGCGTACTGCTCCAGATCGATGGTGAGTTAAACGGGCCGTTGGTTCTGGCCGGAGCTACTTTGCGTTAGTCAGGTAGAAGTTGACCGCGGTATAAAGCGTGGCTCCCGGCGCCCTCTTCTGAAGTAGGTGGTATGCGGCCTCGGCGTCACGGAGGATTTCATCCGTTGCAAGCGTCGTTGACGTCAATCGCTCACGTTTGGCCGAATCTGCTTGATTGGCTGAGCGGACGAGGCCATTCATGAACCCTTCCGCCTCTTCCCGAGTCGGAAAGTTCTTTTGGACTCTTGTGCCCAAGATCGTTCCCGAAACCCGAAAGGCAATGCCGCCGCTCGGGTTCTTGAAGGGGAGGACTTTGAGCGTGATTTTCGTCGAAGCCACAGTGTCTTAGGATTTCACAGATTATTTCACGGTTTTGTGGAAAGCTAGGCTACCTTGGGATCTTGGCGCAAGATAATGAAGAGCGTACATCACTCGTAAAATGTTGTCGGGGCGTAGCTTAGCCTGGTAGAGCGCTACGTTCGGGACGTAGAGGTCGTGAGTTCGAATCTCACCGCCCCGACCATTTTCAAGCACCGCGCAGGAGGCGACAGGACCCGGCTCAACACCGAAGTTGGCTCAACACCGAAGTTTGGGGAGGGGGGGTATGATAAGGCCGGGTTGAGGTTTATGTAACAGGGAAGGGCCAAGCGCATAGCGCTCGCCCGTTTAATGCGGATCGGACTAGCGTCTCATCGGCCATGGTTCGACGGAGCGAGCGACAGCGAGCGGAAATGGGGCGCCTGCAGGGCGCCCAATCCAGGCCGGGCAGCCATTTCGGAGTCGATCCGAACTCAACGAATTCCACTCCCGACCAGGTCTCCGCTACTTACAGACGACTTGACATGCACGACATTTGCACGACACTTAGGACATGAAGACAAAATGGCTCGCCTCACGGGAATTTTCCGCCAGTCCTGGGCGCGCCCTCTCCACAGTCAGCCGTTCCGGCCGGGTGTTGGTCACGGCCAACGGCAAGCCTAAAGCCATTATGATTCCGACCTCCGAGGCGACGTTTGCCCGCGATCTGGAGATGCTTGACCGCGTGGCTCTGGCTCAATCGGTAACAACCATTAGGGCGGACTCCGTCCTCAAAGGGACGGATGCCCTCACGATGGAGGACATCTCGGCCGAAGTTGCCGCGGTCCGCTCTGCCCGGAAGCGCCGATGAGATGCTGGGTGCTCGACACGAATGTGGTCGTATCCGGCCTGCTGAATCCGCACGGACCGTCTGCCCGGGTCTTGGACGGTGTTTTGGACGGACGGGTGAGGATGGTTTATGACGCTCGCATTCTTGCCGAATACCGCGACGTCCTTCACCGGCCTCGTCTCAAATTGAAGGCCGAGGACAGTGCGACGTTCCTGGAGGGACTGCGCGGCCAGATGTTGGTCAACCCGACCGCGATCACAGCGATCGGTCCCGACCCCAACGATCTGATTTTTGTCGAAGCGGCGCTCGCTTCCTCCGACAAGACGATTGTGACGGGAAATCTTGCGGACTATCCGGACGAAATCTTGAACGGCACGCGGGTTATCACGCCGGCACAGGCTGCGGCCGAACTGGTTTCCGAGCCTCGCGGCGGTTAGCCAACAGTGCTCAACGCGCCACGACCCGGGCCCACTCGATGAACGCCGCCACCTCCTGTCGAAAACTCACCGGAGATAGGCCCAAATTCGCCAAATCGGCGCAATAAGGCCCACCCCACGGCTGTCTGACTAACGATGTTTGAGAGTTTCGTAACACGCTAAAATGAGCCGGATTGCATCACGATCCAGGTGTGATCGATTTGAGTTTTTGAGGGCGATTTCCGGTGATTCTCGGGATGAATCACGGCAAGACGGTTTTGGCTCAGGTTCTCGACGGCCTTCATCCCGAAAGCTTCCGGCGCTGCACGCAACGGTGGCCCATGCCGCGGGACACACCGGCGCTTTCGGCCTACGATCAGTTCGCGGCCATGGTGTTCGCGCAACTCACATATCGCGAGAGCCTGCGCGATATAGAGGCGTGCCTGGCTTCCCGGCGCCGGGTCCTCTATCACGCGGGGATCCGTGGTGCGGTCAAGCGCTGCAATTTGGCCTACGCGAACGAACATCGGGACTGGCGATTGTTTGCGGATGTGGCGGCGGTCTTGATGCGCCAAGCCCGCAAACTTTATCAGGATCGGCCCGCGGAACTGGACTTGGACGGCGATCTGTTCGCCTTGGACGCGACCGTGATCGAGTTGAGCCTGAAGTTGTTTCCGTGGGCGCGCTGGCAGCGAGCGCAGGCATCGGTGAAGCTCAACGTGCTGCTGGACCTTCGCGGGGACATTCCTGTTTTCGCCAGCATCTTCGAGGGGAATCGGCACGAAGTGGCTTCGCTCGACGAGATTCCGGTGTATCCTGGAAGCTTTTACACGTTCGACCGGGGTTATTTGGATTACCTGCGCCTGCATCGTCTGCACACGGCCGGGGCTTTCTTCGTCACGCGGCTCAAAACCAACACACGCTACTACGTCGCCGAGTCGCGCCCGATCGACGAGAAGACCGGATTGCGCTGCGATCAAACGATCCGGCTCAATTCGGCCAAGGGTCGCAAGTGCTATCCGGAAGCCTTGCGGCGCGTCAGCTACGTCGATCCGGAAAGCGGCCAGGCGCTCGTATTCCTGAGCAACCAGTTCGACCTCGACGCTTTGATCATCGCGATGATCTATCGACGCCGCTGGTCGATAGAATTGTTTTTCCGATGGATCAAACAACACCTGCGACTGCGCGGGTTTTTCAGCAATTCGGCCAACGGCGTCCGAGTTCAGATCTGGACGGCGATCAGCGCCTACCTGCTCGTCGCCATCGCCAAACGGGAAAAGGCGCTCCCGGGCAGCCTCCATCAAGTTCTGCAAGTCGTCTCGATCTCCGCACTTGAGAAAGTGCCTATGCATGAGCTGTTTGCGAAACTTGATACAACGGAGGATAGGTTCGATATTCCTATTCAACTGGAAATCAATGGGTTCTGATCAGACAGCCGTGGGCCCACCCCTAAGGACATCGTGAATCAAATGGAATGAATCCCGAACCGGACTGGGTTCGACCTTCGCGGTCGGTGGCGTTATAGCGTCGGCAATTGCCGCCTCGTCTGCAAAGTCGAGCGCAGACAACTCGTCGTGCTGGTAGTTCATGTCGGCCGCCGTTCCACCGTTTACGATTCCGGATTCACGCCCGGGCATCGGTTAAGGCAGGACCGCCTCAATGTCTATTCTGCATTTTCGTCGCAGTGAACCCAAGCCTTTGCAACACTTCAAAAAGCATGGCGATCTCCGAACAATACGAAGACTTCAGGAATTCGCACACGGTCTCCCACCTCGCGGTGTCGGGCAATGATTGGAGCTATATCGCTGCCGGTGCGGGAAGGCATACAGTGGTCATTCTTCCGGGCGGAGGGGGCATTGATGCCGATTGCATGTTCCCGGTCGTGCTGGCCTTGGAGCGACAGTTTCGAGTGATAGCGATTGGCTATGCGCCGACAGTGACGACCGTCAAGGAACTCGTTGAAGGTGTCCGGGCAATTCTGGATGACCGCAGCGTGGAGCATTGCTGCATGCTCGGTCATTCGCTCGGCGGCTTTATCGAGCGTGCATTCGCCCAAGACTACCCGCGTCGAGTCGATTCGTTGATTATCGCGAATTCCGCAGTCTACACGCCTGGCCGTGCGCTCTTAATCAGGATATTACTGCCGGTCTCCCTGGGACTGCCGCGACCCGTCCTCGTGTCGGCGATGCGCTCCAAATTCGAGGGCTTGTTGAAAACACTGCCGGATTCGGACCGCGAGTTCTGGATGTCGTATGTGAATGAGTCCGAAGCAATGAATCCCAGATCGAACGGCCTGCGCAACCAGGTTCGCTGCATTCTGGATCTCCTTCGAATCGGCTGGGACAAGCCGGTGACGGAAACCGCCTGGACCGGACGTACTTTGATCATCGAATCTTCCGACGAAACAGGATTCACCTTGAAAGAACGCCGGCTTTTGCGGGCCCACTATCCGGGGGCGACCGTTCACATTATTGAGGGCGCGGGACATGGGAGTTTCATTACCCGCACTCAGGAATTCAATGATACGGTCGGCGGTTTCTTGGCAGGCTTAAGGAACTAGCGTGCGATCGTTTTTCAACAGCCTGCTAGTATTACTTTGTTAAGTGGTGTCAACAAAAACACGGTCAAACTTGATTCCGCAGAAGGGACAGGACCCGGTTGACCTCAGCAACCACGGACGGATTGCTTGCAAGGCCCGTTCCCACGTCAGGCCAGAAGTTTTTTTTGGCGCGCAGATGGCACGAGGTGACAAAGAGGTAGGCAACTGCGCTGAGAACCAAGTGATGATGGAACCCGCGCCAGGACCGGCCTTCATAATGGTCAAGGCCGAGATCGGTCTTTTCCCTCTGGAAGTATTGTTCAACGTGCCAACGGGAGCGGCTGACTCGCAGGCACCGCGCTTTGGTCGGCTCGCGGTGGAAGTGGGCGATGAAGCAGTGATAGGGCTCGGCGTCTCCTTCCGGCCAATCGACCAGAAACCAAGCAGGCTCCAAATTGCCGTCAGTACGGCGCAGCCCGTGGGCCAGCCAAACCTTGAGCCAGGCAAGCCGGGTGGACCGCGTCGATCCGTCCGCCGCCTTCCAGGAGGCCCTCCGCCATTGGGACGGCGTGATTTGGCCGGCAATCTCTCCCAGGGTAAGCGCCGGCTCCGAGTCCGCTTCGACATATCGGCGGCGGAACTTGGTAATGACAGCCGGCGGCTCCGCCCACGCTTTCAACAGAGAAGCGGTGATCTGGACGCAATACTCCAGGCCCAACTCCCGCAATCCGGCCCTGAACTCGTAACAGTCGCCATACACCTTGTCGGCCAAAACCGGCGCCGGCTCGACCCCGTCCGCCACGACGGCTCTCAGCAGTTCCAGGGCGATTTCCGGCTTGGTGGCAAACTTAACATTGTCGGGCACTCCCGCAGCCCGGCAACGGCTGCGGTCCTCGGTCCAGCTTTGCGGCAAATAAAGCCGGCCAGCGGCCGGGGCGGCGATCTCGCCATCGCTCACGGCCACTTCGACGCAGACCTGGCAGTTGGCCTGTTTGCCGACCGAGCCGCAGTATTGATGAGAGACTCCGACGGAATGATGGCCCTGTTTGATCCATCCGGTCTCATCCACGATCCAGGCTTCCAGCGCTCCAAGACTGGGAATGACTTCACGCCGGATAGCCCGCCACAGCTCCTCGGCCTCCCACGGACTGTCGCTTATGAACTGCTGCAATCCTTGAGGGTCCACGCCCAGCCGCGCCGCCATCGGCTCAATCGACTTGCGCTCTCCGGGCATCAACAACCCCTGCACGTATCGGGTCGCTCCCACTCCACGTTCTTTGCGCCCGAGAGTCCCGACCATCGGTTCAAGGAAGCACGCCAACCCTTCGGCTTGCTTTGTCCACTGGCGTTCGTTCCATGGCATGACCGCCAGCATTCGTCCTTGACGGTAGATGTCAACTAACTTAACAGAGTAATACTAGCCGTGACTGGGGAATCTCTGGCGCGTGAATCAGCATAAAAAGAGCGAGGCCCCGGATCATTGGTATTCACAGAATACTACAGGCTTGCATAGAGGCAAGCAAACCAACCTCCACCGTGCGAATGAACAAGCGGTGGGCTGACGATTCGGCCGTTAATCGCGTCTTGCGGTGAGCGATGCCGGCGGTTAGTTGGCATGCTTATGATTACCGCAAAGCTCAGGGAGCTCGCCACCCTCCGAAAGAAGATAGCCCGGCTTGAACTCGTCATTGAGACCGAGCTCTATGAGGACCTCTTCGGGATTCACGAAAGGTACGGCTTTGCCGATGTGAAGTCCTTCATCGAGGCCGTCAAATTGGCTGCCTGCGACGGCGGACGAAAAGTGGGACGGCCCAAGAACGCGAGTCCCGCTACGAAGCGCCGAAAGAGGGCTAGGATCACTGACGCAACGAGAGCCAAGGTGGGAAAGCTGGCAAAGGCAGGATTGTCAGGCTCCAAGATTGCCAAGGCAGTGGGAATCTCCCTCCCGAGCGTCCACAACATCAAGAAGGCGCGGCTGGTCCGCAAGGTGAAGGCCAAAGGGAATCCGGCGGCAAAGAAGGCGCCCGCCAAGAAGATTCCGGCCAAGAAGCCCCCTGCAAAGAGGGTCGTGCCCAAGAGGAGATCGCCAAAGAAACAGCCAGTTGTGAAGGCTCCGGCGACCAATGCCCCTGCTGCCGTCACTGAGCCGCCCGCACCGCCAGCCGCTAAGAACGGATAACTTGCAAGCCGCGCTGCTTCGCGGCGCTGCGCCCGCGGGCCTCGTTCATCAGGAGAATTCCATCGGAATTGCGGGCAAGGAGGAGAGCAATGGTTTCCTATTCTCCCGGCCCAGGTTTGCCGTCACGCCGGAAAGCGGCTGCCCCGACCATCGGCCCCCGGATTCAGGACTTCTTGACCACAACGACCTGGAATGTGTCGGGCTTGGCTGCGGGACGGCCGCTGCCGGAGGCGAAGTCAGCCGTCGGGAGGTAAATTGTTTGGGTATCGTGATCCAGGGCCATTGTCTTGGCGCCTAACTTGGTCTGCACGGTCTGGACGACAGAAAAGGTTCCGGGAGCGGTCTCCCGGATGACAGTCAGGGTTCCGTCGCGGCAGCTTGCGAATCCATCCCCGCCGCCAAACTGGGTCGCATCGACTCCGGCTCCGATCGGGAGGTCGGCAAGGATCTTCCCGCTGTCCGCGTCCATCACGATCATCTTTTGCGGCTTGCGGCAGCCGATGTAGAGGCGGCGGTTCTCCCTGTCCATCGCCATGCCGACAGGTGAGCCGCCCGGGGCGGTCGGCCAATGCGCCACGACCTTCATGGTCTTCGTGTCGACGACAGCGACCTGGTCCTTGTCCTCCAAGTTGACGTACGCCCTGCCCTTGCCATCGGCGGCGAGGAACTCGGGCTTGCCTCCCAATTCGACGGCCGGATCGGCCGAGCCCTGCTTGGGATCGACGTCCGGGGCAATCGGAACCATGACCCCGGCATCGCCGCAGTCGAGCAGCACCTTGCCGCTGCCCTCGTCGTAGATGATCCCATCCGAATCCTCAGGGGTCTTGACCTTGCCCAGCACCTCGTACGTCTTCAGGTCGAAAATCACGACCGACTGGTCATCCCCGTCGGAAATGAAGCCGCGGCCGGCGCTCGGGACGATCGCGGCGCCGTGGTTGTGCTTTTGCCCGGGAATATCGGCAACCAGGCGGCCGGTGGCCTCATCGAGCACCTGGGTGTGCGTCGCGCGCGGCACGAAGAGAAGGTGGCTTTGGGAGTCAACGGTGATGTAATCCATGCCGCCGGCGCCACCGACCTTGAATATTTGGGACACGCCATAGCCGTCGGCAAAAACGGGCAGGGAAGGCTGCGTTGCCGCGGCCGAGAGCAAACCAAGGACAAGAATAGAGCGTGAATTCATGGTGGGGGCAAGGACCACTCAATGCACGGCGCGCAAGATCTTGGCAAGTCAACCCGGATGAAACCGGGCCAGATTCGGAGGCACTCATTTTGCCCGCGAACGGGTCTTGAAGCGGTTTCGGATCGCGGCCAGTGTCGGCCAGAGGCGTCATGCCGAAGGCATTGCCGCCGAATAACCCTATGCGCAGGCCAATCAACCGTTCCCTACCCGTCCTGCTTCCGCTCATTGCCGCGGCATTTGGCCTCGGCAACCCCGTGCGCGCCCAGCCGGATGCCCACCCAATGCCCCGTTTCATGGAAAGGAACGGAAGGCACGCGCTCATTGTGGACGGCGCCCCCTTCCTGATCCTCGGCGGGCAGTGCATGAATTCAAGCGCGTGGCCCGTGGCGCTGCGGGACGTGTGGTCCGCGATCGAGCGGCTGCACGCCAACACGCTCGAGGCCCCGGTCTACTGGGAGCAGTTCGAGCCGGAGCCGGGCAAATTCGACACGACTCTGGTCGACACGCTGATCCGCGGGGCGCGGGAGCACGGTGCCCGGCTTGTGATCCTCTGGTTCGGAACCTGGAAGAACGGCAGTTCGCATTACATCCCCCTTTGGATGAAGCGCGAACCTAAGCTCTATCCGAAATTGACCGGCAGGGACGGGCGCCTGGTGGACTCGCCCTCTCCCATCGCCCCGGCGACCCTGGCGGCGGATGTGCAGGCGTTCCGCGCCCTCATGCGCCATCTCAAGGCCTATGATCCCGTCCACACCGTGATCCTCGTGCAGGTCGAGAACGAGTCCGGCGCCTGGGGCAGCGTCCGCGATTATTCGGCCGCGGCGCAGGCGGTGTTCGAGCAGCCCGTTCCAATTGAACTGCTGAAGCCGCTCGGCTTGGCGGCCTCGGCTGGCGCCAGCTGGCAAACGGTTTTTGGCAAGGACGCGGACGAATTCTTCCATGCCTGGTCGGTCGCCCATTTTGTCGGCACGGTGGCGGCCGCTGGGAAGAGGGAATATCCGCTTCCGATGTACGCGAACGCGGCCCTGCGCGACCCCATAAACCCCGGACCCGCGGGAACCTATGAGAGCGGAGGCCCGACCGACAATGTCCTGGCCATCTGGAAGGCGGCGGCCCCGGCGCTCGATGTACTGGCACCGGACATCTACCAAAACGACAGTGCGCATTACCGCAAGGTGCTCGATCTGTATGCGCGGCCGGACAACCCCCTGTTTGTCCCGGAGACCCTGGCCAACGCCGAGGCCGCCCGGTATCTGTTCTGCGCGCTGGACAAGGGAGCCGTCTGCTGGACGCCTTTTGGAGTCGATCGGACTCCGGGTGACGACGCCTCCGACCCCTTTGCCCAAGTCGAAGCCAACTACCGGCTCCTCGGGCCGATCGCCCGGGAAGTCGCCCGGCTGAACTTCGAAGGCAAGCTCCGGGCCGTCGCCGAGGAGCCGGGCGCGCCCGTGCAATCCCTGGAATTCGGCGGGTGGAATACTTCCGTCTCCTTCGGCATCCCCCGGTTCGGTTCCGCCACAAGAACGCCGCAGGGAAACCCTAAGCCGATCGGCCGCGCCCTGATAGCGCAGCTGGGGGAAAACGAGTTCCTGGTAACGGGCTATTTCTGCCGGGTCGACTTTTCGCCGTTGGATCCTGCCTCCAGGCTGCACCGCGAGTTCGTCCGCGTCGAGGCGGGCGCCTACAAGGACGGGGCGTTCCAAGTCGACCGGATCTGGAACGGCGACCAGACCGACTGGGGCCTGAATTTCAACGGCGCTCCCCTGGTTCTCCGGGCCTGGGTCGGGACCTACTGAGACGGCATCGCAGGGTCGCTCACGGCGGCAAATCGTAGACCTCTACCAGGGCAATTCCGGTCGACGAGCCGTCGGCGCTGGTCACCTTCGCAGTGTAGCCGGCGTTGGCGGGAAGGGTTACGACCATGGCGCAGTCGTTGGAGCCCGCGGCAATCGTGCTGGCATAGACGCTGTTCATGATCGCCGTGGTCGCCGGAAGGACCCCCGCCGCCACCGTCGAAGTGCCCGCAACCGGGGCGGTTCCCCATCCGGAATTGGTCGCAATGACGTTTCCGGAGGAGTCGTACAGGGTCAGCAGCGGCTTCGCCAGGTTTGCGCCGGGAAAGTTCACCGCCTCCGCAGGACCGACCGCCCGGATGAGCACAGTTTCGGACGTGCTGCCTATGGTCCAGAATCCTGCGTCCAGGAATTGAAACTGGCTGGCGCCCGTCCCGAGCCCCGTTCCCACATAGCCGCGCGTCGAAATATTGATCAGGTGGGAGGTTGGCGTGGTCACATAGGAGTCGTAGTCGTACACCTCGATCTGCGCCACTCCCGCGCCGCCATTCGCGCTTTTCACGTCCGCCGTATAGCCGATCCCAGGACCCGCTGGGACACTGGGGAGGATCGCCGCGTCGTTGGAACCGGACGGGAACGAAGCGGCATAAACAGTCGCGAAGGCGTTGACCAAAGTCTGGCTGCCGCCCCAGGCCGTCGTGGTAGAGAGCGGGCTGGTCGCGCTATTCAGGATCAATTGCGGGTTGGCAAGGGCAAGGCCGGAGTAGTGGACGGGGTCGAGTGCCGCCAGATTCGGACCGATGCCCCGGACCACGATCTTCTTGGAGCCCGATCCGTTGGTGTAGAACCCGGCATCGAGATCCTGATTGGCGCCCGTGCCCACATAACCCACCGTGGAAATGTTGTACAGGAACGAGTTGACGGCGACCGCCACGCTCGCCGCGTTGGACGTCACCGAACCCAGGCCGTTGGTGGCGACGAGGGTGTAGTTTCCCTCCTGCGTCGTGCCGATGTTGGAAAGCGCAAGCGTTGCGTTGGTGGCGCCGGCGACCGCGGAGCCTTTGAGCCACCACTGGTATGTCGCCGCGCCCGAGGCGGCGGCAGTCAAAGTCACCGTGGCGCCGGCGTTGGCCGATTGAGAGGCCGCCGGCTGGGCCGTGATCGTCGGCGGGCTGGTCACGATGCTCAGGGACACGTCTTGGGTTATCGCGACTCCGCCGCCGTTTATCACCTCAAGGTAATAGGAACCGACATCCGAGGAGCTGACGCTGTTCACCGTGATGCCGCATGGGGAGCCGCCGACATTGGTGTACTTTGCGGTGCCTCCGACAATCCCAGGGCCAAATCGCGGGTCGATGAAATACCAGAATACGGAGGTATTGCTCGGGACGTTCGTTGATCCGTTGAAAGTCACCGTGGGGGCGAATGGAGCGGCGGAACCCGCCCCCACCGCCTGGTTTACCGGCTGAGTTACGATGACTGGCGGCGCTATCGACGTGGACGACTTGGCCACAACATAAACGATGACGGTGCTCTCATACATGCCCACCACACCCGCCCCTGGAATGGTCGTCGTATCATAACTTGAAATGCCGTAGTAGGAGATCACCAGCCTGTAGGGCAGTCCAGCCGTCAAGGCGTGAGCCGGAATGACGTACGAGGCAAATGGCGTCGGCGAGACCGTCGCTCCCGTGCCTGAAATTGTGCAGTAGGTCTGTTCAAGGGTGACATTGTCGCCGTTGCCTTCGCTCGTGATCTAGAGGTCCTCGTAGCCCCCGATGCCGCCCGTCGCGTACGACGCAAAATTGTTCAGGTTGATCGTGTAACTTTGGGTCGGATCGACCACGAGCACCCCGTTCTGCCAGGTCCCGTTGGTCACTTGCGGGGTCACGGGATACAGGTCGCTGCTCATGTTGACGGTCGCCGTCGAAATGCCGCTGCCGCTTATCCTGTAGCTTCCGTTTGGATTGGCGGTATCCATCGCTGCCTTGGTCGCATAGACCCGGGTCAATTCATAGTCGCTCTTGCTCGGGTTGAAGATCGCCGCCGTCCCTGGAAGCCCCGGCGGCGTGACTGTCACCGCCGTTGGCGCCGAGAAGCCGAACATGTAGGGGAAGTTCGCGAACGCAGCCGGGCTGCTCGCGCTCGATTGCAGGTTCATTTGGGTCTTTCCGAGCATGTAGAACGACTGCCCGAAGGCCGTCGTTGCAGAAATGAACAGGGGGACAACGTAGGATAAAATACGTTTATTCATCTGATCGCTGGGGTGGATGTATTATATTATCTAATCGCACGAACCAGTGTCAATGTGCCATTAGATATGTTCTCACCATGAGCCGTGCGGCCTGCGGATGCCTGGCGCCGGTCTCCCCTGAAATCCCGGCGAGTGGCCGGAAAAGACGCGATCGAGTTTCGCGTCAGCCGCCCACGGCCATGCGCAGGACGCTGAATGAGTTCGCTGGCAAAACCAGGTCGAACTTCGGCCCAGCCGGCGTGAACGCGCTCTGTTTCGGCGCCACCCGGTCCGGGTCCGCGACTGTGTTCTCGGCCGAAAGGTCCGGGGCTCCCAGGACCGTGAGGGTGCCGCCCCTGACTGCCCCGACTCCGCCGAGATCGACGGTCACGGCCGAGTCTCCCGCCGTCGCATTCACCAGTTTGACGATGACCTCCCGCGACCCCTCGTCGAGCACGGCCGAGGCAAAAATCCGCTGCTGTTCCCCGGGTGCCGTCCCGGCCACGCTCACCGGCAGGATGCGGTCGCCTCGGTTTCGGGCGTAGAGGCTTTGGACGTGGTAACTGGGCGTCCGCACGACGTGGAGGCTGTCGACCCAGATGAGGTCTGGCGTCCACTGCCAGGCCTCGGTGTTGGCGAAAAGGGGCGCATAGGAGGCCATGCGGACGACGTCGGCGTTGCGCTCGAGCCCGGTCAGGTAGGCCGCCTCAGCCAGGGCACAGCCGAGCGTGTTGCGGTTCTTGGTGCTGACGGTGGCGACGCTCTGCGCCGCGTATTCACCCATGAATACCATCGGCCCGTTCCGGTCGTACCTGTCGTAGCGGTGGGTGTTGGAGAAGAACCACTCCGGCGGCGCGTAGCAGTGCTCGTCGATGATGTCGGCGTGGAGTTCGCGCAGTTTCGTCCAGGCGAGGCGGAAGCGCGGATCGGCCGGATCGGGGCCGGCGGCGGAGACGAGCGAAACTTCCGGATGCTTTTCCTTCAGGACCTTGGCGAACCGCTCATAGCGGTCAAAGTACTGCAGGCCCCATTGCTCGTTGCCGATGCCGATTATCTGCAGGCCGAACGGGGCGGGATGGCCCATTGCGGCGCGCCTGGCGCCCCACGGGCTGTCCGCCGGGCCGTTGGCGAATTCGATCAGGTCGAGGGCATCCTGGATGTAGGGATCGAGCTGGTCCAGCGGGCAGAGCTCCCCGGAATTGAACTGGCAGGCCATGCCGCAATTGAGGATCGGCAGCGGCCGGGCCCCGATGTCCTCGCAGAGCTGGAAGAACTCGAAGAAGCCGAGGCCGAACGACTGGTAGTAGTCCGGGGTCGGCCTGTGCAGGAATTCGTTGTTCCAGCGGTTGAAGAGGAGCTTCCGGTCCTCGACCGGCCCGATCGTGTTCTTCCACTGGTACCGGCGGGCGAGGACGCTGCCCTCGACGATGCAGCCGCCGGGGAAGCGCATGAAGCCGGGATGCATGTCCGCCAGGGCCTGAACCATGTCCGCCCGCAGGCCGCCGGGACGGCCTTTCCAGGTGTGCTCGGGGAAGAGCGACACAAAGTCCAGGTCCACGGTTCCCTTGCCTTCGACCAAAACGGCCAGCCGCGCCTTCGGGTCGGTGTCCTTGGGATGCAATGCGGCGGTGCGTTTGCTCCAGGCCGGGGAGAAATTCTCCAGGCTCGCCGAATCGAGCAGCGTGCCGTCGCCCCCGTAGAGCGCCACGGTGAGCTTCGGGGTGCCGGAGATTCCGCGAATCTGCGCGGAGAAATTGTAGGTCTCCCCCTGGCGGACGCCCATGCCGCGAAAGCCCTCGTTGGAGATTCCAAATGGGGCGGTGCCCTCGGATTGGAGGCGGACATAATGGGGGTTGCCGGCGGAAAACGGGTCCTCCGTGCGGACGGTCAATTCACCCTTTGCCTTGGACGGGCTGATCTGGATCCAGCCCATCAGGGGCTCGGGAAACTCGAAGCCGCGGTTTTTGACAAGCTCCGCATACAGGCCGCCATCGGCCCCGAAGTTGATGTCCTCGAAAAAGACACCCCACATGGCGGGGTTGATCCCAGCGCCCGGGCGGTCGACAGCCACGGTCACCGTGGCTCCCGGAAGCAGGCCCGCGTTCGCCGCGCAAAGAAGGAGCAGGGCAAAAAGCCGCCTAAAGGATTTCATCTGGGATTCGGGATGTTTGCGGCGGATCGTTCCTTACTCCTTCGACGCAGGGGCGGCCACAGCTGGGTCGCTCCGCGATTCCGGGACGGGGCGGTTGCGATAGAATTCGTAGTCCGGAACGATCCGATCGTACTCCAAATCCATGAGCGGCGACGATATGATGAAGTCGGCCGAGGCCCGGTCGCAGGCGATCGGTATGTTCCAGACGACCGCCATCCGAAGGAGGGCCTTCACATCGGGATCGTGCGGCTGCGGCTCGAGCGGGTCCCAGAAAAAAATCAGAAAGTCGATCTCGCCGTCCACAATTTTCGAGCCGATCTGCTGGTCGCCGCCGAGAGGTCCGCTCTCCAGGCGCTCGATCGGAAAGTTGAGCTCCTTCGCCAGCAGCGCCCCGGTCGTGCCCGTCGCATAGACCTTGTGGTGAGCGAGCAGGTCGCGGTTGAATTTCGACCATTCGACCAGGTCGCGCTTCTTGTTGTCGTGCGCGACGAGCGCGATCTTCTTGTTCAGGCCCATCGGGATATTCTTGTATTTCATGAATGGATTCAGCCGAGAAACGGGTTGTAGCGCAGCTCGTTTTCGACTGTGGTCATGGGGCCGTGGCCCGGGGCGATCACGGTCGACAAAGGCACGGCCCTGAGGACCCGCCGGATCTGCTTGTCCAGCTGTTCGGGGGAAAAATACCCTCCCGCCGCCGAGCCCGCGAAAACCAGGTCGCCTGCGATGAGGAGCGCCCGGCCCGCGCGGGCCGCCGGGGCGCTGACAAGATAGCAGTTGTGCGCCCTGGCATGGCCCGGCGTGCTGAACACGGAAATCTCAAGGGGGCCGATGGCCTTGGTCTCGCCCTCGCAGATCGGCCGGCTGCAGGGCGTCGCCGCCCCTTCCGGAACGAAGGCCGCCGAAACGTCAAAACGGGACACAATCTCGCAGAGGCCTCCGACGTGCTCGGTCTCGACGTGCGTGAGGAAGACAGCCGCCACCTTCCTGACCGCGGCCGGCCACACCGCCGCCAGGGCGTCGATCCCCGCGCCCGTGTCGAAGAGGACGGCCTCCGGCGATCCGCATTCGCCAACGAGATATGCGTTCACGGTTCCGATGCCATGGGGCATTTGAAGCGGCCAAACACAGAAAGGCAGCCCCTTGATGTCGGGAAGGGGGTAACGGCCGGCGCCAAGCGCGCAAAGCCCGACCTCGTTCAGACCCAGGGCCGCGGCCAGGCGCCGCAATTCCTCCAGGTCAAGGGCCGGCCGATAATCGATTGCATCGAGAATCTTGCCCGGCTCGACGCGGGCCCTGGCGCCAAGTTCAACCTCGCCAAGACCGGCGCGGCGCATGGCCTTCTCCAGCACATCGCCGAGTTCGTCCTCAAGCGGCGTTGGAGCGGGTGGAATCATGCGGTCAGTTTAGCAGCCACCCGACGGTTGAACAGAACGAACGGGCTCGCTTTCGCCATTGCCCGCCGCTTCGCCGCTTGTTTTTGCCGGCGGAGATCGCCAATTTGGCGCCATGGAGCCCAATCCGGAGGAGATTCTCGGAATATTCACGCGCACGCGGGCGCTTTTGCAGGGCCATTTTGTCCTGAGGTCGGGGCTGCACAGCGGGCACTATTTCCAGTGCGCGCAGGTGTGCCAGCACCTGGATGCCGTCGAGCGCCTGTGCGAACTGCTGCTCGGAAAAGTCCGGAAGGCCGGGCTCGAGTTCAAGACCGTGCTCGCCCCGGCCATGGGAGGGTTGGTGATCGGCCAGGAGGTGGCCCGGCAGGCGCGGGCACGCTATGTTTTCGCGGAGAAGGAAAACAACGCGCTCGTTCTCCGCCGGGGTTTCACGATCGCACCGGGCGAGCCGGTTCTGATCGTCGAGGACGTCGTCACACGCGGCGGCCGGGTCCTGGAGTGCATGGAAATCATCCGCCGGGCGGGCGGATCGACGGCCGGGGTCGCCATGCTCGTCGACCGAAGCTGTGGGTCGGTCGGATTTGGAATTCCCTCCGTCTCACTTCTGGAACTTGGCTTTCCGACGTACCCGGCCGACGCCCTGCCCGACTGGCTCGCGCGGATCCCTGTCGAGAAGCCCGGAAGCTGACGGCCGTTCACCGGACGGTCACGACAAGGAAACCAGGGGTCCCGTTGTGGTAGACGAAAAGGAGGTTGCGTCCCTTCTGCAGAAGCTTGCCAGCCTGGGCCAGGCTCGCGACCGCCGTGCGGTTGATTTCCATGACGACCATGTTCGCCGCCAAGACGTCCGCATACGGGGAACTCGCATCGACATCCGTAATCAGGAGCCCGTTCACCCGGGGGTCGATCCCGATCTTGCGGCGTGCGTCGTCGGTGAGGGGGACCGCGCTCACGCCCGTCAAAAGCTCGTTTGAAACCTCCGGCGCGCTGCCCAGGACGACGTCGATGGCCAAGGGTTTTCCATCGCGCATAATCTTGAGCGATATCCTCGTTCCCGGCGGCTGCTCCGCAATGGCGAGGCGGAGTTCCTCCTTTGCGGACACGGGCTTGCCGTCGATCGAGAGAATGACGTCCGAGACCTTGAGCCCCGCCTTCTCGGCCGGGGAATCCGTGGTGATGTCCGAGACGATCAACCCCTTGGTGTTCGCCGGAAGCCCGAGCTGCTCGGCGACGTCCGGAGCCATGTCCTGCGTATCCACGCCGAGGTAGCCGCGCGAAACGGTGCCCGTTAGGATGAGGCTCTTCATCACGGAGGCCGCCAGGTTGACAGGGATCGCAAAGCCGATCCCGACGTTGCCGCGCGACGGCGATATGATGGCGCTGTTGATTCCGACGAGCCGCCCCTTGGCATCCACGAGGGCGCCACCGGAATTGCCCATGTTGATCGCCGCATCGGTCTGGATGAAATCCTCGTAACCACCGATCTCGCCCAGAAGACTCAGACGGTTGCGGCCCTTGGCCGAGACGATTCCCATCGTGACCGTCTCCCCCACCCCAAGGGGATTGCCGACCGCGAACACGATGTCGCCGACGCGCAGCTTGTCACTGTCGGCCAGCGTGACCGAGGGCAGGCTGGATGCGTCGATCTTGATTACGGCGATGTCTGTCTTCTCGTCGGTTCCGACTAGCTTGGCCGTGAATTTCCGGTCATCGGAAAGGGCGACCTTCAGCTCGTCGGCCCCTTCGACCACGTGGTTGTTGGTGAGAATGTAACCGTCGGGCGAGACGATGACGCCCGAGCCGAGCCCCTCCTCTTTCCTCTCCTGGTCGGGGATCTGGATCCGGTTGCCGAACAGCTGCCTCAGCAAGGGGTTAGCGGGGATCCGGACCGTCTTCGATGACGAAATCGTGACGACAACCTTCTGCACGGGTTCCACGACGTCGGCGTAGGTCGCAACCGACCCCGGACGCCCCTCCGTGACCGGAGAGCCGTCCCGTTTGAGCACCGGAAGGGAAGGAGCGGGCTTGTCCTTGGCCTCAAGGCCGAAAACAGGGACAGAGGCAATCGAAAGCAGGATCAGCACTGCGGTGGTCAGCTTGATATTCATGAATTGGATCGTCCGGCGGGCACGTTACCAAACACGGGCCGGCCGGTCAAAAGCAAGCGCCAAAAAATCAGAACCCCTTGATACGGAACAAGCTGGTGACGCTCTCGTTGCTGTTGATGCGCTGGATCGCCTCGCCGAGCAGGCCCGCGACGCTCAAGACCTTGACGGGCAGCCCGTGCGAGTCGATCGGCACCGAGTCGGTCGTGATAAGTTCGTCGATCAGTCCCGAACTCAGCCGCTCGAAAGCGGTCTGGTTCAGGATGCAGTGGCTGACTGCAGCCCGGACGCTTCGCGCGCCATGGTCCCGCAGGAGCTTTGCCGCGGCCACGAGAGTGCCCGCAGTCTCGGTGATGTCGTCGACGATCAGTATGTCGCGGTCCTCCACTTCGCCGACGACGTTGATCGCCTCGACAGTCGTCGCCGTCTGGCGCTTCTTTGCGACAAAGCAAAGGCCGGCGCCGAGGACACCGGCGTAGGCCGCGGCCATCTTCATCCCGCCGACGTCCGGAGAACTGACCACCAGCCTATCGTTGCGGACCTTGGACAGATACTCGAAGAAGACCGGCGACGCGTAGAGGTGATCGACCGGGATGTCGAAGAAGCCCTGGATCTGCTGGCTATGCAAGTCCATGGTAAGGATTCGGTTGCTTCCGGCCGACACCAGGAGATTGGCAACGAGCTTGGCCGTTATGGCGACCCGGGGCTGGTCCTTCCGGTCCTGCCGCGCGTAGCCGAAAAAGGGCAGTACGGCCGTGATGCGCTGGGCCGAGGCGCGCCGGGCCGCATCGATCATGATCAGCAGCTCCATCAAGTGCTGGTTGGTCGGAGGACAGGTGGACTGGATGATGTAAACGTCCCGCCCGCGTATGTTCTCGTTGATCTTCACGAAGGTCTCGCCGTCCGGGAAACTCGTGACGACGGCGTCGCCCAGGGGAACTCCGACCGATTTGCAGATCGACTCGGCCAGCGCCCGATTCGAATTCCCCGCAAAGATTTTAAGGCTCGATTCGCTCATGTGCCGCGAATCTGGAGGTCTGAACGGCGGGACGCTATCCAAAAATGGGCTCCGGCCACTGCGGCAAGCCCGGTTTGGAGGACAATTTCATGGACAATACCCCGATCATTTGTCTCTTTTCAGGGTTCATGGCCGAATCCGACAAGAAACTGGTCACCCGCACAAGCCTCGCCGTCGATGGGGTCGTTGTCCTTGGCTTCTTCATCTTCATGTACAGGGTGGCCTCGACTCATGTCCCGTCGAACGATCCGGCCATGATCCGCATCTGGGGAGCTGTCACTTCGGCCTGTCTTTCGGCCGTATTCTGGCTGGCCTTGCAGATGTTCCGGGTGACCCTGCGGGCGCAGCGGGAAGCAGGCAAGAAATAGTCAGTTTTTGGCCACGGAAGCGGAGCCTGCGCGGTTGACAGCGAAGCCGTTTGGCTGTCGCCTAGAGCGCCTGCGCCTTCATGCGCATGGCCCGCGTTTTTCACCAGTAAATTCACTACTTATGGCCGCCAAATCCAAAGCTAAAGGAGCCTCCAAAAAGGTCGCCTCCTCCTCTTCGAAATCCGCCAAGCCCACGGCACCGAAATACGTGTACCTTTTCGGCAGGCAAAAGACCGACGGCAACGGCACAATGCGTCCGCTCCTCGGCGGCAAGGGTGCCGGTCTTGCGGAAATGTGCCGCATCGGCCTGCCGGTGCCCCCCGGCTTCACGATCACGACTGAAGTCTGCACCTATTACTACGCGAACAAGCGCACTTACCCCAAGGCGCTCGATCCGCAGGTGAAGGCCGGAATCGCCTCGATCGAGGGACAGGTCGGCAAGAAGTTCGGCGACTTGGTCGACCCGCTGCTCGTTTCCGTGCGCTCCGGCGCCCGCGATTCGATGCCGGGCATGATGGACACGATCCTGAACCTGGGCCTGAATGACGAGACCGTCGCCGCCCTCGCAAAGAAGACTTCCAACGAGCGTTTTGCCTGGGACTGTTACCGCCGCTTTGTCCAGATGTACGGCGACGTCGTCCTGGGCGTCCAGAAGCGCCCCGACGAGGACCATGAGCCGTTCGAGACCGTCATCAGCAACCTGAAGGGCGAGCGCTACAAGGATCGCGACCTCGATGACACCAAGCTGACGGTCGAAGACCTGAAGGAGCTCGTCGTCCGCTTCAAGGCCCTGGTCAAGGAGCGCACAAACCGCCTTTTCCCGGCCGATCCCTGGGACCAGCTCCAGGGCGCCGTCGGTGCCGTGTTCGGCTCCTGGATGAACGACCGCGCGATTGTCTACCGCCGCAAGTACAACATTCCCCAGGAATGGGGCACGGCGGTCAATGTGCAGGCGATGGTCTACGGCAATACCGGCGACAAGTCCGGCTCCGGCGTCGCCTTCACCCGCGACCCGGCCACCGGCGAGAAGGTGTTCTACGGTGAATTCCTAATGAACGCCCAGGGCGAGGACGTGGTTGCCGGCGTGCGCACGCCCCAGCCTGTCCTGGCCCTCCACGACGTGATGCCGTCCGCTTACAAGGAACTTGAGCACATCCGCCAGATTCTGGAGTCCCACTTCAAGGATGTGCAGGACTTCGAATTCACGATCCAGGACTCCGTCGTCTACATGCTCCAGACCCGGAATGGAAAAAGGACCGGCGTCGCCGCCGTCCGCATCGCGGCCGAGATGGTCAAGGAAAAGCTGATCGATTGGCAGACGGCCGTCACGCGGGTTCCCGCGGACCAACTCGACCAGGTGCTGGCGCCGATCTTCGACCGCAAGGCCGTCGCCGCGGCTCCCGTCATCGCGACGGGCCTGCCTGCAGGACCCGGCGCAGCCACCGGCAAGATATACTTCAACGCGGAAAGGGCCGTCGAAGCCGCCGAGAAGGGCCAGAAGGTCCTGCTCGTGCGCGTCGAGACCTCGCCCGAGGACTTGCGCGGCATGATCGCCGCCGAGGGAATCCTGACTGCGCGCGGCGGCGTCTCCTCGCACGCGGCGCTCGTCGCCCGCCAGATGGGGAAGGTCTGCGTATGCGGCGCGAGTGCCCTTCAGGTCAATTACGACGCCCGCGAGCTCACCGTTGGCGACCGCAAGTTCGCCGAGGGCGATTTCCTATCGATCGACGGGACGGCCGGCACGGTCTATGCAGGTGAAATCAAGACAGCCCCCTCGGAGGTGATCCAGGGGCTCCTGCATGGAGACGCCGAAGCAAAAAAGAGCCGCACCTACACCAACTTCGTCCAACTCATGAAGTGGTGCGCCCAGGTGACCAAGCTCGAGGTCCATACCAACGCCGACACGCCCGAGCAGGCGAATTACGCCATAGCCTTCGGCGCGACCGGCACGGGCCTCACGCGCACCGAGCACATGTTCTTCGAAGGCAACCGCATAGACGCAATGCGCGAGATGATCCTCGCCGACACGAAGGAAGCCCGCGAAGTGGCGCTCGCCAAGATCCTCCCCTACCAGCGGGGGGATTTCTACGGAATCTTCAAGGCGATGAAGGGATTCCCGGTCACGATCCGGTTCCTCGATCCCCCGCTGCACGAGTTCCTGCCCAACACGCTCCAGCAGCAGCAGGAACTGGCGGCCAAGCTCGGCATCGGCGTCGACAAGATCATCGCCCGCGTGCACGAGCTGCACGAGTTCAATCCCATGCTCGGCTTCCGCGGCTGCCGCCTCGGAATCAAGTATCCGGAGATCACCGCCATGCAGAGCCGGGCGATCTTCGAAGCCGCCGTCCAGGCGAAGCAGGAGGGAATCAAGGTCCATCCGGAAATCATGATTCCGCTTGTCGGATTCAAGAAGGAACTTGATCTGCAGGCCGCCATCGTCCATGAGGTCGCCGCCGCCGTGCAGAATGAGAAGAAGGTCAAGATTAGCTACAAGGTCGGGACCATGATCGAGGTCCCGCGCGGTGCGCTTACGGCCGACGAGATTGCCCAGACAGCCGAGTTCTTCAGCTTCGGCACGAACGACCTCACCCAGACCGGCCTCGGCATGAGCCGCGACGATTCCGGCTCGTTCCTCGCTCCCTACCAGGAGGCGGAGATCTTCAAGCGCAACCCGTTCGCCACGATCGACCAGGGTGGCGTGGGTCTCCTTATGAAAATCGCCGTCGAGAAGGGCCGGGCCACGCGGCCCGACCTGGTGATCGGCATCTGCGGCGAACACGGCGGCGATCCCGATTCCGTGAAGTTCTGCCACAAGCTCGGCCTCAACTACGTCTCCTGCAGCCCGTACCGCGTTCCGGTGGCGAGGTTGGCAGCCGCCCAGGCTGCCGTCGCCGACCTGAAGGCGGCAAAGAAGAACTGAAACGGTGAATCGAGACTCCGGCGACACGCGGCTGCTGGCCTACCTCAATCTCAAGCTACGCGAGATAGGTCAGCCCGTCGTGTCGCTGCCGGCCGACGACGGCTTCACGGAACTCGTCGATCACTTCCTGAGTCTCAGCCGCGAGAAGGACCGGGCGCTCGCCAGGCGCCTGTGCCCGGTCGACCAGCGGATTCAGAACTTCCTGTACGAGTACCTGGACGGGCATGCGGAGCCGGTCCACCTGCCACATACGACCCTCGTCCTGGACAGGGCGGGCCTGGCCCGCGCCCTGTCGCTTCCCGCGGGCAGGGACGAGTATTTGAGCCCGATCCTCTCGTCCTACCGGCTGGCGCAGGGGGTCCTCCACAACCCCCGCAGCGACAGGCGGACGACTCAGGGCATTTTCCACGTCGCCGAGGGCGGGCTGCCGGTTCCCGATGACAAGAAGGCCGTGCCCGAGGCCGTCTTCGGGCGCCTGCTGGCCCGGGCCATGGCGCCGCCGTCCGAGCTTCTCCGGCTGCCGTTCACGGCCGCCGAAAAGGAGCAGGCCGAGTGCTTCGTTTCGCTCTACCTCCGCCCGACCGTCGTCCCCGCCGTCCCCGGGGTTTCGCCGGCCCGGGCGATGGAGACCCGGCTTTTCGCGCCCGGAAGCCTGGTCGCCAACCTCGACTTCGTCGAAAGCGTTTTCGGAAATGCGGGCGATCCCTTCCTGCCCGAGCGGGATGCGGCGCTCAACCCGGAACTCTGGAGCGGCCACACCGGATGCGTGATACTGGCGACGCACCTGAACGGAATCACGAAATCCGACCTGGGGCTCCCCAACTGGGACTCCGCCACCGAGCGCCAGCGCCGCGACGGCATGTGCTGGAGGGACCCCAAGGAGCCGTACAACGACGGAGTCCCTTTCAAGCTGACGGCCCGCGACGCCTCGGGCGTCATCGTCACGATCATCTCCGACAATTACTTCGGCTACTGCAAGAAAGAGGTAAAGACGCAGATCAGCTACGCCGCCAACCTTCTCGGCGGGGCCGAGGAGGAGCACGCCGGCGGTGCGATCGCCTTCCCGAGCTACGACCTCGGCGAGCATTTTCGCCTTCCCCAAAACCTGCCCGACGTCCAGCACACCTTCGCCGAGGCGCTGGCGCTTTTGGGCGACCGGGTCGAACTCCTCCCAGACGGCTGGGCCCGCGACAAGCAGTACTCGAATGTCTATTACGTGCCCGCGGACGCCTCCTTCGACATGCGCACCCAGCGGATCAGCTGGGCGGGCTCCCCGGGCCTGAAGCTTCTGCCGGGGATCACCTACCTCCTCCCGTCCGGCTACAAGGTCGAGATGGTCAACCCGGACGAGGGACGCCGGTGGCGGCTGCGCGGCACGACGGCCGAGGGGCTCCTGTGCCACAAGCCCTGCACGGTGTCCGGCGGCGGCAAGTCGGAGATCTCCAAGCCGATCGCCGACGCGATCTTCACGGGCCCCGTCTTCGTGAGCGACCTCGCCTCGGACCTCGAGCGGGTCGACGCGATCCTCCGCCGCGACTACACGGAGCGTTTTCACGACCCGAGGCTGAACAAGGCGCGCGGCAGGCAGGTCCTGAGCCCGGAGCGCTCGCTTGGAAGCGTGATCAAGCTCCTGAGCCGCAGCCCCGACTACTCGGATGAGTACAACGCCTGGCTGGGCTCCATACCGCGATCCATCCGCGACCTGGTCCTCCTCGTCAAGCTCCTCTACAAGCCGGAGTGGGGCGACGACTGGCGGCGCCAGTTCAGCGTCGACACAATCAATGCCCGGCCCGGGCACGAGCTCAAGTACCACGAGGAGCGACTGCTCACCCATTACCTTCGGGTCGGCTACACAAGGGACGGCGGCTGGCGCACGTTCACGCTGCGGACAGACTATCTGCCCGCCGAGAAGATCCAGGTCGAGGATGACATCACCGCCTCCACGGTCGTTCCGCGCGACCAGGTGCCGTGTCTTCCGGCCTGGGTGAAGGAACCCTCAGTCAAGTTCGTCCACAACTGCGAGCTGAGGCTTTTCCAAAGGCCGGACGACGCGATCATCCGCGGGTACGACAAGCGCACCGAACGCGACTTCAGCCGCGACGGCCTCTTTTTCTCGAACTACGAGCCCCTCACGGTCGGCGCGGCGCAGGACATCATCGACGACACGCTCGGCTTTGAGAATTTCACGAAGCCGATCCGGGACCTGTTCAGGAGGTTCGCGACCGGAAGCGGCCCGGCCTACATGGTGTCGCCGGCGCATCCCCGGCTTGTCGACGGGAAGCCGTCCAAGAATCCGCGCTACCTTCAGAACCGTCCCGACCTCGAGGATCCCCGGGCGACCTACATCGCGCACACCGGCGCCCGGCTCTTCCGCCGGGTCGAGGCCAACGGGCCCGCCCAGTTTCCGGTCGGGTCCGTCCTTATGGGGCGGCGGCTGAATCCGCCGGAGCCCGGCGTGCGGCCACTTTGCGTCTTCGGCCCAATCCATTACCAGGAGCTGCCCGAGGCGTTCATGGACCTGATTGCGAGCCTCACGGGCAAGTCTCCCTCGACCACCGGGGCGGGCTCGGAGGGCGCCCTGACCAAGGGACCCTTCAACGCGCTCCCGCCGATCTATGACCTCAACGCGGCCCTGGTTTCATTCGTACTGACGGGCCTTCCGATCTTCTCGACAGCCGCCGGCTGGGTCGGCCCCCGCCACCGCGTCGACCACGACATCAGCCTGCTCGTGCCGGAAATCTGGTGCCGGATGACCCCGCCGGAGCGCGAGCCCGAATACCTGATCCGCGAGGGCCTTCTCGAGCGGTGCAAGGATTTCGACCACAACGGCAAGCGGATCCTGGCGAGCCGCCTGGGCTGGCGAATCACGGCGCGTTTTGTCCAGACCTTCTTTGGCCGAGTCCTCGGCAATCCGAGCGCCATTTTTGACGACGAGTTTCTCCGTCCGGAGACGCAGGACCAGGACGTCTTCGCGGAGGGCGTCGACAACATGGTCGGGGCCATGCGCGATGCGGCCGGACATTATTTTGCCGACGCATCCGTCGAGGAGGCGTGCCCGCCGCTCAAGGCCCTCCTGCACATCATGCGCGACGGCACCTGGGAGGGGCGCACCAGCGACGATCCCGTGTTCAGGGACCTGTTCAAACGCGGGACCCTTCTTCAAAGCGACTGGTATCGCGCCAGGTTGGTCGCGCGGCAGTCGATCGACGCCAGGCTCGCGCAGGATCAGATTCGGTACCTGGAGAAATTCCTGACGCTCGAGAACTATTCCGACGTCGCCGCCAAGCTCGACATCCCCGGACGGCTTGCCTGGGCGCGCGCCAAGGCGGCCGCGATCCGCGAGCCCTCGTTCATCGACAGGCTTGTCGGGACGCTGGGCGCCGAGCCGGCGATCGCCGCCAGACTTTCGAAATCGAACCGGGGACTCTAAGGCCTACTCGGTCGGGCCTGAAACGTCGTTGGTGGTCTTGCAGAGGACAAACCGGCCGCCGCCAGCCAGAAGAACGGTCAACACTCCGCCCAGATACATAAAGGCCAGTTCGCCCGACGCCGGCCCCATTGCCAGCACGTGATGGTGGAACCCGAAGAAGGCCACGGCCATTTCGACCGTGATGACCAGGGCCGCGAACCGGGTCGCCACTCCCACGGCGAGGGCGGCGGCGGCGATGACCTCGGCAAAAACAACAAGAACCACGGCCACCTCCGCGCCCATGAACTTGGGCGCAAGCCCGCCCTTCGCGAAGTAATCGACCGTCTGCGAGAAATTCATGGCCTTGCCCCATCCGTGATTGAGCAGAAGGGTCAGGCCGAGCCAAAGACGCAGGACTAGGAGGCCGAAATCGGCGCTCCGCGGGATAAAGCTCAGTTGCAGCAGTTTTTTCATGTGACCAAGGGTTATTACTGGGGTTACCCCGCCACTATCGTTCAATAAGCGTGTCTTGTCTAGGGGTAAACCCATCGACACCAAACTTTAAAGTATCCTTGGAATCCCAGTTCACCGGGCTCTTCAAACCCGGCCGCCGCAAAAAAACCGGAGCCATTGACAATCAGCCTTCTGGGAGGCAACGGTATCACAAAACCCATGGCATTTTCGTCTGAGGCGCCCCCCAGGGGGGATGCGTCTCCATCAAAACCCCGCCCCATCAGCGACGTAGTCATCCGGCTGGCAGGAAACTCCCAGGACGGCATCCAAACGATCGGTGGCTTTCTTGCCCGGCTCGCCGGCCGATCCGACCAGGAGGTGATGACCTATATGACGATACCCTCGACCATCTCCGGGGGTCCGTCAATATTCCAGGTGAGGATGGGGACAGGGGATGTGTTGTCGGCAGGAGACAACGCGGACTTTCTCGTCGCATTCTACCAGCACAGCTACGAAAGCCACATCAATTCGCTGAGGCCCGGAGGCGTGCTGATCTACGACTCGGACCACGTGACTCCCGCGCCGGATGAAAAACGGTTCACGAGCATCGGCATTCCCATAACAGGGCGCACGGTGGAGGCCGTCGGAGGCGCCACCAATGACAAGGGCAAGAACATCTTTGTCCTCGGCCTGATCGCCAGGATTTTCGATCTGGACGTCGCCAAACTGACGGCCCTTGTGAAGGAAAGGTTCGGCGGGCGGTCCGAGGACATCGTCCGCAACGCCATGGTCGCCTTTGACGCCGGCTACGGGTATCCGGCCGAGGGCATCCGCGACTGCCTCTGCCGATTTGACATGAGCGGGGCCCGCGCGTCCGGAGCCAAACAGGTCACGATGGACGGCAACCAGGCCCTGGCCTACGGCCTGATCGCCGCGGGTGTCCGCTACGGCGCCGCGTATCCCATCACGCCATGGAGCTCCATCATGGAGATCCTGCGGGCGGAGCTGCCAAAATACGGCGGGATCTTTGTCCAGGCCGAGGACGAGCTCGCGGCCGTTTCGAGCGCCCTCGGATTCTCGTTCTCCGGACACCTCGCCGTCACCGGGAGTTCCGGCCCGGGATTATCGCTCAAGATGGAGGCGCTGGGCTGGGCGGTCATGGCCGAGATCCCGCTGATCGTCATCAATGTCCAGCGCGGCGGGCCGAGCACGGGCCTGCCGACCAACGTCGAGCAGAGCGATCTCCTGCAGGCCATGTACGGCAGCCATGGCGACGCCCCGCGCGTCGTTCTGGCCCCGAAGAATGTACCGGACTGCTTCCATATCGCCCTGGAGGCGGCACAGATCGCCAGGGAGTACAGCACGCCGGTCATCATCCTTTCAGACCAGTCGATAGCGACCCGGATCGAGGCGTTCGACGAGCCGGACCTTGCGAAACTCATGGTGGACCCAAAGCCCGACCTCTCCGAGCGCGGGGCCGATTTCAAGCCGTACCCGCTCGACCGTATCACCCGCCATGCGACGCCCGGTTCCCGGATTGCGACGGGCAAGTTCCCGACGGTGAGCGGCCTCGAGCACGATGAACTGGGCCACCCGACGGCGAATCCCGGGCTGCACATGAAGATGACAGCCAGGCGCCGCGACAAGATAAAGGCCCTGGGTGCAAAGCTGCCCATGCCGGAGATTTTTGGCGACCAGGACGGGGACGTGCTGGTCGTGGGCTGGGGCTCGACCTGGGGCCCCGTGCGCGAGGCAATTCGCCGGCTGCAGTCCTCGGGCGTCAAGGCCGGCCAGCTTCACCTGCGGCACATTAATCCGCTGCCAAACGGACTCGATGCCGTCTTCGAGCGCTACCGCAATGTGATCGTCGTCGAAATGAATGACGAGGGCGTGTACGGCTATGGGCAGCTCGCCATGCACCTGCGGGGCTGTTTGGCCCTGTCCTCCATCCGCAGCCTGACGAAGACCGACGGACTCACTTTCAAGGTCCGCGAGATCGTCGATGGCGTGAACGCCCGCATCCACCGCAACGGCCATGGCAGCAACGGCCACGGGGCCTGACAGCGGGATTCTCACGCAGGCCCCTCACTTTTCATCCCCCAAAGAAAATCCCCTTTTCATGTCCTCCTCCGCAGCAGCCCTTGCAACGCCAACAGCCCCCTCAGCGCCCCTCACGAGGAAGGCGCTGACCGCCGACCACCCCACTTGGTGCCCGGGTTGCGGCGACTTCGCCGTCCTCGCCGCCTTTTACCGCGCGCTTGAGAAGCTCCAGATTCCCCACGAGAACATTGTCCTGATGGCGGGCATCGGCTGTTCGTCGCGCTTCCCGTATTTCGTCAACACCTACGGCGGCCATTTCATCCACGGACGATCCCTCCCCTTTTCTGCGGGCGTAAGCCTCGGACGCGACGACCTGCACGTTTTTGCCTTCGGCGGCGACGGCGACGGCTTCTCCATCGGGGGCAACCACCTGGTCCACACGGCTCGAAAGAATGTCCGGATGACCTATGTGATCATGGACAATTTCGTCTACGGCCTGACAAAGAAGCAGACCTCCCCCACTTCTCCCATCGGCTTCAAGTCAAAGACTGACACGGGGGGCGCCATCGACCAGCCCATCGATCCGATGCGCACGTTGGTCAACAGCGGGGCCACTTTCGTCGCCCGCAGCCACGCGGCGCAGGTCAACCACATGACCGAGATGATGCTGCGGGCAGCCCGCCACGATGGATTCTCGGTCGTCGAGATCCTCTCCGAGTGCGTCGAGTTCTATCCCGGCGCCTTCGACTCCGCCGTTCCGCGCAAGGGCGGTGAATTCAGGGTTATCGAGGAGAAGAAGAACGACGGGACGCCCGAAGACTCGCTCCGGCACGATCCATCGGATGCACTGGCCGCCTACCGGCTGGCGTTGCTGCCGTGGCCGGGCGTCTTTGGCGTGTTTTACGAGAACAACCGCCCTAGCAAAAATGCGCTTGAGGCCGGGTTGATCGCAAAGGCCAGGGAGAAGAAGCCCGGGGCGACGGACCTCGAGCTGCTCCAGGCCAGTTTCTCGAGGCTTCGCTAAGTCTTCGCGACAAGAAACGGGGCGAAGAACCCCGACTGGGCCGGCGGATACTGCACCAGAAGGGCGACGCCCTCCTCGCGGTGTTCCTCCTTGTGAATGCGTCCCACGCGCTGGAGACGGGCGACGACGTCATATCTGTCGTGCGGCACGAGCAGCTCGACCTGGCTGCCGTTTCCGGCGCAAAGCTCCCGAAAACGCTCCACAAGGTCCGGCAGGCCGGAGCGCGTGCGGGCGCTGACAAAAAGGGCTCCTGCCGCGAGCCGCTTCGCGTCCGCGATCTGCGCCGGATCGGCGATGTCGATCTTGTTGAAGACGGTGACGATCGGGCGGTCCGCGGCGCCCAGCTCCTCTAGGACGCTCAGGGTAGTCGCCCGGTGCTTCTCCCAATGGGGGCTGGTCACGTCGATGACATGGACCAGGAAGTCGGCGACCACGACCTCCTCAAGGGTCGCCTTGAACGCCTCGACGAGTCCGTGGGGCAGGCGGCGGATGAAGCCCACGGTGTCCGTGATGAGCAGCTTGCCGTTGCCGGGCAGCTCCATCTGGCGGGTCGTCGGGTCGAGGGTCGCGAAGAGCTTGTCCACCGCAAGGACCCTTGAGCCCGTGAGCGCATTGAGAAGCGAAGATTTTCCGGAATTGGTGTAGCCGACAATCGCCGCCGTGGGAACAGGCACCCGCTGGCGCTTGCGCCGCTGGACGTCGCGCTGCCGGACGACCGAAACGAGTTCCGCCTTGATGTGGGCGATCCGGTCGCGCACGACGCGCCGGTCCTGCTCGAGCTGGGTCTCGCCTTCACCGCCCATCGAACCCCTTCCGCGCTGCCTGGAAAGGTGGGTCCACGCTCGCGTCAGGCGCGGGAGCGAATACTCCAATCGGGCCAGCGCCACCTGAAGCCCCGCCTCGCGCGTGTGCGCACGATCGGCGAACACCTCCAGGATGACCTCCTGCCTGTCGATTACGGCCAGCCCGGCCAATTCCTCCCAGTTGCGCTGCTGCCCCGGCGAAAGGGCCGCGTCAAAGACGATCACGCTCGCGCCGTCCTCCTTGGCGCGCCCGGCCATTTCCGCCGCCTTTCCCTCCCCCAGCAGCAGGGCCGGGGATCTCCGCCTCAGCTTCACGAGCGTCGTTCGGGTCACCTCGAAATGCAGGTTCTCGACCAGCTCCGTCAGCTCTGCCAGGAGTTCCTCCCCTTCGCCCTCGGGCATGTCGGGCGTCTGCACGCCGATCAGAAAGGCGCGTTGTGTGGAAGACGGGGAGTCCGGTGATCGATCCATCAGGTTTGGGCCTAGCCTGCATCCATCACAGAACCGATGAACATTGCCCGAGATCGTCGGAAGTTGTGACGAATGCAGGCTGACATTCACACATCCCGCCCGCGTCAGCAACCCTCAACCCAAGAACGATGGTCGCCGGCACCAGCGCGTTCCGCCCTTGACCCATCGATCCCGCATTGCACGCTGGCTGGTTACACTCTTGCCTGGTGGTGTAAAGGTAGCACAGGTGACTTTGACTCACCTAGTCCTGGTTCGAATCCAGGCCGGGCAGCCACGAGCAGCAGCGAAGCAGCAGCAAAGCAGTAGTGGAGCAGCAGCGAGGCAGTTGCGAAGCAGCATCAGAGCAGCACCGTAGTTGGAGATTGAGTGTAGCAATGTCACGAGCATCTGTGCGAAGCCAAAAGACCCAGGCCAACAGTGAATATACTCGAAGAATTGATCGAGTCATCGACTATCTTCGCGCAAATCTGGATCGGCCGGTGAAGCTAAAGGAACTGGCTAAAGTAGCCTGCTTTTCGGAATTTCACTTCCATCGAGTCTTTGGTGCGGTCGCGGGCGAAACGCTGAATAATTTCGCGATCCGGCTTCGTCTCGAAAAAGCCGCCCGTCTTCTGCGTTTTTCCAAGCGAAGTTTGACCGATATCGCATTGGATTGCGGTTTTTCATCGTCGGCCACGTTTTCGCGCGCCTTCCGATTCGGCTACGACACTTCGCCGAGTCAGTTTCGAAAGAGCGGGGAGATCAAAAAGAGCAAGATTCGCAAAGCAATCAACACGGGACAGGAGTATGTTCTCCCCATGAGCGCGGAAGAAAAGAAAGCGGCTTTCCCCGTGAGGTTGATCGACCTTCCCGAAAGGCGAGTCGCCTACATTCGGGTGACCGATGCCTTCGAAATGGATCGGGTCCTGGCCGCCTTCAAGACGATGGTTGCATGGGCCAAATCCCAGGATATTTTTTCGCGAGGAATTCTTTTCGGAATGACGGTGGACGATCCCGACGTGACGCCAAAGCATCTCTATCGATACGAGGTCTGTCTGGCGTCGTCCGCTCCCTTTGAGTGCATGGAAGGTATGTCGAAATTGAGAATCCCAGCCATGCGATACGCCGCCACGAGGGTTTCCGGCGATATCCGCATGGTAGCGACGGCGTGGGACTACCTCATCAGGAACTGGCTGATCAATAGTGCCTACGAGCCCGAGCATGCGCCAGCACTCGAGATTTTCTTGAACAAGGAAAACGCGACGGATTGGTCGCATTTTGAATTGGAGCTATGCCTGCCGATTCGGAAATTGGCGGCGACGAGAAGCTAGTTTGGAATTTATGATGAAAATCCTGTCCACCACTATGCGGAAAACCCATCTGTTGATTCCGCTGATTTTTCTTTCGGCGTCGGCCAGGGCCGAATCGCCTCCGGCGGAGTTGATGTATGTTGGCGCAATCTCGATCGAGCCATGCCAGGAGGCGAAGATTCTGGCCGCCTGGTATTCGCGGTTGGGAATCGAGACCAAGGAATTCAAGGGCGGCTATTACGCCAAACTCGACACGCCCGCCGGCCAGTTGTTCTTCGCCATCCATCGCAAGAAAGCTGATGCTCCGATGAAATCTTCCGCGAGTGTTTCGATAGTATTTCACGTCGAGAATTTCGAAGCGAGATTGTCGTCCTTGAAGAGTAAAGGACTCACGCCAGATTCAACCGAAAGTGATCCTTCGGAGGGCGAGTTTGCGCACTTTCACGATCCCGACGGCAACAAAGTTACGATCTGGGGGAAATAATCGGGGAGCGCGGAAGGCATCAGGTCCTCTTCCGTCTTTCCCGATTCAGGGCTGATTTCCGGCGTCCCAATGAATGCTCGCGCTCCGGGTCCGGCACGCGCAAATTGCGACGCACCATGTCCCTATTGAAGGCCGCCTGGCAGCAGCTAAGGCAGCCAGAGTTGACATGGGGTGGTCAGGCGAGCGCCGAGGCGCAACCTGACCACCCCATGTCAACTTCACTCCCCTCCGCCGCTTCTTCATGTTTGATCGCTGAGCATCGGGCGCACAGTCTCGCCGCATGCCCAAAACACTCCCCACCCTCGACGAATTCCTCGCCGCCCTCCCCGCCGATCGCCGCGACACGATGACGACCCTGCACAAGGCAATCCGCAAAGCCGTGCCGAAGCTCGCGCCGGCCATGATGTCCGGCATGGGGCCGTCGCCCATCATCGGCTACGGGAAGTATCACTACAAGTCTGCCAGCGGTCGCGAAGGCGACTGGTTCCTGATCGGACTCGTCGCGGGGAAAAAGGACTACGCCCTCCACATCTGTTGCGGCGACAAGGACGGCTACCTCGTCGAGCGGAATGCCGCGAAGCTCGGCAAGGTGAAGACCGGCCGCAGTTGCATCAACTTCAAGAAACTCGAGGACCTGAAGCTCGACGTCGCGATGGGGCTCGTGAAACAGGCCGAGAAATCCGGGGGCATCAACGCCGTGGTGTGATGTGGTGCAACGCGCAATCACCTATGGCTGCCATCGACCGTCTGGTTCATCACGCCACCATCCTTGAGTTCACCGGCGAGAGCATCCGCGCCAATGCCGCCAAGAAGCGCCAATATTGACCGGCGCTGGATTAATGGATCGAATAGGTGCCAGCAGCACGATTAGGACCATGCCGCGATCTGGACCGTACCCCTAAGCGGATACGAGCTACCCCTAAGGGCGAAAAAACGGCATAATGTGGAGCAAATGGAGCGAATCGGGCGCCTCAAACGGCATGGTCCCAGCCGACGATTCGCTCCATGTTTTGACCTTTCGCCGGAGTCTCAGAGGCAATTGCCCTCGAAAACAGCTCGATTCGCTTCAAAAAGTTCGTGGTTTGGCGCCGACCGGGCAGCCACTCGACTCGCCCCCTGACGGGGTCTCGCAAATCACATATTCTTGAACGACTCGAACTGGCCGCCGAGCTTGTTCATGAAATCGCCCAGGCTCGGGAATCCATTTGCGCGCAGCGTTTTCACAGCGTCGGCCACCGCTTTGGGATCGCGCCGGTTGGGATCGGCGGCGAGCTTTTCAGTGACCTCCGTGACGGCCTGCATGCCAGCCAGAACCTCCGGGGAAACCGTGCCGATTTCCCGGCCCTGCACGTTGTAGCTTTTCCGCAGGCATATGAGGGTCTGAACTGCCTTGTTGGCCTGCACAAAAGCTTCCTGCGCTAGCCGGGCGTCATGGACCTTCACCTCGTACATCTGCCCGAGCGACTGCGGATCCTCGAGGTCGACCCGCACCGGTTTGCTCCCCGAATCGGCAGCGGACGGGATCACGTCGCCAACTCCGACCGGGGAGGGAAAGGCGTCCTCGGGTATCGTCTCCCATTGCCGGGTGTCCGCGTTCCATTTCCGCCGTTGCATCACCGCCATGACCTGCTCGACGTTGGAGACCACCTGCATGGGCTCGTACTTGCCAGTCGCCTTGTTGAAGACGTTCTTCTGGTCGGAGAAGGCCGGGCTGGCCTCGGGGTGATACTTGTCGGTTGCGAGCTGCTGGTGTTCGTCGGCCCAATCCTTGCTTGCCTTGGGAGAGCCGGTGGGGCCGCCGGTCAGGCGGGCAAACGTGTTGTAGGAGGTGTCCTCCCAATACCTGCGGGGCACTTCGATCCATATCTCGGCGCCGTTATTGTCGTGCCCGGCCATATAGCAGACTCGGTAGTCGCGGTCGGTGTTCAGGCTCGGCCCGGTGGCGCCGGGCGTGCGGAACTCCAGCACTCTGACCTCCCGGTCGCTCATCCCGGGCACCGTTTCCTTGACGTGTTGCACGACTTCGCCGTCGTGCCACCGGTAGATTGTCTCGCGCGTATTGGCAAAGGCCTGCTGGACCTCGGCCGGCGCGTTCTTCAAGGCCCGCACCATCGTCGGATCCGTCATGATGGCGATCACCACGTGCAGATCGGCAAGTGGCTGGCCGCCCAGGCCGTGGGTTGTATTGTCACGAACGAGCGAGACCACCTCGGCTTCCTGCGCCGGTGTCGGCTCAGCCGCCGGAGCCGCAGCCTGTTCCTGCGCTGCCGGCGCCTGTTGTTCGGTTGCGCTCTTTGTGGCGGACGTTTCCTGGGCCGGCGTTGCCGGCTCCTGTGCCCCAGGCTTTTGCTCGGTTTGAGTTCCTGCCGGACCTGCCTCCAGCGCAGGAGCCTGCTCCCTCGCTCCCTGGGTTGCAGCCGCCTCCCCCGGATTGGGCGTGGCAGGTTGCTCCTCGGGGGACGGCTGTTCCGTCGCGCCTTTTGTCGCAGTCGTTTCCTCCGCCTGGCGTCTTGTCGGTACCGCAGCCTCAGGGGTTGGCGCCGTCGGCTCGGTTCCGGCTGTCTTTGCAGCCGGACTGGTCGGTGCCGCCAGTGCCTTGAACTTCGCCATGGCGGTGGTGATTTGCTGGCCCTTCTGGCTTGTCCACTCCGTCACCGAAGCGTTGCCATGCATCGTCACTTCCTCGCCAAGCCATGAGCCGAGAACATTGCCGCCGGCCTCCTTGGCCGTGTTCTTCAGCGCTTCGACCAGGGTCTGCCCCTCGTAGACGTTTTTGAGAAAGTGATAGCTGACATACAGGGCCCAGGCCTTGGCCTTGCTCTCCATCCCCCACTGCTGGAACTTGGACGGATCCACGAGCTGGCCTTCGACCATGCCGGGAAGCGTGCCGAGATTCTCCCAAAGCCACGCATCCGCCGTCTCGCCCTCCTGGTATGCGTTGACCGCCGAGATGACAGCCCCCTTGAGCATGCCCGCGCCGGCCGCCCCGTAGGGACCGGTGAATGTTCCGATGGCCGCATTGAATGCCATGTCCCCGGCCCACTGGCTCCATTCCAGCACATCCGTGATCGCCCCGGCCCACGCCGCCTCGCTGGCATACCCCTGTTCGCCCTCGCCAAGCGTCAGCTGCGCGGCGGCGCTCCAGATCTTGCGCCGCAATTCGCGCAACCCGTCCGGTCCCAGCGTCATCTTTCGCCGGTCCAGCATCGCCTGCATCTTCGGATAATAGGTCGCGGGGACAAACTTGGTTATCACTTCCTGGCAGCGGTCCAGCTCCTCCTGCCAGTTCGGGCTGCCGGGGCCGTTGCCCGCGGTCGCGACACCGATTGTCACAATCGATGAGAAGGAAGCTTCGCTGCGGTCGTTGTAGCTGATCTTGAAATCGCACGGGACAATGCGCCCGTCTGCCGGCACCTCTTTTGGCAGGACCAGTCGCAGCACCCCCGCCGGATTGCCCGCTTGGCGCAGGCGGTCGAAATGGCAATCGAGTTTGCCCACTTCCAAAACGTTGGAACCCGTCGATCCCTTCAGTTCCAGGCAGGTCGCGCTCAAGGCCTTGAGCGTTTCCGCGTTCGCCGTCAGGTTCACGATCTTCTTTGTCTTCGGGTCCTTTCCGTACACTCGCACATCGATCTCCGTCGGAGCGCCTTTGCCGTCGCCGTTCACTACAAACAGGCCTGTTTCGGGATCCCGGCCAGTCGTCGACACAAACAGGCCCTCCTGCACCACGTTGACCTTGATATCCCGCTCAAGCGTCGCGTGGCCCTTCTGCTCGGCCGTGATCTTGAGAACCGCCTGCTCCCGGTTCGACCCGTCGTGCAGGGGATCCAGCCCAGCCTCCTTCAGGGTCAGCGTGGCCGTCTTTCCGTCCTTCGTCTTGATTTCCGCGAGCGCCACCTTCCGGCTATCCTTGTCGAATTCCGCGTGGAAGTCCCAGGGGTCCGGCCCCGCGTTGTCGATCCCCACCGACACCTTTGCCGTCTCGCCCGACTGCGAGGTAAGCTCCACCACGTCCGGCTTCGCGTCGATGTCTGCGTCGGGCGCGATGGGAATGTCGAGCGATTGGGCGATATCCGTGCCGCTCTTCTGGGCATGGGCGGTCATGGTCACGCTTGCCGGCGGCTTGACGTAGCCCCCGCGCGCCGCGTCCGGATTGGACGCTTGCACCTGGGTCACCATCCAGCCGTCGCGCACCTCTGGCTTGTAGTTCAAGTCCATCCACCCTCTGTTCGGCCCGTCTGCTGTGAACGTGATCCCGGCTGTCGCCGCATTGGCAGCAGCAGCATCCGAGGCGTCCTTCGGATTGACCCGCGCTCGGATCCAAATTCCGTCCTTGCCGTCGGCCTGGAGGTTTTCCTTGGGGCCGGGCTCCAGGGAGATTTCCAGAAGACTCTCGACGCTTCCTGGAATGCTGGGCGGGCCGACCCAATGGTAGGTGTATTCCGCCAGGTTCAGGGCAGCTCCCCCAAAATCGTCGTTCACTACGGTAACGACCAGGTCGGCATTCGCCCAGGAATACAGAGGAAAGGAACTGCTCACTATGCCCACCTCTCCAGGCGCTTTCAGCGAATTCGGAGTCTGCTCTTGAGCTGGTGTGAGAGGACTCTTGACCACCTCTTCCATCACGGCCGGATCCCGAATCGAGACGGATGTCGGTGTCTGGTTGGGATTGGGCAGCGAGCGGTACGTTGCGAAAAGGGCGGGGAGTTCCGCAGGGATGGTCAGATCGAAATCGTCGGCCTCGTTCTTATGGGGACGGGGCATATGGCCCGGGGGGTAATTGTAGACTGCAACGAGATAAATGCGGCCAAATGCAGTATCGAGCACCACGTGGCCCGAGTTGCCCATGAATCTGGCATCGTTGCCGCGGATCGTAGACCCCATGTGGAAATGGGCGCTTTTCCCAGGGATGAGGCCATCGGGGACGGACCAAGCCAGCGAGTCGCCATGTTGAATCTGCTGGGGATGGGCATCGTTTGAACGGGAGGTTTCATCGTAGCTCCATTGCGCGGCGGGCCCATCCCCTTGAAACTGGCCCCTCATCGTCTCTCCCGGGTGGAGAGCTTCATAATCGCGCCAATTGGTTTCGTATCTGCCCAAGTCAAAGGCCGGCATCTTAACCTTGATGAGTCTGTAGTATCCCCCTCGGGGCAGGGGTTCTCGTGTCTTAGGTGCACCCGTGGAGGTCGGTGCCGGCTGGGTGTTCGATGCAGCCAAGGGCGGAGGCTTTGAAGATTCCGGGGCGGCTGGGGCCGGGGGGGTGGCCGACTCCGGGGCCTGCTTTGCCTCCTTGTCCGCGGATGCTGTCGCGGGCGCCGAGGCCGGCACTTGGGGAACATTTCCGGAGGCCTGCGGGACGGGTTGCGCGGCCGTACCGCCTTCCCCGCTGGACTGCGAACCGTTGGCGGATGCCTGCCTGACGGCTGAATTCAAAACGCCGGCCAGACCCGCAATCCCGGACGCAGCAGCTGACTGGAAAATCGCAGCCGGCCGCATGGAGATCCGAGGCGTTTGGGCCGGGGTCGTTGCGGCTGCCGCCGACTGGGGCGGTCTAGCGGCGGCGGAGGCCCCGTCCGCCGCATTCTTTGCGACGACGGGGTTCTGAAGCCTGGCGAGGTGACTGGCCGCGTCCCTCTGCTTCGGATCGAGGGCCAGCACAATGCTGTACTCCTGCATGGCCTTTCCCTTCTCGCCGCGCGCCTCATAGATCATGGCCCTGTGCGTGAGGGCGTAGGTGTTCCTGGGGTCCAGCTTGATGACTGCCTCGTAGTCGCGAAGCGCCGAGCCCGTATCCTTCAATTGCTGCCAGGCAAAGCCGCGCCAGTTCAAGGCGACCACAAAGTCGGGCCGGATCTGGACCGCGCGGGTGGAATCGATGATGGCCGCATTGTAATCCTTGAGCGCTATCTCCACGGCTGCGCGGCGTTCGAATGCATTCGCCGATTGGGGCGCCAGTTCCGCAAATTTGTTAAAGTCTTCCAAAGCACCCTTGTTGTCCCCCTTGAGATACCGGAATGTTCCCCGGTAGTGCCTGGCATCGGAATTGTTGGGGGCCAGTTGCACGGCCTGGTCAAAGTCTGCGGCGGCCTCGGCCTTCCGTCCAAGGGAGTCCCGCGCCCGGGCCCGTTTGATCAGGCATGACGCATCGTCGGGCTTTGCGGCCAAGGCCCGGGTATAGGCCGCGTCGGCCTCGGCCATCTTACCGGCCTTGAATGCAGCGTCGCCGTCCTCCTTTGGTCCGGCCCAGGCGGGCAGAAGGCCCGAAAGCAGAACCGCGCACGCCCATCGCAACAAAGCGCATCCGTTAGAGACTGAATGTTGTTTCCAGTTCATGGTAACCACAAAGCTATGCCCCCGGCCTTGCCTGGTCCGATGACTGGCTCTTCCCGGCCTTTTCCCTAAGCGTCTGCACCGGCACGCCGTAATAGGCGCCGACGGCCATCGCGATGTAATCCGCAATGCCGGGGGTCCGAAGAGTGCCGCCCAGCCACCAGCGGCGCTTGTCAGCGGTCCTGACGGCTATCGCATAGTCGACGCTGCCCTGCCAGATCCCGGCCTTGTGCACCTGGCGCACGGCTTCGATCTCGGCCAGATTGTCCACAGGCCTGACCTTGCGCCCGGGCCACCAGACAGGGCCGTGCATGACCTCGATCCGTCCCGGACTTGCGGTGATGAATGTCGAATTGCGAATGCCGGCCAGCATCCAGTAGAGGAGGGCGAGGGTGGCCGGCCATACAAGCACACCCAGGACCGACGTTATCGTGCCGCTCGAAGTCGGATCGTGATGATCTCGCCACGTGAGCCTGCCGAAGAATCCCATGATGGCCGCGGCGAAAACGACGCCAGCGACATAACCCGGGTGATACCAGCGCCAGCCGATCACCAAGGACTCGCCCTCGACGCGCGTCGAGACGCCCTTCGGAGTGTCTGCACCACAATTCATGCAGCGCCTGCCTGGGTTCATGCGGGGATGGGGGAAAGGCGCTTCGCCGTTCGGGTATGGTTTTTATCGCATCTTGCCGCATGAATTACTCGGCATTTATTGGTCAACCTTGGTCACTTCTTGGTACCCTGCGCCGGGAATGTCACGCAAGGACCCCAGGCGCCTGCCAAAATCACAGCGGGGCGCCGGCCGGCCTCCGCCTGGCAATCTCTCCCTGCACCTCGCGCATGAGGATGCCCCAGGAGCCGTGGGCACCGCTCACGGCCCGCGCCAGAAAATCGTAGATCGGGTGGAGATCGGGCTGGCCGACTGAGCCGCCTACGGCGAACTGCTGGGTCAACGGGCGGAATCCGTCGGCTCCCGCCCGGTTCAGAAGCTTCATCCCGTTGAGGATCACGGCCAGATCCTGGCTGGCGGCAACGCTCGCCTGCACTGCGATCGGCTGCCGCAGCAAGTCGCGGGTCCGGGCGTTCGCGATCCGGCCGGTTGCGCTGAGGCGCAATTGCGGCGAATCCAGTTGAAACTCCTCCAGGCTGAGCCCTCCATCGGCGGCGAGCCGTCCGAAAGCCTCGCAACGGTCAAACGGCATGTCCGACATCTGCCGCACGAGCCGGCCCAGGGCGCGCAACTCGGGTGAGAGTGTGACCGCGCCCCCCAGGATGAGAAGGCTCGAGGCCATGTCGGCCTTGGGCAGAGTCAGCCGGACGGCTCCGTGGGTGGCGCTCATGGCAAAATCCCCCGTTGTGCGGCCTGCCAGTTCCTCGGGCCGTTCCGCATCGCTTGAAAGGGAGGCGACCACGCTAAGCCGTCCGTCGACCTTGGCCATCTCGCCTGGGAAGGCGAGAGCGACGGCCCTTTGCGCATCGAACTGGCGAACGCCGATGTGGGCGGCCATGCGATATGGCCCGACCGGGTCTGCAGGCGCGTATTTGACCGCCAGGTCGGCGGCCCAGTTTCCGTCGAGCATGTTCCCCGAGAGCTTCTGCAGGGCAAAGGTGTCATCGGTCAGCGTCCAGCCTCCGGTGAGGTGGTCGATCGAATACGGCGCGAAGGCAACGGTTTCGATGGCGAGATCGAACTTTCCGCGCAATCCGCCCCAGATCGGCCCCGTCGGGGCGGCCGCCGGAGGGGTTTCAGCCGCCGCGGGCGGAGCGCCGCCCTTTTGTCCCGGCGTTGGCGGCACGCCCGCCGAATTGGCCCCGGGCGCCTTTGGCGCAACGGGCCGCAGCCTTGCGGGACGGGCCGGTGAAAATGCGGCCGCAAACGCCCGGACCGCGTCCAGGTCGAGATACTTGCTCTCGAATTTCGAGGAGAAATCCAGCAGTTCGAGATTCTTCCGGTCGACCTTCAAAAGGAATGTGGCATCGCTCGGACGGGGTGTCGAATTCAGCGTCGCCTGCACGCGAAAACCGCCGACGCGCTCGGCCGGGTCGGCCCTGGCCCGCGCGACCCAGTCGAGATCCGGCGCCGGCCGGCCGTCGCGCCCGACCAGGCTGCTCAGCCGGCCGCGCACCTCAAGCACCTGCGTCTTCAACGGATCGTTCGAAATCTCCAGGTTCATGACGCCCTTGGCCGGAAGGCGCGCGTGCGCCAGGAGAGGCAGCCGGCCGATCGCGCCCAGATCGGCCCACATGGCCCCGGATGCCTTCCGAAGCTGCGCCGACTTTTCGTTTCCAGCTATCTCAAAGGCGGTCTCGAAGCGGTCGAGCATTTCGCCGCCGGCGTAGGCGATTCCATAGGTCAGGCTCATCCCGGCGGTGTAGTCGGCATGGAAGACGGGCAGCAGCACATAGGAAACGCCGAGGTCGAACGCGGTCCGGAAATTCAGAAGGCCCCGGTCGACGAGCGTGCGGCCGCGCCGCGTCAGCTTGAAATCCGCCACGGCGAGCGGATCCACGGAAACGAGGTGGAAATGCCCCGGTGATAGCTGCAGATCCATTGCCGTCGGCTGGAGCGTCCCTTCGACCGCCAAGCCGTTCGCCGCAAGGTAGGGATCGCACCAGGAGAGCGGGATGCGTCCGATGGTGAAGCGCAGGGGCCGGGGCGAACTGGCAAGCCAGCCGGCCTGGGGCGCCCGCTCGACGAGGACCGGGGCCTGGCTCTGTGCCGAGGCAAGTATAGAGCCGCCCGCGTCGGCGAGAGCGAATGCGAACCGGTCGAGCGTCGCCTTCGCCGCGGATTCCGCAGAGCCCCTCGCGGAGAAAGAAGCCTTCAACGGCCCAAAGGTTGCGGCGCTGTTTGGCAGTGCGGGCATGTCGAGCGCAAGCACCGCATCGCCCGTGGGCCGGTCCAAGGCGCCGTGCATGTCAAGGTTGAGCGAGCCTCGAAGCCGGTTTCCGCCCGCGTCCAGGCCGTCAATGTCCCCGAGGCGAAGCCAGCCCAGGCCGGGGCCGTAGGCGCCGCTGGGCGAGACGCTGAATTCGCCGCGGAAAAACTCCTGCCCGCCCACGCCAAACCGCAGGCCTGCCGCATGCCAGGGTGTCGTTGTCTTGAGGACGAGACCCAATCCCCTCTCATAGCGAAGGACCGATTCGCCGTCGCTCCAGGTGCCCTCCAGGGAGCGGCCGTGCGTCCAGCGCGATATCCAGGCCAGGGGAAGACCCTTGACGGAAAAATTCGCGAGATCGGTTGTATCGAGGGCGCCCGCCATGGCCGGGAGGCGCCCGGCCTCGAACGAAAAGGGATGCGCCAGACTCAGCGCGACAAAGGGCGTCACCCTCGGAGCCGGGCGAAGCGCAAACTCCAGCGCGCTGAGCGTCATTTCATTCCCGCTCCGGCTGGCGGCGCACCTTCCCGTGATCAGGAAAGGCAGCGGATGCTCCGGTCCGGACAGGAGGGTTGGAAACGCCCCGTCGAATCCCATCCTGAGGCCGGTCAGCCCGCCCTGCCAGGAAATGTCCGCTGCGAGCTTCACGGCCAGCGAGTCGCCCTTTTCGGTCTCCACGCGAAGATCGTCCGCAGCCACGCTCATGCCGGCCACCGTGAATCCGAGCCTCGGACTGGCGCGGATGCGAATCGGCAGGACGGGCGGCAGCGCGGCGCCGCTCAGTTGAACGGGCTCCAGGGTCAGTAGCCCGTCTGGCGACAGCAGGACCGCGCCAGGCCCCAGGCCGATCTTCCACGCCGCGTTCAACTCCCCGGGGCCCGCCAGAACGCCGGACGCCTTCAGCCAGGGATTGGCCCATGCGAGAGGCAGGTGCTCCAGCCTCAATTCGCCCACCGGCGCCGCGGGCTGCCTCCACGGCCAGAACGCCTCGGGGCCGGGCAATTCGATGCGGACGGACCCGGGCTGGCCCGGGGATTCGAGCGCGACGGCGCCGCCTGCAAGGGTCCAGGCCCGGCCATCGCCCTGAATCACCGCCTCAGCGTGGCAGCGGACGGACCCGACGGCGGCAAGCTGAGGCAGAAATCGCTCGAGATCGGTTGCGAGGATATCGGCCACGGCCCTGGCCTGCGTCTGCCGTGTGGCAAAATTCGCAGAGAGGTCGATCGTCGCCTCCGCCTTCGCATTGGGCGCGCGGGCGCCCTGCATGCGAACGACCGCGGCTGGCGCCATCCTGAGAGCAATGCGGCCGGTGAGCAGGGATGATCCCGAGCGTAAGCCTCCGTTGAATTCCAACCCTCCCTGGCCGCCAAAGCCGATCGACGCCCGATAGGCTTCGCCTTCCGGCGTGCCTGCAACAGACCCATCGTAGGTGCAGACAGGGGGCGCCTTTGGGTCTCCCGGGCCGGCAAGTTCGCCCCGAACCGAGAGGCTTTCGGGGGCTCCGGCGCGGTCCGCCGAAATCCGGATCGTTCCGCCGCTCCGCCAGGGCCCGGAGGCCGCCGTCCCTGGGGAGCTTGTTTCAATCGAATAGTTCAGCGCGCCCTCCGAGCCGGGCGCCACTCCCCCTCCCTTGATCTGCCATGAACAAACCGCCAGGGTTTCCGCCCCGCGCAAAAGGTTGAGCCGTCCGCTCAGGTCCACAGCCCCGATCGAGGCGGGCAGGTGAAATGACTTGAGCAGCCCGTCAAAGACTTCCTGCGGAGCGGGCGCCGCGCTGCGGGGAGGGGCAGCGGCATCCCGGGAAGGGATCCCGGCGTTCGATGAGGCGACCGCGATCGCTTCTCCTTGCGCCGCGGCGCCGGCGAAATCGTAGAAGCAGTCGAGATTCCGCCCCACGCACTCGGTCACAACAACCCGGCCTCGCGCCAGCCGCGACGGCATGATCCGGACAGACAGGTTACCCGCTTCCACCCGGAATCCGTTGCGCTCAAATTGCAAGCCCTCCAGGGACATGCCGGTCGGGCCCGCGCTGAACCGGCCTATAGAAACCTGCCCGGCACCGGAGGAAACGAGGGCCTTCCGAAGCAACGACCGCTGGACGGCGGGAATGAAAAGCGACCCGATTGCGAGAACGAGCGCCGACCCGATTCCGGCGGCAACGGCAATTGCACGGCTGTGCGGGAGGCGATCCGGCCCCAGGCGAATCATGCCAAAAAACTCGGATGCCCCAGTGTTGCATGCGAGCACAATTTTATCTTCACTGCCCTTGTCGCGCAATGGGCGGGGCACACCGCTGCGCAATCGCGCGCCCTTGAATGATCACTCTCACAGAAGCTCAAAAAAACGTCCGCGAGTCGCTTGACGGCTTTCCGCCACGGATCACCGCAGCCTATCTCGCCTTTGCCGAGACCGGGGATCCGGCCAGCCTGAATCTCGTGGCCATGGGCGTCCTCCAGTTCTACCTCGCCAAGAAGCCCGACAAGCCGCTCGACGAGCTTCCCGGCACGACCAGACTCGTCGACGACCTCGGATGCGACTCCCTGACCATGATGGACACCGTTTTCATGGTGGAGACCCTGTTCAACATCAAGATCGAGGATGACGAGCTGCCCAAGATCGCCACCCTCGACGACCTGCGCGCGCAACTGCGCCGCCGCGTCGCCGGCGGAGCCGGGCCCGCGAAGTGAGCGGAGCCCTCATGGCCGCCCCGCGGGTAGTCGTCTCGGGACTCGGATTCGTCACCAGCATCGGCAACGACCGCGCGTCGGTCGAGGCCAGCCTGCGCGGGCTGCGCTCGGGAATTGAATCGTACGAGTTCATTCCCGGCGCCGACCTTCCGGTCAAGGTTGCCGGCACGATCAAGGGTTTCGACACCTCCTCCATCCAATGGGCCGGATGGAGCTGGCCTGAGGGTTACTCCTTCAGCCGCGACACCCTGCGGGGCATGCCGCCGCACGGGCTCTATGCGCTCTGCGCGACGGAGCAGGCCGTCTCGGACGCGCGCCTGACAACGGCCGAACTCACGGCGGAGGACACGGGGCTGTTCTGCGCCTCGGCCGGATCGCCGCGCCTCATGCGGCACTTCCTCAACCAGATCCACGATTCGCGCGGGGCGCGCGTTTCGCCGATGGGCGTCGTAAGCACGATCGCCGGGGCGCTCAATTTCAACCTCGCCGCGCACCTTGGAATCCGGGGAGCAGTGGCCGGGTTCGTGTCGGCGTGCGCCTCCACGACCCAGGCGATTGGATACGCGTTTGACGAGATCTCGCTTGGCAGGCTCAAGCGCCTCCTGATCGTCGGCGGCGAGGACATGACCATGGAATCGATCTTCCCGTTCCACGGCATGCGCGCCCTGTCGCGAAATCCCGACCCGGACCGGGCCTCGAGGCCGTTCGACCGCGCCCGGGACGGATTCGTCGGCACCGGCGGCTCGGTCGCCCTCGTCCTTGAGGAATCCGGGTCGGCCCGCGCCAGGAAGGCGCCGATCTACGCCGAATTGGCGGGATGGGGCCAGTCCGGCGACGGATACAATGTGGCCAATTCCGACCCCGAGGGCCGCGGCCTTGCCGCCGCCATGGCGCGCGCAATGGCGTCGGCGGGAACGAAGCCCTCCGAAATCGACTATGTGAATGCCCACGCCACGTCCACCCCGGCGGGGGACGCTTCGGAGGCGCTGGCTCTGCGTTCGGTGTTCACCTCGGCCGGGGCGCACCCTTGCATTAGCAGCACGAAGGCCCTGACGGGGCACAGCCTTTCCTGTTCGGGCGTCATGGAGACGGCATTTTGCGCCATCGCCCTCGACCAGGGTTTCATCCCGGGCGCCGCCAATCTCGACGACCCCGACCCGGTCTGCGACGGCCTCAACCTGCCGAAGAAGACCGTTTTGTCGTCTCCTCGCGCGATTATGAAGAACAGCAGCGGGTTCGGCGGCAGCAATGTCTGCCTTGTCCTGCGCCGATGGGCCGCTTGACGAGCAGATTTCGGATTACGTGTTTGTGAGGCAATGTCCTACATCTAATACAGACACAGGTGGCCGGGAAATTGCTTTGTCGCGGGAGTCCGCCCGCCTACGATAATTGCTGAATGTCAGTCACATTTGCCTTCCAACGCCCCGCCAGTCCGGCGTCCCAGCTGCCGAGCGATGGAATCTTCAAACAGGGCAAGAACGGTGAGGCGGTCATTCTCGTGCACGGGCTCACGGGGACGCCGAACGAAATGACTTTCCTGGCGTGGTACCTGAATACCCAAGGATACACCGTGTCCTGCCCGCGCCTAGCAAACCACGGCCAGCCGCTGTCCGTACTCAAGCGGACATCCTGGCAGGAGTTCTACGGAAGCGTGCGCACGGCCTACGAACTCGTCCGCCCCGACCACGACCGGGTGTATGTCGGCGGGCTCTCCATGGGCGCCCTCCTGGCCCTCCTTCTCGCCGAGGAGTTTCCATCCGGCGTGTCCGGCGTGAGCTGCCTCTCTCCGACTTTGTTCTATGACGGATGGAACGTGCCCTGGTACCACTTTCTCCTGCCGCTGGCCTCGCGGACGCTGCTGAAAAACTTCGTGTACTTCAAGGAGGAGCCCCCCTACGGGCTGAAGAACGAGCGGATACGGGAGAAGGTCCGCCAGTATTACGAAAAGGCGGATATTCACGACATGAGCGACGTGGACCGGTTCGGCTATCCGTATTTTCCTGTCCGGCTTATCGCAGAATTGCGCGGCCTGGCCGAGCACCTGCAGGCGCGCCTGAGCCGCGTCAGCTGCCCCTGCCAGGTCATCCAGGCGCGCAATGACGACATGAGCAGCGCCCGCAACGCCCAGTTCATCCACGACCGGGTGTCCTCGTCGCGCAAGGAGATTGTCTATCTCGAGAACTCGTACCACGTCATCACGGCGGACCAGGAGCGCGGAACGGTCGCGCAGAGAATGGCGGAGTTCTTCTCGCCGGAGGCGGCCCATGCATGACCCGACATTCCGGAACCTGCTGATCGCCGGTCCGGCCGGCCGCGGCGAAGCGGCCGCATTCCGCGTCTTCATCGATTTCGACAACACGATCACGATCGGCGACGTGCTCGACGGCGTCATCCAGCGGTTTGCCGCGGACGACAGCTGGCGCACGCTCGAGAAGGCATGGGCCGAGGGCCGGATCGGGGCCCGGGAGTGCCTGGATGGACAGCTCAGGAGCCTTCGCGCCACGTGGAGCGAGCTGAGCCGGCACTTCGAGGGCGTGAATCTCGACCCCGGATTTCGCGCCCTGCGCCGCGTCGTCCGGGAGGAGGGCGGCGAGATGACGATCGTGAGCGACAATTTCGACCTGTTCATCGGCCACATTTTGCGGCGGAACGGACTGGGCGACGTCCCGTTCCGAGCGAACCACCTCGAACTCGATTCCGGGAGGCTGATCCCGGGCTTTCCCTTCGGCGATCCGGGATGCCCGGATTGCGCGCACTGCAAGAAGACCCATTTCGCCCCTCCGAACCGCGATCAGCGCCGGGTCGTCTACATCGGCGACGGACGCTCCGACATCTGCCCGTCGCTCAGCGCAGACACGGTCTTTGCAAAGGCATCGCTTTTGACTTATCTTAGGAAAGCCTCAATACCCTGCATTCCATTCGCCAGCCTGGGCGAGGTGGCCCGGTCGTTCGAGGGGATCCTAAATGAAAGCAAGATCTGAACCAGCCCTGTCGCGGGGGTCGTTGGACGAAAGGGAGCTGCTCGAACTGGAGGGACGCTACTGTTCCTGGGGCGACACCGTCCACTATGCGAAGCAGCTGAACTTCTTCACTGAGGCGAAGGGCAGCTATCTCTACGACAGGAAGGGGACCGAGTACCTCGACCTGCAGATGTGGTACTCGGCGGCGAACTTCGGCTATCGTAATGAGAGACTGAATACAGCCATCAAGCGCCAGATCGACACCCTCCCGCAGCTCGCCTGCCAGTACCTGCACGAGGAGCGCGTCCTGCTGGCGGCCAAGCTCGCCAGGCGGATCGAGCAGAGCCTCGGGGTCAAGGGCAGGATCCACTTCAACGTGGGCGGCGCCTCTGCGGTCGAGGACGCGATGAAGATCGTCCGCAACCACACGGGCCGCAACCACAGCTTCGCCTTCATGGGCGGCTACCATGGCCGCACCCTCGGCGCGACGGCGATCACCTCGAGCTACCGCTACCGCGAGCACTACGGGCACTTCTCCGACCGGGCCAACTTCATCCCCTACCCGTACTGCTTCCGCTGCCACCTGGACAAGAAGCCGGAGACCTGCGGCCTCGCCTGCCTCCGGCAGTTCGAGAAGCTCTTCGAGTCCGAGTACTACTCGGTCGTCAATCCCAAGAACAACCAAAGCGAGTACGGGGCCTTCTTCATCGAACCGGTGCAGGCCACCGGGGGCTACATCGTCCCGCCGTTCACGTATTTCAAGGAGCTGAAGAAGGTGCTCGACCGCTACGGCATACTGCTCGTCGCCGACGAGATCCAGATGGGCTTCTTCCGGACCGGAAAGTTCATGGCGATCGAGCATTTCGACGTCGTTCCGGATGTCATCGTCTTCGGCAAGGCCATGACGAACGGGTTGAACCCGATATCCGGGATCTGGGCGCGCGAGGACCTCATCTCGCCCCAGGTGTTTCCCCCCGGCTCGACGCACTCGACCTTCTCGGCCAACCCGCTCGGCACCGCGGCGGGGCTGGCCGTCATGGAATTGATCGAGGACGAGGATTTCGCGACCACCGTTCCGCAAAAGGGAGCCTATTTCCTGAAAAAGCTGGCCGCGCTCAAGGAGAGGCACCCGTGCATCGGCCAGGTCGAGGGTCTGGGCCTGGCGCTGCGGATCGAGATGTGCCGCGACGACGGCTTCACGCCGGACAGGGAGCTCACCGACGCGATCATGAACATCGGGCTTGGCGGCGAGCTGACGGCGGGGGGAAAGCGCCAGGGGCTCATCCTGGACATCGGAGGCTACTACAAGAACGTGTTCACCCTCGCCCCGTCGCTGTACATCACGGAGGCGGAAATCGATCTTGGCGTCGCCCTTTTCGAGGAAGCCCTGCTACGCGCCCGCAAGGCGCGCGGCTGAAGACGGGCGCCACTCCGGAATGAAGCCCGGCGCTGCCGCCCTTCCCGGTGCCGTGGTCGTCGGACTGGTCCTGGCGGTCGTCCTGGACACATTCATCCAGATCGCCTGGAAGCTGGCCGGCAACGCCGCCCCCACCGCGGCCGCCCTCGGCGCCCTCTCCAGCCCCTTTTTCTATGCGGCCATGCTGGGTCTTGCGGCCCAGCTGTTCAATTGGATGCGCGTCCTTGCGCGGGCCGACCTGAGTTTCGCCCAGCCGTTCACGGCGCTCAGCTACCTGTCCGTTCTCGCCCTGTCCGCACGCTCGCTGAACGAACGCATCTCGGCCCCAAAGGTCATGGGCGTCTGCCTGATTCTGATCGGCGTGTTCCTCATCAGCCGGACCCCTTTTCGCAGCCCCCGTCCGGCCGACGAGCCGGGGGCAGTCCGTCAATGACGCCGGAGTCGACAGGCATTCTCGTCGTCATCGCCGCCGTCGGCGTGGAGAGTTTCGCCCAGCTCTTCCTCAAGATCGGGGCCTCCGGAGGGGCGGGGATTCTGGCCGGGCCCTGGCGGGCGCGCGCCGGGTGGATGGGGGCCGGATCGTCGGCAAGGGCCTGGATTTCGCTCGGGCTCGTCGCCTACGGGGGCGAGGTCCTCCTCTACACCCTGGCGCTGCACTACCTCGACGTGAGCGTCGCCTTTCCCATGGGGAGCCTCTGCTTCGTCGGGGTCGCCCTCCTGTCCAGGATCTTCCTCGGCGAGGCGGTCGGGCGCGTGCGCTGGCTGGGCGTCCTTTGCATCATCGCCGGGGCGGTGTGCGTGGCCCTTTGACCCGGCCATCCCATGCTGCCCGTGGAGATCGAGTTTGCGGACCGCGCCTCGGATATCGACGGGCGGGTCTGGGGCGGGTGCTTCCGTCCGCCCCTCGAGGGCCGCTTCTGGTACCAGACGCTAGAGGAGAGCCGGCTGGAGGATCAGTTTACCTTTCGCTACGCGCTGATCCGCTCGGGCGGACAGCCCCTGGGGATCGCCCCCTGCTTTCTCCACGACGTCCCCATATCGCTCGTGGCCCCGGCGCCGGTCGCCCTGGTCCTGCGCGGCCTTTCGGGCATTTTCCCGAGGGTCGGCCGCCAGCGCACGCTATTCATCGGCTCCCCGTGTTCGGATGAGGGTACCGTGGGCCTCGCTCCCGGATTGACCCTGGCCGAGGTCATGGCCGGGCTCGGCGCCGCCCTGCGGGCCGAGGCCCGCAGGCTCCGCGCTCCGATGATTGTTTTCAAGGATTTCCCGGCCGCCGATCTCCCGGCGTTATCAGGCCACGGCCGCACGACCGCGTTTTTCCCGACGGCCAGCTATCCGGGCACGCTTGCCGCCCTTCCCGCCCCCGACAAGGAGGCCTATTACCGCTCCCTCACCCACAATCAGCGGCACAACCTGCTCAAGAAACTGCGCCGTTCGCGTCAATGCCAGGCTGTCGAGACATCCGTGGTCAAATGTCCGTCCGACCGCGAGCTTTCCGAGATTTTCGGCTTGTTCATGCAGACGTATGAAAAGGGCAGGACCAAGTTCGAGCGGCTGGACCTGCGGTTTTTCGAGAGCGTTCGGGCGAGGGACGAGGCCTCGTTCATCCTGCAGAGGGATCCGTCCGACGGCGCCCTGGTCGCCTTCATGCTCGTTTTTCGAGTGGGGAAGCGGGTGATCAACAAGTTCATCGGGCTGGATTACAGCCGGCTGGCCGGGTGCTACCCGTACTTTCGGCTCTTCGACGCTGCCCTCGATTTTGCCTACGGCTGCGGCGCCTCGGAACTGCAAAGCGGCCAGACGGGGTACCGCGCGAAGCTCGACCTCGGCCACCGCCTCGTGCCCCTTTTCAACGCCTTCCACCATAAGAATCCCTTGATCCACTCCCTCTTCCGCGCGATCGGCTCCCGTGTGACATGGAAGTCCCTCGATGGCGATCTGGCCGTGTACCTGCAGGCCCACCCCGAGCATCGGAAATAGCGCCGATGGTGCGCCGCTTTGGCTGGGCCACCCGGTGAACGGCGCCCCGCCCTTCCATAATCCTCTCGAAGAGATTGGCCGATTCTGCACGTTTGATGGGGACCTGTTTTCCATCCCCCGGCACACGCGCCCAATTGCAAGACACCTCGCCACACCCCGAAGCCGACCGCGACGAGACCGGATTCCTTCGAAGCCTATTCGACCGGATTCGGCCCCCCGCGATCGGTGCCTGGCTGGGCGATTTGGGCCGTTTCTGGTGGGCCCTGGCCGCGCTGAACCTGAGCAAGACCGTTTATGTGATTCGCGGACGGCGCAGCCGCTGCCCCTGCCAGCATCCCAGCGATTCCGGCCGCGCGTGGGAGACGGGATGCGATGCGGCGGCCTATTGGAACGACCCGGCGCGATTCCGGCGCGTGTGCCCGCTTCTCAAGAAGGCGCCCGACGGCCGCTGGCGCTGCTCTGTCGACGCGGCCGGGGTGAGGCCGTTCTGGCTCCGCGCGGCCGCATGGACCGGCGGGGCAATGGCCACCCTGTACGTCGGCTGCGTTCTGCTCGCCTTCGCCTTCCTTCACGCGGTCGGATATCCGGTGCGCATCTCGTCGGTCGCATGGCCCCCTGCCTGGCATGAGATCCGGCAGTCCCGCGCCCTCTATTTCTTCCAAAGAGCGGAGGCCGCCCTCCACGCCAATCGGACGGGCGAAGCGCTGCTCTACCTGGCGCAGAGCTACCAGCTCGACCCCCACGCCTACATGCCGGGCCGGATCCTCGCGCAGTTATGGCAGACCAGCGAGAACGACGTTTCGAACCAGATCTACAGAAGGCTGATGGACGAGCATCCGGGCCGGCGGGCGGAGACGGCCCAGGCCTGGTACATGAGCCTGCTCGCCCGGGGAGATTTCAAGTCGATCGAGGCCCTCGCCTGGGAGCGCATGAATGCGGAGAAGGCGGAAACGGGCGTCTGGCTGAATGCGCTCCTGATTGCGAGCCGGCGGACCCATGACATCCGGTTCCTTGAAGAGGCTTCGAAGGCCGCCGCGCTGCCTGAATTCGCGAGACAGGCCTGCGCCTGGGAACTCATGGCCCGACGGAAATCGAGGGAAGAGGTGTGGCGCGTGCTGACGGCTCCAATGCGGGCGGACGCCGACCCCTATCTCTTCTACTACAGGATCGATTGGCTCATCGGGGCCGGGTATGCGGGCGACGCCCTTTTCCAGCTCAACCGCGAGCAAGGCAGGCTTCCCGGGCCCGACCGTTGCCGTCTTAATCTCGATGCCTACGCGGCTCTGGGATGGCAGGGCATCCTCCAAGACCAGGTCGGCCGCCTGCTGGCCGCAGGCCAGGACGGCACGCCGCTTCTCGAACTGCTCTGCGCCCATTTGATTCGGTATCCGAACAGCACCGTTCTGGCCCAGGTTGCAGATGCATTCGGCAGGAACCCGCCCGTTCCCGCGGACCAGAGTATCGGCACATACCTATCGCTCTATTGTGCGGCAGGGGCGTCAGGGGACTGGAAGAGGCTGCAGGCCGCAGGAACCGCCATGAAGGCGATTTCCGGGGGAAAGATTGTCGCGCTCGACGTTTTTGAACGCTATTTCCGGACCAGCGGCCGCAGCGGGTCGATCGAGCGCTACCTGCCAGTCCTTCCCTCCCTGCCCATTGACGTCATGTACGCCCTCTACGGCTATTCGGACAGCCATCCCCCGGGGATACTGCCCGACTTCAAAGACGGGCGACGAGTGCCGTAGCACCCGATCTTAGGAAAAGACCTCGGGCCTCCAGTATTGAAATCGCGGTGCCCGCGATTTCAATACTGAGGCCTGAGGTCTTTGGCTAGATTTTCGCCGTCGCGGCAGCAGCCTCCCTGCGGCGCCGAAGCGCGACGAATCCAACCAGACCGGTCGCAAACGCGGCGGCCACGGCGCCATAAACCGAAGGCTCCGGGACCGGCACGATCTGGTGGTCGTTGTCCGGCCCATCGGTCCAGCCCTGCCATGTTGTGTTGGCGCCGGTCCAGCTCGGAGTGTCGAAAACAATCTGATTGAGGGGAGGATTGTAGCGCCCACCCGGATCGGGTTCCGTGGTTGAATAGAAGAAGGAGGTCCCGCCCGTCCAGTTCTGAACCTCGAGCGTGTCGGTCGAAACACCCGCATAAACCGTGCCCTTGAAGTCGATGACCGAACTGCCGCCCGCGAAATTGAGATTGGAGGTGCCGCCCTCAAAGGTCAGATTGTCGAACGTAAGGCTCTGTCCGTTGACATCGAGGGTGGAATTATCGAGCACGATGTTGAGGTTCGCATCCGTCACATTGGAGTCGAAGACCAGTGTCACCCCGGGGTCGACGATGATTGTGCCGTAGCCGCTCATCGAGCCCGAGAAGGTGATCGTGCCCGATCCGGCGAGAGTGAGGATCGAGGAAATGGCCGAGGTTCCGAAATTGATTGTCCCGCCGGTGCTGAGCGCGAATGTGCCCGTAGTCGTGCTGAAAAGGGTCTGGTTGTAAGTGTTCAGGTTGAACGTGCCGCCGCTGGCGACCGTCAGCTGGTTCGAGGCATTGAGCTCATTGCTGGCTCCGAGGGCCAGCGTCCCGCCACTGATCGTCGTGAGGCCGGTGAAGGTGTTGGTCGACGAGGCGTCAAGGGTGACCGTGCCGGTGTCCACCTTGGTCAGGGTCCCGCTTCCAGTGCCGACATTCCCGGTGATCAGCATGTTGCCGGTGCCGCCCACAGTGAGATTCTGGCCGCTGCCGCCGATATTGCCCGAGATTGTCAGGGTCGTGCCGCTATCGGCCTTGATCGACGAGGCCGAGCCCAGGGTGATGTTGCTGGCCAGGGTATTATTGGCCGAAATGTTCTCGATCGCGCCGTTGCCCGTGCCGCCGTCGCTCGACCCGTTTGTGCCGGTGCCATTGATCGTGATCGGCAGGCCGCTGTTGCCCGCGGTGATGGCGACGGTGCCGCTGCTGTTGTAGTCCTTCGCCAATGCCATCGTGGCGCCCGACGCGACGGTCGCGGAAGAGCCCGCCAGGCCGCCCGAATTGGCGATTTCCAGCGTTCCGTTGTTAACCGCTGTCGTGCCCGAGTAATTGTTGACCCCGGCGAAGATGACCGTCCCGTTGGTAGAAACCCCGTCGGTCGCATTAACGATGATGTTTCCCACCAATGCGCCGGTGTTTCCGCCGATGCCGCCGTTGACCAATGTGGTGCCTCCGCCGCCAAAGGTCAGGCTCTGGCCTCCACCTCCGGTGGTCGATCCGAAGATCAGGCCCTCGGAGTGACCAGCGGCATTGTTCAGATTGACCAGGTCCAGCGTCGACGAGTCGTTGGCGTTGATCTGGGAATTTGACCCGAGGATGACCTCGCCATTCCAGGTGTTGGTTCCCGACACATTGAGCAGCGCTCCGTTCGTGCTGATGCCGGTGCCGTTGAGCGTGAGCGTCTCAAACTTGGAAACCGTTATGCCGCCCTGAAGCTGGAGCTGGGCCCCCGTGGCATCGACCTGCGTGCCGTTGTCGAGCGCGCCGAAGCTGACTGCGCTATAGGCGCCCAGGGCTGAATTGTTCTGGATGTTGAGGACGCCCTGGTGGATCTCCGTGACGCCGGTGTAGGTGTTCGCCGCATTGAATTCCAGCGTGCCGGTGCCCGTCTTGTAGACGCCGATTCCCACGCCGGAGCCGGTGAAGCCACTGCCCGAACCGTTGCCGGTATAGCCGTAGCCGTTCTCGACGATATCGCTCACCAGCAGGTCCACGCCCGGAGTGCTTCCGCCGGTCACGCTGCCGGAGGCGATGTTGTACGTGAACTGATTGCCGACCAATGCCAGGTAGGCGTTGCCTGTCGAGCCGCTTTCAATCAGGGCCGTCTGGTTGCTTGCAAGGGTCGTGATGCCTCCGCTTGCGCCATTGCTGTTGGCGATCGATAGCATCGGACTGTAATTGCTGCCGCTCTGCTGACCCATCACCGTGCCTCCTTGCAAGGTGAGGGACGCAAGCCCCTGCGAGCCGCCGCCCATTTGGAACAATCCGTCCGCATAAACGGTCATGGCGGAGTTCGAGGTGTTATTCAGGCTGTTGTACGTCCCGACGAGGTAATTGGCGGACGCCAGGCCGGTCGCCACCTGGCCCATTTGGAGCTCGACGGAATCCGCAGCTCCGGGGCTGGACGCGTTTCCGATCATGACCGAGGTGCCCGAAATCACCGGATGTGTCGAGGCACCGTACGCGATAAGGGTGCCACCCGTGATGGTTGTCGCACCCGTGTAGGTGTTTCCGGTGCCGCCTTCGATTGTGACCGTGCCCGGGCCGGTCTTGGTGATTCCGCCGGAGCCGCTGATGGCAGAGTTTATGAGTATGTTCGCCTTATCCATGCTGGCCGGAACCTCGTAAGACGGGGCGGTGGTCGCCGCCGCCGACGTGTTTAATGTCAGGGTGTAAGAGCCAAGGTTGATGGTGCTTCCCATCGTGGGGTAGCCGACGCCCAAATAAAGGATGTTGGATCCCGTCGCGACCGTGGAATTCCCCGCGAGGGTTATATTGCCAAACCACGCATTGCTGCCGGTCGCATTGACCAGCGCCCCGCCTCCACTCCCGTCGTTGAGGGAGAGCGTGCCTGTCTTCGTAAAGACGGTGGGCGCCGAGGCGGTTCCGCCGCCTGCGAGCGAGAGCGTGCCGCCGTTCACGGTCACATTGCCTGTTGACGCGCCAAAGGCCGAACCATTCGTGGCCGATAGGGTGCCGGCCGTGATAAGCGTCGGCCCCGAGTACGTGTCGGCCGCCTTCAGGGTCAGCGTCCCGGTGCCTGAATAGGTCAATCCGCCGGAGCCGGAAACAACGCCGCCCAGGGTCGGGGTGCCGCTTCCGTTGACCGTGAGGAGATTCCCGCCGTTGGCGATCGTGCCGCCCAGGGTCAGCGCCCCGTTGTCCTGGATGGTCGAGGCGGCCCCCATTGTGATGTTTCCGTTGTAGGTGTTCGTGCCGGAGGCGATGTTGTTGATCGCCCCAGCGCCGCTCACGCCGGCACCACTGATGTTCATCGCCGGTCCGGTGAACGTGTTTGTCCCCGTCTTGCCGAACTGCAGCTCGCCGCCCGAGGACACGGTCACACCGCTGGAGCTGGCGATTGCTCCCGCCGCGCCCAGCGACAGGATGCCGGCCACCGATGTCGCGCCAGTGTACGAATTCGCGCTGTTCAGGTTGACCATTCCCGATGAGACACTCAGCCCGCCCGAGCCGCTGATCGCGCCGCCAAAAGTCATGGTCCCGGATCCCGTATCGACAAACGTCAGCGTGTAGGAGGCAAGGCTGACCGTGCCTGTGAACGACATGTTGCCCCCGCCGTATATCTCCCAGGTCTGCGAGACACCGAGCGCGAAATTGTTGCCGAAGTTGATTGTCGTGCCGCTCACGCCATAATCCCATATGCCGAAGGCGTTGGGCGCCTTCAGCGTGAGGGTGTTTCCCGTGCCGGAAAACGTCTCGTTGCCGGCAGCGGTTGAGAACATCAGTTCGCCAACCGAAGTGCTTGTGGTGATTTTCGGCGCGCTGGTTCCCGTGAAATTCGCCGTCGAAATCGAGCTGGGCGTTCCGCCCGCCCAATTGGCGGAAGAACTCCACGTCCCGTTGTTCGGGCCCGTCCAGGTTTGCTGCGCAAACGCAACCGATCCGCCCGACGCCAGAGCGGCGACGAGAAGGATCCGGCGAAAGGCGGCAGATTTTGAATGCATTAAACGCTGGGCTAAGCTACGAATGTAACGGATGATCGGAAAGGCACTGGACAGGGGAAGGCTCCAATGAGAAAACGGTGCATTCCAACGCAGTTTTAGTCAATTTATACCACTGGGGTACTATTACGTAGGTACTTGACCCTACGAATGAACCGCAAACGGTTGCGGAATCTGTTTCAAAAAAACACCTTATGAATACGGCAGTGGACGCCCTGCAAGGGAAAAACCGTAATCATATAATAATAACGGGGAAATGATTCCGATCCACTTGAATGACATTCCCGGATTGCTGAAGCGGCACCGGGTCGGGCTATTGCAAGCCGTTCTCATAATCCTGGCGGCGTTGTGGGCGTTCGGGCCCGCGTTTCACGGCGAGTGGCTTTGGGACGACTTCGAGATCCGGGAGAACCTGACGCTCCACAACGGACCCGGATTGGGCAAGATCTGGTTTGCGCCAGCCACCCCCGACTACTACCCGCTCGAAGCGACAGTCCTTTGGGTCCAGTGGCACCTCTGGCACGAGAATGTCCTCGGGTACCACCTGGCAAATGTCGGCCTGCACCTGGCCGGCGCCTTCCTCGTCTGGCATCTGCTGAAAAGGCTTGGGGTGCGGTTCGCCTGGCTGGGGGGGCTTCTCTTCGCCGTGCATCCCCTGGTTGTGGAGTCTGTGGCCTGGGTCGCCGAGTTGAAGAACACCTTGTCGCTCCCGCCCCTTCTGCTGGCGATGGAGGCATACGTCGATTACAGCGATTCGGCGGACGCGGGCCGGACCAACGCAAGAAGCCACCTCATCCGGTCCGCCCTTTGGTTCCTGGCGGCCATGCTCTGCAAGAGCTCCGTGGTCATGTTTCCTGTGGTCCTGCTGCTCTACGCCTGGTGGCGCCGCGGCCGAATCGGCCGCGCGGACCTGCGCTCCACCGCGCCGTTCTTCGCAATTTCCCTGGCGCTCGGAATCGTCGCGATCCGGTTTCAGATCCACCGGGCGGTCGGCACCTGGCACCTTCCCCAGGAAGGGTTGATCGGGCGGATTGCCGATGCGGGTCTCGCGATCGGGTTCTATTTTTCAAAGTGCGTTTTTCCCCGCGGGTTGCTGCCGGTCTATCCCCCATGGGCGGTCCGTCTGCCGTCGTTGATTCCGTTCATTCCCCTGCTCCTGCTTGGCGCCCTTGGGGCATTTCTCTGGACCCGGCGCGCCACTTGGGGCCGGCACGCCCTGTTCGGCATCGGCTGGTTTCTGATCAATCTGCTGCCGATTCTCGGATTCATTCCGATGGCCTACCAGCACATCGCACCGGTGGCCGACCATCTGGCCTATTTGCCGCTCATCGGCGTGGTCGGACTTGCGGCCGCGGGGTTTGGCCGGGCCTTTTCCTGGGCCGGTGGATCGGGCCGGCCGGCGGGCGCCGGCCCCATTCGCGCCTGTCTGGCCATTGCAGCCGCAGCGGGCCTTGGCGGGCTCGTCCTCGCCAGTCACCGCCATTCCGGGATTTTTCTGAACCAGGTGACGGAATGGACTTACAACCTGAAGTACAACTCGCGCTCACCCATTGTCTATTTGAACATGGCTTTTGCGCAGAATCAGGCCGGCAGGGTCGAGGATGCGATCGCCAGTTGCGAGCAGGCCATCAGGCTCGACCCCGGCAACGCTGAAACGGAAAACGGTGTCGGCGATTTCCTTGTAGCCAGTGAAAAGGTCGCGCAGGCCATCCCTCATTATAAAAGGGCCCTTGAGATCGACCCAACCCTTTTCGGGACGCGCCGCAACCTGGGCATCGCCCTTTACAATACCGGGAGGCTGGAGGAAGCCATAGGGCAATACAGGCTGGCGCTGGCCGGGAAGCCTGGCGATTCGGAGATGGAGGCAAACCTCGGGAAAGCCCTCGGCGAGCTGGGCCGCCAATCCGAATCGATCGCCCATCTGAAACGGGCCCTGGAAATCGATGCGAACAATGCCGAGGCGGAGAACAGTCTCGGGCTCGCCTTGGCCGGTTCCGGCCGGGCGGACGAGGGAATCGCCCACCTTCGGAAGGCGTTGCTGCTGGATCCGGGATTCGCCGAAGCTCATAACAATTTGGGCTTTGCCCTCGCCAACGCCGGCCGCGCGGATGAAGCCATTTCCCAATTCGAGCATGCGCTCAGGCTGAGGCCGGACTTTGCCAAGGCCCACAACAATCTCGGGTTTGCGCTCGCCTCCGCCGGACGTCGAAAGGAGGCCATCGCGCAGTTCGAGGAGGCCCTCAAGCTCGAGCCCGCGGACCCCAAGGCCCAGTTCAACCTGGCGGTCCTCCTCGAAATGGACAACCGGATACATGAAGCGATTGCGCACCTCAAGGAAGCCGTCCGGCTGAAGCCGGATTTCGACGACGCACGCTCCGGATTGTACCGATTGGAAGCCATCGAAATTCTCGATGAATCCGCCCCGGGACGCGATTCACCGCACCAGGCAAGAAAAGGAGGAAACTGAGGCTTAAGCAGAATTACTTAGCCCGAAAAACCCGGCTTTCGGTATTACCTAAATAATTACCAAGCAATACTTAACAAATACAACAGTATCCCTCTTACATGGGATAAACATACAAAACGGCCGTTGACCGACGCGTGCGTCGTGCCGACGATATGGGCAGCAAAAACTGCCTGCCTATGATGACCCGTCTCCTCGTCAGCCCACTCCGCACAGCAGCTCTGGCCGTCTCTCTGGTCGCCGCCTCGACCGTTGCCCGGGCCCAGTTCCCGGTCGCCAATGTTCAATATAACCCGTCGCAAATCGTGCTTGAGGGCGTCACTCCGGTTACGCTGTCGTATACGTTGAGCATCGTTGCGCCCAGCACGGTCACCGCGTCGACCACGGTCACTCTTGTTCCCTCGATGCTGTCGACTCCCACCGGAGTTACCAACGCGACGGCGCTCTCCTTTATTTCATTTTCCACTCCAACGCTGAACTTCACCGCTGCGAATCAACAGCGATCGGTTACGATCACCGTCACCGTCTCCGCCGCCTACGCCGGCAATTATGGCTACCAAATCAATACGACAGGGTGGCCCTCAGGGACCATTGACGGAGCTTCTCCAAACGCGGGCGCCACGGTCAACGTGAACGCCCAAGCCCTGGCCCCGAGTCCTGTCAGCCCGCAGATAACGCTTTCTCCGATTGACGGACAGGTTTACACGGCGCCTGCAGGAGCCGCGAACTTCACGATTCCGATCACCTATCTGGCCAATGTTCAGACCGGCGTGGGACTGACATCGCCCCCCATCACATCAACAGCCCTTTCCGTGAACGGCGTGCCAGTCTCATCCACGACCACCTCCGGCGGACTCAACACGGTGAGCATCGGCGGCTCCGGCGGTTACACGGTTGTCACGGGCGGCACATACTCGATTTCTGCAACGGCGATCAATTCGGTCGGAACATCCACGGTCGTGCACGACGTCAACGTTGTTTTCCCGGGTTCCTCAACGGGGAACCCGCCCACGATCACGGCCACGAATCCCACAATCTCGGCCTATTCGTACACCTCGGGCTCCCCGGCATTCACGGTGCCCGTCGGCTTCAAGGTCCTCAGCCCGGCCAACAGCGGAAATGTTACCGCCATCACCGCCACGCTGGCCGGCCCGGGAGGAACAACGCCGGTGACCCTCACCTCCCAGCAGGGTGTGGGCACGTCGGCTACCGCAACGATCGTCGGTTCTGTCCTTATCAGCCAGGACGGCGGATACACGCTGACCTATTCCGGCTGGAATGCATACGGGCAGGCTTCAACAACGGTCACCTTCACCGTCACGGGCTCCACGGCGGTTCCGACAGTTTTTGTGGCCACGGCATATCGGACGTACCAGATCCCCGCCAACGCAACCACGGTGTCCGTTGCCTACAAACTGGTTGGCGCGACGACCCGTGGGGCCATCACGGCCGTCACAGCCTCGCTCACTGGCCCCGGACAACCGGCGTCGGGGACGCCCGAAACCCCGTCGACCCTCACCGGTGTCGGCACGTCCGCTTCGATCACGGGCGGCGGATCGTTCACGATCTCGGCTCCGGGGACCTACACCCTCAGCGCAACGGACACAAACAGCGGCGGCATGACAGCCACGGCCTCGACGACGTTCACGGTCACCCAGGTTGCGCCGGCCGAAACAATCACCTGGCTGCCTCCGGTTTCCTGCGGCCAGCCGCTCTGCGGCGGATCAGTGATTCCGGTTGAATTCAAGGTCTCGAAGGGTGGCACCTATGTGTCGGACACTTCCATTTTCGTCGCGATTTACCAGGTCTACGCCAACGGCACATCCTCCACGCCCGTCATCTACACCTACAACAGCGGCGGCTGCTCCTGGAGCGGGTGCAATAGCGGCGGATCGTGGGGCTGGTGGGGCGGCTGCAGCAATGGCAGCTGTTCGAACAACAACTACGGCTGCGGGAACTGGAATTCGGGCGGTTGGAACGCCTGCACGACCTATTACTCGATCAGCAGCTCCGGCCCGAATTACCAGATGTACTTCCCGACAGACACCGGGGTGAACACGTACAGGATCGAGGTTTACACGCAGACCGGTTCATCCGCCTCAAGCATCCAGGTCCTGGGCACAGCCACCGTCACCACCGCCACGAGCGGCACCTGCTACGACAACAACGGCAACCAGTGCAAGGCGCAGGATGACAATTGGGGCAACTGCAACATTCAGAACAAGTGCTGGGGCAATTACAAGAGCGGTTCCTGCAGCTGGGGCGGCAACGGCTGCTACGGCAACAGCGACAACGGCAGCTGGACAAACAACTGCGGCTACAGCGGCTCGAGTTCCAACCAGAGCTGCGACAACAACAGCTGCAACTCCAACAACTGGGGCGGCGGCTGGGGCGGTGGCTGGGGCGGCGGAGGGGGCTGGTAACGGCAATCGACTTTGGGGATCTATCCGCATCACGACTGATTCCATTTGCGAAAGCCGCGCCCTTTGCAGGGCGCGGCTTTTTTTGATCGAAGCTCGATGGCAATCCGCCTAGCCCGTCATTATGGCTTCACCGGCCGGGAACGAGAAGCCAGCCCGCGGAAGGGTCGAACACCGCCGCCGTCCCCGCTCCCGCCTGCCGCGCCAGGGCCTCGGCCCTCGGACGGTCGTCCTCGCCCATGAGTCCGGTGATTGCGATCCGCGCGGCACGGTCCGGATCGAGAAGCGGCGCATCCCGCGGCATCGGCGGCGCCTCGCGTGCGGGTGGGGAATCCGCGGTCAAGGCGCCCGGCTGAACCGGCGCGTTTGAATCGGGGATGAATCCCCTTCCCTCTTCCACGGCCTCGAGATTCCAGCCTCCGGGATCGGTGACCTGGTACATCACCTGGGGTCCAAAAAGTCTTCCCTCTGCGTCCTGGTGCGACCTGAGGATCACGGTCGCGATCTTTGGATTCCTGTAGATCGGCTGGGGGACGCCGGCTGCAGGCATTGTACGCGGGCTTTCGACCTTCGGCGACGACTGGGCGGGCTGGGCAGGGGCGGCAAAGGCTGCGGGGCGCAGGCGCTGGGACGTGCATCCGGCCGCCAGAAAGGCGGCCAGAAAGGCTGCTGCGAGCCGAATGTCAATTTGCATTTTTCTGCGCATGATCGGGGCGGTTTTCGGTTTGCCGCGCCGTCGCGCCGCGCCCGGGCGAATGGGCGGCGCTCAGGTCCAGGTCCGAATCAAGCTGGAGGCAGCAGGCCGTGCCGGCCGGTATCAGGTCATAGGCGGCGTAGCGCTCCTCCGTCTCCCTCAGCCGGGCCTGCGTAAAGTCCTGGATCGCCTGCTCCGAAGCCTGGAGCGCGGGGCCGCGAAGCCCGTCCGGGACGGAGGCCTGCACGCTGAGCCCGTTCACGCCGACGGCAACCTGGGAAGCTGCGCGCGAGGCCAGCAGCCCCATGGTACCGGTGAAAAGCTCCGAGACGTACGGCGCCAGTGTCACCCATTCGGGCGGCGGGACATGCCTCGCCGCGAGCCCCGGATGAATATTGCACCCGATATCGTCGGCCTCGACGGCGCTGGCGCTCGCCGGCAGTTCCAGTCCGTCGGGGTACAGGAGCGTGTCTGCGATCAGGTTCAGGCGGCCCCGCATGGGGCGGCCGGACAGGCGGCCCAGGAGCCGGGTGCCAAAATCCAGTTGGCGGTGCCTGTTGAACACAACGTCGCGCGCAACGGCAAACTCGATCACAGCCGAAGGGTTGCTTGTATCGACCGTGGTCAGAAGACAGGCCCGGATCAGGGTTCCCTTCGGGACGACGTGGGCAGTGAGACCGGGTGCAATCTCCCTTTCCACAGCCCCCTGATTGCCCGAAGGGACGTCGGCCGCAGGATCCCGGTAGCCGAGTAGTTCGGGATGACCTGCGCTCCCGGACGCCGGTGTCCCGCCGCGCGCAGTCTCGGTTGGGAATGCCGGCGGCAGCGCAGCGTACTTCGAACCGCGCGACTGGGAGTTTCCGCCCTCAAGATCGAGCGGCGTGGCAGCGGCGCCCGGGGCCTGGCCGCCCTCCACGGGCGCGGCATTCGCAAGGGCGGCCCCGATGGCATTAAACGCGTCCCGGGGCCTCGGCGTTCCGCTCTCCGGGGAGCGGGTGTCCGCGGAGCCGGTGGAAGGCAGCCGGAAACTGCGCTCCTGGGCCGACGGCTGCCTCTTCTCAACCCTTACCGGAGACATTGACGAGGCTGCCTGGGTAATCGGCCAAATGCGGGCGCCGCGATTCTCCAGGGGTCGGGGCGGGCTGCCCTGCCCAAGGCGGTTGTGCACGAACGCAAACGTCGCCAGGATGGCAGCGCCCGCCAGAAAATAGACGAGATAGCCCGGCGCGCGGCGGCCATCCCGTTTTTCGCGCACGAATGGGTTCATGGCGCGGGTTTGCGGCCCAGTGCCGCGGCATCCGGCGGGAGGCCCAGTTCCCATCGATTGTGCCGGCCCAATCGATAGCCCTGGACGGCGAGATACACGGTCTCCACCTGCCCAGGAAGAATGAGCGGCCCCGCTCCGATCTTGTAGCGGGCCGTGATCGGGATCCGGGTTGCCCCGGCAAACAGTCCGTATTGGCACGCATCCAGATAAAGCGCTTCCGCGGTCCGGTTGACCCAGCGCACTCGGAACACCAGCAGATCCAGGTCGAGGAACTGCGCCACCGCATTCAGCGACACGAGGCAGTCGTTCCAAAGGTAGAGCCGGTCCAGCGCCTCCACCCTCAAGGCGGGCCGGGCGCGCAGAAAGATGGGATCGGTCTCCGCCCGCTCCAGACTCTCGGCGGCTCCGACTAGGTCGATCTCAGACGGCTTCAGCGGCCGGGCCTGGCCAAGGGCCGCTTCCTCGTCCGCCGCCGGATCCTCCTCCAGCCCGAAATCGCGCAGATACTGCGCCCTCACGTCGTTCACAACCCTGACCAGGAGGACATACACCTCGGGGCCGATCCGCAGGTTGAGGTTGGTTTCAACTCCCGGGGATCGTCCGGTCGGAGTGATCTCCAGCTGGTTCAGGGCCTTGTCGTACTTGTACGAGACGACCGGCGAGGCGAGGGAGATCGCCGCGACCTTGCTGCTGGTGTGCAGGAGAATCGTGGTCGCCCGTCCCGGCGCGATATAGACCTCCTCCGGGACTCCGGGCCTGAGCAATTCCCTGGAAGGCGTGGGCGCGGGATCCGCGCGCAGCGAAATGCCCGCCAGGAAGGCGATGAGCAGGGGGCTGGGACATCTCATGGTGTTCCCTTCGGCGGCAGATCGAGCGCCTTCCGCACCACCCGATCGCGCTCGTCGCTGTAGAATTCCTCGCGGCTCATGGCCTCCAGGCGGATCAGCCGCCAGCCGGTTGCGTTCAAGGCGCTCGGCGCCCCGATCATGAACACCGCATCGAGATAGACCGGGCTGGCCTGCGCCCGGTCGACGGAGCGCGATGAGAGAAGTCCGCTGTACCGCATCCGCCGGTAGCCCGTTCGCGCGGTGACGACCCTGGACTCAAGGATGGCCAGCGTCTGCACGTAGCCTGCCGGGTACTCGGCCGCGGAATCCCGGTAGGCCTGGTCGACCGCCGAGACGACCTCAGGCGCGCAGAACTCGCGGATCGCCGGCGGCAGCCCCTTCTCGGTCCGGCCGAACAGGACTTCCACCGTGTCCGAAAGCTGCCTGTCAAAATCCTCGTCCTTGACCGAGGACAGGGGCTGCGGAGCTCCGGTGAAGATCAGGCCGTGGGCGATTCCGACGAAGATCGGCGGGGCAAGGGCGGCCTTCTGCAAACGGAGCAAGCCCGAAATCGTGAGGACAAGAAGTCCGGCCCCGACCGCAACCACCCCGTGGAACAGGGCGCGAAGCCGGTCCTCATCGATGAAGAACCCGTCGGTCTCCTCCACGCGCGCCCAGCGCGCGTTGGCGATCCGCCCTGCCGAATCGCGCGACTCCTCCGGCTCTTTCTCGGGGGAGGCCTTCACGGGACAAGAAACCGCCGGTTGTCGTGCGCGGAATCCCAGGCAGGCGCGTCCGGGCCCGTCCGCTCCTCGCACCTGAGGATGTAGAACGGATACGGGTTCAGGCGGCTCACCGGATTGATCGCGAGGAGAACCTGGGCCCGCCACGGGAAGAACTGCGCCTCGGCGTGGCGCACGGTCACCGTCAGATATCCGCGCACGTACGCCGCAGCCCGCCCGCTGCGGGCATCGGTCACGACGTCGGTGACCCCCGTCAGGGCAAGGCCCTGCGTCATCCGGTTTGCCTGCACGTCGGGCCCCGACGCGCCCAGCCGCCGCTCCGCATCGCCGTAGACCTCCGGCGCCACCAGGCCCTGTGCCAGCGGAAGCAGCGGATGCCCCGAGTCGTCAATGGCGTACAGGAGGGGGAGGCAACCGTTCAGGAAGAAGGCCACGGCGTCGTACGAGATGTCGGGGAAGCCGTAGAACGCGGCGGCGGCCTCCTTGAGCGAGGGCCCCGACCGGACGACGGCCGGGTGCTTGCGGCCGAGGTCGAACGCAAGCACCCAGACGGCGATGCCGTTTGCCAAGAAGACTCCTAGGATCAGCAGGATCAGCCGCTGTTCGTGGATGACCCACGAAAAATGCCGGTAATGGGTCCACACTTCGCGCGGCATGTCCGTCCCTCTCGGGACGCCCGGATCATCGGCCGCCTTTCGGCGCAGGCGACGCCGCAAATCCCAACGCCTCATGAATGAGGCGGCCTGGAGGCGGTGCGTTTCATCGGCTGTTTGCATCGTCGCCGGTATATTAGCAATCTGGCGGGGTGCGTTCGTATTTCAGGACCTCGCCGTAAGCGACCTGTCCGGCGGCAGCCAGGCGCAGCCCCTCGCGGACGAGGGGCGAGCCGCCGAGTTCCAGCCACCGCGCGCGGAAGGCGTGCTCGCCGAAGCCGTCACGCCCTGCCCTGGCTATCTCCTCCTCCAGTTCCGAACCGCCGGCCACATGCAGGAACTCGAAGATCGGCGCCAGGCCGCGCTCGCCCCGCCCCGCGCACTCAGGGCAGCCGCCCGGCACATGCAGCACGTCCGGGACCGGGAGCGCGTACGCCTCGAAGTGACTCGCCTGGAGCCCGTCGGGGGGGACGGGCCGCCGGCACTGCGGGCAGAGCCTTTTGACGAGCCGCTGGCCGATGACGAGAGAAAGGGCGCCGGAAACCTGCCGGGCCGTGACGCCAAGGTCCAGAAGACGCGAAATCGCCCCCACCGCGTCGCGGGTGTGCAGCGTCGCCAGGATCAGGTGTCCGGTGTCGACCGCCTCGATGCATGTCTGGGCAACCGCCTGATCGCGAATCTCGCCGATCAGGATCACGTGGGGCGCCTGCCGGAGGAGGCTCTTGAGCCCCTCCGAGAAGCTCCGGCCCGTTCCGGCTCCGACCGGTATCTGCGTGATCCACGGAATCGTGAATTCGACGGGATCCTCGAGGGTGCGGATGTTGAGAGTCGAGCGGTCGAGCTGCCCGAGGCACGAGTATAGGGTCGTCGTCTTGCCGTGTCCGGTGGGCCCTGTCGCGATGATCAGGCCCTGGCGCTGCCTGAGGCAGGCGCATGCTATCCGCAGCTGCAGCGGATCGGTGAACGGCAGGCGCCGCATCCGGTCCAGCTGCAATTGCCGGTCCTGCAGCCGGGCGACCAGGCTCTCCCCGTGGACGGTCGGCGTGATCTCGATCCTCAGATCGGCACGGCGGCTGGAGACCGGGACGCTGGCGAATCCGGACTGCCACACCGTGGACGTGTGGGTCGACAGGCCGGCGATCTCCTTGAACGCTCGGAGGAGCCCTGGGGCAAACGCCCTGTCGACCGGCGGCAGGATTTCCTTTTCGCCTGCCAGCTTGACGGCCACCTCCATCCAGTTCTCCTGGTCGTCGAGCAGAAGATCCGAGGCTCCATTTTCGAAGGCCAAGCGCACCAGCTCGAAGGCGACCTCGCGGGCCGTCTTTGTCGCCGTGTCCCAGGCCTCCGGAGCCCCGGGGCCACCCTCCACTTCGGGCGCGGCGCGGCTGCGCCGGAGCGAATCTTCAAGCGCCTGCACGGCCCGCTCAAAATCGGGCCGCCCGACCCCGAATCGGCGCACCTCCTGGTGGGTTGCGCCCCGGATGGCCGCCACGGCTGCCTCGTCTTCCGGCGCCGTCATCGCCACGTCCAGAAGGATCCCGTGGCGGAACGATGGCAGGAAGCCGATGCTCAGGCATGCTTCGCGGAGGTCCGCGTAAGCAGCGATGTCGACGTCATCGGCCGAGAAGGGCACGCTGGATGGGGGCTCGCCTGCCACGCCGACATTTTAGCAAGGCCCGCTGCCTCGGCCTTGCTTTAATGGGGGCATGAACACCACCCAATTGCCGGCCGGGAGCACGCGCCTGGGGAACATTGCCTTCAGCCCGGCTGGCGTCAGCCTCGAAATCGAGGGCCAGCCCGTCTGGATCAGGAAGGAGAACGACGGGCCCTCAATCGCGGCCCTCCAAAGCTTCCATCGGGCCGCCCTCGGCGACTACAAGGCTCGTCAACGGCCCCCGGCCAGGCCCGGATGGATCGCCCGCCTCAGGAGCTGGATAGGCCGCCTGCTCAACCGGCCGGAACCCGTTGGCGGCGAACCCGGGATGGAGCACCGCGGGCCTGCCGGAACGGCTGCCCCGGCCGTGGCGCCCGAGCCCAGGCGCGGACGCCCGGCCCCTTCCCCCGGCCCGGAGCCGCAGGTTTCCATTCCCCAGCCGCAGGCCCGGGACGCTGCCGCCGCGGATGAGCCCCTTCTTCGTGCCGCATTTGCAGATCAGGGGGGCGTCCATTTGATCTGGCAAAGAACCAACGGGCGGCAGATGGAGGAAACTGAGGCGGTCTGTCCCCTCGACTCCCGTGTCGCGGACAGGCTTCAGGACTGCTACGGCCACCTCGCACGGCTCGGGTACAAGGTCATCGGCCTCGACCTGCGGCCGATCGGCGCTCCCGACGCGGGCAAGGACTCCGCGACTCTCGTGCGGACCGCGGTTAAGCCGCCGGTTCCGGGCAAGCACGCCGACGCAAAGGACCAGACGATCGTCATGCGTCTGATGCCGGAAATCCCCGAGCAGCCGAATCGCGCGCTCGTTTCGCCGGTCGACAGCGTCGAGAACACCCAGATCCTCGTGGCGCCGGAACGGCTGCTGCGCTCCCTGCGCGCAGCGGCCGACCCTTCGCGGCCCAAGGAGGACCGTCTGACCTACCTGCGGTGCGCCATGGGACGGGGCGGATTGAAAGTCGTGGATGTCGGCCTGGGCGAGGGGAATGGAAACTTGCCCGGCCGCTGGGCGGAGGTCTCGGAATGGTCGGCGGAGCAGGCCGAAAAGGCGCCCGCTCCCAGAAGACCCCCGCCCGTGCCCGTCACAACCCAGGCCTCGGAACCCGAACTCAACCTCTCGCCCTGACGCCGCGCGCGAAGAAACACCCGGCTTGCGCCGCACCTGCATCGGCCCCAGGTTGGCCGGCCCTCCATGGCATCCCTGCTCACGCTGCTCGACCTCACGCTTCACTTCGGCGGGCCGGCGATTTTGGAGAATGTCAATTTTCAGCTCGAGCCGGGCGAGCGCGTCTGCCTTGTCGGCCGCAACGGCGCGGGCAAGACGACCCTCATGAGGGTGATCGCCGGCGCGATCAAACCCGATTCGGGGGATGTCTTTCGTCCGCCCGGCGCCGTCTTCGCCTACCTGACCCAGGAAATTCCGGGGGATCTGCGGGGCAGCGTTCACGACATCGTCGCGGCCGGGCTGCGCCCGAATGGGGATGGCCGCGAGGAGGATTGGGAGCGAGACATGCGCGTCGAGGCCCTTGTCCAGGAGGTCGGCCTCGCCGCCGCCGCCGAGTTTTCCGAGCTGTCCGGCGGCCTGAAGCGCCGGGCGCTGCTCGCCCGCGCGCTCGCCGGGCAGCCGGACCTGCTGCTTCTCGACGAGCCCACGAACCACCTCGATCTCGAATCGATTCTCTGGCTCGAAAAGTTCCTGCTGGAAAGGAAAACCACCCTTTTCTTTGTCACCCACGACCGCGCGTTCATCCGCAGGATCGCCACGCGCATCGCCGAGCTCGACCGCGGCCGGCTCGCCGGCTGGGCGTGCGACTACGACACCTACCTCGTGCGCAAGCAGGAGGTGCTCGAGGCCGAGGAGAAGCAGCGGGCGGCATTCGACAAGAAGCTCGCCCAGGAGGAGGAGTGGATCCGCCGCGGAGTGAGGGCGCAGCGCTCGCGCGCCGCCGCGCGCATCAATGCGCTCAAGGCCATGCGCGCGGAGGCTCGCGCCCGCCGGGAACGCGCCGGCTCCGCCACCCTCAGGCTCGCCGAGGCCGAGCGCACCGGCCAAAAGGTCATCGAGGCCGAGGACCTCACGTTTTCCTGGCCCGGCGCCGCCCCCATCGTCCGCGGCCTGTCGCTCGTCGTCCAGCGGGGCGAGAAGATCGGCATACTGGGCCCCAACGGGGCAGGCAAGACGACCCTCATCAGGCTGCTCCTCGGCCAGCTCCCGCCCACCTCGGGATCGATCAGGCACGGAACGAACCTCGAGGTCGTCTACTTCGACCAGCTCCGAGCCCAGATCGACGACAACAGGAGCGTCGCCGACAACATCGCGAACGGCAATTCGACGGTCACGATCGAGGGCCGCACGCGCAACGTCATCAGCTACCTCCAGGATTTCCTGTTCGAGCCCGAGCGCGCCCGTACGCCGGCGAGGGTGCTGTCCGGGGGCGAGCGCAATCGTCTCCTGCTCGCCCGCCTTTTCACGCAGCCCGCGAACGTGCTCGTGATGGACGAGCCGACGAACGACCTCGACGCCGAGACCCTCGACCTGCTCGAGGACCTGCTCGTGGAGTTCCAGGGAACGCTGCTTCTTGTGAGCCACGACCGCTCGTTTCTCGACGAAGTGGTGACAAGCACCCTCGTACTGGAGGGGGACGGCAGGATCGGCGACTATGTCGGCGGATACACCGACTGGCAGAACGAAAAGAGGAAGCAGGAGACAAGAAAGGAGGCCGCCCGCGCCGCGGCCGAAGTTCCGCCCGCAGCCCATGGCGGGCCGGCGGGCCGCGCTCCGAGCCCCAGGAAACTCACCAACAAGGAGCGCCAGGAGCTCGAGGCGCTGCCGGCCCGCATCGAGGCGCTCGAAAGCGAGCAGGGCGCCCTCGTCAAGAGGATGGCCGACCCGGCGTTCTACAGGAACGAGGCCGCCCTCTTTGCGGAGGTCAAGGCGCGGCTGGAGGCGATTGAGCGTGAGCATGCCACCGCCTTCGCCCGCTGGGAGAAACTCGAGAGCCTGCGCGCGACCGCCCCCTGAGCGGAGATCGCCGGGGCGCTCCTTATCTGCGCGCCCACCACTGCCGGAAGGAATAGACGGCGTCGTGCGCCGCCGGCGGGATCCTGTTCACGAACTCCCGCAACTGCGCGGAATGGTGGAGCCCGTACCACAGCAGCAATCCAATCACGACCGCCCAGACGAGAAAATCCACGAGAAAGACGACGGGCCCGAAGAAGAACGGGCCCCACGCCCCCCGGCCGCACGCGTGCCTAATCGCCCGCAACGGCCATGTCAGGAAGCCGTACGCGACGAACAGGCCGATCAGCCCGAGCCAAAGGGGTATTCCTCCGGGCAGGTGGAATCCAATCACGGCCCGCGTGGCCACAAGCGAAAGCACGGCAAAAAGGAAGGCGAGATCCAGCAGGGTCTTCAGGAGCGACACGAACGGCATCGAGTAATGAGGCCCGCCTGCGCAGGCGGGCCAGCGGGCCCAATGGGAGTGCCAGTTGCTCCGCCATTCGTCCGCGTTTGCGCGCATCTCGTCCTTGAACGACCGGCGCCAACCGCGCATCTCCTGCCTGAATTTCCTCTTCCATTCGCGGTGCTCCCGCCTGGTCCTGAACGATTTCATCCCCTCATAGTAGCCCGCCTTCGCGCGCCGGATGAACTCCTGCGCCGTCGAGGGAGCCCCGGTGGCGGCCGCCATTTCCTCCGGCGTTTTGGCCCGGGGCACCACGATCACCATGATCAGGTAGGCCAGCGCCCCGATGCCGGAAACAAACGCGAGGAGCACGAAGGCAATCCTGACAATGGTCGCGTCGATGCCGAAATAGATGGCGAGGCCGTTGCAGACCCCTCCGAGCATGGCTCCGTCGCGGATTCGGTAGAGGCGCCGGACGGACCCGCCCGATGCCGGCGCGCTTCCCGCCGGACGATCCTGCGCCGCTGCGGCGCCGGGGCTGTGCGCACCGGTCCCGGGTCCAGAAGAGTCGCCCTCCACGGGCCCCATTCCGGCTATGATCGCCTCCACCTCCTTTGAGGCGACAACGGTCTTGTAGGGGCCGAGCACCGCGCGGAACTTGTCCGCGATCGACTGCTCTATGTCGGCGAGGATCTCGTCCCTGTCCGGGTTGCCCTGAAGCGAACGCGAGGCGTTCTCCAGATAGGCCCGCAGCGCCTCGTATCCACTTTCCTCGAGTGGGTAGGCATTGCCATTCAGGTTTATGGTGATGACCTTGTTCATGTTTGGGGTGCTCCGGGCTTCTGGCCCAGTTCTTTCACGGTTCCGCTGATCTTCTGCCAATAATCGGTAGTCTCGCGCAGCCGTTCCCGGCCCTTGCCGGTGAGCTGGTAGTACTTTCGCGGAGGGCCTGCTTCAGATTCCTTCCATTCGTAGTCCACGAGTTCCTCGCGCCGCATCTTGCTCAAAAGCGGGTAAAGCGTGCCCTCCTGCGTCGCGAATTCGGTTTCGCTGAGCGCCCTCAGGATATCGGCCGCATAGACCTGGTCTGCCGCTATGATCTTGAGCACCAGGAATTCCAGAAGGCCTTTCTTGATCGGTATGAATTTCTCGTTGATGCTCATTTGGCGTAACAAGCTACCTTTACATATAAAGGTAGTTGTCTTGAAAAAGGTGTCAATTTCATTTCTAGAAAATCTTCCGCACTCGCGTTAGACCGTATTCCGCAGGCCACCATGAGCACACCAGCAAAGTCCAAGCACGATCTCCCGCCTTTCGACGCGGATTCGGAGATCTTTCGCATGGCCGCCCGCACCGCGGGCTTTCGGCCGAGCGCCATTCGGGAAATCCTCAAGGTCACTGGGACCCCGGACGTCATTTCGTTTGCCGGCGGCCTGCCCGCCCCGGAGCTCTTTCCCGTCGACTCGATGATCTCGGCCGCCCAGGCCACGCTGTCGAAGGACGGGCCCGCCTCGATGCAGTATGGGATCACCGAGGGCTGGCTGCCCCTGCGGGAGTGGGTGGCGCAACACCTGGAGGGGACGGTGGGGCTTAAGACGGAGGCCGGCCAGATTCTGATCACGAACGGCTCGCAGCAGGCGCTCGATCTTGTGGCCAAGGTCCTGATCGATCCGGGCGATGTCATCCTGGTTGAAAACCCCGCCTACCTCGGTGCATTGCAGGCCTTCCAGTCCTACGAGGCCAGGGTCGTCGGCCTGCCGACAGACGGCCAGGGCATGAGAATCGACAGCCTGCGGCGCTGCCTGCAGGGCGCATCCACCAGTCCGAAGTTCCTGTACCTGGTGACCAATTTCCAGAACCCGACCGGGACAAGCACGGCCCGCGGGCGCCGCCTGGAAATCGCCGAAACTTGCGCGGAGTTTGGAATTCCCATTATGGAGGACGACCCCTACGGCCGCCTGCGTTATTCCGGGCAGGACATTCCCTCGCTGTCGGCCCTCGGCCAGTCCCGGAACTGCCTGTATCTTGGCACCGCAAGCAAGATCCTGGCCCCCGGGATGCGGGTTGCCTGGCTCGTAGCGCCCGATCCACGCCTCTACGGATGCTTGGTGGCAGCAAAGCAGGCGGCCGACCTGCACACCTCGTCCTTCACGCAGCGTCTGGTATGGCATTTCCTGAGCCAGCCCGCAGCGCTGGAAACCCACATTGCCCTCCTTCGCTCCGTCTATGCACGCAGGCGGGACACCATGCTCGGCTCCCTGCGCCGGCACATGCCACAGGGCTGCAGCTGGACTGAGCCCGAGGGCGGACTGTTTATATGGGTCTGCCTGCCGGATGTGATCGATGCCTCAAGGCTGCTGTCAGCCTGCCTCTTGCAGAAAGTCGCCTTCGTGCCGGGCGAGCCTTTCTGGGTGGGCCCTCCGATGCGCAACACGCTGAGGCTCAATTTCAGCAACGCGTCCGAAGACCGGATCGAGGAGGGCATCGCGCGGCTGGCGCGCGCCGTCGGGCAGATGCTGAAATCCCGCGAAACCTAAAGACCTCTGGCCTCCAGTATTGAAATCGCGATACCGCGATTTCAATACTGGAGGCCAGAGGTCTTTTCGGGCTTTGAAATCCGCGTTGCGGACTTCAATACTTGAGGCTGAGGTCATTTCGGGCGCTCAAGACGATGCCGGTGCAACAAAGGCCGGATCTATCACGCGATGGATGAGGTTCTCGACGCGGTTGAGCGGGGCATCGTAACCCGGAGCTGAGTCGCTGCATCCAGGGATGAAGATCGGGGCGATCGCAGGCGGGTTCCTGAGCGTCGGCGGATCGCCGGCCCGCATCTGCTCGAGGGTCTGGCAGACATAGGCGAGCCTCACCAGGTAATGCCCGTCGCTCCGGCTCCGCCTCAGTTCAAAGACAAGAGACCCTCCCGGGAGGACCGGGTCCATCTGGGTTCCATCCATCCACCAGGAGACTCCCATCAGGCCGGCCAAGCTTGCCAGATTGGAATCGTGGCCGACCAGAACCACAAGCCGGCCCGCCGGGCCGCACACCGCCCCCGGCACGGCGCGGCCTGTCGCCCCCTGCTCCAGGGTCTCCAGAATGTGGCTTGCCAGGTTCGAAATCTGGACCTGGGCGGGATAGAACGTGGACTGCGTAAGATCGAAGTAAAGGGAGTGAAGCTCGAGCAACTCCGTCAGATCCGCGCGGGACAGCCGGCCCCACCCCACGTCGGACAGCGGCATGCCTTCGGCATACTCGAGGACAAAGTCATCCGTGCAGCGCATTGCGACGCGGAGCGGGCCGTTGACCGCGACGGCGACTCCCGAGCCCCGGTCGGGCGCCAGCGAAACCGGTGCATCCAGTATGGATTTCTTCCCCGATGGAACCCTTCCGTCGCCGCCCACCAGGATGCGCTGAAGGGTCGCAAAGGCCGCGGCATGGGCCGCCACGGGATTGGCGGGATTGCCCCCTATCCGTCCCAGAAGCGAGGCCGCGGCGAGCGCAAAGTCCGGGTGCCCAAAATCGGCCTTCACCGGTTCGAAAAGGGGATCGGGCTCGGCCTGTGGCCGGGCCAGGACGACCGGATCCGCCCCGGGCAGCAGGCCCGAGCCAATGTCGCGAGCCGTTTCAATCGTGCGCTGGTCGCTGTCGGCGCGCAGGGTGATGCACCCTGCGTCCTTCTCCGCACGGCCCGAGAGCAGGCCCGCCTGGACATAGAGCTCCCTATAGTATGCCCCCATCAGCTCCATCTGCCGTTTGCCGTGCGCGGTGAGGTTCCCGGCCGGCACCGTCCACTCCGGCCAGCGATTCGCGGAATACTCCCCAAAAGCCTTGTTTGCATCCACCAGCGGCGAACGCACGCCATGCCGCGTGACGATGACCGCCATCACAACATCGCTGTCAGGCTCCGCCGCAGGGTTCGCAGGCGGGGCGGCCGCGGCGGAGAGTGCCGCCAGTCCACAGGATGCGGCCCGGAGGCAGCAGGAAAAAACCAAACGCATGGCGTTGCCCGCCCTCCGGCCTTACTGGCAGGCTTCGCAAACCCCGCCGTTTCGCATCGCCTCGATCGAGCAGGCCTTCTTCTCCTCGGCGGAATACTCGCGCTTCCCGGCAGAAGCCGCGACTTCCGCGCCCGCGGCCAGTTCGGCCGGGACGGACGCCTCGGCCGCAGGAGCAGCCGCCGCGTCGCCATTGACAGCGCCGTGCATGTCCTTTTTCACCGACACGGTGGCCTTTTCGATGTTCGAGGCTCCGAGGCTGCGCAGGTAGTAGGTCGTCTTGAGCCCGGCGTGCCAGGCGTGGCGGTACATGTGCGAGAGCGTCTTCAGGTCCGGCGTCTTGATCCAGAGGTTCACGGACTGCGACTGGTCGATCCATTTCTGGCGCCGCGCAGCGGCATCGACGATCCACTTGTGCCTCGATGTCGAAGGCGGTAAGGTACTTCGCCTTGAGGTCGTCCGGAATCCTTTCGATATCCTTCAGTTCCCCGTCGAAATACTTGAGGCTGTCGATCATCTCCTGGTCCCAGAGGCCGCGGGCCTTGAGGTCCCTGCACGAGGAACGGATTGAGGACGATGAACTCGCCCGAGAGGTTCGATTTGACGAAGAGATTCTTGTAGGTCGGCTCGATGCAGGGCGACGTGTTCGTGATGTTCGAGATCGTCGCCGTGGGCGCGATCGCCAGGACATTGCTGTTGCGCATGCCCTGCGCGGCGATCTTCGCCCGCAGGGGCGTCCAGTCCAGCTTCCCGCCGCGGGCGACGTCGACCGGCATTCCGCGCTCCTGCTCGAGCAGTTCGAGCGAATCCTGCGGGAGAATGCCCCGGTCCCATTTCGAGCCCTTGTAGGACGAGTAGGCTCCGCGCTCGCCGGCCAGGTCCGAGCTCGCCTCGTAGGCGTAGTAGGCCACGGCCTCCATCGCCTCATCGTTGAAGTCCACAGCCTCCTGCGAGGCGAAGGGTATGCCCTTAATGTAGAGGGTGTTGGCCAGGCCCATGACCCCGAGCCCGATCGGCCGGTGGCGGATATTGGAGCGCTTGGCCGCCTCAGTCGGGTAGAAATTGATGTCGATGACGTTGTCGAGCGCCCGGACCGCCATGCGGATCGTTTCACGCAGCTTGGAGTGGTCGATCGAGCCGTCGGGGAGCAGATGGGTCTCGAGGATGACCGAGCCCAGGTTGCAGACGGCGGTCTCGTCCTTCGAGGTATTCAGGACTATCTCGGTGCACAGATTCGACGAATGGACGACGCCGACGTGGTCCTGCGGCGAACGGACATTGCAGGCATCCTTGAACGTGATCCAGGGATGGCCCGTCTCGAAGAGCATCGAAAGCATCTTCTTCCACAGGTCGATCGCCTCGATCCGCTGGCCGTGGATCTTGCCCTTTGCGGCCAGCTTCTCGTACTTGAGATAGGCATCCTCGAACTTCCGGCCATAGGATTCGTGCAGGTCGGGCACCTGGTTGGAGCGGAACAGGGTCCATTGCTCGCGCGCCTCCACCCTCTTCATGAACAGGTCCGGAATCCAGTTCGCGGTGTTCATGTCGTGGGTGCGGCGGCGGTCGTCGCCCGTGTTCTTGCGCAGCTCCAGGAACTCGAAGATGTCGTTGTGCCAGGTCTCCAGGTAGGCGCAGCCGGAACCCTTGCGCTTGCCGCCCTGGTTGACGGCGACCAGCTGGTCGTTGTGGAGCTTGAGGAACGGGATCACGCCCTGCGACTCGCCGTTCGTGCCGCCGATGTAGGCGCCGGTGCCGCGCACCGCCGTCCAGGAGCCGCCCAGGCCGCCGGCCCATTTCGCCAGATAGGCGTTCTCCGCGATGCCGCGCTGGAAGATCCCCTCGATCGAGTCGTCCACGTAATAGAGGTAGCAGCTCGAAAGCTGGGAATGCAGGGTCCCGGAGTTGAACAGCGTGGGTGTCGACGAGCAGAAACGGCGGGTCTTGTAGAGCGAGTAGAGCGCGACGACCTTGGCCTCCCGGTCAGCCTTCTCCTCAAGGAACAGGCCCATCGCCACCCGCATCCAGAAGAACTGGGGCGTCTCTATCCGGCGGGACGGCTTTGCGATCTTGTCGACGATCAGGTAGCGGTCGTAGAGGGTCTGGACGCCGAGGAAATCGAACTCGAGGTCGGAGGACGGATCGAGGGCGGCGGCAAGTTTCGAGAGGTCGAACTCGAGGAGCCGCGGATTCAGACGCTTGATCGCGACGCCGTGCTCCAGGTACTTGCGGAAGGCGCGCTGGTGGAATTCCTTAAGCTTGCCGATCCCGTCCGCCATGATATCCCAGCCGAGGACCTCCTCGTAGAGGTAGGTGAGCTGGATGCGGCCTGCGAACTTCGCGAATTCGGCGTCCTTCTCGATCAGGGTCTTCGAATTGAGAATGATCGTGGAATCAAGGTCCTTCTGCGTGATCTGGTCGTATACGGCGCGGCGCAGCTCGTGCTCGATCTGCTCGTTTGTCAGGCACAGTTCGAGGCCGATCTGCGCAAATTCGATCCTCCTGCGAAGGTCGGCCCCGTCCCAGAAGACGTTTTCCCCGTTGGGGCGTTTGACGACCACCATCGTCGCCTGTGCCGGCGTCTCGGCCGTCGCGATGGTCTCGTCGCGCTTCTCGGTCTGCTCGGCCTCACGCGCAGCCGACCGCTCGGCGCGGTAAAGGATATAGGCCTCGGCCACCTTGTAGTGGCCGGCCTTCATCAGCTCCTCCTGAACCATGTCCTGGATTTCCTCGATGTGAACGAACGCCTGTTTCGAGGAATGGACCCGGTCGGAAACGCCCTTTGTGACTGAAACCGCCGGGGCCGAGTCACGCTGCATCGAGAGGAAGGTCTTCCGGATCGCAATCTCCACCTTTTGCTCGTTCCACGGCACGACCTGGTTGTTGCGGCGGATCACCCGGACCGTCGAATTCGCGGCGGATTCCCGGTCGAAGGAGAGCTTCCGCGCCCGGTTGAGGAGGACGCTTTTTGCGACAAAGTAGGCGTTGTTATCGACTAGGGTCTTCTCGATCAGTTCGTAAAGTGCGTTTAGCGTCAGCCTGAGCGGTGTGCGGTCGCGTGCCATAACCGCAAGATTGGTAGCGAGTTCGCGGCAAATAGAGGTCACCCACGCCCGGTTCGCCTCCGTGAAGATGTCCTTGTCGCCGCGCGCGATGCACACGTTCGTCAGCGCCTTGCCAAGGGTGTCGGCGACCTCGGCCAGGTCGAAGCGCTCCTCGCCATGCGGGCACAGTACGGCCACCGGAGGGACAGGGATCTCCTCGCCGGTAAGAACGTCGGCCCAGGCATAATGGGGCTTCTGTTCGACAGGGGTTTGGACGGTACGCTTGAGGGCCAGGTCGTTGGCCAGCGAAGGAGTGCTCATGGATGAAACTTGTAATGAAATTGGAACAAAAGGGACGTGCAGGCCGGGCAGAACGAAGGGAGAACGGCGCGCCACCCGCCATTAGGGCCTCGCGCCGCGCGAAAATCGATTGGTTGAAGGAGCCTTTGGGAACCGAGTGGGGAAAGCGGGAGTGGCGCAGGCGCCCCTCCTTGGGTAAGAAAAGTCAGAGTTCGTCGTCCGAAGCGACGGCGAGCGATGATGCCTTTTGGTATTCCGTGACGCGACCTTCGAAGAAGTTCTGCTCCTTCTTGATGTCCATCATCTCGGCCAGCCAGGGCAGCGGATTCTTGACGCCGCCGGACAGGGGGGAAAGACCGCAGCCTTCGAGGCGGCGATCCGCAATGAAGTCGATGTAAGAGAGAAAATCCTCCAGCCGCAGGCCCACCGCGTTGACCGGCAGGCAGTCGCGGATGAACTCCTTTTCCAGGGCCACCCCTTCGCGCATCAGGCCGCGCAGCTCCTCCTTGAACTCGGGCGTCCAGATCTCGCGGTTTTCCTCCACAAGGTCCATGAACAGGTTGCGGAACACCTCGATATGGTTGGATTCGTCGCGAAGGGTGTACCTGAACATCTGTCCGATGCCCGGGAACTTGTTCTGGCGGTAAAGCGAAAGGATCATCCCGAAGAGACCGTAGAACTGCGTTCCCTCCATGCACTGGCCGAATACGAAGATATTGCGCGCCAGGAGCTTCTTGTTTTCCGGCAGGGTCAGATCCAAGTCCCGCCGAAGGGCGCGGGAGACCTTGGTCACGAACTCGTTCTTGCGGACGATAGTCGGCACGTCCTCGAACATCGCCTCGCACTCGTGCGGGTTGATCCCGAGCGAGGCGATCATGTAAAGCAGCGAATCCGCGTGGATGTTCTCCTCGTGGGCGTGCCGGCCAAGGACCAGCTTCAGTTCGGGCGCCGTCACCAGCTCGCGAACGACGTGCTGAATGTTGTCGCCAACGATGCCCTCGGCCGCCGAAAAGTAGCCGATTCCCATCCGGATGATCCACCGCTCGACGTCGGAAAGCGCCCGCTCATCCCTCCACTGCTCAATGTCCTTGCCCATCGGGATGTCCTCCGGCTCCCAATGGTTGGCCTTCATCTTGCGGTAAAGGTCGTAGGCCCAGGCGTACTTGAGGGGCAGGAGGTTGAATGTCATGGTCTCGCGACCATTGATGACCTTCTTGGCCGCAAAAGCCGCCTCCGCCTTCGCCTGGTCGAGGTGGAAGGTCTTTGAGCCAACCTTAAAGGACTTTTGCATGACGAAAATGGGCCTGAGATCGAGAAACCAAACGGCTGTTTGCGGCACGCAAAACGCGCGGGCGAACAAAAGTTATTGGGAACTTATTGGCCATTTGTTGACCACAACAGGATGTGGTCCCTCTCCTGGGAAGCCACAAGCTATTGGACCGGAAAAAAAATTCGTCAACAGGTTTGTGGCACTTTTGTGTTAAATCTTTGGCGAATTTTTGGCTTGCCGTCCGCTGGGACAATTCCCCGCGCGCCATGAGTCCCGCTTATGGCCGGCGCAGGCCACCCGCGTCCTCCCTTCCCTTGCCCGGAAAGGGCCCGCCGCATTCGGTATCCTATTATTGGATACTACCTGCGCCCCGGCGCAGCCGGGCGGCCGCCTCAAACTGGCGCTCGGCCTCGGGCCCCCGGCCGGCCGCCCGCAGCGCGAGGCCGAGGTTGTAATGGATGTCGGCGTCGCCCGGCGCGATCTCGAGCGCCCGCTCGTAACGCTCGATCGCCTCCGCCGGCCGGCCCGACTGCGCGAGCATCGCGCCGAGATTGGACAGCGCCTCCACATAGTCGGGCTTCAGGCGCACAGCCTCGCGGAACTGCGCGATCGCATCCGCAGTCCGTCCCGCCGCCAGAAGCGCGTTTCCCAGATTGTAGCTGACCTCCGCGCGGCCGGGCATCAGCCGGAGGACGGTCTGGTACTCGGCTATCGCCTCATCGAGCCGGCCGCCCTGGGCGAGGGCCGCCGCGAGGTTGTTGTGCGCCTCCGCGTAGCCCGGCGCCAGCTGCACGGCGCGCCGGAAATGATCGAGGGCCTCCGCCTGCCGGCCCGAGGCCGAGAGGGCGACTCCGAGATTGGCCTCGGCCTCGGCGTAATCCGGCCTGAGCCCGATCGCCCGCCCGTACTCGGCGATCGCTTCGGGCAGCCTGCCGCCCTCCGCGAGGGCGAGGGCGAGGTTGTTGTGGGCCTCCGCGTAGTCGGGAGCCAGGGCCACGGCGTTCTCGAACCTCTGTGCAGCTTCGGAACTGCGGCCCGCAGCCGCCAGGGCGACCCCAAAGTTGTTCTGCACATAGGGGCTGTCGACACTCTTTGCCGCCGTGTCCCCCCATAGGACGACCTCGCTTGCGTACACCCGGTTGCGGCGTGCCGTGGCCACGCCGAGCAACGCTGCAAGGATGACAAGGAGGAGCGGAGAGGCGGCCGCCACGCGGGATGTCCACAGGGAGCCCGCCCCGGCGGTGAGAAGCCCGAAAAGCCTCGAAAGGGCGGCGGCCGCCACAATCGTAACTGGCGCCAGAGCCAGATACATGCGATGCTCGGCGACCGTCTGGGTGATTCCGGGGACGAGCGAGGTCGGGGCGAGAATCGCAAAGAACCAGAACCCGGCCAGGCCCCACCAGGTCCGGCGCAAAAGCCCCGCAACCGAGACTGCGGCAAGTGCGCAGACCAGGCACATCGCCGGGGCCACAGCGGCAGCGGAATGAATCCAGCGGATGGGATAGAAAAGATCCTGCCCCAAGGGCAGGAGGGACAGCCTCAGGTAACGGGCGATCGCCGGGAATTGCGTTAGCGCATACTGCCACCACGGAAGCCCGAGGCCGAAACCCGAGGTGCCTCCCCGGTTTCCGCCGGTGCCGGCCACAAGCACTGCCAGAAGAATCCAGCTGGCGAACAGCGCGGCGTGCATTCGCCCGTGGCGGGCCCACGCCGAGCGCAGGGTTCCGCTCACGAACGTCCGGTCGTAGAGCAGGACGATAAGCGGAGCGGACACCATCACCTCCTTGGTCGCCATGCCAAGAAGGCAGCTCGAGACCGAAAGGACTGCCCATACCCGCCGTGTTGCCTTCCTGCCCGCCCCGCCTTCCCCTCCTTCGCTCTCTGAGAGCGAGCTTCGGCGGGCGAATGCATGCTCGCATTCGGCATACCGGATGAAGCAGTACAGCGTCAGCAGGTACAACAGGCCCATGAGCGACTCGGCGCGCTGGATGACGTAGGTCACCGATTCGGTCTGGAGGGGGTGCAGCGACCAGAGCAGGGCGACTGCAAAGGCGAAGGCACCGGGATCGGCCCACGGCCGCTCCGGCGACGACGCAATCATGCGCTCGAGGGTCCGGCGGACGACGCCGAACAGCGCGAGGCCCGTGAAGGCGTGGATCAGCACATTGACCGCGTGGTAGCTCCACGGGTGCGTTCCGCTGATCGCATAGTTGAGGGCCAGCGAGAGATTGACGAGCGGCCGGCCTCCGACGGTGACGCCGCCTGCGGAAGGTGGATTGAGCACGTGCCATAGCGGCAGGAGGTGGCGGATCGTGGCGTTGTCCCCGATGGCCGGGACATCGAGGAAGACAAAGGGCGCGGAAAGGCTGTTGGCGTAGGCTGCCGCAACTGCGATCACAAGGGCGGCTCCCGCCGCCAGGATTCTCCTTTCGGCCCTTTTCCGCTCCGCTGTGCCTGGATCGCCCACGATCATCTGCCCAGTTCACCCGGCCCCGATGGTTCCCGCAAGGACCTAACCTGCATCAGGGCGCGGCGTGCTTCGGGATAATCCGGGCGGAGCCGCAAGGCCTCCTCGTAGCTCCGGGCCGCCTCGTCCAGGCGGCCCCCGTTCTGGAGCGCCACGGCGAGATTGTATCGGGCCGTCGGGTTGCCCGGCTGCAGCCGGATCGCCTCCCTGAATTGCGCCTCGGCCTCGCCCTCCCGTCCCGTTTCGGCCAGGGCGACGCCGAGATTGTCCCTCGCCTCCACGTCCCTCGGCTGGAGGCGCAGCGCCTCGCTGAATTCGTCGATCGCCTCCTGCAGGCGCCCCTGCTGCAACAGGAGCTTTCCGAGGTCAAAGTGGGTTGCCTGGTTGTTCGGCTCCCCTTTCTCCGCGGCCCGATAGTGAATCTCCGCCTCCCCGAGGTCGCCCCGCGCCATCAGCACGCTCCCGAGATTGGTGTCCGCAAGCCAGGCCCCGGGATTGCGCGCCAACGTGGCCCGGTAAAGGGTCTCCGCATCGCGGTAATCGAAGCACAGCCGCCAAGTCAGAACCCCGAGAACGCCGAGAATCCCGGCTGCGAGCGCGGGCAGAACCGGACGCAACGGAGCTGCCAGGCGCCGCCAAAGGGCGGCCGCGCCGCCCGCCGCAAGGGCAAAGAATCCCAGGCCCGCGAGGTATTGAAAATGGTCGGCGACAAATGAAAAACGGAAGGGATAGACGTTCAGGAAGCCAAGGACGGGGAAAAGCGAACCGCCAAAGAACAGCGCCGCGGCCAGGGGCCCGCGGACGCTCCGGCGGAATCGCCAGAGGATCCACGCCGCCCCGAGCAGGCCCAATGCCGCGACAGGATAGGCGCACATCCAGCCGGCCTTTGCATCGACGCTCCACCGGGGATAAATGAAGATGAAGCCCGACGGCCACAGAAGCTTGCCCAGATAGAACCAGAGGGCGCGGCCGGCCACGACGCACCGTTGCAGGAAGCTCAGGGCGAACTCCGGACCCTGCGCGCCGATAAAGCGGCGTTCCATCCACGCCGTGAACAGTCCCGAGCACGCACCCACGGCCGCCCACGGCAGCAGGCAAAGCACGTCGCGGCGGGGCAACCGCCCGCGACTCCACCAAATGGCGACGCATAGGGCGGCCGGCAGCGTGGCCGTAACGCTCTTGGTCAGGATGGCCAGAATGAACAGCGCCGATCCCAGCGCATACAGGAGCCGCCTGGATCCCTGCCTTGGCGCGTTTGAAAAACCCAGGTATGCAATCGCCGCTCCCAGGTAAAAGACGGCGGACAGCGTGTTCTTTTGCTCGGACACCCAGGCCACCGACTCGACATTGACCGGATGCAGGGCAAAGAGGCAGGCCGCCAGCCATTCGGCGCCGGGTGTTCCCGCCGGTCTCGCCGGGCACTCCCACAGCCGCCGCAAGGCCAGCGCAAACAGGCAGGCCGCCGATGCGTGCAGGAGCACGTTCAGCAAATGGTATCCCTGAGGAGAATCGGCCCAGAGCCGGTGCTCGAGCCAGAATGCGCTGTGCAAAACGGGGTAATACTGCTGCGTCGCCCCGGGCTCAGACCAGATGCGCCAAAGTCCCTGCACCGGTCTTAGCTCCGCCCTGGTCACGTGAGCGTCGTCGTCCCAGACAAATCCGCCGCCGATTGCCGGGCCATACGCCACGCATACCGACAGGAAAACGGCCGCCACTCCCAGCCATTCGCCCCTGTGCGCTGCCAAAGCCTTCCTCATTTCCGCGACAGCCGATCGGCCGCCTCGAATTGCCCGGCGGCATCCGAAATCCGCCCGAGCGCCTTCAGGGCGGTGCCCAGCTGGTAGTGCGCATCGGCGTCGGCCGGGTTCAGCCGCAGGGCCTCGGTGTATTCGCCCACAGCGGCCTCGTACCGGCCCATGCGCGCGAGGGCAAAGCCGAGATAGGCGTGGCCCTCGGCATAGCCCGGCCTCAGGCGCACGGCGGCCTCGATGTGCGCCATCCCCTCCTGCACCCGCCCCCCGGTCACGAGGGCAAGCCCCAGGTTGGCCTCGGCCTCCGGGTAGTCCGGCCTCAGGCCAATTGCCCTCTCGTAATGCGCCACCGCGTCGGCCATGCGCCCGGAATTTGCAAGGGTGTTGGCCAGCCTGTATTCAGCTTCCGGATAATCGCTATGGAGCCGCAGCGCATTCTCATAGTGCAGGGCGGCCTGGGCGGGCCGCCCCGAGTCGGCGAGCGCGTTGCCCCAGTCCAATTCGGCCACGGCGAATCCCGGCCGCACGCGCAGCGCCTGCGCAAACTGCGCCTCCGCCTCGTCCCAGCGCCCCATGAGGGCCAGCGCGTTGCCGAGGTTGTTGTGGGCCTCGGGATAATCGGGCTTCAGGCGCAGCGCCTCGCGGTAATGGGCGATCGCCTCGCCGGCGCGGCCCGAGCGCCTGAGGACGACGCCGAGGTTGTCGTGCGCCAGCCAGCAGTCCGGATTCTCGACCAGGGTCGCGCGGTACAGCGTCTCCTCGTCCCCATATGCCCGGCTCTGGCGCCAAGTCAGGATCCCGAGGGCCAGGACAACGGCAAGGGCGGAGGCGGCGGGAACGATTGTCGCGCGGGTCCTGCGGCGCCAGAGGCTCCAGCCCGCGGCGCCCAGCGCAAATATCCCCAGGCTCGCCAGGTACTGGAAATGGTCGGCGACGAATGAAAAGACGAAGGGGTAGACGTTGAAAAAGCCCAGCGCCGGAAAAAGCGTGCCAAGAAAATAGAGTCCGGCTGCCAGCGGGCCCCGGGCGCGCACGGCAAACGCAAGAATCAGAATCGATGCGGCGACCGCGGCCGGATACAGCCAAAGCCACGCCGATCCGCCCCCGGGGGCCCACCTCGGGTAGACGAAGCTCAGGTGGAATGGCCACGCCAGCTTCCCGAGGTAAAAGCAGGCGGCCCGCCCGGCGATCAGGCAGCGCTGCGCCCAGCCGAAGCCAAACGGCTCCCCCTGCGCGCCGATGTACGCCCGCTCGATCCATGAGGTGAGGAACCCCGCCGACACCCCGGCGGCGAGCCAGGGAATCAGCGGGACAGCGTCCCGCCTCCAGAGGATCCTCCCCTCGCGCCAGGCCAGGACCACGAGAAGCGCCGCTGGGAGCGTCGCCGTCACGCTTTTGGTCAGCAGGGCGAGGACAAAGGAAGCCGATGCAAGCCAGTAGGGCCGGCGCTGCCCGTCGCCGGAATCCCGCCAGCTCAGGTACGCCCAGGCCGAGAAAAGGTAGAAGACGGCTGAAAGCGTATTCTTCTGCTCCGAAACCCAGGCCACCGATTCCACGGCCACCGGATGCAGGGCGAAAAGGAGGGCCGCAAACCATGCGGCGATGTGCGTCTCGTTGCGCCCGCTCTCCCCGCCGGCATCGGCGGGACCCTCCCAGATGCGCACCAGCACGGCCGCAAAAAGGCAGGCCGCCGTCGCATGCAAAACGACATTCAACAGGTGGTATCCCAGCGCGGAATCCCCCCAGAGCCGGTGCTCGATCCAGAAGGCGCTGTGCAGGACAGGATAGTACTGCTGGGTGGCCCCGATCTCGGTCCATATGCGCCAGAGGCCATGGAGTGAACGCAGCCCGGGTTGGGTGACATGCGCGTCGTCATCCCAAATGAAGCCCGCCCGGTAGACCGGCCAGTAGGCGCCCAAAGTGGCGGCGAAGACCACGCCCGCCCAGGCGAGCAGACGCCACCGGTCCGAGCGGCTTTGGCCTGTCGTTCGGCTAGCCGGTTTCATCGGACGGGTGCGGCCGCGGCAGCCTCGGACTCCAGGCGGGCCTCTTCGGCGCGGCCGAGTGACTCGAGGGCGGTCGCCAGATTGCGGTGCGCCGCCGCATAATCGGGATCCTGGCGGAGGGCCGCCCGATACTCCGCCACGGCATCCTCGGCCCTGCCCAGCCTGAACAGGGCGTTTCCGACATTCAGGCGGGCCTCGCGCATGCCGGGATCGCACCGGAGGGCCGCCCGGTATTCGACGATCGCCTCGTCCAGGAGGCCGAGGCGCGCCAGGGCGAGGCCGAGATTGTTGTGCGCCACCGCATAGCCGGGATCGATGCGCACCGCGTTGCGCAGTTCATCCGCCGCCTCCGCTGTCCGACCCGACAGGAGAAGGGCGCGGCCCAGGTCGTAGTGACCCCCGGCAAATTCCGGCGAAAGGCCCACCGCCGTCCTGTACTCGGCCATCGCCTCGGTCGGACGGCCCAGGCTGTCGAGGGCGTCGCCGAGATTCGCATGCACCTCGGCGGAGCCGGGGTTCAGCCGGGCCGCCTCGGCAAGCTCGACTCTGGCCGACCCGAAATTGCCTTCTCCCAGCAGAACCCTGCCCCGGTTGCTCCGCGCAAGCCACGCTCCGGGCTCCCTTTCGGCCGCCGCGCCCCAAAAGGAGCCCTCGTCGCGGAAGATCGCCGCGTAGGCGCGGCTGCCCGCGAGCAGCGCGAGGCAGGCCGCCAACGCCGCGCAGGCCAAGGTGGCCCTCACAGCGGCCGGCCCGGCTTCTGCGCGTGTCCAGAGGGCGCCAAACCCCGCCGCGGCCCCTCCCGCAACGGCGGCCAGCGAAAGGTACCCCAGGTGGTCCGCGCGCGGCCCCACGCGGAGGTAGGCGATCGGGATCAGTCCGATGACGGGCACCAGGTTGATGAGGAACCATCCCGATCCGAGTAGGGCGTGGCGGCCCCACGCTTTTCGCCGGATCCAGAAAACAGCCATAACAGCCCCGATCATCAGCCAGGGAAGGGAACCCGGCAGCGACGGTCCAAACGGCGCATAAACCGGCGCCAAGTCCATCGGAAGGACGCTCGAACGCAGATAAGCCAGGATCGACCAGCCCGCCTGCCCCCACATCGGCCGCCAGCCGCCCGGACCGGCTGCCAGCCCCATCGCCCGCTCCCATTGGAACTTGAGCGCCACGATCCCCAAGACCAGCGAAACGCCGAAAAATGGCGCCGCCGCGCTCAGGTCGCCCGCACCGATCCGGCCGCGCCGCCAAAAGGCAAGAACAAGAAGGAAGAAGGGGAACAGGACGACCGAAGTCTTGCAGAGCATCGCAGCAGTGAAACATAGCAGGGACAAGGCATAAGGGCGTTTGCACGCCGGCGCCCCCGGCCGGGCGTCCCAATCCATGTAGAAGCAAAGGGCCAGCAGGACCGCCGGGAACGAAAGGGTGTTCTTGAACTCGGATATCCACGCAACGGATTCGACCGCCATTGGATGGATTGCAAAGAGCAGTCCGCCGATCCAGGCAAGCCCGACCCCCAGTTTGCCGAGGACCCGCCAAAGAAGCAGGGAGCCGCAGATGTGCAGCGCCAGATTCGAGGCGTGATAGCCGAGGACATGCGCGCCCCACAGGTGCCACTGAACCCATTGCAGCGTCCCCTTCAGCGGCAGGTAATCCATGCCGTAGGGCGCGGCCCAGGCCTTCCACCAGCCTTCGGAGCCATGGACGAGCGGATTGTCCGCGACCTCCAGTCCATCGTCCCAGATCCACGCTCCGCGCAGCGCCGGCCAAAAGGCCCACACCGCGGCCGCGCAGATGACGATTGCCTGGATGGCGCACGCCAACCGGGGCCGCGCGGGGCGCAGGTCCGCCGGAATGCTCATGGCTGCGTCCCCGCCCCAAGCCTGGGGGCGCCGATCATCCGGTTGACCTTTTCCAAATTGTCGCGCGCCTCCCTGTAGTCCGGCTTGAGCCGAAGCGCGTGCTCAAACTCCCCTTTCGCCTCGGCCAGCCTGCCGTCCTGTGCGAGCACGCCGCCGAGGTCGTTGTGCAGGTCGGCCGCATCGGGCTGGACTCGAAGCGCCGCCTGGAATGCCCGCACCGCCTCCGGATTGTGTCCGGCCTGCGCCAGGGAGGCGGCGTAGTTCACCAGGGCGTCGGTATTGTCCGGTCTGAGCTGGACCGCTTTGCCGAAGGCTTTTGCCGCCTCCTCCCACCTGCCGCCATTCAGCATCACATTTCCCAACCCGCACCAGGCGTCCGGGGAATCGGATTCCCCCTTCAACGCCTCCTCGTACCGGCTCTGCGCCTCATCGAGTCGGCCCAACCGGCGAAGCGCCTCGCCAAGGGCAAATAGTATCGCCGCATTCGTTGGACGGACCCGCAGGGCCGTCCGGTAGTGATCAATGGACTCCTCCACCCGCCCGCTCTTTGCCAGGACATTGCCGAGATTGTAGTGGGGATCGTCGTAGCCCGGAACGAGGCGCAGGGCCTCCTCGTACTGCACGATCGCTTCCGCGAGCCGCCCTTGATCGGCCAGCGTATTGCCAAGGTTGTTGCGGGCGCCTGCATTTCCCGGCGTCTTTTCGACGACATCGCTCCAGAGAGCCAGGGTGCTCTTGTACACCGCATTTCGGTGGACGGTGGCCATGCCCAGCGCGACCGCCGCCACAGCACCGATAAGGAAACCTGCTGCCGACGATGCCCGGCTCCCGGGGCCCCATCGCAGGCCCAGGGTTGGCCAAGCTGCATGAATCGCGCACACGGTCGCAGCGATCACCGCAGCCAGGGAAAGGTACATCCGGTGCTCGGCGATGAGCTCGGTGGCCACGGGTACGACGCTCGAACTCGGCGCAAGGATTATGAAGAACCAGGCCCCCAGGAAGCCGAACGGGGAATTTCGGACGAAAAGAACGATCGCCGCAGCCAGCAGGCCCGCGATCAGGATGGCGTCGCGAGCCATGGCGAACGGCGGGCCTCCCCAGACAAGCCCGTAGTCGAAAGTCAGGGGATGCGGCCAGAAGGAGAGCCTGAGATAGAGCGCAACGGCCCTGATCTGGGTGAACGCATACGCCCACCAGGGCAGCGCCGTTCCAAAGCCCGCAGTCCCGCCGCGGCTGGCGCCCCCGGCCACGAGTATGCCCAGCAGCACCCAGGTGGCCGCAAGGCCTAGATAAACCCCCCTGCGGCGGCGCCATGCTTCCGCGAATGAGCCGCCGATGAATGCACGGTCGTAAAGGAGCACCATGACAGGGGCGGTGACCATGACCTCCTTGGTCCCCATCCCGAGGAGGCATGCGATGATGGAAACAGCGTACCATCGGGTGCGACGGCGGGCCCCGACACCGCCCTCAAGCCGCGCTCCCCGGATGAAGCAATAAAGGGTGATAAGGTAAAAGAGCCCCATCAGGGACTCCGCCCGCTGGCTCACATACGCCACCGATTCGGTCTGGAGCGGATGCACCACCCAGAGCAAGGCGACCACAAAGGCGGGGAACATCGAAATCGTCCGTCGGACAATCCCGAACAGCGCCAGCCCGGCCAGGACATGGATCAGAAGATTCAGCGCGTGATAGCTCCATGCCGCCGTGCCGCTGATTGCGTAGTTGAACGCAAATGACAGGTTCAGGACCGGCCGGCCGCTCGTGGAAAAGCCCCCCGCCGGGGGGAACAGCGCCGAAGAAAAATGGCGGATGGTCGCGTTCCCGACTATCGCGCCCGTATCGTCGTGGAGAAACGGGCCGGAGAAACTGCCGCAGTACGCAGCAAAACCCGCAGCGACCAGCAGGGCCGCCGCAATGCGCACGCCCCCATCTCCGGCATTGCCGAAAAGGCGGCGCCCCACGCTGCCCGACCCGCCGCCGGCGCCTTGTTGCGATCTGCCGGACCCGCCTTCGGCGTTGCCTCCGGCGGGTTGGCTATCCGACTCGGATAGCCAAAAGCGGCCGCCCCGGAATAGGGCGGCCGCTGAAATCGATCGGGATGAGGATGGGTTCAGAATTCTATTCTTGCACCGATCTGCAGGTTCCAACGCGACATGTCCGAGAATATCTGCGGTTGGGTCAAAGTGCCATTATTATAGACATAGACGTAGGAGCCCCTGCCGCTGTTTCCACTCGGATCGAAACCGGTGCCGACCACCGTCCTGACGTTGAACGCGGGATCCCAGTCATCGACCACGCCCCAGTTGTGGTTCAGCAGATTGCCGAAATTGAAGCAATCCGCGAACAGGGTGATGGTGCCCGGACCGTAGACCGGCAGCTTCTGCTCGAAGTGCAGGTTGAGCGTCCTCTGCCACGGCGCGTAGAATGCGTTGCGCGGCGCAATCCGCCCGGCGTAGGCGGCCAGGTTGCTGTTACCCGGCTGGGCGAGCCAGGAGAAGAAGGCGGCTTCGTCAGCAGCGCTGGCCCATTCGACATTCGGGTCGCTCGGTCCCGTCGGCACGTACATCAGGCTGGAACTGGTGATTCCCCTGCCGTCGGCGTCTCCCTTGAACACGTAGCTGTAGGCTGCGCCGGTTTGGACGAGGAACTGCGCGGAGAGCGTCGTCTCCGAATTCTTCGCGTGGAAGAACTTGAACTGCCTGGAACCGGTTAGGACAAACTTGTCCGGCTCGGCGTACTGCGAGCGGTACGCAATGTTGTCGTTCGGATTCACCGTGTAGATGTCCGAATAGCCCGACGAGGCCACCGAGGAAGGCGACGGATCGACCTGCGTCGCGTGCGTGTGGGAGTACGCGAACTCGAAGGCCCAGCCGTCGATCATCGGACGGTGGATCTCAATGCTGTATTCCTGCGCCCCGCCCTTGTTGGTGTTTGTCAGGTAATACACCGGCCCGGTCGCCGTATTGTTCTGCAGGGTTGATGAGCTCGTGCTGGTCGAACCGTTGAAGAGCGAGCTGACCGTGTAGGTTGTGCCCGGGTACGCCGCCGCGAACGCGGACTGCGAATACAGGGCGCCGTAGGAGCTCGACGCCTCGGACGTCGTCACATTCCCGTTGTAGCGGATCGCGCCGTCCGGCATGAAAGCCGGGCCGGATGTGGCCAGCTTGTAGTTCTGCTGGTAGATCTTGACGTCCTTGTTCACCTGCATCAGGTCCACGTTCGCCGTCAGAATCAGGTGCCAGAACGGCAGATCGCGGTCGACCGCGACGTTCTCCTTCCAGTTGGACGGTGTCACGAAATTCGGATCGATGACGTCGAAGCTCGGCACCGCCGAGGAAGGCGGAACGAAACTCGTGAGGGGCGCATTATTGAGGCCCGTAAACGTATACCCAGTGATGGTCTTGGTCGTCGAGGATTGGGAGGTGCTGCCGTCGGTGATGGTGTTCAGCTGCCCGGCGTTGTTGAACGAATTCTCGTACCATACCACCGGGAACGAACCGACGATCAGCCCAGCGCCGCCGCGGACCTGCGTCTTGAGGCCGTTCGTGCCCACGGGCAGGTTGTAGTTGAATCCGACGCGCGGCGACACGACGTAATTGCCGTTGCCCGTCGTGTTGTTCCGAACCCCGTAGGTGCTGTAGTACAGGGGGCTGAACGGAGGACGCTGGGGCTCATAGGGGTAATCCCAGCGCACACCCGCCATGATGTTGAGCGATTCGGTCGGGTGCCAGGTGTCCTCGATCAGGGGGGCGATGTTCAGCATGTAGTAGTGGGAAACGTCGGAACCCAGGGAATAACCCGGATACGGAACCTCCTGCTGAACATAGGTCGGCGTGCCGGCCTGCCATTCCGCCGGCGTGTCAAAGTAGTAAGTTCCCAGGATGTTCGGTATGAAGGTGTCGGTGTAGCCCGTCCGGTCGAATTGGGCGCCAAACTTGAAGTTGTGGTTGCCGACCGAGTATTCGCCGTAGGCGTGCTCCTCCTGCTCCCAGGTATAGATGTTGTTGTCCTGGTAGGCCCAGTATTGGCCGAGGTAAAGGAAGTAAGGTGACGAACCGCCGGAAAGGCTCGTTCCATTTATGCCGGCGACTTCAACCGCAGGGAAGTCGGCGCCGGCCAGCTGGGCGGTGCCGTTGTAGCGCTCATACGTGCCTTCGATCTCGGTGTGGAAGTTGGGGATGAACTGGCTCCAGTCGCTGTTCAGCTTGACCGTGTAGGATTGGTCCGTGCGGTGCGTGGCGTACCAGGAACTGCTGAGCGAGGTGTCGTAGGAGCCCGTGTAATTGTAGAAGACGGGCGCGAATCCCGTCCGTGTGACGGAAGGTGAACTCGAATTTCTGGCTGTCGTTGATGTTCCAGTCCAGCTTGCCGACGAAATTCTGGCTCCAGACGTGATTCTGTGCAATCAGGGTTCCCGGGTTGAAACCGTACGTCTCCGCCTTGGAAATGATCTGATCGATCGTGCCCGTGCTGTCATCCGGCAGGAAATTCTGGGCCGGGGGGACTGCCAGCTCGCGGAACGCCTCGTAGCCGAGGAAGAAGAACAGCTTGTTCTTGAGGATCGGCCCGCCGAGGGTGAGGCCTGTTGTGTGCTCGTTGACGGCCTCGTGGGCGCCGAGCGCGCCGATCACCGGGTCGGGTCCGCGGAAATTGGTCCCGGTGTAGATCTCATACACCGATCCGTGGAAGGTGTTGGTGCCATCCTTGAGCGTGGCATTGGTCACGCCGCCCGAGAACCCGGAATAGATCAGGTCGTACGGGTTGAGGTCGATCGTCATGCTCTGGATCCAGTCGAAGGGGAGCGGATTGCGGAATCCGGCATAGCCGTTGGAATTGAGCCCGAAATTGTCGTTTGCCGAGACGCCGTCGATCAGGAGCAGATTCTCGCGCGGATTCTGTCCGGCAAAGCTCACCGTGTACTGCGAATCCGTCGTTCCGACCTGCATGACCACGGCGCGGGGGTCCAGATTCTGTATGTCCTGAATGTCCCGGCGGATCGAGGTGATGTTCACGATGTCCTGGGCGCCGACGCTCAGGGCATTGCTCATCTGCCCGGCGTTGAAGGTTGTGTCCCTGCCCGACTCGACGCTGACGGCCTCCATCTGCACCACTTCCGAGGAGAGCGTGAGCAGCGTGTCCTTCCCGGCGAACTGCACGCCGCCCTCAAGGAAGATCCCCCCCTTTTCCTCAGAGGTCATTCCCTTCGCGGACGCGGAAAGGGTGTAGGGCCCGCCCGGACGCAATCCGATGAGCGTGTAATCGCCGTTGGCTCGGGATACCGCGGACGCCTTGGTGCCCGAATCGGCGAGCAAGGCGGTCACAACCGCCCCGGCCACCGGCTGGCCCTGCTTGTCGACAACGGTGCCGGAAATTGACGCTGTCGTAACGCCCTGGCCAAAGGCGCCGGGCGACAGAATTAGAGAGACAATAAACGCCGCAATCCCGACAGACAGTGAACCCAATCTGAATATTTTCATGACTTTCTGTGTGTTGTGTGTGGTCTTGTCCTCGAATCTAACTCGGGCAAGATAGAACTGGCATAAGATGGGTCAACCCAAGGTAGACGTGGCAGTCAAGTACCTTCCGGTGAAGCAGGCCCTATGCCGCAAGACTGTCACCTGATCGTCCAATGACCGAAAAGGTCGGGCCGTTTTGACAGGGTTCGGCCGGCATCCCCTTTTTCCGCGCGAAATCGAAGGAGAAACGTTCGTGCATTTTGTGGATAATCGGCCTGCGGGGAAGTGCAGTTTGCACGAAAAGGGGCGGGCAACGCCCGGTGAAAACCGCGGGTAGTAATTTTTATTATCTGATCGATAACCGATTAAACAACCGACTGCGGCGATGGCACGATTCGAGGTTCTGCGAGGGCGAGAACTTCAACCATTCCGCCAACATGAATATCCTATTCGAAAGAGTCGGGACCCCGGAGCCGCTGGAAACAACGACGGACATGCAGCTGGTTCATCGGTATGTGCAGGGCGATGAGTCGGCCTTTGTCGAAATCGTGCACCGCTACCAGGCCAGAATTTTTGCCGTTGCGGAGAGCTTCCTGCACAACCACGCTGACGCCGAGGAGATCACGCAGGACACCTTCGTGCGCGCGCACCTGAACCTGTCGCGCTTCCGCGGCGACTCCTCGCTCGCGACATGGCTGCATCGCATCGCGCTCAATCTCGCCCGGAACCGGTACTGGTACTTCTTCCGGAGGCGCCGCCATGCGACCCTCTCGCTGGACTGCCCGGTCGGCCTGGAAAGCGGCGCCACGGTGGCGGACCTGATCCCGGCCGACTCGCCCGATCCCGCGCGGGAAAGTTTGCGCGGGGAGTTTGCCGCCCTGGTCGCGGCCTCCCTCGAGAAGCTGGACCCGGCGCACCGGAATGTCCTCACCCTGCGCGTCCTCCAGAACCTCTCCTACGACGAAATCGCCCGGGAACTCGGAATCAATCCGGGGACGGTCAAGAGCCGGATCGCACGCGCCCGCGAGAAGCTCCGGTCGCTCTTGGCCGAGGCCTGCCCGGAGTTTGCCCCGGACGCATCGCCCTCGGACTGGTTTGAACCGGCTCGGGCCGCCGGAACGCTCAGCCCGGCGTAGCTTTCAAGGCGTCGCCGGCTTCTTAGCGCTTCGCCTGAGCAGATCGGACCGCAGGTAGGTGTCGGGAGGCGAGTGGCGCCAGGCTGTCAGCCAAAGGGAGCCGAGCATCTCGCCGCCCCGCAGGAGCTGCGCGTCGATAAACGCGCGCCCCTCGGCGCTGTCCGGGCCCGGGCCCTCGAGCTTCCTTTCCTTTTCAAGGCGGTACAGCGGCGCGACCAGCTTTCCCGTCCCGACAAGATAGTCCACGACGGAGACAAAGACGGGATCCCGTCCGTCGGGCCGGGGCGCGACGTCGATCGTCTCCGCAGGAGTGGCCCTCGGCAGGAGCTCCGCCTCGGTTATCCCCGCCTTTGCGATGAATCCGCCGTCAATCCAGGAGTGAAAGCCATACTTGGTCGAGAAGCCTTCCGGATTCGGGCCGACCCAGCCGTGGTGATGGACGGTCGCGTGCAGGGGCTGCGCTCCGTCGCCGACGTAGTGCCCCATGACTCCCATCATATAGATGAGGTTGGCCCGCGCGTTTGCAATCTCGGCCGGGGTGCCCGCCTGCTCGAAGGCCTTCAGGTACGAGAACGCGGACTGGATCTTCGCGTAGTACTCGGCGATCGCCCAGGGCAGAAAACCGGACCACTCCAGGGAGTGATCCTCATTGCCGGGGTGCCCGGCCGCCCTGTCCTTTTCCGGGTCGGGCTTTGGGAACAGGTCCAGATGGGCCGCGCGTCCGGCGGCGAACTGGACCGCGAAATCGTACCTGAACTGCGGGAGCGTGGCGACGTCCATGCCGGCGTAGCCAATCTCCTCGAGGTCGATGTAGTGGTCGAGCCCGTTGTAATGCTGCAGGAGCTCGACATGCGTGTTGCGCCAGCGATCGGGTTCGCCGGCGAGGAACGCGATTCGCTCGGCGTTTTCCGGAGTATGGATCCAGGCGGGGAAATCGCCCGGGAGCGAGGCGAGCGCGACCTGGTTCACCAACCGGTGGCCGGGATAGTTCCAGGCACGAACGGCCCCGGGGGCTGCGAGGAAGGCCGCAATGAGGAAAAGGCGGAGGCAGGCGGATGATCTCATGATGTTGGAAAGGGCGGAATCAATGGGCGCCGCAGGGCCCGCGGGGCGGTTCAAGGGCGCGTCGGATGGGAGGGCGCGGCCGGCGGCGGCTGATTCGGGGCGCCGGGTGCCGGACGGGATGGGGGCGGCGGCGCCGGCTGGAGCCGGTCCAGTTCGGCCGAGTAGGCGCGGATTCCGGCGAGCAGCGCCTCGGCGAGCTGCCGGCGGAAAGCCGGTGTCGCGACACGCGAGCCCTCCGCGTCATTGGAAAGGAAGGCCGACTCGACGAGGATTGCCGGGCAGGCGAGCCCGCGAAGAGCCCCAAGATGCATGGTCTTCTGGCCGCGGTCGTCCGTGCGCAGGGCATCCAGAACCTGCCGGTGAACGCATTGGGCGAGCACCTGGCTCCAGATGTCGAAACGGTTGACGGGAGACGGGGCGGCCTCGCGGTCATTCTCGCGGGTATTCCATCCCTGGTCGGTGCGCTGGGACGGCAGGGTAAAGGTGAAAACCTCGGTGCCGTGGCTCCGGGCGTCCCCCGGCGCGCTTGCGTTGAAATGGATGCTGACAAGAAGATCGGCGCCCTGCGTGTTCGCGATTTCGGCCCGCACGGGCAATTCGACGCGCGTGTCCGTGGTGCGCGTCAGGACAACCCGGTATCCTGCGGCCTCGAGGAGCGGCTTGAGCTCGAGCGCCACCTCCAGTGTGAAGACCTTTTCCCTGAGCCCCAGCCTGTGATTTTCCATGCCGTTGTCGGACCCGCCGTGCCCGGGATCGATCGCGACAACGCGCGGGCGCGGCGGCGGGGCGCCGCACAGTTCAGGCCGGATCAAGGGCGTCAGGCGCTTGGCGTAGTCCAGCAGACTGATGTAAAAACGGCCTCCGCGAACCAGGACCGGCTCACCGAGGAAGACGCGGAGCCCGTCCAGACGGGTTTCCCGGCTCTCCCCGATGAGGACCGCCCGGTGCGCGGCATCGAAAAGCACGAGGCCCGGCTTTCCGCCGGCACCGCCGCTGGCGACCCAGCTCATGCGCAGGCCCAGCCGCTCAGCCGCGTCGACGACGCTCACATAGCTCGAATTGTCCAGGTGCAGGACCGGAATCGGCGCCGCCGCGGCCGGCCGGGCCGCCAGGGCAAGAAACAGGACGATTAACCCGAGGATTTCACGAAAACAGCCAAAGATCGCCAAACCGCCGTGGAAAAAGGGCCGAAGACGACCGAGGTGTGCCTGCAAGCACATCGCAGGAAGTCTGAGTCCCTTTTTCAAGAGCGGTTTGGATGAGATTTGGATGAATTTCGTGCAATCCTCGGGTCAAGGCGCAACGGATGCCCGCCGGCTCCATCTTCTTGGGTTTCCTCAGGCGCCCGAGGTCGGATCGGAGGGTGCGGCGCCGGCCTCGCCCGGCGCGGGCAGGAACCTGGCCTTGCGCTTGTTCGGCGGCAGCGGCGTCAGCATCACGTGGATGTTGCGGCCGATGAGCTTAGGGTCTGCGTCGGGATGCCCCATGTTCGCGAGCTCGCCCACCGCGCGCTTGATGACATCGAAGCCGATCTCCGTGTGCGCCATCTCGCGGCCGCGGAACTTCAGGCGCAGCTTCACCTTGTTGCCGTGGTCCAGGAACTCCTCGGCGTGGCGCAGCTTGGTGTTGAAATCGTTCGCCTCGATGCGCGCGCTGAACTCGATCTCCTTGATCTTGCTGGCCGTCGTCTTCGCGTGCGAGTGCTTCTTCTGCTCCTCGTAGACGTACTTGCCGAAATCCATGATCCGGCAGACGGGGGGCTGCGCATTCGGCGCCACCTCGACCAGGTCCAGGCCCACCTCAAGGGCGAGATTGATCGCCTTGGGCGTATCCAGTATCCCGAGCTGCTTGCCCTCGGGGGAGATGACGCGCACCTGCGGGACCTTGATGCGATGATTGCGCCGGATGGCCGCGAACGGATCGAGGTTTCGACGCTGGTATTGTCCGGGACGGGAGCCGCCGCTTGGCGCGGGAGAGAACGAATTGGCCATCAATTTGCTTTTGTAATGGTGATCAGGCGAGAGGGGATATCATCGCAATCAAATGGGATGACAACTCCGAATTATAGCAAGGAGCGGAAGCGCAGCAGCCTGCGGGCCACGGCGACCGCGTTGGAGAAGCTACGCGGGCTTGCGAGCCCCCGGCCGGCGATCGGGAACGCTGTTCCGTGATCGGGGCTGGTCCGGACAAAGGGCAGGTTGAGGGTTGCGTTCACGGACTCGTCGAAATCGATCGTCTTCAGCGGCGCCAGGCCCTGGTCGTGGTACAGGGCGAGGGCGACATCGAACTCACCGCGCAACTGCCGGGCGAACACGGTGTCGCCCGGCTCAGCCCGGGAAAGCCCCGAAAACCGGGGCCTCAACGAGTCGAGAATGGGGTTGATCACTTCGATCTCCTCCCGGCCGATGAGCCCTCCCTCGCCGGCATGCGGATTGAGCCCGCAAACGCCAATTCTTACCGGACCTCCTGCGGCCGGCCCGGACCCGGGCTTTTGGTCGGCCCGGACAAGCTCGTCGGCAGCTCCGACCGCGCGGGCAAAGTTTTCGAGGGTCAACTCGGCTCCCACCGCGCCCAGGGGTATGTGCCATGTCAGGAGGACGACCCTCAGCCGCCCCCCGCAAAAGGCCATGACGGGTTTGCCGCCCCACCTTGCGGCAAAGAACTCGGTCTGCCCGGGGAACTTCCACCCGATCGACGCCAGCCGCTCCTTGCTGACCGGTCCGCTGACCACGCCGTCGAACGCACCCGCGCGGCATCCCTCGGCCGCGCGCTCCAGGGCGGCCCAGGCGACCAGGGCTCCCTCCCCGTCCGGCCTGCCCGGAGTCGGTTCGTACTCAGCGAGGCCGACTGGAATCTTTTCCGCCTCCGCCGGCAGGCTGTCCAGCCACCGGGCGGGGCCAATGACGGCGACTGCGCGCGCCTCGGATCGGTTTGCGGCGAGCCAGGCGGAGACAATCTCGGGACCCACCCCGGCCGGATCCCCGCACGTGATCGCGAGTCGATTCTTCATTCCCTTCGCTCTTCCGACTCAGCTTCCCCGCGGCACCTGACGAATCCCCGCGTGCCGGTGGCAAAAAACTCGAGGAAGCGCCGCGCCTCCGCGGTTTCATACTCGCCGCTGGCGAGCGCAGCAGCCGCCGCCTCGCGCCGGTTGGTCAGCTTGCCATAAACGGCGCGATACGCCGCCTTTATCTCGCGGATCGCCTCTCTTGAAAAGCCGCTGCGCTTCAGGCCGACGAGGTTCAACCCGATCATCTCGTCCCGCTCCGCCGCCATCGTGAAGGGCGGAATGTCCAGGGTCATACGGCTTCCGCCGCCGACGATCGTCCTCTCCCCCACCCGGCTGAACTGGTGGAATGCCGCTCCGCCGCCGAGGATGGCGTGGTCGCCCACGCTCACATGGCCCGCGATAAGGACGGCGTTGGCGATCACGACGCCGTTGCCGACCGTGCAGTCGTGAGCGACGTGGCATCCCGCCATCAGCAGGCAGTCCTCGCCGATCTGCGTCACGGAATCGCCGTGCGTCCCCCGGTTGACGGTCACGCTTTCCCGGACGCGCGTGCGGGCTCCCACGCGCACGTACGAGGGCGAGACCCCGTCAAACTTGAGGTCCTGGGGGTCGCCGCCCAGGACGGCGAATGGATGGACGACAACCCCGTCTCCGAGGATCGCCCAGCGTCTCACGATGGCGTAGGCGTGGATCTGGCAGCCGGCTCCGAGCCGGGCTCCCTCTTCGACGATTGCGGTGGAATGAATGGAATTCGACATCGAGGGGAAATCAGCAAAAAGGGGGCGGGAAGGACTGCCGGATCGCGGCCTGGATCGGGCGCCCGTGCAAGACCTGGGATCGATCCATGTCAGACTGCGGGCGCGTCCGCGGGCCGCGTAGTCTCGGCTCTGGGCCGTCCGGAGCGGTTTCCCGTCGGAAGGTCGAGCTGGGTGTCCTTGAGCAGGTCGTAGTTCTTGAGGATGCGGATCACCTGGAGGGCGTCGCTCTTTCCATAGCTGCGGTTGGTCTCCACCTTGTCGATCAGGTCGAGGAGCATCGCGCGGAACGAGACGATCGCATCCACGCCACGGGCCTTCAGCAGCTCCACGCTCTGGGAGCGGAAGGGCTCCGCCGTCGGCAGCGCCGGAAGGACCAGCACCTTCATGGGCGCGTCCTCGCCCGCTTCTCCCGCTTCCGCCGCAAACAGGCGGCTCACCTCCCTGAGCACGTTCTCCTCGAGAAAACTGAAGATCTTTTCCGGCGAACCCCGCAGAAGCGCCGGCGTGAACACGTCGGTGTGCCACGGCTTGACCGCGACGATAGCCCGGTGGACGAAGGGCATTTCGTTGGCAAACAGGAAAAAGTCGGGCCGCCTTCCGCCGGGCCTCCACGCGGGATTCTGGACAAGCAGGTCGATCTCCTCGTCGCTCGTCTTCTTGCGGGCCTGGACCTGGTACTTTCGCACCTGCCGCACGAAAAAGCCGTTTTGCTCGAAATATTCGCGGACTATGCCTTCGTCGACTGCTGACATGGAATTGGGCTGGTTGGGGGCGGGAGTTGCGTCTAGACTCGACTAGGGCCTGACACTGAAGGAAAAATCAGCCTGACACAACTGATTCTGCCTAGGCCTCCCTCAAAGCGCTCCGATCTCCCTCAGGGCCGCTTCCACGGGCGCGCGGTCGATCCCGCCCCTGATCTCGGCACGGCCAAGCGAGGTCATCACAATGAAGCGCTGCGCCCCGGCGCGCGCCTTCTTGTCCTTGCCCATGGCCTCCAGCAGGCTGCCGACCGTCAGGGGGGGGCGCAGGCGCACCGGGAGCGCATGGCCTGCCAGAAGCGCCTCTACTCTGGCCGTATCCGCCGGATTCAAAAGCCCCAGTTTCTGCGAGAGGCGGGCCGCCGCGCAAAGGCCGATTGCGACCGCCTCGCCATGCAGGTAGGCGCCGTATCCGGCGGCGTTCTCAATGGCGTGGGCAAAGGTATGCCCCAGGTTGAGGAGCGCCCGGCCGCCGTCCGGGGCGAGCTCCCGCTCGTCCGACTCGACAATGCGCGCTTTTGCCGCGCAGCAGCGGCGGATCACGGAGGCCAGGCTTGCGCTGGCGGGCGTCAGCGGGGCCGCCTCGAGCTCGGACAAAAGCGCCGGATCGCCGAGAAGCCCGTACTTGATCACTTCGGCCATGCCAGCCGCAAATTCGCGGGGAGGCAGCGTCGCTAGAAAGCCCGTCGATATGAATACGCCCCTCGGCTGGTGGAAGGCCCCCGCGAGGTTCTTGCCCGCCCGAAGATTGATGCCGGTCTTCCCGCCGACCGAGCTGTCGACCATGGCGAGAAGGGTCGTGGGCACCTGAAAACAGTCGATGCCGCGCAGGTAGCTCGCCGCCGCAAATCCGGCCAGATCGCCTACAACCCCTCCGCCCACCGCGAACAGTGCGCCCGCGCGGTCCAGCCGCATTTCGGCCAGGAAATCAAGGATGCGGCCCAGCTCCGCCAGCGACTTCGACTCCTCCCCCGGGGCAAGCGCCCAGGTCGGGGCGGCGCCGAAAAGGGCTTCGAGCGCGGCGCCGTGGCCGCCCTGGACGTTGCGATCGGTCACGACGGCGATCCGCCGTCCCGCCGAGGCCAATTCGGCAGCCTTCGCCCGGATTTGCACGCCGAGATCGTCCCCGAAAAAGATCGGGTATGTGCGCTCCGCGAGACTGACGGTCAGGACGTCGGGCATGACCCGTGATCCAATCCGTCCACCGGGTGAGTTCAAGCTGCAACGTCGGTCGATTTCCGTCGCGCGGCCCGGGTCCGCCAGGCGCGGGCGACCGGGCGTCGGACCCCGAAATGATAGACCGACAGGAAAACGAGGATGCCGGCGAAGGCATAGACGAGGCCCTCGGCCGTGGTCGGCAATGCGGGCTTGAAGATCGACCACGTGGCGCGGGCTATCCCCGGATCGAGCCGTTCGATGAACACAAAGGGCCGCGCCAGCATCGAGGCGTGCCGGATCGCGTTCTCGGCCGCCGCCAGCGCATCGACCCGGCCGGCCGCGTCCCTGAGGACCCCGCCGAGGCGGGCCACCGCCGGATCGTCCGCAGCCGATGTGTGCGCGGTCAGCTGCTCCAGCGTTAGCCCGGACCTCGCCGCCGCCGCCCGGAGTTGGTCCAGCTGCCTCCGGGCCTCGTCGAGATGCCCGCCCAGCCTTTGCAGGTACTGCTGCATGAACTCGGGGACCTGGGAGAAAGTCACCGCCCCGAGCACGCAAAGCAGCCGGTCGAACAGCCCCTCGCCCGAGGAGATCACGGAGCGGATGGGGCCTCTCATGGGAGCATTCAGGTCCTCCGGGCCGAAACGAGCGAAAGAAGAACGGGAAGGAGGATCAGCACGAGCGGCATCTGCAGGACGAGCCCGGAGATGATCGCAATGGCAAGCGGCTGCTGCATCGCCGAGCCTGCGCCGAGCCCGAGGGCCAGGGGGAGCAGCGCCAGGATCGCCGCAAAAGTCGTCATCGCGATCGGGCGCATGCGGTTGATTCCCGCCTCGATGAATGCATCGGAGTGGCCCAGCTCAGCAGGCAGGGTGACCAGCTCCGATACGTAGAAAATGGCGACCTCGGTTGCGATGCCGACTATCATCGTCATGCCCATCATCGAGGAGATGTTCAGTTCGGTGTGCGTGAGCCACAGCCCGATAGTGACAGCCGAAAGAGCCAGAAGTGTCGTCACAAGCATTGCGATCGCTATCCGGAAGCGCGAGTAGAGGAAAATCAGCAGCAGGAAAACCAGGGCGACCGCCGCCCCGAAGACCGCAAGAAGGCCCGCAAAGGCCGACTGCTGCTCAGCGTAGGTACCGCCGAGGCTCGAGTACATTCCCGCCGGCACGACGCCCGGCGCGGCCAGCGCCGCCTGGACATCGCGTATCGTCGAACCCAGGTCCCGCCCGCTGATGCGGGCGGTGACGGCCACCATCCTCTTCAAGTCGTCGCGATCGATCTGGGGCTGGCCGACAAGCGTCGTGACGGCCGCGACACGACGCAGCGGAAAATAGTGCCCGTCCGAGGCCTTGATCCGCAGTGCGGCCACGTCGTCCGCGGTCCGCCGGAATCTCGCGGGAATCCAGGCGCGCATGCCGATCAGCTTCGGATCGTTCTCCACCTTGGTCGTCGCAACCGAGCCGCTGAGCAGGTCGTTGACGGCGGAGGTGACGCTGTCCGGATCCATGCCCTCGAGGGCTGCCTTGGAGCGGTCCACCTCGATGTTGAGGGCGTCCCCGGCAAGGATGACGCCGTTCACGACGTCCACGATCCCCGGGATCTTCCCGATCGCGTCGGCGACGCTCTGCGCCGCGGCGCCGAGCTTCGCCCCGTCGTCGGAGTAAAGCTTGACCTCGACCGGCTGCGGCACCGCGGTCAGGTCGCCGATCAGGTCCTCCATCAGCTGCGTGAGCTCGATGTCCAGCCCCGGCACCGACTTCGCGACCCGGCCCCGCACGTCGTCCATCACCTCCTCGATGTTTCGGCGCGGCGGCGGATTCAGCCGGATGAAGAAGTCGCCCTCATTCGCCTCGGTCACGCCTTCGCCGAGCTGCAGCCCCGTCCGCCGCGAATAGGTCTGGACCTCGGGCGTCGCCCGGAGAACGGCCTCCACCTGCTTCAGCAGCCGGTCGGTCTCGCTGAGGGACGTTCCTGGGTCCGCCCGGTAGTCGAGGATGAACCCGCCCTCGTCCATCACGGGCATGAAGCCCGAGCCGACGTTGCGGTAGCCGAGCCAGGCGAGCGCCAGGAGCGGTATCAGGCCGACAAGGACGAGGGCCGGCCTGGCCAGGAGGCGGCGCATCAGCGCCGAGTACCCGCGGTGGACCCGCTCCGTGAAAGCCCCGCCTTCCCTCTGGTTTGCATCCTTCTCGCCCAGGAACCGGTCGGCGAGGATCGGAACGGCTAGCCAGGCGACCAGGAAGGATATCGCGAGGCTGACCGCCATCGTGAGCGAAAGCGCCTTGAAGAATGCGCCCGTCACGCCCGACAGAAACGCAAGGGGCGCAAAGATGATGATCGTCGAAAGCGACGAGGCGACGAGCGGCCGGGTGAATTCCGCCGCCGCCGACCAGACGAGGCCGTGATGCTGCCCGCTGTGGCCGCGCAGCCGGCGGATCACGTGCTCTACCATCACGATCGCGTCGTCGATGATGAGGCCCACGGCCGCCGCCATGCCTCCCAGGGTCATGATGTTGAAGCTGCTGTGGATCACCTCCAGCATCAGCACGGTCGCCGCCAGGACCGCCGGCACGCAGGCCATGGCGATCAGGGTGACCTTGCCGTTTCTCAGGAAGAGCAGGAGCACGCCGCCGGCCAGGCAGATGCCGATCAGGACCGCGTCGCGGACGCTGATCGCCGCCCCGACGATCAGCTCGCTCTGGTCGTACCAATTGGCGATGTGGAGGCCGGTGGGAAGGTTGGGCGCGAACTCCTTCAGCTTGGCCCGGACATCGCGCGCGATCTGGACCGTGTTTCCGTTCGGCTGCTGGAACACCTGCATGATGACGGCCTCGTGGCCGTCCGCAGTGACCCGGGTCCAGCGGGGGACGGTGCCAATCGAGACCGTGGCGACGTCGGAAACGCGCACCAGCCCGGCGGGGCCCTTTTGCAGGACCGCCCGGCCAATCTCATCGATGCCCGGAAACCGGTTGTCCACCAGGGCCAGATAGAGCTTGTCATGATCCTCCAGGCGGCCGACGGCGCTGATCGTGTTGGCCGCCGAAAGCACCCGGCTCACGTCGGCAAGCGTCAGGCCGTGCGCCTCCAGGCGCGCAGGATCGACCATGACCTGGAACTCGGCCTCGTCCCCGCCCTGGACGTCCACCTTGGCCACCCCGGCAATCGTGGATAACAGCGGCCTGAGCTGGTAGTAGGCCTCGTCGCGGAGCCGAACAAGCGAAATCCGGTCCGAGCTCAGGCTGTACGCGAGGCACGGGAAGACCGTCGGATCCATCCGCCGCACGTCAAAAGTCGTTCCCGCCGGCAGCTGAGCGAGCACCTGGTTGATGGCCGACTCGACTTGGAGCATGGATTCGACCATGTCGGCGCCCCAGTTGAAATTGATCGAAACATCGCAGCTGCCGCGGCTGGTGATGGACCGAATATTGCGCACGCCCGGCACTGAGCGTATCGCCTCCTCGATGGGCACGGTCACATCCACCGTCATCCGCTCGGCCGGGCGGTCGCCGGCGTCCAGATTGACGACCACGCGCGGAAAATCCACCTGCGGGAAAAGGGCGACCGGCAGCAGGAATGCGGCGGCCAGCCCTCCGATCGCCAGGAAAAGGAGGAGCGCCAGCGCCGCGCTCCGGTGAGCCTGCATCCAGGCCGCAAGTTTCACGGCTTGGCCTCCGCCTTCGCGTCGTCCTTCTTCTCCTCCCCGCCTGCTCCGGCTGCCAGCTGCACCGCCATGCCGTCCTCCAGCTCATAGTTGCCGACGGTCACGGCCTGGTCGCCCGCGTGCAGATCCTTGGCGATGACTTCCACCGCGTCGTCGCCCGCGATCCCGACCGTCACTTCGTGGCGCGCGGCCTTGGAATCCTTCACCGTGAACAGCACCTGCTTGTCGCCGTCCGGAAGAACGGCGGACCGGGGGGCTGCGAGGGCCGATTTTCTCTCCACTTCAATGGCTCCCTGCACGTGTTCGCCCGGATACCACCCGGATTCGGCGGGAATCGGGACCCGCACGTCGGCCGCGCCCGTAACGGGGTCCGCGCTCAGGCTCACCGCCCGCACGGACGACGCCACCGGTTCCGCGCCCGGCCGGTTCGACGACGCGAGGGTGACGGCCTCGCCGGCCCGCACCCGCGCCGCATCGGCGAGTTCGAGCGCAAGATGGGCCTCAAGTCCGGAGACGGCGGCCACCGTCGCAAGCGGCGTTCCCGCCGGGATCGTGGCGCCCGGCTGCAGGTCGAGCTTCGTGACGATGCACGCCTGGGCCGCGCTCACCCGCCCGTCGGTTCCCAACCCGCGCCTAGTCAGGCTCTCGAGCTTGATCTTTGCGTCCTCGGCCGCCTGCTGGGCTGACAAAAGCTCCTGCCTTGCCGCGAGCTTCAGCTCGAAACGCTCGCGCGCCGAGGCAAGGGTCTTGTCCGCCAGGGCTGAATCGGCGCGCGCAGAATCGTACGCCAGCTGGACGTCCGCCGTCGGGGCGACAATCAGGATTGCCGCCCCCGCTTCCACACGGCTTCCGGGGTCCGCCTCGATGCTCTTCACCACGCAGTCGTAGCCGAGCGTGATGGCCCGGGCCGCCGACGGCGCCACCTCGACGATTCCGTAGGCCGGGAGCGTCCGGATGATCGTCTGAATCTGCAGGGGCGCCACCTGCACCTCGGCAACGGGTTTCTCCTTCTCCTCGGCGGCCGGGCCGCTCCCCCTGAACAGGAGCCAGGCGCCAAGGCCGATCGCCGCGAGAACCAGGATGACGACGAGTTTCTTCATGAGTGGGTAAGGCTTTGGTTGAGGAGGGCTCTCCCGCTTGCGATCTCGAGGGCGACGCCGAGTTCAAGGACGCTCTGCCGTATCCGGCTTCGGTCCATCTGGCGGGTCGCCAAGGCGGCCCGGGCGCCGTTGCAGGAGAGAATGTCTGAATTGCCGGACTTCAGGGCTGCATCACAGGCATCCGCAACGCGCTGGAGATCCGAGATCGAGGCATCCGCGGCGCCCAGCTGCGCGCGGGCGATCGCGAGGCTGGCCAGGATCTCGCCCACCTGGGACCTGGCCTCAGCCACCCGCGCAACGTACTCGTCGAAGAGCTGCTGGCGCGTGGCCTTCCCAATCGCGACCTGGCCCTGGTTGCGGTCGAAAATCGGCAGGTCTACCGTGACGCCGCCGCCGCGGGTGTAGATCGGCGTCGTGTCGTTTGCCTTGTTGACGCTCAAGCCGATCTTGGGGAACTGGGACAGGACGGCCGCCCGCAGGCTCGCCTCCTGGCTTTCATAACCGTAGCGCAGGGCGACCAAGTCCAGCCGGCGATCCTCGAGGCCCAGGAGAAGACCACCGCCATCCTCCGCAAGGTCAGGGGAAAGCGCCGGAAACGTCCCGGCGGGCTTGAGCCGGACCGTTTCGCCCTCCGGCTGGCCAAGTTCGAGATTCAGCGCGGCCCTGTCGGAGGCCAGCTGGTTTTCAAGGTCAAACCGGGCTTCCTGGGCCTGGGTCCACGCGTCCGTCGCCGCGGTCAGGTCGACACCCGTCTTCTGGCCGCCCTCCAAAGCCTTTCGAATGGCCGACACAACTCTGGCCAGCTGCTCCTCCGCCTCCCGCGCCAGCGGCAGGCGCTCCTCCAGCGAGAGAATCCGAAACGCACGCAACCTCGCATCCTGCGCCGTCTGCCACTCCGCCCATGCGATCGACAGATTCAACGATTTCGACTGGGCCCTGGCCGCCGCAACCGAATCGCGATGGGTCAAAAGCGAGGTCAGATCCCAGCTCAGGCCGAGGCTTTTTCCGGCGACGACCGGCGGGTCGTACGCGCCATGGGGCCTGTCCACCGAGTACCCGAGCTGCGGATTGGGCAGGATGCCCGCCTGCAGCACCTGCGCATCGGCGACTCCCTGCTGGTCCCGCAGGGCGCGCAAATCGCGGCTCAGGAGGACCGCCATGACCGCAATCTCGTCCGGAGAATAGCCATTGCTGCCATCGATGACGACCGGGGCCAGAATGGGATGGCTGAGCCGCGAGGCCTCGATCTTCACCGACTCGATCGGGGGGCCCTGCAGGGCGGCATCGACGGCCGGCCGGTCCAAAGGCTGCGAGCGGTAGGTTGTGCAGCCCGCAAAGAGGAAGACGGCGAGGACGGCAGACAAGGAAGGGGATTTCATTCCGGGGCACAGGATCGGTCAGGATTCAAAGGAAAAGGGCCGGGGATGGGACGAAGCAAACACTAATCGCGGCCCCCCGATCAGCGCGCCCGCCGGCAAAGCCATCAGGGAACCAAGGTCTCCTGCGGGGGATTGAAAAACTGGGCGCAACCGGGCATCCATGGCATGCCAGATGCGGAAACCTCGGGTTCGGATTGCACCCTATTGAAAAAGAGGCTCGAAGTGTTTCCATTCAGCACCCATCCTCAATCTAGCCTAGTGTTTCGCAAATACCTATCCATTTCCGGCCGCTTTTGACCTTGGGCTGTGTTGCAGCAGGGAGGGATAGCCCCGCTGGGGATACCCCTCCCCGCTGCGCCTTGTCCAAGGCAAAAATCAGCTCGGAACTGTACAGGTATTTGCGAAACACTAGACTAGCGCATTCATTTGCCGTCAATTCCCATCGTACTCGAAGGCAAAGGTTTGCGAGCTCGTTTAACCTGACGGAATTATTGCCGCACCAATAACGCATGAGCGAACAGCCCATTCTCAAGGTCGAGCGCCTGACCAAGACCTACCCCACGGCGGCGGGGCCCCTCACCGTCCTTCATGAGGTGAGCTTTGGGCTCGAGCCGGGCGCAAGCCTCGCGGTCGTCGGGCCGAGCGGCAGCGGCAAGACGACGCTCCTCGGCCTTTGCGCGGGACTTGACCGCGCGACGAGCGGCTCCGTCGCGCTCGCGGGCCAGACGCTGGACTTGCTCGACGAGGACGGCCGCGCCCGGATTCGCAACGCCCACGTGGGATTTGTGTTCCAGAACTTCCAGCTAATCCCCACCCTGACCGCCCTGGAAAACGTCCTCGTGCCGATCGAGCTCCGTCCGGCATCCGGCCGGAACCTGTCGCGCATCCATGAGAAGGAGGGGCTGGAGCTGCTCGCACGCGTCGGCCTGGGCGAGCGGTTCGGCCACTACCCCGTCCAGCTTTCGGGAGGCGAGCAGCAGCGCGTCGCCCTCGCCCGCGCCTTCATCAATCGGCCGAAGATTCTCTTCTGCGACGAGCCCACGGGCAACCTGGACGGCGACACTGCGCACGCGATGGTCGACCTGATCTTCGGGCTCAACCGCGAGCGCGGGACGACGCTCGTCCTGGTGACCCACGACATCGAAATCGCGCAGCGCTGCGGGCGGATCATGCGCTTCCGTAACGGCGCAATTTCGCATGACAGCGCCAATACGCACCTTTTTTCGGACGATGCCCACGGCCCTTGAACTGTCCTCCGTCGGACGCCTGCCGGCGCCGGCCGACAACGCGGCGATCGCGATCCGCCGGATTGAGGCCGGAACCGCGGTCGCGATCGGCGGCGCTCCGAGGACGTTCCGCCACACCGTTCTCGAAGGGCACCGATTTGCTGTCAGGAAAATTGCGCGCGGAACGGACCTGCTTTCATGGGGCCTGCCCTTCGGCGTAGCCCTGTGCGACATCCAGCCCGGCGACGCCGTCTGCAACCCCCTGACGCTCGAGGTCCTGGCCAAGCGCGACCTCGGGGGAGCCGTCCTGCCGCCGCAGGCCAATTTCGAGAGCAAGGTCGCCCCATTTGCCTTTTCCGAGGCTTCGTTCAGGCCCGGCCGGCAGGTCGAGCCGGCGCCTGATGCCGAAGAGCGGACCTTTGCCGGCTACCGCAGGACGGGCAACAGGGGAGTCGGCACCCGCAATTGCATCGTCGTTCTCGGCACGACTTCTCGCTCGGCGAGCTTCGCGCGCCGGCTTGCCGACCGGCTGGCGCCGCTTTCGAAGGGGCGCCCGAATCTGGATGGGATTGTCGCCGTCGCCCACACTGAGGGCGACGGAACCGAGCCCCCCAACAACCGCGCCGAGCTTCTGCGGGCGCTGGCCGGGTTCATGGTTCATCCCAATGTCGGCGCGGTCCTAGCCGTCGATTGGGGCACCGAGCCCGTCAACAATTCCGTCCTTCGCGACTTCATGCGCGGCGCGGGATATCCCCTCGATTGCCTCCCGCACGGGTTCTACACGGTGAAGCGCGGGCTCGGCCAGTCCCTGTCCGAATGCGAGGCGATTGTCCGGGCCTGGATGCCCGCCGTTTCAAGCCGGCGGCGGGAGCCCGCGCCCCTTTCCGCGATTCGCATGGGCCTTCAGTGCGGCGGATCCGATGCGTTTTCCGGGCTGTCCGCGAACCCGCTCATCGGGAAGGTGGGCCGCGAGGTCATCCGCTACGGAGGCTGCGTGAATCTCGCGGAAACCGACGAGCTGATAGGAGCGGAGAGCCATGTCCTCGCCAACGTCAGGGATGCCGCGACTGTCCGCAGCTTTCTCGAAAAGCAGGCCCGCTTCAAGGAGCGGCTGGGCTGGCACGGGGCATCGGTGGAGGGCAATCCATCGGGGGGCAACCGCCTGCGCGGCCTGTACAATATCTTTCTCAAGTCGCTCGGAGCCGCGATGAAGAAGGATCCCTCCCTTCGGATCGATCACGTCATCGATTATGCCGAGCGCATGAGCGAGTCGGGCTTTTACTTCATGAACAGCCCCGGCAACGACCTCGAAAGCATCGCCGGCCAGGTCGCCGCCGGCTGCACGCTCATCTGTTTCACGACCGGCAGCGGTTCGATCACCAACTTCCCGTTTGTCCCGACGATCAAGGTCACCTCGACGACGCGCAGGCATGAGCTCCTCATCCGTGAGATGGATGTGAACGCGGGCGCCTACCTCGACGGGACGCCCATGGAGGATCTCTGCGCGCAGACTTTCGCCCTTCTGCAGGAGGTCGCCTCCGGACGCCGCACGAAGGGTGAAAACGCGGGGCATTCCCAGGTCTCAATCTGGCGGAACTGGCGCCAATCGAACGCTTCCCGCCTTGAGACGCTTCGGTCCCGCCCCGTCCCGGATGGGAAGCCGCTGGACATTGCAAGGCCGGCGGCGCCCCCGCCGAACCGGACATTTCCGGCGTTTCGAACAGCCGATGGACGCCGCGCCTGCGACCGGGTCGGCCTCATCGTGGCGACAAGCATGTGTTCGAGCCAGATCGGGCACCTGGCTGCCGAGCGCCTCAATGCCTCGGGAATCGGGCGCGCCCACGGCCTCTCGCGGTTCGCCGCCCTCGCCCACACCGAAGGCTGCGGCTTTACCGGCGAATCGATGTACGCCCGCCTCCGCCGCACTTTCGGCGGTTACGGCGTCCATCCGTCGGCCGCGGCAGTCCTCTTCCTGGAGCATGGCTGCGAGAAGATTCCAAATGATGCCATGCGCAGCCACCTGGCCGACGCAGGAGTCGATCCGGCCCGCTTCGGCTGGGCGAGCGTCCAGCTCGACGGAGGGATCGAGAAGGTTCTCGCCAAGATCGAGTCATGGTTCTCCGGCCGGCTGGGGGAGATGCCCGCTTCGCTGCGCGAGCCGGCCGGCCTCGGCTCGCTATCCGTCGGCCTTCTCGTCGACATGCAGCCCAAGGCGCCGACGTCGGTGGCGCTGGGCGAACTCGCGCAATGGGTGGTCGGGGCCGGAGGCAGCATCCTCGTTCCCGAGGGCAGCGCGCTTTTGCACTCCCCGGAGTTTCTCTCAGCCACGATCGGTGCCGCGCCGCCCCGTCCCACCCTGGCCCACGGACAGCCGGTCGCATCCGAGGGATTTCACATCGTGGCCACCGAGACGGACAACCGGATCGAAAACCTGGCCGGACTCGGCGGCTGCGGAGTCCAGGTCTTCCTGTCGCTCGTCGACCGAAGCGCGCAGCCGGGTCATCCCTTTGTCCCCACCCTGCAGTTCGCCGAGGCGGACCGAATAGGCGCGATTCCCGCCGATGAGATCGACGGATTCCTCTCAGGAAGGGCCGAACAGGATTGCGCCGCGATCCTCGAAGTTCTCGTCGAAACCGCGGCGGGACGCCGCACGCCTGCCGCCATGGCCCAGGGAAACACCGATTTTCAGATCACCCGAGGCCTTCTCGGCGTCTCAACCTAGAACTTCCTCGTTCGCCGCGTCGAACAGATGCACCCGCCCGGGGTCGAAGGACAGCCGGACCGACTGATTGACCTTGTAGGATTGATTGGACCGGACCCGCGCCACAAAGCTCGATGGGCCGCTGCGAACGTGCAGATACGTCTCCGCGCCCATCGGCTCAAACAATTCGACCTTCGCCTCGATCTGCACCTGCGCCGCGGGCGCTCCGGCTGCCGCCTCGTTCAGGTCCTCCGGCCGGATACCCAGGAGTACCGGCGCGTCCACCCGCCCTTCCGCGGCCCGCGCCGCTCTCGCCGTCAGTTCCAGCTGGATTGAGCCCGGCTCTCCGCCGTCCCCGGCAAAGGCGAGCCGCTCCCCCGCCCGGCGGATCCGGCCCCGGAAGAAATTCATGGGCGGGCTGCCGATGAACCCCGCGACGAACAAATTCCCGGGATGGTTGTACAGTTCGAGCGGAGCAGCGACCTGCATGATGTTCCCGTCCTTCATGACGCAGATGCGGTCGCCCATGGTCATCGCCTCGACCTGGTCGTGCGTGACATAGATCATCGTCGCCCCGAGCCGCGCGTGCAGGCGCGAAAGCTCCATCCGCATCGCGACCCTCATCTTGGCGTCCAGGTTGGAAAGCGGCTCGTCGAAAAGGAAGACCTTCGGCTTGCGCACGATCGCCCGCCCGACGGCCACGCGCTGGCGCTGCCCTCCCGACAGGGCCTTGGGCTTGCGGCCGAGATACGGTTCGAGCCCCAGAAGGGAGGCCGCCTCGCGCACGCGTTCTTCAATTTCCCGCTTCGGCAATTTCCTAAGCTTCAGGCCGAAGGCCATGTTCTCGTAGACGGACATGTGCGGGTACAGGGCATAATTCTGGAAGACCATCGCAATGTCCCGGTCCTTCGGGGGCACGTCGTTGACTATCCGTCCGTCGATCGCCACCGAGCCGGAGGAGATCTCCTCGAGCCCGGCGATCATCCGAAGCGTGGTCGATTTGCCGCAGCCCGAGGGCCCGACAAGCACCATCAGTTCGCGGTCCTCGACCGCCAGGCTGACGCCGTTCACGGCCCTCACCTCCTGGCCGTTCTTCTCCGGAAAGGTCTTGACGAGGTTTTCGAGTACGACTTTGGCCATACCACTCGATCGAGCTTATATTATCCGAGATGGCCAGTACGAACCCAATTAATGTCTCCATGGTCGTCCTGGACGGCCACACCCTTAATCCGGGGGATCTTTCCTGGTCTGCACTCGAGGCGCTGGGCCCCCTGGTCTGCCACCCGCGCACCCCGCCCGGGGAAATCCTCAGCCGCTCGGAAGGCGCCGAAATCCTGCTGACCAACAAGACGCCCCTTGGCGCCGCCACCCTCGCCGGACTGCCGAGGCTTCGGTACATCGGGGTCCTGGCCACGGGGCACAATGTCGTCGATTCCGCAGCCGCGAGGGCCCGGGGAATTCCGGTGACCAACGTGCCCGGTTACGGGACAAACGCCGTCGCGCAGCACACGATCGGCCTCCTCCTCGAATTCACCCAGCACACGGGCCTCCATGCAGGCACCGTAAAGGCGGGACGCTGGTCCGCGGCACCCGATTTCTGCTACTGGGACCGCCCCCTCCTCGAACTCGCGGGCCGTCGCCTGGGGATCGTCGGCGCAGGCCAGATCGGCTCGACAGTCGCCCGGATCGCGGAGTCCTTCGGCATGCCGGTCGCTTTTGCAACGAGGTCGGGGGGCCGCGCGGAACTCGAGAAAGTTTTCCGTTCGAGCGACGTGATCAGCCTCCACTGTCCCCTGACGCCGGACACTCGCGAGCTCATCAGCGCGGAAACGATTGGCTGGATGAAGCCGACCGCGATCCTCCTCAACACAAGCCGGGGCGGCCTTCTCAACGAGCGCGAACTCGCCGAAGCCCTTAACAGCGGGCGGATCGCGGGAGCCGGGCTCGACGTTCTCTCAACTGAGCCGCCCCCGTCCTCCAATCCGCTGCTCTCCGCCCGAAACTGCATAATAACCCCGCACCTGGCCTGGGCCACTCGCGAAGCCCGCGCCCGCCTGATCGAGATCGCGGCCGGAAATATCCGCGCTTTTCTCGCCGGCCGTCCGGTCAATGTGGTCAACTGACTGGGCGGGTTCGACTTGGGCGGCTGCGCGTGCAGCAGTCCAGAGTCGCTTGCATTCGCCGCACACCGGCGGCACACTGCTCATTCGCGTTCTTTGATCGGTCCGCACTTAGCCGGAACTATACAGTTCATCGAGTCGATCTTGCCCAATCTGCTGGACGCCTCGGGCTTGCGTCGCACCCTCGACATACCTTTGGGTATGCCTCGGTGCTCCTCAGCCCGATCCGTCTCAGCATCGTGGGCAATCTCGGCTCGCGAACTGCATACTCCCGGCTTGGCCGATTCCCACAGTTTCCCTTTTACGGGGGTGTTCCGGATTCGACCCTTGGTTGGAGTGCGCCGCTGCCTGTCGAGAGTCGAGGGTCTCTCGTAAATCCCCCTTCGAACCAATAAGAGGCAACTACGAAGCAATGCCCATGGCGGCTTAAGGCCGCCACGCGAACTCAATGACACCTGCTAGCTGAAGTTCGCGACGACAGCAGGCATAGCATGCGGAGCCGCTCGCGGGCTGCATGCCGTACCTTCACCCGGGAGCTGGCTGGGGGATAAGCGCGCGTCGCGGCATATCCCCGGCGAGATTAAAGCGACACTATACTAGGTAGACGCGGCGTCCAAAGGCCAGGGGCACGCGGGTTCAACTCCCGCCACCTCCAAAATTTAAGCCGCCCCAAAAGGGCGGCTTAAATTTTGCCACGCCGTAGCTCGGGCAAAGCCCGAGTGAAGGCGGGCCCAAGACCGCATCTCCCATCCCTTGCCACAATCCCCGCATGGCAACCTTCCACTACGTCTACATCCTCCAATCCACCCCCTGCCCCACCCGCCACTACACCGGCCTCACCACCAACCTCTCTGCCCGGCTGGCCAAGCATAACGCCGGCGGCAATCCCCATACCGCCACCGACCGCCCCTGGTCCGTCAGCACGGCCATCGCCTTCCGTGATCCCGCCCGCGCAGCGGACTTCGAACGCTACCTAAAATCGCCATCGGGCCGAGCATTTGCTCAAAAGCGCCTCTGATCCTATCGCCGGAACAGAGGTCAACTATTTCAGCCTGACCCTCTGGCATTGCCCTTGCGAGGGCTTGCCAGAAATTCGGCGTGGAGCCACTCACCCATCACGACCTACGCGACGCGTTTGCAACCCTGACCATCGAGACCGGGGTGGACATTCCGACCGTGGCGGCATGGCTCGGACACGCAGATGGGTGCGCCCTTCTCATGCGAGTTTACGCACACCATCGGCGCGCGCAAAGCCTTGCCCAAGCGGCGAAGGTGAACATCGGGGTTTCGTCGTGAGCATCTAGGGGGAGGATCTTAGAGGGCTACTTGCCATGCTCCCTTTTGAACGTGTTCTTTGATCCGGTGGTTTGGACCGCCACCCGGACTTTAGAGCGCTTCAAGGCAAGAGCGCCGCTGTTGCTCGGCTATTGACGCGGGCTCGCCGTAGGACGTACCGGAGGAAGCAGTGGTAATCGCGCATTGTCAGGCGCACGGAAGGCTCTCACCAAAGGGGGGATGACCGCAAAAGGCCGCTCAGCCCGCAACCCCGTTGGAGCCAAGGAGGCAGCCCCAGCCGCGGAGAAACCAAGGTTCATTGACCTCTTTTGCGGGTTCGGTGGATTTAGGTTAGGGAGAGGGTGTTCAACGGCCGGAGCGCAGTTGGGTCGGTGGCTGGACTGTTAGAGATGCTCGCGAAGGAAACTGCATGAGCGACCCGACAAAAGCCGTCTTTCTCAGCTACGCCTCGCAGGACGCGGACGCGGCCAAGCGCATCTGCGACGCCCTGCGCGCGGCGGGCGTGGAGGTGTGGTTCGACCAGAGCGAGCTAGTGGGCGGAGACGCGTGGGACCAGAAGATTCGGAAACAGATCAGGGAATGCGCGCTGTTCGTGCCGGTGGTTTCGGCGGCAACGCAGGCGCGCACGGAGGGTTATTTCCGGCTCGAGTGGCGGCTGGCAGATCAGCATTCGCACCTCATGGCGAAGGGCCGGCCGTTCCTGCTGCCGGTGGCGATCGATGCCACCCGCGACAGCGAGGCACACGTGCCGGATTCGTTTCTTGAGGTGCAATGGACGAGGCTGCTTGGCGGCGAGACGCCGCCGGCGTTTGCGGAGCGGGTGAGGAAGTTGCTCGGCGGGGAGATGGAGACCGGACGTCCCCTGGGCGCCGCAGGCTGGGCGAAGGAGGCCCGTCCCGATCAGCGCGACGGGAACGTCGCGCCCCCATCGGGAAAATCCCGGCCGACGGTTCCATGGCTCGTCCCTGTGATCATCGGAGCCGCCGCGGAGTTCGCTCTGGTCGAACCAGATCTCAACGCCGTGGCTCCGCAGAGCCTCCGCAATGCGTTGCGCCGCCGCGGTGTCCTCGCGGGCGTAGCTGAGGAAGACGGCGCGCTGCGGAGAGCCATCCTCAGGGTTGGTTTGGGAACCGGACATTACACCCCATGGGTGCCAGCAAGAATCCTGCCGAGCCAGCCTAAAGCAGCCTGATTGCCCCCATCAACCTGAGCTGTATTGTCGGTTGCCAAGTCCGCACGCTATTCGTAGATTCCGACCATGCCGGAAACACCGAAACAGCCCCTTTCGTTCGACACGTTGCGCGCCGTCTTGGGTTCGGTATGTGCGGAGCGTCCAATCGCGCGCATGGAGGTATTCGGCTCGGTCGCTCGAGGGGAGGCCGGAAAAGACAGCGATGTCGATTTCCTCGTTGAGTTTCTGCCCGGCGCGCGTGCCGGGCTCTTTGAGATGGGCGCATTGAAAGAAGACCTTGAGGACCGCCTCGGCTGCCGTGTGGACCTGCTCAGCCGGCGTGCGGTCGAACGAAGCCGCAATCCCTATCGGCGCCGCGCCATTCTCGCCAGCCCCGTCACCTTGTATGCCCGATGAGAGGCAAGAGGGATTGCTGCGCGACATGCTGGATTCGGCCCGCCAGATCCAGGCGTACTTGGTCGGAATGAGCCTCGGGACCTTCTCTGCCAACGTGGAGAAACAGGACGCCGTGTTGCGCCGTTTCGAAATTGTTGGAGAAGCAGCCAGTCGGGTATCGCCGGAAACTCAGACGCTCTTTCCCTCTCTCCCCTTCCGCAGTATGCGGGGGATGCGGAACATCATCGCCCACGACTATGGCGAGGTTGATCTCGACCAGGTTTGGGAGACAGCGTCCAAGGATGTCCCAGTCCTGATCGCGACACTCGAACAGCATTTCGCTCGACCTTAGGAGAGGGAATGCGGTGTGAGTTTGGGTCGTGGCGCGGAGTGGGAACAGGTCCCAAAAACTCCTGCCAAATTACTGCCAATATTCGTGCCGGGTTACGCGGATTCCTGCCAAGTTCTGCCAGATGAGTCGAATTCCAAATCCTCTGAGAATTACGTATTTGACTCTTTTATAGGTGGTTATCAGACCCGTTCAAACCGATTTCAACTCCCGCCACCTCCAAAATTTAGGCGCTCCGAAAAGGGCCGCTTTAATCATGCCGCGTCGGATTGCCGGCCAGCTGCACGCGTGAGGCGACGTAAGCCGCAATGGCCACCATGTCCTCGGTCGTGAGGTTGGCGACGAGCGGCTGCATCAACGGCGACGACGTTCCCTTACGTGTCCCCCGCTGCAGATCATAAATCTGCCGCACCAAGTAGCTTGGCGAGCGTCCGGCGATTCCCGGCATGTCCGCCAATCCCATGAGATCGGGTCCATGGCAGGTTGCGCAAGCGATGGTCCTGGCCGGCATTATCTTTCCATCGATGACCCTCAGGCCTCCGGTCGTCGCCAAGTCTTCGCCCTTCTTGATGCTGCCGACCGGCACGTAGGCGATGAATCCCGAGCGGGGATTGCGCAGCACCTCGGACTGTTCCTCGTCTTCCGGCACTTCAATGATCCGCCCCGCTATGGACTCGGTCCTCTCCCGCTCGGCCGCCAGGAATAGGTTTCCCTCTATCCGCGTCTTCGGCACCAAGTCGGTCTCGATGACCCGGGTCCATGGGGTCCATTTCATCGCCGAGAAATATTCCGCCGCCGCCTTCATCTCTTCGTCACTCATGGCCTTCGCGAGACCGGCCATCATGGGCGTGTTTGACTTTCTCGGATCGGCCGACGTGCGCGCGTCGTTCCTAAAGTCTTCGAGCTGGCGGAGGAAATACGCCACCGGCAGCCCAGCCACCGGTGCGTTTTCCGGGCGTCCTTTTCCCGTCGGCAGATGACAATAGGCGCATCCCCAGGAAGCCTTGCCCAGCTTCTTAGGACCGTGGACCATCACATTCGACATCGGCGGATGGTCGTCGGGAAACCAGTCGGCCACATTGCCGCCGTCGCGGATGTCGATTCTCGAATACGCCGCAAGACTCCCTGCGACATGCCTCAGCCTCGTCTGTTCTTCGGATGCCTCGGTCGCGAGCAGTTCCCTCGTGGAATGGCGCACCCTCTGCGAATCCGGCTTTTCGCCGGGCGCTGGCGGCGCGAGAAATCCATACGCCCAGAGCGGCTCAGGCCCGCCCGAGGCGCGAACGGCGCTTGCCCCCAGCGCGGCGCACCCAAGGCCGATGATGACGTTGAGCGTGGTCCGCTTCACCTGGCATCCTCTTTTCCGGCCCCGGGGCGCCTTGTGCTCCATCCACTTCCCTTCGGAGCCGTGAATACCCTCCATTCGGCGCGTGTGGGGTGAGGACGAAGTGGGTTCCATGAGGACAACAAGCCCAACCGATCCGATCGCGTCAACTGCCCACCTCGTGGATGGAATTCGCCCGGGGGAAGCCTTCCCCGGCTGACGTGAATTCGGCTTCGCGCAAACCCGGTCTCAACGCACCGGAGAAGCGAGCGGCCGCATCGTCCTTCCGCACATCTCGGGCAAACTTCGAAAGCACCACATCAAGATTTTCGAGAGCGATTTGGATGAGATTGTGGGCGCTGCCGCGGCCATCCCTTCGGGACTCGGCCTTCGGCCTCGCCATCTTCGCGCTGCTGCGCTGTTGGACGAATTTCATGAAATCCACGGTTTAAATCTCCCTCTGAAACAAATTCGGGCACGCGGACTCAAGTCCCGCCACAACTACCATATTATTGTTCTTCAATGTCTTAAATGACAATGCAAGCGCTTGGTCCGATGGCGCTCAACCTCGCAGACGGTGCTGAGACGCTCATTGGTCTCCTTTTCGCTAAACCGCCCTGATGACGACGGTTTTTTTGGAATCGCTTACTTCGATTCCGTGGGCGGATTCGCCTTGAGCCAGGCTTGAAAACGCGGATCGCCGCGGATGCAATCCCACTCAGGGGAGTAAAGAATATCCGGCCATGGCTGGCGGTGGTTCAGCCTGTCGATGACTTCTTCCTGATGGCCCAGGACCGCCATCGTCAGTAAAACCCGGCCGGCATAGAGGGGATTGACAACGCGGCTGTCCCCGCCGCCGGTGCTGACCATCTGCACGAAAATGCGCAATGCCTCCTCGCCCTCCGCGCGTTCGCCCAATCGGGCAAGCAACAGCGCCTTCCAACCGAGCAATTCGGCCGAGTTGGGCTGCGCCCTCAGCCGCTCTTCCACAACTTGCAACGCGGCCTGCCAATCCGACCGTGCAGCATCGACGCTTCCCGACATCTGCCGGGCCAAGCCGGTGAAATAGGCCTTGGGCCCGTTGTAGTTGCCCTTTTCGATGTAGTTTTTTGGGAGCGAGTTCAGCACGGCAATTGCCTTTTCCGGCTCGCGCCGCCAGAGCCAAATATGACTCGCCCAGTATGCGCCCCATTCCTCCGACAAGACTGGCTCCGGAATTTTTCCAAGCAGGTCCCGCGCCTCGTCCAGATTGCCGTGGATGCCGACTACGTAATACAGTTTCCTTAGAAAGCCAGCGGGGGTGGGATGAACCGCCAGCACCTGATCGATGACATTTTCGCCCTCGTCATTGCGGCCCAGATACCGCAAGGCCTCGTCCTTGCCGAACATCGCGATCGGATCGCCGCCGGGAAGGGCGATGGCTCGGTCGGAATAGATGATCGACTCCTCGTCGCGGCCCTGCCCGCGCAACGCGCTTGCAAGCGTCCGCAGCACCCGCTTGTCGTTCGGCAGGCGTTCAACCAACTGGCGCAGCATGCGGACGCCTTCGTCCCGAGTGGCGTTCTGTCGCCGATAGTAGTTGGCCAGTGCAAACTGCGCTTCGTTCGAGTCCGGCGCCAGTCGCACCGCCCGCTCCGCCTGGGTCCGCGCCGCCTCGTAACGGCCGGGCGACGTATCGAATCCGAAAATAATGAGGGCGAGCGACACCTGGGATTGCACGGCCCAGGCATCGGCGTCATTCGGATTGGCGGCGACCGCCTGCTGGCAGAACTGATCGGCCAATGACCAATCATCGCGCGTGGCATCGTCCTGCAATTCCCAGATCGACCATGCTTTCGCCTCCAGTTGGCGTGCCGCGGACACGGGTGTGGCTGGGGCCCCGGGGGGAGCCTTGCTCCCGAATGGTCGCAGAAAAAAGAACGCCACGACCGCCCCGGCGACCACGACCGCAATGAGGGCCCAAGCCCGACGCGGAGATTTTCTCACTGGCAACGCCCTGCCGACGTCGGCGGTCGCCGGACGCGCGGTCCCCACCGGGATGCGCGGTGTCTCAAGAAGGCTCTTCACTTGGTGCACAAACTGAGGCGTGGGCAGGGCGCCGGGCAGCCGCGTCCATTGGACGATCAGGAACTCCGCCGGCGCGATTGCACCCGTGTCCGGCGTTTCGTCCACCACCACGGGGGCGATGAAAGTCATGCCCTCGGCCATCAGGTGAGTGCGTTCGACCGCAAGCTTCCACTCCAGCCGAAAATAGCCTTCGCCGCGACTCTGGGTGTGAACAGAAATGACGGGCACGAACAACCCGCACTCCTTGATCTGCCGCCGGATCTTCGAATCCCACACGTCGCCCCCGCGCAATTCACTCTGGTCGAACCAAACTTCGACACCCTGACTGCGCAGAGCCTCGGCAATGCGCTGGGCCGCCGCGGTGTCCTCGCGGGCGTAGCTGAGAAAGACCGCGCGGCGCGGCGGGCCATCCTCAGGGCTGGTGGGGGAACCGGACATTACATTTCATGGGTGCCAGCAAGAACCCTGCCGAGCCAGCCTAAAGCGGCCCTGTCCCGGCCATGCTCCTCCCGATGGCGATCCTTCCCGACTTGCATTCGCCAGTCCCTGGCCGACACCATGTCCGTGCGACAAAAGATAATCACTACCAACCGGGACATCCTGGGAGGGGCTCCTGTCTTTTCGGGGACGCGGGTTCCCGTGCAGACGCTGCTTGATTACCCCGAAGCGGGGGACTCGATCGACGACTTTCTCGAAGGATTCCCCACCGTCAGCCGCAAGACGGTGATCGCATTCCTCGAAAGCGCCAAAGATCAGATGGTGGCTTACGTGCGCTAATGCCAGCACTCACAGCCTCGGTATCTCCACTGCGTACACGTTGTTGGCGGTGCCCTTGAGGTGCACGGTGAGCACTATCCACCGGAAATCGGGCGTCAGATGGGGATTGGGCTCGATATACTCGGCCTTCGGGTTTTCGTAGGTCGGAGAGAAATCGCATATGCGCACGACGGGCACCTCCTGGGTCTGCGGGTTCCGCTGGTCGAGCCGGTAGATGCAAAGCCACGGATTGGAATGCTGGAAACCATCCCCGACCGCCCACTTGGCGCCCGGACCGATGGCATAATGGATGGATCGATTGTTGGATCGGTTGGAGGCGGCGACGGTCACGCCTCCATAAGAAGATGGGGCGACGGACACGCCTCCATAGGAATAGCGCGTCTCCGCGTGGGTTTTCAAATCCAGGTGGGCGAGGGCCCCCGCGCTGCTTACGTCGTACCAGACGGATTCGCCGTCGCGATCCCAGAACTCATGGGTGATGCCCTCGTTCTCAAGCGGCCCCGTCCGCGGCATGGTCACCTGTCCCGTCGTCAAGTCGAGCAGGCGCAGACGATTTTTGATGTGCACCGTGACAAAGCCTTCGTGGATGAACAGCGCCAGGTTCGGATTCGTGGGCGAGCCCTGCACGTGTCCAAGCCAATTGTTCTCGTTATCCTGGAACACCACCGCGACCTTTCCCGAATCTATGTCGATTGAATAGATGGCGTTGTGCCTCTGCATGTGTTCATACGCCGCAACCCAGTCGACCCGCCGCAGATGAGGGTCATCCATTTTGGGCTTGGCCGCCACCAACTGGGCATGCTCTTCGGCGAGCTGATCGCAATAGGCGAAAAGCAGTTTGCCTTCATCCGCGGTGAAGCCAAAACCCGCGCCCTGCGCCAGCAAGCCGTGCGGGACAGTTGCGATTTTGCGGGTCTCGCCGCTGTCCAGATTCAGGAGGAAGACGTCGTCGCCGCGGTCGAACGCCGCGGACCGCCGATGAGGCAGAACGACGAGGTGCTGGCCGCCCTGGTGGGTGACTTGACGGATCGCACCGGTCCGGAGGCTCAAAACGAAGTAACCTTGGTCCTCGCCGCGCTTGCCGCTGAAGAGCATCAGGTCGCCGTCGGCGGTGAAGACGTTCTGGTGGAAATAGAACACGCTGGCGCTCTCGAAGCCGCTCGTCAGGTTGACGACCCGGGTGTGGGAGGTCGGATCTCGCCAGGCCAAGTCCGGGTCGCTGGAATGCTGCTGCCAGATCGAACCGATGGTCTCAGACGAAGGCTGGGCCACTGCGGACGTTGCTCCTGCTCCCGTGAGAGCAGCCCCGAAAGCCAGGGCGATGCAGGCGAGAAAACGTGCGGGGTTTGGCGACGTTTGCATAGGCTGGATGATCAGACGCGTAGCCCGGACAAAAGATGCTCGATCAGCCGATCGCGGAGGGAGGCGGCTTTGCCTGCGCGTTTCCCGCGGGCCACGGACTCCTGGCGGGATTCGGCATCCACCGCCGGCCGAAACGGCGAGGGTTTTGGCGGCGCCAATAGGCGCCTTACCTGCTCGACAAACTGGGTGGAGGGAACGCCATGCGCAAGTCGGATCCATTGCGCGCGCCGGAACGCATCGGGAACGGAAGCTTCGCCTTCGGAGGTCTCATCGACGACGATGGGCAGGAGAAATGGCGCATCGTGCGCCATGTCGTTAATGCGTTCGACGGCAAGGTTCCATTCCCGGCGAAAGTAGCCCTCCCGTCGGCGTTGGGTATTGGCCGAGATAATGGCGAGGAACAGGACACAGCTCTTGATTTGCTGGCGAATGCTCGCGTCCCAGGCTTCGCCGCCCCGAAGTTCGCTTTGGTCGAGCCAAACTTCGATGCCAAAAGCACGCAGGGCATCGGCAATGCGTTGCGCAGCCGTGACGTCCTCGCGGGCATAGCTCAGGAAGACGGCCCGAGGTGGAAAATCGGGCGCTCCTGGTCCCCCGGATATGCCAGTCGGCATCATTTTTCGGAATGATAGAGCCGGATCGGCAGAACCGTCTGGTATACCAGGAAATCCCTGTCGTCGGTGACAATTGCGAGTTCGTGCCGCACGGCGGCAGCGCAAATGAGGTAATCGGTAAACGATCCCTGGATCCCTTTGGTCCGAAAGCGGTTATAGTACGCAGCAGCCTCCTCGTAGTCGCCGGTCCCAACTTCGAGGTCTGGGAAGGTGCGCAGGTGATTCCTCACGACTTCGAATTTTGACCGATCCCGAATACCCGACAGCACCTCCTGGCGAATCGGGCCGATGATTTCCACCAGGCCCTGATTCACCAATTTCAGCATTTCTTCCCGGTAAGGTCCCGCGCCATCGTCCCCTCGCCTGAAGGCCGCGGACCATACAGGGGTATCTGGCAGGACCCTCATCGATTCGCCCTCAGCTTCTTGTGATCGAAGTCAGGCAAGAAATCCACCGTGCCGAACAGGTCCCCGATGGCGCGTTGCTCCCGATGTCGAAGAAACTCAGCCAAGGCCTGGTTTACGGTGTCCTTCTTGGTTCGAAAGCCACCTGCCTTCCGCGCCCTGTTAAGCAGGCGATCGTCGATTTGAAGATTTGTGGCCATCCCCACACAATCCGCCACACATTGAATGTGTCAATGACCACGCCGCCGGCGCGGTACCTGGCCGGGCTATCTTAAAAAAAACATGTTCCAAAGGTTGCCAAGAGCCCGATACCCGTCTTACTACGGTTCTGAAAACATTCCCATCGACCGCCACCCAAGCGACACAAGCTCCCGTCCCCACGGCCTCTGAGGGCGACGCAATCGAGTTGGAGGGCAGGGTCATAACGGTCCTGCCGGGGACGATGTTCCGGGTGCAGTTGGCGAACGGCCACGTCGTCCTTGCCCACATCTCGGGCAAGCTGCGAAAGCACTACATCAAGATTGCCGCCGGTGACACGGTGAAAATGGAGATGAGCCCTTATGACATGAACAAGGCGCGGATCACGTTCCGAATGAAGGAACCCAATTCGACTTACCGCGCGCCGGTTCGCCGGCGATATTGAGTCGGAGCGCCGCGCATCCGCACCCCTCGAGGCCGGCGGTGGCGAGATCGTCGGCTGCCTTTCCGTACAGCGGAGCGCGTTCACCGATCCTTATCCGTTTCTGCAGCTGCGACTGGCCAGGAGGGTCTGACTGCCTTGCGGCGCAAGGCCGGAAAGGCCCCTCCTGCGGCGACGGTCCCGGCTTCCACATGCCGCCAATGCGGGATTTTGGAGCCAACTTGCGCGCAGTCTAAGCCAATAGATGCGAAGTCTTGCGGCCGGGATGGGATTACACTGCGCCCAATAGAAAATGCGCGGCCCTGCCCGGATTGCGGGCACTCTCCGCCGCGCCGATGAACCGCAAACCCCAAATGGTTCAAAAATGTCCATCAGACCAACCGCCCGGCCGAGGCCGTTCCTCGAGCCGGCGTATTGCAAGGCATGCCTGCGCTGTGTCGAGGCGTGCCCCCAGCACTGCATTGCGCCCGGCTCCTCCATAAACTCCACCACGGGCGTCGCTCCCGTTGAACTAAGCCTCGAGAACTGCACTGGCTGCTCGCTTTGCGTGCAGGCGTGCCCGGAGCCGTTCGGGCTCCGGCTCGTCGGGGTGGTTTCGCACCTGGAGGGCGAATTCCGTCTCGAGGACCCGGCAAAGCTCTTCGGCCGGAAGCTCGTCAGCGTTTACTATGGGCCCGACGAGCCCGACACGGAGGTTCCCCTTCCGGCGTGCGGCCCGCTCGTGCTGAAGGGCACCTACGCCTCCGCGATAGGCGCGGTGCTGGCGGGCTGCCGGCATGTGTTCGGCTATCCGATCACCCCGAGCACCGAGGGCGCCGAACTGATGGCAAAGATGCTTCCCAAACTCGGCGGCTGGTTCGTCCAGGCCGTGAGCGAGGTGGCCGCGGTCAACATGATGTACGGCGCGGGCGGCGCGGGCGTGCCCGCGATGACATTCACCAGCAGTCCCGGCTTCAGCCTGATGCTCGAGGGGCTCAGTTACATGATCGGCGCCGAAGTGCCTGGCGTCTTCGTCAACCTGATGCGGGGCGGCCCGGGGCTTGGCAACATCGCGCCCGAGCAGGCCGACATAAAGCTCGCCTGCCGCGGCCTCGGCCACGGCAACACGCACGCCCTGGTCCTGGCGCCGAGCACGCCGCAGGAGATGCTCGACCTGACCATGGAGGCGTTCCGGCTCAGCTTCAGGTACCGAAATCCCGTGGTCGTGCTTGGCGACGGATTCCTCGGCCAGATGACCGGGGTGGTGCGGCTGCCCCCCGTTCTCCGCAGACCGGGCCGTCCGGACTGGGTTGTCTGGGGTGACCTGGCACACCGGCATAACCTCATCAACTCGATCCATCTGTCCGAACCGGACCTCGAGGCGCACAACGAGCATCTCAACCGCAAGTATGCCGCGATTGGCAGGCGGGAGCAGCGGGCGGACCTTTACCGATGCGACGACGCCGAAGTGCTTGTCTTGGCGTGCAACACCCCGGCCAGGATGGCGAAGGGAGCCGTCGAGGCCGCGCGCGCCGAGGGCATCAAGGCTGGGCTCTTCAGGCCGGTGACCCTCTGGCCGTTCCCGATCGACGCTCTGGTCAGGCTGCTGCCATCGGTCGGCAGGATCGTTGTCGTCGAGGCGAGCCCCGGCCAGCTCGAGGATGAACTCCGGCTCGCCCTTAGCCACGCCGACCGCATGCCTCCCCCGATCGCGCACGTGCGCCGCCTCGGCGGAGTTCTTCCGCAGCAGGGCGAGATCCTGGCGAGGATAAGGGAGGAAGGGAGGGCCGCCGCATGAACATGCCCGTATTCTACGACCACTTCCAACGGCATTCCCATGGAGAGGGTCTCAAGGACCACAGCACGCACTATTGCCCCGGCTGCGGGCACGGCATCGTGCATCGCGACCTCGCCAGCGCAATAGGCGATCTCGGGCTTCAAGACCGCACGGTCCTTATCAGCCCGGTGGGCTGCGCCGTCTTCGCCCACTATTACTTCGACGTGGGCAATTCGCAGGCGGCGCACGGCCGGGCTCCCGCCGTCGCGCTCGGCCACAAGCTCGCCAATCCCGACGCGATCGTCATCAGCTACCAGGGCGACGGCGACCTGGCCTCGATCGGCCTGGCCGAGACAATCGCGATCGCGCAGATGGGAGTTCCGATCACCGTGATCTTCGTCAACAACGCCATCTACGGAATGACCGGGGGCCAGTTCGCGCCCACCTCGCTGCTGGGCCAGAAGACCACGACCAGCCCCGAGGGGCGCGACCTCTCGATGGGCCGGCCCCTGCGCGTCGCGGAGCTGATCGCGCAGCTCGACGGGCCCGTGTACGTCGAGCGCGTCGCCCTATTCGATCCGAAGCAGCGCTTGAAGGCGCGGCGCGCGATTGAAAAGGCGCTGCGGCTGCAGGCCGAGGGGCGCGGCTACACGTTCATCGAGGTGCTCTCCGAGTGCCCCACCCACCTGAAGCTCACCCCCGAACTCGCCGAGGAATGGGTGCGGGACCAGATGGTGCCCGTGTTTCCGCTCGGCGTGAAGAAGGAGGTCGCGGCCGAGCCGTGGTTCCGCCGCGAGCCGCCTAGCTACGACGTGGACGCGATCCTGGCCCTGGCCGGCGCGGAACGGGCGGCCGGCGCAGCGGAGGCGGCCCAAAGGCCATCGCACCCATTTGGCGACCTGAGCCTCAAGCTCGCGGGCGCGGGCGGCGACGGGGCGCAGACCGCCGCGATGATCCTCGCGCGCGCGGCAATCAACGCCGGCTTCGACGCCACGCACATTCCGAGTTACGGCCCGGAGAGCCGTGGCGGCACGTCGTACGCCGACGTCCACATCGCCTCCGGGGAGGTGCTCAATCCGGCGGCGCCTGAGCCGGACGTGCTCGTCGCTTTCAATGCGCCGAGCCTGGGGAAATTCGGCCCGACGGTGGCCCCCGGCGGCACCATCCTCTACGACTCCACGGTCATTCCGGTTCCGCCGCCGCTTCCGCCGGGGAGGCGGGTGTTCGCACTGCCATTCACGCAGATAGCGCGCGACCTCGGGCGTCCGGTCGCCAAGAACATGGTCGCCCTCGGCGCGCTGCAGGCGGCGACAGCCCTCCTTCCGCCGAACCAGCTGGTCGTCACGATTCGGCAGCTGCTGAAGGACAAGCCCGCCATCCTGCCTGTCAATGAGGATGCCTTTTCCGCTGGCCGGGGGGCGGTTGCCTCCATGCGGGGCCCTTAAATGCTCCCTGCCTGACAGCCGGAGCCCGGGGACCCGCCCCGCGCCCTGTTTGGCTTGATATCCCTGACCGGACGAGGGCAACCTCTGCCGCACTCAAGACATGAAACTGACCATCTCCCTCGCCATTGCGCTGGCCGCCGCCGCGGCCTCCTTCGGGCAGCTCGCCTACCCACCCACAAAGACCGTCGAGGCCTCGGACACCTATTTCGGGAAGACCTACACGGATCCCTACCGGTGGCTCGAGAACCTCAAGGACAAGGAAGTCTATGACTGGTTCAAGGCCCAGGCAACGCTCACGGACAGCCTGCTGGCGAAGATCCCCGGCCGGGACGCCCTCGCCAGGGAGTGGACGGAGCTGGACAAGCTCAAGCCAGCCTCGTATCGGGACATTACTTACGAGAACGGCCGCGTCTTCTACAAGAAGACGCTGGGAGGCGAAAACGTCGGCAAACTCTACTGGCGCGACGGATGGGAGGGGGCCGAGAAGCTGCTGTTCGATCCCGGCACCTACAAGGCGGGCGTGACCACGACGCTTCAGAGCTTCGTCCCCTCGCTTGACGGCCGCCACGTGGTGATCGCCCTGAGCTCGGGCGGCGCTGAATTCTCCGAGCTGCGCGTCCTCGACGTGGGCGGCGCCGCGATGCTGCCGGAAAACTTCTACCCGTCCTACGGTCCCATCGGCTGGACCCTCGACAGCACGGCGTTTTTTTACGACGCGGGAAAGGTCTCCGACATCAAGAGCCTGGAGATCGAGCAGAACCGCAAGACGCGTGTCCACAGGCTCGGTTCGGCCTTCGCCTCGGATCCGGACATATTCAGCGACGAGAGCAACCCGGAACTGGGCATCTCCGCCAAGGAATTCCCCCAGGCTGGAATCGACGAGTCCTACCCGGAGTATATCTTCGGCACCGTCGCGACTGTGCAGAGCGAGCTGAAGATGTACTACGCTCCCGCGTCGGAGCTTGCCAAGCCGAAGATCAGCTGGTCACCGCTCTGCGACACCCCGGACAACCTGGTTCGCGGCATCGAGTTTTACGGCGATTATGCCTACGCGGTGACCCACGAGGGGGCCCCCAGGTACAAGCTCGTGCGCACAAGCATCCGGCACCCCGACTGGAAGCACGCCGAGACCGTCATCGCCGAGGCCGCGGACTCGATTCAGGAATTGGCCAAGAGCAGGAGCTTCCTGTTTGTGACGTACTCGAACGGGGTCGTCGGCCGCATAGTCAAGTACGACCTCGCCAGCGGGAAATGCACGGACGTGCCGCTGCCCGGCTCGGGCGACGTGGCGATCAAGTGCCCGGACTTCCGCTCGGATCGCGCCATCGTGTCCATCACGTCCTGGACATCCCCGACGACGCTTTACGACTACGACGCCCAGAAGGAGACTTTCAGGAAGAGCATCTTCAACTCGGACGTCACCTACCCCGGTTTCTCGGAACTGGTGACCGAGGAGGTCGAGGTGCCCGGCCATGACGGCGCGATGATCCCCCTCTCCATCTTTTACAGGAAGGGCACGCCCATGGACGGCAGCAGCACCTGCGTCCTGGAGGGCTACGGCGCCTACGGGGTCAGCTACAGCCCGCGCTTCAGCGTGCTCCATTCCGTGGCCCTGCACGGCGTCGTGATGGCCTACGCCCACCCGAGAGGCGGCAGCGAGAAGGGCGAGGCCTGGTACAAGGGCGGCTACAAGACCACCAAGCCGAACACCTGGAAGGATTTCATCTCATGCGCGGAATACCTGGTGAAGAAGGGATACACGAGTCCCGCGCACCTGGCCGGCGTGGGAACGAGCGCCGGCGGCATACTGATCAGCCGCGCCATCACGGAGCGCCCGGACCTCTTCGCCGCCGCAGTCTGCAATGTAGGCTGCGCGAACGCCATGCGGATGGAGTTCACGCCCAACGGGCCGGTCAACACACCCGAGTTCGGCACCGTGAAGGATCCCGTCGAGTGCCAGGCCCTCTATGAAATGGACGGCGTTGCCCATGTGGTGAAGGGCGTCAAGTACCCGGCGCTGATGGGTGTCGGCGGGTGGAACGACCCCCGCGTAAGCCCCTGGGAACCCGGCAAGTTTGTGGCTGCGGTGCAGACCGGCAGCACGTCGGGCAAGCCCGTCCTGATGAAGATCAACTACGATGACGGGCATTTCACCGAGGAGAAGACCGTCACCTTCAGGAACTTCGCCGGGCAGTACGCCTTCATGCTGTGGCAGGCCGGCAACAAGGAGTTCCAGCCGCTCAACTAGCCCGAAGATTTCACGAAATTCGTCCAAATCTCATCCAAACCGCTCTCGAAAAAGGGCCGAAAACTCCCTGCGATGTGCTCCCAAGCACACCTCGGTCGTCTTCGGCCCTTTTTCCTCGGCGGTTTGGCGATCTTTGGCCGTTTTCATGAAATCTTCGGGCTAGCCTAGTTTGTAGGCCCAGGTCGGGACGCTGATCGTGGCCCCAAGGGTCGAGCCGGCGCCCGTCGTGCTTCGCACCGTGAGGTCCCCGCCGAGAAGCTCGGCCAGGCGGAGCGCGTTCAGCAAACCCAGTACCGCCTCCCATACCCGGCGTTTGGATAAATGTGTAACATGTTCGCTTTAAAATGGTTAATCATTCCATGCTCCGGCCCATGCCGCCGATGAACAAATGATCCGAAGGCATCCGAAAGTAGATGATCAGGCTGGCCGCCAGCAGGACCGTGCTGAATGCGGCGATGGTGGCGAACGGCGAGATCATGCGCGCCACAAAACCGCTGACAAAGGAGCCCACGGGCATGGCTCCTCCAAAAGCCACCGCCCAGATGCCCATGATCCTTCCCCGAATCCTGTCGTCGACATTCGTCTGCACGAGCGTGTTGGCGGTCGACATGAATGTCACCGCTCCCATTCCCGAGAGAAGGAGGGCGGCCGATACCGCCCAGAATGCGGTCCGGTCGCTTCCCAGGGTCGCTCCGAAGAAGGCGACAAGGTACATGCCCACGATCGTCATCGCGACTCCGCCAAAGACCATCGCCCTGCGGTTGGCACTGGGAGGCCGGCTCGCCACATAGAGCGCCCCGAGGGTCGCACCGATTCCGATCTGCGACATGAGCACCCCATACTCGGCCACGCGAAGTTTCAAAAAATCGCGCGCGATGGCGGGCATGAGGGTCTCAAATGACCATCCGAACACTCCCACCATGGTCAGCAGAGTGAGAATCACGCGCACCGTGCGGTTCTTCCGCACTTCGCGGGCGCCCTCGATGAGCGCCTCCCAGTGCGACTGGGCGTGCTCCCTTTTCTCGAAATCCGGCAGGCTGAGCAGGAACAGCGTGACAATAACGACCATGTAACTCAGGGCATCGATGACAAAACAGGAGCCCATCCCCACCCAGCCCATGAGCAGCCCTGCCGTCGCAGGCCCAAGGACGCGCGAAAGGTTCACAAGCCCGGAGTTGAGCGCGATGGCATTCATCAGCTTGTCGCGGCCCACCATCTCGACGATGAAGGACTGGCGGGACGGCACCTCAAAGGCGAACGCCACCCCGCTCAGTGTGGAGAGGGCCATCAGGTGCCACACCTGGATGCAGTGCAGGAATATGAGCGCCGCAATCGACCCGCTGGTGACCGTGGCCAGCACCTGGGTGAGAATGATCATGCGGCGCTTGTCCACCCGGTCGGCGATCGATCCCGCCCACGGCGAGAGGACGAACATGGGCAGCAGTGCAAGACCCATGACCAGTCCCAATTTGGCGGTGCTCCCCGTGAGCTCGTACACGAGCCAGCCCATTGCGGTCCTGCGCACCCAGGTGCCCACAAGGGAGATGCCCTGGCCGACAAAAAAGAGCCGGTAGTTTCTGACTCCCAGGGCGGAAAACGTCTCCCGGAGGCGGCTCCGCCCGGCCGCATCCCTGGCCGCGGTCATTTGAGCGGGGAGAATGCGGTCGGGGTGAGGAAGATCGACACCACCTTGGTCGTCAGGGCGCCATCCTTTTCCGTCGCGGCCTTCAGCGCAATCCAGTCGGAGTCGGCGCGGAATCCGGCCCAAGAGGCCGTGGCGGCATCGCGGCTCGCATGGGCGAGCATGTACACCAGCGTGTGCCCGGCGCCGGCGGCTGCGTCGATCGGGTGAAAATAGCCGACCTCCATCATGCCGTGCCGGACAAAGTAGCTGCGCTCGGGGAAACGGAAGCGGGTGTCGAGTTCCGCCAGCTTTCCCTCGGGCGTCGTGTAGATGCGCAATTCGAAGACCCGCGGGCCGCCCGGGCCGGAACCGGGCCCGACCCCGGGCGAGAAATCGGCCGGTGCGAGGAACACCGACTCGGTATGCGCCACGATCTTGCCGTTCGCATCGGTGGCCTTGGAGACCGACAGCCACTCGGGATCGGCGTGGAATGCGGCCCAATTCCTCACCGCCTCCTCGCGGCTCGGGTGCCGCAGCATATAGATGAGTGTCCCGCCCGCCCCATCCTTCGCATCCTGCGGCACCCAGTAGCCCACGCTCACCATTCCATGCCGGCTGAAGATGCCAATGGTGTGGTCTCGAAAGCGTGCCAGGACATCATTCAGGCGGCCTGGCGCGGCGGTGTAGGTGCGCAGCTCGTAGACGGGACGGTCTTCGGCCGCGGACAGGAAGGCCGCGCCCGCAAGCGTCAGTGCAAAGGAAACAATCGTGGTTCGCATGGCGGTGATTCGACAAGCCTATAGCCCAGGTTGAGGCGCAAGGTCGACACGTTTTGGGGCTTCTGCGTCGTTTTCGCTTGCAGCGGTGATGACCCGCCAGACTCTCAACCCCCTGTCGAATTGCGCCGCCAATGATGAGCATCACCCCCCGACTTTCCATGATTCTCGGCTGGAGCGCGGTCTCGGCCCTAAGCAGCGCCGCGGCCGGCGGCGTCGCGAAGGCCGCGCCCGACCCAGCCGCGGTCACGGCGGCCGCGCAGGCGGAATTCGCGACAACCTGCGCCCGCTGCCACAACGCGGATGGCAGCGGGTACGCCGCGCTCGGGATCCCCAGCTTCATCGATCCTCACTGGCAGGGGGCGCACACCGATGCCGAATTGGAGCAGGCGATTGCCAAAGGCAGCAACGGAAAGATGCCCCCGTTTGGCGCAGCCTTTTCGCGCGAACAGATTAGCGCCCTCGTGAAGGAGGTGCGCCGATTCGCTCCATTTCCCTCAAGCGGGCCCCAGCGGGCCCGCCCTCCCGAGCCACCCCCTGTCCCCATTGAGCCCAAGCTCGCGCCTCCCGGTTTCGGCGCCGGTCCGGTCGTCCTGGGGGACGTCGGCGTCTACACGCAGCACAACGACATTGCGCGCTCGGGCGCCAACCTCCGCGAGACGACGCTCACGCCTGCCAATGTGAATCCGAGCCAATTCGGACTCCTTTTCCGCCACGTCGTCGACGAGCAGGTATTTGCGCAGCCCCTGTATGTGCCCAGTCTCGCCGTGGCCGGCGGCCGCCACAACGTCGTCATCGTGGCCAGCGCCGCCAACACCGTTTACGCCTTCGATGCAGACCGGGATGCCGCCCCATACTGGAAGGTGAACCTCGGGCTGGCGGGCAGCGTGGAACAGCATCACTTCTGGTGCCTGGATATAGTGGGGGACATGGGAATCGTCGGAACGCCCGTGATCGATTCCGCGACGCAGACGCTATACGTCGTGGCCCTAACCTTTGAAAACGGCGGTTTTGTGCAAAGGCTGCATGCGCTCGATGCGACCAGCGGAGCCGAGCGGCCCCGCAGCCCGGTCGTGATCACGGCAAAGGCCTTCGATCCGATCCTGCAAAATCAGCGCCCCGCCCTCCTCCTCGGCGCCGGAGGCCTCTACGTCGGCTATAGTTCGCACTGCGATGCGGGAGCCTACCACGGCTTCCTGTTTCGCTTTGATCCGAAGACGCTGGGCCAGCTCGGCGTCCTGAACCTGAGCCCGGATGGGGAAGGCGCGAGCATCTGGCAATCGGGCCAGGGACCCGCGGCGGATGCCCTCGGCAACATCTACTTCATCACCTCCAACGGCACCTGGGACGGCCGGCGCAACCTTGCCGACAGCTTCGTCAAGCTGGCGCCCGACCTTCGCGTACTCGATTGGTTCACGCCGACCGACTACAAGCTGCTCGATGACCGCGACCACGACATTAACTCCTCGGGCGCGATGCTGATCCCCGGCACCCACGAGGTGATGGGGGCGAGCAAGGAGGGTTTCCTCTATCTCGTCGACTCGGAGAACCTCGGGCATCTCGGCAACGAGCACGCCGTGCAGGTCTTCCGCGCGTCCAAGACCGAGGTGAACGGGGGAGGCGTGTATTGGCGGAGCGCGGCCCGGGGTGGACTCATCTACCTTTGGGGCCAGGACGATGCCCTGCATGCCTACGCGTTCAGCCGGGGACGCTTCGATCCGAAGCCGGTGGCAATCGGCACTCAGACAAGCGCCTATCCGGGCGGGATCCTTTCCATTTCGGCCAATGGCGACAAGGACGGCGTCCTCTGGGCCAATGCCGCTCTCACCCCGCACGGCTCCGGGCACATCAATGGCGCCGGCGTCCTGCGCGCCTATGACGCCAACGACATCACCCGCGAATTGTGGGACTCGAACATGAACCCCGACCGCGACAGCCCCGGTCGCGTGTCCAAGAATGCCCCGCCGACGGTCGTCAACGGGAAGGTGTACCTGGCCAGCTTCGGCGCCCTGCCGTCCGGAACCGGGGCCCTCTATGTCTTTGGCCTGCTTCCGTCGCCCGCGGCCCCATAACGCGCTTGCCAAAGGCGGCCCCCCATGCCCAGGAACTTCATCCTGGATGAAAACGATATCGACCCTGCTTATTGCTCTTGCGTTCGCCTCCGGCCTTCGCGCTGACGATCATCAAAGGCTCTGCGCCGAACTTGCCCAAACGGAGAGGGATTTTTGCGCGCAAGCGGGCAGGATCGGCATCTCCGATGCCTTCCTGGCCAATATGGCCGAGGATTGCTTTATCCCGCAGCGATTCAGCCTGAGCCGGGCAGAGTATGAAGCGGCCGTAAGGGCCGCCCGGGCCAGGGCGGGAGCCGCCTACAAGCCCGGGCCGAATCCCGACCAGCAGCTTGTCTGGGCTCCGTCAAAGGTCGATGTGTCCGCCGACGGCACGCTGGGCTACACTTGGGGCCGCTACATCTTCACTCTGCGCCAAAAGGAGGGCAAAGTGGAAACAACCACCGGCATCTACCTGACAATCTGGAAGCGGCAGCCCGGCAGCTCATGGAAGTTTGTCTACGACGGCGGGCCGGAGCTTCCGGCGGATCCTGCAGCGCTCGAGCGATTCCTGGCGCGGTCTGACATTCCTCAGCCTCCCCGGTAGGGTGAAGGCGCGTCCGCCTGGTTGTTGAAGATCAGGCGCCGGCTCAGACTCCCGGGCGGTCGCCGAAGAAATCACGTAACATTTTCCGGCGGACCCGGTTTCCAACGGTGACCTGCCATGCCTCCCAAACGCCGTGATTGCCGCATTTACCGAATTCTCTGTAAGCTCTGCCCGCGCAGCCGCTAGGATCACCCCTGCCGACCCCGTGGACTGCCCCACTCCCGATTCCGACCACGAGCTGATGCTCTCCGTTCGCGAAGGCAACCTGGACGCGCTCGGCGAACTGTTCGAGCGCCACAACGGTCGGCTGTTCGGCTATCTCGTCAAGCTGACGGGGGATAGAACCATGGCGGAGGACATCGTCCAGACCGTGTTCCAGCGCATGCTCAAGTACAGGCACACGTATCGGAACGAGGGCAGCTTCACCGCCTGGATGTACCATCTCGCACGCAAATGCGCGGCCGACCACCGCCGGAAATCCGCCGCGCTGCCTTTTGCCGCCGATCCCGAGGCCCTTTCGAAACAGGCCGACGGGTCCCCCTGGGCGGACGAAAATGCCGCCTCGGTCGACGATCGCGCTCTTCTCCGAAACGCCCTTGACCGGCTGGATCCAGCGGACCGCGAAATCCTGCTTCTCAGCCGGATCAAGGAGCTGTCGTTTGCGGAAGTCGCGGAAGTCCTCGAGTGCTCGGCGGGGGCCGCCCGCGTGCGCGCGCACCGGGCCCTGGGCGAACTGCGCGATCATTTCTTGAAACTTCAAAGGAAAGCCCTGCCATGAACTGCGCCCAAATCTGCGAGCATCTGCCAGAATTCATCGACGACCGCCTGGCGGCCGGGACCGCCGCCGAGATCCGCAGGCACCTTGCGGGATGCCAGGCATGCCGGCATGAATACGAGACGCTGAGTGCGACGCTCCAGGCCCTCGATGCGCAGCCGGAGGCAGAGCCGTCCCCTCGGCTGCGGGAGAACCTCCTGGCATCGATCGAGGAGGAAAAACGGGCCCTTCGCGCCGGGCTCCGCCGGCCGGCGGGGCAGCCTTCCCGGATGCGGCCGTGGATCTGGCGGACGTGCCTTCAGGGTCTCGCGGCATGCGTTCTTCTCGCCTTCGGTTTTCTCGCCGGCGTGCGGCGCGCCTCCGCTCCGGCGCAGCCCGCCGCGGACTCGACCGCCCGGCAGCTCGCCGAACTCAACAGCCGCGTGGACTCCATGGGGCGGCTGGTCAGCTACACCTTGCTCCAGCAGCAGAAGAGCTCCGCCAACGACCGCCTCGAGGGGGTCCTCACGTCGGCCACGCTGCAGCGTCCGACCGAAAACGTGATCGACAACCTTGTGTCGACCCTCGTTCTCGATCCGAGCGTCAATTGCCGTCTGAACGCCGTCGAGGCGCTCTACGCGCACGCGGACAGCGACGTTGTGCGGACGGCGATCCGCGTGAGCCTGCCCCGCGAGCAGAGTCCGCTCGTGCAGCTCGCCATGATCGACTTCCTGGCTGCAGTCCGCGACCGCGACGCCGCCCCGGCATTCCAGAAGCTCTCGGCCAGCGCACTCGCCGATCCCAGCGTGCGCGTGGCCGCCGGGCGCGCCCTCACGCAGCTCTGATTCCGCCACCCGCCGAAAGCCAAATCTTTTCCATATGAAAACCGTCCGCGACCTTCACGTGTCATTTCTTCTGTCCGCAGTCCTGGCCCTGCTGTCCCTTTGCGCGGCCCGGGCCGAGGATGCGACCAGCCAGTACAAGTTTTCCGATCCCGCAAAGCCCGGCATCCTCAAGATTCGGATCGGCCGCGGCGATCTCGTCGTGCGCGCCGGTGACGGCCAGGCAATCGCGATCCATTCGGACTCGGAGCCACGGGAGCAGGCCGTCGGAGCCGACGGCCTTCGGGTCCTCACCGAGGCGTCCGGCTATTCGTTTGCCGAAAAGAACAATGTGGCCACTTTCGAGTGCGGCATCGCAAACCCTGGCAAGAGCAGCGATTGCCAAATCACGGTCCCGAGAAGCACGGCGGTCGTCGTGAACAACGTCTGGGGGGGCGACATCACCTGCTCTGGCATAAGCGGCGATCTCGACATCCGATCTCTCAACGGGGAGGTGCGCCTGGACGACATCTCTGGGGGGGCCCTGGTCGAATCGACGAACGGGGGGATCCGGGCCACCATCCGCGAGGTTCACGAGGGCCGCCCGATTTCATTCACCTCCGTCAATGGCACGGTTTCGATCCGGGTTCCCGTGGACGCCAAGGCCAATGTGCGGCTGCGCACCCAGAACGGAGAGATCAAGACAGATTTCGACGAAAAGGCGCTCGTCACGAAGGTCGAGCTGGCGCAGCCTTATGCGGCCCGGAGGGCGCATACGTCTTCGGGCGACGGCGCTGACAGCGATGTCAACGGACGCAGCCCGGAGGAAGACGCGCGTTTGGCCGCCAAAGAGGCCAGGCGGGAGGCCGAGCTGGAGGCTGATCAAGCCAAGCGGGAGGCGCGGGAGGCCCAACGCGAAGCCCTCGCGCTTTTGAAGGAGGACGCGGCGGAATCTGGAGGCCGCGTTGCCATTCCGCCGATACCTCCTTTGCCAACGATGACCGGCGGCAAGACCGTCACCGGGACCCTCAACGGCGGCGGTCCGGAAATCCAGGCGATGACGGTCAACGGCGACGTGATCCTTCGCAAGGCTGCGGACCAAAAGAAGTGAGACCCGCCGCAGCCCGGCTGACACGCGCGGCTGACGGGAACTGCAGGCCTGCCTCCAGCGCGGCGAAGGCCTGATCTTTTGCAGTTGGAACAGGGGTCGCCGGGCGCTCAAGATGCGGGGGAATGACCGCGACGAGTCCGCGCAGTTCACCGCAGAATTCGGTCCGCTTCGGGCCAGGTGCGGTGTTTGCCCTCGCCGTCGCGATCGCGCTCGGGTTCGCGCTCTTCACCGACCAGCGGTGGGAGGATTATTACATCACCTTCCGCGTCAGCAAGAACCTGGCCAGTGGATTTGGACTTGTGTTTCAACCCGGCGAGAGGGTCCATGCCTTCACTTCACCCCTGGGCGTCCTGCTGCCGGCGCTCTTCAGCTGGGCGACGGGAACCAGCTCTGACGACCTGACCCTGTGGATCTTCCGGTTGACCACGATTCTGGCCTTCGGCGGCGCGACCGCCACCGTCTGGTCGATCGCCCGGAGACTGGGCTGGAGCGGATGGTCCTGCGCATTTGCGGCCGGCCTGCTGATGACGGACGCCAAATCGGTCAGTTTCTCGATCAACGGGATGGAAACCGCCTTCATGCTGTTGTTCCTGGCTCTCGCGATCCGGCAATTGGTCGAGGGGCCGGGAGCCGGCGGATGGCGGCTCGGCGCCTGCTGGGCGGGGCTGATGTGGACCCGGCCGGACAGTTTTGTGTTCTTTGGAAGCGTCGCCCTGGGCTGGTGGCTGGTCGCCCCGTCGTCTCCGTCCTCCGAGGGCCGAAAGGCCATCGCCTTGCTCTACGGCAAGGCGGCGATCGTGTGCGCCGCTACCTATCTGCCCTGGTTCATCTGGACCTGGTGCTACTTCGGCTCGCCCGTGCCGCATCCAATCGTTGCGAAGGCTCTCGGCCACCACTTGCCCGGTTGGACGGCGCTCTTTGTCCAGTTCGTCACGCTGCCGATTCGGGCCTGGGCTCCGGGCGCATGGGACTCCGTCCTCCTGCCCGCCTACTTCGGAGGCTGGCCCCATTTCATCGCGCACATCGGCCGCCCGCTGATCGCGATCGCCCTGTGCGCGTTTGCGCTGCCGCGCATTGGCCCGTGGGTCAGGGCGCTGTCGCTGGCCCTTGTCCTGGTGGTATTCTACCTGGCCAACCTCGATCCCTTTCCCTGGTACTTCCCTCCCGCGGCGATGATGACGTTCCTGGTCCTGGCGGGAGTCCTGGAAGCGGCCCTCGGGGCCACTCGTCGAAAGGTCCTGCCGATCGCGGCAGGCGCCGCTGCGCTGCTGTTCAGCGGGTCCCTTCTAGTCCTTTCCTCCTGGGAACTCCGCCAGCAGCAGCGGATCATCGAAGGGCAGCGCAAGGCGATCGGAGAATGGCTGTACGTTCACCGGCAGTCGCCCGCCGACACCGTCTTCCTGGAGGCCCTGGGCTACATTGGCTACTATTCGCAGATGAAGATGCTCGATTTCCCCGGGCTCGCCTCGACGGATGTGATCGCGGCCCGCCGCAAAGTCGGGGACAACTGGCTTTCGATCATCGGGGAACTGAAACCGCGCTGGGTCGTGCAGCGGCCCCAGGAATTGCATACGGAAGACCAGGCCCTCAACCGCTGGTATTTCGACCACTACTATCCCGCCCAGGTCTTCCACGCCGGCGACCGGATTTCGGCCGTTCGATTTCTGCCCGGGAGGCCCTACCTCGTATCCGACCAGGCCTTTCTTGTTTGGATGCGAAAAGACTAACAGGCTGTTGCGAAAGCAGGGCCCACACGTCTTTTCTGGACGAGGCCCAAACCCGAAACCCAAAGCCCCGCAATGAAAACTCCGCTCACCCGTCGCCAGTTCCTCAAGACCTCCGCCCTCGCTGCCGGCGCCGGATTGACGGCCCCCCTTTCCCGAACCCGCGCGTTCGCCGCAGGCGACGCTCCGGTATCCGACTACCCGATTGCGCCCGGCCCGTTTGAACCGACCCGGGAGTCGCTCAAACAGTACCGTTGTCCGCAGTGGTATCGCGATGCGAAGTTCGGCATCTGGGCCCACTGGGGTCCGCAATCCGCTCCCGAGATGGGGGATTGGTATGCCCGGAATATGTACATCCAGGGCCACCGGCAGTACAATCATCACCTCAAGACCTACGGCCACCCCTCGAAGTCCGGATACAAGGACGTCATTCCGACATGGAAGGCCGAAAACTTCGACCCGGACTACCTCCTGGGGCTCTATCGCAAGGCCGGAGCGAAGTTCTTCGTCAGCATGGGAGTCCACCACGACAACTTTGACCTGTGGCATTCGCGGCACCAACCGCGGTGGAATGCCGTCGCCACGGGGCCGCGGAAGAATATCGCGCAATTGTTCAAGGACGCGGCCGTCAAGCAGGGCCTGCGCTTTGGGGTCAGCCAGCATCTTCACGCCAGCTACGAATGGATGTCGACCTGCTTTGGCAGCGACAAGACCGGCCCGCTCGCGGGCGCGCCGTATGACGGGAACGACCCCCGGTATGCCGACCTCTATCACCCCAGGCACGTGCCACCGGCGCAGCCGGGCGACGTCAGCCAGGTCCCCGAGTCCTGGAAACAGCAATATCTCCTGCGGCTCCAGGACCTCATCGACCAGCTTCAGCCGGATCTCATGTACCACGACGGCGTGATCCGTTTCGAGCGCTACGGACTGAAACTGGTTGCGCACCTTTACAACCGAAGCGCCCAATGGCACAACGGCGTCGTCGAGGCCGTATACAACAGCAAGGGCATGGAGGACTGCCAGGAGGGTACGGCCGTCCTGGACTTCGAACGTGGCATCGCCGAGGGCATCTGGCCCAATCCGTTCCAGACCGACACCTGCGTCGCCGGCTGGCACTATGACAGGGAGGCGAAGTATCGGACCCCAAAGCAGTGCGTCGATCTCCTGGTCGATGTCGTCAGCCGCAATGGCACCCTTCTCCTCAATTTTCCGCTTAAGTCGGATGGCACGCTCGATTCCACGGAGACGGGGATCGTCTCCGAGCTCACGGCGTGGATGGCCGCCAACAGCGAAGGCATCTACGGCACCCGCCCTTGGAAAATCTGCGGCGAGGGCCCCAGCGTGGCGGGGACCATCAGGGATACGAGCGTCTTCAAGCTGCTGCCGCCGATACCGGACGATTCGCCCGGCGCCAGGCGCTCCGCCGGTGCTCGCGACAACCGCAATCCCCTGACCGCAAAGGATGTCCGGTTCACAACCAAGGACGGATTCCTCTATGCCTTCCTGCTCGGGCGGCCGGGTGCGTCGGGTGCCCTTCTGGAAAGCCTTTCCACCCGCTCGCCCCAGCTCGACGGGCGCAAGGTCGCCGGTGTGACGCTTCTCGGCCAGGGTGGCGAACTCACCTGGTCGCAGACCGAGCAGGGCCTGGCGGTCAAACTGCCGGAGCAATTGCCAAGCGAGCACGCAATCGCGCTGAAGATCGCAGGAGTCCTCGACGCGTGATGACTTTGCGCCACCCAATGGCAACCGGTCGGCAATTCTTTTGAAGCCAATCACCCGAAGCTTCCGGCTGCTGCTTATAGGGACGGGACTGGACCGGGCAGCGCGATCGGCGGGCGAATTGATTTCCTGTCTGCGGTTGGAAAGTCCGCCGGCACCGGGAAAGTCACCGGACGGCCGGCCAGCCATTGCAGCGCGCGGACGATCATCGTCTGGACCCCCGCGCAACGCATGCTCTCCGGCTGGACGTCGCCCCGCCAGACGTGACCGAAGGTCGCGACGTAGGCGCGGCCCTTCCCGTACGTCACCGTCCACTCGACCGGCCAGTTCTCCCCGAAGCGGGGATCGCGGGCATAGGAGAGGACCTCCACATTCTTCGCCGGTCCGCGAGCGTCGTAATAGACCTCGAGGTGGGGTGTCTTCCAGGCTGGGGGCAGACCCGCGTGGATCGGGTGCCGGCCGAGCAGATGGATCACGACGTCGCCGTTCGGCGCGTGGCTTGTGTTTCGCCCCGCACCGGGTGGATAAACGACCAGCCCTCCGCTGTCGTTGATCGCAATCGCCGAGCCATAGTCCTTCCTGCGCCAGCCCAGCCCGATGATCTCGTTATAGGCGGGCCAATCGTCGAACGCATTCTGGGCCGAGTGAAAGATGTAAACGCCGCCGCCACCGCGGACGAATGCCTCGAAGTCGGCCCTCACCGCCGCGGGCCAGGGCGGCCCGCCGTTGATGTCGTTGTAATTCTGGATGACAACGTCGTAGGAACTGAACGGCGGCCGCCAGGTGTCCCATCCCGGCGAATCTTTGGCGGGCGGCGACGTCGAAACGCCCACGGTGAATAGCCCGGTCGGCTCCAGAATTCCCCGCAGGAGCAGCGTCGTCAGCTTCCAGTCGTGGTTGCTGTAGCCGTCGACAATCAGGACCCTGATCGGCCGCAGGGGCGTCTCGGCGGCTGCAGCTGGCAGCGCCAGGACGGCGGCCAAGAGCAAGATTTCCAGCCAGCGCGGAACAATCGATGGAGTCATCATGAATGGACCATTGGGGCAGCGACAGATGGCATGACGCACGGGACCGCCACAGGATCCGCCGTGGCGTGTCCGAATCGATCCGCGCGACCGGCGCGGCCGGCCTTTCGCCCTTTAACGCGTGCGAGACTCTGTTTTTTCCGGCGGAGCAGCGCCCGCAGGGGCTGAAAGGATCGCCTTGATCTCCGGGTCATCCCGCCAAGGAGCCATCCGGGGGTCGATCCGCATGGTCTCATAGAGCACCTGGCGGTAGCTATTGGGGTATCCACTGCGCGCCACATCGGATCCGGCCTTTAACACGACCATTCCCATTCCAAATTCGCCCCGGGCAGCCGCTTCGCGGATGAGCTGGACCGCCGTGGCCCGCTCTCCCAGGAGCAGATTGCAGGGGATGACCGTGAACCACCAGCTGTTGCCAAAGCCCATGCGGAACGGCCTCGCAACGCCTTCGTTTATGATCCGCAAGAGGGATCGTGCCTCGCTGTCCCGGCCCATTCCATGAAGAGCCCAAACTTCGTTTCGAATGAGTCCGCTGTCACCCGGTTCAGCCGCTTCCCGGCGCTTCACCTCGGCGAGTGCGGCTGCATAACGGAGATTGGCGAGATCGCGCTGGCCCTGCAGATCCAGCAGGGAGCCCTCGAGAATGGCCTTCGGCCCGACAAAGTCGTAATCGGCGACCCATGTCTCCGGCAGACTTTCCAGGGCATCCAGTCCCTCCTTCACCTTTCCGGTCGCCATTGAATAGATCCAGCTTCCCATTGCTGCTCGCTCGAGCGACCTGCCCCTGCTGGGCACGCGATCGAGAATGGTTTTCATTTCCTCAGGATCGCCGCGCACCCACAGCGCCACCCGGGCCTTCCACACGATCGCGTTTACGATCGGTTCGATCGCCAGTGTTCGGTCCAGCTCCCGTTCCATATCCTCGATTCGGCCCACGTCCCGGTAGTGGCGCGAAAGTTCATAGTGCGAAAGCGCGTCGCGGGGAAAGAGCGCAACAGTCTTTTCCGCCGAGGAGAGGGCCGCCACCGACGTGACAGCGGGGTCGACGAAGAGGGCGTCGTCGCGAAAGCGGTAGAAGAAGGGCTCCCTTGGATTCAACGCGATCGCGCGCTCCAGAACCAGCCGCGCGCGCGCCAGCCCGAAATCCCCCCTCAGCATGTAAAGATAGACGCCAAGCGCACCCTGGGCATACGCATTGTCCGGCGCCAAACGCACCGCGCGCTCGGCGTAGCGCTGCGCGCTGGCATACCGGTTCGCGCCGACATCGAATCCCCGGTAAAGAAAGGCGTCCTGAATGTACGCCATCACTGCCATCGCCTCCGGGTCGGTCGGCCGCTGGTTGAGAACCCCCTTGGTGATGTCCTCGGCCAGGGAATAGTCCTCCGGGATCGCCTCGGTGTCGTTCAAAAGCCGCATCGCCCGCCTGAGGTCGGGATCGCTGGAGAAATTGGCGATCGACGATTGCCCGGCATCTGCGGCGTCGCCGGCGCTTGGTGCTGCAGGCGCCGAGGTCGACATTCGCGCCCAAGGTCTAAAAAGCGCCAAGGCAACAGCCCCCGCCGCCAGCCCGGTCAAACCGAGGGCCACGCTCAGAAAACGCCTCCTCGAAGCAGCCCTGACCGGTGCCGCGGGCGGCGGTGCGCCGGCAGGTTTTTCGGGCCCGCGTCCCAGCAGCAGGCGTATCCGTTCGGCGAAAGCCGCAGGGGCCTCTCCGCCGGGCAGACGGGTCCACTGGACCGCACGAAACTTCTCCGGCACCCGCGCATCCGCATCGGTCGTCCCGTCAATCACAACGGGCACGAGAAACGGCAGGTCGTCATCCATATCGAGCGTCCGCTCGACGGCCTGCTTCCATTCCCGGCGGAAATAACCCTCAAGACGCACATTCGTGTTTGCCGAAATCACCGGCACGAAAAGCGCGCACGCCCTGATCTGCCCGCGGATCTTTGCATCCCACGCGTCCCCGCCCCGGAGCTCATCCTGGTCGAACCACACCTCGACTCCGTGATTGCGCAGGGCCTCGGCAACGCGCAGCGCGGCCGCCCCGTCCTCGCGGGCGTAGCTCATGAAAACGGCGCGGGATGATCCGGAATCCATGCTGGAGGCTCCTCGCTAGGTACCACTGATCACTAAGACCGCAAATCGGAAGCACCGGTTTTGCGCCGTTGACAGGGATCGAATGGGCGGAGAACGGCCTGCCGAGGCATGGGCTAATGCGATTCCGCGAAGCTCGTGATCGAATGCCATTCGATCACCTCCTGGAGCAGGGCCCTTTCCGTCTGCTGGACGACGCGCTCGAGGCTGCTCCAGGTGCGGCTGTAGGCGATCTGCTTTCGCGCCGCCTGCAGGATCGCGCTCATTTCCCTGTACCGGGCCACGCGCCGGTGGAGGTCGTTGATCGAGATCAGGGAGATCAGGGCCGCAGCCATGACGGGCAGGGAAATCGGCAGGAAATAGAAGAGCCACTCCTCCAGCCCGAGCGGAACCTCCGCGTAGTTCCAGACGCTGTGCAGCGCGTACGCCGCCGTGCAGGAGATCGCCGCAACCGTGGCCATCCAGAATCCGGAGCGCAGCCAGACAAGCTGGGGCATGGCCTGGCCAAGCCGCTTCTCATAATAGGCGAGCTGGTCGTCTATGCGGTGCGCGACATAGAGGCGCTTGAAGTCCTCCATGGCCACCGGCTTTGCCCCCACCGACCGATGATGCATGACCTGGAGGGCCCGTACCAACAGACGCATGCCGGGCAGCTCGAGCTCGGCGAACATGAGCGCGTTCTTCGGCAAGCCCCACGTGGCGAGCGCCGAGCGGCAAAACTCAGCCGCGAGCCTGCAGCCGACCCAGTGATGGTGGGCTCCCTGCCTCTTCAAAAGGAGAGCCACCGCCAGGGCCCCGGCCAGGCAGACGAGTTTCATCCAGGGCAGGATCGCCGCATGAAGGGCGAAGGCCAGGCCGGCCGCGGCAACGAGGGTAGCCAGCACGTGGAGGATCGTCGTCGAGGCGATAAGCCGCCTGAATTGCGGCGCTCCGCGGCTTGCCTTGTGATCCACCTTGCGCTGGAACGCCAGAATCTCGTCCGGCGCATCAAAGGGATTGGCCGTCCCCCCGGCCGGCGGCGCCTCGGGCAGGCCGTTGAAATACTCCAGATCGTGGTCGTGCGCGGCGAACGCCGAAACGTTCTCGCGCCGCACCATCAGCGTCTGGACATCGATGATGATGAGGGGCCGGCCCAGGTCCCTCGCGTAGGCGATCACATCGGCCGTGCCGCCCTTGCCCCGCGCGGGCTCGCCATCCCAGACCGCGAGCACGACATCCGCGCCGTGCACCGTTTCCATTCCGGCGTCGAGGTAGGCATCCTCGCGGGCCTCGGTCTCGTTGAACACGCGGACTTGCTCGGCCCGGGCGAGCAATTCCTCCGTCTCGCGCCATTCCGCATCACTGAAGTCGCGCTTGAATTCCGCCTCGGCAAGGGGCAGGACCACATGCCAGGCGCACCCCTGGGCAAGCGCTTCCCGGGCGAACAGCGTATCGCTGCCCGCCGCGGCGGACGACAAAGCGATCCATTCGCCGGGACCCTCCCGCCGCAGCATCGCAATCGCCTCCCGAATCGCGCCCGCCGCGCCTGGAGCATTCTCCAGCCGCCGGTGGCCGGTGAATCCGACGACATGAAAATGGGGCAAATGGGCGGATGCGGCCATGGGGACAATCAAGTGTCACCCTGACCGAAGCGGCGATGTCAACAGAGAAGGGCTGGCGCCCCTATTTCCTGACGTAGGTAAGAACGAAATATACCACCCCGGCGAGCAGGGCCGCCTGCCCAAATGTGCAGACGAAAACCCACCTCACCAGGTCGCTCCGGACGGATTCGATCTTGAGTTCGAGCGCGTGAAAGCCGTCCCGCATCTCGATCCGGGTCGCGAGCCCATCCTGACCGGCGGCAAATTCGGCTTCCATGACTTCCAATATGGCACGCGCTTGATCATGTGACAACTTCGCTTTCTCGAGAGTATCCAGGCTGGAAGAGCGCATGGGTCGGATTATAGCACGCAGCGGTCGCAACGGTTCGGAATTGCCAGCCTGGATCCATGTAAGGCAGAATTGCGAACACGACATGGTGCGAGTCGACTGACCTTTGCGCCCCAAAACCCGGCGGAAACCCACAGCAGACCAGCGACAGTTCAATGAAAACCCCCGATTCCACTCTGATCCCGCGCCGCAACTTCATCCAGGGCCTCGGAGGCCTCGCCGTCGCCGCGGCTTGCCTGGCCTTGCCCCGTTCGGCGCGGGCCGAAGCACGTGTGTCTCGCGCCGCCGGGCTCAAGCTCAAGCTGGCACTAAACGCCTATTCCTTCAACGGCCCGTTGCGGGCCGGAACGATGAACTTCGATGATGTCGTCCGTTTTTGCGCCGAGCAGGGCATCGACGGCCTCGACGCCACCGGGTACTACATGCCCGGATATCCCAAGGTGCCGGAGGATGATTATATCTTCCGGCTGAAACGAACGGCCTTTGTGAACGGCGTCTCGATCAGCGGGACCGGGGCGCGCAACGATTTCACCAGGCCCGATGCCGCAATCCGCAAGACCGACGTCCAGTTGATCAAGAGCTGGATCGAGGTCGCGGAGAAACTTGGCGCCCCCGTCCTGCGAATCTTCTCCGGCAACTCCGTGCCGGCAGGGCACACGTTCGACGAGGTCCTGGCCTGGATGGCGGATGACATCAGGGAGTGCGCGGATTACGGGGGCAGGCACGGGGTGCTCGTCGCGGTCCAGCCGCACGATGACTTCCTGAAGACAGCCGATCAGGTGATCCGGCTCGTCAACGCCGTAAACTCGGAATGGTTCGGTGTCATTCTCGACATCGGCAGCCTTCGGCAGGGCGACCCCTACGCGGAAATCGAGAAACTGACCCCTTATGCCATCTCCTGGCAGGTCAAGGAGCAGGTCTATTCCGGCGCCGCGGCGATGCCGGTCGATTTGAAGAGGCTGAAGGCCCTGATCGATCGATGCGGCTACCGCGGCTTTCTCCCGGTCGAGGCGCTCGATGCAAGAAACTCGGCTGACAGGGTGGCGAAATTCATGGCCCAGGTGAGGCAGGAATTCGCACTGTAAGCGAGGACAGGCCCCAGGCGCGCTCCCGAATGATCCGCTTCATCCTCGCATCAATCGCCCTGTGTTCCAGTCCGCTCCTCCTGGCGCAGGACGCCACCCGAGCGTTTCGCATTCCAACCCTCTATCATGTGGGCTACTGGGTCCGGGATGCCGCAAAAGCCAGGGACTTCTACGAGAAATACCTGGGGTTCGAGGAGCCGTATGTCCTGAACCATGCGGATGGAACGCTGCAGATGGTGGTCATCAAGGTCAACGAACGCCAGGTGATCTACCTTTTCCCCGACCCGTCGAGGATCAAGCCCAACGGAGACAACCTGGATCATCTGGGCCTGCTGGTCGACAACGCCGCGGCGCTCCACGACACCCTCATCGCCCGCGGCTTGAAAGTCGGAGCGCCGCATTTGGGTCACATTGGCGATCTGCTGATGGGCGTCTTCGATCCGGACGCCCACGGCTTTGAGATGACTCAGTTGGAGCCGGAGGGCCAGTTGCTGAAACACCAGGGGAAGAATCTTCCGGCCTCCCGCATTTCCTCCCATCTGCGTTCGGCCACAATCGTCGCCTCGGATCTGGGTGCGTCGGTGGCGTTTTACCGGGACAAGCTCGGTTTCAGGGAAATCGGGAAAGCCGGGGGCGCAGTCCGCCTGCAGGTGCCGGATGGGAGCGATTTCATCGAACTTGTGCCCGCCGACAGGAAAGGAGACGCCCCGGGTGCGCGTTCAGTTCCGCAATACACCCTGGCGGTCCCGGACGCCGCGAAGGCGGCCGAGACCCTGGCGGCCCGGTCGAAATCCGGGGATTTTCCCTTCCCCGCCCCGGTGAGCACGGCCGCCGATGGCCGGCGGCAGACCAGCGTCGTCGATCCTGACGGCACGCGAATCGTCCTGTCGGAGTAGGATCGCCAAGGCGCCGGCCGGGGCAGGAATGCCCGTGGATGCCATCATCCAGCGCCTTGTGATCTGAGGATTTGACTCGGCGACGGCCAGCCCTCCTCTTTTGTCCCCTCCCCAACTCCATGAAAATCCCCACCCTTCTGCTGGGCCCGGTACTGGGCCTTCTTCTCGCGGCGAGCGTCCGCGCCGATTCGACCGACGGCCGGCTCGATGTCTATTGGAACGACGTCGAAGGCGGAGGCGCCACGCTGATCGTCACCCCTGCGGGTGAATCTGTCCTGATCGATTCCGGCAATCCGGGAACGCGCGACGCGGGCCGCATTCACCGCACGGCCGAGGCCGCCGGACTGAAGCGCATCGATTACTACATAACGACGCATTTCCACCTCGACCATTTCGGAGGCGCGGCACCCTTGGCTGCGCTGATGCCGATCGGCCAGGTCTACGACCGCGGGATACCCGACCATGATCCCGACCACAACCCGAGCGATGCGATGTGGATCATGACGAGCCGGCCCTATCGGGATTTCCCGGCCGCCGGCCGGAACCTGGTGACACCCGGACTCATCATTCCGCTTCGGCAGTCGGGGGCCTCAGCCGCCCTTCGGCTTCGCTGCGTCGCAAGCGGCGGGCAGTTCATCGATCCGCCCGCCGGAGCGGGTCCCAATCCCCTCGCGGGAGAGAATTCAGCCAAGACCCTGCCGCCCACGGACAATGACCTGAGCAGCGCCTGGGTGCTGGATTTCGGCTCCTTCCGATTCTGGGACGGCGGCGACCTGACCTGGAACATGGAGGGCAGCGTCGTGACACCGGTCAACCGGGTCGGCCAGGTGGACGTGTACCAGGTCGACCACCACGGGCTGGACTTCAGCAACAACCCTGTCCTGATCCATAGCCTCGCGCCCACCGTCTCGGTAATGAACAACGGGATCAAGAAAGGCACGGCCAAGTCGACAATCCAGGGGTTGCGCTCCTCCCCGGGGATTGTGGCGATGTACCAGGTGCACAAGAACCTCCGGCCCGAGGATCCCGAGGACAACACCTCGGACGGGTACATCGCAAACATGGGCTCGGATCCCAACAAATGCGACGGAAACATCATCAAGATGTCCGTCGAGCCAACGGGCGCCTCCTATACGATCTCCATCCCGGCCACAGGCTTCAGCCGGACGTACGCCACCCGCGCAAACAAGCCCTGATCTGGTCAGGGCCGGGCGAGGTGCGCCTGGTCAGGCGGCTCCGGTTTCCTTTCGGACCGCCGCCATGGGAAGGATCTGCGCGGCCTGTCATGGGCGCGGACACCACCCTCTGTAATTCGATGCCCCGGATTTGACGGATGCAGGGAGTCTCAATATTCTCGGCTGCCCAACTCCGGAGGCCGTCCGGCCTCTTAATATAACCTCAAAGAAACAAGGAGATTATCATGACCGTCTTGCACGCCCTCTGGCTTCCGATCCTGCTGTCGTCCGTGTTCGTGTTCGTCGTCAGTTCCATCATCCACATGGCCCTTCCATGGCACAAGGGCGACTACGGGAAGCTGCCTGAGGAGGACAAGGTCATGGACGCCCTGCGTCCCATCGCGATTCCTCCGGGCGATTATATGGTTCCCCGGTGTTCCAGCACCGCCGACATGAAAACGCCAGAGTTCAAGGAAAAGCTGAGGAAGGGGCCGGTCATGGTGGTCACCGTCTTCCCAGCAGGCCCATTTGGCATAGGCAAGAACCTCGTCCTTTGGTTCCTCTATCTGGTCGTCGTCAATTTCTTTGCGGCCTACGTCACATGCCACGCACTTCCCCACGGAGCGCCCTATCCCCAGGTGTTCCGGTTCGCGGGAGTAACCTCGTTTCTCGGCTATTCCGCCGCGATCTGGCAGATGTCGATCTGGTACCGCCGCTCATGGGTGACGACCATCAAGACCACGATTGACGGATTGATTTACGCCGGACTGACGGCCGGGACGTTTGGCTGGCTCTGGATGCAATAGTGCGAGTTTTTGGGTGGCAATTGCGGCGACTTGGCCTTACCGATCGCCGGCTGTTCCGCTTAAGTCTCTCCGCCTACGCAATGCCCGCCATCCTACCGTCCGCCGGCCCCGAAATCCACCGCACCATCAAGTGGCCCTTCAGCCTCCTGCTGGCGGCCCTGCTCTGGACGGGGCCGCAGCCGGCGGCCCGTGCGGATGACGCGCCGACCTGGGATCCGGTCGCACCGGCCGATCTCGCCGGCACCCAGTCGCCCGCCTACCCGGACGCCCCCGCCGAGGTGCTTTCTTGGAAGCTCGAGATCGACGACACCAATCTGACCGTCGAGCGCCGGGTGACCGAGTATATCCGGTACAAGGTCTACGACCCCTCCCGGGCGGCGGATGTCACGCGGATTTCCGCGATACAGGCGTCGGTCGAGGACTTCAAACTCTCCGATGTCACAATCCATGGCCGGCTCACCCTGCCGGATGGAACGGTTCGCGAAATCGGCAAGGAATCGATTCACGAGCGCCCGCTGCAGCGCAGCGCGTCGGAGGACACGTTCGTCCAGCGCCTTTTTGGCAGCGAGGGGCTGGTGGTCAACGAGCAGTTTGTCGCAGTGGAGGGAATGAAGCCCGGCTCGGTGCTGGAGTTCCAGCTGGTGTCCAAACGGGAGCTGGCCCCCAGCTACTTCCAGATGCTGCAAAAGCCAAATATTCCGGTGCGCCGCGTGGACTGCACCGTGCGCCTCTACAAGGGGGGGGAATTCGACGGCGCCGCATTTGTTGTCAACCCGGGCGCCCCCGGCGTCGAACAGTCCTTCGACAAGGCCCACGGGGTTTACCACGTCTCCGCGGCAAACCTGCCCCCCTTGGTGGCCGAGCCATTGTCGCCGAGCGTCATCAGCCGGTCCGTGACCGTGTTCGATTACGAAGACTCCACGATGCTGATGATACGGCACCCCAAGCAGATCAACCCGGTGACGGTTGATGCCGGCGACGGCCCGTGGGCTCCCGTGGCAGCAAAAATCAGCATGGTCGAGGAGGACGCGACCATGGTTCCGACCGAGCCGGTAGTCAACCGCACGCGGAGCCTCGTTGAGGGAGCGAGGTCCGAGACCGAGAAGGCGCGGCGGATCCACAACTTCGTTCACGATTTGTACGTGCGTTTTCGCCAGCTTCCCGCCGGCAGCCGTCCCGTGGTCTCCCATTACGCCGACATGCCGCTCGACCTGGTGATGGAATTCGACACGCACCCGAAGGCTACCGTGGCCGTGAACGATTTCGTCTGGCTCGAACTCGGCATGGATCGCGCTGCCGGCCTGGATGCGCAGGCGGTCCTGCTTCCCGACCGGAACGTGATGCCGTTCAACCCGCGGCTGCATTCGGGCCTCTTCCTGCCGCAGCTGGCCGTCCGGGCCCATGTGGATGGCGGCTGGCAGTTTTCGCTGTCCAACGTGCCCGACTTGCTTCCCTTCGGCTGGATTCCCGCGCGCTACCAGAACGGCCACGGCCTGGTCGTTCAGCGCGGAGCGCAGCTTTTTGTCGACGTTCCGTCAGCCTCGGCCGCGCAATCGACCATCGAGGAAACGGGGATGTTCGCGCTCAACCCGGATGGCAGCCTCACCGGCCGCGCCCACAGGCGCCTGACGGGAGCTCCCGCGATCGCGCTGCGTCCGCGGGCCCGCGACGCCTCGCCGGCGCGGTTCAAGCAGACAATCCTCAGGCGCCTGAAGGCCCAGTTCCCGGCCGCAGAGATGAGCGTGACCTCGGTCGCCGGAATGGGCGACCCCGACGCGCCGCTTGAATACGATTTTGACCTGAAATGGCCCGACTACGCGACCGCGACAAAGACTCGGCTGATATTCCGGCCCTTCGCGATTCACGGTCAGGCCCCGTCCCCCTTCACCGCCTCCGTGCGGAAAAATCCGGTGGAGTTCCCCTTTCATTGGCGGGAGGTCGATGACGTTTCAGTCCAGCTGCCGGACGGCTACGCCCTGGAGGCCCCCTCGGCGCCACAGTCGGCGGTGGTGGGCGAAGTCCTCAGCTACAAGGTGGCGATCGGCCCGCTGGCGAATGCGAATGGAATCCGGGTTCACCGCGACTTCGTTTCCGACGTCGGCGACGTGCCCGCGACGGCCTACCCTACCCTCAAGAAATGGTACGACCTCGTCGGGCAGGGCGACATGCATGAACTGGTGCTCGCCAAGGCCAAGCCGGCTGCGGCTCCCGCGACATCGCCATGACCCCGGGGGCTTGGATCCGGCGCGCCCGCTTCCTGGCGGCGGCGGTCCTGGCGGCATCCCCGGCTATGGGCTCGGCCCCGGATTGGCTGCAGGGCTGCATCAATTCCAACCAGCCGCCCTGGCGTCCGGATCAGGGCTCGGTCCAGCTGCTGGATTCCACGCAGGTCAATTTTGTCACGCCCAGGCAGGTCGTCATGGTCTATCGATCTGCGCGCCGGCTGCAGAGTGAAGAGGGCCTGTCCCACCTTGTTTTTCAGACCTCCTACAATGCCGACAACGACCGCATACTGAGCGCCCAGGCATGGACGGTCTCCGCTGGCGGAAAGCAGGTCCAGGCGTACGAACGCGGCGCGTTCGTCGATTCCGTCATGCAGTATAATCATTACTTTTGGGATTCTGAGCGTGTCCTTTTATTTGACGGCCGGGGCCGGGTGCAGACAGGAGGCACGGTGGCCTGGGAAGTGAAGGTCGAGCGCAACCTCGGATTTGCCACGGTTGACACAGAGTTCCTGCCGCGCATGCCGACCCTGCGCTCAGTGTTCGAAGTGACTCCCGTCCCTGGTGCCAAGCTGGAGTGGTTTGCGGACGCTCCAAGCCTTCGCAAACCCGTCGCCGGCCCAGGAACCGGTTCGCTCCACTGGGAACTTGCCCGCCTGGCGAGCACGCCCCTCGATGTGCCGACGGGGTTCCTGCCCAACCTTTTGCGGGCGTCCGCGCGCTGCGTCTTCTCGGATTCGGCGGCCGGTCGCGCCGAAAGCTGGATGGACTTTTCCAGGCTCGCCGCGCAAATCGCGGATCCGGGCCTGGATCCCGGCGGCTCCGTCAAGGCCCAGGCGGACCAGCTGGTCGCGGGCAAGACCGCACGCTGGGACCGGATTCGCGCCCTTTCCGAATTCGTGCAGGCGCAGATTGTCTACCTGGCGATCACGTTGGACAAGGATTCGGTCGCCGGATACCGCCCACACCCGGCGGCGGAAGTGCTCAAGAAACGGTACGGCGACTGCAAGGACAAGGCCGCCCTGCTTGTCTCGATGCTGCGCGCGGTCGGCGAGGACGGGCGCATGGTCCTCCTGATGGCGGAGAACCCGGACTTCGTGCGCAGCGACTGGGCTTCCGCGCAATTCAACCACGCGATCGTGGCGATTCCCGCCGACGCGGACACGCCGGCCGGCTGGCCGGTGGCCGACTCGGGCAAGACAGGCAAATGGGTGATATTCGACCCGACCGACCCGACGACGCCGCTGGGCGTCCTCAGCCCCGGGGACCAGGGGGGCTTCGGCCTGATTGTCGATCGAAGCGAGGGGGCGCTCGTTCGACTGCCGGCCTCCGAGCCGGAGGGAAACGGGATGACGCGCAAGGTCGATGCTGTCCTGGACGCTCAAGGCGGGCTGGCGGTAAAAGTCGCCGAGCAGCTCTCCGGCAACGCCGGCGCCGTCTGGCGCCAGATGAAATGGGCGATGCCCAGGGAAAAATTCGAATCGATGATCGAGCAGCGCATCCACGGGGCGAATCCCCTGTCCAGCAACCTGAAATGGTCGGACGAGTGGGACGCCGCCGATGCGCGCTACCGGCTGTCATTCGACTTCGCAGTGCCAGCCTACGGCAGGACGCTGGGAGGCGGGCTCGTCGTGCTGGCCCCGAACATCCTTGCGGGCGGCTTCAAGCTCAACCATTGGCAGGGTCGACGAAATGGGGTCTGCTGGCTGGCGGCCGATGCACTGACGGAGGAGGTCCGCCTGGCGCTGCCGCCCGGTTGCACCGTGGAAGAGCTGCCCGATCCCGTAAGCGAGGACGGAAAGAGGTCGTCCTGCCGGCTGTCGTACCGCACCGAGGGCAACGTCGTCATTTTCCAGAACAGCTACCAGCGACGCGCCGGGTTCTATGGCGAGGCCGATTACCATCTGCTGGAGGCATTCTATCAGCGCCTGGCCGAAGCCGAGCGCCGGCCGGTCATTGTTCGCAGGGCCGCCTCGTCCTGAGTACTCCGGCAGGGAAGAGGCTTCAGGCTCCCTGCTGCTTCGGAGACTTGTCCGACATGACCTTGATCACCTGGTAGGATGCGGGGGTTGTGCCGATATTCTTGAATCCGCGGGGGTCGTTCGGGGCAAAATAGAAGAGCGAACCGGCCCTTATCCGGCAGGTCACCCCGTTGCACTTCGCCTCGATCACACCCGAGTTGACGATGAAAAGCTCGTCCCCGTTGTCGCGCATGTCGGGAAGCGTGCTCTGGCCTGCATTGAGGGTCGTGATATGGCTTTCCAGCCTCAGGAAGGTGAGCGTCGGCGAGTCGACGACCGAGATGCGGGAGCCTGTCTTCGTGGGGGTCGACGCCAGGTGCTCGCAGTCGATGACGGACGAGGGAAGCATGCCCGGAACGGCCCGCTCGGCGGCCGGCTGGTTCGGGACTGTGTGAACGGCATCGGTGTAGAAATTGATGACGTAGTACGTGGCTGGAGTGTCGCCGACGTTCGTCACATTGTGCAGGTCGTGCGAGGCGAAGAAGATCAACGACCCGGCAACGGCGCGATGCTTCTGGCCGTTGAGGGACACATCCAGGGTCCCCTCCTTGAGGAGGAGCATCTCCTCCCAAGGGTGGTGATGCGGCGCGTGCGAGGGCATTCCGAGCCGCAGCGTCGTGATGTGCACCTCGAACTTCTCAAGGGTCGGGGTCGGTGCGTCGAAGACCGCCCTGGCCTGGCCGACCGGTGTGATCCTCGTCGTGAGCGAGTCGAAATCGACAAATGTCGTGCCAATCGGGGTCGCCTGGCTCGGCGGCGAGTAGGTCAGGGAGGGCGGTTGCGCCATCAGGGCCGTGGCGGACAACGTCGCAAAGGCAAGCGATAGGTTTCGGAGTAGCTGCGTCATGGAGGGGACGACAACGATGGAGCCGCGCGGCGGCAAAAGCAAGGGAGGTCCGGGCATTTGGCGCGGACGTCGGGCGAAAACGGCCGTCACGTCGCGGCCAGGACCAGACTCACGCGCTCAAACTCCTCGCGCACGGCCGTGTACAACGCCTCGAAATCGAACTCATCGAGCCCGATCATCTTCCGGATCGGTTCGGCGGGCATCGTCGGAAACTTGGCCGGGACCGTGTTCAACGCGGCCGCCTGCAGCCATTTCGCGACATGCAGCAGGCTTGCGGCCCGTCGGTTCACGCCGGCTGAAAGGGGCGAATACTGCCAGCGCACGGCCTCGCAGACGCTGGACTGGAAACTCCAGGACTTCAGGAGGGTGGCCGCCGTCGTTGCATTGGTGAACCCGATCAGGCTTTTCTCGGCCTCGGTTGTCTCGGCGGGAAGCCCTTCAGATTCGATCTTCTGGGTCATCTCCTCCCGCTTGAGCCAGCCGTCGATCGCGACCATGCCCACGGAATGGAAAAGGCCCATCGTGTACGCCGTATTTGGATCGAAGTCGCAATTGGCGGCAAGCAACGACGCGCTTATCGCGCACACAACCGAGCGGCGCCAAAGTTCGTCCGCCTCCATCTCGTAGGATCCGAGCTTTCGCATGAGGAGCTGGGCTGAGACGGCAAAGGCGACAATCTCGTAGATCTTCAGCGAGCCTATCCGGCTGACCGCGTCGTCGAGACTCGAGCAGCGCCCACCCCTGCTGCTGTAGTAGGCGCTGTTTCCCATCTGCAGGACCCGGGCGGCGACGCCCGGCTCGAGCTTGATCAGCGTCATGACGTCCTCCATCGACGCCGTGTAATCATTCAGGATCATGAGCAACCGGGGAAGGACAGAGGGAGCGGACGGCAAATCGTGGAGATCTCTTATGATATCCCCAGGACTTAGCAGGTCCCGCCTCTTGGGTCTGAGGGGCTGGCTCATCACAATTCGTTATGATCTCCCCTGCCGCCCCGTCAAGGTCGGCCATCGGCCCTCAAAATGGGCCTTAGACGCGCATCGGCTGCGGCAAGCAGGGCGAGTTCCCGGAGGAGGCGCTCGTTCTGATCGGGCGTTCCCACCGTGACGCGCAGCCATTCGGGCAGTTTGTAGGGTGCGAGCGGCCTGACAATGACCCCCTTGCCTTGGAGCGCCGCAAACCAGCCCGCTCCGTCCCCCACACGCACCAGGATGAAATTAGCCGCACTCGGCACCCATTCGAGCCCGATCTCGCGCAGGCCCGCTTCGATCCGCCGGAGGCCCGCCCGGTTCCCGCGCTTGCAGCGAGCAACGAATTTCACGTCGTCGAGGGCCGCAACCGCCGCCGCCTGGCCGATTGCATTGACGTTGAATGGCTGGCGGACGCGGTTCAGCAGGACCGCCAGTTCCGCGGTGGCAAAGCCGTACCCGACCCTCAGCGAAGCCAGGCCGTAGATTTTGGAAAAAGTCCCGAGGCAGATGACCTTGCGGCCCTCATCAATCAGCGGCCGCAGATCGGGGGGATTGTCCTGATATTCCGCGTAGGCCCCGTCGTAGACCAGAACCACATGGTCGGGCAGGCCGCGGGCGAAGGCCAGCAATTCCGCCTCGGAATTGGCCGTTCCGGTCGGATTGTTCGGGCAGGCCGCGAATACGAGCTTGGTTCGCGGCGTGACAGCCCGCGCCATGGCGGACAGGTCGTGACGGAAATCCGCAAGCGGCACCTCGACCGGCTTCGCGCCAAACAGGAGCGTCACCAGCTTGTAAACGACGAACGCTGGCGCGGCCATGACTGCCTCGTCCCCGGGGCGGAGAAAGACATGCCCGAGTAGTTCGAGGATCTCGTTCGACCCGTTTCCCACGACCACCTGGCCGGGGGCAACGCCGCGGGCCTTCGCAAGCCTTTCGCGAAGGACGACACAGCCGCCGTCGGGGTAGAGCTCGCCCTGCTCCAGAGCCCGCTTGGCGGCCGCCACTGCCTTCGGAGATGGTCCGAACGCATTCTCATTGGAGGCGAGCTTGATGATGTCCGACGGATCAAGCCCCAGCTCCCGGGCAACATCCTCAATCGGCTTGCCGGGCTCGTACACCGGTTGGGTCAAAACGCTGGGATTGACCAGGGATTCCAGTTGCATCGGTTCATTAGATCATAATTGCCGCGAGAGGTCAGCCCATAAGGTTGTACGCAAAGCGACAGCAAATCGCCGCGGCTGTTGCGGCCGGAACCTGGGGCCGCCAGGCCCTCAAACCGAGGGCTGGTCGCTGGCAAACAGGTCCGCCGGCTTCAGCATGCTGACGCCCGCCGTCCGCAACGCCGCCATGGCCAGGTCCACATCGTCGAAGCAGGTGATCATGACCGCGTCCCCGGTGCGCCGGGCAAAGGCATACATGTATTCGACTGAAAGGCCGTGGGGCTCCAGCTGCGTCAGGACGGCCGCCAATCCTCCCGGCCGGTTGGGCAGGCACAGGGCGAGGACGTCGCTGGAGATCGCCGCAAAGCCGGCCGCCTTGGCCACCTGCTCGGCCCTGTCCGGCTCGGGCGTGATGAAGCGAAGGAGGCCGAATTCGCCTGCATCGGAGAGTGTCAGGGCAACAAGGTTGATGCCCGCTTCGGCCAGGGCGCGGCAAAGGGCCGAGAGCCGGCCGGGCTGGTTTTCTAGAAAAACGGAAATCTGTCGGATCTTCATGACGGTCTAGTCTAATCTAGTTCAGGATTTGGACTCGCGCAGGTCGAGGACGCGCCGGGCCTTGCCCTCGCTACGCTCAATGCTGCCCGGCTGCGCCAGGGTGACCGCGATGTGCAATCCGGTGACCTGCTCGATGCTTCGGGCGAAGCGCTTCTGCAACTGCTCCATTGCGCCAACCCGATCCCGAAGCATCTCGCCTGTGATTTCGACGCGGACCTCCATCTGGTCCAGTCCGGAACGGCGCGTAAGCACGATCAGGTAGTGGGGCAGGCTTGCCTCGGTCCTGAGCAGCGCGGCCTCGATCTGCGAAGGGAACACATTGACCCCGTGGATGATGAACATATCGTCGCTGCGCCGGCATATTCGGCGTATTCGCCGCAACGTGCGGCCGCAGGAGCAGGGTCGCGGGTCAATCGCCGTTATGTCGCGCGTGCGATACCGGATGGCGGGCATCGCCTGCTTGCTCAGGGTCGTGAACACCAGCTCCCCTTCCTGCCCGTCGGGAAGAGGCTCGAGCGTGTCCGGATCGATGATCTCGACCAGGAAGTGATCTTCAAAGATGTGCGGCCCGTCCCGGCATTCGCACTCGGAGCCGACCCCCGGCCCGACAATCTCGGACAGCCCGTAGATGTCGTAGGCCTTCACCCCGGAGGCACCCTCGATGTACTTCCTCAGCCCGTCGGACCAGGGTTCGGCCCCGAAAAGCCCGCGTTTTACCTTGAGGTCCCGTCTGAAGTCGACGCCCATCCGCTGCGCCACCTCGATCAAATGGACAAAATAGCTCGGTGTGCCGCATATCGCGGTCACCCCGAAATCCTTCATGAGCATGATCTGGCGCTCGCTGTTGCCGCCGGAGGCCGGGACCACCGTCGCCTCCAGGGCCTCGAGGCCCGCATGCAGTCCGAGTCCGCCGGTAAAAAGGCCGTAGCCGTACATGTTCTGCACGATGTCGCCGCGGGTGAATCCGGCCGAGAGCAGAGCGCGCACGATGACCTGTTTCCAAACCTCCATGTCCTGGGCCGTGTAGCCGACCACAATCGGCTTGCCGGTCGTGCCGCTGGACGCGTGCAGGCGCACAACCTCGGTCATCGGCACCGCGAAAAGCCCGTAGGGATAGGTGTCCCGCAGGTCCGACTTCATGGAGTATGGGAGCCTGCGCACGTCATCCAGGCTGCGGATGTCGGCCGGCTTGAGACCGCGGGCGTCCAGGCGCTCCCGGAACAGGGCCACTCGCTCGTAGGCAAGCGAGACGACGGTCTTCAGGCGCTGCAACTGCACCTCGCGCAGGCGCTCGACAGGCATGAAGTCCAGCGCGCTTTCGGGAAAGAAAGTGCCCTCGAGGTCGTTCCACAGCCGTGATATCATGCGGACCTCCCGAGTTCAAACGCCGCGGCATTTGCCGCATTGAGCCTTGCGGGGAAATGAGCCCTCAGGCTCTCGCCCCAGGCCGCCTCGGGAAAATCGAAATGGCGGCTGAGCCTGCCGAGCAGGGCGACGTTGAGCGCCTTCGACGAAGGCAGCCGGGCCGCCGGGATGTCGGCGGGTGTCAACAGGATCCCGCCGGGCCGCAGGCCCGCCCGAACGAGATCGATCTGCGAGGTCTCCAGAACGACAAGAAAATCGCATGCGCCGGCGGGTATCATCGGGCTGTGCGCCTCGCCGCCGATGCGCACGTCCGATTGCACCGAGCCTCCGCGCTGGCTCATTCCGTGGACCTCGGCCTTCCTGACCTCATGGCCCGTGCGAAACGCGACGTCCGCGAGCACGTCGGAGGCGGTGATGACGCCGGTGCCGCCGAGGCCGGCAAAGCGGACGTTGAGGGTGGATCTGTTTGTCGCCTTCATCGTGACACTGTCTGTCGGGCAGGTGCTGTCTGGGCGGCGGCCAGCTGATTCCTCCCCTTCTCCCAGGCGAGAATGCGGCCGGCCGCGAGGATGCACGGGCTGCAGGCAACGATCACGGTCAGCTCGTCCAGGCGCAGCGCCTCCGCGAGCAACTCCTTGAACCTCGCCTTTTCGCGGACCGGATTGACGGTGAAGACCCGCTTCACGCCCGCCGCACGCGCAAGGTCCTCATAGCTGACCTGGTAGGTGGCGGCGCCATCCAGCCGGCGCCCCGTGCCGGGGTGCTCCTGCTGGCCGGTCATGCCTGTGGTCCCGTTGTCGAGGATGACTAGCACGTGTCCCGTCGAGGGCGGATTGTAGGCCATCTCGACCAGTCCCGGCAGCCCTCCGTGGAGGAAAGTGCTGTCGCCGATGACCGACACCACCCGGCGCGCCTGCTCAGGCGGCAGCACATGGCGAAGGCCCAGGCCCATGCCCACCGCCGCTCCCATGTCGATCATCATGTCAATCGCCGCCAGCGGAGGCAGAGCAGCCAGGGTGTAGCAGCCGATGTCCCCCGCCACGATGCAGTCGAGTTCCTTAAGGACCTCGAAGCTCGATCGATGCGGGCAGCCGGAGCACAACTCCGGCGGCCTGCCGCGCGGAGGGGCGGATTCGGGCCTGTTGTCGCGGGCCAGAATGCGGCGCACGCGATCGACATCGAGTTCGCCAAATCGGTAGACGGAATCGTCCTTCGCCTCGACCCCAAGCCCGGCCGCAGCGCATGCGGCGGCGAGCCAGGGATCGTTTTCCTCGATGACCACGCACCGCTCGACGGAAGCCCTGAAATCGGCCAGGGCCTTGAGGGGAATCGGATGGGACATGCCCAGCTTCAGGATGCTTGCATCGGGCGCCGCCTCGCGAACGTGATGGTAGCTGACGCCTGCCGTGATGACACCAAGCGTGTCGGAGCGTCTCTCGACCCGATTGGGCCCTTCGGCGTCGTTCCACAGCCGGATCTCGTCCAATTTCGCGCGCAGTAGGCGGTGGGCGGGCTTTGCGTATCCCGGCACCATGACGTGCGCGGCAATGTTGCGGATGAAGGCGGGAACCCCGGTGGGCGAAGCCTCGGGTGGCAGCGCGGCCCCAAAGGGAAACCTGGGCCGCACGGGCGACTTCGAGTGGCACACCCGGGTCGTCATGCGGAAGAGCACCGGGATCCGCCAGCGGCCGCTGGTTTCAATGGCCGTGTGCAGCAGGTCGTAGGCATCCTGCGAGTCGGAGGGCTCGAACAGAGGCACCCCGGCGGCCTCCGCGTAGCGCCGGCTGTCCTGTTCATTCTGGCTTGAGGCCATCCCGGGATCGTCGGCGACAATCAGGACATAGGCCCCGTCGACACCCGAATAGGCCATCGTGAACAGCACGTCGGCCGCCACATTGAGGCCGACATGCTTCATCGTGCAGATGACGCGGGCGCCTGCGAATGCGGCCCCGAGCGCGACCTCGGCGGCCACCTTTTCGTTTGGCGCCCATTGGGCCTTCCCGCCCCACGCACCGAAATCTTCCAGAATCTCAGTCGAGGGAGTCCCGGGATAACCCGTGCCGAGCGCCACACCGCAATGCAGAGCCGATAGGGCCGTGGCCTCGTTTCCACTAAGCAACAGCCGGCCGGACGGATCCTGGGAAGGTTGCATAGGGAGGCATTAGTGCGAAAGACTCGCCCGCTCGTAGCGAGCAAGAATTGGACGGTTGGACGCTGCATAAGGCCGTTGCCGCAGTGCTACATAAAGATCTTATGATTTCCGCCACCGACCCATTGTTGAAAATTCAATGACGACACAGAATGGCCGAGCACATTCTGTGCTACTGCCGAATCACCGCTTGACTCAGCATGGGTCATCGGCCGGAACTAGACTAGCTCCCCTGCCGTTATGTATAAAACCCTGGGCTGGAAGAACTGGATCATCGCAATCGCCGCCGCAGCCGTTTCGTTCGGCTGCGCGGCCAGGGCCGCGGACGCCCCGGCGCCCACTCCCCCGCCTCCGCCGGCCTTTGGGGCGGACTATCAGCGAATGCTCAATCTGCTCAACCTGCACGGGCCCGCCGCGCTGCCGGCGATGGCCGACGACCCCGGCAAGACGCCGGGCGCCAGGCTGCTGCCCGACGGCCGGCACTGGGCGGATGCAGCGGGAAATGGAGTCAACCGTTCGGCCTGGGGCACATGGACCAACTACGACGAGGCCAAGGCCAATCCCTACCCCCTCACAGATCCCCTGCGGTTCAAGAGCGGCGAAAAGGTTCAGGACGCAGTGACTTGGTGGCAGCGCCGGCGTCCGGAGATCGTGCGCGATTTTGAAACCGAAATCTATGGGAAGGCGCCCACGCCCACGCCCGCCGTCACCTGGGAAGTCGCGAAGGTCGATCCCGCCGCGTTGGGCGGGACGGCGATAATGAAGACCGTGATCGGCCACATTGACAATTCGGCGTACCCGGCCGCGGCGCCGCGCATCGAGCTGACACTCTGGATTCCGGCGCACGCCTCGGGTCCGGTTCCAATGATGGTGGCGGTGGAGGGCGGTCCCATGCCGGCGGGAAGGCGCAACGCCGCTCCTCCGCCTCCACCCGCGCAGGGACCGAGTGCGATGCTGCAGGTTCTGGCGCTTGGCTGGGGCTACGGAACTTTTGCCGCAACCACGGTGCAGGCCGACAACGGCGCAGGCCTCCAGTCGGGCATCATCGGGCTTGTGAACCGCGGGCAGCCGCGCCAACCCTCCGATTGGGGCGCCCTGGCGGCATGGGCCTGGGGCCTCAGCCGCTCGATCGATTACCTTCAGACCGACGGGGCCGTTGACGCCAAACGCCTCGGTGTCGAGGGCCATTCGCGGTGGGGAAAGACCGCACTGCTCGCCGCTGCAAGCGACCCGCGCTGGGCGATCTGCTACGCCAGTTGCTCGGGTGAAGGCGGCGCCAAGCCGTCGCGCCGCGACTGGGGCGAGACGCTCGATGACGTCGCCGGCACGGGCGAGTCACACTGGATGGCCGGGAACTTCCTCAAGTACGCCAGGCGTTGGGGCGAACTCCCGGTGGATTCGCCTGAACTGATGGCGCTGGTGGCGCCGCGGCCCCTCTTCGTCACGGGTGGGACAAAGGATCAATGGGCGGATCCCCATGGCGAATTCCTGGCCGCCGTCGCCGCCGGACCGGTCTACCGGCTCCTAGGCAAGAAGGACCTCGGCACGGCCGCCATGCCTGCACCCGATGCCGGGCTGACCGGCGGCGATCTCGCATTTCGCTATCACGAAGGCGGCCATACCGACATTCTGGACTGGCCGGTTTTCCTCAAACTTGCCGCCCGGTACTTCGGGCCGGCCAGTTCGGCGTCATTGGCTCCCGACCAGCCAACGGCCGGGGGCGGAGCCGTCTGGGCCAGCCGGGATTTCGATTTTGACTGGCGTTTCAGCCTGAGCGGACCAGCGGCGGCGATGCTGCCCAAGTTTGACGACTCCGGCTGGCGGCGGGTCAACGTCCCCCACGATTGGAGCATCGAGGGCCCGTTCAGCGCGGAGTTCGGCGCAGGCAACGGGTTCGCGCCCGGCGGAATAGCCTGGTATCGCAAGCACTTCCGGATGGATCCGACGGATGAGGGGAAGCGCGTCACGCTGGAGATGGACGGGGTCTACGACCATGCGGAGGTCTGGCTCAACGGATTCCTGGTGGGTGGTCGGCCCTACGGCTATGAAAGCTTCACCTGCGAACTGACGCCGCTGCTCAAGTTCGGCGACGATGAGAACGTGTTGGCGGTGCGGGTGGATCACTCGCGGATCGGGGACTCCCGCTGGTACACGGGCGCTGGCATTTACCGGAACGTGCGGCTTTGCGTAACCGACCCATTGCACATCGCCCACTGGGGAACCTACGTGACCACGCCCGATCTGAAGGAGAATTCCGCGACAGTCCGCGTCGAAACTGCGATCGAAAACCAATCGGGAGCCAGCCAGTCATTCAGCCTCGTATCCGACCTCCTCGATCCGGACGGACACGTTTTGGCCACCGCGTCAACGCCCGGCGCGCTCGACCAAGGCGGGAGTCGCGCCATGGTCCAGGAACTGACACTCGCCCGGCCGCAGCGGTGGTCGCCCGACTCCCCAGCCCTCTACATCCTTCACAGCCGCCTGAGCGTCGGCGCGAGGCAGGTCGACGAGGCACTGACGCAATTCGGCGTGCGCACGCTCGAGTTCAATCCCGATCGGGGCTTCTTCCTGAACGGCGTCGAGACGAAACTCAAGGGCGTGTGCATTCACCAGGACGGCGGGAGCGTCGGTGTCGCGATACCCGTCCAGGTGTGGGAGCGGCGGCTGCGCGAACTGAAGCAGTTGGGCGTGAATGCAATTCGCACGAGCCACAATCCTCCGTCCCCTGAATTCCTGGACCTATGCGACAGGCTGGGATTCCTCGTCATGGATGAGGCGTTTGACGAATACACCCCCGGCAAGAACAAGTGGATTGTCGGCCATAATATCGGAACGCCGGGCCGTTTCGGCTACAGCGAGTCCTTTGCGGAATGGTCCGTCCGGGACATCCAGGACATGGTGCGCAGGGATAGAAACCACCCCAGCATCGTGATGTGGAGCATCGGCAACGAGATCGACTACCCGAACGATCCCTTCACCGATCCTGTCCTTGGAAATGGATACCGCCCCGGCAACCCGCCTGGAGCCGACCTCGTTAAATGGGGCCGCCCGCTCGCGCAAGCTGTGAGGCAACTGGATCCGACACGGCCCGTGACGGCGGCCCTGGCCAGCGTCCTGATGTCGAACACGGTGGGTTTTGCCCAGATTCTCGATGTCGCGGGCTACAACTACCAGGAGTCTCGTTATGCGGAGGACCACGCCCAATATCCGAAGCGGGTCATCTACGGCAGCGAAAACAGCCACAGTTACGACGCCTGGGCGGCCGTTCGGGACAATCCCATGATCGGCGGCCAGTTCCTGTGGACTGGCATCGACTATCTCGGCGAGGCGAACGTCTGGCCGGACCGCGCCAACTCCGCCGGGCTCATCGACCTTTGCGGATTCGTGAAGCCGCTGGGCCGGTTCCGCCAGAGCCTCTGGAGCAGCCAGCCGGTCGTCTATTTGTGTGCCTCCAGAAGCGGACAGGCCTCAAGGCGGAACGAAGGTGTTGGCGGAAATGAAAGCTGGAACTGGCCGGACCAGGCGGAACTGACCGTCTCCTGCTTCACGAATTGCCCCGACGTGGCGCTAACCCTCAACGGCGAGTCCTTCGGGGCAAAACACCTGGACGAGGCGGCGAAGGGGGTCCTGCGCTGGGAGGTGCCTTATGCCGCGGGAGTGATCAAGGCCACGGGCCTGAAGGACGGCCGTGCGGTTTGCGAATTTGCCCTGAAGACGGCGGGGCCGGCGAGCAGGGTGGAGTTGCATCCCTACGCGACGCAGCTCCGCGCCGACGGGAAGGATGTCTGCCAAGTCGAGTTCGACGTCGTCGATTCGCAGGGTTTGCGCGTCCCGGACGCCGCGCAGGAGCTGGACTTTGAGATCAGCGGTCCGGCGCAGATCATCGGCCTCGGAAACGGCGATGTGACCAACATGGAGCCGGTGAAAGGCCCCGCCTTTCGGGCCTACGAGGGGCGCGGCCTGGCGATCGTGCAGTCCTCGGCAAATCCCGGCTCGATCACATTGACGGTTTCGGCGCCCGGACTCCAGCCCGCCACGCTGGCGCTGCAAAGCCAATAGGCGCATTCGCCCTAGCCTGACCCCGTGCTGTCGCGCGGACCTCGGTCCGCCACGTTGACGCTGCAGGGGCGGGAGCCGGTTGCTCCGCCTCTCCGGGAATATCCCGAGGCTCACCGTTCGGGGGCCTCTTGACGCATGTTTGATGCGTTTTTTATGCAAATGCCCCCTTCGTTGTCTCGGCATTTACGCATTGGGGCATGTTCACTGCTCCGAATGCGCTCCTCGCCAGCAACTGCGCCATGAAATCAATCGAAATAATCCAAATCGTACTCTTCTTCGGCTTGGGAATCGCCCTGACTCCGGTCGTCGGCCGCTACATGTTCAAGGTCTTCAAGGGGGAGAAGACATTCCTTCATTCGGTTCTGTTCCCGTTGGAAAAGCTTGTTTACCGGGTGACCGGAGTCGACCCGAGCGAGGAGATGTCGTGGCTCAAATATCTTTGGGCCGTGGTTGCGATGGCCTTCATCGGCTTCGCCGCACTCATGGTGATGATGATGACGCAGAAATGGCTGCCGTTCAATCCGCAGGGCCTCGACAACGTCTCCTGGCACCTGGCGTTCAACACCGCTTGGAGCTTCACGTGCAACGCCGACTGGCAGTCCTACTCCGGCGAGGCGACGATGAGCTACCTGTCGCAAACGCTCGGGCTTTCCGTTCACCAGTTCCTGAGCGGCGCCATCGGTCTCGCCATCCTGGTGGCCGTGGGGCGGGCCCTCGCGCGGGCAAGCATCAGGACGATCGGGAATTTCTGGGCCGACCTGACCCGCTGCACGCTCTACATCGTGATTCCCCTGTCGGTCATCTGGGCGATACCGCTCGCCTGGCAGGGTGTTCCGCAGACTTGGAAGGCCTATCCGAACGCAACCCTCGTCGAATCCTACACGGCGCAGGTCCAGAAAACCGACGACAAGGGCAACCCCGTGACGACGTCGGTGCCGAAGCTGGACGACAAGGGAAAACCGGTCGTTGGATCCGACGGGAAGACCGTCATGGTCGACCAGCCGGTCATGGTGGACCAAAAGGTCGAAACCCAGCCGATCCCCGTCGGCCCGGTCGCCTCCTTCGAGTCGTGCAAGCAGCTTTTCACCAATGGCGGCGGCTGGTACGGGGTGAACAGCGCCCACCCGTTTGAGAATCCCACGCCGCTCGCCGGTTTCCTTGAAATGCTGGCGATCATCGTGGTGCCGATGGCGCAGGTCTTCATGTTCGGCCTCCTGATCGGAAACAAGCGCCACGCGTGGTGCCTGTTCTCGGTCATGCTCGCGCTGTACCTGCTGTCGTTCGCCGTGGCCTGGTATGCAGAAATGCAGCCAAATCCCGTCACCGACAATATCCTGCCGCACATGGAGGGCAAGGAGCAGCGGTTCGGCGTCATGAACAGCGTGCTTTGGGGCGTTTCGTGCACGGCCATCGACAACGGCTCGGTGAATTCGATGCACGACAGCTGGATGCCGATCGCCGGTCTTATGCCGATGTGGAACATCCTGATCGGCGAAATCATGTTCGGGGGAATCGGCTGCGGCGTATACTGCATGCTCTTCCATGTCCTCATCACCGTATTCATTGCCGGACTGATGATCGGGCGAACGCCGGAATATCTCGGGAAAAAGCTGGGGGCCTGGGAGGCGACCTGGTCCGTCATCGGCGTCCTGCTGCCCAACGCCGCCGCCCTGATTCCGACTGCGATCTGCGTCATTCTGCCTTCGGGGATCGCAAGCATGAACAACGCCGGCCCGCACGGGTTGAGTGAAGTGCTCTACGCCTACGGCGAGGCCGCGAACAACAACGGAAGCGCCTTCGCGGGCCTGAACGCCAATGTCCCCCTTTACGACGTGCTGCTCGGCGTATCGATCATCATCGGACGATTCGCGCCGATTGTCGCCGCGCTCGCCATTGTGGGCCGGCTCGCCTCGAAGAAAACGGTCGAGCCGTCGGCCGGCACCCTTCCGGTGCACGGCTGGACCTTCGGCCTCACGCTGACCGGAGTCATTGTCGTCGTGGCCGCCCTCACCTTCTTTCCGGCGCTCTGCCTCGGGCCACTCCTCGAGCACGGCCTCATGGCCGCGGGGCGCGCGTTTTAAACCCGGCGAAAACCCAGTTCCATGAGCTCAACAACATTCAAAGTCGAATACTCGTCGCTAGTCCGCCAGGCCGTTTTCGGCGCATTCAAGAAGCTTAATCCGCGCGACGAGATCAAGAACCTGGTCATGTTCGTCGTGTGGCTCGGCTCCATCGCGACCACGATCTGGCTGTTCTTCGATTTCTCGAGCTTCAACCTCCAGATCTGCCTCTGGCTGTGGTTCACCTGCCTTTTTGCCAATTTCGCGGAAGCGATGGCCGAGGGCCGGGGAAAGGCGCATGCCGACGAACTGCGCAAGATGCGCACAAAGACGACCGCGCGGAAGCTGGTCAACGGAGGAAAGGAGGTCACCGTCTCGAGCAGCGAGCTCAAGATCAACGACCTCATCGTCTGCACGGCCGGCGACCTTATCGCGGCCGACGGCGAGGTCGTTGAGGGGATTGCGACGATAGACGAGTCCGCCATCACCGGTGAGTCGGCCCCGGTCGTCCGCGAAAGCGGCGGTGACCGCAGCGCGGTCACGGGTGGCACCCGCGTCACAAGCGACCGCATCGTCATCCGGGTGACCGCGGAGGAGGGAAACTCGTTCCTCGACCGGATGATTGCGATGATCGAGGGCGCGCGCCGCCAGCTGACGCCGAACGAGATCGCGCTGAACATCGTCCTCGTCAGCCTGACGGCGCTATTCATCGTTGTCGTCTTCGTCCTTCCGCCGATGGCGATCTACGACCAGAAGGCCTCGAACCAGACCGGCGCCGTCCTGACCTCCCTGCCGGTCCTGCTCGCGCTCATTGTCTGCCTGATTCCGACGACGATCGGCGGGCTGTTGAGCGCGATCGGGATTGCCGGCATCGACCGGCTGATGCGGCGAAACGTGCTCGCGACCTCCGGCCGCGCGGTTGAGGCGGCGGGCGACGTGGACGTGCTCCTTCTCGACAAGACCGGCACGATCACGCTCGGCAACCGCATGGCGACCGAGTTCGTGCCGGCCCCTGGCGTGGCCCTGAATGCGCTCGCGGACGCGGCCCAGCTCGCGTCGCTTGCGGACGAGACACCCGAGGGACGGAGCATCGTCACCCTGGCGAAGGAGAAATTCCAGCTTCGCGGACGCGAGGTGGCCGCGCCGCACGCGACCTTCGTGCCGTTCACGGCCCAGACGCGCATGAGCGGCGTCGACCTTCCCGGGCGTCAGATCCGCAAGGGCGCGGCCGCGAGCGTCAAGGCGTGGGTCCTCGCGCAGGGTGGCACCTACCCCGTCGAGGTCGAGCAGGAGGTGGAAAAGATCTCCCGCCTCGGCGGAACCCCGCTGGTCGTCGCCGAAAACAGCCGCGTCCTCGGGGTGATCCTCCTCAAGGACATCGTGAAGGGCGGGATCAAGGAGCGCTTCGAGCAGCTACGGGCGATGGGCATCCGGACGGTCATGATCACGGGCGACAATCCGCTCACGGCCGCCGCGATCGCCGCCGAGGCGGGCGTGGACGACTTCATCGCGCAGGCAAAGCCCGAGGACAAGCTTGCCCGCATCCGCAAGGAGCAGGAGGGCGGGAAACTGATCGCGATGATCGGCGACGGCACCAACGATGCCCCGTCGCTCGCTCAGGCCGACGTCGGTGTCGCCATGAACACGGGCACCCAGGCGGCGCGCGAGGCCGGCAACATGGTCGACCTCGACAGCAACCCGACGAAGCTGATCGAGGTCGTGGAGATCGGCAAGCAGCTGCTGATGACCCGCGGGGCCCTGACGACTTTCAGCATCGCAAACGACGTCTCGAAGTATTTCGCGATCCTGCCGGCAATGTTCGGCCTGCTCTACGCGACTGAAAAGGGCGGCTTCGGCCCGCTCCAGGCGTACAACATCATGTTCCTCCATTCGCCGCAAAGCGCGATCCTGAGCGCCGTGATCTTCAACGCGCTGATTATCGTCGCCCTGATTCCGCTGGCGCTTCGGGGCGTCAAGTACAAGCCGCTCGGCGCCAAGGTGATTCTCCAGAAGAACATGCTCATCTATGGAATCGGCGGAATCATCCTGCCCTTCATCTTCATCAAGCTGATCGACCTGATCCTGGTCGCCGTCCATCTGGCGCCCTGATCCGGCCGCCCTGAACCTTCGAAAGGGAAACCCATGAAACTCATCCTCCAATCGATCCGGCAGACCCTGGTCTGGACCGTCGTCACCGGCATCCTCTATCCCCTTGTCATGACCGTGCTGTTCCAGCTGGCCTTTCCGCACCAGGCCAACGGCAGTTTGATCCAACGCGACGGAAAGGTCGTCGGATCGGAACTCATGGCCCAGCAGTTCACCGGCCCGAAGTATTTCTGGCCTAGGCCGTCGGCCGCCGGCTATGGGACAGGCCCCACGGGCCTCAACGCCAGCAGCGGCAGCAACTTCGGGCCGACCAGCGCGCAGCTGCAGACCAACGTCCGCACCAACGCCAAGGCGCTTCGCGATGCGTCCAAGCTCGCCGCCGACGCGCCGGTGCCGGCGGACTTGGTTTACGCCTCCGCGAGCGGCCTCGACCCGCATATCAGCCCGGAAGGGGCGCGATTCCAGATCTCTCGGGTCGCCGCGGCGCGGGGAATGAGCGAGGATCAGGTGAGGGCCTTCGTGGAGAAATTCACCGAGGGATCCCAGTGGGGATTTCTTGGGGAACCCCGTGTCAATGTGCTGCTTCTAAATCTGGCTATCGACGCTGCAGACGGAAAGAAATCGTGAGGAGGCGCCCGCCTTCGGGCGGTTTTTGATGCTTTTTTGAGGGTATTTGCGCCAGGATTTACTACCCGGTTGGCGAGAAGGTCCATAAGGTGATGCCACACCGGGCAGATCGCGCCATGAAGACCCCATCCACCATGACTTCCAGCATTTCGCAACGTTCCTTCGGGCAATTCGGCATGAAGGCGAACAGGCTGCTGCTTCCGATCGACCTCGCGAAATGCCCGCCTGAGATATTCCCGCTGGCCAGAGACATCGTTCCCCCCTTCAAGGGAGAGGTCGTCCTTCTCCACGTTCTGGATCGCCGGACCAATGCGGTGCCGTTTCGCGGGAATGGGACCAACTTCCGCCGGGCCGAGCTTCTGCTGGATCGCATCGGCAACGAGTTCATACACCCTTCCATCGGGGCGTCTGTCCGGGTGCGGGTCGGCACGCCCCATGAGGAAATCCTTGCCGAAGCCACAGCCAACGACGTTGACTTGATCCTGTTGCCGACTTTCACCCCGTCAATCTGGAGAAGGCTCCTCGGCCCGAGGTGCGCAGAGACGGCGCGCAGCCTCGTCGCCGAGGCTTCCTGCCGGGTCCTCGTCGTCGACGTGCGCACGCATTTCAACTGCTTCCGCCGCTGGCCCGGAGAGGAGCCCGAACACCGATGGGCCGCATGACCCAAGGCGGACAAGGCGGCGCGGCGTACTTCTGCGGCGCGGTGGAGTCGGCGCCGCTGGCCGAGGTTGGGTGCTGCCAGGACATTCCCGAAGGCCGGGGCGGCTTTGAACCCTCCGCCGAGCCCCTGCTGGGACCCGGCAAGGTGCTGGATGGCCGCTTCCTGATTCGCGAGGCCCTCGGTCGCAGCCGCATGGCCACGATCTATCGTGCGGAGGACATGCTCCAGGGGCGGCGGAATGTGGCGGTCAAGCTTCCCCTGCGGGTCGTCGAGAGCGATCCGGTCTGCTTCACGCGCTTCCGCCACGAGGAAGAGATCGGCCTCAAGCTTCACCACCCCTTCCTCCTGAAATTCATCCCCGTCTCGGGCGAGAAATGCCAGCCTTACCTTGTGACGGAGTTCCTGCTGGGCTGCACGCTCGACCACATCGAGCACAAGAATCGTCCCCTTCCCGAGAGCGATGCGCTGAGGATCGTGAGCCTGGTCTGCTCCGCCGTGGGGCATATGCACGAGCAGGGGGTCATCCACAGAGACCTGAAGCCGTCGAACATCATGATCTGCCGCGACCGGACGCTGCGGGTGATGGATTTCGGCCTCTCCTCCCCGCCGGTCCGGCAGCGAAACGTGCTGGCCAAGTTGACGCCGATCTTCGGCACCGCCGAATACATGGCTCCCGAGCAGGTCGACAATGGACCCATCGACGAACGCACCGACATCTACGGCCTGGGAGCCATCCTCTACGAGCTTCTGACCGGGTCGGTCCCGTTCAAGAACGAGGACCCGTGGCAGTCGGCGTTCCAGCGAACCACGGGCGACCCGGTCGCTCCGAGGACGCTCAATCCGGCGCTTTCGCCGCAGGCGGAGGAAATCGTCCTGCACGCCCTGCAGCGCAAGCCGGAGGGGAGGTACCCGGACATGGAGGCGTTCAAGGCGGATCTCGACGCGCCGGATCGTGTGCAGGTGACCGGCTACAGCCGGAGGCTTCGCCCGCCCCGCTGGAAGTTGAGCTTCCAGGCGACGCCGATCCTGGCGGGTTCCCTCCTGGGCGTCGGCGCCCTTTTGTTTTTTGCACTCCTTTTTGTGTTCCTGAGATTCGGCATGACTGCGAGGTGAGGGATCAGGGGGCAGGTTGGGAAATTGCGGCCGCAAATTCCCGCAGTTTTTTCAACCTGACCCCGTAAACCCGGACATTTCACGCAGCACGTTGAATGTTCGGGTCTACGCCGTTTTGATGGATTTCCTGCCGTCTTTTACTCCATCCAAGTCCCCGGCAGGACTATGATAAGGGCATGAAAGCATCGGCCGACTACCTCGATTTTTCAAATGAGCCGCGCCGCAGGGCGGGGCCATTCAAGTATTCGGCCTACCTCGCCATTGCCATCGTCGCCTTCATTGCAGGTTTGGCCCTGGGTCAATGCCGCGCATTGGTGGCGCCGGACGCGAGGGTCGATTCATCGCCTGCCGCGCCGGTCCAGCCGCATCCGCGTTCGCTTTAGCGAAAGCAAGGCCCCGGGGCTCCGGTTTTGAATTTCGTGCGTGCGGAATTCAAAACCGAAGCCCCGGGGCCCTTTTCGACCCGTGATTTTTCCGACCCCACCCCGTTTTTTGCATTTGGCATGGAGGGCCGGCGCGGAGAGAAGTACCAAACCGCGCACCCATGCCTACCCGCCAAGGATCATTCCGGCTCTTTCGCTTCGGCGGAATAGACGTCTATCTTCACTGGTCATGGTTCCTCGTGGCCTACTACGAAATCTTCCTGCGGGGCATCGGGCACTACGAATCCCCCCTTTGGGCGGTCCTTGAGTACCTCTCGCTCTTCCTGATCGTCATGATGCACGAGTTCGGCCATGCGCTGGCATGCCGCAGCGTGGGCGGAGACGCCAACCAGATCGTGCTCTGGCCCCTGGGCGGCGTTGCCTACGTGGCTCCCCCTCCAAGACCGGGAGCCACCCTGTGGACAATCGCGGCCGGACCCCTGGTCAATGTCATTCTGGTTCCCATCCTTTTTGCGGCCGGAATCGCAGCCCAGAAAACCGGCCTGATTGCGGACCATCCCGACCTGCGGACGTTCATCCGCTCGTTGCTGACAATCGACATCGGTCTGTTGATCTTCAACCTGCTGCCCGTCTACCCGCTGGACGGCGGCCAGATACTGCGTTCCCTCCTGTGGTTTCCGTTCGGTCGGGCCCGAAGCCTTCTGGTCTCGAGCGTCGTCGGAATGGTCGGCGTGATCGCGCTCTTCATCTACGCGCTGCTGGGCGAATCCATCTGGATGGGTATCGTCTGCCTCTTCCTCCTCGTGCAGTGCTGGACAGGGCTGACCCGGGCGCGCAGCATGGCCCGGATAGCCGACGCCCCGCGGCGGGACGGCGCCGCCTGCCCGTGGTGCCGCGCGGCGCCGCCGAGGGGAGAATTCTGGACCTGCCCCCGGTGCAAGCATTCGTTCGACATGTTTTCGTCCGGGGGCGTCTGCCCCATCTGCAACACCCAGTTTGGCGGAACATCGTGCTTCGAATGCGGCCGCAGCAGCGCGCTTAAGGATTGGCTGCCCCCGCCCTCCGCCCCCATCAACAACTGAGATGCCTGAAACCGGTTCCGCTGAGCCATTCGCCGAAGGCCGATCATGCTGCTCCAAAACATCCCGGCCACTCTCTCCGGCTCCGCCGGTCCCGCTCCGGCCACGGTCGATGGTTCGGAGCATTTTCTTGCTATCACGCTGCCCTCTCGGGAGCACCGGAGCTATCCGGCGGTGCTCGAGCTGCTGAAGCGCTGCGGGTTCCTTGCGGAGCCATCGAACGGCAAGTGGTGGCTCCGCGACCGGCACAAGACGCTCAATTTCCTTGCGGCAAACGCCGAGCGCTTCCGTGCTGATTTTGGCGCGCGATTCACGCCCAACTTCGACAAGAACACGGCCCACCTGCGGCCCGCCGAGATAGTCTGCACCGCCGCCGAGGCCGGGAAGGACTTCGAGGTCACGCTGGGCCTTCGCGCCGGAGCGGCCAGCGAGGCCGACATGCGCTTAGCCCTCGTTTCAGGCCGCGGATACCTGGAATCGGCGGGCACGATCATCCTCCTCGATTCGGACAGGATCCAAAGGCTGGGCGATGTGCAGCGGGCCCTGGCTGGAGGCCCCGCAGACGGGGTCTCGATCCGGCGCACGCAGCGGATCAGCGGAGCGCGGGTTGCGGAAATCGAGGCACTGATTGAGCCGCTGGCACCCGGATTCCAGCCGCCGGAGGCGTGGCGGGCGCGCAGCGCCGCCCTGCGCAATCTCTCGGTCCTCAGGCCCGCTCCGATTCCCGCGGAGTTCGACGCGAAGCTTCGCCCTTACCAGCGGCTCGGCGCAGCCTGGCTTTGGCACATTCACCGCAACGAACTGGGTGCGGTCCTTGCCGACGAAATGGGCCTCGGAAAGACGGTCCAGTCCCTCGCCCTTTTGTGCGCCGCGCGCGAATCCAGCGCCGCGGGCGCCGCCAGTCTCGTCGTTTGCCCGGCTTCGCTCCTTGAGAACTGGCGCCGGGAGGCGGCGAGTTTTGCGCCGGGGCTTCGCGCGATCGTGCATCATGGCGGGCGGCGGCTGTCGAATCCGGCGCAGTTCAAGGACTTCGACCTGATCATAACCAGCTACGGGACGCTCGTCCGCGACGGGAGCATCTTCAACGAATGGGATTTCCTGTGCGTGATCGCCGACGAGGCCCAGCACATCAAGAACCGGCAGTCCCAGAACGCCCGGGCCCTGCGGGCCCTGAGGGCCCGCAGCCGCTTTGTCCTCACGGGAACGCCCGTCGAGAATTCGCTCGACGATTTGAGGTCCCTTTTTGAGTTCCTGCTCCCGGGCTATCTCGACCGGTCCGCCGCCGGTGCGAGGAGCAGCGACAGGGCCTGGCTGGACCAGCGGCTCCGGGCCCAGACGGCGCCCTACATCCTGCGGCGCACGAAAGGGGCCGTCGCGCCGGAATTGCCGGCAAAGATCGAGCAAACCGTCTGGTGCGAACTCACGGCCGTCCAAGGGGCCCTTTACCGGGCCGCCCAGGAGGCCGCCGAACGCGACCTGATCGATCTGGCGGCCCGCGGCGCGAGCGAGGGCCGCCTGCGGTTTGCCGCGCTGACCCAGCTTCTCAGGCTCAGGCAGATCTGCTGCGACCCGAGGCTCGCCGAGGGAGCCCGGCACCCCGCAGCGGGGAACGCGGCCCAGCCGTACGCGGATTCCGCAAAGCTGGAGGCGCTCCGCGAGCTCCTTGAAGAGGCGTTGGACGACGGGCATCGCGTGCTCGTCTTCTCCCAGTTCACGTCCCTGCTCGACCTGCTTGCGCAGGACCTCTCTTTCCAGGGCATCGGCTGCTGCCGCCTTGACGGCTCGATGCCCGTGGGCGCCCGGCAGGCCGAGGTGGACCGCTTCCAGTCGTCCCGCGAAATCCCCATTTTTCTTCTCTCGCTCAAGGCGGGAGGCTCGGGGCTCAACCTGACGGGCGCCGACACGGTCGTCCATTTTGATCCGTGGTGGAATCCCGCCGCCGAGATGCAGGCGACCGACCGCGCCCACCGCATTGGGCAGGCCCGGGTCGTCACCAGCTACAAGCTGATCGCCTCGGGCACCGTCGAGGAGAGGGTGCTCGGGCTGCAGGCTGAAAAGCGGGCCCTGCTCAAGGACGTATTCGAGGCGAGCGACGCCGTTTCCGCCCGACTGTCACTTGCCGACCTGCGCTCGCTGATTCAAGATTAAGACCTCAGGCCTCCAGTATTGAAATCCGCGAGGCGGATTTCAATACTGGAGGCCTGAGGTCGTTCTTCAACTTGACGCCATTTCAACCGGCACGACCGTCTTCGTCAGCACGCCGACGCCCCGCAGGATGCGGATGGGCACCTGGGTTCCGATCCGTTCGCCGGTCAAGAGCTTGTGCAGCGCATCCACTGTCGGAGTCGGATGTCCGCCGAGTGCCACGATGATATCCCCCATTTCAAGGCCTGCGCCTTCGCCCGGGCTGGACGGTTCGACCCCGGCAACGAGCACCCCCGTGTCATGGCCGATGCGATGGTGCAAAACGAGCTTCCTGAGCAGCGGAACGGTCTGCCCGGCAACCCCAATCAGGCTCCGGCCGATCCGTCCGTCCTTGATTAGCCAGCCGGCCACCCACCGGGCCGTATTGCTTGCGATCGCAAAACAGATCCCCTGCGCGGGGCGTATGATCGCCGTATTCACCCCGATCACCTCCCCGCGCGAATCGACCAAGGGGCCCCCCGAATTGCCGGGGTTCAGGGCCGCATCGGTCTGAATGATGTTGTCGATCAGCCTCCCGGAAGCCGCGCGCAGCGACCGGCCGAGGCCGCTCACAATTCCCGCGGTGACCGTCTGCTGGAAGCCCATCGGGCTTCCGATCGCGATCGCCACCTGGCCCGGCCTGACACGATCGCTGTCGGCAAATTGGAGATGATCAACCGCCTCGCCGGGGCTGACCCGGAGGACGGCCAGATCCGTATAGGGATCCTCGCCAACAAGATCGGCCTCCAGCCTGCTGCCGTTCACCAGGGAGACGCGCATTTTCCGCGCTCCGCGGACCACGTGGCTGTTAGTGAGCAGGTAGCCGTCCGGCGAAATGAAGAAACCCGACCCGCTGCCTCCCTCGGGCGCACCCCCGGCGCCACCATTGCCGGAAATGGCGACCTCGATGTGGACGACGGCGCCGCGGGCCCGTTCAGCGGCCCCGGACACGGCGGCGGAGTACGCGTCGAGCAGGCCGTTGCCATCGCCGGGTGCGTATCCGCCTCTCACCTTCGCATAGGCGACCCCGACCTCCGCCGGATCATGGCTCAATTGCGCGATCATAATGGGGAAAAGGTCCCCGAAGAGCGGCAAAATGCAAATGCGCCGCAGGAGCCATGATGTCCCGAGACGGGACATCACGCCTGAGGAGGCCTGGAAAGGACGAGATCCGCCCACTCGCCCATCGTCCGGGTATCCGAGGCCCAGCCGGGGGCGGCGGGGGCAAAGGCCGTGCGGACGGAATCGAGCTCCATGGCGAGGATGCCGCTTAGGATCAGCGTTCCTCCGGGAGCCACGGCGCAAACCAGATCGGGGGCGTTGCGGGCGAGGATGTCGGCCTGGATGTTCGCCAGGACAATCCCCGCCGGCGGGCCCCCGAGACCCGATTGGAGGTCCGCTGTGAAAAACCTGACCCGGTCGGCGAGGCCGTTCAGCAGCGCATTTTCGCCGCTGATGCGCACCGCCTCGGGGTCGAGGTCGAAGCCAATGACACTCTCGAATCCGAGCAGGGCTGCGGAGAGGGCGAGAATCCCGGAGCCGCAGCCGGCGTCGACTACCCGGAGCGCCGCCTTCTGCGGCGTGCCCGCCATTGCCGCCTCCGCCTCCACCAGGCGCTCGATGCACAGGCGGGTCGTCTCATGATTGCCGGTGCCGAAGGCGAGCCCGGGGTCCAGCCACAGGACGGCGTGGCCGGAGGGCAACTCGAAGGCGCCGCGCTCCCAGACGGGCACCCAATGAAGGCGCCCGAATCGCCAGGACTTGAAGTGAGCCTTGTAGCAGTTCCGCCAGTCGGCGTCGGCAAGCGGCCGCACCATGGGCTCGCCGAGCGGCGTTTCCGCCAGGAGCGGCCGCAATTCGCCCCAGGCTGCGCGGGCCTCGTTCTCCGCCGGGAATATCCCGACGATCCAGGCCCGGCGGGCGACGGCGTCCTCGAGGATGCTCCAGTTCCGGACGCCCAGATCCAGCAGGACGCCTTCGGCATCCTCCGCCGAGGCGGCGGGCATCTCGGCCCTGATTTCGAAAAGGGGCACCGGCTTGGGAAAGGATTCAGCCGGCCAGCCGCGCGATCACGGCCGGAAGGAGCGCGTGCTCGGCCGCGTGGATCCTGGCCGTAAGCGATTCGATCGTATCACCTTCGTCGATATGCACCGGAGCCTGGTCGATGATCGGGCCGCCGTCGACCTCCTGCGTCACGTAATGGACCGTGCATCCGGTCACCTTCACGCCGCGCCTCCACGCCTGTCCGATGCCGTCGAGCCCGGGGAAGCTCGGAAGAAGGCTCGGATGCAGATTAATTATCCGGCCTGCAAAGGCGCTGAGAAAGCCGGGCTTGAGGACGCGCATGAAACCGGCCAGGACGACAAGATCGGCCTTTGAGCCGGCCACGGCGGCGATGAAGCGGGCCTCGCCCTCGCCCTCAAGCTTTGTCTTGAAGGGGGCCGGATCGACATAACGGGCCGGCACGCCGAAACGGGCGCCCAGGGCGAGGATCCCGGCCCCGGGGATGTCGGACAAGAGTGCGACGACCCGCGCCTTTCCCAGGCCTCCCGCCGCCTGGGCCTGGAGGATCGCCTCGGCGTTGCTGCCGCGACCCGAACCGAGGATGACGACGTTCATTGTACCTGGAAAAAAATTGTGTTCAATGTCTTACGAAATTACTATAGCGTCCCGGCGGCCTTGATTCGGGCGATCAGCTTGGTGGTGCTGAACCCGGGCAGGAACGGCAGGAAAAGGATCCTGGCCCCGGCCTCCCCAAGTTCGTCGCGCTCGCCCGGATCGAGCTTGGCCAGGGTGTAATCACCCGCCTTGACATAGATGTCCGGCTTCAGGGCGCGGATCTCCCGGGTGAGCCGCTTGCGCCGGAAGATGACGACGGCCTTCACCGCCCCAAGTTGCGCGAGGGCGTAGGCCCGCTCCTGCTCGCCGAGGATGGGCCGGCCGGGGCCCTTCAGGGCCCTGACGCTCCGATCGGAATTGAGGGCGACAATCAATTCGCCCAATTCACCGGCCTTCTGAAGGAAGTGGAGATGGCCCGGGTGCAGGAGGTCGAAGACACCGTTTGTCAGGACGAGTTTGCGACCCGAGCGGCGGATCCTGGCCCGGAGCCTCACGGCCTGCGCAAGACTCAGGAGCTTCGGATTGTGCAGTTTCATCGAGACCCCTAGAAGAACTTCTTGGCCTTTTCGAAAAAGCTGCGCGAGGTGGGCTCGTTCGCATCGCCGCTCACGCGCGCAAACTCCTCGAGGAGCTTGCGCTGTTCGCCGGTGAGAGAACCGGGAACCTCCACATGCACGCGCACAAGCTGGTCCCCCTGGCGGCCGCCACGGAGGTTTGGCATGCCCTTGTCGCGAAGCCGAAAGGTCGTGCCGCTCTGGGTGCCAGCCGGGATCTTGAGGGCGGCCTTCCCGAACAGGGTGGGAACCTCGATCGACCCGCCGAGTGTCGCGAGCGTGAACTTTATCGGAATCTCGCAGAAAAGATCGTCGCCCTGGCGCTCGAACAGCTCGTGCTCCTTGACGGTCAGAACGACGTATAGGTCTCCCGCCGTCCCTCCCGCGGCGCCCGCCTCGCCATTGCCCGCGGAACGCAGCCTGGAGCCGGTCTCGACACCGGCTGGAATGCGCAGGTTGAGCTTGGTCGTCTGGGGGGTCCGACCGTCGCCCCGGCAGACAGTGCAGAGCTTTTCATATTTCTTTCCCGTGCCGCCGCAGCTCGGGCAGGTCTGGGTGAAAACGATTATTCCGCCGGAGCGCCGGATCTGCCCGGCGCCGCGGCACGTGGGACAGGTCACCCGCTTTGTGCCTGGCTCGGCGCCCGTTCCCCCGCAGTGCCCGCACGCAACGAGCTTCCTGAACGAGATCTCCTTTTCGACTCCGCGGGCGGCGTCCTCTAGGGTTATCTCCAGGTCGTAGCGCAGGTCGGCCCCTTCCCTGCCCTGGTCGCGGCCGCCGCCTCCTCCGCCTCCGAACATCTCCTCGAAAATTCCGCCGCCGCCGCCCTGGCCGAATACCTCGCGAAAAATGTCGAACGGGTCGTGGAAGCCTCCGGCTCCTCCCGCGCCCCGGGGGCCGGCGCCGGCCCCGGGACCCTGGAAGGCGGCGTGGCCGTAGCGGTCGTAGGCCGCCCGCTTCTCACCGTCCTGCAGGACCTCGTAGGCCTCGGAGATCTTCTTGAACATGTCCTCCGCCTGCTTGTTGCCCGGATTCTTGTCCGGGTGGTATTGCACGGCCTTCTTGCGATAGGCCTTCTTCAGCTCTTCCGCGGTGGCGTTGCGCTCGACTCCAAGCAGTTCGTAGTAGTCTTCTTTGGCCATTTTGTCAGGTGCCGGCCGCGCCGATCTCAGCGCGGATCATTGCGATTCGGCGGGGCACTGTCAGCCTTTCTTGTCCTTTGGAGCCGGGCCGCTCGACACGACGACCGAGGCCGGCCTGACGAGCCGGCCATTGAGCGTAAAGCCATTTCTGACAACAGTAAGCACGTGCTCTGCGGCAACGTCCGCACTGGGCTGGTGGGAGATCGCCTCGTGTTCATGCGGATTGAATGGGCGCCCGACGGGATTGATTTCCACAAGCCCGTGCTTGGCGAGGGCCGACTTGAGCTGTTGAAGCACCAGCTCCACGCCCCCTACCAGCGTCGTTACGTCGGCCTTTGGCTGGCGCGCGGCGTTGAGGCCGAGCCCAAGGTTGTCCAGCACCGGGAGCACATCCTCGACAATGCGCAGTCCCGCGCCGATCCTAAGCTCCTCCTTCTCGCGCAACGCCCTCCGGCGGTAATTCTCGAGGTCGGCGACAGCTCGAAGAAACCGGTCATGGGCATGCGCGGCCTCCTGCCTTGCGTCGGCGAGCTGCGCCGCCAGGTCCGGCGGCGGTTTCGGCGCGGCACCGGCACTGGAAGGCGAAGCAGGCTCCGGCGGTGTCTTTTCTGTGGCATCCTCCTTCGGTTCATGACGCGGCTGGGCCGCCCCGCCCGATGGGCGGCCGGCACTTGGATCGGTCTGGGCTTGTGTCATGGAAAAGGGAGAAATTAAACCACCCCTTTTCCCAGACTTCAAGCGCGCGGCGCGCCCGGCCTGGCGAAATCCTCCGTGAGAAGCAATATCGCCGGGACATCCGCAACGAAGGCAAACTCGCCCGCATAGGGCAGGAGGACGTTCGATCCCCTCCCGAGCACGCTGCCTCCGGAATCGCCCCGCCCAAGCGCGGAAGCCGTGACATTTCCGCTCACGACGCTGAGCAGGCGCGGCTGCCCGCCTGCGGCAATCGGCAGCCGCTCGCCGGAATCCAGCACCACGCGGCGGATCAGAAACGCGTCGCATTTGGCGATCACCCCGGAGGTCGGCGCGGAACGCACCAGCTCCGGCGCAGAACCTGCCCAATCGATCGACTCGATCGATTCGGCCAGGTGGAGCCTGCGCGGCCTTCCGTCCAGGCCCACGCGGCCCCAGTCATGCACCCGGTAGGTCGTGTCCGAGTTCTGCTGTATCTCGAGGATCAGGTTCCCCGCACCGATCGCGTGAATCTGGCCGGCGGGAACCAGGAGCGAGTCCCCGGCTGCCACATTGAAATGGCGCACGCAGCCCTCGGTGCGGTCTTCAGCGATCGCACGTTCGAACTGCTCCCGGCCTGTGCCCGGCTTCAGGCCGGCCAAAAGCTGGGCGCCCTGGGTGGCACGGGCGACATACCAGTTCTCCGTCTTCGGCTCCCCGTGCAGGCGCCTTGCGGATTCCGCGGACGGATGGACCTGGAGGCTCAGCCGTTCCCTGCAGTCAAGCCACTTGACGAGGATCGGAAAGGGCCGCGAGGCCTGCCATTCGGGCCCCATCACCCCTTTGACCTCGCGCTCCAGCAAGGCCCGCAGGGTCAGGCCTGCGTGGGGGCCGTCCGCGATGGTGGACTGGGCCTCCGGACGGTCGACGATCTCCCAGCCCTCACCGGTCGGAATTCCCGCGGGAATCCTGCGTCCGAGAATCGTTTCCAATGCCCGCCCGCCCCAGACCCGTTCCTGGTAAAGAGGCTCAAATGAAAGAAGATCTCGCATCAATGTTCTGGTCCCGATCCCAGGGTGTTTACATTTGACCGGTGCGGGCGTTAGGATGAGTTCTGATCGGCCCACAAAAATGCCCAAGACAGAGAGTTCAAACCCAAACGGAGGCTCGGCGTCGGCGCCTCGGCCGCGTCCCAACTGGGTAGTCGCGGTCGTTTGCTTCGTCTGCGGCACGTTTCTCACCGTGGCGCTCCTGGATTTCGATGTCACGCAAAGCAAGATCCACCAGACCGCCCCTGTTTCGAGAAACCTGATGGGCTGGGTGGGTGCGGACCTGGTGTCGGGGCTGTTGTACGTCATCGGCATCAGCACGTGGCTTTTGCCCATCTTCCTTTTTTGGACCCTCTATCTGGCGCTTCGCAATGTCAGGCGCCTGGTTGCGACGCGGGCGGCCGCGATGCTGGTCTGCGTCGTGTCGCTGGCGGGGCTTGCCCCGATGCTGGACGAGATCTTCGGGACCAACCACAACTACTTTCCGCAGGGCCTAGGCGGCGGTGTGGGCGTCATCCTCTATCAGGATTTTCTGCAAAACGCCCTGGGTGGCTTCGGTTCCTTCCTCCTGCTTGGAACGACCTACCTGCTGGGCCTTTTGTTCATCTTTACCAAGGACATCGGGTCCGAGTTCGAGCGCGCCCTTGCCGGATTCTCGGCCTGGCGGGAGGCCCGTGTCAGGCGGAAGAACGAGCTTGCCGCCCTGGCTGCAGGCCGCGGAAGGCAGCCGGACGAGCCAAGGGCCGCCCGGCCCCTCGTCCTCGAGCCGATCGGACCCGCAAACAAGAACGTGCTTGTCCCGAAGGGCGGCGACGCTTCGTCGGTGGTCGCTCCCAGGACCGCCGCCGGGCGCACCGCGCCCCAGCAAAGGGGCGGAGAGGCAGAGGGCTCGTTGTTTCCCGGGGTTTCATCCTCTGAGAAGCCCAGGCCGGCCTCCGAGCCGGCTGCGTCGAAGCGCATAGAGCTCAACATCGTCAAGCCCGAGGAATTAAGGAAGGCGCGGGCGGCGGTGCAGGCGGGCGCCGACGACAATTACAAGCCTTTTCCCATCAAGCTTCTCAAGGAGCAGGTCCGGGCCCCGGCAGCCAGCAGCGAGGAGGAGCACCGGCGCAACGCGGAGAATCTCCTGCGGATCCTCGGGGAATTCGGGGTCGAGGTTTCGCTCGGCGAAATCCATGTCGGGCCGGTCATAACCCGCTACGAGGTCGTCCCTGCGCCGGGCGTGCGGGTCGAGAAGATCTCCGGCCTCGACAAGAACATCGCCCTCGGCATGCGCGCCCAGTCCGTCCGCATCCTTGCGCCGATTCCCGGCAAGGCCGCCGTCGGCGTCGAGGTGCCCAACCTGCATCCGACACCCGTTGGGCTGCGCGAGATCCTCGAGAGCGAGGACTGGGCTTCGACGAAGGCCGAACTGCCGATCGCCCTGGGCAAGGACGTCTCAGGCAAGCCCCTGATCTCCGACCTGTCCAAGATGCCGCACCTCATGATCGCCGGCGCCACGGGATCGGGAAAGTCGGTCTGCATCAACTCCATCGTCTCCTCCATCCTCTATTCGAAAAGCCCGAAGGACGTGCGCCTGATCATGGTCGATCCGAAGGTCGTCGAGCTGAAGATATTCAACCAGCTCCCGCACATGCTGATCCCGGTGGTTACCGAGCCGAAGAAGGTGCCCGGCGCCCTCAAGTGGCTTCTGAGCGAGATGGAGCAGCGCTACCAGATCTTCGCCAAGTCGAATGTCCGGAACATCGTGGCATTCAATCACCGCAAGAAGCTCCCCGCCTCCGAGCAACCGCTTCCGCCGGCGCAGGGTTCGCTCGAGGGCCTCGATCCGCTCGAGACGGACGACGGAATCGTGATCCCGGAGCGACTCCCCTACATCATCGTCATCATCGACGAACTCGCCGACCTCATGATGATCGCCCCCGCGGAGATCGAGACCAACGTCGCCCGGCTGGCCCAGCTTGCCCGCGCGGCCGGAATCCACCTGATCATCGCGACGCAGCGTCCCTCGGTCGACGTCATCACGGGCGTCATCAAGGCGAACCTCCCCTCGCGCATCGCCTTCCAGGTCGCCTCCCAGGTCGACTCACGGACGATCCTGGACCACAAGGGCGCCGAAACCCTGATCGGCCGCGGCGACATGCTCTTCACGCCCCCGGGCACCTCCAGGCTCGTGCGGGCCCAGGGTGCATTCGTGGCCGACGACGAGGTGCAGGCGCTCGTCGATTATCTCAAGGAGAACAACGATCCCCCCGTCTACGCCCACGAGGTCCAGGCCCGCATCGACCGGGCGGCCCGCGAGGACGACGAGGAGGGCGGCGAAGGCGAGGACGAACTCGGCGACGACGAGGCGCTCTACCAGCAGGCCCTCGATGTACTCCGGTCGAGCCGCCGCGCCAGCACGTCCATGCTCCAGCGCCGGCTGCGCATCGGCTACAACCGCGCGGCGCGGATCATGGAAATCATGGAGGAGAAGGGCATCGTCGGCCCCGAGAACGGATCGAGCCCGCGTGAGATTTTGGTCGATTTGGACGGCCTCTGAGGCAATCGTCGGCGGAGGTTCCCTTGTTTTCGTGCTGACTTAGCCCCCTTTCACACCCTTAATAGACCTGATATGCAGACCATTGGCGAACGCCTTGAGGAAGCTCGCAAGAAAAAGGGCATCTCCGTCCGGGAGGCCGCCGAGGCGACAAAGATCCGCGGGGATTACCTGCAGAAATTCGAAGGCAACCAATTCGACATCGGGCTCACGGACATCTATGTGCGCGGATTCCTGAAGAGCTACGCCACGTTCCTGCGCATTCCACCGGAGCGCCTGCTGAACGACTTCGGGGATCTCGGCCACGGCGAATCGCGCCCGCGCCAGCCAAGCCGCGAGGTTTACGGGCGCATGGACCTGTCCGTCGCCTCGGCCGATGAGAATGCGGAGCGCGCCGCTCCCGCTCCGGAAGCCGCCCCGCCGGAGCCCCCGCGCCACGCCCCCCACATCCCCCATGCCCCGCAGGTGCCCCATGTCCCGCGGGCCCACGCGAGCGGCCTGCCTCCGGCGCCGAGCATCAGCCCGGCTGCCGTCTTCAGGGGCGGGATCTTCCTGCTGTGCGTGCTGCTCCTTCTCCTGATCGTATGGGTCGTCAAGTCGCTTTTCCCATCCTCCGCGCCGCCGTCGACCGAGCGCATCCCGCCGCCCCCGCAGGCCGTCGTGCAGCCCGCCGAATCCACCTTCAACCTGATCGCCACGGACTCGGTCGCAGTCCGGGTCAGTGCGCGCTCGGAGGACGGAAAGTGGTACCACCTCTTTGACAAGGCGCTCACCCGCGGCCAGATCCAGTCCGTCCCGTGGACCGGAAGGGTCTGGATTCAGGCCAATCCCGGCCCGAATTTGAATATTGAATACAACGGCCGCACGATTTCCATGCCGGTCGATCCGAAGACCCACCTCCAGGAGCAGGTAATCCTTCCCGGACCGGCGGAGATGAGATAATCCGGGTCGCGGCAAAAATCGTCTGTCGCGACGGCCGGTGTAGTTCTTCAACAGCCTGCTAGCGGCGGAGTGCGACCGGAGGCCCGAGAATCTCGCGCAAGACGATCGCCCGGCGGGCGCCCTGCCGCTCCCGCAGTTCCGAAAGCCACGGTGAGGGAGGCGGAAAAACGGGCATCGCCGGCTCCAGTTGAGCCAGCATTGCCGCGGCGCCGCCAGCCGAATAGCCGCCCGCCTCTGCGGATGCTGCCGAAGAGGCGGACTCCAGCTGGCGCATCTTCTCCCCGAGCCCGCGCTGGCGTGCGAGAACAGCCTCGAGATCCTTGTCCCGCGTCGGGAGTTCCTCCGCCCGGGGCTCCCCGGACCTCTCAAAGACGTCGGCCCACGGGACGGGCGCGGGGGCCACTGGACGCGGAGCCACGACCGGCGGGGCCGGCTCCCCTCCGTAGCGCGAAGACGGGAGAACGGGGGGCGCGCCCGCCCGCCTCTCGGCGATCTTTCGGCGGATCTCCTCCTGGACCCTGCGGGTCCGCTCGGCCTCGTCGGCGTCGCCCTCCGACCCCTTCGGGTCGGCGCTTCTCACCGCCTTCCTGTCCTTCGAGATGCCCAGCTTTTGCGCAAGCCAGGCCACGGCGACAAACAGGATCGCCAGGACCTCGCGGTTGCCGAGGAGCCAGTTGACTGGATTTTCGCGGCTAGCCATTTTTCTTCGGCCGGGGAGGCGTCACTTCTTCGCCTCGGGCTGCGAGATGCTTGTCCGCATGGCCGTGTCGGACTGGATGTTTTCCATGCGGTAGTAGTCCATGACCCCCAGCCGGCCGCTGCGGAAGGCTTCCGCCATCGCAAGTGGCACCTGGGCCTGGCTCTCCACGACCTTCGCCTGCATCTCCTGTACGCGGGCCTTCATCTCCTGCTCGAGGGCCACGGCGGCAGCGCGGCGGATCTCGGCCTGCGCCTGGGCCATGTTCTTATTGGCCTCGGCCTGCGCAACCTGGAGCTTCGCGCCCACGTTCTCGCCCACGTCGACGTCGGCGATGTCGATCGAGAGGATTTCGAATGCGGAGCCGACGTCGAGACCGCGCGCCAGGACGGTTTTCGAGATGCTGTCGGGCGATTCAAGGACGTGCTTGTAGCTTTCGGCGATGCCGATCGTCGTCACGATGCCCTCACCCACCCTGGCGATGATGGTCTCCTCCTTGGCTCCGCCGACGAACCGGTCCAGGTGGGTGCGCACGGTGACCCGCGCCTTTACCTTCACCTGGATTCCGTCCTTGGCGACGCCGTCGATCGTCGTGCGCCCGCTCTCCGGGTTGGGGCAGTCGATCACCTTCGGGTCAACCGAGGTGCGGACCGCCTCAAGGACGGACTTCCCCGATCCCTTGGTCGCCAGGTCGATCGCACAGGCGCGGTCCCAGTCCAGCGTAATGCCCGCCTTCTGGGCCGCGATGAGGGCCTGGACGGTCGCCAGGACGTTTCCGCCGGCAAGGAAATGCGCGGCGATCTTGTCGGTCGAGACCGCGATCCCGGCCTTGACGGCGGTGATCCGCACCGAGACGACAAGCCCGTAGGGAACGCCGCCGAGGCGCATGCCGACCAGATTGACGATGCGCACCGGGGCGCCGTTCAGCCGCGCCTTGAGCCACGTGCCGAAGTACGACAGGAATATGCCCACGATGACGAGGGCTATGACCGCGAGCGGGATGAGGATGAGGAGGGAGATGTCGGGCATGGCAGTGGTGGTTAAACTTTGTTTACGATCAGGCGAAAATTGTCCACACCGACGACCCGCAGCGCCGCGCCGCGCTGCACGTGGCCGCACTGCGAAAAGGCCTCGTACCTCTTCCCCTCGACCAGCACATACCCGCTCGGGGCGAGGGTCGTCAGGGCCTCTGCCGCCTTGCCCACCACATCGGCGGTGGCGACGATGGGGCTCGCCCCGCCGGAGGTCGACTCGACAATGAGACCTCGGCCGAAGCGCGTGCGCGGCAGGACGACGAGCTCGAAATAGATCGTTCCGCCGAGCAGAATCAGGGCCGCAGCCCCCGCGCAGCCGGCGGCAACCATGCCGAAGTGCCGGTAGGCCATGGCACACCCGCCGAGCATGGCGGCGCCCCCGCAGATCGCCAGTATGAAGCTCGAGACGAAGACATCGGCCGCAAGCAGCGCAACGCCCAGAAGGAAGAGAAGCAGGATGGCGGTCATGGGTTCAAAGTGGTCAGTCGGCCTTTTCGACAGTCAGCCCGAAATCGGTGCGGCCTCGCACCACGACCGGCGTGCCGGCGTCAACCGTTCCCATCCCGATCGCGGCCTCGTATCGGCGGCCCTCCACCTCAACCTGTCCGCCCGGCCTCAGGGTCGTCACGGCGACGCCGCGGCGGCCGACCAGGGCGTCGAGGTTCAGCCCGGCACCCGGAACTGACCCGGCCTCCTGCGCCGCGCCCCCGATCGTGGCCTCGACAACCAGCCGGTCCCAGATCCATCCACGGGGAAGATAGCGCAGGAGCGCGGCCCCGAGGCCCGCGGCGATCACGAGGCCCAGGCCCAGGTTGACGGCCGGCTTTTCAAAGGCATCGCCGGACCAGGCGATCGTCAGGGGCTCGTTCGGCCAAAGGTCGGACATCGACCAGAACAGGGCCGCAAGCATGAGGGCCCCGCCCACGATCCCCAGGAACCCGGCGGAATGGAAGAAGAGCAGCTCGAGAAGCAGCATCACGACGCCCAGTCCGAAGAGAAGCGCAGGCTCGTGCCCCGACAGCCCGGCGACCGAGCTGCCCAGGAATACGAGGGCGAGAAGGCAGACTCCGGCGATTCCGAAGACCCCGAAACTGCCCGTCTTGTACCCAATGAATAATGACAGAAGCCCGAGGCCGAGGAGCACGGGCGCGATCAGGTTCAGCCCGACCGCAAGGCGCTCGGACCAGGTGACCTCGAGGCGGCGGACGGCGTATCCGTGCGCGCCGAAGCGCTTTGTCAGCAGGGCGTCGATGTCGGGGGCGATGCCGGATCCGAGCAGCGGCCGGGCCGGGTCGCCATAGGCCTTCATCGCCTCGGTGGCCGTGAGCGAAAGGAGCTCGCCCTTTTCCTTCAGCACCTGGCCCGCGATCTTCAGCTCGAGGTCGGAGTCGATCATCGCCGAGATCACCTGGCCCCGGTAGCCCTTGCCCTCGGAGGTGGCCCGCATCCGCGCCTTCAGGTAGCTTACAAGCTTCTGCTTCATCGTCGTGTCCACGTCCTGGCCGGTCGCGGTGACGGGAGCCGCGGCTCCGATGATTCCGTCGGGCGCAAACCAGATCTCGCCGGTCACGGCCGACACGAATGCGCCTGCGGACATGGCTTCGTTGTCGACATACGCGATTGTCAGCCCCGGGTACTTCTCAAGCGCCGCCATCATCTCCATCGTCACGTCGATGGCGCCGCCGGGGGTCTTCAGGTCGAGGACGACGACATCGGCCTTCCCGGCCATGGCCTCCTTCAGCCCGCGCCGGAGGATGTAAAGGGCCGGCTCGGCGATCTCGTCCCGGACGGGAATCACAACCACCTGTTTCACCTGTAGGGTCGAGGCGGTAAGCGCACCCGCGGGCAGGGCCGGAAAGGTGGTGGCGGCCAGGAGGAACGGAAGCCATTTCCGTAGCATGGGACGGTCATCCTGACAGGCTTTGCCTGCAGTGCAAGCGCAGCGGGTGCGCAGGCTGGCCGGATAGTGTGCCTATGAAGACCTCAGGCCTCCAGTCTTGAAATCCCGTGCCTCGGGATTTCAAGACTGGAGGCCTGAGGTCTTCATAAATATTTTGCTCAATTCGCGCCGGGGCGCTTGGCTGTCGGCATCGCATGGAAAAAATACCCTACCTCGGCCGTGAACTCCTGCGCTGGCGCGTCGGCCGCTCCACGTTTCTTGCGCTGCCCGAGCTAGGGGCGCGTCTCATGAACTGGAACATCACGCTCGGCGACGGATCCGTGCGCGATGTCCTCTATTGGCCCGAGCTCGCGACGCTCGACGATTTCGCCAAGGTGCGCGGCGGCAATCCGATCCTCTTCCCGTTCACGGGCCGCTCCTTTGACCGCGGCGACATCTTTTTCTGGCGCGACGCAGCCGGCGTGCGCCGGCCGATGCCGCTCCACGGGATCGCGCGCCAGGGCCGGTTCCAGGTCGCGCAGGCCGACGACCATGGATTCATCGCGCGCTTCGTGCCGGGTGATGAGGCGCGGACCTGCTACCCGTTCGAATACGACTTTACGGTTACCTACCGTTTCGAGCCGCTCGGATTCGCCTGCGAATTTTCGTTTGAAAACCTCGGCCGGGAGCCCCTGCCCTGGTGCGCGGGGCACCATTTCTACTTCACGGTGCCCTGGAGCGACGGTTCAAGGCGCGCGGACTACCTGATCCGGATCCCCGCGGGCAGGCACCTCCGGCAGGACGCGGCTGGAAAACTCGTGCCAGGCCCTGTCCTCAAGGAGGAGGAGAGCCTCGCTCAGCCCGCCCTGATAGACACCTTCCACGCGTCGCTGCACGGCAGCCGGGCCGCCTTCGGCGAGAAGGGCCGGCCGGGAGATGTGGTCGTTCAATTGGGAACGGAGAGGGTTCCGCCGCCGGATTCCATATTCGTGACTTGGACCCTCGCCGATGATTCTCCCTTCTATTGCGTCGAGCCGTGGATGGGTCCGCCAAACGCCGTCGAAAACAAGGTGGGACTGCAATTCGTCCAACCGGGGAGGTCGGCGAAATTTGCGGTGAGCGTCCGCCTCAAGTGACCCACAGCGAGCCCGGAGAGGCCATGTTTACTTTTGGGAGAAAACACTCCATTTTCGCAAAATGGACATGACGTTACCGCCATTGGCCTTCCTCGGTGTCGGCGACACCGAGATGCTACTGATCATGGTCGCCGTCCTGATCCTGTTCGGGGGAAAAAAGATGCCGGATTTCGCGCGGGGACTCGGCAAGACGTTGAAGGAGCTGCGAAAGGCGACAGGAGAGGTCGAGCGCGAGTTCAAGAGGGTGATGGATGAAGCCGAGAATCCGCCGCCCAAGCCGACGTTTCCAAAGCCGGTCGCGCCGGTGCCCGCCGCCTCAATCGAACCTGCTTTGCCGGAGCCTCCGAAAACGGAAAGCCCTGCCCCCCCGCCCGAAGTCGAGCCGCCCCACCGCTTCCCTCCCGCCGAGGGCGGCGAGTACCACTCGGATATCTGATTCGGTGACCTTCGGTAGCCTTGGCGCAGGCGGTGTGACATAACTTTCCGACCCGGACCCGCCTTCGCCCTTCCGAGTCGGAAGGGCGCCGCGCCGAAGCCCAACGGGCGTAGGCGGGCCTTTCAACATCAAGCGGGGCAACCCGCCTTCGCGCGTTGGGCTTCGGCGGATTGGCCATCGGACGCCGATGGCCAATTAAAAGGGGCCCGGAGTTTGAAACTCCGGGCCCCGTTAGCTTCCTGACTAAGGTCCTGGCAAGACCGTTCAGCGGCCAAGCAGCCCCTTGAGGCTGATCCGGTAGTCCAGCGCGGCGATGCCGAGCAGCACGATTACGGAGCCAAAGCCGACCCAACGGTCAGCGCGCTCTGCCCTGAAGGGGAAACAAACCAAAAGCAAGATGGCGGTCAGGGCGATTAAGCCGGGGATGACCGCTTTTCTCAGGATGTTCTCTTTCGTCATGGTGTTGTCCTTTTGTTTCGGTTTTCTGCGCCCCACTGGCGGGCACGTGAGGAGTATACGGCACATCAGCGATAGTTGAAGTTGATTTAAACTATGGATATGATAGTTTCTGACTATGGAACTGCAGCAACTTCGCTACTTCACCGCCGTCGCAGACCTGGGCAATTTCACCCGGGCGTCCACGCGTTGCAATGTATCTCAACCTACTTTAAGCCAGCAGGTTATAAATCTTGAAAAGGAACTCGGGCACAAACTATTCCACCGCCTTGGCCGCCGGGCCGTACTGACTGAAGCGGGGACAGCCTTTCTCGGACGAACTCGCCAGATCCTCTTCGAGGTGGAGAATGCAACCAAGGAATTGAGCGATTCGCCGTCCCTGGATCGCCAGATTTCCGTAGGGGCAATACAAACTCTTGCTCCTTATATACTTCCAGCTTTGATCGACCGCTGCAAAAAGCGCTATCCGAATCTACAAATTCATATACAAGAAGATTTTAGGACGGCCCTTATCTCCGCCATAATCGAAGGTGAACTGGACCTGGCCCTGGTATCCCTCCCTGTTCGGGACGATCCAAGGCTCCATGTGGAATCCCTCCTTCACGAGCCGCTGCTCCTGGTTGTCGGAAAGGGGCATCCGCTGGCCCAGAAAGCGAAGGTGACGGCCGCCGACCTCGCCAACGAGAGCTTCGTCATGACCGGGACGGCCAGTTCGCTCACTGAACAGGTGAAGAGCTTCTGCGGCGACCACCATTTTGAGCCGCGAATCGGGCACCGGTGCTCCCAGGTGCCGACCGTGAAGGCCCTGGTCGCCATCGGGGCGGGCGTTTCGATTCTGCCCAGGATCGCGCGGGCGCCCGAAGACGATGAATCGCTCGTCTATCTCCAGCTCTCCGACGCCAGGCCCTCCCGGGAGATCGCCGTGGTGCGCCATATGCAGCGCTACCAAAGCCGGGGTGCGGAGCAGTTCCTGACGGTCCTGCGCGAGCGCGCCGGCGAGCTTGTCTCGCCGTAGCCCAACCAAAACATCATGGAACCGGCGGCGGCGTTTAAATTTGCCCGCCCTCCAATGACGGATTATCTTCAATCCATGATCGACCTCATAAAGAAGACCCTTCTGGCGGGCGTCGGCGCCGCCGTTGTCACCAAGGACAGGCTCGAAAAGACGATGGACGACTTCGTCCGGGAGGGAAAGCTCTCCGCGGGCGACGCAAAGATCATGGCCGAAAAGATCGCCGAGCAGGGCCGGCGTGAGTTTGACGAGGTCTGCACCAAGCTCGGCTCCAGGCTGCGCGACATCACCGCCCACGCGGATGAGTCGACGATGGCGCGGCTCACCGCCCTCGAGCAGCGAGTCCGGGCCCTGGAAGAGAAGCTCGCCCCACCTGCGACACGCGCCGGTGAGCCGTGAAGCCATTCAATTTCGTAAGCCACGCCGTTCGCGCGAAGGAGATCGTCGGGGTCCTGGCGCGGCACGGCTTTGCCGATCTGCTTGACCAGTTCGATCTGCCGGCCGGGTTGCGCCAGCGGCTGGTATCCAATCCAAGCTCCGAGCGCACGCAGTGGGAGCGCGTCCGTCTGGCGCTCGAGGACCTCGGACCCACCTTCGTGAAGTTCGGGCAGCTGATGAGCATGCGGCCGGATGCCCTCCCCGCCCCGCTCATTCTTGAACTGCGGAGGCTGCAAAACGATGTTCGGCCCGTGCCGTTCGCGGAGATCCAGCCTGTGCTGGACGCCGAGCTGCCGGGCGAAATCGCGCAGATTTTCAGCGAATTTGACGAAACGCCTGTCGCCTCGGCCTCGCTGGCCCAGGTGTACTATGCGCGGCTTCGCGCCGACGGGAGGCCGGTGGCTGTCAAGGTCCAGCGGCCCAACATCGCGCGCACGGTGCAGATCGACCTTGAGTTCGCCGGCTGGTTCATCGGGCAGCTTCACCAGCGGATATCGGCCCTCCAGCCCTACGACCTGCCGGCTGTCTTCGCCGAGGTGAGGCAGGGCATGCGGCGGGAGCTGGACTTCGAGAACGAGGCCAGGAATCAGCAGTACTTCAATACGCTCAACCCGTATTCCAGCCTGGTGTTCGCCCCCGCCGTCCTGACCGAGCTTTCGGGTTCCCGGGTGATAGTCATGGAGCGGGTGGACGGCAAACCGGTCGGCCGCGATCCGTTGGCGCCCGAACTCGCGCGCGTCCTCGCGGGCGCCGGCGCCCGGTCGATGGTGCACCAGATTCTGATCGCGGGGTTTTTCCACGCCGATCCGCATGCCGGCAACGTGCTGGTCACTTCGGATGGCCGCCTCTGTTTCCTCGACTGGGGCCTCGCGGGCCATCTCACCCGGCGCCTGCGCTATGCACTGGCCGATTTCTGGGTGGCTGCCGTGGAGCAGGACGCCGACAGCGTGGTGCAGATCGCCACCCGGCTCGCCCCCACGGACGCCCGCCTGGACCAGCGAATCATGGAGAAGGAAGTGACCCTTGCCCTGCGCGAGGAGCTCAACTTTGCGATCGGGCGCCAGCAGCTCGGCCGCGCGATGCTGAAGCTTCTCTTCATATTCGGCCGCAACGGCATTCCCCTTTCGCGCGATTACTCCCTCATGGCCAAGGCGGTCCTGGCGATCGAGGAGATCGGCCGCGCGCTCGACCCGCAGTTCGATCTTCGGGCGCACGCCGGTCCAATCCTGCAGGACCTCTACCGCGAGCGTTCGAGCCCGCGCACCCTTTTGCGGCATGCGCGCGATTTTCTGCGCTCGAGCTTCACCACCCTGCAGGATCTGCCCGAGGAGCTCCACCGGCTCGTCCGCCGGCTCGAGCACGACAACCTGACAATCAACCTCCAGCACCGGGGCCTCGAGGAGCTCGACGAAGGGATGCGGACGGCGGCCAACCGAATAGCGCTGGGCACGATCGTCGGCTCCCTGATCATCGGCTCGTCGATGATCGTCAATTCGCGCATGCCGCCGCTCGTGCACGGATACTCCCTCCTGGGGATCAGCGGCTATCTCCTTTCCGCGACCCTCGGACTGTATGTCATCTGGGACATCATCCGGCACGGCCGGCACCGCTAGCAGCCGCGGGGAGAAGGAAATGGAAATCGCTGCCGGAACCGAGCCGGCTCGAACAGGCGATCGTGCCGCCATGGGCGAGCACGATCTCGCGGGCTATCGCCAGGCCGAGCCCGGCGCCTGTATTCTCCTGTCCAGGCAGCCGGTAGAATTTCTCGAAAATGAGCCCGAGGCTTTCCTGGGGGATGCCCGGGCCCCGGTCGCGCACGCCGAAGCGGACAAACCCCGAGTCCGCCGGCTCCGCACGGAGGGTGACAACGCCGCCCTCCGGCGAGTATTTGACCGCGTTTGAAAGGAGATTGATGAAGACGTGGCGTATCCGGTCCCGATCGACGGAAACAACCGCGGGCTCGGGAACCGGCCGCACTTCGATGCGCACCCCCTTGGAGGCCGCAAAGCCGCGGACCTCGCGCGCCATGTCCTCGAGGAGGCTTGCGGCAGGCACTTCCGTCCGGTTGAGCTGGGCGACGCCGCTCTCAAGCCGGGCCAGGTCCAGCAGGTCGTTGAGAATCCGCAGGAGGCGGTCGGCGTCGTCCCGCGCGGTTTCGAGCAGCTCGCGCTGAGCGGCCGAGAGTTCCCCGACATTCTTCTCGAGAAGCAGGTAGACGGCCATGCGAAGGCTCGTGAGCGGAGACTTGAGCTCATGGCTCACTGTGCCGACAAGGTTGTTCTTTGCATCGTCCAACAGCCGGAATTTCGTCACGTCCTGCAGGAGGACGGCCGCTCCGACGAAGTCGGTCAGGTTGTCGCCGATCGCGAGAATCCGCGGAAGGTAGTGCCGGTCCTCGCGGCCCACCCGGACGGCCAGCAGCTCCTCGTAGCCGGACGGCACGAAGTTCCTCCCCGTCGCCAGCACCTTGTCCAGGCTGGCGCGCAGGGCCGGCGGGAAGCCCCCCGCGAATTCCGGCTCGGCTGCAAGCGCCTCCGCCGCCGGGTTGCGCACCTCGTGGCGGCCGTCGCGCCCGACGACGAACAGCGGATCGGGCGTTGAGTTGAGCGTAGCCTCCATCGTTCGCTGGGTCCGCTGGACCTTGGCGGCCATGGCTTCGCCGTAGGCGCGCAGCTTGGCCGCCATGCCGTTGAAGGTGCGGGCGAGCAGCCCAAGCTCGTCCGGGGAGAATTCGGGCACGGGCTGGTCGAGCCTGCCCTCGCCGAACGCCACCGCCGAGGCCGACAGGACCTTGATCGGACGCAGGAGCGAACCGGCGAGGCTCCAGGCCATCGCGACCCAGATGACGACCGCGCCCGCTATGACCAGCGCGAGCACGTTCACGGTCGTCGCCGCCAGGTGCACCGCGCTGCTCGCCTCGGCGCTTGCGCGCTCATAGTCGCTATGCTCGAGCCCGTCGATCGCCGCCATGACGCCGAAAACCAGATCCTCATTCTGCTCGAGGGTGGCAAGGGAGCCCGATGTCCCCGGGCCGCCCAATTCGGCGCCCCGGGACGCAAGCCGCTGGAAGGCGTCGTCGAGCTTCGCGACAAAGGGCCCTCGCGGCGTGCCCGAGGAGTTGGCCGATTGCGCCAGGAGGTCCTTTGCGAACGCCTCTCGATTCTGGCTGAATAGCCTGTCAGCCCGAAGGAAGTCGCCCCTCTGCGCCACGCCGAGGGCATTGTCCATGCCCGTCGCCGCCTCGCGCATGCGCCGGGCCGCCAGCGAGGCATCAAGGCTTGAGACGAGCTCGCGCTGAAACGTGGCGGCCAGCCGGTGGGAGACGACGATTGCGAAGACGCCCGTTGCGATGACAAGGAGAAGCAGGGGTAGCAGCCCGAGGTAAAGTCGCGTCCGGAGCATGGACATCCCCCTTTAGCCGGCATCCATCGCAAATTCCGACGCATCTTGCCCGATCTCGTTGGCGCAAAGGTCTTCTGGCTCCCTGCGCTGTGCTTCTAGCACAGCCCGGTCGCCTTCGGCTCTTTTCGCTCGACGATCTTGGGCAATCCTCATCGGTTTTGTAATGGATGCAGGCTAGAGAAGGCCGAGTTTCTGCCTCTTCCGGTAGAGGGTGGCCGGGTCGATCCCGAGGACGCGTGCCGCCTCGTCGAGATTTCGGCAGGCGCCCAGCACGCGGCGGACATGCTCGGTTTCCAGCGTCTCAAGCGTCACCCGCGCGCCAATGGCCACGCCGGCCTCCGCCCGGCTGCTGAATTCCTCCGGCAGGTCCGCCAGGCCGATCGGCCCCTCGGCGGCGAGGATCACCGCCCGTTCGATGACGTTGTTCAGTTCGCGGATGTTGCCCGGCCAGCCATACCGCATGAAGGCCGCGGTCGCCTCCGGCGTGAACCCCGCGACCTTCCTGCCCATGCGCGTGGCGTAAAACCGCGCGCAGGCGCCGGCGAGTCGCGGCAGGTCGCCCATCCGTTCCTTGAGGGCCGGCATCGGCACGCTGATGACATTCAGGCGATAGAACAGGTCCTCGCGATAGCGGCCCGCCTGCACGTCCGCCGCAAGGTTTCGGTTTGTCGCGGCAATGACCCGCACGTTCGCGCGGCGGGGCTGCGCCTCGCCAACCCGCTCGAATTCGCGCTCCTGAAGAAGCCTCAGCAGCTTGGGCTGGATTTCGGGCGCCAGTTCGCCGACTTCGTCCAGAAACAGCGTGCCGCCGTCGGCCGCCGCGATCTTGCCGGGGGCATCGGAGACGGCGCCTGTGAACGCCCCTTTCACGTGGCCGAACAGATCGCTCTCGAGCAGTTCCCTGGACAGGCTCGGGCAACTCACAGTGACGAAGGGCGCCTCCTTCTGGGCGCTGCGCCTGTGGATCTCGCGCGCGATGACGCTCTTGCCCGTGCCGCTCGGGCCGAGGAGCAGGACCGTGGCCGGCGTGGGGGCGGCCTTGAACGCGATTTGCAGGGCCCGCTGCACGGCAGGTTCGCAAGACTCCAGCTCGACGGGAGGAGCCGACCCGGCGAGCTCGCTCTCCAGGGCGCGAACTCGCTGCTCCAGCGCGCGGCTTCTGGCGATCTTCGCAAGCACCCCCCGGATCTGGTCCGGCGTGAACGGTTTCGGTATGAAGTCAAACGCCCCCCGCCGCATTGCCTCGACGGCCGTCGCGATGTTCGCGTACGCCGTGAACATGACAACCTCAAGGCCCGGGCGGATCTCGAGAAGGCGCGCCAGCGTCTCGAGGCCGTCCTCCGCCCCGAGCCGAAGGTCGAGGAAGGCTGCGTCAAAGGCTTCTTCCTCGGCGAGTTTCAGCGCCCGGGCTGTGTTCGGCGCCTCGACAGCCGAATGACCGGCGGTCTCGACGGCGACCCGGGTCGTCTTCCGGATCCCGGCTTCATCGTCGATGATGAGAACGCGCATTGACATGCTGATTCCATCGCGAAGCGCAAAGTTCCGCAAATCCCAAATGCCCGATTTGAAACCAGTTGAATGCGCACCCGCCTTCGCGCGTTGCGCTTCGGCGGGTTGGCTTCCGACTCGGAAGCCAAAAACAAGGCGGGACCGCTTTCGCGGCCCCGCCAGGTCCAGCTTCAACTTGGCAATCCCACGGGTTAAACCCGCGCGAACTGCGTCCACATTGACAATACAAGAGAGCCGCGGTTCCGCAAGGGGCGGCGTTTCTTTTGGGCCAGAATTCGGCGGCTTCACGCACGCGTCAAAGGCTTGCCCCTTAAGCCTTATTCGCACTCTCTTGCCTGGCTGCTCTCTGTATGTCGTTGCCCATCACCCGCAATATTACCCCGGAAGTCTCCGCCGCCACTCCAGCGAGGCCCACCGATCTTGAGATCAAGGATGCGCAGTTGATCTTCGAGTCGGTGTGGGAGGATTTGGAGGGGAGCTTCGGCCGCGAGAAGCTTCGTTTCCCCAAGGAAATAATCCTCTTGGGCGGCGCCCCGGGCGCCGGAAAGGGCACGAACACCGCATTTATTTCGAAGATTCGCGGCCTGACGTGCGGCCCGATAGTCGTAAGCGCCCTCTTGGACTCGCCCGAGGCGCGGCGGCTGAAGGACACCGGAAACATGGTGGGCGACCGGGAAGTGATCGGCCTTCTGTTGAGGGAGCTGCTCAGGGTCGAGTACAGCGACGGCGTGATCCTCGACGGCTTTCCCCGCACCAAGGTCCAAGTCGAGTGCCTTAAGCTTCTGGTGGACAAGATGCACCAGCTCAGGCAGGAGTTTGCCAACACCCCGATGGGCCTGCACTTCCGGCAGCCGACGATCCATATCATGGGCCTTTTCGTCGACGAAAAGACAAGTGTCGAACGCCAGCTGCGCCGCGGGGCCGAGGTGAGCGCGCACAATGCCGAGGTCCGCCGAAGCGGAATCGGCCAGCTGAAGGAGGAGCGCTCCACGGATTTCGACGAGGCGCTCGCACAGCGCCGCTACCGCGTTTTCAAGGAGCAGACCTGGGATGCGCTGCAGGAGCTGAAGGGCATCTTCCACTACCATTTCATCAACGCCCAGGGCCCCATCCAGGAGGTCGAGCAGAACATCGTCAAGGAGCTCGAATACCAGAGCTCCCTCGAGCTGGACCCCCTCACCTTTGACCGCCTGCGGTCGATTCCGCTGGCGAGCGAGATCGTCGTGCACGCCAGGCAGGAGCTTGTCCGGCGGCTCGACGGCTACGTGTTCGGACATCGCGAGCTTTTTGAGAAGATCACCGCATTCATCGAGAGGAAGATCATGCCGATCGTCGTCCGGCACGCGATCTCCGGCACTGCGCACGTCAACGTTGAGGATCTGCTGCTCGACGATCCCCTCGCGCTCGCCATGCTGATCGATGTCTTTTCCGAACGCGGCTACCACGCGTTCGTCGATGTTCACCACATCGACGTGCCCGAGCGCGTGGATATGTCAACAGGTCTCGTAAAGTGCCGGATAAAGAAAGTTTATCACATCCAGATCCGTTTCCAGGGCTCCGAGATACGCCAGGGTTGAGCCACGGTCACGCGGACCTTGTGGGGGATCCACCCGGCACGGGCCCTCAATCCGGGGCCGCCGAAAGAATTATGTAACCTGGACGCCTGCGCCGTGTTCTTAAGAGACGGATTATGGCTCGAAAAGAGCCGGATATTCGGCCACGACTTATTGTTTCCACTTCAACCTGACCTCCGTACCCTGATGAATCCCGCTCCGCTGCCACCGACCAATCCCCCTACCGAAGGGGCCGTGTCCGCCCGGAAACCCAGGCGTAAACTGCTCTACATCATCGCCGGAGCCTGCATCCTGGTCGCCGTCGGAGTGATATGGAACGTGCACGCGAAGCGGGCCGGCCAGGTCGAGGCGGTCACGACCGAAAAGGCGGTGATCCGCACGATCACCCAGCTCGTGACAGCCACGGGGAAGATCCAGCCCGAAATTGAGGTGAAGATCACCCCCGAAGTGTACGGCGAAATCGTGGAACTGCCGTTCCGCGAAGGGGCCAGGGTCAAGAAGGGGGACCTGATCGTGGCCATAAAGCCCGACCTCTATCAGGCGCAGGTCGACCAGCAGATGGCCGCGGTCGCCTCGGCGCGCGGGGCCTCGGTCGACAGCAAGGCCAAGGTCGAAAAGGCCGAGTCGGACATGAAGCAGTACGAGGACCTTCACCAGCGCAAGCTCGTCTCGGACTCCGATTACATAACGTACAAGACAAACCTGGACGTGGCCCGCGCCGATTATGTCGCGGCCCTGGCGAATGTGCAGATGGCCGAGGGAATACTAGCCCAATCCCGCGATGCCCTTTCAAAGACAAGGATCTACTCGCCGATGGACGGCACGGTCAGCTCCCGATCCTGCGAGGTCGGCGAGCGCGTGCAGGCCGCCACCTCATTCGCCGGCACCGAGATCATGCGTGTCGCCGATCTCGGCAACATGGAGGTGCAGATCAACGTCAATGAGAACGACATCCCCAACGTCAAGGTCGGGGACCACACGGTGATCAGCATCGACTCCTATCCGGACCGCAAGTTCAGCGGATTCGTCAAGGAGATCGCCAGCTCGGCCGAGAATTCGGGAGCGACCTCCGGTGGCACAGCGGCCCAGGCCAGCACGTCCTCGACCGACGAGGTCACCAATTTTCTGGTCAAGATCCGGGTCGCCGACCGCGACGTGCAGCTGCGGCCCGGCATGAGCGCCACGGCCGACATCGAAACCCAGACCGTCAAGGACGCGGTGGCCGTGCCGATCCAAAGCGTCACCGTGCGGGCCGAGGGAGGCCTGACAACCGAGGAAGTCCAGAAGAAACTCGACAAGGAGGCCGCCGACAAGACGGGCAATTCGCTCACCATCCAATCCGAGAAGGAGGACGCCAAGCGCAACCGCGAGCAGCTGCAGCGCGTCGTCTTCATCAAGGTCGGCGACAAGGTGCGGATGCAAAAAGTCGATTCCGGAATCGCGGACAACACCTGGATCGAGGTCAAAAGCGGCGTAAAGCCCGGGGATGAGATCGTCTCGGGCACTTATGCGGCGATCAGCCGCAAGCTGAAGGACGGAATGGCCGTCAAGATCGACAAGCCCAAGAAGGACGCCAGCCAGAACTGAGGGCCCGGCCTGGTCAAAACACCATGATCTCCCCTCCCGCACCGTCGGCCGCAACCCGAATCACGCGGCCAAAGGGCCCGCTCGTCATCGCGATCGAGGACGTGGTCAAGCTCTACCAGATGGGTGCCGAGACGATCCACGCCCTCCGCGGTGTATCGCTGCAGATCCATCGAAACGAGTACCTGGCGATCATGGGCCCTTCGGGCTCGGGCAAGTCGACCCTCATGAACATGCTCGGCTGCCTCGATACGCCCACCTCGGGGAGGTATGAGTTCACGGGTCGCAACGTCGCCGCAATGGTGGACGACGAACTGGCCGCGATCCGCAACCGGGAAATCGGCTTCGTCTTCCAGACTTTCAACCTGCTGCCGAGGGCCGATGCCCTTCGAAACGTCGAACTGCCCCTGGTCTACGCGGGAATGCCGGCCGCCGAACGCAGGGTGCGGGCGATCCGCGCGTTGACCGACGTAGGTCTTGGAAACCGCATCCACCACAAGCCCAATGAATTGTCGGGCGGCCAGCGCCAGAGGGTCGCGGTCGCGCGCGCCCTGGTCAACCACCCCTCGATCATCCTCGCCGATGAGCCGACGGGAAACCTCGATTCCCAGACAGGAGCCGAGATAATGGCCCTCTTCGACGAACTCTACGAGCGCGGCAACACGATCATCGTCGTCACCCACGAGGAGGACATTGCCCGGCACGCCAGGCGGATCGTCCGCCTGCACGACGGACTGATCGCAAGCGACGCAGCCGCCTGACCGGCACCGCCGTGACCCGCGTCGTCTACGAATTGAACGAATCGGTCCGGATCGCATTCGAGCAGATCCGCGCGCACAAGATGCGTTCGATCCTGACGGCGCTCGGCGTCATAATCGGGATCGTGGCGGTCACACTGATGGGCATGGCCATAGCCGGCATTAACACCAGTTTTGAAAGCAGCCTCGCGGTGCTCGGCGACGACATCCTCTACGTGCAGAAGTGGCCCTGGCAGCCGCCCGATGACTGGTGGGATTACGCCAACCGGCAGCCCATCCGGCCGGAACTCGCCCGCAACCTCAACCGGATCATCGAGTCGACGCCAAATTCGGAATTGATGATTGCCGTGCCGATGCTCGCCCGCTCGGCGACCGTCAAAGTCGGGGAAAACTCGGTCAACGGCATCTCGATGTTCGGGACGACCGGCGATTACGGAATGCTGCTCACCGACGACTTCCGGGAGGGGAGGCTCTTTACCGAGACCGAGTCCGACGCAGCCAGACCGGTCTGCGTCGTCGGCAGCGATGTGGCCGACGCCCTGTACCCGGGACGCTCGGCCATCGACCAGATGGTCGAGGTCAAGGGCCACAGGTTCCGGGTGATCGGCGTCCTCGCCCGCCAGGGCGATTTCCTCGGGATATTCAGCCTAGACGACCAGATGATCATTCCGCTCGGGGCGTTCGAAAAATACTTCGGCGGCCGCAACAGCGGAAACGCCGAGATTCAGGTGAAGATCAAGGACAAGACCCGGCTCGAGCAGGCGAAAGAGGAGCTGATCGGCGACATGCGGCGGGTGCGGGGCGAGAAGCCCGGCGAACGGGACAGTTTTTCGATAAATGAGCAGCAGGCCTTCAAGGAGCAGCTCGATCCGATCAAGAAAGGCATTGCTCTTGCCGGTCTTTTCGTCACGGGCCTGGCCCTGTTTGTGGGCGCCATCGGGATCATGAACATCACCTTCGTCAGCGTAAAGGAGCGGACGAAGGAGATCGGCACCCGCAAGGCCCTCGGTGCCCGCCGCCGGTCGATCCTGCTCCAGTTCCTGGTCGAGTCCGTCTCCGTGTCTCTGATCGGCGGACTCGCAGGGATTGGCTTAGCCAGCGCGCTGGCGTTCGCGATCAAGATCGCCATGCCGGCCCTTCCCGTGGAGTTCTCCCCGGCCCTCCTCGTGATCGGCCTCCTCGTCTCTGCCGGCACCGGCGTCGCCGCGGGATTCGCCCCGGCCTGGGGTGCCTCCCGGCTGGATCCGGTCGTCGCTCTCCGGTACGAATAATTCCGACCATGCTATTCAAGGATATCATCCGCATGGCGTTCGCCTCGCTCGGCGTGCACAAGCTGCGCACGTTCCTGACGATGGCCGGAATCACAATCGGAGTGTTCTCCGTGATCGGCGTCATGACCGCCGTCTCGGCGCTCCGTGGCTCGATCGAGACCGGACTTAGCATCCTCGGCTCAAACACCGTCCAGTTCGCCAAATGGCCGGTCATCTCGCTCGGGGGAGCGGACTGGGCGAAGATCAGCAAACGGCGCAACATCACGCTCGAGCAGGCGCAGCGGTTCATCAGCCTGATGGACGGATCGTCCGACGTCATCTGCCTCAAGGCGTACAATCACGGTGCGATAGCCTCCTTCGGCGGCCGGCAGACGACCCCCAACATGGACTTCGGAGGAACCAACGAGCATTTCCTCGAGGCCAACCAGTTCTCCATCGAGACCGGACGCAATTTTACGGGCGCGGACATCGACCTGGCGCAGCCCGTGGCCATCATTGGGCAGGATATCGTCAAGAAGCTCTTCCCCGCCGAGTCCCCCCTGGGGAAGGTGCTGAAGCTCGGCGGCCACGCCTATACGGTCATCGGGACTTTTGCGCCAAAGGGCACGGCCTTCGGCCAAAGCGAGGACGGCATCGCGATGGTCCCGATCACCCGGTTCATGGACGACAACGGCCGCGAGAAATACTCGATCAATATCGCCGTGATCGCGCCCTCTCCGGCCGAGTACAATGACACCATGGACAAGGGAGCGACCGCCATGCGAATCGTGCGGGGCCTGCGGCCGATGGACGAGAACGACTTTGAGATCTACTCGAACGATTCGCTTATCGCCATGTTCGCGAAGGTGGCCGACGCCCTGAGCGCCGCCGCATTGGTAATCAGCGCCATTGCCCTTGTCGCCGCCGGTGTCGGCATCATGAACATCATGCTCGTGAGCGTCACGGAACGGACAAAGGAAATCGGCGTCCGCAAGTCAATTGGCGCCAGGCGGTCGAACATCCTTTCGCAGTTTCTGCTCGAGTCGGTCACGATATCGCTCGTCGGCGGCCTGGCCGGCATTCTTCTGGGCGTTGTCGCCGGCGACGGGCTTGCCCTGGCCCTGAGCGCCGAAGTCGTCTTTCCGTGGAATTGGGCTGCGATCGGACTCTTCGTCTGCACCGCGATCGGCGTCGGATTCGGCTTCTACCCCGCCCTGCGGGCCTCGCGGCTGGACCCGATCGAGGCCCTCAGGTTCGAATGAAAGCAAAGACCTCAGGCCTCCAGTATTGAAATCCAGGTAACCGGGATTTCAATACTGGAGGCCTGAGGTCTTCCCCTTGCATCAGCCGGTTTTCAATACTTGAGGCCTGAGGTCGTTAATATCGATCGGCAGCCACCTCGCCTTAGCGACGTCGCTGCGCATGGCGCCCGCCAGGGCGACCGGGCTGCCGGCCTTTGAGCGGGGGATGCTCCACGGGGCGCGCGGGAACTCCGGATCGATAACCGTGAAGCTCTCGCCGGCGTCAAAGGCGAGGACCGTGTGGCCGTGGAGCCCCGCGGGTGTCCTGACATAGTAGAAGAGGAGCTTCGGGTCGGAGACGGCGGCGCCCAGCATGATGCGGCGGCGCAGAAGCGCGATGCTCTCGATCAGGCAGCCGTTCTTCAGGCGCCCGGCGGAGGGTGCGGCGCCGGCTCCCGGGCTTTCCGGCACCACTTTCCACGCGCCAAATCCCGGGTCGACGGCCTTGAGAAGCGGACCGAGGTCCGCCTTGTCCTGGGCGGTGCGGCCGACGTACTGCGAAAGGCTCTGCGTGCCGTCGGTGTCCGTGTAAAACCAGAGAATATGCTCGAACTCGAGGACGAGCGCGTAAACGTCCGCCGGATAGCGGCCGCCGCCCGCGCGGTTGTCCACCTCGATCACCTCGGACCATACGCCGGGCCCGAGCAGCGACTGGGCGCGCCGCGCCTCGCCGAGGCTGTCGCTTGCGCGAAGTCCGGCCGCGATGAGAAACAGGAGAACGCACCACCGGAGAGTTTTCACGCGGGATGAAACCCGCGATTCCCCCAAAAGAATTCAGAAATGCGACGAACGGCGGCCGATTAGCGACGGCCCGCGCGGTGCGCGAGCCGGTCAACCCGAAGATTTCATGAAAACGGCCAAAGATCGCCAAACCGCCGAGGAAGAAGGGTCAACGCCCGCGGTTCATCAGCCCGGCCAGCCCGTCGTGAAAACCGCGGCTCAGACGCAGTCTGGTCCCGTCCCGCAGGTGGACGGTGTAGTCGCCGGCGATCGAAGGGCTCAGCTTGTGAACGCGGTCGATGTTGACGATCGTGGAGCGGTGGATGCGGACGAAGCGCCGCGGGTCGAGCCGCCGGGACAGCCTGGCCATGGTCTCCCTCATGAGGTGCGCCCGCCCGGCGACGTGGAACTTCATGTAGTCGCCTTCCGCCTCGATCCAGTCGATCTCCTCCGGCTTGAGAAAGAACACCTCGCCGGACGATTTCACAAGGATCCTGTCGGAATACCCCTGCGGGACCCCGAGCTTGAGATATTCGATCAAGCGGCCCAGGTGCGCGTCGACGTGACCCGCCCGGCGGGCGCGCACGGCCGTCTTGCCCCGGCTGAGGGCCTCAGAGAATCGCCCGTCGTCATAGGGCTTGAGCAGATAGTCGACCGCGTTCACATCGAAGGCCCTCAGGGCGTATTCGTCGTAGGCGGTCACAAAGACAACGACCGGCAGCTCATTCCTTTCGAATCGCGCGAGGACTTCAAACGCGTCTCCGGCGGGCATCTGCACGTCGAGGAAGACCAGGTCGGGCCGCTCGCCCCGGAGCAGCTTCAGCGCCTCCTCGCCGCTCGCGCCCTCGCCCACGATGCTGATCTCGGAATCGCGATCGAGAAGCAGCCTGAGGCCCCTGCGGGCGCTCGGTTCGTCATCGACGATGACAGTTCGAATGACGGCGGAATCCGTTGGCGTCTTCATGTGCGACAGGGAAGGGCGATTTGCACGACGACACCGCCCCCCGGGGCGGTGGACAGAGCGAGGCTTGCGCATGATCCGTAAATCTTGGCCAGGCGTTCGCGCGTGTTGGACAGGCCGATGCCGTACCTGGCTCCTCCGTTGGCGGGAAGGCCGGGGCCGTCGTCGCGCACCTCCAGATGCAGCCGCCCTTCGGCCACGCGCCCGTTCACCTCGATGCGGCCCGGGCCAACCTTGGGCGCAATCCCGTGAAGTATGGCGTTCTCGACGATCGGTTGGAGCAGAAGATTCGGGATCCGGGCCGCCAGGGCTTCGGGCTCGACGTGGATCTCGACGGTGAGCCTGTCAGTGAACCTCGCCCGCTGTATCTCCAGGTATCGCTCGAGGTAGGCCATCTCCTCCCGCAGCGGAACCTCCTGGGACCTGTCGAGATCGAGCGAGAGCCTTAGCAGGGCTCCCAGGTGGGCGAGTAGGTCCACGGCCGCGTCCTTCTTGTCCTCGCGCACGAGCACCGCCACCGTGTTGAGGGTGTTGAACAGGAAATGGGGGCGGAGCTGCTCGCGCAGGGCCTTCAATTCGGTTTCCACGAGCCTTGCCTCGAGCTGGGCCGCCTTGAGCTCCTGGTCCTTGTATTTCTGGTAGATCTCCAGGCCGTGGCCAAAGGCGAGGACGCCCCAGTAATAGGCCATGTCGACCAGGTTGTGCCCGTAGAAGCCGAGGAACGCCTCCTTCCAGAACCCGCCGGTTTCCATCATGGGATGGAAGAACATCGAGTACAGCCAGAGGCGGCCCAGGTAGTAGACAGCCATGAGCAGGAAGCTCATGAACAGATGAAAGCCGATGCCGCCGGCCCAGTCGCCCGACCGGAGGGGAACCTTGGTCCGGAGCCAGAGGATCGCGGGGACCAGAACCGCCCAGATCAGGGCGCGCCCGAACTGCGAAATGGCCAGCTCGACAAATCCGACCCCCAGCCCGTTCGCCCGGCCATTGAAATACACCTCGATCGTAAGCACAAAGCCCAGAAAGGCCCAACCCGAGACGATCAAAGCAGTCCTGATCCAGCGTTTCCGCATGCGTTTGTGGGACACTCCTCAGAATGGGTTAAAAGGCGATGAGCCGCGCCGGACTAGCCCACTCTACACCCAGATCCGCCTTTTTGGATCACGTTTTGCGACGAAAAGCTGATTTTGGGCGACGGATGGCTTGAAAGACGCGCCCAACAGGCTAATTGCCGGCCGCCCGGAGGGCCGCGCCGACAATTCCCGCCCCGTTGTGAAGCGCCGCCGGGTACAGGCGGGCCCGCGTACGGATATAACGGAAAAATTTCGCGTGCTTCGAGCTCACGCCCCCGCCGATGATTATGATTTCCGGCCAGATCGCCGCCTCCAGAACCCCGATGTAGCGCCCCAGGCGCCGGCCCCATTCCTCCCAAGTCAGGTCCTTCTTTGTCCTTACCGACGCCGCGACGCATTTTTCGGCGTCCTTGCCCTTGAAACGAAGATGCCCGAACTCGCAGGGCACCACCGTTCCCCGGTAGGCAATCACCGATCCGACACCCGTCCCCAGGGTGAGAAGGAGCACTTTCCCCTCAAATCCGCGTCCCCGGCCAAACCGCATTTCGGCGAGGCCCGCCGCCTCCGCGTCGTTGATCAGGGCAACCGGCAGGCCCGCGGCCTTCTTGAAAAGCCTTTCGCCGTCGCATCCTACGAATTTCGGGTGGAGATTGGCGGCGGTCACAATCTTCGGCCCCTGGATGACTCCGGGAAAACCGATGCCCACCGGCCCGCTCCAGTGAAAATGCCGCACGATTTCCCCCACCGCCCGGGCCATGCCCAGCGGATTCAGAAGCTGCGGAGTGGCGATCCGGCAGCGCTCCGCAAGAAGGCGCCCGGTGGTTGTGTCAACCGGCGCACCTTTGACCGCCGAACCTCCTATATCGATGCCTAGGGCTTTCATGGGATTGCTGGACGGTATGGATCCCCCGCAAAAACTCACGAGTTTTCCGCGCGCAACACCTCAAGCGGAGGCTGTTCAAGCAGTCCCCGGTCGGCCAGGCGGCCGACGAGCAGCGTCAACCCGGACACCACCGCGATCGAAATGACGAGCGCAAGGGGCGGCGCGGCGGCGGGTATCTGGAAGACCAGGCGGGCGAGCAGGCCGGAGGCGACGAGCGAGAGCAGAACCCCGACCGAGGCCGCAAGCCCCCCGAGGATGGCGTATTCGACGAGCTGGATGCGCGCCACCTGGGAGCGCGTCGCGCCGAGCGTTCGCAGCAGCACCGTCTCGAGCCGGCGCTGATACCGTCCGTTGATCACGGCGCAGGCGAGGACCAAAAGGCCGGTCGCCACCGTGAAGAAGGCCATGAACTCGATCACGAAACTCACCTTGCCGAGGACCCCGTCCACGGTCGCAAGGACAAGCGCCATGTCGATCGCCGTCACGTTCGGGAAATCGCGGACGACGGCCCGCTGGAGCTCCGCCGAGGCGGCGCCCGTCGGCGCCCGCACGGCGGCGACGTGGAATTTCGGGGCGCTGTCCAGGACCCCTTCGGGAAACACAACGAAGAAGTTCGGCTCCAGACGCCGCCACTCCACGGTCCGCAGGCTCGCCACCCGCGAGCGAACCGTGACGCCCTGGATGTCCCAGTCGATCTCGTCACCCAGCTTCAGGCGCATTTCATCCGCCAGGCCCGTCTCCATGGAAATCGGAACGACTTGGGTTGAATGCGGCACCCTTCCCACGAATTGCCCGGCGGCGAGCCGCTCCGTGTCGTTCAACCTGTCGCGGTAAGTGGACCGGTATTCCCGGCGCAAACCCCAGCCGGGCCTCCGCTCGGAGCGGTCCCGGAGCAGGTCTTCCACCGCGATTCCGCGGATGGCGGCGATTCTCATGGTCACGATGGGAGCCCGCCGGAGGATTGGCGACCCGCTCGATGCCAGGAGCCGGCTCAAGGGCTCGATTTGGTCGTCCTGTATGTCGAAGAACAGCAGGTTCGGCCGGTCGCCACCGCCGGCGAATTCAATCTCGCGAAGGAGCGCCGTGCGGGTGAGGAAGAGCGTCAGGACAAGAAAGGTCCCCAGACCGAGGGATAGAAGCAGAAGCACCGTGCGGTTGTTCGGGCGGTGCAGGTTCGCAATCCCCTGGCGCATCACGTACGGCAAACGGCGGGGCGATCCGCGCCGGGCGGCCCAGGCGGTCGCCCTTGCAAGGCCCGCAAGGACGCCAAGGCTCACGGCGAGCATCGCCGCAAATCCAAGGCCCAGCCGAATGCTCCTCGTCTGCCACACCGCAAATCCGGCGATCGCCGCCACGATCGCCGCGATGACGATCACAAGCCAGGGATCGAATCCGCCGCGGCGGGGCAAGGCGAGGCTTGCGTCGGCCGAACGAAGCGCCTCGAGCGGCGGCACGTTTCGAACGGCGAGGAGCGGCAGCAGCGTGAAAAGCACGCAAAGCACAAGGCCGGCGCCCATGCCTCGCGCAACCGCCGACCACGCAATGGAGAAATCCACGGTGAACGGGAGCAGGCCCTTCAGCAGCGCGGGAAACAGCGCCTGCACGCCCGCACCGAGAATCCCGCCGAGCACCGCCCCGAGGATCCCGAGCGCAAAGCCCTGGACCAGGTAGACGGAAAACCCCTGCCGGGAGCTCGCGCCCAGGCACCTGAGGACGGCGACTGTGGAGCGTTTTCGGCTCACGTACACGTGGACAGCGCTGGCGACCCCGATCGAGCCGAGAAGAAGGGCGATGAACCCGACAAGGCTCAGAAACCCGTCCACGTTGGTTATCGCCCGGCCCAGTTCCCGCTCGCGCCCCGCCACGGTGTCGAAGGAGAGCCGCTCCTGCGCAAAGGCCTCCCGCATGTACTGGACAACCGCCTCCGGGTCGCGCCCCTCCGGCAGCCTCAGGGCCTCCCAATGGCTCAACAGGCTGCCCGGGTCGGCGAGACCCAGGCCCGGCATCGCCCCGAGGGGAATGAGAATCCGCGGCGCAAGCATGGCGACCGCGATCGACTCGCCGGGGATCTTCTTCAATGCCCCGATGACCCTGAAGTTCGCGTTTCCAAGCTTCACGAAGTCGCCCACCCGGACGCTGAATTCATTCATCAGGGTGTCCTCCAGGATGGCGACGTGCGCATCGCCGGCCGAAGCGTCCCTCCATTGCAGGACCGCATCCGCCGGTTCCGTCACGAATTCCCCGTAGAATGGAAACCCGCCCTTCCTGGCCCGCACCTGCACCAGGTGCGTGCCGCCCCCGGAGCCGGGAAAAAGCAGCATCGAGGTGAACGACTCGCCCTGGGCCTGCGCTCCGCCGAGCGAATCGAGGTACCGCTGCACCGCCGGGCCGAACGCAACGCGGGATGAAACAATCAAGTCGGCCCCCAGGAGGCCCTTCGACTGGGACCTAACGGCGGAGGCGAGGCTGACGCTGAAGGAACCGAGGGCGACCAGCGCCGCGATTCCAAACACGATGGAAAGGGAGAAAAGGACAAGCCGCCGGCGCGACGCGCGAGAGTCCCGCCAGGCCATCTTAAGTATGAAGCTCATTGCAGACAGCGCAATTGGAGGCTCTAGTCTCCACGAAATCCGTCTCATGCGCAAAGCGCAATTCGCCCTCGCAGCCGCCTTTCTCGCCGTCCTGTTCGGACAGGGCGCCCTGCGCGCCGGGGAGCCGCATGCGCTCGTTTTCTTCGGGGACAGCCTCACGGCGGGTTTCGGCCTGGACGACCCGGCGCAGGATGCCTACCCGGCCCTGATCCAGCGAAGGATCGATTCCGAGCGGCTCCCCTGGAAGGTCGTCAACGCGGGCCTGAGCGGCGACACGACCGCAGCGGGCTTGCGGCGCATCGACTGGGTCCTGCGGCAGCCTGTCGATCTGTTCGTCCTGGCCCTGGGAGGAAACGACGGCCTGAGGGGAATCAGCCCCGCGCTTACCGGTGAAAACTTGAGCGCAATCATCGGCAGGGTTCGCGCCCGATATCCGTCGGCGACAATCCTGCTGGCCGGCATGCGCATGCCGCCAAACATGGGCGAGGACTACACGCGGCGGTTCGCCTCGGTGTTTCCCGCCGCGGCGGAAAAGGAGCGCGTGGAGCTGATCCCCTTTCTCCTGGAAGGGGTCGGGGGAAGGCCGCGATACAACCAGGCCGACGGCATCCATCCCAATGTGGAGGGCCACGCCTTGATTGCCGAGGCCCTGTGGCCGATTTTAAGGCCTCATTTGATCTCCGCCGTTTCCCGGACAAAATGAAACTGCGGTGCCACCAGTATCCCCTTCTCCTCGCCGCTGCGCTGATTCTCGCGCCCGGCTGCGCCCGCCGCGAAGCTCCGGCCGACGCGGGAATCCGCACGGAGACTCTGCTTCTCGGGAACGGCAGCGAACCCCAGGACCTGGACCCGCAGGTCTGCACGGCCTACAGCGACTACAATGTCCTTATCGCCCTTTTCGAGGGGCTCACCTGCATCGATGAAGCGACTTCCAAGGCGGTGCCCGGCGCCGCGGAGCGCTGGGAAGCCTCGCCGGACGGCCTCTCCTATACGTTCCACCTGCGGCCCGGCGTTTCCTGGTCCAATGGCGACCCGCTGACCGCGGAAGACTTCGCGTACTCGATCCGCCGCGCCCTTTCGCCCCGGCTGGCCTCGGAATACTCCTACCTCTTCTATGCGATCAGAAACGCCGAGGCTTTCAACACCGGCAGGATCGCCGACTTCTCCGCGGTCGGGGTGCGCGTTGTCGATCCGCGGACGCTCCGCTTGGATCTTGAGCATCCCTGCCCCTACCTCCCCGCCCTGGCCGCCCACCAGGCGTGGTTCCCGGTCCACCGGCCGACCATCGAAAAATTCGGAGCCTTCGAGCGGCGCGGCACCGCATGGACCCGGCCGGGAAGTCTCATCGGAAACGGCCCCTTCCTTCTCGGCGAATGGACACCCAACGCGCGAATCGTCGTCGTCCGCAACCCCCGCTATTGGGACGCTGCGAAGAACCGCCTGAACAGCGTGATCTTCTTTCCAAACGACAACATTGCGACCGACGAAAGCGATTTTCGCTCGGGCCAGCTCCACATCACCTGGGACGTCCTCCCGGACCGAATCGAGCACTACCGCAAGTCCGCTCCCAAGCTCCTCAGGATAGATCCCCTGAGCGACACCTCCTTCATCCGATTCAACGTGAAGCGCCCTCCGCTGGGCGACAGGCGCGTCCGCCAGGCCCTTTCCCGCGCGATCGACCGCGCGGCGATTGCCCGCGACGTACTGCACGGCAGCCGGACTCCGGCCTTCGCCCTCACCCCGCCCGACACCGCCGGGTATGCCTCTGCTGCGCAGGCTCCCGCCGATTTCGCCTCGGCCCGCCGCCTGCTGGCCGAGGCGGGCTATCCGGGCGGCCGCAATTTCCCGCGCCTCGAAATCCAGATGAACACAGACTCGGTCAACACCAAGGTCTTCGAGGCCGTCCAGGAGATGTGGCGCCGCGAGCTCGGCATCTCAGTGTCCCTTGTGTCCGTGGATTTCCGCGTCTGGCTCGACAACCAGCGGAGCCTCACCTACCAGGTCTCGCGCGGACGCTGGGTCGGCGACTACGACGATCCCAGCACTTACATAGACCTGTTCCGAAGCGACAGCGGCAACAACCAGACAGGCTGGGCCGACCGCGAGTACGACCGCCTGGATGACGAGGCCAAGGCGACCGTGGACCCGGTGCGGCGGTACGCGATCCTCCAGCGGGCCGAGGCCAGGCTCCTCGACGAGGCCCCGATCGCGCCCCTCTTTTTCGGCACGCGGTCCTACCTCATCCAGCCTTGCGTGCGGGGCTGGGTGCCGTCCCTTCTGGGAATCCACCGCTATCAGTACGTCTGGCTCGAGAAGTGAAATGAGAGGCAGCAGCGTCCGCGATGAACATACAGCAGGCCACCAGGCAGTATGAGATTTGGCTTTCGGGCCACCTCCGAGTGGTCGATAGCGACCTGGAGGCCAAGCACGAGTTGATGGCCAATGACGAGTTTTCGTTTCTTCGCGCGACATTTTACCGCTGGGCGCAGCTTTTCCCGGCCCTGTGTCAGGAGGCGGCCAGGGCTCCTGCGGTGCTGGCCGTCGGCGATCTGCACGTGGAGAATTACGGCACCTGGCGCGATTCCGAAGGACGGCTCATATGGGGCATCAATGATTTCGACGAGGTGTACCCCCTTCCCTACACGATTGATCTTGTGCGGCTGGCCACCAGCGCGTGGCTGGCCAGCCAGCACAGCCGCCTGGCATTGGATCCGGCCAGCGTCTGCTCGGTGTTACTGGAAGGATACGCCAAAGGGCTTGAGGATGGCGGTGAACCTTTTGTGCTTTCCGAAAAGCACCGGTATTTGCGCGAAATGGCTACCAACCGGCTGCGCGATCCGACGCTTTACTGGGAAAGATTCGCCGCGCTGCCGGCGGGCGGCCATTTGCCGGCAAAGGTTCGGTCAATGCTAAAACGTTCCATGCCGGAGCGAGGACTCGCTTTTAGGGTGGCGCACCGGCGGGCGGGCCTCGGGAGTCTGGGTCGCGAACGTTTCACCGCGCTCGCCGAATGGTGCGGGAGCATGATCGCGCGCGAGGCAAAGGCGCTCCTCCCTTCAGCGTGCGTTTGGGCCGGCGGCCTGAAGGATCGCCGGATCTACTATTCGCGCATGATCGCATCTGCCGTCCGGGCGCCCGATCCGTTCCTGGAGATCAAGGACGGATGGGTGCTGCGGCGCCTGGCGCCGTATTGCAGCCGGATTGAGCTGTCGCAGCTGCCGCGGAGCCGCGACGAGGAAAAACTGCTGCTTGCCATGGGACGGGAGCTGGCCAACGCGCACTTGGGCTCGATCGGGGCGGTGGCTGCGGTAAGACGCGATTTGCGGCGGCGAAAATCGAAATGGCTGCGCCAAGCCGTCGAGGCCATGGCAAAGGCGACACGCGCCGATTGGCGGGATTGGCGGGCATGCCCGGTTCCGCGGCGGGTGCGCCGGCAAAAACCTAGCGATCGATGCGAAGGAGAATCTTGTCGAGCGCGTCGTGATCGAGCTCCACGCCCAGACCCGGTCCGGGCGGAACGTTGACGTAGCCGTCCTTGTCGAGACGGAACTTGTGCTTCATGTAGGGGCGGTCCGGCAGAGTCGGTGGATAGGGCATCTCGAACCAGTAGCAGTTCGGGAGGGCCAGCTCCAACTGCATGTGAACGGCGAGGTCGAACCCATTGCCCCAGTTGTGGGGCGTGCATGGCATGCCGAACGCGTCGGCCAGCTGCCCCACGCGGAACCCTCCGGAAATGCCGCCAACATTGTCGGAGATCAGCCGGACGATATCGAGCGCCCCCCTGCGGATGTATTCGGCAAAGCCCTGTATTGCGTTGAGGAACTCGCCGACTTCGATCGGAACTGTCAGTTTCTTGCGCAGCTCGATCAGGCCCTCGATGTCGGTCGACGGGATCGGGTCCTCGAAGCTGACATAGCCCTCCTCCTCAAGGACGCGCCCGACCGCCAGGGCCTCGTGCACATTGTAGCGCTGGACCGGGTCGAAGAGCAGCGTGAATTCCCCGCCAACCGCCTTGCGGACCGAGCGGATCTCCTCGATGTGCCCGACGTATGCGGGAATCGGCCCGGCCGCGGCATCGCGGTGCTGCCCGCCGCCCGGGTGAATCTTGTAGGCCCGGAAGTTGCCCGCCTTGGCCTCGAGGGCCTGCGGCGCAAAATCCTCGAGCGCGGGCAGGTGCAGCGAGCTGCCATAGGCGAGCATCCGATCCTTCGTTCCGCCGAGCAACTTGTAGATTGGCCGGTTGACCGCCTTTCCCAGGATGTCCCAGAGGCAGACATCGATGAGGGCGGCGTGGTAATTGGTCTCCCGGGGATTGCCCAAAATCATGCCGTTGGGGTAGCCAAAACCGCCCACAAACATGGAGGGGAACATGCGGCTGCGCGGAGCGGTTGCGCCGGCCAATCCCGGCAGCAGGTCGATGACGTTTTTCCCAAGGCAGGCCTCCCTGGCGTAGGCCAGCCAGCCCGTCCCGGGGACCCGGTTGCCGATCGTGTAATTGCCCTCGATCCCGCAATTTGTGACAATGGAGCAGATTTCCCCGGTTTCCCCGCTGTTTATGCGGCGGACCGGGCCGATGTTGGCCACATACACCTTCACCTCCTTGACGGTGAGATCCGGCAGGTCGGCGGGCTTGATCCCGGCCGATTGCGCGGCGGCTCGAATCGGATCGGCGAGGACAGATGCCCCGGCGATTGCCCCGAGCGCGGACGCCCCAAGAAAATCACGACGCGAGAGGTTTCGATTTAGCATGGCTGGGTAACGGCGGTTTCAGGGGTTTGGCGCCACAATCTGCCAACCCAACGAAGCGACGGAAATCATCCTTCTCGGTCAATGCTAATCGACCGACAACGCTGGAGGCTATCCGAAAACTGACTATGGACAGTGCGAATCAGATTTTGGCCGGGAGCAAGGAGACGCCGAGGAGGCACGGAGCGCGCCAGCGCGAAGATGGCGAGGCCGCAGGCCGAGTCCCGAAGGGATGGCCTCGGTGGGAGCCCTTAGGGCGACCGAGGCCACAATCCTCAAAGAGGCTTGCCCCGAGGCGGCGACGTGGCTCCAGGCCAAAAGATGGTTTGCAATGGCCGTTGGCAGTTTTCGGACAGCCTCTAATGTTTGAACTTCCCCCCCGCCCCGTTTAGGGATTCCTTTTCCCATCCATGCGAAGCCTATCCGCCGCAGTGCTAGCCGTCGGCCTTTGCCTTTCCGCTCGCGCGGCGGATGTGGAGTTTGTCCGCGTCTGGCCGGGATGGCAGGATGCGGATTCCTTCCGGAGAATTTCGGAGTACTTCACCGGGGTGGAGAACACGGGCGATGTCATCATCCGCCGCACCCAGCCCTCCACCCGAAGCGGATATTACTTCCTGGTCCGCGTGAAGCACCCGAACGTCGCCCTGGGCGGCGCCCGCTTCATCCTCCATTTCATCGCGCCCGACGCGCCGGAGCCGCAGCAAAAGGCCTTCAATGTCGATGCACCCCCGGGGGAGCACGTCTTCGACCTCGGCCTCACGGGCGGGGATTGGACGGGGCGGTCCACCCACCTCATCGCCTGGAAGCTCGAACTGGTGTCGGCCGACGGCCGTTTGCTCGCAGCCGCCGAAAGTTTCCTCTGGTCAAAGCCTCCGGGCGACCATGATTGATCCGAACGACGTCACTGATCCGGCGAGATCCCCCCGCCAGCTCGAGGAGTTCCTTTTGTTCTGCATCGTTGTCGCCGGCAAGAATGCCGACCAGCAGGCCCGCAAACTCGAGGATTTCCTAAAGGGAAGGGAGCCCTTTGCGTTCATCCGGTCCCTGGGAGCCGAGGGCGGCGTCGAGGAGCGCCTGGAGCACGTCAAGCTCGGCAAGTACCGCCTGCTGGGCGATTCGTTCCGCAGGCTCGCGGGCGCCGGACTCGACCTGCGGAAATGCTCCTGGGAGGCGCTGACCCAGTTCCCGGGAATCGGAATAAAGACCGCGAAATTCTTCGTCCTGCATTCCCGCCCCGGCGAGATGCACGGGGTCCTCGACACGCATGTCCTCGGGTGGATGCGGGCCCGCCTGGCCGCCGCCGGCACGCTGCGCCCCGGCGCGCCGAGGCATTCGCCACAGGACCGGGCTGCCTACTCATTCTGGGAGACCGTTTATTTCGGGCTCGTCCTCGCCCGTGCGAGGGAGAAAGGCGGCCCTCCCGGGCCTGTCGACTGGGCGCAGGTCGATCTCGACTTGTGGAAGGAGCGGCGGGCATTGTAGAGTCTATCCGAGAACTGACAATGGCTAGCCCGAAGATTTCATGAAAACGGCCAAAGATCGCCAAACCGTCGAGGAAAAAGGGCCGAAGACGACCGAGGTGTGCTTGGGAGCACATCGCAGGGAGTTTTCGGCCCTTTTTCGAGAGCGGTTTGGATGAGATTTGGACGAATTTCGTGAAATCTTCGGGCTAGTGCGGCGCAGATTTTGGCCGGGAGCAAGGCGACGCCGAGGAGGCAATCCTCGGAGAGGCTTGCACCGAGGCGGCAACGCCGCTCCAGGCCAAAAGATGCACTGCAATGGCCATTGCCAGTTCTCGGATAGACTCCAGTAACGTACCTGCCCCAAATGCGAATATCCATCGTCATTCCCTGTTACAACGAGGCCCGCACGATCCGGACGATCATCGACCGGGTGCGCGCGTCCCCGGTTGCGAACAAGGAGATCATAATCGTCGACGACGGTTCGCGGGACGGAACGCGCGATTTCCTGCGGACCCAGATCACTCCGCTTGTCGACAAGATAATCTACCACGACGTCAACCGCGGAAAGGGCGCAGCGCTGAAAACGGGTTTTGCCGCGGCGACCGGGGACATCATCATACCGCAGGACGCCGACCTCGAGTACGACCCGGCTGAATACCCCAAGCTGCTCCAGCCGATCCTCGACGGGAAGGCCGATGTGGTCTTCGGTTCGCGATTCATCGGTGCGGAGCCGCACCGCGTCCTCTACTTCTGGCACATGGTCGGCAACAAGTTTGTCCTGACGACACTGTCGAACATGCTAACCAACCTCAATCTGACGGACATGGAGACCTGCTTTAAGGTCTTCCGGCGGGAGATCCTGCAAAAGATAACGATCGAGGAGGAGCGCTTCGGCTTCGAGCCGGAGATCACGGCGAAGCTGTCGAAGCTGCCCGTCGTGATCTACGAGGTTGGAATCAGCTATTCGGGCCGGACCTACGCCGAGGGCAAGAAGATAGGGTGGCGCGACGGCTTTCGGGCCATCTGGGTGATCCTGAAGTACAACCTCTTCAGGTAGCTAGGGCTTGGCGGGCGCAGAGCTTTCCGCCGCCGCGCCGGCCTTGTCGCGGTCCTGCTTGACCTGGCGTATCTTGTTCAGGGCTGGGAGCGCCATCGCGAGCAGCAGGGCGATGATCAACAGGAGGATGATGACCTCCACCAGGGTAAATCCTCGGATGAGTTCGCGCACCCGTTTCATTCTGAAAAACTCAACGCCTTTTCCCAGGGTCCAGCAAGGGAATTCTCGGCGGGAACGCCGCCTGTCAGGCTTAGCCAGCATTCATCACAAAACAGGCGAAGATCGCCAAGAGCGCCGAAGGCGACTGAGGTGTGCTAAAAGCACATTGCAGGGAGCCTGAGGTCTTCTTCGCAGGCGATTTTGAGCGAGATTGGCCTGAGTTTGTGATGCATGCGGGCTAGGGGAGTCGCTTGCCGCGGGTCCGGGGTCTCGCCTTCGCCCTGGGCTTGCGCTCGGCGAGGAGCCCTGCCACCGGGACGACGATCGCGTCCCGCCAGAGCCCCTCCAGGTGATAGCGCTCGCGGCATTCGGGGCTCAGGAGATGGACCATGACATCGAAGATATCGACCACCGTCCATCCGCTCTCCTGGGCGGATTCGACGCCGACAAGACGGGCCTGGACCTCGGCCAGGGCCCGCGTCAGCTCGACCCGCAGCGCCCGCAGATGGGGTTCGGACGTGCCCGTGGCGATCACCAGGTAGTCGGTTATCGTGGACTGGTTCCTCACGTCGAGGACTCGGATATCGTGCGCTTTCTTCTCCGCCAGGGTCCTGCAGCACAGCTTTACCAGTTTGGGCGGGCGTTGGGTTCCTTTCTTCATCACTTGATAGCGCGATACAGGCCCTTCTCCCGAATGTAAACAACCGCTTTGTGGGGCACGAAATAATCGAGCGAAAGCCCCCGCCGGGCGCGTTCCCGCAGCTCGGTCGAACTGACCGCCAGCAGGTGGCCGTCGCAGCGGTGCAGGCGAAGCCCGGGCACGTCGGGATGGCCCTTCGCCGGAAATCCGGGGCGCTCGAGATAAATGAACTCCACGAGACGCGCGAGCTCGCCTATGTCCTTCCATAGGTGCAATTGCGGCAACTGGTCCCCTCCGATGATCCAGTAAAGATCGTCCCCGGGGTGGGCGGCCCGAAAAAACCGCGCCGAGTCGACCGTGTAGCTGACGCCGCCCCGCCGGATTTCGAAATCGGAAATCTCGAAGCGCCTGTCCCACTCGACCGCCGCCTGGAGCATGGCCAGCCGGTCTTCGGGCGCCGATTGGGGCTCGCCCGCCTTCAGCGGCGCGCGTGCCGCGGGCACGAGGATCAGCCTGTCCAGCCGGAACTGCTCAAGGGCGTCCTGCGCAGCGAGGAGGTGGCCGAAATGCACGGGGTCAAAGCCCCCGCCGAGAAATCCGATCTTCACTGGCGGGCCAACCTGAACTGACGACGGCTAATCGGCAAGGGCATTTGAAAAAGCGCCCGGCCCCTTTTGGGGACCGGGCGCCTTGGTGATTCGGACTGGAACGGCAATCCTATTCCTTGACGTCCTCTTCCTTCTTCGAGGCCTCGTCGAGGATGTCGCCGAGGTTCATCATGTCGTTGTCCGCGCTGCGCTTCAGCGCCTCGTAGGTCGCCGTCTCGGCGGCGAGCTGCTCGGAGCTGTAGTTTGCGGCCTTGATGGACAGGCCCAGTCGGCGCTCGTCGCGGTCGATCTTGATGACGCGGGCGGTACACCTGCTGCCCGGGCTTGAGGTGGTCCTTCACCTTGTCGATGCGCTCCTCGCTGATCTGCGAGATGTGGACCAGGCCGTCGATGCCGTCCTTGAGATCGACGAAAGCGCCGAACGAGGTGACCTTCGTGACGGTTCCCTGGACGACGTCCCCGATCTTGAAGAAGCTGTCGATGTCCGACCACGGATCGACCGCGAGCTGCTTCATGCCGAGGCTGATGCGCTGCTGCTGCGGATCGACGTCGAGCACGATTGCGTCGACCTCGTCGCCCTTCTTGAGCACCTCCGAGGGGAGGTTGACCTTGCGGGTCCAGCTCATGTCGGAAACGTGCACCATGCCGTCGATGCCCTCCTCGAGCTCGATGAAGGCGCCGTAGGTCGTCATGTTCCGCACCTTGCCGCGGACGCGGGCTCCGATCGGGTAGTTGTGGCGGACCATGTCCCACGGGTTGGGCTCGAGCTGGCGCAGGCCCAGCGAAATCTTCTGCTCCTCCTTCTGGATGCCGAGGACGACCGCATCGACTTCCTGGCCGACCTTGAGCAGCTCGGAGGGCTTCGTGATGCGCTTGGTCCAGGACATCTCGGTGATGTGGACGAGCCCCTCGACGCCGGGCTCGAGCTCGACGAACGCCCCGTAGGGGACGAGGTTGACGACCTTGCCGTGCACCTTGGCGCCGACCGGGTACTTGCGGTCGATCTCGTCCCAGGGGTTGCGGGTGGTCTGCTTGAGGCCGAGGGAGACCCGCTCCTTCTCCCGGTTGACCTCGATGATCATGACCTGGACCTCCTCGCCCTGCTTGAGCATCTCGGAGGGATGCGAAATGCGGCCCCAGCTCATGTCGGTGATGTGGAGCAGGCCGTCCATGCCGTCGAGGTCGATGAACGCCCCGAAATCGGTGATGTTCTTGACGACGCCCTTGCGGATCTGGCCCGGCTGGATCGAGTCGAGCAGCGCGCGGCGCTTGGCCGTCCTCTGCTCCTCGATGAGCTCGCGCCGGGAAAGGACGATGTTGCGGCGGTCGAGGTTGATCTTGAGGACCTTGAAGTCGTAGGTCTGGCCGACGTACTGGTCGAGGTTCTTGGGCGGCTGCACGTCGATGTGCGAGGCGGGCATGAAGGCATCGACCCCGATGCTGATGATCAGGCCCGCCCTTGACCTTGGCCTTCACGCGGCCCGTGGCCACGGAGCCTTCCGGAAACTTGGTGAGGATGTTGTCCCAGTTCTTCTTCTGCTCGGCCTTGTCGAAGGAGAGGATCGGGCTGCCGTCCTTGTCCTCGAGCTTCTCGACGAGCACCTCGATCGTGGAGCCGATCTGCAGCTCGCCGATGTCGATGAATTCGTTCGCGGGGATGACCCCCTCGGACTTGCCGCCGATGTCGACAACGACTTCGTTCTGGCGGATTTCGGTGATTGTGCCCGGGACGATTGCGCCCTCCTTCAACTTGTCGAAGGAGGACTGTGCGAGCAGGTCTTGCATTACTGAACTCATGAGCGAAAAACGGCCGGCGGAACGCCTGCTCCAGAGCATCCAGCCAGCCGATGTTGGCCCCGCCGAGGCGGGACCGTGGGTTGACGGTTAAACTGACGGGAAAGGACGGCGGGAGCATCGCGGCGGCGCCATCCTGACCGATAAGAAATGCCGCGAAGGGTCAGGCTCTCACCTGGCCCCCCCACCCCGCAAGCAGAATTTTCAGGCCTCCCCGCCGGCGCCCGGCGTCAGCCCTGGCGGGCGGGCGGAGGACCGGCTGGTGCGGCTGGAGTCGGGCCCAGGTTCTTCTGTATCCCGTGGAAGAAGGCCTCCACGAGGGGAGTGTCCTGCAGCGGCGTTTCCGTGCCCTGGCCCTGGTGGTTTGTCGAGTCGGATTCAATCACTTCCGTCATTCGGACGCTGACCTCCGTGCCAGGGGCTTCAAGGGCAGGATGAAACTCCGCCCGGAGCGTGAACTGGTGCGAGCTTCCGGGCCAGTCGCCGGCCGAAACCTCGCTTATGGCCGTCAGCCGGCCCTCGGCGGGCCCGCCCCCCGTCATGCGGTAGCCCATCTGGTCCAAGGCGGCCCGGGCCGCTGCAAACGTCGCCTTGGGCTCGGCCGCGAATGTCTGGACCCGGGCCGGCGCCCCTCCCGGCATCCGATTGCGCAGGGATTCCGGCATGTCCTCGCATCCGGCGAGAAGGACGCCCAACAGCATCACGAAAGGGAACAACCGTCTGCGGCCGGAGGCGCCTGGGCGGGAAAACTGAGTATGGGTTGGCATCAGGTGGCGGAAGCAGGCTGCTGCTGCGATATACAGTGGAGAGTGCCGAGGCCCAGAACAAGTTCCAAGCAATCGACCGGCACGATTTGCCTCCCTGGGAAGCAGCCGGCCAGGATCTCGGCCGCGGCGGAGTCGCGCCGGGGCTGGCGAAAGGAGGGCATCAGGACTGCGCCGTTGAGCACGAGAAAATTGGCGTAGGTGGCCGGCAGACGGCGCCCGTCCCTTGCGCAGACGCGGGGCATCGGAAGCTCGACGACGCGGAAGGAACGCCCCTTGGGCGTTCTCAGGCCGCGAAGGCGCTCGAGGTTCTCCTGAAGGGCCCTGTGGTTGACGTCGCGGGGATCGGATTCGACCGCGGCCAGGATCCCGTCCGGTCGGAAAAACCGGCTCAGGTCGTCCACGTGGCCGTCCGTGTCGTCTCCGGCTATGCCCTCTCCCAGCCAGAGGATCGTGCGCACGCCGAGAAAATCGCGCAAATTTTGCTCTATCCCCGACCGGGTGAGCCCAGGGTTGCGGTTTGGATTCAGAAGGCAGGCCTCGGTGGTCAGCAGGAGCCCCTGCCCGTTGACATCGATCGAGCCGCCCTCGAGGACCATGCCGTTGCTGAATCGGCGCAGGCCCAGTCTTCGCGCGATCCGCCCCGGAATCGCATCGTCCTTGTCAAAGGGAGGGTACTTCCCTCCCCACGCGTTGTAACGCCAGTCCGTCACCGCCACCTCCCCGGTGCGGTCGTTCTTGACAAAGATCGGTCCGTGATCCCGGCACCAGGCGTCGTTCGTCGGATGATCGAAGAATTCGACGTTCGCCCCTTCGGCCCCCGCCCGTGCAACGAGCGAATGGGCTCGGGCCTGCAGCGCCTTCGGCACATTGATGCGCACTTTCTCAAAGCGGCTGGCCACGGCCGCGATCTCGGCAAACTTCGCCGGAATCGGCCGGAAGTTGCGGGGCCAGGTCGCCCGCCGGTGGGGCCAGGAGAACCAGACCGCCTCCTGGGGCTCCCACTCGGCGGGCATGCGGAATCCAAGGGAGGCGGGCGTCGCTTCCCGCTTGCGGGCTGGTTTTGATGTCTTGAGCGGCAAAGAAATGAGGACCCTCCCTTCAATCGACGAACCTCTTTGACAGATCGCCATAGGCGTCGATCCGCCTGTCGCGCAAGAAAGGCCAGTGCACGCGCGTGTCGTCGACCCTCGCGAGATCTACAGCGGCGATCAGGATCTCCTCCCGGTCCGGCGCGGCCTTTGCGAGGAGCTGCCCGCCCGTTCCGGCGACAAAACTTTGGCCCCAGAACTCGATGCCATCCCCGCCGGCCGGACACTCGAGCCCGATCCGGTTGCAAACCGCGACGTAGCAGCCGTTGGCGACGGCGTGGGCGCGCTGAATCATCTCCCAGGCGCCGAGCTGATCGGCGCCCTGCACAGCCTTTTCCGAGGGATGCCAGCCGATTGCCGTCGGATAAAACAGGATCTCCGCCCCCCGCAGGGCGGTCAGCCTCGCGGCCTCGGGATACCACTGGTCCCAGCAGATCAGGACGCCGATCGTCCCGTAGCGGGTCTTCCAGGCGCGGAAGCCGGTGTCGCCCGGGGTGAAGTAGAACTTCTCGTAGAACAGCGGATCGTCCGGGATATGCATCTTCCGGTATATGCCGAGAAGGGCGCCGTCGGCGTCGATGACGGCCGCGGTGTTGTGGTAGACCCCGTTTGCGCGCTTCTCGAAGAGGGCGGCGACAACGACGACCTCGCGCTTCCTTGCAAACTCCTGAAATGCCTGGCAGGTCGGCCCCGGAACGCTCTCCGCGAGCGCGAAATTGCGATAATCCTCCGCCTGGCAGAAGTACTGGGAGCGGAAGAGCTCCTGGGTGCAGATGATCCGGGCGCCCCTTTTCACCGCCCCTTCGGCCAGTTCGAGGGCCTTGGCCAGGTTGGCCTCGGGGTCGCTGCCGCAGGCGTGCTGGAGAAGTCCGACCGTGACGGTGTTCATGGTGGCGCCGGCCAGCCTGCATCCATCACAAATTCCGACGACGGAGCGCGGCAGCGCGAAGATGGCGAGGCCGAAGGCCGAGGCCCGAAGGGATGGCCGCGGTAGCGGCCACAATCTTGCCCAATTTTCATCGGCTTTGTGATGGATGCAGGCTGCGGGTCGGGCCCGGTTGGTAGTCTTGCGTACCGTCAGTAGACTACCTTGTTCAGCGGATATTCGACTATGCCTTCGGCGCCCAGCCGCTTCAGCTGCGGGATGATCTCCCGGGCCACGCTCTCGTCTATGATCGTCTCGAGGGCGACCCAATCTGCGTTGGCCAGGGGGGAAATGGTCGGGTTGCGCAGCGACGGGACCGCCTTGATGATTTCGGCGAGCGCGGCCCTTGGGGCGTTCATCTTCAGCCCGACCTTGGATTCCGCCTCGAGCGCCCCCTTCAGGAGCATGGCGATCGTCTCGATCTTCCGCCGCTTCGCCGGGTTCGCCCAGCTCGAGCGGTTCGCGATCAGTTTCGTGTTGGTTTCAAGAAGGGTGTCCACGATGCGCAGCTTGTTTGCGCGCAGCGAGCTGCCTGTTTCCGTGATGTCGACGATCGCATCGACCAGGTCGGGCACCTTCACCTCGGTGGCACCCCAGGAGAATTCCACCTCGACCTGGATCTTCTTCGCGGCGAAATACCGCTTCACCGTGCCGACGAGTTCGGTGGCGATTCGTTTCCCGGCCAGGTCCTCCGCGCGCTGGACGGGCGAAGCCTCGGGCACGCAAAGCACCCAGCGAGACTTTTGCGCGGACACCTTGCTGTAGATGAGGTCGCACACCTCGACCACGTCCGATCCGTTCTCCTGGATCCAATCGAGCCCAGTTAGGCCGCAGTCGAAGAATCCGTGTTCGACATACCGGCTCACCTCCTGGGCCCGGATGAAGCGCCCGTCGAGTTCGGGATCGTCGATCGAGGGCTTGTACGAGCGGGAACTGGACGTGATCTTCCAGCCCGCCTTCGCAAAAAGGCTCTTTGTGGATTCCTCAAGGCTGCCCTTGGGCAGCCCGAGCATCAGCAGTGGTTTTGGATCGGACACAGTGGGCTAGTAGAAACCACTGAACCAGCCGATGTCACGGAAAACTAGAAAAGCTCCGGTTGGGTGTAGCGTTCGCGCGCCTCAACGAGGGCCGAGCGCATTTCCAGTTCTTCCAGAAGGCGAGCGAGTTCCGGGAGTTGAGGGGCGGGCTTTTCGAGCGAAACGACCGGTATGGCGAGGTTGAGCGTAACCAGCTTGAGGTTCAGGCGCAGGCGGACGGCCGCGGCGGCGACCACCGGGCGGAACCGCTCCGGCTGCAGCTCCCCGGCGCGCGCGATCACCTCCTCGATGCCCGCGAAGGAGGCCAGCCATTTCGCAGCGGTCTTGGGCCCCACGCCATGGACACCCGGGATGTTGTCGGAGGCATCCCCGACAAGGGACAGGTAGTCCGGGATCTTCGCGGGCGGAACACCGAACTTCTCCGTCACCCCCGCGGCGTCGAGCCGGCGCCAGCCGAGTTTCGGGTTTGCCGTGGGCGGCGGGAGCATGATCTGGATCCGCTCGCCGACGATCTGGGCGAAGTCCTTGTCGGAGCTGACGATGAGCACCTCGTTGCCGGAACGGGCAAGCGCCAGCGCCTCAGAGGCGAGCAGGTCGTCGCTTTCGACCCCATTCTGCTCGACGCATTTCAGGCCCATCGCCTTCGTGAGCGCCTTGATGGGCGCGATCTGCCGCACAAGCGCATCGGGCATCTCCTCGCGATTGGCCTTGTATTCCGGATGGAGCGCCAGCCGATCCTGCGAGCCGCCCAGGTCAAAGAAGACCGCCACCGCGTCGGGCTTCTCCTGGTCGGTCAGTTTCCAGATCGACTTGATCCAGCCGTGAAGGGCGTTTGTCGGGAAACCGTCGCCGCGCGTCAGTTCGGGAATCGCGAAAAAGCAGCGGTAGGCAAGATTGAACCCATCGATGAGAAGCGCCTTCATGACTCCGCCCCGGCGGGCATCAGGCGGGCGCAGGAAGCGCGGTCTGCACGGCCGCAACGGATTCCACGATGTTCGGCGGATGGACCTCGGCCTGCCCGCGCTCGTGATTGAAACGCATGGACACGGTCTTTGAGACGCCGCGCTCCTCCATCGTCACGCCGTAAATCACGCTGGCCGCAGCCACCGTGCGCTTGTTGTGCGTGATGATGATGAACTGGGAATCCTTGATGAACTTCTCGAAGCAGGTCGGTGAAACGGCCGATGTTCGACTCGTCGAGCGGCGCATCCAGTTCGTCGAGGAGGCAGAACGGCGAGGGCTTCACCATGTACAGGGCGAAAAGGAGCGCGACCGCGGTAAGGGTCTTCTGGCCGCCCGAAAGAAGGCTGATGCTCTTGAACTTTGTCCCGGGCGGCTGGGCCACGATCTCGATGCCGCTCTCCAGGACGTCCTCGGCCTGGACGAGCTCGAGCCGGGCGTGCCCCCCTCCGAAGAGCGTCTCGAAGGTGTAGGCGAAGTTCTTCTTGATTTGTTCGAACGTGACCGAGAACTGCTCGAGCGAGGTTCGGTTGATGTCGTCGATAGCCTTGAGAAGTTCGGCCTTCGCGTTGGTCAGGTCGTCGCTCTGGGCCCTGAGGAAATCGTGCCGCTGCTTCAGTTCCACGTACTCCTCGATCGCCACCAGATTCACAGCCCCCATGGCGCCGATCCGCTGGCGGAGGGCGTCGACCTGGGCCTTGATCTCGTCCCAGGAGGTTGCCTCGAGCGCGGCCAGGTCGGCTTCCGAAGGCTCCCCGCGCGCCTTGTCCCTGCGCCGGCGGGTCCGCGGCGCCCGGGCGGCCTCGGCTTCCGCCGGTTCGCCCTCGCGCGACGGGTTTCCCTCGGCCAACGCCGCCTCCTCCTCGTCCAGGTCGAGTTCCTTCAGGCCCTCGGGCTCGTCCTCCGCGTGCCAAAGAAGGTGTCTCCAATCCAGGCCGGCGATCTCCGCAGAAAACTCGCGCGCCACCTCCTCGGCGAGAAACTGCGCGCGCTGCCGGCTCTCGGCCAGCTTCACCTCGTGTGAGCCCAGTTCTGCGTGCGCGGCCTCCGCCTCCTCGCGGACGCGGGCCTGGGCGGCGTCGAGTGCGTCGATCTCGGCCTCGATGGCCGCGAGCTCGCCCCGGATGGCCTCCACCTGGTCCTGGGCGACGCGCAGCGTCTCTGAAATCTGAGCGGCCCGGTCGCGCTGCGACGCGGCTTCCTTTTCAAGCAGGGCCGCCTGCTCGGTCCAGGCATCTATCTCGTGCCGGCGCTGCTCCAGCACCTCGAGAAGCTGCTGCCTCCGACGCTCCATCTCGCCGAGGCCCCGGTCGAGCACCTCGACCTTCTGGCGCCGTTCGGCGAGTTCGAGGCGCGCCTGGGCGAGCGAGTCGCGCTTGGCGTCCCTGTCGGCTCGCGCCTCGGCGATCGCGGCTTCAAGGCGGCCGATTTGGCCGCGCTGGGAGGCGTCGGCGGCGACCGCCTCCGCAAGCTTTTCCTGCGCCTTTGTCCAGCGGGCCTGCGCCTCGTTGCGCGCCTTCTCCAGCCCGCCCAATTCCGACTCCATCCGGCGGCAACGCGCATCAACATCGCCCTGGGCCCGCTGCGCATTGCGCTGCTCGGCCTGCACCGCGGCGGCGTTCTGGGTGGCGGCGAGAACCCGCTCGCGGCCGCTTTCGAGCGCCTTTTCCGCCGCCGCGAGCGCCGCGTTGAGTTTGTCGATAAGTGCCTTCTGCCTGTCGTGCTGCTTCTGGTCGTCGGCGATCGCCTTGATGGTCTCGCGAACGTCGATTTCGCGCTGAACCAGGCTGTTTGCGTACTTCTTGGAGCCGGAGTGCCCGCCTGCGACAAGGCCCCGCCTGTCGACGACCTCGCCCTTGCGCGTTGCCACGGCCAGGAAGCTGAAGCCGGGGTTGGCCTTCCAGAATTCGAGGAAGTTCCCGAGATCGTCGGCCAGGAAGCAGGCGGCCAGGAGAGCCATGACCGGGTGGGCCGGGTCCGGATTTACGAGGGCTGCCGTCGCCGGGACCAGGCCCTCGGGCCGCCCGGCTGCGTCGCTCTCCCGCGCCGTGAATTCGCCGATCCGCAGGATGGCCGAGCCGATCTGATCGGCCTCGAGCTTGGCCAGGATCCGCCGGGCCGTGGCCACGTCGGTGACCTGGATCGCCTCGGCCGCCGTCCCCAACAGCGCCTCCACCGCCCTGCCGCAGTCCGGAGCGACCTCGAGCCCCTGGAGGACCGGCACCGCCTTCTGGCCCTCCAATGCGGAAGCGAGCCTGCCCTGCAGCACCGCCTTGGCGCCCTCGCCAAAACCCTCCCAGCGCTCCTGAAGCTGCTGGAGAACCTTGAGCCGCGCGCTGCGCTGCGCGAGCACCCGGTCGATATCCTGGAGCCGTCGCTGCGCCTCCCGGAACTTCCCGGTCGTGTCGGCAAGCCCCTGCTGGGCGGCCGCCGCTTCCTCCGTGGCGCGGGATTTCTCGGCAACCGCCGCATCGGCGCGGGCGCCGATTTCCTCGACTGCGCGCGCGGCCGCAGCCTGCTCGCCGCGCACGCCCTCCAAGTCGCGACCCAGCACCTCGTGCTGGTGGACGCTCGTCCGCTGCTCGACCTCGTACCCGGAGCAGTCCGTCCTCAGGCGCGCCACCGTGCTTTCGATCTGCAGCAGTTCGAATTTCGCCTGGTGCAGCTCCTGCTCGATCTTGCCCAGCCGCGCGTCCGCGATCGCGAGCTCCCGGTTGCACTCCTGGAAGACGGCGTCCGAACTGCCGAGAAGATTCAGCTGGAGCTGCTTGTCCTGGGCTCCGGTGTCGACCTGCGTTGCCACCTCGCGAAGCTGCATCTCGAGTTCGCCAAGATTGTCCGTGGAGGAGGAAATTCGCTCCTCGAGCCCATTCCTCTTTATCCGGGCCAGATTGGATGCATTCTCCGCCTGCTCGCGCTCCGAGCGGAGGTCAAAGGCCGCCTGCTGGGCGTCCTGGACGCGCTGGTTAAGGCGGCTGCGCTGGGCCTTTTTGGCCTCGAGTCCCGCCTGCTGCGCCTCAAGGCCCGCCCGCCGGTCGGCAGCCGCGGTCCTGAGTCCGCCGACAGTCCCCTCGAGTTCGTTCAGGACGGCCGACAGGATTGCGTGCTGGCGCGCACTCCAGGCGAGGCTCAAATGGCGCAGTCGATGGCTCAACCGCTTGTAGCGCATGGCCTTGGCGGCCTGGCGGCGAAGGCTCCCAATCTGGCGCCCAACCTCGCCGACAATGTCGGTCACGCGGGCGAGATTCTGCTCGGTGAGGGCGAGCTTGCCCATCGCCTCGCGCCTCAGGCTCTTGTACTTCGTGATTCCCGCCGCCTCCTCGAACACGGCCCGCCGCTCATCGGGCTTGGACGACAGGATCTGGTCGATCTGGCCCTGCGCCATGATCGAATAGCTCGTGCGCCCCACCCCGGTGTCCATGAACAGCTTGCTGATGTCCTTCAACCGGCAGGGCTGGCCGTTGAAGAAGTACTCGCCCTGGCCGTCCCGGTGTCCCCGGCGCATGATCTCGATCTGGTGAAATTCGCTGCCCAGCTGCCTCTCGCAATCGGTCAACAGGAGCGATACCTCGCAAAGCTGCGCCGGCTTGCGCGTGTCCACCCCCTCGAAGATGACATCCTGCATCTTGCCCCCGCGCAGCGCCTTCGCGCTCTGTTCGCCGAGCACCCAGCGGATGGCGTCGGCGATGTTCGACTTCCCGCAGCCGTTGGGTCCGACGATGGCGGTGACACCGGGTTCGAAGCGAAGGGTTGTGGGATCGGCGAATGACTTGAAGCCGCGAAGGGTGAGCGCCTGAAGATACATGAATTTGCTTGGGGAAACTGTGATGGACCCTTGGGAACGCGGGCAACTGCAAACGTATGCGCCGCCCACCGGGAGCAACCACTGATTTGTTTACTTGTTTGCGATTCGTGATGGCCGTTCAGCAGCAATAGTTCATCCGCCTCACCTGAGGCGCCTTTTCGAAGTCGGTGTCGTCGGTGACGAGAATCAGATTGAACCGCAGGGCGACGGCGGCCTGCCAGGTGTCATTCTCTCCAAGGCGCAGACCCTTCGCGGACTGCTCGCGGTCGATTCGGGAGGCAAGTAACGCGATATCGCGACCAATGGCGACCATTCTGAACCGCATCAGGAAGCGGCGGGCCTCACGCTCATTTCGGATGCCGGCGGCGTATTCGTTCGCCGACACGGGCGTGATCACCATAGGGAGCGACTTGTTGGACCGCATGAAACGCTTGGCCGGACCATCCGCCCCGTCCTTGCGTCGCAGCTCATCGTGCAAGTCGACGAGGAACGTGGAATCGAGCAGCAGCATCAGGCGCGAACCTTACGCTGCGAGTGCAGCTTGCGGGAGGTTTCCAGCTCCTCGGCCGTGACCGTCGTCTTGCCGCGTCCGAATTCCGATTCGAGAAGGTCGAGCGCCTCGCCCATCGTGTCTGCGGGTTCCTCCCAGGATGCCCGCCGCACGACCTCTGTGAACGACTCCCTCTGGGAACGCTTTGCCCTTTTCAGAATTCTATAGGCGTCTTCTGAGAGTGAAATTGTCTTATAGCTCATACACAGATCTGTGCACAGATAGTGGCGGGGATCAAGTGCGAACGGCTGTCCGGCCGCATGCCGATTCCCCCATTATGGCAACATTGGCGAGGACTTCCCCGATCAACGAATGCCACCGAACCTCGACCAGCTTTCGGCGGGAGCGTAGATGAAACCCGCCTTCCCTACGATGCCCGCGATCGGAATCGCGCCAAAACTGCGGCTGTCGAGGCTGTTCTCGCGATTGTCCCCGAGGACAAAGCAATGATGCTTCGGGACGATCGTCGCGGGAAAGTTCCTGAGTTGCGAATTGGAACCTGCAGTCAGAAAGATCCGGTATTTGGCCTCGCCATTGAATTCGTAGGAATATGTTCCTCCTCAGGATGGCCTCGATCACGCCGCCCGTCACCGTCTGATCCTGCGGATCCAGATTACCGCACCTGGTGTGCTTCGATCTTCAGCCCAACCACGCGCGCAAGCGCCGTTTTCGTGCAACGATTGGCGGGCTCCAAGCGCCATTGGCGCCTAGGAGGGCTTCCCGATTAGGACGGCAAGGTCGCCAAATGTTCGGGTGAGCTGCCTGTCAAATGTGGCGAGCCTCCCGCCGTGAAACGCCGCCACAGTTGCAAGATAGCCGTCGGTGACCAGGCCGTGCGTCAACGCGCTGGGAATCGTTCTTGAAAAGGCGATGTTCTTGTATCCGTCCGGTGGTTCCGGCCAAAAGGAATGGCTCCGCAGCGCCAGAATCTCCAATAACTTTTCAAACGCCTCCTGCGTCGACACGTGATGCTCCATCGCCGGGTGGGAGCTGACGCGCACAAAGCCGATTTGCGTCACAATGCAGGTTCCCCATCCCTCAGACTGCTCGCGGGCAAACCATTCATGAGCCCTCGCGTGCTGCGCATGGTTGGGCCACGCCAGGGCAACCAAGGTGTTAACGTCGAGCAGGTAGCCCTTCATCGGAAAGGATCGATTTCACCGTGCTTGAAGTCAGGGGTCTGGCGTCAGCCGGCACCGGAAAAACGGGAAATCCCGATTTTCGGCTGCCCGCCTTGCTGGAAACCGTCGACAGCCCCTTTCGCGCCAGATCGGAAATCACGGCACCCGTGGAGGATTGCCTTGCGCCGGCAATTTCCTTCGCGGCTGCGAGAACCGAGTCATCGATGTTAAGCGTAGTTCTCATTGTGGCATCGTCGCATCAGATGCGATGATGTCAAATACCTACAACATTGTTAAGATCCTCCAACCCAATTTCACGCCGGCGCCGGATCGAGCCGCTTCACTTCCTTGATCGGCCACTTAGTCACGGTCAGCCCCTTCGCCGAGCGGTTGCTCACCGACACGGCGCTCATCTCGAAATCGAACTCGCGCACGCGGGCCCGGCTGCGTCCGTCCAGCGAGACGTGCAGCCCCGCCGGAAGGGTCTTCGCCGTCGCACAGCGCTCGAAATAGACGACCCGCGATCCGTCGGACTTGACCAGGGGGTAGAGCTTGTCGCGGGTGACGCCGCCGATCTGGAATTTCTTCGCGAAGGCCTTCCCCGTCGCCTTGTCCTGGTACACCATCGCGTAAAAGGCGGTGTCGCCGTCCTTCGGAAAGACGGCGCAGTGGATGATGTCCCGGCCCATGAAGACCTTGTCGCCCACGCGGGCCACCTTCATGGTCCCGTCGGCCATGATGCAGAGGACATCGTCCAGGATCGTGCACTCCTGGACAAATTCGTGCTGGCGCCAGTTGAGACCGATGAATCCCTCGGCCCGGTTCACGTAGAGCCGCTGGTTGGCGGAGACGACCTCCGCCGCGCTGATCTGCTCGATCTCGTCGTACTGGGTCCGGCGCTTGCGGCCCTTGCCGTACTTCTCGGCGAGGCCCTCAAACCAGCGGATGGCGTGTTCGGTGAGGTGCTTTAGACCGTGCTTCACCTCCTTGATGTCTGCCTCGATCTTCCTCATCGCCTCGTCCGCCTGGAAGCGGTTGAAGGCCGAGATCCGCTTGATCCTGATCTCGGTCAGCCTGGCGATGTCCTCGTCGGTGACCGGGCGCCGCAGGGCCTTTGCGAACGGGCGCAGGCCCTCGCGGATTTCCGAAAGGACGCTCTCCCAGGTCTTCGATTTCTCGATTCGGCGGTAGATCCGCTCCTCGATGAATATCCGCTCGAGCGAGTCCCAGTGCCACTGCTGCTCCAGTTCGGCCAGGCGGATCTCGAGCTCGCGCTTGAGCAGGTGCACGGTCCGATCGACGCTTCGCTTCAGAATCTCGGAGACCCCCAGAAACTCCGGCTTGTCCTCCACGATGACGCAGGCCGCGGGCGAAATCGCCACCTGGCAGTCGGTGAAGACATAGAGCTGCTGGATCACCTGCTCCGGATCGCTCCCCTGGGGCAGGTGCACCAGGATCTCGACCGCATCGGCCGTGTTGTCGTCGACATGGCGGACCTTGATCTTTCCCTTGGCGTTGGCCGCCAGGATCGAATCGATCACCGACTCGGTCGTCGTGCCGAAGGGCAATTCCGTGATTGCGAGCAGGAGCTTGCTGCGGACCTCGATCTTCGCCCGGACCTTCATCTTGCCGCCGCGCTCGCCGTCGTTGTATTCGGAAAAATCGGCGATGCCCCCTGTGGGAAAATCCGGGACGATGCGGAACCGTTTCCCCTGGAGGTGGTTGACGGCGGCCCGGCAAAGATCGTTGAAATTGTGGGGAAGGATCTTGGTCGAAAGGCCGACGGCGATCCCCTCGGCGCCGTCCAGGAGGACCAGCGGGAACTTGGCGGGCAGCGTGACCGGCTCCCGGGCGCGCCCGTCGTAGCTCGCCTGCCAGACCGTGGTCTTGGGGTTGAAGACCACCTCGCGCGCGAAGGCGGTCAGCCGCGCCTCGATGTAGCGCGGGGCCGCAGCCTCGTCACCGGTCAGGGTGTTGCCGTAGTTGCCCTGGGGCTCCACGAGGTAGCCGCGCTGGCCCATGCCGACCAGCGCCGCCCCGATCGAGGCGTCGCCGTGCGGGTGGTAGCGCATGCAGGCCCCGACCACGTTGGCCACCTTGTGGAAGCGGCCGTCGTCCATTTCCCAAAGCGTGTGCAGGATGCGGCGCTGGACGGGCTTGAGCCCGTCGCCGATCTGCGGAACCGCGCGGTCGAGGATCACGTAGCTCGCATACTCGAGAAACCAATTCTGATAGCTGGCCCTGAGCGGCGATCCGGGCGCCCTGGCGCCCGCCTTTTTTCCGGAAGATTTTGAATCAGGCATGACTTTTTTCCACCAATTCACCGACGCGGCCGCAGGTCAGACACCGCTTAGCCAAGCGCGATCCAATCGGCCCGAAGCCCTCTGACGGGTACCGATGAGCCGCGCGCAGCGTCGGCTCGGCCGGGCCGGAGATATGCAAAGGGCACCCCATTAGGACACGATCAAGTCTTTCTCAACCTTGAGATTGTCGATGATGAATTCCTGGCGCTCGGGGGTGTTCTTGCCCATGAAAAACGACAGCATCTCATCGCTGTTGTGGAGGTGCGCCAGCGACACGGGCTCGAGGCGGATTTTCTCCCCGATGAAATCCTTGAACTCGTTCGCAGATATTTCGCCCAGCCCCTTGAACCGGGTCACCTCGACGCCCGCGCCGAGCCCGGCCATGGCCGCCTGCTTTTCCGCCTCCGAGTAGCAGTAGCGGGTCTCCTTCCTGTTGCGCACGCGGAATAGCGGCGTCTCAAGGACGAAGAGCCTCCCGGCCGAGATCAGCTCCGGAAAAAACTGGAGGAAAAACGAGATCAGCAGAAGGCGGATGTGCATGCCGTCGACGTCCGCATCGGTCGCGATCACGACCCTGGCGTATCTCAGGCCGTCGAGCCCCCCTTCTATGTCGAGCGCCGACTGGAGGAGGTGGAATTCCTCGTTTTCATAGATCACCTTCTTCGACAGGCCGTAGGTGTTCAGGGGCTTCCCCTTCAGGGCGAAGACCGCCTGCGTCTGGACGTCGCGGCAGGCCGTGAGCGAGCCGGAGGCGGAATCACCCTCGACGATGAAGAGCGTGCTCGCCTCCGAGCGGGCATCCTTGTCGCCGAGGTGCAGCCGGCAGTCCCTGAGTTTGCGGTTGTGGAGCGAGGCCTTCTTGCCCCGTTCGCGCGCCAGGCTTCGGATGCCGGCCAGTTCCTTGCGCTCACGCTCGCTTTCCTGGATCTTGCGCAGCAGGGCGTCCGCCGTCTCGGGATTCTTGTGCAGGTGCGCGTCCAGGCTTTGCTGGACGAACTTGCCGATGAAATCGCGGATCGAGGCCCCCCCGGGCCCCATTTCGGACGATCCGAGCTTGGTCTTGGTCTGCGACTCGAACACGGGCTCGATCACGCGGATCGACACCGCGGCGATGATCGACTGGCGCAGGTCGGCCGCGTCGAACTCCCTCTTGTAGAAATTGCGAAGGGTGTCGATCAGGGCCTCGCGGAACGCCGCGAGGTGGGTCCCGCCCATCGTCGTATGCTGCCCGTTGACGAACGAAAAGTACTCCTCCCCGTAATGGGCCCCGTGGGTCAGCGCGATTTCGATGTCCTCGCCCGCCAGGTGGATGATTGGATAGAGGATCTCGCCGCTCAGGTTCTTCTTCAGGAGGTCCAGGAGCCCGTTCTCGGACCTGAAGGGCGTCCCGTTGAGGTTGAGCGTGAGCCCCCGGTTCAGGAAAGCGTACGTCCAGAGCATGTCCTCGACGAACTCCCGGCGAAACCGGTAATCGACCCCGAAAAGCTCCTCATCGGGCGTGAACTCGACGAGGGTGCCGTTGCGTTCGCCGCTCTTGGCGATCCTGTGGTCCTTCTTCAACCTGCCGCGGACGAATTCGACCGTCTTCGCCTGGCCGTCCCTCACAGCCTGCGCCCGGTAGGCGGCCGAAAGCGCGTTGACGGCCTTCTGCCCGACGCCGTTCAGGCCCACGGCCTTCTTGAACGTCTCGCTGTCGTACTTGGCGCCCGTATTGATGACCGAAACGCATTCCAGGAGCTTGCCCAGCGGAATGCCGCGGCCGTAGTCGCGGACCCTCGCCGTCCGCTCGCCCAGCTCGACATCGATCCTCCGCCCGCAGCCCATCGCGAATTCATCGACGGAGTTGTCGATGGTCTCCTTCAGCAGAACGTAGATTCCGTCCTCTGCGTGGGCGCCGCTGCCCAGGCGGCCGATGTACATTCCGGGCCGCATCCGGATGTGCTCGGTCGAGGAAAGGGTCTTGATGCTCGCTTCGTTGTACTCGGAGGCCATGGGTGCGCTTGCTTAGGCTCCGGCGGGTGGCGCCCGTGACAAGTCAATTTCGGCGGCCGCACCGTTTGGAGAGGGAGAATCCTTTCGGGTCGGGGCTGGCCAAGACCCAGATCCTCCGTCAATGCCGGCCGCCAAGACCCGCCGACAGGTCTGTCGGCCGGATGGCGGCCAAGAGACTCCGGACGAGGCCAGCATCTCCCCTCAAGAACTCTCCCTCTCCAAACGGTGCCCTCGAATCAAGATTGAAACGCGGTCTCTAAACTTGCCGATCCGGCCTCTCCTCGTAATTTGAAACTCCTCCATCTTATGAAACCCAAGCTCCTGATGGCGGGCGCCGTCCTCGTCGTCGCGGCTCTCGTCCTCTATTTTGGCGCCGATTTCTTCCTCGGCTCGGTGGTCGCTCGGGGCGTGAACCGGTTCGGCCCGAAGATCACGCAAACGAAGGTCACCCTCGCCGGGGCCCGCATCTCGCCCCTGAGCGGAAGCGGCACCCTCACCGGCCTTTTCGTTGGCAATCCCCGCGGATGGGCATCGGAAAAGGCGTTCTACTTCGGCAAGGTTCACATCGAGGTGGCGCCGGGCTCCCTGTTCGGCGACCACATCGTCGTCAACGAAGTCCTGATCGACAAGCCGGAGTTTGTCTACGAGACGCGCGTTGTTTCCAGCAACATCGGCGACTTGCTCCAGAATATCCGCGGAACCGCCGGCAGCGACAAGGCGGATCAGGCGACCACGCGCAGCGGCAAGCCGATCAAGTTTGAGATCCGGCATTTCTTCCTCACGGACGGGCGGGTCACCCTGGGGGTCGGCCCCGCCGCGGTGACCTTTCCCATGCCACCGGTCGAACTCACGGACGTGGGAAGAAGCGAGGGCGGGATCACTTCAAGCCAGCTCGCCGCCGCCGTCATGCACAGCATATCGGGCAGCGTTGTCCAGGCCTCGACACAGGCCGCGGGCAAGATCGGCTCGACCCTTGGCGCCGCGGCCGGACACGGCCTGAAGGAGCTCTTCGGCGGCAAACAGCAGGGCGATTCAAAGAAATGAAAATCACCTACTATCTCGAAGTCCTGTCGTCCTGGTGCCATTGGGCCGAGCCCGCCTGGGCCGAGCTGAAACGACGATACGATGGCCGCGTCCGGTTCGACTGGCGGATCGCCCTCATGAATCCCGGCGACTTCCCGGTGTCCCGGGCGCAGTGCGACTGGTTTTACAGGAGGAGCGGCGGCACGACCATGCATTCCGATTACATGCTCGACTCGGGCTGGTTCGAGGCGTGGCGCAAGGGACGGTACAACGCCCCTAATCTTGTGGCCGAGGCGGCCCGGGATCTCGGCGCAGCCGGCGACACGGTGCGCCTCGCCCTCACCGAGGCCGCCGTGCGCCACGGGCGCAAGATAGGCGACATGGGCGAGTCCGTCGCCATCGCGGCAAAGGCGGGAAGGATCAACCCGAAGAAGCTCCGGACCGTTGCGGAATCCTCCGCCGTGTCGGAAAGGGTCAAGGCAAGCACCGCCGCCTTTCACGCGCACCAGATCACCCAGCGGCCGGCCTTCGTCATCGAGGATCCGATCGGCGACAAGGCGGTATTTTCAGGGCTGGTGCGGGCGGAGCCCCTGGCGGCCGCGATCGAAGCCATGCTGGCCGACACGGCGGCCTATGCGGCGCACAAGGCGCATCAAGGAGGTCCCCCTGACAGATGAAAACCCACGTTTGCGCGGCAATCATCCTCGGTGCCCTGGCCGCCACGGCCGAGCGAGGGGCGGCCCGCCAAACCGAGGTCAACATCATCGTGGACATGACGCCCGAGGGAAGGAAGGTCGAGCCGCCGTCGCAGGCCAAGCCTGCCCGCTATCTTCCGCTCGTCCTCGGGTACAAGGAAATCGGCGCGCCGATCGCCGGTTCGAAACCGCCCCTTCAGAACGAAGTGCTCCACCTGGCCGCCTTGGAGCTCGCCAGGCAGGGCTACCTTGTGATCTCGAAGACCGCGCCCGCGCCCTCGCTCATCCTATTGTTCCAATGGGGCAGCATGAACCCCCAGATCGAGACCTTCTTCGACGAGAATCCGGGCCAGCGGATGTTCGCCAACGAGCCCCAGATGCTGGCCCTGGTCGGCGGGAATACCCTTCAGCACATGGACCTCGACTTCGAGAAGGAGCAGATCAGGCAGGGAGCCGAGGAAAGTCGCTACTTTGTCGCGCTGACAGCCTTCGATTTCAAGGCCTACGCGCGAAATCACAAGAAGGTGATGCTGTGGCAGGCCAAGATGAGCCTTCCGTCGGTGAGCGTCTCAATCGACGAGGCGATGCCTGCGCTCGTCAGGGCGGGCGGACCGCTTTTCGGGAGGGAGACGGTGCGGCCGAAGAGGGTGGTCCTGCCGGTCACCGACGAGGGCCGCGTCGATATCGGGGCGCTCACGGTCAAGGACTACCAGGATGCGCCGTCCCCGCCGCCCGCACCCGCCGCGGCCGCTCCGCAGCCGCCCGGCGAAAAGCCGCATTGATCGGATGACTGGGGGGCCGGCCGTCGTCAAAGGGGCGTTTCGTGGCGTTGGTTCCGGCAAAGCGGGCGGCGCGGCGAAGTTCAGAACAGCGAATTGGCCAGGACGCCGACCGCCGATATCGGCCCCGAGTCGTTCAGGCTGTCCATCGCCCTGTCGGCCTTCTTGAGCGTGCCCTGGACTCCGAAAAACAGGCTGTCGTCGTTGATGAGCCGACCCAGGGTCCCCTTCCCGCTTGCCAGCTTGTCGGAGACGTCCCGGACATTGCTGACCGTTAGTTTCAGGTCGGCCGCCATCTGCTGGTCGTAGAGAAGGACGCCCAGGGCGCCCTGGCCCGCCTTGACCTGGGCCACCATCCCCTGCGCGTTGGCGATGAATTCCTTGGCCTGGTCCGCGGTCGACCTGAATTCGCCGACCGCCGCAAGAAGGTCGTCGTGCAGCTTGGGGTCATTGAGCAGTTTCCCCAGCGTGCCGTCGCCGCGGTTCATCTTGGTCGTGATCTCCTGGAGATTGGACATCGTCGCGTCGATCTTGCCCTGGTTGTCCCCGACGAGATGGTCGAGCTTTTGGAACAGGCCGCCCTCCTTTCCGTTGCCGGCAAACGCGTCGTTGATCGTCTTAAGGGCGCCGTCGAGCTTCTGCCCGAGATCGCCGAGTTCCGTCATGATGGTGGCGACGTCCGGCGTCACCCGCGTGCGGAGCTCGCCGCCCGGCGCTAGCGGGGGAGCCCCCGCCGACCCGAGGTCGATCGAAACATAGTCCGTCCCGATGAGTCCGGCCGACGCGATGGTCGCCGTTGCATCGGAAGGCACCTTTACATCCTTGTTGACCAGGAGCACCGCCTCGGCGCGGTTGTTCGCCAGCCTTGTCTCCGAAACGGTCCCGATTTTCACCCCGGCCATCCGCACCTCGTCGCTGACCTTGAGGTCCTGCAGACTCGGGAATCCGGCCACAAGGGAGTATCCGCTCGGCTTGAAAAGCTTGCCGCCGCTCAGCGTCTCATAGGTCACCCAGACGAGGGCGATGCCGAGCAGGAAGAAAAGACCGACGCGCATGGTTTGTTGCGAGGTACTCATAAAGGGCCTTCTATTTTCAGGTTTCGTTCTTCTTGAAACGGGGATGTTCCAGATCGATTCGCGGATTGAGAAAATCGACCACCCGCGGATCCACCGACTGCTTGAGCGAGTCCGGGGAGCCGACGTGGACCAGCGCCCCGTCCATCATGAGCGCGACGCGATCGGCTATGCTGAAGGCCAGGTCGCGGTCGTGCGAGACGACCATGGAGGTCACATGGTACTGGTTCTTGAGAGTCGCGATGATCTCGTCGATCGTCGCCGACATGACCGGATCGAGTTCGCTCGTCGGCTCGTCGTAGAGGAGAAGCTGCGGCTCCATGACAAGGGCCCGCGCGATCGCGACCCTCTTCTTCATGCCTCCCGACAGGTCCGAGGGGAATTTCCCGGCCGTGTTGTCGAGCGAGAGGACCTTCAGCGCCTGCATCACCTTCTCCCGGATGGCATCCTCGGTCCCCGTGCGGTGCTCGCGCGGGTAAAGGGCCAGGTTGTCGTAGACGCTCAGCGAGTTGAAAAGGGCGCCCTCCTGGAAAACAAGCGCCATGCGGACGTGCTCTCGTATCCTCGCCTCCATGACGTCATGGCCGTTGATCAGGACGCGTCCCGAGGTCGGCGCCTCCAGGCCGATGACGTGCCGCAGAAGGACGCTCTTCCCGACCCCGCTCGGGCCCATGAGGACGAAGATCTCGCCGGGTTCGACGGCGAAGCTCAAGTCCTTAAGCACCTCGAGGGCGCCGTAGTTCTTCGAGACCTTCTCGATCGAGACGCCGACAGGGACGCTCTCCTCGGCCGTGAAGAAATTGCGCGTGGATGTTGAGGATGCGGACATGGCGGTCAGGCGCTGTGAAGGGAGATGAGCAGCTTGGTGACGAAGTAGTCGAGGACGAGTATCAGGATGAGGGAGGTGACGACGGCGCGGGTGACGGCCTGCCCGATCTCGCGGGAGCCGCCGCGGGTGTTGAGCCCGATGTTGCAGCACACCGTGACGACGACCATGCCGAAGACCTCCGATTTTACGATGCTGTCGAAGACGTCCCTGAACATCACGAACTCCCGCAGGACCGCGAAGTACTGCTCGGGGCTGACGGCGATGAAGCCCGTGTACTTGCAGATGATGGCGCCGCCAAACCAGCCGACCAGATTCGCGATGATCGTCAGGACCGGCATCATGACGAACACCGCGGCGAGGCGGGGCATGACGAGCATGCGCGCGGGCGGGATGTTCATGGTGATCAGGGCATCGATCTCCTGGGACACCTTCATCGACGCCAGCTCGGCCGTGATCGCCGAGCCCACACGGCCGGCCAGCAGGATCGCCACCATCATCGGCCCCAATTCGCGCACCATCGAGAGTCCGACCAGCGACCCGATGAACTGCTGCGCCCCAAAGTCCTCCATCGAATAGCCGGACTGCAATGCCAGCACGCTTCCGATGAAGAAGCTCAGGATGGCCACGATCGGGAGCGTCGTGTATCCGATCATGTAGCATTGCTCGATGAAGCGCGGGAACTGCCGGGGCAGCGTGCCCGCGTACGACATGGCGCGAAGGAACAGCTGCACGGTGCTGCCGACCCCTTCGAGGACTGTGCGGATCTGGTTCATCGGGTTGAAGCGGAGTAAAGATTGCGCGGGGCGGAGCGAAACTCCACGCAGAACGGGCGCCAGCCCCGTCCGTCCGCGCGGCTTTCAAAACCCAGAAGCCCGCCGGCGATCGCGACGCGCTTCGCGGCTGGGGAGTGCTCCACGGCGACCAGCGGACCCAGGTGGAAGTCCGAACGGCCCTCCCTCTCGTTCTTCGTCCAGGTCACCGCGTTCCAGAAGAGCGACATCCGGGTCTGCCCCGGAGCCACCTGGTCGTAACGCCAGAGGGCGAAGAGGGGGGACCAAGCCTCCCGGACGCGCGGATTGTCGGCGAACATTCCCTCGAATGGGCTGAGGACCTGGACCTGCCTGCGCCCGGCGCCGTTGTCCCAGGTGCTGACGATCGGCCACAAATAGAACTTCTCGGCGGGTGCGACCTGGGGCCGGGCCAGGTCCCGCTGCACCTGCCTCCAGCAGAGAAAATAGAGCAACTGGGTCCTCTCCTGCGAAACATTGCCGTCCGCCCAGCTGGTCCGCCTGAAAAGCGGCCAGAGATACCAGGCCTTGTCCACTCCCTTGGATACCGAGTGCGTATAGAGCGGTCCCCATCGGTCGACGCTAAGCCCATCGCCCCGGCCCTGGACCAGGAACGGCCAGAAGTACCGGATCTCGTGGTAGGCATAGGGCGAAGTCCGATCGGTGCGGCCGAAGAACGGCCAGAGATAGGTCTCGTTGACGAGGTCGGGGGATCGCTCGACCGTGTAAAAGGGAAGGATTCCGAACTGGCGCGCGGGAGCGGTGCCCGGCGCTGACCCCGGGGCGGGCTCGATTGAATTGTTCCAGGCCAGGGGCCACAGGAAGTACTCCCGATGGGATACACCAGGCCGCTCAAATCGTCCGTACAGTGGCCAGACGGCAAAGCCTTTCTCGGCGCCCCGCGTGGTTCGGATGAAGGGCCAGGGGGAGTAGGTCGAGACAACGCCTCCCTTCCGCATCTGGGCGTAGAGAGGGAAAAGGACAAACGACAAACGGTCGTAGCCAAAATGGCCTTCAATGGCGCCACCAACCGGCATCACGGCGCTGCTCGACGTCTCGGGATTGCCCGTGTCGCGGGAAAAGTAGAAGGGCCATATGTCAAGGGAACGGGCCTCGCCCGCCCCGCCTGCTCCGCCGACCCGCCCGTAGCGATTGATGAGCTTGAACACGCTCCATTCGTACATGTCCCCGTAGTTCCGAAAATAAAAGAGCGGATACAGGACGGTCGTCTCCTCCGGCTCGCCCTTGGAATTGATGCGATGGACGTAGAAGGGCCGGAAGCCGGCCACCCGGCCCCCTTCCGGCGTGGGCTCCTGGAAAATCAGGGGGCCAAGCGTGTCCCGCGATTCAACGTGCCCAGCCATGTCGGTCCGGGTCACCGGACCCGGCCACTCGTTCTGCTCCGAACCCAGGGCAGCGGAGGCAATTACCGCCGCCGAAAAGCCCATGCAGACGGTTATGCCCTTCAGGGTCATTTGTGTATTGAATTAGGGTCTAGCTAAATCGCTGTTATAGGCAAACCTTGTGCTGTATCTCAAATGCGCTGGCGGGCATCCGGATGTTAACCTGCATCCATCACAAAACCGATGAAGATTGCGCAAGATCGTCGAGCGAAAAGGACCGAAGGCGACCGAGCTGTGCTAAAAGCACAGCGCAGGGAGCCTGAGGTAATTTGCGCCGACGAGATTGGGCAAGATTCGTCGGAATCTGTGATGGATGCAGGTTAAACCCCGATTCCCGGACACTGGTTCCGAAAAAAGGCAAAGAAATGGATTGTAACCGTTTCCCGCTCAATATGTTTCTTTGACGATTCATGGCCGCCGTTCAAATCATGTCATTCGCCTGCCGCGCAATGGCCGGGCCGCCAACGGCGCGACCCGGGCCACGGTCTGGAAAGCCATGAGAATTAGCGGTGGAAACGCCCGGGGCATTCCGCTGCTCGTCCCCAGGGGGGAGCTCGTGCGGCCGGCGACCGACAGACTGAGGCAATCCGTGTTTTCGAGCTTGGCTGCCCGGATGCCCGGTTCGCGTTTTCTGGACCTTTTCGCCGGTAGCGGTGCCTACGGCCTGGAGGCCCTCAGCCGCGGCGCCTCGGGCGGTGTGTTCGTCGAGCGCAATCCGAAGGCGATCGAGTGCCTTCGCCGCAATCTGGCCGCCGTTTGCAAGAGCCTGAAACGCGACGAGCGTGCGGACATCGCGGTGATTCCGGGCGATGCCACGAGCGCCACGGCCGTGGGAGAGGCGCCCGACCTGGTCTTTGTCGACCCCCCTTATGAGCTGATCGAATCCGCTGCTGCGTCCCTTTTCGCGCGGCTGACGGAACTGCTGAAAGGCCGGCCCGATGCAATCGTCGTGTTTGAAATGCCCGGCGAATGCGAACTCGCGCCGGCCGGCTGGCGTTCGATCAAGCGGCTGGGCAAGGGAGCCCGCCAGCCGACGGCAGTCTTCTTCGTCCGCGAGTCGCGCTGAGTTTGCGCCGGGCAACCAATGAAGATGAAGACCTCAGGCCTCCAGTATTGAATTCCATTCAATGCTGGAGGCCTGAGGTCCTTCCGGTCGTCACATCAGCCCCAATCCGCCCTTTATGATCGCGACGGACGCCACGCAGGCGGTCTCGGTCCGAAGCACCCGGCTTCCGAGGTGGACGATCTCGAAACCCAGGGCGCGCAGCAGATCGCGTTCGCCCGGCGACCATCCGCGTTCCGGTCCGATTGCGATAGTGACGGGAGCCACAGGGGCCACGGCGGCAAGCCCGCGGCCCGCCTCGTAGTTGTCGAGGGCGATCCTCATCCCCGATTGTGCCCCCTCCCCGGCGACGTCCGGAAGGAGGCGACCGTGGGTCACCTCGGGCAGCCGGGTGCAAAAAGCCTGCTCGGCGCCGGCTATGAGGTGGCGCTTCCACTCGCCGCCCTGCCAAAGCGTGCTCTGGGCATAGCTGCGGTCGCCTTTTTCTGTGAGGACAAAATGCAGGGAGGCGACCCCCAGGGCCGCGGCCTCCTGCAGGATCTTCCGCGCGGTCTGCGGGCGCGGCAATCCGATCACGAGGCTCAAGGGATCGAGCGGCGGCGGCTCCGCGCCCCACGCAAAGGAGAGTTCGAGGGCGGACTCGCCAACGGAAACAAGCGTTCCCCTCCCCCGGGGGCCGTTGAGAAGCCCGGCGTCAAACGTGCCGCCCGGGCCCCGGCGCAGAACGCCGAGCAGGTGAGAGGCGCGCGGATCCGAACGCGGCAGGGGACGGACAGTCTCGGCCGGTTCGAACAGGATCAGGTTCACCGCTCAGGGTCCGACGATCCGGTCGATCGCGGCGAGCTCCTCCGCACTGAAGGCGAGGTTGTCGATGGCGCCGAGGTTTTCCTCGATCTGCTGGGGCTTGCTCGCCCCGATAAGGGCCGAGGTGATGGCAGGCTGGCGGAGGACCCACGCAAGGGACATTTGCGCAAGCGACTGCCCGCGCGCCCGCGCCAGAAGGTCGAGCGCCCTGATCTTCTTCAGTTTCTCCTCCGTGATGTGTTCGGGCTTGAGGAAGCGGGGATCCCGCGAGGCGCGGGCATCCGCGGGGATTCCGCCAAGGTAACGGTTGGTGAGCAACCCCTGGCCCAGCGGGCAAAATGCGATTCCGCCGATTCCCTCGCGAAGCAGGGTTGCGAGGACTCCCCGCTCCGGCGCCCGGTCGAACAGGTGATAGCGGGGCTGGTGGATCAGGCACGGCGTCCCCATCTCGCGCAGGAGCAGAGCGGCGCGCGAGGTCAGTTCGGGCGGGTAGTTCGAGAGGCCGGTGTAAAGGGCCTTCCCCGTCCTCACCGCATGGGCGAGCGCACCCATCGTCTCTTCGAGCGGAGTGGCGGGATCGGGCCTGTGGCTGTAGAATATGTCCACGTATTCGAGTCCGAGGCGACCCAGGCTCTGGTCCAGGCTGGACAGCAGGTGTTTCCTCGAACCCCAGTCGCCGTATGGGCCGTCCCACATGGTGTAGCCCGCCTTGGTCGAAACGATCAGCTCGTCGCGATGGGACGCTAGGTCCTCCCGCACGACCCGCCCAAAGGTGGCTTCGGCCGATCCCGGCGGCGGACCGTAGTTGTTGGCCACGTCGAAATGGGTGATCCCGAGGTCGAACGCGCGCAGTATGAGCGTCCGGCTGTTCGCGAAGTCGTTTTCCCCTCCGAAGTTGTGCCAAAGGCCCAGCGAGAGGGCCGGCAGTTTCAGCCCGCTGCGGCCGCAGGTCCGGTACAGGGCCGGTTTATCGTAACGGGTGGGCGCGGGAACATGGGCCATGACATCGCATCCTTGCAAGGAACCCAAAACCTGAGCGAGTCAAAACAAGCCGGCCTTTCCGGACCAACGCTCCGGCGTGCGTCAGGTCTCCACCCTCACCGACGCCGAGCCGTCCGCGAATTCGGCGGACAACCGCTGGCCCGGCCGGGCGCCGGACTTGCGGACAACGGGCCTGCCCTTCTCGTCGCGCATCAGGACAAAGCCGCGGTTGAGCACCGAGGCCGGACTGGCCGACTGCAGGCGCTTGCGGAGGGACTCCAGGCTCTGCGCGGCCAGCGGCAGGCGCTGCGCCGGCGAGGCGCGCTCCAGCCGGTTGCGCACCTCGGCGAGCCTCTGGCGCGGCGCGTGGACCGCCGCGCGCAGGCTTCCGGCAAGGCGGTTGGCGAGATCGTCGAGCCGCAGCCAGCCACGCTCGACCTGGGCCGCGGGGGCAAGCAGGCGCAGGCGCGAGCGAGCGTGGTCGACCCGTTCGAGGGACAGCGCAAATCTCCGGTCCGCGGCGGCGGACATGGAAGCGGCCGCCCGCGCGGCGCGCTCGGTGCAGGCGACGAACTCGCTCGAAATCAGCTCGGCGGCTGCGCTCGGCGTTTCCGCCCGGACATCCGCCGCAAAATCGCACAGGGTGAAATCGATCTCGTGCCCGACGGCCGAGATGACGGGCACCGGACACGCCGCTACGGCGCGCACGAGCGCCTCCTCGTTGAAGGCCCAAAGGTCCTCGATGCTTCCGCCCCCGCGGCCGATGACCAGAAGGTCAAAGATGCCGAGCGCCGCGGCGAGCTCCAGCATCCCGACCATTTCCGGCGCGGCCTCGGCGCCCTGCACCTTCGCCGGGAGAATGACGACCCGGCCCCTCCAGCCGCGGCGGATGAGGATGCGCAGGAAATCCTTCACCGCGGCGCCGGTCGGCGAGGTCACAAATCCCACGGTCGCAGGCAGACGGGGAATGGGGCGCTTCCTTTCCGGGGCGAAAAGCCCCTCGGCGGCGAGACGTTTCTTCAGCGCCTCGAATTCGCGCTGGAGGCGCCCCACCCCGTCCTCGACGACCGTGCGAACGATCAATTGGTACTGGCCCCTCACCTCGTAGACGTTCAACTCCCCGAAGACGATCACCTGGAGGCCGTCCCGCACGGGCACCTTCTGCCGGGCGGCATCGCCGCGGAACAGGACCGCGCTCAATTGCGCGCCGGCGTCCTTGAGCGAAAAATACAGGTGCCCGCTCGCCTGGGCCCGCAGATTCGACACTTCCCCCCTCACCCAGGCGGGCGCGATGCCGCGCTCCAGGAGCATCTTCACCCGCCGGGTGAACTCAGTGACGCTCTCGACGCGGCCCTCCTCGCCCCGGTCCTCCTTCGAAAACAGCGGCAGCCCGTCGCTCATGCGGCCTTTCTGCGCTTGCCCATGTGGTGGCGCACCAGGTGCGAGGCGGCCACCAGCGCCGCAAAGAGCCCGATCGCAAAGATTGCGGTCCTGCCCCGGCCGCTCAACAGGGCGTCCCCAAAGACGATCGCGGCGCCCGCATAGGCCCACATGACCGCGCAAGAGATCGCCAAGTACCGTACAAACGGGGCGTCCGCCAGCCCGAGGAGGTAATTTTGGACGCAGAACGGGGTTCCGGGAGTCACCCGCAGGATGACGATCAGGTCGGTCAGATCGGCCTTGTCCAACACCGGCAGCTTGTATCCGGAGCGGGTCACAAGCCCGGCGATCCACGGGCGAAAAACCCGGCGGGCCAGCCAGTAGGTGAAAAGGATGTTCGCTCCGATGGCGGCAAATGCCGCGGCGAGGACCCACCCCATTCCCATTTGCGCGCCAAAGGCCCGGCCCGCGGTCAGGGAGAACATGCTCAGGGGCGCGCCCACGGCGGGCAAAAGCGCCATGGCCATGAAGAAGACCCACGGGCCGCCGGCCTGGAGGATCTCGATGACCCGGCTGATGGCCCTTCCGGCGATTCCGACCACATCGAAGCCCCGCAGGGCGAAGATCGCCGCCGCGACGAGAAGGATTCCGGCCGCGGCGGCCTTCACCAGGGTTTTCCTTCGCGCTGCGAAAACGGCGAACGGCATCCGGGGAGCCTGCTCCCTGCGGCGCGCAGGCGTCAAGCGCGGGCGGCCTGGATCAGCTCCACCTCGTAGCCTTCCGGGGCGTCGAGGAAGGCGATCGTCGCCCCGCTGGACGTCTTGATCGAATCGCCGCTCAGCTTGAAGCCTTTGCGGGCCAGCTCGACGGTCGCGGCCGCCACGTCGTCGACCGCAAATGCCAGATGCATGAGATCAGGCTGAACCTGGACGGACGGGCTGTTCGGAAGTTCGCAGAGCTCAATCTCCTCCTCGCTGTTGGGCGTCGTGAGGAAGGCCAGTTTCGCCCCCCGCGGCGAAGTGTTGCGCCGCGCCACCGTCAGCCCCAGGGCGTCCTGATAGAATTTCACCGTGCGTTCGAGATCGTTCACCCGCATCCGGGTATGGAGAAGTTTGGTGACCATAGGCCGCCAACAAAGGCCCGATTCCCGCTTTTCTCAAGAAAGACCTCAGTTGAAGGACCTCAGGCCTCCAGTATTGAAATCCGACGAGTCGGATTTCAATACTGGAGGCCTGAGGTCCTTCAACTGAGGTCTTCTCGCCGGATGCTTGCGCCAGCGCCACGGCGGAGCACTATTCGGGCCGATGAAGACGCGGCAATTCGGCAATACCGGTATCAAAGTCGGCGAGGTCGGCCTCGGCACCTGGCAGCTCGGCGCCAACTGGGGAGACGTGCCGGAGAGCACGGCGCTCGCCACCCTGCGGGCCGCCTACGAGTCGGGGACGACCCTTTTCGACACGGCGGACGTGTACGGCATGGGCCGGAGCGAGACTCTCATTGGGCGTTTCCTAAAGGAGACCGGCGCCCCCGTTTTTGTCGCGACAAAGTTCGGGCGCTTCAGTCCGCCCGGCTGGCCGGAGAATTTCAGCCTGAAGACCATGCGAAGCCATGCCGAGGCATCCCTGCGCAGGCTCGGAGTCGAGGCGCTGGATCTGACGCAGATGCACTGCCTGCCCCCGGAGGAGATGGAGCGCGGTGAGATCTTCGATCACCTGCGCCAGCTCAGGCGCGAAGGCAAGATCCGCGCCTTCGGCGCGAGCGTGGAGTCGATGGACGAGGCGCTCGTGTGCCTCAGGCAGGAGGGCCTCGCGTCACTCCAGATCATATTCAATATTTTTCGCCAGAAACCCATCCACACGCTGTTCGACGAGGCGAAGAAAAAGGGCGTCGCGCTTCTCATCCGCCTCCCCCTTGCGAGCGGGCTGCTGGGCGGCAAGATGACGAAGGCGACGCGTTTTCCCCCGGAGGACCACCGGAATTTCAACCGGGACGGCCAGCAATTCAACGTGGGCGAGACCTTCGCCGGACTGCCTTTTGAAAAGGGTGTCGATCTCGCCGATGCCCTCAAGCCCCTTGTCCCGGCCGGTTTCACCCTGCCGGAGATGGCGCTCCGGTGGTGCCTGGATTTCGAGGCGGTGACGGCGATCATCCCGGGGGCCAGCAATCCGCTGCAGGCGCGCGCAAACGCCCGCGTTTCATCGCTCGCACCGCTGCCGGCCGAGCTCCACGCCCGGCTGGCGGAATTCTACGCGCGCGAAGTGTCGGCGCACATCCGCGGCCTTTACTGATCGCCCGCCGTTTTACAGGGAAAGCGCGCGAAGGACGCGCGCCTCCAAGGCGTCTTCATTGAGCGGGTCGATCTCAGGCAGGCCGTCCCGCAGATCCCAGTGTTCGATCAGCTCGGCCTTGTCACCCTTTTCCATGAGCTTCAGCGGCCCGAGGGTCTCCAGCTCCAGCATCCGGCTGTCCGCGTAGGCCTCCAGGTTGGATCCGTAGTCGGGATAATCAGCATTTGCGACGGGTGAAAAGCGCTTGATGAACACGGTGTGCTTCAGCGCGTAGGCCGCCCAACCGGCAGCCGAGGACATGCCGACCTTGGTGGGCCGACCACCGGGCTCCTGGCGCAGGGTTATGAATTTCCGCCCGAAACGCCAACGCGGATCGGAAAGATCGGTATAGGACCAGAGCGCGAGCCGCCGGGTCGGAAGCAGGTCGCGGGGATGCTCGCCCAGGGGCGGCTGCGGCAGAATGGCAAACCCTCCGGGCGCCATCACGCTCAGGGCCCATGGCGCGGCAAGGCGCGGCGCCGCGGCCGTACGGGTGATTCGGTGGATCACGGTCGCGCGCGCCCCTTCCGCCTCGAGGATCAGGTCGATTTCCTTTTGAAACCCCGTCGTGGGTTCGGGAGGGGGCGTCAGCCTGACTCCCGTATCACCTATCTTCTCCCATGAAACCGTGCGATTGTCCGGATAGTAGCTGAAAGCAGGCCCTTCCGGGGCAAGCCACAGCCTGTGTCCGCCGCGGATCTTCCACTGCGGCTCGCCCACGCCGCCCGCCTGCTCGGCGTATATGTTGAACGGATTGACGCCGCCCTTCCGGGAATACGAAAGGATGCGGGGCCCGACATCGAGTGTCGCGATCAGTTCGGCATCGCCGTTGGAGATCCGTAGGGCGTTGGGCCATCTGCGAAAGGCGACGATGTCGATTGCGACGCTCATGCCGCGACAATGGAGATTTTTGGATTCAAAACGAGCAAAGACCTCAACCAAACCAGAGCGCCCCGGCCAAGGCGCACGCGGCGACGATCGTCCAGGGCGGCCTGCGCCAGAACTGGAGGGCGCAGAAGCCGGCCAGCGCGAGGGCGAAGCGCGCGGGGCTTGTGATCGTCGACGTCCAGATCGGCGAATAGAATGCGGCGGCGAGGAGCCCGACGACCGCGGCATTCACACCCGCAAGCAGCAGGCGGGCCCAGGGAACACCCCGGAGGCGCTCCCATTGCGGCAGCGTGCCGAAGAGCACGAACACGCCGGGCAGGTAGATTGCAATGAGCGCCAGAAACGCGCCTCCGATCCCGCCCGGAGGCACGACAGTCCCCAGATAGGCCGAAAATGAAAACAGCGGCCCCGGAACGGCCTGGGCGGCACCGTAGCCGGCCAGGAACACGTCCTGGGACACCCAGCCAAGCTTGACCGTGGTTTGCTGCAACAGAGGCAGCACCACGTGACCCCCGCCAAAGACAAGCGCCCCGGCGCGGTAGAAGCCGTTGAGCACGAGAAGGGAACGATATGGCCAGATGCCGGCGAGCCAGGGCAGCGCAAGCAGCAGGCCGAAGAAAAGCCCGAGGAAAACGAAGCCGGCATTTCGGCGCTGGGGAGGCATTGCGACAGGCGCGGGCTGCTCGGAGGCGATCCAGCGGCGGCCCAGGAGCCCCGCAACCGCCCCGCCTGCGAGAACGACAAGCTGCACCCACGCCGTCGGGAAAAGCACAAGGACGGCGGCTGCTGCGGCGGCGATCGAGGCCCGGGCCGCATCCGGACAAAGTTTGCGCGCCATTGTGACGACGGCCTGCGCGACCACCGCCGCGGCCGCGATCTTCAACCCCTGCACCCAGCCGGCATGGGCCAGACCGCCGATGGAGCGCACTCCGTAGGCGAAGGCGACCATCAGGGCGGCCGACGGCAGCGTGAATCCGAGCCAGGCCGCAAAAGCCCCCCTCCAGCCGGCCCGTTTCCAGCCGATCACAAGCCCGACCTGGCTGCTGGCCGGTCCGGGCAGGAACTGGCACAGCGCCACAACATCCGCGTAATGGGAGAGGCTAATCCACTTCCGGCGGACCACGAACTCGGTCTGGAAGTAACCCAGATGGGCGATGGGGCCGCCAAATGACGTGCAGCCGAGCTTCAGGAAGGCGCCGAGCACTTCGCCGGCCCCCCCCTTCCCGCAATCGTCGGGCGCAGCCATGTCATCCACGGGGCATTTCTGGGTCGATTTCAATTCTTTTGTGCCCGGAGCGGGAATTGAACCCGCACTTCCTTTCGGAAATCGGATTTTAAGTCCGAAGCGTCTACCGTTCCGCCATCCGGGCGAAGTGCGGGAAAAGACTTCTTAAATGTCCCGGCAAAGGCGAGCCTGCGTTATCGGGTTTGCGAATTTCCCGGCGATCGGCTATCGAACCCGTAAAGCGATACCCCAGATGGCCACCCCTTACTTTGCTCTCCTAGCCGCAGGTCCGTTCGCCATCCTCGCCCTGAGCGTGGCGTTCATCGTCGCGGCAATCGCCCTGGTACGGGTGCATGCTTTTTTCGCCCTGATGATGGCCGCCGTTATGGTCGCAATCCTTTCGACCGCGGGCAGTCCGGGCCCCCATCACTACGTCCAGGCCATCGGAACGGTCACGGCCGCCTTTGGCTCGGCGGCGGGCACGCTCGGCTTCACCCTTGCCCTGGCGGCGGTGATCGGGCTGTCGCTCATGGAAAGCGGATCGGCCGAAAAGATCGTCCGATGCCTGATCGACGCATTTGGCGAAGGCAACGCGGCCCTTGCGCTGATGATCTGCGGCTTTCTGCTCGCCGCCCCGGTGTTCATCGACACGGTATTCATGCTCCTTCTTCCGATCGCCCGGGCCTTGAGCATGCGGACGGGAAAGAACTGCCTCCTGTACGTCCTGGCGACCTGCTGCGGCGGGATCATCACCAACGGCACCGTGCCTCCGGCGCCGGGACCGCTGTATGTCGCCGATCATCTCAAGATCAACCTTTTCATCGCGATCCTGTCAGGCGCCGTGTTCGGGATCATCCCGGCGATCGGGGCCTTGTTCGGGGCGCGCTGGTTCGACACCCGGATGCCGGTTCCGGTGCGCGCCACCCGCGGGGAGACGCTCGACTCGCTGGCAGCGGCGGGCTCGCGCCCGGATTCCGACCTGCCCTGTTTTTGGGAGGCGATTGCTCCGGTCCTGACCCCGTTTTTTCTGATCGCGGCGGCCTCAACCCTGGGCATCCTGCACGACCTTCCCTCCTTCCAGACCCACCTGCCCCCGAGGATCGCGACATTGATCGGGTTTCTCGGGGACAAGAACGTGGCCCTCATGATAGGCGCCACCCTGGCTGTCACCACGAACGTCCGCCGCCGGAAGCTCGGCTGGCGCCGCGCGGGAACGGTCCTGGGTGCTCCCCTTGAGACGGCGGCCATCATCATCCTGATCATCTCGGCCGGCAGCGCCTACGGCGAATCGATCAAGGGGGCGGGGCTCGGCGAGGCGGTCAGGGCGGCGGCGGCGGGGCATGCCATCAGCTACGTCTTCGTCGCGTGGCTGCTCGCTGTCGTGCTGCGGGCGGCACAGGGCTCCGCCACCGTTGCGATGATAGCCGCCGCCGGAATCGTCAGCTCGATGGCGGGTCCTGCCGGATTCGGCGTCCATCCCCTGTACATACTTCTCGCCGTCGGGTATGGCTCCAAGGCGATGTCCTGGATGAATGATGCCGGATTCTGGCTCGTCAGCCGGGTCGGCGGCCTGACCCAGGGCGAGGCCCTCCGCAGCTGGTCAATCCTGGCCACGGGCGTATCGGTGATCGGGCTTCTGGAGATCCTAGCCGTTTCCAGTATCTGGCCCAGGCTGCCATTTTAGATAGGGGCTATCACAAATTTGGGGGGCGGGATAAGCTAAGCTTTAGCCGTCCAGCCGTCCGGCAAATAGGCTCGCCGCCCAACACGAGCCCCGCCTTAATAGGCTTTCGTCTCAAAAAACCTCTCGCGTCTTTGATTATGAAACTGTCCAAACTCCGTTGGTCGTCGGCTGCTCTAGCATTCGCCTCCGTTTCCGCCATGTCGCTGCGGGCGAGCGAGGCCGACATTAAAATTCCAGACCTGACTCAGGTCAGATTCGACGGCCTCGGCGGCCTGAGCGGAATCTCGCTGATGTACATAGGAATAGCCCTATGCTTCGTCGGCGCTGTCTTCGGGCTGATCCAATACACCCAGACCAAGGCCCTGCCCGTCCATGAGAGCATGGCGAAGGTGTCCAATTCGATCTGGGAGACCTGCAAGACTTACCTGTTCACACAGGGCAAGTTCCTTGCGATCCTCTGGCTGCTGATCGCCGCCTGTATCTTCTACTATTTCAAGGTGCTGGAGGGCAACACTGTAAAGCATGTCCTGGTCGTTCTCCTCGCATCGATTCTCGGCATCCTCGGTTCCTATGGAGTCGCCTGGTTTGGCATCCGGATCAACACGGTCTCCAATTCGCGCACCGCTTTTTCCGCGCTGAAGGGCAACCCGTTTGCCACACTCGGCATCCCCCTGCGCTCCGGCATGAGCGTCGGCCTGCTGCTCGTCTGCGTCGAGCTGTTCTTCATGATCTGCATCCTGGTGTTCCTGCCGCGGTCGCTCGTCGGCCCCTGCTTCATCGGCTTTGCAATCGGTGAATCGCTCGGAGCGTCCGTCCTGCGCATCTGCGGTGGTATCTTCACCAAGATCGCCGACATTGGCTCGGACCTCATGAAGATCGTCTTCAAGCTCCCCGAGGACGACCCGAAGAACCCCGGCGTCATCGCCGATTGCACCGGCGACAATGCCGGCGACAGCGTCGGGCCGACGGCCGATGGCTTTGAGACCTACGGCGTCACCGGCGTGGCCTTGATCGCCTTCCTGGCCCTGGCGCTCGTCAAGAGCCCGGCCCTCTGCGCAGTCCTCATCATCTGGCTCTTCACGATGCGCGCCCTCATGATCGTGACTTCGCTCGTCTCGTATTTCCTAAACCAGATTGTCAGCAATGCCAAGTACGCGCACCAGAAAGACTTCGACTTCGAGGCACCGCTGACGCACCTCGTCTGGATCACCTCCGCAGTCTCGATCGGAATCACCTTCCTCGCCTCCTATTTCCTCCTCGGGCACCAAACCGACATCAGCCCGGACCTCTGGTGGGTGCTCTCCGTGATCATCAGCTGCGGCACGGTCGCGGGCGCCCTGATTCCCGAGTTCACGAAGATCTTTGTCAGCACGAATTCCCGCCACGTGAAGGAAATCACCAACTGTTCCAGGCACGGGGGGGCCTCGCTCAACATCCTCTCGGGCCTTGTCGCCGGCGATTTCTCCGCATTCTGGATGGGCCTCGTCATCATGCTGCTGATGGCCGTTTCCTATTATTTCTCGCAGAATCCGGCGCTCCTCGTGCTGATGCCGGCAAAGTTCCTGTTTGCCGCGCCAATCTTTGGATTCGGCCTTGTCGCCTTCGGCTTCCTCGGCATGGGCCCTGTCACTATTGCGGTCGACAGCTACGGTCCCGTCACCGACAACGCCCAGTCCATTTACGAGCTCTCGCAAATCGAGGGCAGGCCCGGCATCGCGGCGGAAATCGAGAAAACCTTCGGCTTCAAGCCCGACTTTGAGAATGCGAAGTACCAACTCGAGAAGGGCGACGGCGCAGGCAACACGTTCAAGGCCACCGCCAAGCCCGTGCTGATCGGAACTGCCGTCGTCGGGGCCACGACAATGGTCTTCGGCATCATCATGCTGCTGCAGGGCCTCTACGACGCCCAGGTCGCCTCGGGCATCGCAGGTCCCTTCAAGGAGGTCGTCAGCGCCCTGAGCATCGTGCAGCCCGAGATCATCCTCGGCCTTATCATGGGCGGCGCGGTGATCTACTGGTTCACAGGCGCCTCCTGCCAGGCTGTCGTCACGGGCGCCTATCGCGCCGTCGTGTACATCAAGGACCACATCCATCTCGATGACAAGACCGCCTCCGAGAAGGACTCGAAGGAAGTGGTCCGCATCTGCACGGTCTATGCGCAGAAGGGCATGTGGAACATCTTCATCGTCGTGTTCTGCTTCGCCCTGGCCCTTCCGTTCTTCAATGCCTACTTCTTCATCGGCTACCTGATCGGCATCGCCTTCTTCGGCCTCTTCCAGGCCATCTTCATGGCCAACGCCGGCGGCGCCTGGGACAACGCGAAGAAGATCGTCGAGGTCGAGCTTCGCGAGAAGGGCACAGAACTCCACGCGGCGACCGTCGTCGGAGACACCGTGGGCGATCCGTTCAAGGACACCTCGTCCGTCGCGATGAATCCCGTGATCAAGTTCACGACGCTCTTCGGTCTCCTCGCAGTCGAAATCGCCGTCACGATGACCAACCAGAGCGCGAAGACCGCCATCGGCTGCGTCTTCTTCGCGATCGCGCTCGTCTTCGTCTACCGCAGCTTCTACTGCATGCGGATTCCGGCGAACGATAAGGCATAGGCCTGCGCTTTTGAGTTTCAAAGGGCGGCTCGCTTTCCGGGCCGCCTTTTTTTTGCTTTCCAGACTCAACCAAGACATTCTTCGCAGCGGGCTGCGAAGCCGCGTCATCGGCCGTCAGGACGCCGCCCCGGGGCGGCGTTCAATTGGAAAGCAATCCGCTCCGCCCGATGGGCGAAGGCGGATCCGGTGGGTCACAGGAGGCTTGGCGCCGGCTCCACAGGCCCCAGACTGGTTCTCACCCCGTGCCCTTCGAAGAACTCCAACGCCTGTCGCCCAACCGGGATGCGATGCCCCCGCACGAGCAGCTCGGCGTCATTTTCCACCATAGCGAACTGGGGTTCGACGAGACGATCGCCCTCATGCTCAAACCGGCGAGCAAGGTGAGTTACCATTGCCTGATCGGGGCGAACGGCATCCGGTGCCAGTTGGTTCCCGACTCGCAGCTCGCCTGGCACGCGGGGGCGTCCGCCTTCCGGGGGCGCAGCCGCTGCAACGATTTCATGCTGGGGGTCGCGTTCGCCGGGTCCACCTACCGGGCGCCGCTGACCCGGGAGCAGATCGCCTCGGCCCTGGACTGGCTTCGCCCCCGCTGGAAGGCAAGGGAGTGGACGATCGATTGGATCACCGATCACCGGCAGGTGTCGCCCGGACGGAAGAACGACCTGAACCCGGTTGAGTGGGAGCGGCTGCGGGCGGCGATCTGCGCGCAACTCCATGATTGAAATCCATCCTCCATCGGAGCAGAAGTTCCACGTCCGAAGACTGGAAAAGGATTCCCCGCATTCGCCGCCTTCCCCATGCCGCTCCCCGACCAAACGCCGCGCCTGCCCAAGTGGCCCTTTCTCATCGGCGATGCCGCCCTGCTTGGCGCGGCGTGGCTGATCGCCGACCGCTCCGGCCAGCCCCTGCAGGCTGATGCGGCCTATGCCATAGCCGGCTGCGGCGTTTGCGCCATCATTGCCGGCGCGATCCCATTCCTCTCCGACTACGCGCGAAGGCAGGACGAGGCGCTCGATGAGAGGCAGCGCTCGCTTGAGGCGCTTGCCCGCACGGTTTCGGCCGCGGCCGAGCAGATCAGCATCGCGGCGGGCGGCTTCAATGAGATTGCCGAGATTGCCCAGAAGAACATCCGGCACGCCGAGCAGCTTCCGCAGAAACTGCACGAGAAGATCGCGGAATTCCAGGCCCGGCTGGCACTGGCGACCGACGAGGAAAAGGAGGAGCTTGAGCGGGAAGTAGCCGCCCTTCGCAGCTCCGAGAGCGAAAGGCTGGAGTCGATAGCGGACAAGGTCGCCCGGGCGGCCGCCGACTGGGCCAAGGTCGAATCCGCTGCGCAGAGGCAGCTCAACGCCGCGAAGGCGCTCTTCGCCCAGTTCGACGAGAGCATTTCCAGGTTCGAGAAGCGGGCGGGCCGGCCGGGGGATGGGATCGCCAGCCCGACCGCGGAATCGAAATCCGCGGCGCCGATGGCCGCCGCTCCAAAACACTCGGCCCAGCCGGATGAGACGGTTCCTGCGCAGGAGCTCATTCCTGCGGCTCCTTCACCCGGTCCGGCAGCGCTCGAGGCGAAGGAAGCCGCCCCTGCCTCCCCGGGACCGGAGGCCAAGGCGGAACCGGCCGGCGACGCACCGGGCCAGAACGGGACTACCGTCAGGGCCGAGCGCAAACGAACGCCCAAGCGGCCTGCCGTGGTGAAAGCCCCCGCGAATGCGGTTGCCGCCGCCCCAGCGGCGGATCCCGGACATGAGGCCAAGGCCGAAGCTCCCGCCCAGGTGAAGCCAAGTGTTCCTGCGCCTTCCGACAAGGCCCGCGGCAAGCGCCCGGAACCCGACCCGTCGGAGCCGCTCGGACTCGAGTTCTCCCAGGCTTCGCCCGACGACGGGGCGCCCGCGGTGGCCGTGTCCGCCGACGGCTCCACGAGGCTGCTCGTGACGGCCTACATCGGAATCGGCAACCGGCTGTTCATCCGGGGAGAGGGACCCGGGTTGAGCTGGGACAAGGGCGTGCCGCTGCAGTTCCTCTCCATCGGCCGGTGGAGCTGGGAGACACCGGATGCCACCGCCCCGGTGAAGTTCAAGCTCTACAAAAACGATGACACGGAATTCCGCGGCCTCAACCCTCCCCCTCTCGAACCGGGCAAGCAGATGGAAATGACCGCGACGGTTTAGCGGCCTAGAAGTTCAGGGCCTTGATGTCCCCGATTTTCACCTCGAACCGGTCGTTGAAGGGCGTCACCCGCTTGAAGTCGGCGTAGCTGGCCTCGCGGCCTATGCCGATGGGAATAAGGCCCATGATGCGGAGGTTGCCGCTGCCCTTCCACCAGACGAGCGCTGGAGTTGTGTTGTCCTGCACGACGTCCAGGCGCCCTTCCAGGTCGCCCGATACCACCTTGACCACGCCAGCGAAGCGGAACGGCTCCTTCGGCCTCAGGGAAAACGAGGTGAGGGCCCCGAGGCGCTTGTCGACGCTCATGAACACCTGGAGCTTGTCCGCGGGGAACCTGTCGCTCGCCCCCTTTAGGATCGGGACAAGAAACATGGCCGAGCCGGGAGTCTCCGAGGCGGGGACCGCATGGTCCAGGTCGAGGACGTCCCCGAGCGTTTTTTCACCATGGTGCTTCATCGCTTTCCCCTTCTGGTAATGCCAGATGCGCATTTCCAGGTCGGAAGGGGCATGCCCCGAGTACTTGATCAGCTGCCATTCCTGCCCTACCGGCTTCGAAGGATCGTATCGCTCGACCAGCGGCCCGCCCTCAGGCTTGCCGGACTTGTCGAACTTCAAGGTTGTCTGGGTGAAGGCCCAATGGTCCTCGTCGGCGATGAGCTTCTGGATCGCCTGGCTGAGCAGGGCAGGAGTGGCCGCGCGCAGCGGAAGGGCAGTGAGCAGTATGGCTATTAGCGGCGTGAAACGCATGTAAAACCCGCTAAACTAAGCCAAGAATCGCGGCGGGCAAGACACGATTCATGCGAAAGTGAGTCAGTTTGTCCGGCCTGCAGCCTTGAAGGGCCTTGCGCAGCTCACGCGCATCATCTGGGCGTCGGGAACGGCGGTACGCCAAGGGGCCCGACGCCGGTCTTGATGCGCGTCTGGGAATTGCGACGGAGCGCGTCAGCGCGAAGAAGGCGTCAGCCTCGCAGCGCAAGCGGAGAGGTGAGCCGAGCGGGTGCCCTCCGGGCAGCGAGGCGAACAACACCGGCCCGAAAGGCTGTAGGCCGGGCAAACTGACCCTCAATCCAAATGACGCCGGCGGTCAAATCCGGCAGATCAGGAGCTCCCGCTCAAAAATCATCTCCCGCGGAAGGCGCTCATGCAGATCCAGAAAAAGCTCCTCGTGCCCGGCCAGCTCGTTGAGCCATGCCCTGCGGTCGAAAGCCTGAAGCTCGTCGAAGCGGGTGCGGGGAAAGTCCAGCCCTGCCCAATCGATGTCCTCGTACTGGGGCATCCACCCGATCGGGGTCTCCCGGCCAAGGGCCCGGCCGCGCGTGCGGTCCACGATCCACCTCAGAACGCGCATGTTTTCCCGGAAGCCGGGCCAGATGAATTTCCCGGCGGAATCCTTGCGGAACCAGTTCACATGGAAGACGCGCGGCGTGTCTGCCAGCCGCTTCTGCATCCCGATCCAATGGCGGAAATAATCGCCCATGTGATAACCGCAGAAAGGAAGCATCGCCATCGGGTCCCTTCGCACCTTGCCGATGGACCCGTTCGCGGCGGCGGTCATCTCCGAGCCCATCGTCGCCCCCATGTAAACGCCTGCGCTCCAGTTGAAAGCCTGGTAGACAAGGGGCATGGTCGTTGCGCGGCGGCCCCCGAAAATGATCGCGCTGATCGGCACGCCCTCCGGGCTTTCCCAAGCCGGGTCGATCGAGGGGCACTGCGAGGCGGGGGCGGTGAAGCGGGCGTTGGCGTGCGCCGCCTTCGCGCCGGTTTCCTGCGCCGTCTTCGCAGTCCACACGCTGCCCCTCCAGTCGAGGCACTCGACCGGCGGCTCGTCCGTCATCCCTTCCCACCAGACGCTGCCGTCCGGAGTCAGGGCGACATTCGTGAAGATCGAGTTCTTCGCCAGCGCGGCCATTGCGTTCGGGTTGGTCCTTGCGGAGGTCCCGGGTGCAACTCCGAAGAACCCGGCCTCCGGATTGATCGCCCGAAGGCGGCCCTGCGCATCCGGCTTCATCCAGGCGATGTCGTCGCCGACGGTCCAGATCTTCCAGCCCTTGTCCTTGAGCGGCTTGGGCGGAATCATCATCGCAAAGTTCGTCTTGCCGCAGGCGCTCGGGAATGCCGCGGCGACGTAGGTCTTCTCCCCGTGGGGGTCCTCGACGCCGAGGATGAGCATGTGCTCGGCCATCCAGCCGGCATCGCGGGCCATGCACGAGGCGATGCGCAGGGCAAAGCACTTCTTTCCAAGGAGCGCGTTGCCCCCGTATCCGGAGCCAAAGCTCCAAATCTCGCGTGTCTCGGGGAAATGGACGATGTACTTCTCGGGGTTGCACGGCCACCTTGCATCCTTGACGCCGGGCGCAAGGGGAAGGCCGACGGTGTGCATGCACGGGACGAGCTGCTTCTCGCCCTTGTCGATCTCGGTGAATACGCGCAATCCGATGCGCGCCATGATCCGCATGTTCACGACCACGTAGGGCGAATCCGTCAGTTCGACCCCTATCTCGGACATGGGCGAGCCCACGGGGCCCATGCTGAAGGGAAGCACGTACATCGTGCGTCCGCGCATGACGCCGGTGAACAGGTCCTTCAACTTGGCGCGCATTTCCGACGGGTCGACCCAGTTGTTGGTCGGTCCGGCATCGCCCTTCGCATTCGAGCAGATGAACGTTCGTTCCTCGAGGCGGGCCACGTCGTTCAGGTCCGAGCGGGCGTAAAAGCATCCGGGCCAAAGCTTCGGGTTGAGCTTGATGAGCGAGCCCGCCTTCACCATCTCCGCGCACAAAGTGTCGTATTCCTCCTGCGAGCCATCGACCCAGTGAATGGCCTCGGGCTGGCACAGTTCGGCCATCTTTCTCACCCACTGCAGCAGCAGCTTGTTCGAGCTGAGCGGGTTTGAAAAACTGCGTTTCGTCATCGTGCGCGGGATGATGTTTTTGCAGCAATCCGAGTAAATGGGAAAGGCCAATCGGCCGACGATTGAAGTTATTCTCCGCCGGGCATTAGCCCGAAGATTTCATGAAACTCGTCCAAATCTCATCCAAACCGCTCCCGAAAAAGGGCCTCAGGCTCCCTGCGATGTGCTTGCAAGCACACCTCGGTCGTCTTTGACCCTTTTTCCTCGGCGGTTTGGCGATCTTTGGCCGTCTTCATGAAATCCTCGGGTTAGCAGGCCGGATGATCCGGCGCCGCCGGTTCCCGCCCGTTTCCATCGCCCGGGATCGCGGGCTCAACGTGGACCGAAACATCCGTAATCTGCAATGGCGATGAAAGAAGTGTATTTTTCACCCTGTGCGCAATCATGTGCCCAGCGCGAACGCTCAATTCCCCGTCGACGCACACATGAATGTCGACGAGATTGTCGAGCCCGCTTCTCCGAACGCGGCATTTCTCCACGGCGCGCACGCCTGGAACGGCGCCTGCAATGGCCCGGATCTCGTTTTCGACGACGGCGGGGACGGCCGTGTCCATCATCTCACCGAGCGCCTTCTTGAGCATGGCGATGCCGTTGAAGACCACGACCACGCAGGCGAAGAGGGCGGCCCAGTCGTCGGCCGATTCCCATCCCCTGCCGCCCGCAACGGCGATCGCAATTCCCACGAACGCGGCCGCGGAGGTGATCGCGTCCGCCCCGTGATGCCACGCCTCGATCCCGAGCGCCAGGCTGCCCGCCCTGTTCCCCGCCCGGCCCATGCGATGCGCAAACCAGACCTTCGTGGCGATGATTCCGCAAAGGAGGGGAAGCGTCAGCCAGTGGGGACCCTGGTGCGGCGTGACGATCAGGTGTCCCGCGTGCCAGGCGACGAAGCCCGCGGCGACAAAGATGAAGAAGGCGACGCCCAGCGCGGCGAGGGGCTCTGCCCGCCCATGGCCGAAGGGATGGCCGGCATCGGGAGGGCGCGCGGCCACCCGGAAGCCGGTCCACACAAGAAACGACGAGAGGACGTCCAGGAGCGACTCGGTGCCGTCGGCGATCAGGGCGTAGCTATGCCCGGCGATGCCGCTCCCGAACTTGACCAGCGCGAGAAACCCGTTCAGCGCGATCCCGCCAAGGACGAGGTGCGCGCCCGCGAGCGCTCGGTCGCGGGCGGCCGCGTGGTGAGCCGAAAGTCCGGGGGGATTCATCTGTGCCTCAGGCTGCACGGATTGGCCCCCGGCGTCGAGTAAAGCGCGCCGTCGTTGACCTGCACAGAATTATCTTCATCCTTCGTCGCTGCCATGGCCGCTGAAACCAGCACCAGTCCTCTCGACCCGGTGAAGCAGTTCTCGGTGTTCACCGAGAACAGGGTCGGACGCCTCCACGACCTGACGGCGCTCTTCAAGCAGAAGAATGTCCACGTGATGGCGATCACCGTCCTCGACACGACCGACAGCGCGATCGTGAGGCTCGTTGTCGACGATCCCGACAGGGCGCGGGAGCTGATGATCAACAACGATTTTCCATACGTGGAGTCGGACGTCCTTGCCGTGGAATTGACCGACGAGTCCGAGCTGAAGGGCGTCCTTGCCGCGCTCGTCGAGGCTGAGATAAACCTTCACTACATCTACAGCTTCATCAAGCGGCCCCAGCTGAGGGGAGGCCTGGTGATTAATGTCGAGGATGCCGACGTCGCAAGCCAGGCGCTCAGTCAGCGCGGATTCAAGATCCTGAACCAGGGGGACATTTCCCGCTGACTTGAGGCTCTTACTCCTTGATGTCGCCCATCTTCTCGGCATCCATCGCGTAGATGCCGGTCATGTAGCCGTTCTCGTACATCGCGCCGACCTTGAGGGTTCCGTAAAATGAAATGGGGACATCCTGGGTGACCGGCACGCCTTTCGGCATCCGGACAATGATCCACTCGTTCATGTTGGGAACAGTCCCGAAGCAGCAGGCCATCTGGTTGGCCATGATCAGGAATTCCACCGCCTTGCCGTTGTCGAGCTTGGTCGGAAGCATGAAGCCGGTGATGACGGCCTTTTGGCCGTTCCAGGTTTTCACGATGGCCGGAATCTGTTCCTCGCCCGTCGGCGGAGTCGCCTTTGGATCGGCGACCGGGTCGTAGGCAGGCGTAACGAACTTGAACCCGGCGAGCTTGTCGAAGCCCAGCTTCAGAAAGCCGTCTTCCATTTCCGGCGCCGCGATGGTTCCATCGGCGAAAGCCGTTCCGGATGCAGCGAGGGTGAGGGCGAGGGCAAAGATTGGCAGGCGCATGGTACTGCGGAACAATAATACCGGCTTACGAGGCCGGCGCAAGTGTGTCGGCCACGGGCGTGCGGTAGGCCTTGAACGCGGGCACCATGCCTCCGATGGCGCAAAGGGCCGTCATCCCGAGGGGGCAATAGTACAGGACGGGATGGCCCGCCCAGACCGACAGGACGACGCCTGTCTGCTGCCGGACGATGTTTGCAACGACCGCAAGCAGGGTGAAATAGATCGCGAATCCGACCACCGAACCGAGGGCGCCGATGCAGGCCGATTCCGCCACAACCGCGCCGAAGATCGTCCGGCGCCGGGCGCCGAGCGCGCGGAGGATCGCCAGGTCGCGGCGGCGCGCGCTCATCGAATTGTAGATGCTCGCCAGGACTGATCCGGCCGCAACCAGGGCCACCAGGTAGGCGACGAGCGCAAGAATGCGGTCAAACCAGGAAATCCGGCTGAACAAATCGGCGATGATCGCGCTCACCGGATAGGCAAACGTCAGCCGGTTCCCCTGGCGGTTGTACATGATGTCGAGCATGAGCCCAGCGGTGGGCGAGCGCAGCTGGATCAGGACCGCGCTGACATCGGTCGCATAGCGCGGGTCGTGGCCGCTCATCGTCTGCAGACCGTGCAGCGGGATCCAGACAACACGGTCCACGGGCGTATTCGTCGGTTTGAGGATGCCCGTGACCGTATAGATGTCGGCGTGCTGGTCATTGGGGCCGTTTGCATTGTAACTCAGGCCGTGGAAAGGGTGGAACGTGTCGCCCACCTTCAGGCCGAGCTTGACCGCCGCAAACGAGCCGACAACGGCCTCTTTTGCATTCTCGTTGAACAGCCGCGGATAACCCCGGGAGGAGCCGCCCTGCAGGGGCTCCAGCTCGAACTTATGCCCCGGTGTGTATTCGACCCCGGTGAAAAGCTCCGTCAGGGTGCCGACGATGCGGTAGCCCCGCAGATTGTCGCCGACGGCGATCGGAATCGCCGTCTTCACCGCGGGATGGTGCTTGATGTACAGGTAGTCGGAATCGGCCAGGTTCCCAGGGGAGGCCTCTAGGTGAAAGATGGCGTTCAGGACAAGCTGGAGCTTCGATCCGCGGGCGCCGAGGACGGCGTCGAATCCGGTCGTTGTCGAGGCGAAGGTCGTCTCCGACTGGGTCTTCACCGTCCACACGCACATCAGCAGCCCGCATGCGAGCGCGATGCTCCCGGCCGTGACGAAAGTCGACAGCGCATGCTGCCGCAGCGACCGGTAGATGATGAGGGGAAGCGTCATTGCGCGGTCCGGTTTATGGAGGAAAAATCGCGCACGTTGTCGAATTGCGCCAGCACCTCCGTCGAGTGGCTGACGAGGAGCAGGGCGGCGCCGTTCTCGCCGCAGGCCTCCCGAATCAAGTGCAGGGACTCCTGCGCGCGGCGGCGGTCGAGGTTGCCCGTCGGTTCATCCGCCAGGACCAACTGCGGCCGGTTGGCGAGCGCCCGGGCGACGGCGACCCGCTGCTGCTGCCCCGTTGAAAGCTGGCGCGGAAAATGATGGAGGTGCCTGCCCAGCCCCATCCGCTCGAGCAGGGCGCGGGCGCGGGCGCGGTCCACGCCGGGCCCGAACGACATGCCCAGGGCGACGTTCTCGATCGCCGTATAGCCCTGGAGGAGGTTGAATGTCTGGAAGATGTAGCCGAATTTTTCCGCGCGAAGCCGGTCGCGCCTGGGCTCGGAAAGCGCCGTCAGGTTCACGCCATCAATCAGGACTGAGCCCGAGTCGGCGGCCAGGATGCCGGCGACGAGATTCAGGAATGTCGTCTTTCCCGATCCGCTCTCGCCGCGGAGGGCTAGCTGCTCGCCGGCCCCGAGGCGGAACTCCGGCACGTTGATCACCTCGACGCGCTCCCCGTCCGGCGAAACGAACGACTTGCGCAGATCGGTGACGGCGAGCATGGCGATAATATGAGCTAGTCTAGTTTCTCACAAATAACCATGCCATTTTCGGCCGCTTTTTGCCCCGGAATTATCACGGTATTTGCGAGACATTAGACTAGACGTCTGGGTTGACGATTCGTTTCGCGTCGGCGGCCGCGGTTTGGGATTCAGGGCCTGCTCTGCAGCCTAAGTCACTTTAAAATAATATCTTCCACAACGGCTCCCAGGAATCTCGGTTCTCGGTCCAGTTGAAATCGGGGAATCCGGCGCGCGGCGCGGCCCACCCGAGGAGGGCCGACCCGCGCCCCCAGCCATGGACCGAAAAACTCAAGACCCCGTTCGTCAGGACGGGATCGCTCGCCTTGAACCGCCCGTAACCGCGCGCGCAGATGCGAAGCCGGGGCGGCGGCGCGGGCGGCCCGGGCCAATCGAATGGAACCGACAGCCGGTGAATCAGCCGGGCGTGCGGCCGGGCGGCCCGGGCCTGGAATTCGATGAGAAAGACGCTGTAGATTTCCTCCCAGTCGCCGCCCTGCCCCATCCTTTCGACCGCGACCTTCGGCAGCGCGGGGGCATTGTCGGTGACCGTGAACATGAATTGCCAGGCGCCGGCGACTGGCGAGGGATCCCGGACGCAATCGGGCCGGGTTCGGCACCGGCCTAGCCAGGCGCGCCACTCGCGGAGCCTCTGGCAGTCCGCCTCCAGGATCTTCTCGTTCGGCCCTGTTTCTCCCGGGTCCCGCGTCAGCCGCCACATCGTCCTCGCCGCCGACCGGGCGCCGGGGGACAGGCCCGCGAAGGCCGCAGCTTCCCGTCCCAGTTCGGCCAGCAGTTGCCGGAATCCGTGCGAATCGTTGCCGGCAAGCGCCCTGCGGAGTTCAAAGACCCCATTCCCAGCCCGCCGCACGAAATAATCGCGCCAGGCCAGGTAGGCGCGAAACCGAAGGCTGGCCGCCACCGCCGGCGGCAAGCCGGGGGACAGGCACCTGTCGGGGGACAGGCCCGCGCAGAATTGCGCTTCGAGGCGCCAGGGCTCCATCGGTTCGTCGGTCAGCGCCGTGTCCCAACGCTCGTTCACCTGCCAGCGGAGACAACCGCAGAACGGCTTTTCGTCTGAGGCCCACAGCCGTTCAGCGGAAGCCCGGCCCTTGTCGCCAAACGCCCGCCGGCATCCGAGTTCCCAAAGCCGCCTCGGGTCCCTCTCATTCTCGATCCAAAGGCCGGCCGCAGCAGCCGCCACGGCCATCGGCAGCTCCGCTGCCAGCCTCTGCGGCTCCCAGGAGGTGAGGAGAAAGCCGGCAGCACCGGTGCGGCCACACCGTTCCCACCAGGCGGCGATATTCGCCAGACGTTCGCGAAAGATCGGAAGCGGCTCGTGCCTGAACGAACCGGCCATCGGGCATCCCCAATACTCGATCTCCCGGGTGCGCAAACCCGGGGCCAGGTCATATTCGGCGAAGTTGCGGATCTCGAGGCGGGGAGCTTTCTGAAACGGATGGTAATACCAGTCATACGCGGCGATCCCGGGCGGAAGGAGATCGATCGCCTCGGGAATCAGGGCAAGCATGTCAGCCCACAGCCCGAGGCGCAGGCCAAATGGCTTCGCATGGCCGGCCAGCCGCCGGACGTATTTCGCAAAATGCGCGGCCAGCCCGACTTTCGCGATCTCGGCGCGACTCAACGGATGCCGGCCCAGGTTGTAGGACTCATCCAGGCCGACGTGCACCTTGCCGGCCGTGCAGAACCCGGCGACGTCCCCCAGGAGCCTGTCGACGATCTCGGTCGTGCGGGGATGGAGCGGGCAGAGCTGGCCCTGCAAAAGGGGTGAACCGTCCGGGGCCCGGCACTCGTTCAGGTCGCGGAGTGCGGGCACCTTTATCAGGTACTGCGTATGCCCGAGGAGATTGACAATCGGAACGACGCCCAGGCCCGCCCGGGCCGCAGCCTGGACGAATGCCGCGAGGTCCCGCTGCGAATAGGCGCCCTTCCGCGCCACTCCAGGCAGGCTCGGGTACTCGACCGCGTCCTCGAGATTGAGGTAAATCTCCTGATATCCCCAATCGGCCAGGCGCGGGACCTGGGCCGCCAGCCAGTCGAGCCGCTCGACCTGCCGGGCCAGATCCCACTGGAAGGCCCGGAGAGGAGGAGGAGTCTTTGCGGGCAGGCCGCCAGTCTTCATGGTGTCCGAGGCATTTTCCTTCTCACTTGCCATTCTTGTCCCCAAGGCGCCGCTTCAGCCATTCCACACCCCCGGCCTCATCCGAAAACGCACCGTCCAGCTGGGCCTCGAACGCGACAGCCAGCACCGCCTTGAATTCAGGTCCGGGCTTCCGCCCCAAGGCGATTAGGTGGCGGCCGAGAATGATCGGTTTTGGCGCCGAATTTCGGATTTCGAGCTCGTGCGAACGGGAGGTCAGCTGCGCGATCAGAGCCGATGTCTCCGGGGAGTCCTTCGGCGGCCGGCCGAGCGAGTCGGCCGTCATGACGAGCGCCAGGTCGTCAATTGTCGCCGGCGAAAGCTTCCGGGCAAGCCGCCGGATCTGGGAATCGGTGAATTCCCCGGCCTGACCGTGATGGTGGGCGAGATGGTGGACGACAAGGGCCTTCACGGGGGCGGCGAGATCCAGCGGCGCTCCTATCGCGCGAAGAAACTCCTCGGCGATCGGCCCGCCCGCCGCCTCGTGGCCGGGGCTCACCCATCGAAGGGCGCCCCGCTTCTCGGCGCGCTCGGTTGTCGACGGCTTTCCAAAATCGTGCGCGAGGACGGCGAGCATCAGCAACCGCCGTCGCTCCGGGCCCGACGAGCGCCACCCCTCGATCCCCGCCAGGGCGTCGAGGCATAGCTGGGTATGGGTGAAAACGTCGCCTTCCGGATGCCATTCCGGCTCCTGCGGTGTGCCGCGCAATGCCGCGACCGCGGGAAAATGCCGGAGCCAGCCGGTCTCCTCCAGAACGGCGAGCCCACGCGAGGGAACCCTGGAATCGGCCGCCCACTTGCTCCATTCGCCCCAGACCCTCTCGACCGGAAGTTCGCCGTAGGAACCGGCGATCGAGCGGCAGAGCGCCGCCGTCTCCGGTGCGAGCGAAAAATCGAATCGCGCCGCGAGCTGGAATGCTCGCAGGACGCGCAAAGGGTCCTCGACGAATGCGCCGCTCGTGTGGCGCAGGATGCCGGCCCTCAAGTCCGCCAGGCCGCGCCGCGGGTCGATCGTCTCCCCCGAAAACGGATCGAAGGCGATCGCATTGACCGTGAAATCGCGCCGCGCGGCCGCATCGTCATCATCGAGCGAAGGATCGGGGGCGACGGCGAATCCCCTGTGCCCCGCCCCGGTCTTCGATTCCCGCCTCGGCAGGCTGAAGTCATAGACAGCGCCCGATGCGGCGCTTCGAACCTTGACCACCCCGAAACTGCGCCCGACCACATCGGTCGCGCCAAAGGGCGCCAGCGCCCGCTGCAGGGTTTCGAAATCCACGCCCGCGACCTCAACGTCGAAATCCTTCGGCTCGAGGCCGAGCAGCCAGTCGCGGACGCCCCCTCCGACCAGGCGCGGGCGGCCCACTGCGCGCACTGCCTCGAGCATTGCCCGAAGGTCGGCTGGAACGGGAAGCGGGCGGTTCACGGCCTTGCTCATGAAACCCAGGCGGCCGCGGCGATCCACAGCCAGCCGGCGATGAGGGACAGGCCCCCGAGCGGCGTCAGGGGACCGAGCCATGCCGGGCCCCCGGCCGCCAGCAGATAGAGCGACCCCGAGAAAAGGACTGTTCCAAAGCACCAGCACCAGACGGCCCAGGCCGCCCGCGACAGAGAGGCTGTCCCCCGTTCGCCCCGGAGCCAGCCGGCGACGCCCAGGAGCGCGACAGCGTGCAGGAGGTGGTAGTGCACGCCCGTTTCCCAGGCATCCAGCATGCCCCGTTCGACCAGGTACGGCCGGAGCGCATGCGCGCCAAATGCACCTGCGGCGACGCCGGATGCGCCAAAGAGCGCCGCCGCCAAAAGCGGGAGACGGTGGTTCATCGCCGCATGCTCGCATATCGGCGCGCCGAAACAAGCTCCGGAATGGCGGCCTTGCTACAATGACGCCATGAACCGCGCGCTCGTTCTCGCGGCGGCCTTCCTGCCGCCGGCCGCCTGCTGCCGGGCGGAGACGCTTCTGCCGGCATACCACCTCGCCCCGGACGGAGGCGCAAATGCCGCGGGACACAGTCCCCTGGACGCACCGGCGGAGTCCTTCCACGCCGCGCATGTGCCCATCGCCGCGGCCCTTCTCTCGGTCAGCCGTTCGTACGGAGTCACGCTTGTCCTGGACCCCGCGGTAAAGGGGGACGTGACCCTTGAGGTTCGCGGGGGAACGGTGCGGGACCTGATCGACGCCCTCGCCAAATCGCAGGGATGCTTCTGGGAATGGGACGGGCGCCTGATCGCCATCCGCCGAAACACCCAACGGTTCTACGAAATCGACTATCCGCAGATGAGCCGCTCGGCCCAGGGCAGCAGCAGCGTGGTCCTTTCCGCCCAGACAGGGCCGGCGGTCAACGCCAACGGCCTCCTTCCAACCGCAACCCAACCCCCAGCCAACGCTCCCAATGCGCTGCAAAACGACCAGACCAACCTCTCCATCCAGCAGCAGAATCAGTCGACGTTCTGGACGGACGTACAATCCGAGCTTGCGGGGATGGTGCAGCCCGGCGAGGCCGTCTCGGTGAACCGCCTCGCCGGGCTCGCCACGGTCACGGCGCCGCCCTCGCGCCAGGAGGCCTTCCGAAGTTTCATCGAGATCCTCAACCGGCGAATTTCCAGGCAGGTGCGGATTGCGGCCCGGGTCCTAGAGGTAAGCCTCGATTCGCAGCACCAGCTCGGCGTCGACTGGTCCCTCGCCGCGACAAAGGCCGGAGGTCTCGCCCCGGACGGAATCTCCTCCGCGACGGGATTCACCTCGATCCAGGGGCAGACGCTGGTTCCGAGCGCGGTCAGCGGCACCGTTTCGCTGGGGAAGGTCTCGGCCGTCATCAGCGCCCTGCACGAGCAGGGGGAGGTGCGCGCGGTCTCCAACCCCTCGGTCGTAAGCCTCAGCAACCAGACCGCATTCGTGAAGGTGGGAACCGAACAGACCTTCTTCTCGCTCGCCAATGCGACCACGATCAACGCGCTGAACGCGACCCAGGGCTCGGCTCCCTACGCGGCGAGCCAGAACAACTACATCCAAAATGCGATCACGATCGGCACGGTTCTTTACGTGACGCCGGAGGTCAACAGCGACGGCACCGTGACGGTCGACGTGCTGCCCGCCATCACCCAATTGACGGGCGTGGACACTTCGCCGGACGGCCAGCAGACGGCGCCCCGGATGGACATCAAGGCCCTCTCCACGATCGCGCGCCTCCATCCGGGGGAATCGGTGATGATAGGGGGCCTGATCCAGGACGAGTCGGCAAGCCAGGCGCAAAAGGTGCCGGGGCTCGGCGAGCTGCCCCTGATCGGGCATTTATTCGGAACGCAGGCGCGGACCTCGGTGCACAATGAACTCGTGATCTTCCTGTCCGCGGAGGTCGTGCCTTAGTGCCTCGGCCCAAATGAGCGACAACGCAGGAGACGGCGAGGCGAAGCATGATCCGCTCTGGCTGGGCCGCGCGCTGGCCGACGCGGGCTCGATCACGCCGGAACAATTCGCAAGCGCAAGGCAGCTGTGGCGCAGGAATCCGCGCGAAAGCTTCGCCTCGGTCCTGGAGTCCCTCGGCCTGGCCGGCGCAAGCGAAATTGCCGGCCTCGTCGCCCGCCGCCACCGCCTTGCGGTGGCGAGCCTCGATCCGCGGACGGTCGATCGCGCGGCCGCGCGGCTGCTTCCCCTGGAGGCTGCGCGCCGCAAATGCGTCCTGCCGTACTTCAAGTCCGAGAGAACGCTCCACCTGGCCGTCGAGGACCCCGAGGCGTACGGGCCGCGCCAGGCCCAGGCGGATTTCCCGCACCACGACGTGCGCCTGCACGTGGCGTCCAGGCGCGAGATAATCAGCCTGCTCGAGGATGCCTGGCGAACGGCCTCGCCGGCGGGAGCCAATGAGGCCTTCGCCGAGCTGGTCCGCGGCGCCATCGCCGAGCGCGCGAGCGACCTGCACCTCGAGCCCAGAGAGAACAGCCTGGATGTGCGCCTGCGAATCGACGGGCGCCTGATTCACCGGCGCTTCTTCGAGAAGGAGATGCGGGAGCCGCTCCTCCAGGCCGCGAAAATCGCCGGGCGGATCGACATTACGGAGCGGCGGCTGCCGCAGGACGGCCAGGGTTGCATCGCAATCGGGGCCCGCGACTATCACCTGCGCTTCTCATGCATTCCCGCCGTCAACGGCGAGTCGATCGTCGTCCGGATCATCGACGACCACGCGGGCCTGCGCTCATTTGAGGAGATGGGCGTATGGCCGGCGGACCGGCAGCGGATCGAGGCGCTGCTCAGGCAGCCCAGCGGCCTTGTCTATGTCACCGGCCCGACCGGCTCGGGAAAGACGACCCTGCTCTATTCGATGCTGCACAACCTCCCGGCGCGCCGGATCCATGAGCTGAAGATAGTCACGCTCGAGGAACCCGTCGAAGTCCGCCACCCGCGCTTCTTCCTTCAAATCGATGTTGACGAGAGGATCGGCCGCACGTTTGGAGAACTGCTCCGACACGTCCTTCGGCACGATCCTGATGTGGTCCTGGTCGGCGAAACGAGGGACCGCCCGACAGCCGAAATCACGCTCAGGGCCGCGCTCACTGGACGGCTCTGCTTGAGCACCCTGCATACGATCGATGCCCTGGGAGCCATCAACCGGCTGGCGGACATCGGGCTCGACCCCCTGATGCTCGCCTCCGCCCTGAAAGGAGTCATCGCCCAGCGGCTGGTCCGCAGTCCGTGCGTACATTGCCGAAAGACGCACCCCCAGAATGACCTCCTGCTCGCCCGCCACGGCCGGCTTCTCGACGAGGAGGGAATCGCTGACGGCGGGCGGCAGTTCCTGGCCGCAGTGCCGGGCCTGGACTGCCCGGTTTGTCGCGGACGGGGCTTCCACGGGCGCACGGCCATCGTTGAAGTTTGTCCCCTTTCCGGCCTCGAACGCCTCATAGCGCAGAGGGCCGCCCCCACGGCGTTCCGGACCGCCCTGCAGCCCGCGGGTGTGCGCACGCTCTTTGAAGACGGCGTCCGCAAGGCCGCGTGCGGATTGACGACGATCGAGGAGGTCCACGCGGCGATCGAGGAGGAGCTACCAGCAGGCTGTTGAAGAACTACGCTGAGTCGTCGTTGTGATCAGAAAGCGCTCTCCGCGAGGCGCAACCCGGAGGGCGACAATGCTTTTTGCCGGGAGCGGCAAAAAAATCGTTTGTCGCGACGGCCAGTGCAGTTCTTCAACAGCCTGCCAAACCCAGGCCGCGCCCCTTGCCATAATAGCAACCGGAAAAAACCATGAATAATCCAAACCCATCCCGCCATTCCGACGAGGCGTTCACCCTGATTGAAATCCTGGCCGTCCTCGCCGTCATTTCCGCCATCATCGCCATCGGCGTCCCGGCCATCTCGCGCGTCCTCCAAAGCGGACGCATCCGCAACGCCGAAGGGACTGCGAGCGTCGTCAAATCCGCCGTCACTGAATACCTGAGCAAACCGGGGTCGCCCGGCACCCTTCCCGTGACCGAGGGAACCGGGGCGGCGATCGCCGCCGAATACACGGGCGTGGGTTCGCCGACCGCCTCGGCCGTTGCGGCCGCGGCGACGCTCGACAACGTGCTTCTCGCCGAGGGCGTTCTCGACCGCTCGGTGAGCCTTCGCATGGGCACCCAGGACGCTGCGGTCACCGGCAGCGCAAACGGGTTTTCTTGGGTGCCATCGACTCAGTCCTTCACAGGCACCGCAGCTCCCACCCTCAGCTACTCCGCCCTAAGCCGCGCGGAGTGTGCCGTCAGCGACGGGACCAACAATCCCGGCGTCACCGGCCAAACGGCGGCCAGCGCGGCCTGCGCCTTCAACCTGTCCGGCAACGGGACCCTCGTTCCAAGCGGCGCCCATGTTGCCTACCTGATCGTGAAGAGTGTTCCGGATGCGGACGCCTACCAGCTGGCGCTGGACGTGGACGGGCCGTACCTAGTCCAGAACACGGCGGCCGCCCCGGCTGGAAACGACCAGTCCCAGGGGCCCGTGGCCTACGCCAAGGACGCTGCGGGCAACGGGTACGTCGATGTCTATTTTTACCTGACGAGCATCTGACCATGGAATCTCCCATCCTCTGCTGGTGGGGCGATGAAATCCGACTCATCGATCCGTGTGACGCGTGCACGGCGCGCGTCCTTGCCAACCCGGGAGATCCCCTTCCGGAAATCCTTCAAGCGGCCGCGGGATGCAAAAGCGCGGGACGTGTGCGAATCGTCTATCAGCCGGACGCCCTCGAGGTCCATGAGATAGGCCTCGCCGGCATTCCCCTGAATCCAAGGCGCGCCGACGGCTTCGGGCGAAAGCGGGTGCGCCGGCTTCTTGCGCGCGAATTTGCAGCCATTGCCGAGGCCGACACAGTCTGGTGCCTCTGCCCGGGAGATACCGCCGCCGGCGCCGTCCTCTATCTGGAGCGCGATTCGCTCCTGCCGAAGATTGTCGAAGGCCTTGCGCGCAATGGCATGCGCACCGAGGGTGCCTGGCCGCTGCCAGTCCTTGCGGAACGGGCTCCCTCCCCCGGTTCCGGCCCCGGAAGCCTGAGCATCGTTGCCACCGCAGGCCGCTCAATCGTCGCCTGCGTGAGTGCGGCGGGAGACCGGGGCGTCGATCTGCATACCCGCGGCGATGCACCTGAGGCTGCGGCCGCATCCCTGCGAAGCGCGCTGGCGCGCTTCGACGAATGCGAGCATCCGCCGGGCTGGCTCGCAGTCGAGGAAGGCCCCAAGGCAGCCTCCCTTCGCTCCGCTGCGGCGGGCCTCGGCCTGACGGAGATATCCGTCGCGGGCCTCCTGGCCCGGGCGCGCCTCCTTTCCCCGGGCGGCTGGGCCGACCTTCTGCCGGAGCGTCCGTGGTGGATGCGTCCGCGCGCAAAGCGGAGGCTGATCGCCGGAGCGGCCATCCTCGCCTTGCTGACGCCGGCCCTTTGCCTCCACATCGCCGCGGCCCGCAAGGGCGCCCGGCTCGCCCTGCGGCAGAAAGAGGAGGCCGCCCTCCTGCACATGCGGGCAGAGGCCGGCGAGCGGCAGACCCGGACCGAACGCATCCGGGCGCTTCTTGTCTCCCAGGCGGAGCTTGCGACCGAGCGGCCCGTCCTGGGCGATTTCCTGCCCGCCCTGGCTGCCGCATTCCCCAAAAGCGCCGTTTTGGGTGAAATCGCGATCAGCGACGGGCAGATCACCCTCTCGGGCCGCATCTGCGACCGCGGCGTTCGCACCGCGGACGCGGCCGCCAGGCTGTGCTCGGAGCTGGCCCCCTCCGGCGCCCAATGGTCGCTGCGATCCGATCCGCCGGCGTCCGGCGGTTTTGACTTCGTCCTCAGGGGTTCGTTCGAGCGCCATCAGAAAGGCTCGGACGAAAAGCCCGCCGCCTCCGAGGACACGCCGCTGGCGCTGGAGCGAAGCGAGGCCGGATTCGCACAGGCGTGCTCGCGCCTGCCCACGGGCGCCTCGTTCGAGGAAAAACTGACCGGGCTCGGCCGCCGGGGCTGGATTGCCGCCGGGCCCAGGGTCTACCGGCGGAACGGATACGAGCTGCGCAACTACATCCTGCGTTTTGCGAATCCGCGGCTGGGCGACTGGCCGGAAATTGTCGTCTCGATCCGCCTACTCTGCGATGAGCCGGGCCTGACGATTGAGCGGCTCTTTCTGACGGCGGCTCCGGACGGCGCCGCCGTGTTCATCAGGGCTGAGCTGGCGCTGACGGTTCGTCTGAAGCCGCAGGCCGTTTCCCGCGCCGGCGCTTGTGGTCCTCGCCGGCGGCATACTTCGGAGCCTTTGCATTCAGCCACAACTCGTCCTTCGCGTTCTTGTTGAGCCAGAAAAGTTCTCCCGCGTGCTCGACAAAGACGGGTCTCGCCCGCGGCTTCTCCGGAATGCTGAGCCCGGTCGAGGTCAGGGCGGCGAGCAGTTCCCCGCTCGTCTTGCCGAGGGCGCTCGCGAGCTGTCCGGCTTCCTCGGCAAAGGCGCCGGTCTTTGTCTCCTTGAGAAGGGGACGCGCCGCGGCAAGGACGGCGTGGTCGGCGGACGGGCCCTTCGGTTCATCCGGGGCCGCCGCGGGCGCTTCAGAGGGAGCCGAGGGACCAGCTGACGGCCCGGCGGGTGCCTGCGCCGGTGATTCGGCGGCCGCACCGGCCTCCGGTGCGGCGGGCGCAGATCCAGACTGCGCCTCCGATCCCTTCTTCCGAGGCCGGCCGTTGATCCAGATCCCCCCGCGCTGATCCTTGTTGAGCCACCAGTCCTGGCTTTCAATCTCGGCCTGAACGGGCGGTTCCCCGGGCGTTGCGGGCAATCCAAGACCCAGGGACCCAAATGCCGCAACGAGGTCCGACTCGCGGCATTTCAATGCCCGGGAAAGGAAACCCACACTGCCGGACCAGCCCGGCGCACCGCGATTGCGGCGCATAAGGGGCCGGATTCTGGCGAGGAGCGCCGATCCTTCCGGCAACGGCGCCGAAGCAGCCGCAGTCCGGGAGCGGGAACCCTGCCTTTCATCGCCAGCGGCCTCCTGCGCCTCCCGGGGCGCCCGCCCGCCATCTTCCGGCGGCTCCGCGGTTTCCTGGGAGACAGCCGCGTCGCCCGCGTTTTCGGGCTCCGGTTGCGCCGATTGCTCGCCGCCGGCGGCCTGGCCTGCCGGCGCACCCTCCACCTTTGCGCCCTGGACGACCCGAAACACCCGCCGCGGCTTTTCCTTGGTGTTGATCCAGTACTCGCCACGGCGATTGACGTTCACCCAGAACAGGTCGCCGTCGTATTCCACATAGGATGGCTTGGCGTCCTCGTCGTCCGGAATCGTGAATCCGCACTCCTTCAGGGCCCCGAGGACGTCGTCCTCTGCGAGCCCCCACTTCTTCGCCGCGTAATCGACTCCGACCGAAAGCCCCGAGCCGCGCTGATTGCGCCTCATCAGAGGCTGAATCGACTCAAAAAAGGTCGGCAGCTCGTCTTCCTTCGCGAGCTTGTCCCATTCGTCCGCATCGCCCTCCTCCTCCGGGGCGTCCGGATCCTGGTCGCTCTCGGTGTCCCGAAGCCTGCGGAGGCCGTCGTCCGAATCGGCCTTCTCGGCGGCCACGTTCTCCGCCTTCTCCTCGCCCCCGGGCACCGACGAGGCAAGGCCCTTGAATTTTGCCTCGAATTCGGCACGCAGCTTCTCGGTCTCGGCCCTGGCGGCCGAGGCCGCCGCGTCCTCGAGCGTCCAGTCGCGCTGGGTCGATCGCCGTGCGAGGCCTGTGAATGCGAGCGAGTTGTCCGGCTGCGAGCGGAAGTCGATGATCTCCCACTCGTCCTTGCCGAGCTGGTTGAGAAACGACTCCAGAAGCGCCGGCGTGGCGAAGCCGCCCTTTCCGCTGGTGATTACTTTATATTCCCAAACTGACATAAAAATTAGGCTGATGACACGGCCGCCGAGGGTGGATCAATCGTGCCTGCGGGTGCGGCCCTCCCCACTCAAGCGGACAAGGCATCCCACATGGAAGGGCGTTTGCCGAGCCAATTATGGACAATTTGGAAGGCTACAAGTCGCGCAGAGCGTCGGCTATCGGCATCCATGAGGCGCGCAGGGCGGGCCACAGTCCCCCGATGAGGCCGATCAGGGTCGCCAAAACGATCCCCTGGAGAAGCAATTGCGGGGTCACCAGGAAGGCGAAGGTGATCTGGCTGAAGCTTTGCCAGTTGATGGTCGCGGCGTGAAAACCGTTGAATCCGGCATACGCGATCAGCGCGCCGGCCACTCCACCCATGATGGAAAGGACAACCGACTCCAGCATGACGGCGGCCACGACCGCACCGCTCCCGAATCCGAGCGCGCGCAGGGTCGCGATCTCCCGGGTGCGTGTCGAAACCGAGCTGTACATCGTGTTGAACGCGCCAAATACAGCGCCCACGGCCATGAGAAAGGCGACCGAATAGCCAAGGGTTGTGATCAGGGTGGTCAGCGAGGTCGACTGGTCGGCATAGAAGTCGGTTTGCCTGCTCACCCCGACGTTCAACTGCGGATTGGTGGTGAGGGAATCCTTGAACGCGTCGAAATCTGAGGCCGAATTGAGCCTCGCATACACTGACTGGAAGCTGTCGCCCCGGTTGTAGGCTCCCTGGAGCACCCGGGCGTCCGTCCACACCTCCGATTCGGCGGCGCCGCCGCCCGCCGAGAAGATTCCGACGACCGGCCACTCGTGGCTGCCGACCTTCATCGTTCCGCCGACTGCGAGGCCCGCGAATTCCCGCGCTGCGCCGACGCCGGCGATCACCTCGTTCTTCCCCCATTCGAAATTGCGCCCCTCGACAATCTTGAATCGGTCGCGCACCCGGAAGGCGGCCCGCTCCACCCCGCGCAACGGCACATTCACGTCCTTGCCAGTCGAGCGCTTGGGCAGGTTGATGATGACAAACAGCTCGGCCGACGAAAGCGGCCCGTTCGCATCCTGCGCCACGCCCGGGGCGTCGGCGATCAGGCGCGTGTTTGGCCCCGAGATTCCGCTCACCATTTCGGTGTCCGCACCGCTTCGAAGGACGATGGCCGAATCCGGCGAACCGGAAGCCTCCATCACCCGGCGGAACCCCGCGGCGATCGACAGGACGCCTACAAGGACGGTAACCACGCCGGCGATTCCGCATACCGCGGCCGCGACGGAGCCGAGCCTCTGGGGGATGCCCATCAGCCCGAATTTCGTGATCGAGGCGACCTGCGAGAACCAGTTGAGGGGCCCTGCCATGTCACATTCTCCTCAGGGCGTCGGCCACCCGCAGGCGCATGGCCTGGATTGCCGGGAAGACGCCGGTTGCTAGCCCGAGCAGGACGCTTATCCCGAGACCCACGATCAAGTCGGCCGTCGGAAAAAAGAAGTTGGGAAGCATCCCTCCCGTCGGATCACCGCCCGAGATGAGGATCCGCGCCAGGGCGAGCCCGACAATCCCGCCCGTGATCGACAGCAGGAACGATTCGGTGAGCACGAATCCCAATACCTGCCCGGAAGTGAATCCCAGCGCCTTGAGGACACCCCACTCGCCCGTCCGTTCGCGGACGGATTGCGACATCGTGTTGGCCGTCACGAGCAGGATCGTGAAGAACACCGCTCCCAGGATCGACGCCGTTATCAGGGCGATGTCGCCGACCTGGCCCGCCCACGCCTGCACAAACGCCCCTTCCGGCTCGGTCTTCGTCTCCGCCGATGAGTTCTCGAACTCGGCGTCGACCCGCTTCGCCACTTCCGCCGCCCGCGATGGGTCGGAGAGGCGAATCGTGTACCAGCCCACCCAGCCCTTCGAGCGAAGCCGCGCCTCGTCGAAGTAATCGTAGCGGAAGAAAAAGGATGTTGTGTCCGTGTTCTTGTCGCGGCCGTCGTAGATTCCCACGATGTCGAAGGTCCACACGCGGTTCTCGTTCGGACCGGCCCAGATCGTGGACCGGATCGGCACCTTGTCGCCGATCTTCCAATTGAACCGGTCCGCGGTCTTCCGGCCGACGATGGCCCCGGTCCTCAGCTGGAGCCACGCCTGCTTCTGGTCGGCGGGCAGAATGAGTTCGGGATGCATGTCCAGGAACTCCTCCGGCACGACCGGATTTTGCATGAAGAAATTCTTCGGATCCTGGTAGACGCCCCCGAACCAGGTCTGGTGCGTGGCCAGCGAAACGCCCGGTATCCGCGACATCCGCGCCTTGTAGCTCTCGGGAAGAAACTGGATGATGGACACCTTGTGACGGACGATCATCCGGTTGGCGCCGGCTATGTCGATCCCGCCCACCAGCGCCTCCTTGATGGCCGACAGGAATCCGAACAGGACGAATGCAACGACGATCGAAAGGAGCGTGAGCGCGGTTCTCAGCTTCTTGCGCCGCAGATTGCTCCAGACCAAGGGCAGGAATTTCATTGTCGAAGGGCAGACCGCGCGCCTCAGCCGACCGGCTGGTCGCTGAGCTGCCCCTTGTTCAGGTACACGGTCCGCGACGCCCTCTTGGAGGCGTGGGGATCGTGTGTCACCATGATTATAGTCTTGCCGTGCTCCCTGTTGAGCGCCTGAAGGAGATCCAGGACCTCGTCGCCCGCCTTTCTGTCAAGGTCGCCCGTCGGCTCGTCGCAAAGCAGAAGGGTCGGGTCGGTCACGATGCCCCGCGCGATGCCCACCCGCTGCTGCTCGCCTCCGGAGAGCTGGCGCGGAAAATGGCGGGCGCGGTCCGACAGGCCCACCATGGCGAGGGCCGTCTGCACGTGCAGGTGGCGCTCGGCCTTCGACAGGTGGGTCAGAAGGAGGGGCAGCTCGACATTCCGCTCCGCGGTTAGCACGGGCAGCAGATTGTACAGCTGGAAGACGAAGCCGATGTGGCGGGCCCGCCATTCCGCGAGCCGCCGGTCGGACAGTCCGTCGACGTTCTCGCCCCCGACGCTAACCAGGCCCTTGCTCGGCCGGTCGAGGCCACCGATTAGGTTGAGGAGCGTGCTTTTCCCCGAGCCGGACGGGCCCATGAGGGCCAGGAACTCCCCGGAATTCACGCGCAGTTGCAGGTCCCTGAGGACATGGATGTCCTCCGAGCCGCGGTGGAAGACCTTCTCGACTCCGTCCACAACGACCAGAGGGCCCGTGTGTCCGTCGCCCTGCGTTTCGCTCATGGCTGAATCTCCTTCACCGCGGCTCCGCTTTTCAAGTCCGCAGGCCAGTCCAAGATCACCTTGTCCCCGGCCGAAAGTCCCGCCCCGATCGCGGTCTCGACCGGACCCGTGGCGCTTACGGTGACGGCGCGGCGCTCCACCCGCCCGCCCTGCACCACCATGACGACATCCCGACCCTCTTGCTTCTGGACCGCCGCATTGGGGACGAGGACGAGCCTCGGGGCCGCGAGCCCTGTTCCGCCCGTTTCCTGGAAGGCCACCTTGACGCTCATCTCGGGCAGGATGCGCGGATCGAGCTTTTCAAAACCGACCCTGACCTTGACCGTCGATTTGTCGCGGTCGGCGGTCGGGATGATCGCGATCACATGGCAGGGAATCTTCCAGTCGGGATAGGCATCGAGGGTCCCTTCCACCGGCTGGCCCGGCTGGACCCGGTTGATGTAGCTCTCATTCACGTCGATTTCGATCTCAAGCGACTCCATGTCGACGATCGTGCAGATGCCCGTCCTCGTGAAGCCGCCGCCGGCCGAGATCGGCGAAATCATTTCCCCCGGCTGGGCGTTCTTGGAGGTGACCACGCCCGCAAAGGGAGCCCGGATCACCATGTCGTCCAGCTGCTGGCGCCAGACCGCCAGCCCGCGCTCCGCCGAAATCACGTCGGCCTGTTGCTGGGCCGCCCGAGCCCGGTACGCCAGGACGGCGGCTTCCGCATGGTCGTAGTCCGCCTGCGCCGACACCTTGTCCTTGAGCAGGTCGCTCTGCCTCTTCAGTTCCTGTTCGGCCTCCCGGAGCCGGGCCTTTGTCTCACCGATCGCTGCCCGGGCCGACTCGAGCTGGGCCTCGGCGAGCTGCAGGCTCATGCGGACATTGGTTTCGTCAAGGCGTGCCAGCACCTGATCCGACTGAACCTTCATCCCCTCCTCGACCAGGACCTCTGTGACCTTGCCGGTGACTTTCGACGACACGGTCGCCTCGCGCCGCGCCGTCACGTATCCGGAAGCGTTGAGGACCGTCCGCTCCCCGCTGTCTCCGCTCGATTCCCGCGTGATCGCCGTCCGCACCGGCAACGGCTTCGGCCTGGTCACAATCCACGCGGCCAGCCCAGCCAAAGCCAGAACGAGCAGCCCCATGGCCGCCGGAATCAATCGCCTCGTTGGATCCGGCCGTGCTCCACGCGCGATTCGCAGGTCATCCAGCGCGGGCTTGGGCACACTCATGATTTCAGCGCATTCTGCCGATCTACGCCGCCGCAGGTCAACCCTTTGTCAGGCCAAATCCATCATCATTTCGGATCGGCCCCGCGCACCGGCCTCTTCCGCCCCGCCTTTTCCGCCGCCTCGTCATACCCTCCCGTCCTCTCCTCGAACACGATTGCCTCCCTCGTTTCCAGGTCCTTCTCAAGGCATTTCTGCACGTATGAGCTCAGGGGCAGGCCCAGATTCGCCGCGCGCTCCTTCACCGAGGCCAGGAGCCGGGGCGGAAATGAAATGCTTTGAGTGACGAAAATGCGTCCTTTTCCAGGCATGACCGCCAGTGTGCTGTATTCCGCTCGCTTTTCCAAGCTGTTGTTCCACATTGGTTAACAACGGTTAATAACCAGCCGACACACCTATCCCCGATTTCATTCAAATCGTCGAGACCGCAGATTCCAGGTTTTGGCGCGATTTCCGTGCATTCTTCGTTCGGTTTCCCCCTCCATCGGCTGCTTAGCCCGAAGATTCGGCATAACCGTGCCGAAAACGATCTCTTGACAGATTGTCCCCCGTTCATTTTCGTCCCCACTCCTTCATGACACCCTCCGTCACAACGACCCTTTCTTCCGTCGGCCTCGTCGCCGTCATCGTCGTCGTTGCGCCCACCGCCGCGCCCAGAGGGATGTAGATTATTGCAATTTGCCCCCTCCGGCGCCGCCGGAGGGGGCTTTTTTTTGCCTCCGCCGGATCGGCAATGGAGCGGGCTCAAACCCACCATGAAAACAACTGGAGCCAAGCTACTCCGCACCCTGCTCGAAAGGCAGGGCATCCGCACGATCCCGGGAATTCCCGGCGGGGCCATCCTGCCGTTCTACGATGCGCTGCACGGCAGCGCCATCCGTCACGTCCTCGCCCGCCATGAGCAGGGGGCGGGCTTCATCGCCCAAGGCATGGCGCGGGCCACGGGGCGGGCCGCCGCCTGCCTGGCGACCTCCGGACCCGGTGCCACCAACCTGCTGACGGCCATCGCCGACGCCCGGCTCGATTCGGTGCCCCTGGTCGCCATAACCGGCCAGGTTTCGCAGGCCCTGATCGGAACCGACGCCTTTCAGGAGGTCGACACCTATGGCCTCACCCTGCCGATCACCAAGCACAACTTTCTCGTCCGCTCCGCATCCGAACTGCTCGAGACGGTGCCCCTCGCCTTTCAGATGGCCGAATCCGGCAGGCCCGGCCCCGTCGTTATCGACGTTCCGAAGGATGTCCAGAATGAGGAAATCGACGTCGGCCTTCTGCCGGAACCCGGCCGCGCGACCGAGGCGGATCCCTGCTCCGAGAATGAGATCGGGGCGCTGGCCCGCCAACTCATGGCGGCGCGGCGACCCGTTCTGTATCTGGGCGGCGGCGTGATCTCCTCAGGAGCGGCCGGGCTCGCCTGCTCCCTCGCCCACCGGCTCTCCGCTCCTGCCGTTTGCACGCTCATGGCCCTGGGCGCCATGCCGCCGTCCGACCCGCTTTTCATGGGCATGCTCGGCATGCACGCAGCCGAGGGCACCAACCTCCTCCTCGAGGAGGCCGATTTCCTTTTCGCCATCGGGTCCCGCTTCGACGATCGGGCAACCGGAAGGGTGGCCGACTTCTGTCCGCGGGCTACCGTCGCCCACATCGACATCGACCGGGCGGAAATCGGAAAGATCCGCCGGCCGTTCCTGGGCCTCGTCGGCGACGCGGCCCCGATATTGGGGCGCCTGCTGGAGCGGCTCCCCGCACAGGACCGTCCGGGCTGGCCCGCCCGCGCGGCGGAGCTGCGAAGCACCCATCCCCTGCGCCATCCGCCGCGCGAGGAGGAACCCCTGCACCCCCTCAATGTCTGCCGTTTCCTTGGGGAGGCGCTGCCTCCGGACGCCATCGTGACGACGGATGTAGGCCAGCACCAGATGTGGGTCGCCCAGGCGTACCCCGTCCGCCGGCCGCGCGGCCTGCTCACTTCCGGGGGCCTGGGCACGATGGGCTTCGGCCTTCCCGCGGCGATCGGCGCCTCGCTCGCGATGCCCGGCCGCCGCGTCGCCTGCGTGAGCGGCGACGGCTCGATCCTCATGAACATCCAGGAGCTGGCGACCCTGGCCGAGCTCGATCTGCCGGTCGCGGTCCTCGTCTTCAACAACGCCCAGCTGGGACTCGTGCGCCAGCAGCAGGAGCTGTTCTACAGCCGCCGCTATGAGGCGTCGCGCTTCGGGTCGGCGCCCGATTTCGCGGCTTTGGCCCGCGCATTCGGGGTCCGTGGCGCGCGGCTCGATCCCGACGGCGATCCCCTGGCCGAGCTCGCCGCGATCCTCGCCTCGCCCGGCCCCTGCGTCATTGACATCCCGATACACGAAGCCGCCAACGTCCTTCCGATGGTGCCCCCGGGCGCCGCAAACCGCAACATGATCGTCGAATCCGAAACCGCCTCCTCCCATGCCTGACCCGATCTTCAACCCGAAAGCGCCCGCCTCGGTGATCGAGCTGCTCGTGCGCAACCATCCCGGGACGATGTCCCACATCACCGGCCTTTTCTCGCGCCGCGCCTTCAACCTCGAATCGATCGTCTGCGTCCCGGTGGACGGCGGCGCGACCAGCCGCATCCTCCTCCTCGTCCCGGACGAGCCGCGCCTGGAGCAGGTCGAGCGCCAGCTCGAAAAGCTCTACGACGTCCTCGAGCTGCGCCTGCGCCGCGACCTCGGCCCCGAGTTCTTTGCCGGGATCGCGGGTTTGATGCGGCAGGAGGCGCTTGACCCGAACATTTCATGAACACGGTGGAAGATTGCCCAAAGTACAGCAGCAGAAAAAGCCGAAGGCGACTGAAGGTGGCCTATTAGGCCATCGAAGGAGCATGAGGGTTTTTATGCCCGGTATTCTGGGCAAGATTCCACGTGCTCCGTGAAATGTTCGGGTTAGCGCAGCGCCTTGAGGAGGCGGTCGACCTCCGCGCGCTTGGCCTGAAGTTCCGCGAGCTGCTTTCTGGCCCCGTCGATGACGGCCGGCGGCGCCTTGCCTGCGAATGCGGGATTGGCCAGGCGGGCCTCCGTGCCGCGTATGTGCCCGTCGAGCTTCTCAAGCTCCCTGGAAAGGCGCTGCTTTTCGGCGGCCGGATCGGCCGCGCTGGCCAGGTCGAGATAAAGGGTCCCCAGGGGCGTGACCGCCGCGGGCGCTCCTTCGACAGACTCGCGGCGGATGATCTCCGAGGCGCCGGCCATCCGCAGAAGCTTTGGCAGGCTGGCCTGCAGGGTCGCCCAGCCCGGTTCGCCGGCCGTGACAAGGAAGCGCACGTCGCGCCGGCTGCCAAGGCCGCGTTCGGACTTCAGGGCGCGGGCCTGCGAGACAAACGTTTTCACCGCCTCGACCGATGCCGCCTCCGCAGCGTCGGGCCTTGCCCCAACGGAGGCGAGGGCGTCGGCCAGCGCCTGCGCGCTCTCCAGCCTCCCGTCCCTCATGAGAAGCGAGCCGGTCTCGCCATAGCCGAGGAGGCCCCAGAGTTCCTCGGTGATGAACGGGATGAAGGGATGCAGGAGCAGCAGCGCCTGGCGGAGCACCAGGTCCTGGATCGCCAGGCAATTGTCCTTCGTCGCCGCGTCCTGGAGCTTCGACTTCGACACCTCCACGTACCAATCGCAAAAATCGTTCCAGAAAAACCCGTAAAGGGCCTGGGCCGCCGCACTGAACTCGAACTCCCGGAAGAAGCGCTCGACCTCACCCGTCGCGCCGAGGAGCCGCTCAAGGATGGCGTGATCATCCGCATCGAACCTGGCCGGCTCAAGCCGCGCAAGGATCGCCCCGAGCGAGGCGTTGTCGCCCGGCGGCCCGCTCATCTGCCTGAACCGGCAGGCGTTCCACAGCTTGTTGCAGAAGTTCCTTCCGGCGTCGATCCGGTCGTCCTGGAAGCGGATGTCCTGACCCTGCGGGGCGATCGAGACGATGCCGAAGCGCAGGCCGTCCGCCCCGTACCGGCCGATCAGGTCGAGCGGATCCGGGGAATTTCCCAGCGATTTGGACATCTTGCGCCCCTGGGCATCGCGGATGATTCCGGTGAAGTACACATTCCGGAAGGGAATCCGCCGCTCCAGCGGCTCCCCGGGCCGGATGAACTCGAGACCCGCCATGATCATTCGGGCGACCCAGAAGAAAATGATGTCCGGCGCCGTGACAAGGGTCGCGGTCGGGTAGAACACGCCAAAGCCCGCCCTGTCCATCGCAGCGTCGTCCGGCCAGCCGAGGGTCGCAAACGGCCAGAGCCAGGAAGAGGCCCATGTATCGAGGACGTCCTCCTCCTGCACCCAGTTCTCCGGGTCGGAAGGCCCCTCGAGCGAGACATGGATCTTTGTCGAGTCCTTCAGGTCCGCCGCGCTCAGCTCCTGCTCCTTGTCGAGGCCCTTGCGGTACCACACGGGGATGCGGTGGCCCCACCAAAGCTGGCGGCTGATGCACCAATCCTGGATGTTCTCCAACCAGTGGAGGTACACCTTGGACCACCGTTCCGGATAAAACCTGATGTGGCCGCCCTGCACCGCGGCCTTCGCCTCCTCCACTTGCGGGTAACGCAGCCACCACTGCCAGGTCAGGCGCGGCTCGATCGGCACGTCGGCGCGCTCGGAGTAGCCGACGTTGTTCGAATAGGCTTCCTCGGCGACCAGGGCCCCCGATGCGCGGAGAAGTTCAACGGCCTTCTTCCGTCCGGCAAACCGGTCGAGGCCGGCCAGTTCCGGCCCGGCCAGGGCGTTCAGCGTGCCGTCGGCATTGAGGACGTCGATCGGCTCGAGCGAGTGCCGCAGGCCGATCTCGTGGTCGGTCCGGTCGTGGGCGGGCGTGATCTTGAGGGCGCCGGAGCCGAATTCGCGGTCCACCGCGGCGTCGCCGACAATCGGGATCCGGGCGCAGTTCAGCGGGCGCCAGACGTCCTGGCCGATGAGGGCCGCATAACGGGGATCCTCCGGATGAACAGCGATCGCGACGTCGCCTGGGATCGTCTCGGGCCGCGTCGTCTTGACCGGAAATGAATTCGCCCGGCCGGTCCGCGAGCTCGTAGCGCACCTGGTAGAGGGAGCCGTTGACCGGCTTCATGATGACCTCCTCGTCCGAGAGGGCCGTCTGCGAGGCCGGACACCAGTTCACCATTCGCTTGCCGCGGTAGATGCGGCCCCGCCGGAAAAGCTCGACGAAGGCAGTGAGGACCGAGCGCGAATAGTCCGCGTCCATCGTGAAATGGGTGCGTTCCCAGTCGCATGAGGCGCCCAGCCGGCGGAGCTGCTCCAGGATGATGTTGCCCTTCTCGCTCCGCCACTCCCAGACCTTCCCCACAAAGCGCTCCCGCCCGAAATCGTGCCGGGTCTTCTTCTGCTTGCGCAACTCCCGCTCCACGACGCTTTGGGTCGCGATTCCGGCGTGATCGGTCCCGGGAATCCAAAGGGCCGATTTCCCCTCGAGCCTCGCCCGGCGGATGAGGATGTCCTGGAGGGTGTTGTTCAGCACGTGCCCCATCGTCAGCACGCCGGTCACGTTGGGCGGCGGTATGACGATCGTGTATTGCTCCCGGGAGGGATCGGCCTTTCCGGCGAAAGCGCCCGCATTCTGCCATGCGGCATACCATTTCTTCTCCACTTCGGAGGGATCGTAGCTCTTGTTGATTTCGGCCATTGGCGGGGCTTGAACCGCCGAGAAAACCGCCCCTTTCGGCGCATGGCAAGCCAGACGCGAAGGTGGCAGTTGGCCAGTTTGCTCGACTTGCAGCCTGCGGGCCTATGCTCGCATTGCCCAGACGCGCACGGCCCTTACGGCTGCAAGTCGAGCAAACTGGCCCACAATCGCGAAGGTTTGCGCTTCTGGGAGCGCCCGTACACTGTAGCCGCTCCGATGATCGAAACCCTTGAAGAGCGCGCCCGGAACACCCTCTGTTTCGACGCCGGCAGTTCCGCCGCCGAGCGGCTGGCCGCCTGCAAGCAGTTCCTCAGGGAGGAGACGGAGCACCTGCGCGCGCGCCACGAGGCCCGCGCGCCCGGGCTTGAGGTCGTCCGGGCCCGTTCGGAGATGATGGACCTGCTGCTCAAGAGGCTCTTCGATCACGCTGCGGCCGCATACGCGGCGGAGCTGGGCGAGCCGCCGGCCCAGGTGGCCCTGGTCGCGCTGGGCGGCTACGGGCGGGGCGAGCTGTCGCCCTGGAGCGACGTCGACGTCATGCTCCTTTTCCCGTCCAAGACGCGGCCCGCGGCGATGACGCCCCAGACCCAGTACCTGACGCAGGAGATCCTCTACGTCCTTTGGGACTGCGGGCTCAAGGTGGGGCATTCCACGCGCACGGTCGACCAGGTCTTTGTCGAGGCGAGGAAGGAAATGATGACAAAGACGTCGCTTCTCGAGGCGAGGCTCGTGGCGGGATCGTCCGTCCTGTACGACGCGTTCGACCAGGCGTACCGAAATTTTTATACAAGCGAGTCGCCCAAGGCCTACATCGCCCAGCGCCTCGAGGACCAGGCGAGGCGCCGGGCGAAGTTCGGGGACACGGTCTTCAACCAGGAGCCCGACGTGAAGAACGGGGTCGGCGGCCTGCGCGACTACCAAAACGCCCTGTGGATGGCCCGCGTGAAGCTCGGCATCGCGCACGATCGACGAACTCCTCGCGCAGGGCCACCTGAAGCCGCAGGAGGCGGCCGACTTCACGCCGCGCGTACGATTTCCTGCTGCGGGTGCGCAACGACCTGCACTTCCAGAGCGCGCGCTCGACCGACATCCTCTCCCTCGACATGCAGCCCCGCGTCGCCTGGAACCTCGGGTACCGCCAGGGGGACACGATCCAGCGGGTGGAGCGGTTCATGCAGGACTATTACCGCGCGGCGCAGGCGATCCACAAGATCGCCCAATTGGTGGAGAGCCGGCTGTCCCTCTCGACCGGCGACGGGGCGCCCGGCGCGACTACCTCCATCCTTGCCACCCTCAAGGCGAGCCGCTTCCGGCGCAGCCAGCGCATCGACGGCTTCGTCCTGCGGGGCGGGGAGCTTGCGGCCGAAAACCCCGGAGTATTCACCGAGGACCCCGTCCGGATGGTCCGCGTATTCAGGCACTGCCAGCAGCTCGGCTGTTCGCTCGGTTTCCACCTGACCGAGTTGATCCGCGAGTCGCTTCCCCTCATGGCGAACATCGCCCAGTCCGCGGATGCCGCGGTCAGCTTCAGGGCCATCCTTTCAGAAGTGGGGGCGGTCTACCCCACCCTTGCCCGAATGCACGAAATGGGCGTGCTGGGGCGTTTCATCCCGGAATTCGACGCGCTGACCTGTTTTGTGCAACACGAGCTGTATCACAGATATACGGCTGACGTGCACACGCTTAACGCCATCCGCGAGCTCGACCTGATCTTCACCGATTCCGATCGAGTCAAAACTGCGGTACCGCGAGGCGCTGCACGAGATTTCCGATCCCGCCCTGGTCTATCTGACCCTTCTCCTCCACGACATCGGCAAGGCCGAGGGCATCAGGGGCCACTCGGAAGTCGGCGTCAGGCTTTCCGGTCCGATTCTCGATCGCCTGGGGGTGTCGCCCACCGGTCGCGAATTAGTGCTTTTTGTCATAAAGAATCATCTCGCGATGGCACGATTCTGGCAGAAGAGGGACGTCGATGACCCTACCTCAATTGCCAGCATTTGCCGAGTTTGTCGGAGACGCCGAGCGGCTCCGCCATCTTTACATCCACACTTTTTGCGACTCCCGGGCCACTTCGGCCGAGCTCTGGAACAGTTACAAGGATATGTTGCACAATAAGTTATTTCTGTTCCACACTGGAACGCCTGAAACTGGGAAGCGAGATCGATGCAAGTCACGACGCGAAAAAGAAAATGACCCAACAGGAACTCATCGCAAAGAACATGCCGGGCATAAGCGAAGACGAGATCTCCGCGCACTTCAGCCTTCTGCCTGATCGTTATTTCATCCAAACGGATGCCGACGAGGTCGCCCTGCACATCCAGATGGTGAACCGCCTGCTGAAATCGATCTCGGCCGCCGACTCGGTGGGATCGCTCCGGCCCGTGATCGACTGGCAGCGACGACCTCAACCGGTCGATCACCGTCGTGAACATCGTGACGTGGGACCGGGCGGGGCTCTTCTACAAGCTCGCCGGCGCATTCAGCGTCGCCGGACTGAATATTCTCGGCGCCAAGGTGATTTCCCGCACCGACCACATCGCGATCGACACCTTCCACGTGATCGAGCCGGGCCGCGGCGTCGTGCAGAGCAAGGCGACGCAGGACGCCTTTGCCCGAAACGTTGAGGCGAGCCTCGTGTCCAACAAGGATCTCTATCCGGAGATCATCGCCCAGTCGAAGAGGATAGCCGCCACCCGGTACCTCTCCACGGCTAGCCAGGATCCCCTGCAGAGCTCGTTTCCCCCGACTGTCGATGTCTACCACGAACTGTCCATGCAGCGCACGATCGTGGAGGTTCAGGCCAGGGACCAGCTCGGCCTTCTCTATCGGCTCGCCAAGACGATTTCGGAACGCGGGTTCGACATCACCTTCGCCCGGATCGGCACCGAGCGAGGCGTCGCGATCGACACCTTTTACATCGAAAACGAATCCCACGAACCGGTGGACAATACGGAGCGCCTTCACGCGCTTCGCGACGCCCTGGCGGACGTGATCACGCCGCCGGCGGTCATCGCCGAAGGGGCCTAGCCCGCCATCGCCGGGCATGCCTCGGGGCGCCGGCCTGACGGGCAATCTCGGCTCGCGGAGCGAAGAGTTAGGCCTTAGTCCTGCGTCCGTGGAAAACAAAGAGTCAGTCAGGCGCTCTGCCGACGCGGGCAAATCCATGCTTTCGGCATCGGAAGCGCGGCTGGCGATCGCTTCGCTGGCCGCGGGCGCCGGCGACACAAACGCCGCCCTGCGCGAGGTCCTGGCCGCCGCCTCCTCCGCACTGCGCGCCGACAGCGGGTTCATAAGCCTCCTGAGCCCCGACTCGGGCAAGCTCGAGGTGGAGGCGCGAATCAATCTTCCCGACGAGGGCAGTTTTTCCCTGGCTCCCGGACAGGGGGTTCCCGGATGGGTCGCCTGGCATGCCAAGCCCCTGCTCGTTTCGGACACCTCCTCTGATCCCCGGTACCGCGCCTTCCGCCCAGCCGTCCGATGCCAGATGTCGGCCCCCATGCTCACCGGCGAAGGCCATGTGCTCGGGGTCGTCACGCTCGACAGGGATCACCGGGGCGGCTTCGGTCCGGACGATCTCGCCCTTCTCACGGAACTCGCCGACGGCGCAGCAGGCGTCATGCAGCGGCTGTGGGAGCTCGACCACCTGAGGGACAAGGCCCGGCAGCTGGAAACCCTTCTCACCGCGGGACAGTCCCTCGTGTCCGAACTGGCTCCCCAGGCCGTTTTCGACGCCCTTGCCCGGGACACCCGCCAGATGATGCGGGCGCGCGCCTGCGCCCTGTTCCTCAATGAGCAGCCCGGCTTCCTGCGCCTCGGCGCATTCTCGAGCACGGGGGCGTCGACTCCCCCGGCGGGCCGCCTCGCCATCGATTCCTGCCTGGTCGCGGTGGCCATCCACACCCGCCGCCCCGTGGCCTTCGCGGACATTCAGTCCCCGGAATACGCGGACCTTTCCGATCTTCCGCATGATGCCTCATTGCGCTCAGCCCTGGCGACACCGGTGAACATCGAGGGCGAGACGCTCGGCGTCCTGGTCGTGTTCCTCGACCGCGTGCATCGATTCGACAACGATGAGAAGCGCCTGTGCACCGCCCTGGCGAGCCTCGGGGCGGTGGCCCTCCAGAACGCGCGCTTGTACGCGCGGGTGTTCCAAAGCGAGGAGTCCCTGCGAAAGAACGAGCGGCTGACGATGCTCGGCCTCCTCGCCGCTGAAATTGCCCACGAGATCCGAAATCCGCTGACCGTCCTGAAGCTCCTCCACGGCGGCCTCGGTGTGGATTTCGCGCCCGGGGATCCGCGCCGGACGGACCTGCGGGTCATCGGCGAGAAGCTCGATCAGCTTGAGGGAATCGTCACCAAGGTCCTGGGTTTCGGCAAGGCGCCGGCAAGTCTGCACACCCGATGCTCCCTCGCCGAAATCGTCGAGGACACCAACATTCTCATCCGCCTCAAGCTGGCCCAGAACGACATCCAGCTGAAGTTTCTGGCGCCGCCCCGGCCTCTCATCGTGGACGCACACAAGGGCCAGCTCCAGCAGGTGCTTTTGAATCTCCTGATCAACGCGATGCAGGCCATGTCCCGCGGGGGCACGATCACGATTGCGGTCAGGGAGGAACGGAACGGAGCGGCTCGCCAGGCGGCGATGGAGGTGGCCGACACCGGAACCGGGATACCCGATTCGGTAAGGGAACGCATTTTCGATTCCTTTCTATCCGGCCGCCCCGACGGCACCGGACTCGGACTCGGGATCGCCAAGCGCATTCTCCTGGGGCATCACGGCGACATCACCCTCCTATCGACGGGCCCGAAGGGGACGACATTCCGCATCACCCTCCCGATCGCAAAATAACCTGTGTACTCGAAACGCACCCTCCTTGTCATCGTGGCCGTCCTCCTTGCGGAGGCGGTTGCCGTCGTCGTCGCGCCCTCCCGCCTTCCCCTCCCGGGCCGCATCCTCGCCGCCGGCGTCAACGCAATCGCCATCGCCGTCCTCCTCCTCCTCCTCCGCCAAAGGTCGTCCTGACTGACGTCATCACGAATGCTGAGCTGGAGGAGTGAGTAGCCTTTTCGGGCCGTTGTTGGCCTCATTGACCGTCTCTGGGCCGCCTCGCACGGGGCGGCCGGTTTGACGGTCAGGTTCGGGTCTTGGCCAACTCCGGCCGGAAAAGGCTACTCACTCCTCCAGCTCCACGTTCCAATACGCCAGGTCGAGGAAGTCCTTCCAGATCTCGCGGTTCTGGGTCCCCAGCACGAGCGAAATGACCGGCCGCCACTTCGGCCTCGAGGGCTTGCGGATGAGGCGCATCGCCGCCTCGTGCGGAAGCCTGTTGGCCTTGCGCGTGTTGCACTTCACGCACGAGCAGACGATGTTCTCCCAGGTCGTCTTTCCGCCGTAATTTCGCGGAATGACATGATCCAGGTTGAGCTGCTCGCGCGGCAGGACCCGGGCGCAGTACTGGCAGGTGTTCTTGTCCCGTTCGAAGACGTTGTTGCGGGTGAGCTTCAACTCCTTGCAGGGCAGCTTGTCGAAAAAAGTCAGCAGGATCACCCGCGGCAGGCGGATCGTCCGGCTGGGCGTATGGACCATCTCGAGCTCCGCGATCGGCGGGTTGTCCGTCGAAAAGTCGATCCAATCCAACATCGAGAAGGTCTGGAACTCGTCTTCTAGATGGTGGACCACGTGCGCATGCCCGCGGGCCAGAAGCGAGAAGGCACGCCGGGCGCCGATGACATTAACCGCCTGCCATAAGCGGTTCAAAACCAGCACAGGTTGGTCGAGGGCTGCCTCCATACGGAACTGACGAGATAGCCTCGCGCGATTGCGCGTGTCAAGCGGAGCCAATCCGGAAGGTTTGCGGAAAACTAACCTAATTATCACAAGGTTAGCATGTTGGTCTGCCTTCCCAGAACGGTGTTGCCCGTCCGGCCCAGTGCCGCATGTTCGCCCATCGTTCTTTCACCGCCTAAGTCGTCGCCCGCTTTAGCCTGCTTGGGCGGCGGCACGGGGGATCCAGACTCGGATCGGACGCTTCAACCCGGTCCGGGGGGGCGAAAGGATGCGGCATGCCGCGTCCAAGGCCGCTTTCCAAGGCCGAGCCCGTCAGCTAACCTCGTCGGCAGTTGGGAAGGGTGACATCTCGGGATCCAAGAGCCCCGGGGTTTCCCGCTTGCAACCCCATGCGATAGCACGCCGCATGCTTTACGGAGACTCTAGCCAGCATATGGACAGCCCGAATTCCAGCCGGTCGTCAATCAAGACGCTTCTGTTTGGCCGAGCCCGATCGCTCGGCGACCAGGACCTTTTTCACAAGGTCTCGCTCATCGCCGTATTCGCGTGGGTGGGGCTTGGCGCCGACGGGCTTTCCTCCTCGTGCTACGGTCCGGAGGAGTCGTTCAAGGTTCTGGGCGCCAATGTTCACCTGAGCCTCTTCGTGGCGATGGCCTGCGTCGTCACGATCGTCGCGATCTGCGCCAGCTATTCGCAGATAATCGCCCTCTTCCCGTCCGGCGGCGGCGGCTATCTGGTCGCCAGCAAGCTCTTGTCGCCGACGGCCGGAGTCGTCTCGGGCAGCGCCCTGCTCGTCGACTACGTCCTCACGGTCACGATCTCCGTGGCGAGCGGCGGCGACGCGCTGTTCAGCCTTTTCCCCGAACACTGGCTGATGTGGAAGATCTGGTTCGAGATAGGGGGCGTCCTGTTCCTCACTTTTCTCAATTTGCGGGGTGTCAAGGAATCCGTCCTCGTCTGGGTTCCGATCTTTTTCATCTTTGTCATGACCCACATCGTGGTCATCGGCGCCTCGATAGGGACGCACCTCGGCGGACTCGGCACGGTGGCGGCTGCCACCGCGCACGAAGTGCACTCGGTCAGCACGAAGATCGGCTGGTTCGCCCTCATCGCCATCCTGCTCAAGTCCTATAGCATGGGAGCCGGCACGTACACGGGCATTGAGGCCGTGAGCAACGGGCTGCCGATCCTGCGGGAGCCGCGCGTGCACACCGGACGAAAGACCATGGTCTATATGGGCGCCTCCCTGGCGATCACGGTGGCCGGACTCCTCCTTGCGTACATCCTTCTAAATGTCTCGCCCGTCGAGGGGAAGACCCTCAACGCGGTGCTCTGCGACAGGCTCACCAGCGGATGGACCTGGCACATCGGCTCCATCTCCGTGGGGTCGGCCTTCGTGTTTGTGACGCTGGCATCCGAAGCGGCCCTGCTCATCATCGCCGCGCAGACCGGCTTCCTCGATGGACCGCGGGTCATGTCCAACATGGCCCTCGACCGGTGGTTCCCCACCCGCTTCGCGAACCTGAGCGACCGGTTCGTGACCCAGAATGGCGTCCTCGTCATGGGCACGACGGCCCTGATCATGATGCTGGCGACCTACGGCAGCGTCGACACGCTGGTCGTCCTCTACAGCATCAATGTGTTCATCACCTTCTCCCTCTCCCAGCTGGGCATGGTGGTGCACTGGTGGCAGGTGCGCAAGGTGGAGGACGGCTGGAAGCACCGGCTGGCGATCAACGGATTCGGCCTCGTGCTCACCCTCTTCATCCTCGTGTCGATGATCGTCCTGAAGTTCGTCCAGGGCGGCTGCGTGACGATCGTCATCACCGGATTCCTCGTCCTCGGGGCATTCCTGATCAAGCGCCACTACAACGGCGTCTCCGACCAGCTTCGCCGGCTGGACGTGATCGTCGAGGCCGCCAACGCCGAGACGGGCTCGGAAGCGAAAGCCGCGGGCGAACCCAACCCCAAGGGCCGCACGGCGATCGTCCTCGTCAACGGCTACAACGGGCTCGGCCTGCACACGGTCCTCCAGGTGCCGCGGATGTTCGGGAACACTTTCGCCAACTTTGTGTTCATCCAGGTGGGTGCGGTTGACGCAGGCAATTTCAAGGGCTCGGCGGAAATCGACGCGCTGCGGACCTACTCCGAGCAGAGCGCGCAGCGCTATGTCGACTGGGCCCGTTCGCGCGGCTACGGGGCGGCGGCCCTGACCGCCGTCAGCGCCGATGTGATGGGTGAAATCATGCGGCTGGCGAAGGAGGCCGCAGAGCGGTACCCGAGCAACATTTTCTTCGCCGGCCAGCTCCTCTTTCTCAACGAGACGCGCGTCACCCGCTGGCTGCACAACCACACTGCCCTCGCGCTTCAGCAGCGCTTCTTCCTCGCGAACCTGCCCTTTGTCGTCCTTCCGATCCGGGTAGGCTGAACGGCCGGGGGCGGGGCCGGCCAGCGTCTGGCGCAAATGTTCGGCGACCCCCATTAAACCCGAAGATTTCATGAAAACGGCCGAAGATCGCCAAACCACCGAGGGAAAAGGGCCGAAGACGACCGAGGTGTGCTTGCAAGCACATCGCAGGGAGTTTTCGGCCCTTTTTCGAGAGCGGTTTGGATGAGATTTGGCCGAATTTCGTGAAATCTTCGGGTTAAATCCCGGACGCATATCCCCCCCTGAAGAAATCCCCATGAACCGAATCATTTCCGCTGGCTTGTTTGTCGGCGCCGCTCTGGCCTCCTTCGCCCAAGATGCCGCTGCGCCAAAGGCCGCGCCCAATCCTCCGCTGCCCACGATCTTCATCGCTGGCGATTCGACCGCCCAGGCCGGTGAGCCAAACGCCGTCGGCTGGGGCAAGCTTCTGGAAGATTATTTCGATCCGGCAAGGGTCTCGATCGCCAACCGCGCGGCCGGAGGCCGCAGCAGCCGCACCTTCATCACGGAGGGCAGGTGGGATCGCCTGGAGGCCGAACTCAAGCCCGGGGACATCGCCCTGATCCAGTTCGGCATGAACGACGGCGCCGACAAGAACGGCCCGCGCGTGGCCCGCGGCTCCCTGCCCGGATTGGGCGAGGAGACAGAGGAGATCGACAACGTGATCACCAAGAAGCACGAGGTGCTGCACACTTTCGGCTGGTATGAGCGCAAGATGATCGCCGGCGCGCTGGCCAGGGGCGCCCGGCCCATCCTCATTTCGCTCACCGTGCGCGACATGTGGAAGGATGGGCGGGTCGAGCGCGGCGCCGGGCAGTACGGGAAGTGGGCCCGCGCCCTGGCGGAATCCCAGAAGGTGGACTTCATCGACCTCACCACGATCGCCGCCGACTGCTTCGAGCGGATGGGGCACGAGGCGGTCAATGCGCTGTATCCGCGGGACCACGTGCACACCGACGAAGACGGCGCGCGGCTCAACGCCTACCTGATCGTCAGCGGGATCAAGGGCCTGCGAGAGCAGTCGATCGTCCGCCTGCTCTCGCTCTCGGGCCGGATGGTGCCGACCGCGACACCCAACTACGTCTTCGTTCCGCCTCAGCCGCCCCAGCGGGGCGGCGGACCGGAGGCCATGGCCCAGTGGATCAATCTACCCGAGCCTGCCGATCCCAAGCTGCCGACGATCTGGCTCATCGGCGATTCAACCGTTCGCAACGGCCGGGGCAACGGCTACGACGGCCAGTTCGGCTGGGGCGATCCGCTTGAGAAGTACTTCTATCCGTCGAGGGCCAATCTCGTGAACCGCGCCGTGGGAGGCACGGGGGCCCGCACATACCTTTCGCAATGGCGGAAGATCCTTCCCTCGGTGAAGACCGGAGACGTCGTGATCGTCCAGTTCGGCCACAACGACAACGGCGCGCGCGGCGCACTGAAGGGCACCGGCGAGGAAACCGAGGCGCGCGACAACCCCATGACCAAGGAAAAGGAGACTGTGCACACCTTCGGCTGGTATCTGCGCGGCTACATCTCGGACATCCGCGCCAAGGGAGCCACGCCCGTCGTCTGCTCCCTGGTGCCGCGCAACCGGTGGCAGGACGGAAAGATCGACCAGACGGACGGACACGCGGCCTGGGCCCGGGAAGTGGCCGCCGCCGAGAAGGTCTCATTCCTCGACCTGAACGGACTGCTGGCGGCGCGCTACAACGAACTGGGGCAGGAAAAGACCACCGCCCTTTTTGCCGACAAGACGACCCACACCACCTGGGCGGGCGCCGAAATGACCGCCCAGACCGTCAACGACGGGCTGCGGGCGCTGGCGCCGGACCCCGTTGAACGATTCTTGCGGCCTGGCATGTGACACAGTCAAAGCACCTCGTAAAAAGGGGCTCCGCCATGAATTGCACCCGCCGCCGAATCCGAAGATTTCATGAAAGCGGGCAAAGGAAGGGATGGTCGCGGCAGCGGCCACATTTGGCCGAGATTTGCCCGTTTTCGTGAAATCTTCGGGTTGCTAAACCAATCCAAGCTCTCGAATTGCGTCTCCGGCCGCCGAAAGATGCTCCGGCTTCATCTCAATGTAATTGCGGGATAGGATGATGCCCTTTGCGCCGCCTTTGAATGCTGCCGTGACCGCCGCCTTCACCCCTTCCGGGCTGCATTGGCTTGAATTTGCGCCCACCGGAACGTCGATATCGACGCCGGGCCACACTTGCGTCGTCGATCCGGCGAGACCCTCCACCGCGCGCCGGGTTTCCCTTTCGACATAGTCGGCCGAAAAACCGGTCGAGGAGATCTTGTCGTAGGGCGCCTCCTGATAGCCGAGCTCCTGAAAGAGGACGTTCATTGTTTCGGCGGGCTGCAAATCGCCGTAGACCAGGCCCAGCGAACCGTTGACCCAGCCATGGTAACGTTCGCCGGCGCAGTTGTTGTACACGGCCGGCCGCACGAAGTCCGAGAAGTCCTTGAACAGGGCATAATCCTCCTCGGCGCGCTGCAGCGGGCTGAACGTGACGTTTTGCCAGATATGCCAGCCGATCGGAAGCGCCGGATTGACGGATTTTATTCTCCGGTGGAGGTCGGCCTCCAGTTCGTGCCGGCCCTTGACCCAGAGATTCTCCCAGGCGAGCAGTTCGGGGTAGTTCAAGAGCACCCGCCAGAATGAAGCCAGGTATCCATCGCGCGGGCGCTGCTTTGCCCTTCGTGCGACCCCAAGCTTTTCGAGCTCGCCGAAACCCAGCCGGGCCCGCTCGACGTCGATTCCGGCGTCTTTTGCCTTTTTTTGGCAAAACTCGCAAAAGCACGTGAACGTGGCTCGGGCGCCTCCGCCACCGGCGCGACGGCCCCCGCCGCCCTCGCCTCCGCCCTCGCCTTCCGCGCCCCCGCCGCCGACATTCAGGGCATTTAGAAATCCGCTCTGTCGTTCAGCTCCCCACATGATTCCGCCGATATCATAGGAGCGGGCATAGTCCTCGATGAGGTCCATCAGGTAACCGCGGTAGTACGGGTTGTTCTTGCACGGCCCCGAGGGATGCCCGGTTGCGCGGCGGCCGCGGTAATCGATCTCGTACAGCTTTTCCCAATTTGGAATTTCCGTCGGGCAATGATTGTCCTCGATCAGCCAGGGGAACACCTTGATCCCTGCCTCTGGGCCTGCGGGTATGCCAAGGGCCAGGAGATCCTTGTCGCCGAACTCGGTCGCCCGCATGTCCTCCTCGGTCAGGATCGTGTCCTTGTAGTACTGCATGTGCGGGATCGCGTAATTGCCCCCGCGGAATTTCGGCGCCCGGTCCAGGCCCGCCCGGTGGCGCTCGTGGGTGTAGATGAAGGGCATCAGCACATTGACGCCGCCCCGCGTGCGCATGTCCTCCAGCTGCCGCTCGAAGTCCGGATCCGCAAGAGGAGCGGCGCTGATCGGAATCGCGACCGTCGTTCCAGGATTTTTTGCCGGGGCTGTCTGCCCGGAAAGCAGCTGGGGGCCCTTCAGTGCGGCGGTGGCTCCCAATGCGGTCAATTTGATGAATTCTCGTCGGTTCATGGTTGAGTTCCTCTAGGGTATAATCGCGCGCAATCCAACCCTGGCAGAACAGACGAAGCCGGCAAGTCTAGTGTCTCACAAATACCTGAACAGTTCCGCGCCGATTTTGGCTCTGGGCAAGGCGCAGCAGGGAGGGGTATCCCCAGCGGGGCTATCCCTCCCTGCTGCAACGCAGCCCGGGGACAAAAGCGGCCGGAAATGGATTGGTATTTGTGAGACACTAGACTGTGATTCGATTCTCAAGCCCCGGGATTTTCTGCGAAACGCCGTCGCGCTTCGCGGACTCCCTGGGGCTAGTTTCGCGAAATCGCGGCGACCGCAGCCGTGGCCGGACCGCAGCACGAATCGTCGGCAACCGCGCCGTTTCCAAACTGATTCGACACCTGGGTCAGCTTTCCTTTCGCAAACACCATGTCCAGGAGCTTCTCGCTGTGCATCACCCGGCCGTACTCATCCTTCAATTGGCCGATGATCTTCCGCGTCTTCGTGTCTATGACGTCCCCTGATGAAATATAGGCCACCCTGCCATCCACGCTGGGCGTGATCCAATACGGGCCCGCCGTTGTCTTGATGCTGGCGATCTCCTTCGGCGGCATCTGGGTATTGTCGAAGACGTGGATGCAGTTGTTCAGACCGTCGTCGAGCCATACCTCCTTCTCGTTGTTGATCAGCGCTATGCCATGGCTTGGGCAGCCGTGCGGGATCCTCGGGCGCGGCTTGATATTCCAATTGTCGGGCCAGCCGAAACCCTGCACCTCCACCTTTTGGACGATCTGGCCGGTCTTCACGTCGGCGATCACGAACCCGAGGAGGTTATTGAGGTTCGTATAGATCAGCGAGGAGTCGTGATTGACGACAAAAACGCGGACATTGTCCGGGAAGGCGATCGTCTTCATGAGTGTGTGCGTCGTCGTGTCGGCTATCCCCATGACCTTTCCGTTGGGGGCCATGAAGGCCAGCTTGCCGTCCTGGCTCAGGTTCAGGTTGTGCGCGCCGGGGCTCTTTGGCGACACGACCTTCGTTATCAGGTCGCCAGTCTTCGGGTTCACGACGTACCAAAAGTCCTTCAGGTCCGATCCGACGTACATGAATGATCCGTCGGGCGACACCTGGGGGCGCTCGCAGCAGGTGCCGTCATAGGCGTTCTCCCACACCTTTTTCTCGGTGGTCAGGTCCCAGGCTGCGAGCCGGCCACGGGTCGCAACATAGATCATCTGTGTCACCGGACTGGCAGTCACCCCGGCCACCTGCTCGGGATACGAACTCGCCGGAATGTCCCAGGTCGGGATCCTTTTGACGAAGCTGTAGTCGTACGAGGCATCGAGCACCACAATCCCGCTGCCGTTCTGGTCCCAGGACCCCTCCAGCGTGCCGGGAAGAGTCACGTAGATGAGCTCCTTTTCCGCCGGAGGCCTCAGGCCGCCATTGGCCTTGCGGTTGGCCGGCACGGTGACCTGTGCCTGAATGAGCACCGGCAGAAGAGTGGTGACACCGGCAAGGAGAAGCGTTGCGTAACGGAGCGCCCTGATCGCGAACATAGTTGGTTTCCTTCCATTCATTGGGTTTTTCGAAAGCACGCGCTCCTGAGCTCCGCTGAATACACATCGGGGTCAGATGCGCTCGCGGATCCTATGTCCGACCCGCGCAAAACTCAAATTGCCAACGCCAAAAACAGGATCCGGGAGGGCGCAATCCCCGGCGGAGGGCCGCATGCGCGACCCACCACGCCGGGAAACGTGAAGCTCTGGGCACCCCGAACACAACCTTGTCGGAGCCGGGGCGTCTGGCCATTGTCCCCTTCGCTCAAATGACGATTTGTCCCCGTTGGTCCGGTCCGATTCGCCGCTTCCTGCTCGTCTGCCCGGCAATCTGCCTTTTGGCCGCTCCCGGGTCCCTTCGTTCCCAGCCGCCCCCAGACCCCAACGCCACGGCGACCCGGACCCCGGCCGCCGGCCGCAGAGGCGCCGCAGCCGCGCCCTATTCATCGACCGAGCAGGGCGCTGCCAACCGCGCGAAGCTCGCCGCCGACCTGGCGGCTGCGCGGGCGCCCAAGCCGGTCGCATTGCCGTCCATGCCGCCGGGGCCGTTTCGCGAGACGTGGACCTCTCTCCAGGCCAATTACAGGGCCCCGGAGTGGTTTGTGGACTCCAAATTCGGGCTGTGCATGCATTGGGGCCTCTTTTCCGTGCCGGCAAGGCAGAGCGAGTGGTACGTGCGGTACATGTACGGCGGCAACTCCGGCATCATGCGCGATCACATTGCCACATGGGGCCCATTGGACCAATTCGGCTACAAGGATTTCATTCCGCTGTTCACCGCCGAAAAATGGGATCCCGCCGCATGGGCCGCACTCTTCAGGAGATCCGGCGCCAGGTTCTTTTCGCCGACAGGCGAGCATCACGACGGATTCTCCCTCTGGGACAGCGCTTACAACAAGTACAATTCGGTGAACTTCGGGCCCCATCGCGACATTCTGGGGGAGATTTCAGTCGCAGTTCGAAAGGAGGGGCTGAGATTCGGCGTCAACAACCACAGTTTCGAGCATTTCGACTTCATTCGCCCCGTTGCCGGCAGCGATCAAGACGATCCGGGCTGGCGGGACTTCTACCATGTTTACAATCGGAGCGCCGCCGACCGTCAGGCCTTCGACGATCTCTGGGTCGCCAAGAACATGGAATTGATCGACAAGTACCGGCCCGACCTCCTGTGGTTCGACAACGGCGTCAACGCGCGTCAATGGGACGCGATCAAGCTCAAGGTGGCGGCGTATTATTACAACCGGGCGCTGGAGTGGGGAAAATCGGTGGCGCTGAGCACCAAGGGCCTGGGCGACCGTGCTGCATATCTGTTCGGAAGCATCAAGGACTACGAGCGCCAGGGCCGCATCCTTCCCCGTGAAATCAAGACGTACGCCTGGGAAGTCGACGACCCGATCGGAAGCAAGTTCGGCTACGTGAAGGGAATTGTGTACAAGTCCTCCGCCCTTCTCATACGCAGGATCGTCGACACGACCAGCATGAATGGCGTCTATATGCTGAACCTTTCGCCGCTGCCGGATGGCACGATCCCGCAGGAACAGCAGGACCGCCTTCTTGAGATCGGCAAATGGCTTGGCGTCAATGGGGAGGCCGTCTACGGGACCCGCGCCTGGACCCGATACGGCGAAGGGCCTTTTTACAGCGCCCCGCCCGACAATCCCCGCGGCAACGATGACCCGCCGTCGGAGACCTATTCCGCCCGCGAGATCCGCTTCACAACCAAGCCGGGCATCCTCTATGCGCTGATCATGGACTGGCCGGGAGACACCGCCGTGATATCTTCGCTGGCCGCCGGCTCGAAGGACCTGACGGGCGGGAGAATAGAGAAGATCGAATTACTCGGCCATGCCGGAACGCTCGATTTCACCCAGGATTCCGAGGGCTTGAAGGTGAAGATGCCGCAGGACAGGCCGTGCGATTTCGTCTTCGCCCTGAAGATCACCGGCCTCGATGTCCGGCAGACTTTGGTCGATTATTCGGCGCCTGACGCCCCCGCTTCAAAGCGCGGGCCGGCTCCCGCGGGTCCGACGGAGCTGCTTTCGCAGTAAGCCTGGGGTTTTGCTTTCTACTCTTTGATGACGACGAGTTCCGTCGCCCAGGACTCGAGATTGAGCGGCAGGGTCGCCTTGCCCGCAGCGAATGCGGCGCCATCCACGGTCCCGATATTACCGGAATGGGCGTCCCAGTTCTGCGCCTGGGTGGCCGTGCCGGAAGTGGCCACGGTTGCGCTGACGCTCAGCGCCTTGTCGCCCTCGTTGAAGAAGAAGTAGACATCGCCGTCCTTGAGCCGGCGGTGGTTGTACTTCAACCCCGGCACTGTCTGGTCAATCGCGACGTCGGGCTCGGGCAGCGCCGACAGCACCTTTGCCGTGACCTCGCCAGCCGGCTCCACGACGGCCCAGCCGAGATCCCCGGCAGCGCCTGCCGTGAGGAAGTTCTTGTCCATGACAAGCCGCGGCGCGCCGCCCACGAAGATGACTTTTCCGCCCGCACCCGCAAAGGCCTGCAGGCGGTCGAGCGCCGCCTGGGAAATCGCGACCGCAGGCGGGATGACGATCGCCCGATAAGCCTGGCCGCTCAGGTTGACCAGTTCTCCACCCTGAAGCTTGAGGGAGGTGGACAGGGCGTACTCGTCCACAAAGTCGACATCCCTCTGGTGTTCGAGCAGCGAATGGACGATGGCGAGAAAGCTTTTGTTTATTCCGTTGTCTCCAAACCAGAAGCTGGACGACGGGATATAGACCCCGATCTGCGCGGCCGGCCGGCCCTGCTGGAGGACATAGGTCGCGCGATTCGTATAGGCCGCCACCTCCGGGAACTTCGGATCATTGATATACCGGTAGCCGGCGGGCGCGACCCCGCGGGCGGGCGGGCCATCCGCCTGGGCCTGATCCGCGGGTGCCTGTCCCCGACCGCTGGGTCCGCCCGGTCCACCGGGGCCTCCGGGCCCGCCAGGCGCTCCGGGCGCTCCGGCCGGACGCGGAGCCGACGAGGTCAGGAACATGAATTCAAAGTGATTGATGCCCAGGGCGATCTGGTGATTGAGGATCCAGCCCACCTCCTCCAGGTTCGGCGTCGGATAAGGCCGGCCCATCGCCGCGAATGACTCGCTCATGGCCTGGGGATGGCCGTTCAGGTGGGTGGATGAAGAGGCCAGCTTTGGAAAGTCAGCGACCACGTCGTGCCAGACCTGGTGCCAGATGACGTCGATTCCCGGGACCTGCAGATCGCGCATGCACTTGAAAAAATCGCCATTGGCGATGGCGAGCTGGGGCAGAATCTCCTCGTGCTCGATGTGGGTCTGATTTTCGACATTGTTCGCGGCGCACCACTTGGCTCCCGCGGAGAAGAAGTTCTGGCCAAAGAGATCGGACCAGACGTCGCTGTAGTCCGCGTACGCGCGGTGGGCCGCATCAAGGCTGAGGGGGGGAGCGGGAGGCCCGCCCCGGCGGCCGCCCCGGCCGAGCTGGATCGCGGCGATCGCCGGCAAGTAGGGTCGGATGTCATAGCCCTTTCTCGCTTGAAACTCCGCTGGGAAATCGGGCGTCCAGGGGTTGAAGCCATAGGCGGCCTCGTCCCCGCGGAACCCGAGCACGGTCTTGCCGAATTCATCGCCGACCGCCTTCTTGTACGCATCGAAAGTCCAGTTGATGAACAGCTGCCCCGCCTCCGGGGTCAGGAAATCCATCAGGGAATGTTCACTGTCCTTGGCCCCGGTCTTGTTGTTGGCCGAGCGCGTCACGCCCGAGCGGAACACCCAGTGCGGCAGCGCAACGGCCCAATTCCCGGTCGCCGGGGCGGTCCAGCTGACCTGACCCGACTTGGCCTCGATCACCTCGGTTGAACCCGTGTCGAGATTGACGGCTACGGCGCAGATCGTCTTTTCGTCGAGAGCGCGGGAGAAGGTCTGCCCCGGCTCCACCTTCACCTGCTCGGTCGTGCCCAGGGCCTTCATGTCCAGATCCGGACGCTCCAGGGTGAACTTTCCCCCGGCGAATCCGGACGGATAGCCGCCGTCGTCGTCAAACCACAGGTGCATGTCCCGCTTCTTAGCCTCTTCGACTCCGATCTTGACGTTCTCAAAGTAGGCGGGGGACAGGTAGGGCGCCTGCGGGTTGCGCCCCGGCTCGACAAACGCGGCGCGAAGATTCATCGCCCGGATGCGGTCGAGGTCGCGGGCGAGCACCTCCCGGGAGATTACACCGTTCCAGCCCCAGGCGACCTGGGAGCTGTTGGCGGACGGGGGGGTGGAGAAATTGGGCGCCAGCTCGGTCACCGTGGGATCGGTGAGCGTCTGCCAGGGCCGGTCCTGCGCCGCGAGGCTGGCGGCGAATAGGAAAGGCAGGAGGACTCCAGCCGCGCGAAGTGTGATTTTTGAGTTCATGGGGTAATGTTGCAGGACGCACCAAAGGGGCAAACGGTTGCGGGCCGCACGAGCTGGGAAAACGCAACGCGCATCACGATTCGATTGATAAGCCGCCCGCCTGGTTATGCAATGCGACATGGACAGCCCGGGCCCACCCAACTCGATCGGCACCCCGGCGATGACGCCCCCGGGGCGATCGCGCCGGGGAATGGCAACGGCCCTGTTGCTTCTCCTCTTCTTTTTCAGCGGCTGCGCGGCGTTGATCTACGAGATAGTCTGGTTTCAGCTTCTGGAGTTTGTGCTCGGTTCGACCGCGGTTTCGCTGGCCGTCATCCTCGGCACATTCATGGGAGGCATGTGCCTGGGCAGCCTGGCCCTCCCCAGGCTGGTGTCCCGGCGCCGGCATCCGCTGCGCGTCTGCGCCCTTTTGGAACTGGGGATAGGCGCCCTGGGGGTCGTGGTCGTGATCGCTATGCCGCAAGTCGTCCGGCTTTTGGGAGGCACCGCCGGGCACGGACCGGAGGGCGTTCTTTTGCGCGGACTGATCTGCGCCCTTTGCCTGCTCCCGCCGACGGTCCTGATGGGTGCGACGCTGCCGGCGATCTCCCGCTGGCTTGAGTCGACGCCACAGGGTATTTCCTGGCTCGGATTCTTTTATGCCACCAACACGGTCGGGGCCGTGTTCGGCTGCCTCCTGGCGGGGTTCTATCTGCTGCGCGTGCACGACATGCCGACGGCGACCTGGACGGCGGCGGCGATCAACCTGGCCGCCGCCCTGCTCGGCTTGAGCCTGGCGGCCTGGGCTCCATTGCCTCCTGAGGCCACGGAGGAGGTGCTAGCTCCCTCCCCTCCGATTCCGGGCGTCAAGGCTGTGCGTATTGCAATAGCGCTCTCGGGGATGAGCGCCCTCGGCGCCGAGGTCGTCTGGACCCGGCTTCTTGCGCTGATCCTGGGGCCGACCGTTTACACATTCTCGATCATCCTGGCCGTTTTCCTCGTCGGCCTGGGTGTTGGAGGAGGCATCGGCGGCCTGCTGGCCCGCGTTTCCGCGCGCCCGCGGGTGCTCCTCGGCGCCTGCCAGGCGCTGCTCGCAATCGCAATCGCCTGGGCCGCCTACGCGGCGACCCAATCCCTGCCGTACTGGCCGGTCGATCCGAAGCTCGCCGCAAGCCCGTGGTTCCGATTCCAGCTGGATTTTGCCCGCTGCCTTTGGGCGATCCTTCCCGCGGCCCTGCTTTGGGGCGCCAGTTTCCCCCTGGCGCTGGCATCGGCCGCCCGACCGGGCCAGGACCCGGGCCGCCTCGTCGGAGGCATTTACGCCGCCAACACAATCGGCGCGATCGTCGGCGCGGTCGCCTTCAGCCTGTTGATCATACCCTTTGCAGGCACCCGGCAGGCCGAGCAGGTCCTGATCGCGCTCGCCGCCGCGGGGGCGCTCCTCCTGCTGGCGCCTCCGCTCGGCGGAACCTTTCTGGATATCCCGCGCTCCTGGTGGGCGTCCGTCGCAGTGATCGCAGTCGGCTTCCTGATGGCCTTCGTGCGCCCCACCTCGGGCGAGCTGATCGCCTACGGTCGCACGCTTCTCAGGGACACCGGCACCGCCGAAATCCTCTACAAGGGCGAGGGCACGAATTTTTCGGTCGCGGTCAGCGAGGAGCCCTCCGGCATCCGCAATTTTCACGTCAGCGGCAAGATAGAGGCCTCCACCACCGTGCAGGACATGCGCCTCCAGCGCATGCTCGGGCACCTCCCGGCCATGCTGCATCCCGCGCCCCGCTCGGTGCTGATCGTCGGCTGCGGAGCCGGCGTCACGGCGGGCTCGTTCGTGGTCCGGCCCGGGATCGAGCGGATCGTGATCTGCGAGATCGAGCCGTTGGTCCCGCGCGTCGTCGCGCAGTTCTTCTCCCGGCAGAATCACGGCGTCGTTGGCGATCCGCGCGTAGAGATCGTTTACGACGACGCCCGCCATTACATCCTGACGACCCGGGAAAAGTTCGACATCATCACTTCCGACCCCATCCATCCGTGGGTCAAGGGCTCCGCCGCTCTGTACACGCGCGAGTACTTTGAGATGTGCAAGGCCCGCCTGAATCCCGGCGGAATGGTCACCCAGTGGGTTCCTCTCTACGAGAGCGACGAAGCTTCTGTGAAAAGCGAGGTCGCGACATTCTTTCAGGTGTTCCCCAACGGAACGGTCTGGGGCAACGACGAGAACGGCTCCGGCTACGATGCCGTCATGCTCGGCCAGGACGGGCCGGCCCGGGTCGACATGGACGCCGTCCGCGATCGCTGGTCGAGCTTCGCCTACCGGGATGCCGCCGCATCCCTAGCCGAGGCGGGCTTCCCTGCCCCGGGCACGCTCTTCGCCACCTATGCGGGCCGTGCCGCCGAACTGGCCCCCTGGCTCGAGGGCGCCGAGATCAACCGCGACAGCAATCTGCGCCTGCAGTATCTTGCGGGACTCGGGGTGGACTCCGGGCTGGAGGCCCTGATCTACAAGCACATGCTCTCGTATTGCCGGTATCCGGACGGCCTTTTCCTGGGCTCGCAGGCCGCGCGCGACGACCTGCGACGCACAATCGACGGCAAGAGGCCGAAAAAATAGCCCGGCAGCCGTGCCGTCCGAATTTCGCGGGCAATACAGATACTAATTTGAGCCGGAGGTGAAGTCCCAGCACCTGCCGCGGGTCTCAGGGTCTTGCGGCATCGTTCGCCGTTCTTGTTGCGTCCTTGTCAAGCTTCTGACTTTGATCCTTCTCGGCTCCCGTGCGGCCGGAGATCGAGGCATTTTGATAAAACGCATTCTCGATCTGTTTCCCAAACTTGCCCACAACCGCAATAAGCACCAAGGCAATGATTCCCAAGATGACCAAATACTCAGTCATCGCGACACCCCGGTCCTTTCTTGTCCTTTCAACTGTCAGCAGCTTCATAACCGGCTTCGTCATTCATTTGTCAGGTCTTCAAACAAACCAACCAATACGTAATACGAGTTCGTAGGGAGTTCTATCGGAGAACACAAGGAGAATAACTCCATCTCTTGTTTCCTATCTAATTTGTAATTAATTAATTACAATCATTCATCGGACTTGATGAAACCCTCCCATTCTGGGAATTACGGCTCGAAATCATATAATGGTTTGACGGAGAAACGCATCGTTATGGCGCGAGTTCGCGACAAGAGAATCATGGATATAGATAATGGGGATCAACAACGACCGTCTTGCATGGGTCCTATTCAAGGCATGTCGTCGGGCGGCGGATCTTGCATCAGGCGAGGTTGCCTTTGCCTCCCCACCGTCAACCGGCAAAACCTCGCTCAATCCGAGGATGCCCGGAATTCGCTGTGCCTTCGGCCATAGAAGGCATAGATCGCCATTCCGATCCCCAGCCAGACGATGAACCGGATCCAGGTGATCACGGTCAGGCCCGTCATCAGGCCGGCGCACAGCGCGATCGAGATCAGCGGAAACCAAGGCACGAATGGCACGCGGAAGACGCGCCGCCGATCGGGCTGATTGCGGCGCAGGAGGATCACGCCCAGCGACACAAGGACAAAGGCAAAAAGGGTGCCGATATTGGACAGATCCGCGGCGTCGCCTATGTCGATCAGCCCCGCGGGAAGTCCGACCGCCGCTCCCGCGATCCAAGTCGACCAGTGCGGGGTCCTGAATCGGGCGTGGACGGCCGAAAAAGGCTTTGGCAAAAGGCCGTCCCGCGACATGGCGAACCAGATCCGCACCTGCCCGTACTGGAACACCAGAAGGGACGACAGCATGCCTGTCAGGGCCCCGATGACGATCACCGACTGGAAGACCGGCCTCGCCCCCAGCTGCCTCAGGGCGTAGGCGACCGGCGCCTCCGCCCCCGCCCCGGAGCCAAACGTCGAAAAGGGCAGCATTCCCAGAAGCACCAGGGCCACGCCCACGTAGAGAATGGCGCAGACCACAAGCGAGGCGATGATCCCGATCGGAATGTCCCGCTGGGGGTTGCGGGACTCCTCAGCCGCGGTGGAAACCGAGTCGAATCCGATGTAGGTGAAGAAAATGATAGCACCGCCCGTCACGACGCCCCCAAAACCCGAGGGCGCGAACGGGTGCCAGTTCGCCGGGTGGACCAGCATGCCGCCGACCACCAGGAACGTGACGATCGCGCCAAGTTTCACGAGGACCATCAGATTGTTCGCCTTCGCCGACTCCCGCACGCCGCGAACGAGCAGCAACGTCACAATGAAGACGATGATGAACGCCGGCAGGTTGAACCAGGCCCCGGTGAGGTGGCCCTCGGCCCACACCGGGCTCGACCACCTGTCGGGAATGCCGATCCCGAATGTCGCCATCTGCGCCTTCAGATACCCTCCGAATCCAACGGCCACGGCGACATTGCTGACCGCATATTCAAGGATGAGGTCCCAGCCGATGACCCACGCAAAAACCTCCCCCAAGGTTGCGTAGGAATAGGTATAGGCGCTTCCGGCAATCGGAATCATCGAGGCGAGCTCGGCGTAGCAAAGGCCGGCAAAGCCGCACGCCACGGCCACGAGGATGAATGAGATCGCGATCGCCGGTCCCGCGGCGGGACGGCCGTGCATGAGGGCGCCCTGAAAACTCCAATGCCGGAAGAAATTGACGGCGAGATCGAGTACCTGGGCGTGCAGGATCGAGGGAACCTCAAAATGCTCGCCGGCCGCCGCCGTGCCCGTGAGGACGAAGATGCCCGAGCCGATGATGGCGCCGATCCCCAGGGCCGTGAGGCTCCAGGGTCCGAGGCTCTTGGCCAGGCGCCGCGAGGGCTCCTGGGATTCGGCGATGAGCTTGTCGATCGACTTGCAGGCGAACGCCTGGCACCCCCCGTCTTTCCGTGGAGGGGTCATCGATGCTTCCATGCGATTTGCAAGAGCGCAAGTGAGGCCGCGGAAGTTGCCCCAGTCAAGGGAACGAAAAGAATACCATGGCCCCAGGTCAGAAGCATCCTCAGTCATACGGACTGAGCCGGAACTATGCAGTTCATCGAGTCGGTCTTGCCCTATCTGCTGGACGCCTCGGGCTTGCGTCGCACACTCGACATACCTTTGGGTATGCCTCGGTGCTCCCCAGCCCGATCCGTCTCAGCATCTTGGGCAATCTCAACTCGCGAACTGCATACTCCGGCTTAGATGAGCAAATACGACTTCGCCCTGGACATGAAGTCCGACAACTCGGTGTCGCAGATTCTGAGGCACATCCGCCCCGATTCCGACGTTCTTGAGATCGGCTGCGCCCACGGCCGGATGACCAAGTATCTACGCGAACAGCTCGGTTGCCGCGTTTCGATCATTGAAAGGGACGCCGAGGCCGGGCGGGCGGCCTCCGCCTTCGCAATCGACGCGGCATTGGTCGGCCCCGAAATGGGCGATTTGGAAAAGGACGGCTGGCACACCCACCTCCGCCGCAGCGGCCGCACCTTCGACTACATCATCCTGGCGGACATCCTCGAGCACCTGTTTCACCCGGACATCGTCCTCCGGCAGTCGATCGAATTCCTGCGGCCGGAGGGATCCATATGGGTCTCGGTCCCCAACCTCGCGCACAATTCGGTCATCCTCGAACTGCTGCACGACCGGTTCGACTACCGGGATGTCGGGCTCCTCGACTGGACCCACGTGCACTTCTTCTCCGAGCAATCGCTTCTGAAGATGGTCCTCGCCGCCGACCTCAGGGTCGCCCGGAGGATGGATCCCATCCAGTGGATATCCCAAACCGAATTCAAAAGCTCCTACCAGGGACTCCCCTGGACCGTGGCCCTGTTTCTCAGGGCGCGGAAAAACGGCGAAGTGTATCAGTTTGTCTGGGAACTGAAGCGCCGCGGCGCCGAACGCCCGGTCGTTTAGATCAATGCTGTTTGACCGTGGTTCCCTGAGAGTCTAGGGATCCGGGCTCTTCCTGGCCATTAGGGCCGGTCGACAACCGGGCAATGGCGGCTGGTCAGCTCAACATCTTGGCAACGTCTTTGCATCCATTCGAAAGGACCACCTTGGTTCGAACCGCCTTGATCGTCGCTGGTCTGGGGCTTGCGGCACCTTTGACCCAAGCGCAAACGACCGGAGGGAACCGGGTTGAATATCCCGACAGCATAAGGGCTGTCGCCTCCGCCTCCGACCGTTCCCGCCCCGGTGCGGCGCTGTTCGTCCGTTCCAGCCTGAGGCCTGAGGAACTCTCGGCGCCGATTGGAATCGAACTCGCCCTGAGAATGCGCAATTTCGAGGATCTTCAGCGGCGGATCGCGATGGGGGAGGTCATCTCCCGGGACGAGTTGGCCGCGAAATACCTTCCGAGAGAATCGGACTACGCGAAGGTGCTCTCCTGGGCTCGGGACCAGAAACTGGAAATCTCGCGCGAGGACCCCAACAGATTGGCCGTCTTTGCCCGAGCCTCGGTCGAGCAGGCCGGACGCATTTTTCAGGTCGGTTTCGCCCGGGTCCAGTACCGGGGAAATGAATATACATCCGCCGTGTCGGCTCCGAGCGTTTCCGCGGAAATTGCCTCCGCCCTCCTCGGAATCAACGGGCTCCAGCCCCACCTGCGGTTTCACAAGCACCTTAGGCGACCGGCCGCGGAACCCGATGCGGCCGGCTCGGGCTACACGCCCGCTCAGATCGCCAAGGCATACGACGCGACGGGCCTCGTCGCGACCGGTGCCGGCGAGACGATCGCGATTGTCATCGACGCGTACCCGCAGGCCTCGGATCTGAATTCATTCTGGTCGGCCTGCGGCATAAACCGATCGGCCTTCGCGGTGACCTATACCGGCATCGACGGGGGGCCGACCAGCAGCGACGACGCGGACGAGGCCACGCTCGACGTCGAATGGAGCGGAGCCATGGCACCCGGGGCCGCCTTGAAAGTGTACGGCCTTTCCGAACTGTCGCCGGCCACGATCGACGACGCGTGCTCCAAGATCTATCAGGACGCGCAAACCACGCCGGGCCTGCACGAGGTCTCGATAAGTTTCGGCGGACTGGAGAGCGATATAACGCCCAACGAGGCCGCGTCGCTGACCCAGTCATTCGCCACGCTGGCGAGCGCCGGCCTCGCCGTCTTTGCGGCATCCGGCGACGGCGGCTCGAACCCCAACGACTACACCGGCCTTTACGACCAGGCGTCACCGAGGCAGACCGAATACCCCGCCAGCGATCCGGACGTGACCGGGGTGGGCGGGACAAGCCTGCAGCTCGCCTCGGACGGAAGCGTCTCGAGCGAGACCGGCTGGACGTACAGCGGCGGCGGCCAGAGCGGGTATTTCACGAGGCCCGACTGGCAGTCCGGCCCTGGGGTGTCCTATTACCAGGGCCGGTTCGTCCCCGACGTCTCCTCCGCGGCCGACCCCAACTACGGGTGTTTCGTCATCTATCAGGGCCAGTCCAACGTATTCGGCGGCACAAGCTGGGGACCGCCGACTTGGGCGGGCCTCTGCGCCGTCATCAATCAGTCGCGGATTGGGGCGGGCCTGGGCCCCCTTGGTTTCTTCAATCCCCGGATTTATCCCCTCATCGGAACCGCAAATTTCCGTGACATTACGAGCGGCTCGAACGGCGCGTACCAGGCCGGCCCCGGCTATGACATGGTGACCGGAATCGGCGTGCCGGACGAAGCCAAGCTCCTTGCACTCCTTTCCGGCTCGCCCGCAGTCAAGACCCCGCCCTCCAACCAGGAATTGCTGCCCGGCGCCACGGCGACATTCCGGGTCGCCGCCACCGGTGCCAATCCCCTGGCGTACCAGTGGCAGCGGCTGCCAATCGGCGGGACGACATGGACGAACCTGGGCGACGGAGGCACATACTCCGGGAGCCAGACAGCGAGCCTATCCGTGTCCGCGGTCACGTCGGCCATGAACGGCGACCAATTCCGATGCGTCGTGTCCAACACCTTTGGCAGCGCGACCTCGCTGCCACCCGCGGATCTCCTTGTCTACGTTCCCATGACGTTCGCCACGTACGCCGGATTTACCGGGTCCGCCTCGGCCAATGTCGATGGCCCGGCCAACCAGGCAATATTTGGCGAACCCGCGGCCGTTTCGGCCGATTCCGCCGGCGATGTCTACGTGTACGACGAGAGCGGCTTTCCGGTAGTCAACGGCCCCGCCTACCGCAAGATCACAGCTTCCGGCATGGTGACGACCCTGTCGGGCAACACCGATCCGGGGAGCGGAATCAGCGGGCCGGTGGTGTATCCTTTTGGGACATCCGTGGACGCCAGCGGCAATCAGTTCAGCGCGGACGGGACGAGCACGATCCAGGAGACGACCTCGGCCGGCGTGCAATCGACCTTCGCGGGCATGCTCGGGGCCGCCGGCATCGGATACGTTGACGGGCCCATTGCGAAAGCGCGGTTCTTCTTTCCGAATGACACGGTCGTCGATAGCGCAGGCAACGTCTATGTCACCGACAGGGGCAACTGCACCATACGAAAGATCACACCGGATGGCACCGTGTCCACGCTGGCCGGAGCCGGCAAGGAAGGCACCTCCGACGGAATTGGGATCGGGGCGTTCTTCCAGGGGCCGAACGGCATAACCATCGGTCCGGACAGCAATTTCTATGTGACCGATGGTGAAGGAGGGGCCATCCGTCAGATCACACCCCAGGGCGTTGTCACCACGCTGGCCGGCGGCGGCACCGGGAGACCCAGCGTGGACGGCACGGGATCCAATGCGCAGTTCGACTGGCCCCTGGGCTTGGCTTTCGACAAACAGGGCAATCTCTTCGTCGCCGACACGCGCAATGAAACGATCCGGAAGGGCTTCACGATTTACGCCCCACAGGTGCTGACCCAGCCTGCAAATCAGGCGCCCTCCGTGGTCCAAAACGCCGCATTCACCGTCGTCGCGGGCGGGATTCCCAGCCTTTCCTACAGCTGGCAACGCCTGCCCGCAGGAGCCACTGCCTGGACCGCCCTTTCCGACAATACCACCTTCAGCGGTTCCGCGACACCGACTCTCAATTTGACCGGGCTCAGCCTCGGAATGTCCGGAGACCAGTACCGGTGCGTCGTCGCCAATTCCTACGGCAGCGTCACCTGCACTCCCGCGATGCTCAACGTTTCCAGCACTTATTGGTTCAGCACGATCTACACGATTCAGACGTACAACTTCGGAAATTACATCGACGAGCCGGCCGGTATCGCCGTGGATTCGTCGGGCAATGTCTACGTCTCGGTGCTGACGAACAGCACGATTCTCAAGATCACCCCGGCCGGAGCGGTGACGAATTTCGCGGGAACAGCGAAGGTCACGGGACACGCCGACGGAATCGGCAGCCAAGCCTCGTTTTACGGTCCGATGGGAATGGCTATCGGTTCCACCGGAAACCTCTACGTGGTTGATAATGGCAACAGCACAATCCGAATGATCTCTCCCTCCGGCGTCGTGACAACCCTCGCCGGAAGTCCCGGGCAGGTCGGCTCGTCGGACGGTCAGGGAAGCGCCGCGCGCTTCTACTACCCGCAAGGCCTGACGCTCGATGCGCAGGGCAATGTCTACGTCGCAGACTCCTGGAACCACACGATCCGAAAGGTCACTCCGGCCGGCCTTGTTACGACCGTTGCCGGAACACCCGGCCACGCTGGCGCCATCGATGGCCCGTCCGCCAGCGCCCTTTTCGATGTGCCGGCCGCAGTCGCATTCGACGGAATGGGAAATCTCTACGTCGCCGATTCAGGTGACGGCTTGATGCGAAAAATCTCGCCCGCAGGCGTCGTGTCCACAGTTCCTGGACCATGGGGCCCCGGTGGACAGGTCGCGGGCTGGGGAGGATATAACATCCAGGGCGGCGTGGCCGGCCTCGCAGCGGACAGCGCAGGCAACATCTACGTCGCCAACACCGCCTTGGATTCGATCGAGGAGATCTCGGCCGATGGAATCGTGAGCACTCTAGGCGGCATCCACAACAAGATCGGCTATGCCGACGGCGCCGGGAGCAGCGCCCTGTTCGACGCTCCCATGGGCATCACAGTGGATTCTTCCGGCTCGGTTTATGTCGTCGACTCGGCCAGCTCCCGGATCCGCAAGGGGGTCCTCTTCACTGGAAACATAGGCATCGTCACGCCCCCCCAGAGCGCAACCGTCCCCGCGGGTTCCCCGGTTGCCCTTTCCGTTACCGCCGGCAGCTACACAGGATCAACGCTTCAGTACCAGTGGCAGTTCAACGGCGCGAGTATTCCCGGCGCCACGACTTCCACGCTCAAGATGCCTGCAGCAGGCACGACTCAGGCTGGGAATTACACTGTGGTCGTCACCGCCGGAAGCAGTTCGGTGACATCTTCAACGGCGACACTGGCGGCGAGTGTCAACTCCCACCTGTATAACATCTCCTCCCGGGCCTACCTGGGCACCGGCCCCTACCAGAACCTGGTCGCGGGATTTTTCACCGACGGCTCGGGCTCCAAGAACGTCGTGATTCGCGGTATCGGCCCGAACCTCGCCGTCGTGGAACCCTCCCTGTACGGCCTCACCCTTGTCAGCCCTAAACTGACCCTTTTCGACGGAAGCGCTAACATTCTCGCCACCAATACGGCCTGGGGCGGCGGACAGACCCTGATCAACGCATTCGCCAACGTCTACGCCGCTCCGTTGCAGGCCAATTCCACCGACACGGCCGTGTTCATGAATCTTCCGGCTGGGCTCGGAGTCGGCTACACGGCGGAAGTCGACAGCCTCAACAACGCGACCGGGATGGCTCTCGTCGAGGCGTACGATTACGACTCCTATGCGGGGACGCCCGCCTCCCGGCTGATCAACATCTCCTCCCGCGCCTTGGTGGGTGCGGGCAACCAATCGCTGGTCGCCGGATTCTGGATAATAGGATCGACCTCCCAGACCCTGCTCATCCGCGCCGTCGGCCCGGGCCTCTTGGCAACTTCCCCCGGCCTGAGCGGCCTGACGCTGGCCAGACCCACCCTATCCTTGTTCGACTCCTCAGGAAACACGATCGCGACCAATGCCGGATGGGGAAACGCCATCGTCCCGGGTAATTCGACTGCCGTCGCGGGAATCCAACCGGCGACCGCCGCCATCATGGCAAAGGTCTACGCCATTCCCCTCGCCGCGGGTTCAGCCGACTGCGCCATGGTTGTCACCCTCCCGACCGGCACGGGCAACGCCGCCGGCTACACGGCCCAGGTTAGCAGCGCCGACTCCACAACGGGCGTCGCCCTGGTCGAAGTTTACAACGTTCCCTGACTTACTTCCCGGGGTTCGCGCCTTTGACGTTGGTGCGGATGCAATAGAACCCGGTTCGGGCGCAGATAAAGAGCGTCTGCCGATCGGAGCCGCCAAAGCACATGTTCGCCGGGCTTTCCGACATCTGAATATATCCGATCTGCTTCCCGGTCTTTGTATCCACGACGGTCACTCCGCCGGGCCGCGCGCCGCCTGCGCTCATGTAGAGGTTGCCGCGGTCGTCCAGAGTCATTCCGTCTGAGCCGAAGTTGCAGACAAGCTTCTTTCCGGTCAGCGATCCGTCGGGCTGAATGTCGAAGGCCCAGGTCTGCCCGCCCCTGATATCGGAGACATAGAGCGTCTTGCCATCGGGCGTGCCGGCGATGCCGTTGGGCATGGCGTTGGTGCCGTCGGGCGAGACGAAGTTCTCGAGGACGCGCGTGACGGTACCGTGATCGGGCGACACGAAATAGACGGTCATCATATCCTGCTCCTGCTTTCGTCCCGGCGCCCACCACTTGCGGGCGTAATAAGGGTCGGTCAGGTACATTCCGCCGTCGGGCCGCACCCATACGTCATTCGGGCCATTGAGAAGCTTGCCCTGATAATTGGTCACCAGGACCGTGTGTGCGGGCAGCGTGATCCTTTCCGGGCGCGCCGGGTCGCCCACGGCTGGGTTGAGCGGCTGGGGATAGGAAACGGTCTCGGTGCCGGTGATTGAAATCGACCACAATTCGTTCCTTTCGTCGGCACAGGAAATGAGGTTGCCGTGATAGTCGAAGCACATGCCGTTTGAATAACCGGAAGGGTGCATGAATACCGACAGCTTCCTGTCCGCGACGCTCCAGCGCATGATCTTGTCGCTGTTCTGCTCGATGAAATAGACGTCGCCATTCGGCGCGCATGTCGTCCCTTCCGTCCACGGCCTGCCTTCAACGGTGTAGGGCTCGGTCGACAGGGTGGCGAGTTTCTCGACTTTGGTGTCCGGGGAGATCGTCGGCGGCAGGCCCATGGCCGCATTCGGCCGGGCCCGGGTCAGACCGGCCTTGGACGGATTGGCGGGCGCCTGGGCGAAGGCTGCCGAAAATGCGGACGCAAAGAAAAGAACTAAACCGAGGGTTTTTCGAAAAGCATTCATATAGGGGCTCTCAAGGGCGGATTCATCCTCAAAGAAAAAGCTCAAAGATGCAAATTCGCTGATTCGATCATCTCGCGGCCAAAGCAGAAGCGCTGCCGCTCTTCATTTTCAGCGTGGTCGATGGCAAACCCGGTGAGGACACGCTCAGACCGATCATCCCTGGAACCGGAGTCGATTGAATGACAATCAGGACCTTCCCCTTATAGGCCTTCCGGCTGGTCCCCTTGAAGGGCTCATTGCTTGTAAAGTCGCCGCTGGCGATCCCAATGCTTCGCCCCGGGCCGGTCATGGCGAACTGGACGAGATTGTCTGCGGTGACGATGGGGTTGTTGTCCGAATCGCAGACATCGACCTCGATGCACGAGGCGTCGTTCCCATCGGCCTCGAGGATGGTCCGGTCCGGCTTGAGCACGAGTTTTGCGGGCTTTCCCACGGTCTTGATGATGTCCGTCGCCACCGCCTTGCCGCCATTCAGGCCGACCGCCCTGATTTCGCCAGCCTGCCACGGGACATTCGTCCACTGCATGATCCCGGTCTTCGCGAAATCGCTCGAATTTCTGGTCCCGACCTTCGTGTCGTTGACGTACAGATCGACGCTCTCGCAGTTGGTGTAGGTGACAACGTCGACCGGTCCCTTCTGGTTCCAGTCGTCCTCCAGGACCGGCATCGCGCGCCCGTTGCCCGTTCCGTTGCCAACCGTGATGTGGACCATGGGCGAAGTGCTCCACTGGCTTTGCTGGTAGTAGAACCAGGGCTTTCGGAATATGCAGTTGTCGAGGAAGCCGCTCTGTCCGCCCAGGTTCTTCTTGCTCTCGCCGAGGTAATCAACGCCCGTCCACAGGTGATGGCCGACGACATAGGGCCTGTCCCGCACCAGGAACCAAGTCGGAATGTTGGTGCGGGGCATTGAATACGGGTCCTGTTCGGTTCCGACGATGACCGCAGCCGGATTCAGCTCATGGATGGCGTCAAACAGGCGGTCCTGGTAATTGATTCCGACGACGTCCTCGGCGCCGGCAAGCGCCGCGAGGCCGGGGGCGTCATCCCATCCCGAAACGCAGGCGTGCGTGTAGGGCCTTGTGCTGTCGAGCTTCTTGGCGAAGGGAACCACCATCCTGAGAGTGTCCGGGATGTATTCGGGCACCTTGGCATTCGCGATCACCTCGTTGCCCAGGCTCCAGATCACCACGCAGGGATGGTTGCGGTCCCGTTCGATGAACGAGGCAAGGTCCTTCTGCCAGACCTGGTCGAAATCCGCATAGAACGAGCCGGCATTCGTCCTGGACCACTTGTCGCACCATTCATCCATGACCATCATGCCCAGCCGGTCGCATGTGTCGTAGAATTCCGGGCTCGCCGGATTATGGGTCGTCCGAATGGACGTGCATCCGGAAGCCAGCAGTTCCCTGACGGTCCGCTCCCACATGGAATCGGGTACGGCGGCCCCGGCGGGGATCAGCGTATGATGGATGCAAACGCCCTTCAGCTTCATCGGCACGCCGTTGATCGAAAATCCCCCGGTCGCCGAATATTTTAACTCCCGGATACCGAACGGACTGACGTAGTCGTCGGCCGGCGCCTTGCCGTCCAAAAGCCTCGAGTAGGCATAATAGCGCACGGGGCTCGAAGGCGACCAGAGTTTGCAGGATGAGAGCGCCAGCGTCTGCTCGCAGGCATTTGAGCCATTGGCCTCGATCGAAACCGGGGTGGAGACGGTCCTCAGGGCGTTTCCGTCCTCATCGAAAATCGTCGTCTCCAATTCGCGCGCCTGCGGCTCCGCAAGCTCGTTCACCACCTCCGTCTTGACCCTGATCTCCGACTGCGCGGCGGCCACCTTGGGCGTTGTCACTGCGGTTCCCCAGTTCTTGATATGGACCTTGTCCGTCGCGATCAACCACACGTGGCGGTAGATGCCGGTCCCCGAATAGAAGTGCGAACGGCGGCTCGTCTGGTTGTCCACGAAAACCGCCAGCACGTTGTCGCCGGCCGCGCGGAGGTATGGCGTCAGGTCACAATTGAAGCTGACATACCCGAACCGCTGGCTGCCGACCTGGGTGCCGTTCAGGTAGATTTTAGAGTCCTGATAGACCCCGTCGAACTGGACGATGACCTTCTTGCCGGAAAAGCCTTTCGGAAGCGTGAAATGCTTCCGGTACCAGCCCACGACCCCGGGATCGTTGTTCGCCGTGCTCACGAGCGTGATGCTCATGTCGTGCGGGACATTCGTGGTCGACCAGGCCGAATCGTCGAAGGCAACAGCCTCGGCCCCTGGGATTTTTCCGGTCTGCACCTTCCAGTCCTCGTCGATTCGCAGCTTGATTCGGCTCTTGAGGAATTTCCCATCCAGTCGTTCGATGGCCGTCGCCTGGACGTTTCCCGCCGCGAACAGCAACAGCAACGAAAGCATTAAGAACGCGCCCCGGGTATTATTTCGCATAACGTATCCCTTGCTGGATTTTCGCCCCATGCGGGCCAGAGCGTCCTATTTCCGCGCCCGATTGGCAACGCCAGATGCCGGCGACCGGATCATGGCAGCGGTCAACCGGAAGAGCGCGCTTCGCCAAACTCTGCCGCCAGCCGCATTCTCCGCGTGCGCTGAGCGCGCGGACTATCGAAAGGCCTGGTGCAGGTGTCGGCAACCGAGACCGGCAGCGACGCCCAGGCCCGCCAAAAGGCACGCTGCGGGGACGGCGCCCAGGCTCATGCCGGGAAGGACGAGAACCGGCCCATTGACCGCGAACTGGATCAGGGTGGATAGGCCGGCGAGGAAGCCCCTTCCCCCGAGGAAAACGATCAAAAGCACGGACAAGAGGCAGGACGAAACAAGAAGCAGGCTACGGCGGCTCGTTCCGGCATTTTGCCGGTCGCGGGGAATTGCGGCCATGACGCGAGCCGTGAACCCGTCATCGTCGATATACTCTGTCTTACAGTTCTTCATAAGCAGGCTCAGTTTATGGTCGTCGGGGTCCACTGTGGAGAATGGTCGGAATTCCTCAGGCATAGGCATCGAGGAATGAACGAAGGCGGGTCTTCGCCCTCAGGATATGGGTTTTCAGCGTGCCCAACGGGCAGCCCATGAGCCCCGCAGCCTCCTCATGGGAGAGCCCGTCCCGGTAGCAAAGGCGAAGGGCGACCTGCTCCTCCGGGCGCAGCGTTGCAATCGCGGCGTCGAGATCCTGGCCAACGTCCAATGACGGCTGCGGATTGGAGGAACCGTCGCCCTCGGCGCCAGCTCCCTGCGACGCATCGACCGGCTCTTCGCGGCGCCGCCGCATTTGGCCGCGAAACCGGTTGTAGGCTATGCCGAGGAGCCACGTGCTGAACTTGGAGCCGCCCTCGAACTGACGAAGGCTGCGGTGGGCCTCGATCAGGGTCTCCTGAGCCAGGTCATCGGCAAGGGCGTGATCGCCCTTTGTGAGGCTTCGCAGGAAACCGCGCAACATTGACTGGTTGCGCTTCACAAGCTCCGAAAAGGCGTGCCGGTCTGAGGAGACCAGCACGCGCGCGATTAGGTCGGCGTCGGAGGGTGACACAAAGGGGGTTGCTCAGCCCTGGTCGTTCTTTGCCCCACCTCTTTCAAAGGCCGAGTTGATCAACAGCGCTACGCCAATGAGCCCGGGAATCAAGGCGACCCAGCGCATGCCCTGGGAGATTCGAAGTTCCGCCATGCCCGCTGAAAAGAAGAAATAGAGGCCCATGCCGACGGCGATCAGGATCAGGCCCGACTTGCGATCGTCGGACTTGCGCTTTGGCTCGGCGGCGGCCGGTGGGTTGAGCAGTTCGGGAGGCAGGGGCTGCCCCTTTTCCAGGGCCAGCCGGATTGTCTCGTGGTGAAGCTCGGCCTTTTTGCGGGCGTTGTAGTGATTCATGGCCACGATCGCGACGACAAAGGCAAACGGGGTGATGATCGCGATTATGCCGATGAGCATGCCTGCGAAGGGAATCAGAGGGGAGAGGGGGTTCATGTAGTTCTGAATTTGCTCCGATGAGTGGTCGCCAGGCGGCATTTTGGATTCAGGAAAATGAATCTTTTTTGCCCCGGGGCGTCAGGAACGGAAAATGGGCTCAGAGCAGCCCGAGAAAAGCCAGACCGAGCAGGATGGCCAGCGCGACGCCCGCCGCCCACCAGTACCACGCGATGCCGTTGACAGACTTTGGCTGGCGCACGGCGGGCTCGTCGCCTCCCGGCAGATCGAGACCGTCATAGATCGATGCCTCCCGCCAGCCGGTCCGTTCGTCCGCGCCGCACTCGGGACAGGATTTCGCATCTCGCGGTATTTCGGCGCCGCACTGGGCGCACTCTTCGGGCGGGGGCGGATTGGGAGTCATGTCACTGCGGCCTTGGGCCAGGGAAGCCGGCCGTCTTCGGCGGCAAGGATGACCGGATCCGCCCGAATGGCGGCCAGAATCAGCAGCAGCAAAAGGCACTGCCTCATGATTGCATCCTACCCTGAAAGACAGCCTTGGTCAAAGGCCGGATTCCCCCCGGCTTGTGCGGGCAGAAACCAGCATTGACAATGCCACTACCTTGCTTCACATAGTACTGCCATGGCCGGCCTTGTCAGCGACCCCTTTGACAATTGGACCGTGCAGGTGCGCAAAGGGATTCTTGAGCTTTGCATTCTCAATGCGCTGGAGGATCACGAAAGATACGGCTACGAGCTCGTGAAGACATTGGCTGCATTGCCTGGTTTCGGGATTACCGAGGGCACGCTCTATCCGCTTCTTTCCCGCCTGCGCGCCCAGGGTTTGGTGAAGACGCGCCTGGAGGAGTCGGCAGAAGGCCCGGCCCGCAAATACTACGCGCTAAGCCCCGCAGGCCGGGCCTCCGTAGCCCCGATGAACGAGTATCTCACCGATTTGTTTTCAGCATGCCGCGAACTTCGGCAGAAATGAAAGGGTCACTCATGATAACCTGGACCGAATCTGCACGCGCTGCACTCCAAAGGCACAATCAAAACGTGCGCCAGGCCATTATCGACGGTGGCGCCGACCCCGACGAGGTCGCCGGCGATCTCCAACGGCACATCGAGGAGGAACTGCTCGCCGCCAAAATTCATGTCGCCACCATGGACGATGTGCAGCGGGTCCTTGCGCGGATGGGCGCCACGCCGATCGATGCTCCACCACCACGGCGCCCGCCAAAGGTCCTCTTGCTCACCTCGCTGCTTGCCTGCGCGTTGCTCGTCGCCCTCTCTTTGGCTGCGTTTCTGCATTTTCGAACCTCGCGCGCGCAATCGTTCCCCTATTCCCTCGTCTTTTACCCCTACACGCCCAGCTGGTGGCAATTCTCTCCGGGTGACCTAATCGCCGTGACCTCTGTCAAGGGTGATCGGAAGCACATCGAGCCAGGCGGCAGCTACTTGATCGAAGGCATCTACTGGCTGGCCTCCATGGATAGAGCTGGGCTTTCCCTGAGCATCACCGCCCCGAGCCGCGATAGTCCCGGCGCCATTGGACCGATGCAGGCCGGGCAGCAGACTGAGGTAGCCCGGGGTGTGGGTCGCTTTTCGTTATGGGAGACGATGAAGTACCCCGGCTCATTTCATGTCTCGTTCAACCCCATCGGCGGCGGCGAATCGCGTGGAACGGTCTATTTTGGAGAGGAACCGGTCCCGGCGGCGGAGACGGCCCTCAAGAACCCCACCCACAGCGACGTCACGATCGTCATCTCCATGGACGGAACCCTGACCTTCAACGGCAAAGCCACCAGCGACGAGCAACTGGGCGACCTGCTCAAAAAGGCCTTCGACGGAAGCCCGGATGCCAATGTGCTGATAAAGGCCACCGATGCCACGCATCTTGAAAGACTCAAATTTGTGTGGGATTCCTGCCGCAGGATCGGGCTCAAGAAGATCCGAATCCAAACCCGATGATTTAGGCCCGAACTTGGCCATGCAAGACGAGCCCGGTTAGCTCCAGCGAAGCCATTTGGACTGCAACCAATAAATGAAGTCGATCGCGCCTCGAAATGAGAATCCCCATGAACGCCCCGTGAGCCGCCTATTTGAATTGTTGGCCTGCCTTTTGTTTCTCGCTGCACCGGCGAGCCCAGGCGCTGCGGGCGCGGCGCCCGCGGCAAACCAAACCCCCATCTCCGCCGTCGATAATGACGTCATAGCAATGCGTGCACTCGTGGTGACGGCCACACGCATCCCTGAGCGCCCTTGGAGATACGCCTCCATCCCCGGATATGAGGTCCTGTCCAATTGCGATGACAATCAGACCAAGGAGTATATGCGGGCGCTGTTGCGTGGAAACGACATCAACAACGCATTGCTGCCCAAGCGGGCCCTCAGACCCGTTGCGACGCCTGTCACAATAATTCTCTTCCATTACATTCCCCAGGAAGGGCTGGCGGCGGCTGTGATGAGCAAGCCCGAGCATGTCCAGACCGACGGTGTGCTTTGGGGATACTCGGTTCCGGCCATTGATACACCAACCTCCATGGCCGATGACGTGGACACCGAAGTGTACTGTCAGGGTTTGGGGTACAACGCTGTCTCGAGTTTCCTGACACATTCGTTCCGTTTCCTGCTAGAGCGCCGGGCTCCCGTATTCCCCGGTTGGCTGATAGAGGGCTTGAGCGGCCCGAATGGAATCTTCAACCAAGTGGACATGGATACGGGGGCTCCTGACTCCGCAACCGTTCGACAATGCACCTTGCCAACGGCTCAGTGGATATCCGATTCCGAGACGATCCTGGTCCGAAAGAAATCCAAGCTGGCCACACCCATCCTGCCGCTGGAGGATTTCTTTGCCCAGGAAAACATGGTTCGTTCCAGACGGTCTCCAGTTTGGTTCGCCGAGGCGGCCCTGTTTGTGCGCTGGGGCATCCTGGGCAATGCGGACAAGGAGCACAGTTCGCCCGTTTCATTTTGGAGTTTTGTCAACAAGGCGTGTGGCGGACCGACGACAGAGCGCGACTTTCGCGATTGTTTCGGCTTCGGATATGCGGAGATGGAGTCCCGCTTGAGGGAGTATCTGCCCAAGGCCATCTCAGGGATGTTGGAATTCGACGTCGATGTTGACTGGGATCCTCCTCTTCCGTCGCTGCGTGACGCCACGGCGGCCGAGAGGGGGCGGATCATGGGCGACTGGCAGCGTTTAATAGGCGTGGGGCTTAGGAGGAGGAATCCCAGCCTCAGCGCAGAGTTCCTAAGGGTTGCCGGTGACACACTCCTTGCACCGTACACCGCGGGAAGCCGGGAGCCCCGGCTCCTGGCCGTGTTGGGCCTTTATGAGCAGTCCATCGGGGAGCCAGGCAAGGCGCGTGAGTTTCTTGAAAAGGCTGCCAGCGAACATGTGACCCGCCCAAGCGCATATATAGCCCTGGCCCACCTTCGTTACAACGAAGCCAGGGCTCACCCACTGGGGCATGACGGGAAGTTTAATTCAGACCAAGTCGCCTCTGTGCTCGGTCCCTCGTTCGCGGCAAGCAAGCTGTCTCCTCCCATGACGGAGACATACTGGATGATCAGAGATGCCTGGGCGCAAAGCGAAGTAAATCCGACCTCTGCGGACTTCGCTGTGCTGGAGGAGGGCACTAGCCTCTTTTGGCGCGACCGCCAATTTGCCGAAGGAGTTGCCAAGCTTCGTACGCTCTGGGGCCTGCCTTGAGCGACCAGACAAGCCGGTTGGGGTGAAGGTTTGCACGCCTGCCGCGAACGCATATTCTCGCGCGTGCTGCCTCTGTCCAATCGCGCTTGCCGTTCCATGATTTCGCCTCCGACATCATAGCAGCAACGCGAAACGCCGAAAAACACCTGCGCAATGAATTCCCCGAGTTGCACCCTAGACGGCATTCGCGCCGCGCGGGCCCGCATCGGGCCGCACATCCACCGCACGCCGGTCCTCTCGAGCCGGACCCTGGACGATCTGGCGTCGGCCCGGCTGTTCTTCAAGTGCGAGAATTTTCAGCGGGCCGGGGTCTTCAAGGCCCGCGGGGCCTACAATGCGGTCTTTGGGCTGACCGAGGCCGAGGCCGGGCTCGGGGTTGCGACCCATTCCTCGGGCAACCACGGCGCGGCCCTGGCGCTAGCCGCGCGCACAAGGGGGATTCCCGCCTGCATTGTTGTGCCGAAAAATGCGCTCAGGGGCAAAATCGAGAACATTCGCCGGTACGGCGGCCGCATCGAATTCTGCGAGCCGACCTTGGCGGATCGCGAGGCGACGCTGGCCCGGGTGCAGGGGCAGACCGGAGCCAGGCCAGTCCATCCGTTCAATGATCCGTTCGTCATCGCGGGACAGGGGACCGCCGCCCTGGAGCTGATGGAGGACCATCCCACCCTGGACGCGATATTTGCGCCGGTGGGCGGAGGCGGCCTGCTCAGCGGCACGGCCGTCGCGGCCAAGGGCCTGAAGCCCGGAATCCGCGTTTTTGGCGCCGAGCCCGCCGGGGCTGACGATGCCGCCCGCTCCCTTCGCGAGGGAAAGCTGATCGCCCAGACCAATCCGCAGACAATCGCGGATGGGCTGCGGACCTCGCTCGGGAGCCTGACCTTTCCCCTGATCCGCAGGTACGCGGAGGATATCATCACCGTGTCCGACTCAGCCACGATCGAGGCCATGCGGCTGGTCTGGTCGGTCCTGAAGATCGTGATTGAGCCGTCATCCGCAGTCGCGGTAGCCGCTGTCCTACAGGCCGCGCCGTCCCTGAAGGGGCAGTGCGTCGGCGTCATCCTCTCCGGAGGCAACGCAGAGCTCGAACATCTGCCCTGGGCGGCCGGCGGGACTGCGGGCTCCGCCCAGCCCGAAGATTTCATGAAAGCGGCCAAAGATCACCTCCCAGCCCATGGAATCGATCGATAAGGAAGCGTTGCGTCAGGTGATAATTGAAAGGCTGGAGCGCGAGCTGTCGACACTGGTCGCAGCCGCAAATTCCGCCAAGGAGGAAGCGACGGATTCCGACAGCCGCCAGGAAGGAAGATTCGATATGCGGGGCCAGCTGGCGGCCTACATGGCCGCGGGCCAGGCAAAGCTCGCCGAGGAGCTGAGCGCGGCAATCGTCGCCTATCGGCGGCTGGCACTTGATCGCACTTTGCCCGGGTCGCCGGTCGCTGCCGGAAGCCTTGTCGCCCTGGATTCGGCCGCGGGGAGAAACTGGTATTTTGTCGGACCGGCCCGCGGGGGCATGGATGTCGAGATAACCGGGATCATGGTCACAGTGATCACACCGGCATCGCCGATGGGCCGGGCCCTGGTTGGTCGGCAAATGGGCGAGCCGGCCGTGCTGCCCGGGGGGCGCGGTCCATTGGGTGTCGTGGGCGCGATGGCTTAGAGCGGCGGCCGATTGGCGGCGAATTGGCCGCTTACTTTGGATCGTCCTTGCCGCTGCAACCGCCCAGGCAGGGCAGCACGATCGCGATGACAGCTACGATGACAATCAGGCTGAGCAGCGGCCATGCGGCCCTTGCGTGAATGAATCCGAATACTTCGTTCATGTTTTGACCCCTGCGACCCGGCAATCGACGGTGAGCCGGGCTTGCCCCTTTCTGCCACTCAATACGGGGCCGGTACCGCAATCTTGCACAAAAGGGTGGAGAGTTGGCTCGGTCGGGTGCGGCGCCTTGCCAGCGGCAAAGGTGGCTATTCACAAGTCAGCCCGCCTCTGCGCGTTGCACCAAGCTTGCCCGCCCGCCTTCGCCGTTGGCTTCGGCGGGCAATTTTCGCATCGCGAAAGTTGATGCCCGGGGTGGGGGTCGAACCCACATCTCTTTCGAGGGCAGATTTTGAGTCTGCTGCGTCTGCCAATTCCGCCACCCGGGCGAAGGAGATTTAGCCATGCCACGCGAATCGAAATGGGGAGGCAAGCCGGGAAAATCCAACTTTCGGAACCGATTTTGAACGTCCTGAAGACTTGTGCGTCTTCCCCAACGCGTTTCATAGCGTGTTCTTTTCGGGTTTTTCATAGTTTGTTGTGTGTTTTGTAGTGGACGGGCGCCGATCCGGGAGGATCGGCGCCCTTCCTTTTAGAACATTTTTGCGGCTCGACGCGGTTGGTCGTGCCGTTGAAGCTGGCGGCGAATCGACGTATATGCCTGACTTTCGCGTCTTTTGCGTCCCGGCCGATGCCGACCCCGCCGAAATCGTGCTCTCGGCCGATGAGTCGCACCATCTGGTTGTTGTGAACCGTGCCGCACAGGGTGACACAGTCACAGGGTTCAATGGCCACGGCGCGGAATGGATCTGCACATTGAAGGAGGCCGACAAACGGGCGGCCTGTCTCAAAGTGCGCTTCTCCCAGAAGGCCAAGCCCCTGCCCTACTCGATCACGCTGGGCCAGGCGCTGCCCAAAGGGGGGTTCATGGATGCAATAGTGCGGAAGTCGACCGAGCTCGGCGCCTCGCGAATCGTGCCGCTCGAAAGCGAGAGGACCCAGGTCCACTTGGAGGCGGACCGATCCGACAGGAAGATCGAAAAGTGGCAGCTCGCCGCATTGGAGGCGGCAAAACAGTGCGGCAATCCCTGGCTTCCGGAGATCGCACCGCTTCAGGATGCAGGGGCTTTCATGGACGCGGCAAGAGGGTACGACCTCAAGTTGATAGCGAGCCTCCAGCCGGGCGCCCATTCCCTCAAGGCCTCGTTGGCTGCCTTCCGGGCGGCCCAGGGCCGGCCGCCGAAGAACGTCCTATGGCTCGTCGGCCCAGAGGGGGATTTTACGCCGGCAGAATTAAGCCGCGCAATGAGTTGCGGTTTTGAGCCTATTACGCTTGGGCCCCTGGTCCTCAGGTGCGAGACGGCTGCGGTGTACGCAATCAGCGTTCTGAGCTACGAGCTGCAGAATACCTAGGGTTTACCAGACCATCAGGCCGCCGGCGAACGTCAGCCCGGCGCCGACGCTGCAGACGAGGATCTTGTCGCCTTCGCTGAAAAGACCCTCTTCGGCGGCCCAGCCGAGCGCCATCGAAACGCTGGCCGCACTCGTGTTCCCGAACTTCGAGATCGTCACGATGAACTTGTCGTAGGGAATCCCGACCCGCTTGCTGACGGCGCGAAGGATCCGGTCATTGGCCTGATGCGGGACAACCCAGGCGATGTCCTCGGGCCGCAGGTTTTCGCGCGCCAGAGTCTCATTGATCTGCTCTGAAAAAGCCACAGTAGCGTGCTTGAAGACAGCCGGACCGTCCATCTGAATGAAGAAAGTCTCGAGGTCGTATCCCGTAGGATCCGGAACCGGTTTTCGGGCTCCACCCCCCGTCCGTTGAATGGCCTCGTACTGGTCGGCGTCGCCTGAAATCCCGATCCTGTGAAGCCGGTGGCCAGACTCGCCGGTCGTCAGGATCGCCGCACCCGCGCCATCGCCGAAAAGAAATGCGGTGTCGTGATCCTGGGGATTGGTGATTCGGGAGAGGAGTTCGGCCGTGACGACAAGGAGGTTCCTGGCGGTGCCTGCGCGGATCAGGGCCCGGCCGACCTCGAGAGCGTAGAGCCAGCCTGCGCAGGCGGCGTTCAGGTCGAAGGCGAATACCCGTGGCCGACCGAGAAGCCGGGCAAGGGCGCTGGCCATGGATGGCACGGGCTGGTCCGGAATCAGCGTGGCCATGATTATCCCGTCGATCTGGCTCACGTCCATCCCGGCCTGCTCAAGGGCATTCTGGGCGGCAAGGGCGGCAAGGGCCGTCGCGCTTTCGTCGTCGGTCGCATGGCGCCTTTCGCGGATCCCGGTCAGGCGGACGATTTCCGCATCGGTGCGATAGGGAAAGGCCTTGAGAATCTCGGCATTGGCGCAGACATGGCTTGGCGCCGCAAACCCGACACCGGCGATGGTGACTGTATCAGTCAAGGATGAGGGCATGGAAAGGGGTGTTTCTTGGTTTGGCGGGACAGCGCAGGAATGGCTCGCCCTGGCTCAACCGGGATTCACGGGGTATCACTTGGCCCTTGCGAGATAACGCGTTACATCGTCACCGGTGACGCGGTGCCCGGGGCCTGTTGCCTCGATGTCTGTCATTGAGGTGTCAAGGCCCGCCTGCTGGGCGAGCTTGAGCGCTTTGGGTGTCCAAATCAGCTGGGCAGAGGCGCTTGGTGTGGATTTCACCTCGGCCGGCGCGGCCTCGGCCGCCGGCGACACCGTCAAGTGTTTCAAGGAGAAGTCGGAGGTCTCGATTCGCAGGAAGGGCGCCCCGGCCTCCTTGACCTCCCCGGCCAGCGCGAAAATGGCCCTCAGCGTCCCGTCGCAGGGCGACTCGAACTCAAAGACAGACTTGTCGCTCTCCAGTTCAGCGATCTTCTGACCTTTGGATACGCGGTCGCCGGGGCCGACCTTCAGGCTGATTACCGTCAGTTCATTGACGGTAGCGCCCATGGATGGCACGGGGACGTCGATCAGGAAGGTTTCCATCAGTGTTTAAGTGTCGCAATAATTAGGGACAGGGAACGGCTTACGGTCAAGCTAGCCTGCGAACACCTTCGTCGCAGGGCCCGGCTAGGCCCGCACGGTCAACAGCTCGATCTTTCTCGCCTTGGCCATCGACGCGTCGATTTCGATCAGGGCGCCGGACAGGCGGATGTCCCCGGTCGCCACCTCGAACCGGCGGGGCATTCCATCCATGAATTTTGCCACGACCGGGGCGGTTTCCCGGCCTAGAACGCCCGCGTAGGGGCCGGTCATGCCCACATCGCACATGAAGGCCGTGCCCTTGGGCAGGACAACCGCATCGGCGGTGGGGACGTGCGTATGGGTGCCAAGGACCGCGGTCACCCGGCCGTCGAGGTGCCATCCCATCGCCTGTTTCTCCGAGGTCGCCTCGGCGTGGATCTCGACAACGATCGCGTCGGCCTGGGCCTTGAGGCGGTTGATCATCCGGTCCGCGCAGAGGAACGGGCACTCGGCCTTGATGTTCATATACTGCCGGCCGAGGACCGTGAAGACTGCCACGCGGAAGCCGCGGGATTCGATGATGAGGTGGTCCCATCCGGGGCAGGACTCCGGCAGGTTGGCGGGCCTGCAGACGTGCTCGATCTGGCCGATTTCGCCCTCGAATCCCCGCTGGTCCCAGACATGGTCGCCCAGGGTCAGGGCGTCGATTCCGCAATCGAGCAGGGACTTGGCGATCGAACCCGTGATGCCGGCGCCGGCCGCGGAGTTTTCCGCATTGGCGATGACGAAGTCCAGGCCGAGTTCGGTGCGCAGCTTCTGGACGCGCGCCCCGACGATATCGCGCCCGGGACGGCCGACAATATCGCCTATGAAGAGCAGCTTCAGCATGCCGCCAATCTGCCCGTGCGCCGGAGGGTAGCCAACTCTATTTGCGGGCGCAGACGCGGCCCGGGCACTGAGGGAAGGGCAGGCTTGCCTCCCCGGGCGCCCCCCATTTGGATTCACGGCTCCCTGTACAAATGAAGACCAGCCCGATCCCATCTCCCTTTCCCAAAACCGAGACCGGCAAAGAAATGAAAGGCGCCGAGGCCGTTGTCCAATGCCTGATCCGCGAGGGGGTCGATGTGATCTTCGCCTATCCGGGCGGGGCCTCGCAGGAACTCCACCAGGCCCTCGCGAGAACGGACAAGATCCGGGTGATCCTGCCCAGGCATGAGCAAGGCGGCTCGTTTGCGGCCGGGGGCTACGCGCGGGCGAGCGGCAAGGTGGGCGTCTGCATGGCGACCAGCGGCCCCGGAGCGACCAATCTCGCATCGGCGATCGCCGATGCGTTCATGGATTCGATCCCCCTGGTCGCGATCACGGGCCAGGTCTACTCGAAGTACATCGGGAAGATGGCATTTCAGGAGACGGACTTTTTCGGGATGACCCTTCCGGTGGTGAAGCATTCCTACCTCGTCCTCGACGTGCACGACCTGCCCCGGATCTTCAAGGAGGCCTTCCACATCGCCAGGAGCGGCCGGCCGGGGCCCGTCGTGATCGACATTCCAAAGGACATCCAGCAGGCGAAGTTCCAGCCGGTGTACCCCGCGACGGTCGAATTCCGGAACCCCACCGTGAACTCGGACTACAAGGCGAGCGACGAGAGCCTGAAGGATGTGATCGCGCTTTTGTCGGAGGCGAAAAAGCCGGCCATCTACGCCGGAGGCGGAATCATTTCCTCGGGAGCCCACGCCGAGCTCAAGGCATTTGCCGTCAAGGCGAACATCCCGGTAGCCACGACCCTGATGGGTGTCGGGGCCTTTCCTGAAACCCATCCCCTGTCGATGCAGTGGTTTGGCATGCACGGGAGCGCCTACGGAAACTGGGCCGTGGACGAGTGCGACCTGCTGCTCGTCTTGGGGGCGCGCTTCGACGACCGGATAACAGGCGACACCCAGAAGTTCGCGGCCCGGGCAAAGATCGTCCACGTGGATATCGATGCCTCCGAGCACAACAAGAACAAGCACGTCCAGCATCCGATCCAAAGCGACCTGAAGTACGCCCTGGGCCGCCTCATCGAGCTGATGTCCGCGGGAGGATTCGCTGCGCCGGACACCAGCGCCTGGCAGGACCAGATCGCCCAATGGAAAAGGGAGCATCCCTTCAGCTACGAGGTAAGCACGCACATCCAGCCGCAGGAGGCAGTGAAGGTCCTCTACGAGCTGACAAAGGGGGAGGCCATCATCGTCACAGGAGTGGGCCAGCACCAGATGTGGGCGGCCCAATTCTACCGCTTCAACGAGCCGCGCCGCTACATCAGTTCATTGGGATTGGGCGCGATGGGATTCGGCTACCCGGCGGCCCTCGGCGCAAAGGTCGCCTGCCCGCACAAGCAGGTGATCGACGTCGACGGCGACGGATCCTTCGCGATGAATATCCAGGAACTGGCGACGGCGCACATAGAGAAGATCGCGGCAAAGGCGATGATCCTCAACAACCAGCATCTGGGCATGGTCGTCCAGTGGGAGGACCGGTTCTACGGGAGCGTGCGGGGGAACACCATCCTCGGCGACGAGAACAATGTCGGAAGCCCCGACAACCCCTCGGCCCTTTATCCGGATTTCGTGAAGATAGCGGAAGGCTACGGCGTCAAGGGCCGCCGGGTCATCAAGCGAAGCGAGCTGAGGGACGCGATCCAGGAGATGCTCGATTGCGACGGGGCGTTCCTCCTCGACGTCATCGTGCCCTACACCGAGCACGTCCTCCCGATGATCCCGGCGGGCAAATCGGTGAAGGAAATGCTCCTGAAGTGAGGAGCTGGCGGATCCCATCCGCGGCGGGGGGCATTGCGCGCCCGCACCGCCGCAGCGGGACGCCATCACTATGAAGTCGGGACCGTCAGGATCGTCGCGATGATCCTCGAGGCCACCAGGTAGGGATCCGCGGCCGAATTCGGCCGGCGATCCTCAAGGTAGCCGCGGTAGCCGTTCGAGATGAACGTGACCGGCAGCCGGACCGAGGCGCCGCGGTCGGAGAGCCCGTAGTTGAACTTGTCGATCGACTGGGTCTCGTGGAGCCCCGTGAGGCGCAGGTGGTTGTCCGGCCCGTAGACGGCGATATGCTCGTCGCGGTGGGCGTTGAAGGCGGCCATGAGCTTGTCGAAGTAGGCCTTGCCGCCGACCTCCCGGATATACTTGGTCGAGAAGTTGGTGTGCATCCCCGACCCGTTCCAGTCGCCCTTGATCGGCTTGCAGTACCACTCGACGTCGATTCCGTGTTTTTCGCATACGCGCGCCATGATGTAGCGTGCGACCCACATCTGGTCGGCGGCCGTCTTGGAGCCCTTGCCGAAGATCTGAAACTCCCATTGCCCCTTCGCGACCTCGGCGTTGATGCCCTCGATGTTTATGCCGGCGTGGACGCAAAGGTCGATATGCTCCTCGACAAGCGCGCGGGCGATGTCGCCGACGTTCTTGTAGCCGACGCCGGTATAATAGGGCCCCTGGGGCGGCGGAAATCCGGCCGCAGGAAAGCCGAGCGGACGGCCGTCCTTGAAAAAGAAGTACTCCTGCTCGAATCCGAACCAGGTGTCGGGATCGTCGACCACGGTTGCCCGGGAGTTGGTCGGGTGTGGCTGGCCGTTGGGCAGGAGGACCTCCGCCATGACCAGGAACCCGTTCTTTCGCGTCGCATCGGGATAAAGGGCGACCGGCTTCAGAAGGCAGTCTGAACTCTTGCCTTCGGCCTGTTGCGTGGAACTTCCGTCAAACCCCCACATGGGGAGGTCCTCCAGGGTGAGTTTCGCAGGATCGCCGTCGACGATTTTGGTTTTGCTCCGCAGGTTTGCTATCGGGGTGTACCCGTCGAGCCAGATGTACTCCAGTTTCAGTTTGGGCATGATGATGATGATTGCGTTCTCCAAGGATGCGGGCGGCCGATGGGGCCCCCGACGCGCCAAGAAGAGGCTGTTGAAAGAGCAGGCGAAGCAATATGGATACCAGACACCACAAAAATCTGTTAATAATCGGAATTTTTAGGATTGTTTTTGAGTGGAAGAGGCCCAAAGACGCCCCATTCTTGGGTTTTTGGCGCCCCTCTTTTCCCTGCAGCCGCCTCCCCATCCATGCATGAGATCAAGGACACGGCCCGGGCGTTGGTCCGCATCGGCTACGACGGGCGGGTTCACAAGACCTTCCGGGGGCCCTTGGCGCGCGAGCGCTTTGAAAATGAGGTGCGGGTACTCCGGCACCTGGAGTCCCGCGGGTGCGGTTTCGTGCCGAGGCTGTTGGCAGTGGAGCCTGAGAACCTGAAGATCATCACGACCAACTGCGGATCCCGCGTGGAGCAGCTCGGGGAGGAGCACGAGAAGGAGCTTTTCGCGGAGCTCGAGCGCTACGGCGTCCGGCACCTGGATGCGGTGAAGCGGAACGTGACCTACCGGATCACGGACAATCGCTTTTGCCTCATCGATTTCGAATTCGCGACCATTCTGGACGGCGAGACCGCGCCGCCGCCCTCATGAGCGCGCCAAAGGGGGCCCAGGCGTGGCTCGGCTGGTCCGGCATGACTCACCGGGGCAAGGTGCGCAGCAACAACGAGGACGCCTTCCTCGCGCTCGTTTTTGATGGCAGCCAGGCGCACTACCTGGGCAAGGCGGGTGAAGCGCCGGTCGACAGCGGCGACTTCGTGTTCGCGGTCAGCGATGGAATGGGAGGGGCCAAAGCGGGAGAGTTCGCCAGCCGCATCGCGGTCGAAAAAATCACCCGCCTCATGAACCGGCGATTCCGCCCCGCTGGAGGCAGCCCGGTCGCCAAATTCGAGGGGCGGCTCCTCGAGCTTTTCAGCGCCATCCACCGCGATCTCACGACGATTGGCGGCAGCTACGAGGAATGCAAGGGCATGGGCGCGACCCTGAGCCTGTGCTGGTTCACGCCCGAGTGGCTGCATATCGCCCACGTGGGCGACAGCCGGATCTACCGGATGCAGCCGGGAGGAAAGCTTTGCCAGCTGAGCCACGACCACAGCCACGTCGGCTGGCTTCGACGCTCCGGCCGAATAAGCGAACTCGAGGCGCGGGTGCACCCGAGGCGCAACGCGCTTCACCAAGCGCTCGGGGCAGGCCACCAGTTCCTCGAACCCCAGGTCGCAACCCTGGAGTGGAACTGCGGCGACCGGTTCCTGCTTTGCAGCGACGGGATCGTCGAGGGCCTTTGGGACCGGAGGATCGAGGAGATCCTCGGCGCGGACGCGCCCCTGGGCGGCCTGGCGCCGGCGCTGGTGACCGAAGCAGTGAACGTTTCAGGCCGCGACAACGCGACAGCCGTCGTCGTCGGGGCCCTGAAAAACCCGGAGTCCAAGGGCAAATTGGTGAAGGGAATGGTGTTAAAATGACGGCCCATGTATAAAAAAAACATAAACAAAAGAATTAATTTGGCATCTGCCCTGCTTCCGTGCCATTCCAACCACTGTTTGCCCCCCCATACTATATAATCCTGAAACAGCCCATGACACCCAAAGAAGTTATCAATCTGGCCAAGACCAAGGAGGTCAAGATAGTCGACCTTAAGCTCTGCGACATTCACGGAACGTGGCAGCATTTTGCCATCCCGGTGTCCGAATTGACGGAGGAGATCTTCTCCGAAGGAATGGGCTTCGACGGCTCGTCGATCCGCGGCTGGCGGGCGATCAACTCCTCGGACATGCTCGTCTTCCCCGATGCGGCAACGGCGTTCATCGATCCATTCGCGGCCAACACGACGATTTCCCTCAGCTGCGACACGTACGACCCGATCACGAAGGAGCCGTACGACCGCGACCCGCGCGTCATCGCAAAGAAGGCCGAGGCTTACCTGAAGAGCACGGGACTCGCGGATTCGGCCTACTTCGGGCCGGAGGCGGAATTCTTTATTTTTGACTCGGTTTCGTATGATTCGACCTCGAATGCGACCCATTACAAGGTCGACTCGATCGAGGGCATCTGGAATCGCGGAAGGGAGAAGGAGGAGAACGGGTCGCCGAACCTGGGCTACAAGATCCGCCACAAGGAAGGCTACTTCCCGGTCGCCCCGACGGACAAGCTGATCGACATCCGAAACGAGATGATCCTGACGATGATCTCGCTCGGCGTGAACATCGAGCGCGAGCACCACGAGGTCGCCACGGCAGGCCAGGCCGAGATCGACATCGTGTTCGACACGCTGCTGCGGACCTCGGACAAGATGAGCCTCTACAAGTACGTCGTCAAGAATGTCGCGTACAAGTACGGCAAGACGGCCACCTTCATGCCGAAGCCCCTCTTCGGGGACAACGGTTCGGGCATGCACACCCACCAGTCCCTGTGGAAGGACGGCAAGCCGCTCTTCTTCGGCAATGGCTACGCGGGCCTGAGCGAAATGGCCCTCTACTATATTGGCGGAATCCTGAAGCATGCGCCGGCCCTTTGCGCCATCTGCAATCCGACGAACAATTCCTACAAGCGGCTGGTTCCCGGCTACGAGGCGCCGGTCAATCTCGCCTACTCTGCGCGCAACCGTTCGGCATCCGTCCGCATCCCGACGTACAGCCCGAGCCCGAAGGCCAAGCGCATCGAGTACCGCACGCCGGATCCGGCGGCAAATCCGTACCTGGCCAACGCCGCGATGCTCATGGCCGGCCTCGACGGCATCATGAACAAGATCCATCCCGGTGACCCGCTCGACAAGAACCTGTACGAGCTGCCACCCGAGGAAAAGGCGAAGGTGCCGCACGTGCCGGACTCCCTCAAGGGATCGATCGAGGCCCTCCAGAAGGACCATGCGTTCCTCCTCAAGGGCGGCGTGTTTTCGCAGGATTTCCTCGACAATTACGTCGAGCTGAAAATGGGCGAGTACGATGCCGTGCGCCTGCGCCCGCATCCGTACGAGTTCTTCCTCTACTACGACATCTGATCCGGCGGATCCCCCGCCGCTCAATCTTCAAGCCGGCCCTGGTAGGCCGGCTTTTTTTTCGGCCGCGCGAACACGGGTTGCGCGCGTGAACTTGGCCCTGAAGAGTTCATCCAGGGCCGCGCGAATCTCGGCCGGTACGCGCTGGACAAGCTCCTCCAGGGAACGCGGTTCGCCGGGTTCCGCCACCTCGGATGCCTCGGCGGCAGGCGCGGCCGCCGCAGCCGGGACCTTTGCGACCTGATCCCTCTCTCCTGCGAGAAAGGCGGCCTCTTCGGCCTCGCCGGGCCAGGCGACCTGCGCCTCCTCCTCAAGACCCTCGCCCGAAGTCCCTGCATCCGGAGTCGCAGCCCCCGGTTTACCGGGGTCCGGGCTCCGGACCGCCGGAAATCCGGCTGGTCCCGCTTCCCGCGCCAGCGCGGCCGAAAGGCGCTTCTCCAGCCGGTCGATCAGCCCTTTTTTTTTTCGCCTGCCGCGGACCCTTCCGTGGACGCACTGTCAGGGGCGCCCCCCGCCTCGTCGGCAAGGGCGGCCAGCTCCTTAATGAGGCTGTCGATCGCCCGGGCGCGGCTCGCGTCGACCGCCTTGAGGAGGGTGACCTCGAAATTGACCCGTTCGGCGAGTCCATGCTTCACCCCGCCCTCCCCTTCGCGCAGGGCGTCCAACAGCCGGGTGAGCTGCTCGGTCGTAAGCGGGGTGTCGCCAAGCCTGCTCGTCCTGCCGCCCTGGGCGATGGCTTCCAAAAGCGCTTCGCGCACCAGTGCCTGAAGGTCCCCGAGCAACCGAACGAGATCGCGGCCCGCCGAGTCGCACTCGTCCACAAGGGTGATGATCCGGCGGTTGTCCCCGGAGGCCACGGCGGAGGCGAGTTCGCCCACCTTTCCGGCGGCGACAAGTCCGTAGACATCGAGCACGTCGGCCTCCGCAATCTCCGATCCGCAGAACGAAATCATCTGATCGAAGATCGACTGGGCGTCGCGCATTCCGCCGTCGGCCAGCCTCGATATCGAGGCGACGGCCTCGTCGGATATCTTGATATTCTCGGCTTTCGCGATCTTCCGCAGCCTCTCGGCAATCAGTTCCGTGGAGATCGGCTTCAGGTCGAAGCGCTGGCACCGGGAAAGGATCGTCGGGAGGACCTTCTGCACGTCGGTCGTCGCAAACACGAATTTCACGTGCGCCGGAGGCTCCTCCAGCGTCTTCAGGAGCGCGTTGAAGGCCGATGCAGAGAGCATGTGCACTTCGTCAATGATGTAGACCTTGAACTTTCCCTGGGCCGGGGAGTAGTTGATCGTCTCGCGCAGGTCGCGGACCTGCTCGACGCTGTTGTTGGAGGCTCCGTCGATCTCGATGACGTCGAGATACGTGCCGTCCGCGATCGCCTGCACCGCCGGATCGTCGGCTGAAAAATCGACGCGCGGCCCGCCGGCGCAATTGAGCGCCTTGGCGAAGATCCTCGCCATCGAGGTTTTGCCCGTGCCGCGCGGACCCACGAACAGGTAGGCGTGGGCGATGCGGTTGCGGGCGATGGCGTTCTTGAGCGTCCTGACGACGTGGTCCTGGCCGACAACATCATCGAACGTCTGCGGCCGCCACTTGCGGGCTATGACCTGGTAGGAAGAGGACACCGGTCTCATCTCCAGCCGCGGGACCTCCCCTTACAACAAAAAAAGTGGCCAGGCACTCCACGGCACTAGGAGAACGTCGTTACCGTTGCTGCCTTCCGGCCCTGGCGGAGTTCACGCGCCTGCCCATGCATGGCACCTGGCCGAGGCGCAACATGGGCCCGCGCAGGCGGCGCGCAACAACAATCCGCAGCAGGCTACGGGTTCGCCTTCTGCTTCTGCGCCTGCTGGTCGAGGAAGAGGCGCTGCTGATCCTGCCTGAACTGCTCAAGCCTCTGGCGCTGCAGGGCGATCATATCATTGAAGTCCTTGCGCTGGGCGGGATTGAGGATCGCTGCGATCTCGTCCTGCACGTGCTCGATGATGATCTGCTCGTTGCGGAGGTTCTCCCGGACAAGGCGCCGGATGTCCTCGTTGCCGTCTGCGATGATCGGACGGATCCGCTGCCTTTGCCACGGAGTAAGATTCAGCTGGTTGAACTGCAGCCACCGCTGCAGAAGATGCACGTTGATCTGCTCGGGCGCCCTCTGGGGCGCCGCCGCCGGCGGCGTCTTGGCATACCGTAGCGTAAAGACGGACCCAATCGCCCCGCCGGCCACAAAGACGACCATGAAGGCGACTACGATCTTCCAACTTTGCTTCATGCTGGACAAAACGGAACCAGGATCACGACGCGAGATCGGCCATCTCGGCGACAGGGTCGTCGGGGGCCGGCGTCTGCTCCTGGGCAAAAAGGCCACGGACGCTCGAGTAATTGACGGCCACGGCGACGATGGCCAGGCCGCAGGCCATGATCATGGCGCGCAGGGCAAAGCGCTCGATAAGAGACCCGGTTGGGCGCTCGGCCATTGCAAGGGCGGCGACTCGCGTGGCAAAGCCGAATGGCGCCAGAACGTCGCGCTCATCGGGCGCGCTGCGGGCGGTGGCAGTCAGCCGCTCCCAGGCTTGAGGGGTGTTTTTCATGAGCCTTCCCTCTCCTTAAGCTCCGCAAAGAGCTTCTGCAACTTCCTTCGCGCGCGGAAGGCGCGGACTTTGATGACGGATTGATTCCAGCCGGTGAGTGAACTGATCTCGGCTATGGTCTTCTGCTCCAGATCCAGCATCCGTATGACCATCTGATCGGCGGGTTTGAGCTGATCCAAAAGCCGGTGAACCAATTCGCGGGCGGCCAGTGCATCGTCGGGGGCGGCCGCGGCCTCATCCGCGGTGGCCGAGTCGAGGACCCGGGCCTCGTTCTCGGAAAGATCCGCCCAACGGTACTCCGGCCGGCGCTTCTGGGCCCGCAGCTGATCGATGCATGTCGTCAGCGCTATCCGCGACACCCAGTGCGGAAACGGCACGGCCCCCTGATATTGCTCGAGACGCGTAAACATTTTCAGAAAAACATCCTGGGCAAGATCCTCCTCTGGCACGCGGCGCGGGAGGTGCGCCCGTACGATGCGGATGACCATGGGATACAGGTGCTCGACCAGCTGGCGGGCAGCGTCTTGATCGCGGCTGCGCACGCGAGCGAGGCAGCCAACCAGATCAAACGACTGGTCGTCAGGCATGATTGAATCGAGTCATGATTGGGCACATGAATCAAGACGGGCGTTCCCCCTGGCAAGTTACATACCTGCCGGGGGCGTGGCGTCTTGACTTTTGCGGATCCGTGCCGATATGAGAATTCTAACAGGAATGACAAAGAACCTTCAGGCGAATCGACTTACGATCGCGCGCAACCTATAATACGCTGCTTAGCAGCGGGTTGCGCGTTAGCCTGATGTTTGCCCTCCGTTGACGGGATTTCGATTGCCGTTTCGGAGTCCGGGTCGCCCGGCGGCCCGTTTTCAAGCCTTTCGGCCTTTCCTCTTTTCCCTTATGCTCTCATACACGCTGTCATCCGCCTCTGCGCCCCAGGACGATACGCGCCCCGAGTACGCCTCCGGGCGCCGGCCGAGTCGCCCCGCCGGAGCCGGATGACGCCAGATTCAGTACGTCCGACCATGCAATCCAAACCCGATACCAAATACAGATCGTTCCCTCCGGTCGATTTGCCCAATCGCCAATGGCCGAGCCGCACACTCACGCGCAGCCCGCTCTGGTGCAGCGTCGATCTGCGCGACGGCAACCAGGCCCTCGCCCAGCCCATGAGTGTCGAGGAAAAGCTGGAGTTCTTCGACCTGCTCGTGCGGATCGGATTCAAGGAGATCGAGGTCGGATTCCCCTCCGCCTCCCAGATCGAGTTCGACTTCACCCGGCGCCTGATCGAGGAGAACCGGATTCCCCCGGACGTCGCGATCCAGGTGCTCTGCCAGTGTCGCGAAGACCTGGTTTTGCGCACGCTCGAGTCGATCGCCGGGGCGAAGAACGCCATCTTCCATCTCTACAACTCGACTTCTCCCAAGCAGAGGGAATACGTCTTCAACGCCCCTAAGGAGGAAATCGTCAGGATCGCCGTTGAGGCGGTCAAACTCCTGAAGGAGCGGATGCAGCCGCTCGTCGCGGCAGGCTCGCGGATCCGGCTGGAATACTCGCCGGAGAGCTTCACGAGCACCGAGCTCGAGTTCGCGCTCGAAATCTGCGAAGCGGTGACCGACCTCTGGCAGCCAACGGAAGGGGACAAGATCATCCTCAACCTGCCGGCCACTGTCGAATACGCCACGCCGAACGTCCATGCCGACCAGATCGAGTGGATGTGCACCCACCTGACCCGCCGCGACAGGACGATCGTTTCCCTGCACACGCACAATGACCGCGGGACGGGTGTCGCGGCGACGGAATTGGCCCTGCTCGCCGGAGCAGACCGGGTCGAGGGGACGCTTTTCGGAAACGGCGAGCGGACCGGGAACCTCGACATCGTCAATGTCGCCCTGAACCTCTACACTCACGGTATCCACCCGGGCCTGGATCTTTCGGACATCAACCACATCCGCGACGTCTACGAACGCTGCACGCGGCTGGAGGTCCCCGTGCGGCTGCCCTATGCCGGCGAACTCGTCTTCACCGCATTCAGCGGATCGCACCAGGATGCCATCAAGAAATCCTGGGGCCGCCGAAAGCCCGGGGCGCCGTGGGACGTCCTCTACATACCGATCGATCCCGCCGACATCGGGCGAAGCTACAAGGCGATCATCCGGATCAACTCGCAGTCCGGAAAGGGCGGCGTCGCCTACGTCCTCGAGCACGAGTTCGGCTTCACTCTCCCGAAACTCATGCACCGCGAGATCGGGCGGATCATAAACGACATCGCCGACGCAAAAGGCACCGAGCTGACGCCGGCCGAGATCAATGAGGCGTTCCAGGCCGAGTACCTCGCCCGCATTGCGCCCGTGGCCCTGAAGCAATTCAAGGCATCGGAGAGCAATGGGGTCATTCACGCGGAGGCGAGTCTCACGATCGACGGACAGCCCCATTCGCTCAAGGGCTCGGGCAACGGCCCGATCGACGCCTTCGTCAACGCCATTTCGGGCACGGCCCTGCCCAAGTTCGACGTCGTCAGCTATTCGGAGCATTCCCTTGGACGCGGCGCCGAGGCGCGGGCGGTCAGCTACATCCAGGTGAAGACCGACCGCGGACGCGCCCTTTTCGGGGCCGGGATCGACACGAACATCGAGCTGGCGTCGATCAAGGCCGTCGTGAGCGCCCTCAATCGGATGCTTGCAAAGCGCTGACAGACCGGGGACACCCATACGCGCCCAAATTACCCTCTCCCCTTGCGATTACCCACGCATTGGGAGAAGGTGATGGTGTCGCGTCCTTAAAAGCCCCCGAAAACGAACGCCGATCGCAATGGGAAAACCCTACTCAATCACGGAAACCACGACCGGCGCCGAGGGCTTCGCCCCTGCCGCCAGCCCCAGCCGGCCCTCCTTCGCCGGCGACGCCTGGCACTTCCTCTCCACGTTCATCCGCCACCCAAAGACGATCGGGGCGGTGGCCCCGAGCTCGCGAAGGCTCGCCGCGGCCATGCTTGCAGCAGCCGACCTGGAGTCCGCGAAGGTCGTCGTCGAACTGGGAGCCGGGACCGGGGCCATCACCGGGCCCATCCGGCGAAGAATCGGGCCGCGTGCGACGTTCATTTCGATGGAACTCAACCCCGGCGCCGTGGACCGGCTCCGCCGCCGGTTTCGGGGGATCCACGTCATTTGCGACAGCGCGGAGAACCTTCGGCTGCACCTGGACCTCCTCGGGCTTCAGAACGCCGACTGCATCATTTCCAGTTTGCCGTGGAGCAGCATGAATGCGGACGTGCAGCGGCGCGTCCTGGATTCGACGGTCGCCTCTCTGCGGCCCGGCGGGTCGTTCAGCACGATGGCCTACCTTCACGCCAGCGGTTACGCGGCCGCCAGGCATTTCCGCTCCGAGCTCGTGAGGCATTTTGGCCGGATCAAGTCGAGCAAGGTCGTCTGGGCCAACATCCCGCCGGCGTTCGTTTATCACGGCTGGAAAACCTGATTCGAATTTGGCGGAATGCCTCACTCCGCGGCCGGAGTTTGCCAAACCCAGGCATCCCCGCCAAGGAGGCTGGCGGACTTCATGGTTCTGCCATGAAGGCCGTCCAAGTCACAGAGGCGTGGAGGAGGCAAACAACGGCCGCTTCGGAGGCATTCCGTCCAAATTAGGACGTGGCGTGCTGCTCGCGCTATGATAAAAGGCGCGTGTGATGAAGTTTGTACCGAAAAAGCCTCCGTTGACCGGCGAGACGCTCGATTCGCTCACGGCCCTGCTGGCTGCGCGCGGGGAGCCGGCGTTCCGGGCAAAGCAGATCCTCGGATGGCTGTACAAGAGGCGCGCGAGGTCGTGGGACGCCATGACCGACCTGCCGAAGGCCCTGCGAAGCTGGCTCGACGAGACGTTTTCCCTCATGCCGGCGACTCTTGTCCTCAACCGGCATTCGGCGGACGTGACGGACAAGCTCCTGCTGGAGTTGGAGGACGGCTCGCTCATTGAAACGGTCATCATCCGGGCTCCGCAGGAGGGCGTCGGCCTGGACCGCTCGCGGAAGACAATCTGCATATCGACCCAAGTGGGCTGCGCCATGGCGTGCGCCTTTTGCGCGAGCGGGCTCGCCGGACTGAAGCGCGACCTCTCCGCGGGCGAGATCGTGGCGCAGCTGCTGCAGGTGTGCTATTGCGAGGATGCGCGGACGCCGCGCGCCAAGGCCGAGCTGGCCTCCTTCGACAACATTGTCGTCATGGGCATGGGCGAGCCCCTGGCCAATTACGATGCGCTCATCGAGGCATTGACGACTCTAAACGCCGATTGGGGCCTCGGGTTCGGTGCCAGGCGGATCACGATCTCCACGAGCGGGCTCGTTCCGAAGATGTTGAAACTCGCCGAAGAGCCCCTGGGGTTCCGCCTGGCGGTCTCGCTGCACGGGGCGACTGACGAAGTGCGGAGCCGGATCATGCCGGTGAACAAGGCCTATCCCCTGGCGAAACTGATCCCCGCCGTCCGGGCCTTCAGCGAACGGCACGGGCGGATGGTGACCCTCGAATTCATCCTGATCGAGGATGTCAACGATTCGCTCGAGCAGGCGGCGAAGCTAAGGGACATCGCAGGCGATGTGCACGCGCACGTGAACCTGATCCCATACAACACGGTCGACGGCCTCCCCTGGCGGCGCCCGGGTGTAGAGCGCCAGGAGGCCTTTGCCGAAGTGCTCCGCCGGGCCGACCTGTCCGTGACGCTTCGCCGCGAGAAGGGCCACGACATCGCCGCCGCCTGCGGCCAGCTCCGGTTGAAGACCGAGAAGGAACGCGAGACCGGGACTTGACCCTGCAAGAGCAATTAAGAATGCTCCGGCAGCGACGCCCTCCGTCGCTTTTTCCGGTTCAACCCCAATCGTCAAGAGTCTTGGAAAGGCATCTTATGGAGCCGTCCCCGACCATCCCCATCGGACCCCCGGGCAATGAAAAGATCTGGAGCGTCCTTAGCCACCTGTCCTTCTATCTTGGAGTAGGGTTAATCCTGCCCCTGGTCGTCTACCTGGTGATGCGGAAAGAATCCGCCTACGTGGCGGACAACGCACGCGAGGCCCTGAATTTCCACATCTCCATCTACCTCTATTGCCTCTGCTCCATCCCTTTGGTTTTCATTGTGATTGGCATCCCGCTCCTGATTTTGATCGGGATATGCACGCTGGTTCTTGCCATCGTGGCCGCGGTCAAGGCGTCCGACGGGGAGGTTTACCGGTATCCGCTCACCCTGCGGCTGGTCCGCTGATCGGCGGCGGCGGACGGCTCATTGCGGGCAGGCGCGTTCCAAGGGCTCGCGCGTGGCCATGCAATTTTTCTTGCCGAAACGGCCCCAATTTTTAGGACGGAACACTCCGCGGGCTTGCTGTTTCTCAAGGGACCCCGCAGCTTTCACCCTCTTTATCGTTCATGATTGAAGTAAAAGACCTGGTTAAGACATATGGATCCAAGCGCGCCGTGAACGGCGTCAGCTTCACCGTGCAGCGGGGCGACATCCTCGGCTTTCTCGGACCCAACGGAGCGGGCAAGTCAACGACAATGAAGATGATAACGGGCTTCCTGCGCCCGAACTCGGGGTCGGCTCGCGTGGATGGAATCGACGTCGCCGTGGATCCCGTGGCCGTGAAGAAAAGGCTCGGGTACCTGCCCGAAAACGCACCCGCATACCCCGAAATGACGGTCGAGGAGTTCCTTTGTTTCATTGCCGAGGTGCGAGGATTCAGGGGTCCGGCAAGAGACGGCCCGGTGGATCGCGCCGTGAAGCTCACCCATCTCGAACCCGTTCGCAAACAATCGCTTGAGACGTTGTCGAAGGGCTACAAGCAAAGGGTCGGATTTGCCCAGGCCCTCCTCCATGATCCCCCCACCCTGGTTCTCGACGAGCCAACCGACGGACTCGATCCGAACCAGAAGAACGAGGTCCGGACCCTGATCAAGAACATGGCCTCCGAGAAGGCCGTGATCCTTTCGACCCATATCCTCGAGGAAGTCGAGGCGATCTGCAACCGGGTGATCATCATCTCCCAGGGTCGTGTCGTCGTCGACGAAACGCCCGCGCAACTGCAGGCCCGGCAGCCCAACGCCCGGCTGGACGAGATCTTCCGGAGCCTGACCCAGTCGGACACCTGAAACCCCCTCTTTCCATGTCTCAAGTCACGCCTGTCTTCAAACGCGAGTTCGGCGGATATTTCCGCTCTCCGGTGGCCTACGTCTTCCTATGCGCGTTTCTCGTCATCTCGGTCGCGCTGGCCCTGTCCCGCTTCGGCGGATTCTTCCAATCGGGAGTGGCGAGCATGGAGCGGTATTTCGAGTTCTTTCCCTGGCTCTTTCTTTTCTTCGTGCCCGCGGTCGGCATGCGCCTTTGGTCCGAGGAGCGCAGGTCGGGGACGGCTGAACTCCTCTTCACCCTGCCGATCACGACTCTCGACGCAGTGATCGGCAAGTTTCTGGCGGCATGGGCCTTTCTAACGCTGGCCATTATCCTGAGCTTCCCGCTGGCGATCACCGTCGGCTACCTCGGTTCGCCGGACTGGGGGGTCCTGTTCTGCAGCTACGCCGGCAGCATCCTGATGGCCGGGGGCTACCTCGGCGTATGCTCGCTCACGTCGGCCTGCACCAAGAGCCAGGTGATCAGCTTTGTCGTCAGCCTGATCGCCTGCGCGGCCCTGCTTTTCCTGGGCCTTAGCGCCTTCACAAATTTCCTCGAGGGCTTCCTGCCGGTGGGCGTGGCGGACGCCGTCTCGAACTTCAGCTTCATCACGCATTTCGACGCCTTCACGAAGGGCATCGTGGACCCGAAGGACATCATGTTTTTCCTCTCGCTCATGGGATTCACGCTTTTCCTGAACGTGGTCACTCTCGAACGCTGAAAGCCGCACCCATGAAACTCGGAAAGAAATCCCTCTTTGTCGCGCTACTGGTTGTGGGCCTGCTGCTCATCAACTACCTGGCCTCGTCCCTGCCCTGGCGGCTCGACCTCACGAACCAGAAGATCTACACCCTTTCGCCGGGCACCCAGGCGCTCATCGGGAAGGTCAGCGAGCCGATGACGCTCGACTTCTACTACTCCAGGGGGGCGACCGGGCTGCCCGTTTTCTACAAGAACTACGCCGAGCGGGTCCGTGAAATGCTCCGCCAGTATGTCCGGGCGTCCCACGGAAAGATCTCCCTCAACGTCGTCGATCCGGAGCCGGACACGCCCGAGGAGGAAAAGGCGACGGCGGCGGGCCTTCAGCCGCAGCGCATGCAAACAGGCGGCGAGCAATTCTATTTCGGCGTGGTGGCCACCCAGGCGGACCAGCAAAAGACGATCCCCGCCCTCTCGCCCGACCGCGAGCAGTTCCTCGAGTACGACGTGTCTGAGCTGGTCTACGGCGTCCAGCAGCTCGACAAGAAGAAGCTCGGGCTCATCACGAGCCTTCCGCTGCAAGGGGTGCAGGGCAATCCGATGATGGGCCAGCAGGGAACAGAGGGCCAGTATGTCATCAATGAGTGGCAGGACACCTTCGACATCCAGGCTGTCGAGGCCGGCGCGACCGAGCTTCCGGCCAAGCTCGACGCCCTCGCGGTCATCCATCCCGAAAACCTGACGCCCAAGCTCCAGTTCGCGATCGACCAGTTCCTGCTCAGCGGAAAGCCTGTCTTCATCGCGGTCGACCCCTCATCGGAATACTTCAAGCGCCAGGCCGGCCAGATGGCGATGTTCAGCGGCGGCCCGCAGCCAAACGTGTCGAGCGACCTGCCGATCCTTTTCGCAGCCTGGGGCGTCGATTACAATCCCCAGAAGATCGTCGGCGACAATACCCGAGCGACGGAGCTTCAGAATTCGGCCAACGGGAGCGTCGCGCGCTACCCCACCTGGCTCAGCCTCACCAAGGAGGACCTGAACGCGAAGTCGCTTCCCACGGCACAGCTTGCAACGACCCTGTTCGTGGAGTCGGGCAGCCTCTCGCTCAAGGCCGCCAGCACCCTGTCATTCACTCCCCTGATCCAGACTTCGCCCGATGCCGGCGAAATCGACGCCGCCGCCCTGCAGATGGCGCAGCCGGACGACCTCGCCCGGCAGATCACCCCGTCGGGAAGGAAGACGATCGCGGCCCTGATCACCGGCAAGTTCAAGACGGCGTTTCCCGACGGGATGCCGAAGGATGAGCCCGCGGCCGACAAGAAGGACGAGGCAGCGCCTCCCGCTCCGGCAAAGGCGTCCTCGAACCTTCACCTGACGGAATCGGTCGGATCCTCCACCCTTATCGTCGTCGCCGACACCGACTGGCTATTCGACGACTACAGCATCCGCAAGTTCAACCTCCTTGGGACAAGCGCCGCCGAACCGCTGAACGACAATCTCTCATTCGCCGCCAACTCCCTCGACTTCCTGTCCGGATCCCAGGACCTGATCTCGATCCGCGGCAAGGGCGACTCGATCCGTCCGTTCACGGTCGTGAGGGACATGGAGGCCGGGGCGAACAAGAAATACGAGGAGAAGCTGACGGCGCTCGAGGCCCAGCTGACCGAGGTGCAGACGAAACTGACCGAACTGCAGGGGAAGAAGGGCGAGGGCAACCGGCTCATCGCCTCGCCCGAGGTCGCCAAGGCCATCGAGGACTTCCAGAAGCAGCAGGCGAGCCTGCAGGCGGAGCGCCGGAAGATCCGGCTCGCCCTGCGCGAGGGGATCGACGCCCTGGAGAATAGGCTCCTCGCGGTCAACCTACTGGCGACCCCGCTCCTCGTCTGCGCATTCGGGATCTGGTTCTACCGTTCCCGCAAGAAGTGATCTTAACGCGATGAAACTGAAGACCCTCGTCGTCTCGATCGTAATTCTGGCCGTCCTCTCCGCGGTCGCCTATTTGGGCAACCGGCCGTCGGCGCCCGCGGCCACCGACAGCCGGATCGACAAAACGCTCGTGGATTCCTCGGCAATCGAAAAGGCGGCCAAGCTCCGCCTTTCCGACCAGGGCAAGACGGTGGTCCTTGCGCGCCAGGCCGACGGTTCGTGGCGGGACGAGAGCTACTACGACATGCCCGTCGATTTCTCGAAGCTGTCGACTTTCGTATCGGATCTCTCGGCAGCGAAGATTCAAAGGCTCGTCACGACAAGCCCCGAACGCCTCGCCCGGCTTGAATTCAAGGACACCAAGATCGAGCTGCTCGACTCCTCGGACCATCCGCTCTTTACTCTCTTTCTCGGGAAGAACGCGGACACGGGCGGGCGCTTCGTGCGCTACGAGGAGGAGCCGAAGGCCTACCTCGCGAGCCTGAACGCCTGGCTGGATTCGGATCCGAAGAACTGGGCCGATGCCCAGCTATTGAATGTGAAGGCGGACGAAGTGGCCAAGGTCGATGTGCCCTTTGACCAGTCCCCCGCCGTGACTGTCTCACGGCCGAAGAAGGACGGGGCATGGACCGCCGCCTCCACACCCGCAGGACAACAGGTCAAGGCTGACAAGGTCTCCTCTCTTTTGACTTCGCTCGGTACGATACGCTTCTCCGACACGACCGACTCCGGCGACGCCCAGGCCGCCATTGCGAAGCAGCATTTGAGGGTGTTCAAGCTGACGACATTCGACGGAAAGACCTATTCGATCGCCCTGGGCCGGAAGCCCGAGGAGAAGAAACTCAAGCCCGTCGAGAAGAAACCCGAGCCGCCCGCCTCAGGGGCGCAGCCGGCGGCGGGCGCCAAGCCTGCGGCGGCTGAAAAGCTGGCTGTTCCCGAAAAACCGGCCGAACCCGAATACGATACAGTCCCGGCCGGGCCCGTCTACACCTGGATCACTTCCTCCGATGCAAAGGCCGGCGTGAACGCGCTCATGCAAAAGCGCTCATTCCAGGTGGACGATTACACCTTCACTGGCCTGCCGCAGAAGCCGGACGAACTCTTCGAGCCGGCGCCGCCGCCTATGCCGGCGCCCACGAAGGCGCCCGCAGCCAAGGCGAATTAGGCCCGGCGCTAAGGCAGCGTTTCGATCGCCCTTTACATTCATATCAACGCTTCTTCATATGTTGATGTGATGAGAACCGATCTGCCCATCTCCGAGCTGTTCGAGCGCAAGGGACCCCTGCGCTCGATCGAGTTCTTTCCGCCGAAGGACGAGGCGGGCGTGGAGGCCCTGCGCCAGACCGCGGCGGCCTTGCGGCGGATCGGCCCCGATTTTGTCTCGGTCACCTACGGCGCGGGCGGCGGCACCCGCGAGCGGACGGCCCAGGTGAGCCTGATGCTCAAGGCCGAATTCGGTTTCACCGTGATGCCCCATCTGACCTGCGTCGGCCACACCCGCCGCGAATTGGACGCCGTCGCCGATGTCATTCATGCGGGCGGCTTTCGGAACATCATGGCGCTTCGCGGGGACCCGCCGAAGGGCGCGGCCGATTTCCAGCCGGCCCTTGACGGCCTGAGCCACGCGAACGAACTCGTCGCCCGGCTAAAGGCGCGCCATCCGGACTTCTGCCTCGGGGTAGCGGGCTATCCTGAGAAGCACCCCGAGGCCTCGTCACCGGAGGTCGACCTGGCGAACCTGAAGCGAAAGACCGACTCCGGGGCCTCGTTCGTGACAACCCAGCTCTTCTTCGACAACGAGGTCTACTATCGCTTTGTCGATAGCGCCCGCTTTGCCGGAATCGCCGTCCCCATCGTCCCCGGAATCATGCCCGTCCTGTCGCTGAAGCAGATCCAGCGCTTCACCTCGATGTGCGGCGCATCACTTCCGCAGAAGCTCGTCAGGCGCCTCGAGGCCGCAGGGGACCAGCCCGACGTATTGGAGGCGATCGGGATAGACTGGGCCCTTTCTCAGATCAGGGAATTGCTTGAGCGCGGCGCCCCCGGCTACCACCTCTACATCCTAAATCGGGCCAGGAGCGCCCTGACTCTCGCCGCCGGACTGGCGGCTTAGCCCGAAAATTTCATGAAAACGGCCAAAGATCCCCAAACCGCCGAGGGAAAAGGGCCGAAGACGACCGAGGTGTGCTTATAAGCACATCGCAGGGAGTTTAAGGCCCTTTTTTGAGAGCGGTTTGGATGAGATTTGGACGAATTTCGTGAAATCTTCGGGTTAGTTCGAACGACCTCAGGTTCGAACGACCTCGGGCCTCCAGTATTGGATGGAATTCAATACTGGAGGCCTGAGGTCGTTGTGTTCGCGGCGTAGCCGGTCAGCCGCCGGCGAACACGGGGCGGAATCCCGCCTCGGCCAGGATTCGGGCGGTCGCCTCGCGCTGGTCGCCCTGGATCACGATCTGGCCGTCCTTGACGGTTCCGCCGCAGCCGCAGGCCGAACGGATCCTCTTTGCGAGTATCTCCTTTTCCGGTTCGCCGATCCCGACAAAGCCGGAGACGACCGTCACGGTCTTGCCACCGCGGCCACCGGTCTCGCGGGTGATGTCCACGCGGCCGCGATGTCCCTTGCGCTGGGTTTGGGGTGGCGGCGGCTCGGCCGCGGTGTTCAAGCCCTCGTTGGATGGAACCCTCTCCGGGAGTCCGGCTTTGCTCAGGCTGGCAAATGGGTTTTGGGCGAGGTCCTGGCCTCCTTGCGTCGGCAGCCTACCGTCCGCACTCACTTCGCCGGAATCCCGTCGTCAAAGTACGCCATCGCCTTGGCATAACTGCGCCGCTTAAGGAGATGCGCCAGTTCCTGAGGGAGGCTGCTCTCCTCGCGTTCAACGATCTCCTCCAGGCTGGCCAAGTGGCTGGTAATCGCCTTCGCATCAGAAGCCTTGATACTCTCCAGGAGTGAGATCAGGCGGGTCTTCACATGGGCTTGAGCGTTGGTCGGTGACATGTTCTAATGTGTCTGTTACCGAGGTTAAGTCCAATTGCAATCTCGGCCGCCGGCTTTCCCCAAAACTTGTACTCCCCGGCTTCGCGCCCAGCTTTGTGAAGAATATCTGCTAATAGCTGGATTGCCTTTAAACCTCTTTATTCCAGCGCGAAACAAAACTTTTTCTAATTCACTTCCCATGACAACCATGAACCTTCCGGTCCGGGCAAACGCGGAGCTCATCGAGGCGATGCACCGGGCCTGGCTCGACAATCCCGACGCAGTCGACCCGACATGGCGCGCATTCTTCCAGGGCTTCGCGCTCGGCAGCACCGGCGGGTCGCTTTCCGCCGATACCCTTGCGCAGGAAAAGAATCCGCCGGCCATCATCGACAGCCTCAAGCAATCGCACGTCCACGACCTCATTGCCTCCTATCGCGCCATCGGCCACCTGCAGGCCCATATCGACCCGCTGAGCCCTCCTCCCCCGCCAACCCCGAAACTGGCGCTCATCCGATTCAATCTTTCCGCGGCGGACCTCGACACCTCCTTCGACATCGGCACGTACCTCGGGGGCGGGCAGATGAAGCTACGGGAAATCATATCCGCTTTGAACGAGACGTATTGCGGCCACGTTGGCGTCGAATACGCCCATGTCCAGGACCAGGACTGCCGCAGATGGCTCCAGGACCGGATCGAATCGAGCCGCCTGCAGCCGCAATTCACCGCGGCACAGAAGCTGCGGATCCTCCGGCAGGTCCACAAGGCCGAGCTTTTCGAGAAGTTCCTGCACACGAAGTATGTCGGCCAGAAGCGCTTTTCGCTCGAGGGGGGCGAGACCATCATCGCGGCGCTCGACGCAGTGATCGACCACTGTCCAGGCCTGGAAGTCGAGGAGATCGTGATGGGGATGGCCCACCGCGGAAGGCTGAATGTCCTTTGCAGCGTCATGCGGAAGTCCTTCGACCAGCTATTCGAGCAATTCTCGGAGAACTACATCCCCGACTCTGTCGACGGAGACGGCGACGTTAAGTACCACCTGGGCTACGAATCGGTCCTGAAGACGGCGAGCGGAAAAAAGGTGGAGGTGCGCCTGGCGGCAAACCCGTCGCACCTGGAGATCGTCGATCCGGTCGTCGAGGGCAAGGCGAGGGCAAGGTTGAGAATCCGCGGTGACATCGAGGAGCGCAGGCGCGTCCTCCCCCTGCTGATCCATGGCGATGCGGCGCTGGCCGGCCAGGGGATCGTCGCCGAGACATTGAACTTTTCGCAGCTGCCGGGCTACCGGACCGGGGGCACGCTTCATTTCGTCATCAATAACCAGATCGGGTTCACGACCGATCCCGGGGACGCGCGCTCCAGCCATTACTGCACCGACGTCGCCAAGATGATCGAGGCGCCGATCTTCCACGTCAACGGCGACGACCCGGAGGCGGTCTGCATGGTTGCCCAGCTCGCCCTGGATTTCCGCGTGAAATGGAAGCGGGACGTCTTCATCGACATGGTCTGCTTCCGCCGCCAGGGGCACAATGAAACCGACGAACCGTCGTTCACCCAGCCGACCCTGTATCGCAAGATCGCGGGCCACCCCCTCGTGTCGGCCATTTACACCGAGAAGCTGGTCGCCGAGCACAGCCTGACGGTGGCCAAGGGCGACGGGATCAAGGCCGAATACTCCGCGGCTTTGGAGGAGAACCTGGCCAGGGCAAAGGCGCGCGAGGCGGCGAGGGCCGCCAAGAGCGCACAGCCCGGCAATCCCTACAAGGGGTCGACCGCCGTTTTCCAGCCGGCCTACCGTCACACACCCGTGGCCACGGGTGTTCCGGTGGAAACGCTTTCGAAGATCGCCGCCGTCCTGTCGACGGTTCCGCCTAACTTCAAGGCGAATCCGAAGATCAGGCGGCTACTTGAAAGCCGCGCGAACGCCTTCAGGAACGGAGGCCCGGTCGACTGGGGGTTCGGGGAGGCGCTCGCCTTCGGGTCACTGCTGGCCGAGGGGATCCCGATCCGCCTGAGCGGGCAGGACTGCGAGCGGGGGACATTCAGCCACCGGCATGCGGTCCTGGCCGATGCGGAAAGCGGGGAAAAATACACGCCGCTCAAGCATCTCGATGAGAAACAGGCGCGCTTCTGCGTCTACAATTCGCTTCTTTCCGAGGCCGCCGTCCTCGGGTTCGACTACGGGTATTCGGTCGACTACCCGGAGATGCTGAGCATCTGGGAGGCCCAGTTCGGCGATTTCGCTAACGGCGCCCAGGTCGTAATCGACCAGTTCATCGTGAGCGGCGAATCGAAGTGGCAGAGCACGTGCGGCATCGTCCTGCTTCTGCCGCACGGCTACGAGGGACAGGGGCCGGAGCACTCGTCCGCAAGGCTCGAGCGGTTCCTGCAGTCCTGTGCGGAGGACAACATCCAGGTCGCGAACCTGACGACGCCCGCGCAGTATTTCCATGTCCTCAGGCGCCAGGTTAAGCGCGACTTCAGGAAGCCGCTTGTCATCATGGCCCCGAAATCGCTCCTAAGGCACCCATCGGCCGTCTCGCCGGTCGGGGACTTTGTCGGGGGATCGTTCCAGGAGATCCTCGACGACCCGGTTCTCTCCACAAAAGAAGGAGGGCGCAAGGCGGACCGGCCTGCCACGAGCGCAGCCGAGCGGCTCATCCTCTGCTCGGGCAAGGTCTATTACGACCTGTTGGAACGCAGGACCAAGGAGCGGCTCGACGGCACCGCGATTGTCCGGATCGAGCAGCTCTACCCCCTCCATGCGAAGCGGCTGGGCGAGATCGCGCGATTCTACGGCGAGGCCAGGCTCATCTGGTGCCAGGAGGAGTCGCTAAACATGGGGGCCTGGACATGGATCGCACCGCAACTGGAGGCAATCTTCGGGCGAAAACCCACCTATGCGGGCCGCGACGCCTCCTCATCGCCTTCCGTCGGCCTGCTTGCGATGCACCGGATTGAACTGGAAGCGCTCTTAAAAGACGCCTTTGCGTTGTAGACCTGACGACTTAACATTGATCGCGCCACCATGCCACTCATCGAAGTCAAAATCCCGCCCATGGGCGAATCCATCTCCTCCGGAATCATTGCAAAATGGCACGTCGGCGACGGCGAGCTGGTCAAGAAGGACCAGCCCCTTTTCGAACTCGAAACCGACAAGATCACGATCGAGGGCGCCGCGGAGTCGGCGGGGAGGATCGCTCTGAAGGCCGCCAAGGGTGCCGAGGTCAAAATCGGCGAGGTCGTCGCGACGATCGATCCATCCGTGGAGGCGGCCGGGACTGCGGCCACGAAGGACGTGCCGCAGGCGGCCAAGGCCGAACCGGCGGCCGTCCAGTCTCCGGCGGTCCGGCGGCTGGCGGAGGAGACCGGGGTCAAGCCGGAATCGGTTTCCGGAACGGGCAAGGCAGGGCGGGTGACCAAGGGCGACATGCTTGCGGCCGCCGTTGCCGCAAAACCCGTCGAGAGGCCTGCCCCGAGTGCAGTCCAGAGGCCTGTCGCGAGCAACGTCGAGCGACAGACCCGTCGAAAGCTCTCACCCCTGCGGCAGCGAATCGCCCAGCGCCTCGTCGCGGCCCAGCAGGAGAGCGCGATGCTGACGACCTTCAACGAGGTCGACATGTCGGCCGTGATGGCGCTGCGCGCAAGGTACCAGGACGACTTTGTAAAGAAGAACGGGATCAAGCTGGGCTTCATGTCGTTCTTCACAAAGGCGACCGTGAACGCACTGATCGAGGTGCCCTGCGTCAACGCCCAGATCGACGGCGACACGGTGATCGAGAATCATTTCTACGACATAGGGATCGCGGTTTCGACCGAGAAGGGCCTGATGGTTCCCGTCATCCGGGATTGCGACCGGCTCGGGATGGCGCAGATCGAGATTGCGATCGGGGAGGCTGCCAAGCGCGCCCGCGAGAACAAGATCACCCTGGACGATCTCGAGGGCGGGGTCTTCACGATCACGAACGGCGGAATCTTCGGCTCGATGCTTTCGACTCCGATCATCAATCCGCCGCAAAGCGCGATCCTCGGACTGCACGCGATCATCGAACGGCCCGTGGCCGTCGGCGGGCAGGTCGTCATCCGCCCGATGATGTACCTCGCCCTGAGTTACGACCACCGCCTGGTCGACGGACGCGATGCGGTCACCTTCCTAGTCAAGGTGAAGCAGGCGATCGAGGATCCCGCCCGCCTGCTCTTGAGCATCTGATTCCAAAGGCTCCCGTCATGGACAACTTTGACCTGATAGTCATCGGAGCCGGACCGGGCGGCTATGTCTGCGCCTTCCGCGCGGCGCAGCTCGGGCTCAGGGTGGCGCTTGTCGAGAAACGTCCGACTCTCGGCGGCACCTGCCTCAACGTGGGCTGCATCCCCAGCAAGGCCCTGCTGTATTCGTCCGAGCAGTTCGTTTTCGCGAAGGAGCGCGCCGCTTTGCACGGGATCAAGCTGGACGGCATCGGGCTCGATCTCGCGGCATTGATGAGGCGAAAGAGCGCCGTCGTCTCGAAGCTCGTCGGCGGAGTGGCCCAGATCGCCAAGGCCCGCGGGGTCGCCCTGGTCACGGGCGCCGCCCGGTTCAAGTCGGCGAACACCCTGGAGGTTTCGGGCGACTCGGGCGCCAGGAGCGAGTTGACCGGGAAGAATATCGTCATCGCGACGGGTTCCGCCCCGGTCGAGCTGCCCTTCATGAAGTTTGACGGAAGCACCGTCGTCTCGAGCGACGAGGCGATCTCCTTCGACAGGATCCCCGGGCGGCTCGTCGTTGTCGGAGGCGGGGCGATCGGCCTCGAGCTGGGCTCGGTCTGGGCGCGCCTCGGAAGCGACGTGACCGTCGTCGAGTTTCTCCCGAAGATCCTGGCCAGTTTCGACGATGACGTCGTGCGCACCTTTTCGCGCCTGCTGCAAAGGCAGGGATTGAAGATCGAGACCGGCGCCAAGGTGACGGGATTGAAGCCGGCGGGGCCGGGAGGCGTTGTCCTTTCCGCCGAACGCGAAGGCAACCTCCTCGAGTTTCCCGCAGACCGGGTCCTGGTCGCCGTCGGCCGGCGCCCGTTTGCCGACGGCCTCGAACTGGAAAAGGCAGGCGTCGAGCGGGACGGGAAGGGCCGGATCAGCGTTGATGACCACCTGCGAACAACCTCTGCCGGCGTGTGGGCGATCGGGGATGTCGTCGCCGGGCCAATGCTCGCGCACAAGGCCGAGGAGGACGGCGTCGCGGTCGCCGAGTGGATCGCCGGCCGGGCCGGGCACGTGAACTGGGACCTCGTGCCGGCAATTGTCTACACCGAACCCGAAGTGGCCGGCGTGGGCCTTGGCGAGGACGGGGCAAGGGCGCAGTCGATCGCGGTGAAGGTTGGAAAATTCAATTTCGCGGCAAACGGCCGCGCAATCGCCTCGGATGCGACCGACGGATTCGCGAAGATAATCGCCGACGCCAGGACCGACCGGATTCTCGGCTGCCAGATCATCGGCCACGGGGCCGGCGAGCTGATCTCCGAGGTGGTGACCCACATGGAGTACGGCGGAAGCGCCGAGGATCTCGGCCGGACGATCCACGCGCACCCGACCCTGGGCGAGGCGGTCAAGGAGGCTGGCCTGGCAGTCTCCAAGTCGGCGATCCACGCGATTTAGGCTCCCGGAGCATACTGGCAAGGTAACTGCTATGGGTTGGACTGCCGGGCCTGCCCGGACGGCAAACCCTTAACGTGTCGATTTTAAGTCCCCAGTATAATCCCGGTGAATTCTTCGATGAGATGGTCGCCACCGGGGGGCAGGTCCGCCCCCACTACCGCCGGCTGACCGAGCGGCTCGACACCCTGCATGAGACCGAATTCAACAGCCGCCGGGCGGCGGTGGACCTGGCGTTCCTCCGCCGCGGAGTCACCTTCACGGTCTACAACGACTCGGAGGGGACGGAACGCATCTTCCCCTTCGACCTCATCCCTCGGATAATTCCGGCCAGCGAGTGGAAGGGGCTCGAGGCGGGCCTCACCCAGCGGATAACGGCCTTGAACCTGTTCCTGCACGATATCTACCACGGGCAGAAGATATTGAAGGACAAAATCATACCGGCGGCGCAGATCCTGAGCGCAAGGCACTTCCGGCGGGAGTTCATGAATTTCTCGGTACCGCGGGACATCTACGTGCATATCTGCGGAACGGACCTGATCCGCGATCACGACGGCCGCTACCTAGTCCTGGAGGACAATCTGCGCTGCCCCTCGGGCGTTTCGTACATGATCGAGAATCGCGCCGCGATGCGCCGGGCGTTCCCCGGCCTCTTCCAGAGTTACGGCGTTCGGCCGGTCGCGGGGTATGCGGACAATCTCCTGAAGGCGCTTCGATTCATTTCAACCAGGCGGACGGACAAGCCGACCGTCGTCCTGCTCACCCCGGGCGTCTACAACAGCGCCTACTTCGAGCACACCTTCCTCGCGCGCCAGATGGGCATCCCGATCGTCGAGGGCCGGGACCTTCTGGTCAGCAATGCCCGCGTCTTCATGCGAACGACGGCGGGGCTCGTGCCTGTCGATGTGATCTACAGGCGGATCGACGATGATTTCCTCGATCCGCTGGTTTTCAGGTCCGACTCGGTGCTTGGAGTGCCTGGGCTTGTCTCCGCATACCGGGAGGGAAACGTGGCCCTGGCCAATGCGATCGGAACCGGAGTCGCCGATGACAAGGTGATCTACGCCTACGTGCCGAAGATCATCAAGTACTACCTCGACCAGGAGCCGATCCTTCCGAACGTACAGACCTACCTGGCCTCGGATTCGAAGGACCGGAAATTCATCCTGGAGAACATGGCCAGGCTGGTCGTCAAGTCCGCCAACGAGGCGGGCGGGTACGGAATGCTGATCGGGCCGGCGGCCAAGAAGGCCGAGGTCGCCGAGTTCCGGGCGAAGGTCGCGGCAAATCCGCGCAATTTCATAGCCCAGGACCCGATCATGCTCTCGCGCTCGCCGACCTGGTGCGACGGGTCCCTGGAGGGCCGCCACATCGATTTGCGCCCCTACATTCTCTACGGGGAGAAGATCACTGTCACCCCGGGCGGACTCACCCGGGTCGCCCTGCGAAAGGGATCCCTAGTCGTCAATTCCTCGCAGGGCGGAGGCTCAAAGGACACGTGGGTCCTCAAGGGCGACGCCTGAACCCATGGCACCCGCCGTCCGCCTCCCCCCTTTGCGGCCCCAGGCCACCGTGATGCTTTCGCGGGTCGCTCATTCGCTTTACTGGATGAGCCGGTATATTGAGCGGGCCGAGAACGTCGCGCGCCTGCTCGAAGTGAATCTGCAGTTCCTTCTGGATTTCCAGGGCCTGGACGAAACGACCCACGAGGAGCATTGGGACTCGATCCTCGCGAGCCTGCAGGACCAGGGGCCGTTCGGCGCGCTGCACAAGGTCGCCGACAGCCGCAACGTCACCGATTTTCTTGCGCTCGACCTGCGCAATCCCAACTCGATCCTGTCCTGCGTCTATGCCGCCCGCGAGAATGCCCGGATGATCCGCGACCAGATATCGGCCGAGATGTGGCAGATTATCAATGAGTTGTACCTATTTCTCAAGGCGCGGGACGCTACCGAGATCTGGGCCACGGGTGCGTACGAATTCTTTCAGGAGATAAAGCGCCACTCGCACCTGTTCCAGGGCCTGACCGAGTCCACCTATTCGCGCAACGAGGGCTGGGAATTCATCCAGTTTGGAAAAATGATCGAGCGCGCCGACAAGACGACCCGCATTCTCGACGTCAAGTACCACATCCTTCTGCCGAGCGTCGAGGACGTCGGCGGGGCGGTCGACACCGCCCAATGGCAGGCCGTGCTCCGCTCGGCGAGCGCCCTCGAGTCGTACCACCGGTTCTACGTGCACGAGATCCTGCCGTGGAAAGTCGCCGAGTTCCTGATATTCTCGGAATCGTTCCCGCGTTCGCTCCACTACTGCGTGACCCAAATCGACGGGTTTCTCTGCCGAATTCTCGCGGAGTCGGGCACCCGCCGGCGGACGGAGGCGGGGCGCGCCGCGGGCAGGCTCCTCGCCGACCTGCAGTCGCTGACAATCACCGACATTCTGGAGCAGGGCCTGCACGAGTTTTTGGTCGACGTTCAGAAATCCCTTGACCGGATCGGCGATGAAGTGATTCAGACCACGATGTTCTATCCCGTCGAAGTGCCGCCGGAGGAACACCAGCAGCAGCAAGTGCAGCAACAACAATAGACCGCCTGAGGCGCCAGGGAGCCGCCCCCTCGCCTCCCCACCGGCCCGCATGCTTCTCCATCTTCTCCACCGAACCACCTTTCTCTACGCCGGCGAAGCCAGGAACAGTTTCAACGAGGTCCGCCTGCGCCCCGTCGACGACGCCGCCCAGACCTGCCGCTCATTCGCCCTTAGGCTGAAGCCGGATGCGGTGGTTTGCGACTACGCAGATTTTCACGGCAACACCGTTCATTATTTCGACATCGAGGCGGGGCACCGAAGCCTCGTCGTCGAGGCCGAATCCGAGGTCGAGACGAGGGCGGATGCGGGGCGCAAGGCCGTGCCAGTCATTTCCCCCGAGGCCCTGGCCGGCTCACCTGAGCGCGAGATGCAGGCCGAGTTCTGCGCCGACTCCCAATACGTGCCGCTAGCCCCCGAATTGTGGCGCGAAGCCCAGGATGCGCTGGCAGACGGGCGCGGGGACGTGTGGAGCGACGTCATCCGGATAGGCAGGCATATCCACAGCTCGTTCGATTATCGGACGGGGGCTACTGGCGTGCGCACGCAGGCGACCGACGCAATGGTCCTGCGGGCTGGTGTTTGCCAGGATTTTGCCCACGTGATGCTCGGCCTCTGCCGCTGCATCGGAATTCCGGCCCGCTACGCGAGCGGTTATTTCCTGAACGACGACCGAAAGCCCGGGGAATTGGAAGCCTCCCACGCATGGGTCGAGGCGTTCATCCCGGGTTATGGCTGGGCAGCGTACGACCCCACGCACGCGCGCCGGCCGGATGAAAGATATGTCAAAGTCGCGGTCGGCCGCGATTACGCCGACATACGCCCCGTCAGCGGGACTTACCGCGGGGCAAAGACGAACGAACTGCGGGTCGAGGTCGAAGTGCGGGAGTCCCCCGCCATTGCCCAGACCTAGCCTGCATCCATCACAAACTCTGGCCAATCTCGCCCAATCTCCTCGGTAAAAAGGTCCTTATCCTCCTTGCGCTGTGCCTATAGCACAGCTCAGTCGGCTTCGGTCCTTTTTGCTCGATGATCTTGGTCAATCTTGGTCAGTTTTGTGATGGATGCAGGCTAGACCTGCTTCTCCTCCGCAATGGCGAAGACCTTGCCGTTTCGGAACTCTATCCGGAAACGGTCGAAAGCCTGGGCAGGGCGAACGCCATAGGGCTCGTACCCCCACCATCCGCCCCAGCCACCCCAGCCACCCCAACCTCCGTGACGGCGTCCCCAGCCTCCTCCCCAGTAGGGTCCTGGATAGATGAAGCCGCCATCATAGTAAACGTACTCGACATAGTGCCAGACCTGCGTCTGGCCCTGGGCATTGCTTCTGAGCGTGATCCTGTCCGGGTCTCCGAGCGCAAGCTTGACGGCAGCCATGTCAAAGCCGATTCCGACCTGGCCCGACTTTACGAGCGCCTGCTGATCGGGATTGAGGCGTGCAAAGGCCTCCGGATTGTCCCTGATGCGGGTTTCAGGAGTCGAACAGCCCGCAAGCCACACCGCGCCCAGCGCGGCGGCGCAACAGAGCAAGGATGTTTTGGTCTTCATGGGTCGGGTATGAATCCAGCTTCGGTCTTGATTTTACTGCACTTTTTGGCGCGCATCGACTACTGAATTAGACGCCATCGGGGCCAACATGTTTCGCACGCCATTTCTCCTGCTTTGGGATATCGATGGTACGCTCATCACCTCGGGCGGGGCAAGCCTGAGGGCCCTGCGTCATGCGTTGAGCGATGTATTTGGCATAGCGGTTTTTCCAGAAGGAATTGAATACGCGGGTTGCACCGACCGGTGGATAATACGCCAGATCTTCACACGGTGCAACCTGCCCGAAAATGAGGCAAATTTCCGCAACTACATGGCGTCATACCTCGAGGCGTTGCCAGGCGAGATAGCGAAGCCGGGCGCGCGGGTTCTGCCGGGCGTAAAAGCCCTCCTTGACGGGGCGCCCGCCCGGGGGACGGTCACCCAGGGGCTCCTGACCGGCAACTCGAGGCGGGCGGCCGAGATAAAACTTTGCCGCCACGGACTTTGGCACCATTTCCCCTTTGGGGCATTCGGCGACGACAGCGAGAAGCGCGATGAGTTGGGGCGCCACGGCCTGCGGCGCGCCCGCGAAACCCATGGGATCGATTTTGCCCCGAAGCAGGTCTGGGTGATCGGGGACACCCCGCACGACGTCCGGTGCGCCCGCGCGATCGGCGCCAATTCGCTGGCCGTGGCGACCGGCGGCCATTCGGTGGCGGAACTCGCGGCGCATGAGCCGACAGCCCTTCTGCCGGATCTCGAGGACTCCGAGGCGTTCTGGTCGATCATCGGGGGTTGACCCGCCTTGCAGAAACCAAAATTGTGGGCGTCCCCATGAAGCTCTTCTCGATTGCGATCGGCTCGGACCATGCCGGGTTCAAGTACAAGGAGGCCATCAAGGCATGGCTGCTCGGGGAGGGCCACACGGTCCGCGATTTCGGCACGGATTCGGAGGCGGCCTGCGACTATCCCGACTTCATCCGCCCGGTCGCCCAGGCGGTCGCCCGGGGCGAGTTCGATCGCGGGATCGTGCTCGGGGGCTCGGGCAACGGCGAGGCGATCGTGGCCAATCGCGAGAAGGGCGTGCGCTGCGGAATCTGCTGGAGCGAGCAGACGACGATCTGGAGCCGGGCGCACAACGATGCGAACTGCATGTCGATCGGCGAACGCACCATCACGCTTGCGCAGGCTCTCGCCTTTGTGCGCATCTGGCTCGCCACAGATTTCGAGGGAGGCCGCCATCTCAACCGGATCCGCAAGATCGATGGTTGAAGACCTACAAGGCCTCCAGTATTGAAATCCCGAAAACGGGATTTCAATACTGGAGGCCTGAGGTCATTGAAATTTATGCAATACCGCCAACTGGGTCCTACCGGATTAAAGATCAGCGCGCTGTCATTCGGCGCGTGGGTGACCTTCGGAAAGCAGATCGGCGACCCCGTCGCCAAGCAGCTGCTCAATGCGGCGTACGACGCCGGCATCAATTTCTTCGACAACGCCGAAGCCTACGCGGACGGCCGGGCGGAGGTCGTCATGGGTGCCATCCTCAAGCAGGCGGGCTGGAGGCGCAGCAGCTACCTGGTCTCGAGCAAAGTCTTCTTCGGATCCGACGGGGACAAACCCAACGAGACGGGGCTTTCCAGGAAACACGTGGTGGAAGCGTGCGAGGCCGCGCTCCGGCGCCTGCAGGTCGACTACCTGGATCTTTACCTCTGCCATCGGCCGGATCCGGAGACGCCCGTACTCGAGACCGCGCGCGCGATGCACGACCTCATTGTCCAGGGCAAGGTGCTTTATTGGGGCACAAGCGAGTGGGAGGCACCGCAGTTGCGCGCCGCTTTCGACGCGTGCTCTCGGCACAACCTGCACCCGCCTGTTGTCGAGCAGCCGCAGTACAACCTTTTTCACCGAGTGCGTGTCGAAAGGGAGCTTGCGCCGCTCTTCGAGTCGCCGGGCCTCGGGACGACGATCTGGTCCCCGCTGGCAAGCGGCCTGCTGACCGGTAAATACAATCAGGGCGTGCCGGCTGGTTCGCGGCTGAATTTCCCCGGCCTCGAATGGCTGCGCGACCAGCTTACCGGGACGGCCGCGGAGGCGCGCATCGCCGCAGTCAGGAAGCTCGGGAAAATCGCGAATGAAGCCGGTGTTTCGCTCCCGATTCTGGCGCTGGCCTGGTGCCTCAAGAACCCGCGGGTCAGCACCGTCATTCTCGGCGCCTCGAAGGTCGAGCAGCTCCGGGAAAACCTGGGGGCAATTGACGCCGCGGAGAAGCTGACCCCCGAGGTGATGAAGGCCATTGACGCCGTTTCGGCACCGGTCGCCGATTAGCGTAAGGACCTCAGGCCTCCAGAATTGAAATCCTGTCGGCAGGCAACAGGATTTCAATTCTGGAGGCCTGAGGTCTTATTTAATCTCTCGCTTGCCCCGCCCGCCCGGGGGCCTCAGCCTTTGGGCTTGGACATGGCCTTCCCCATCCCGCCCGACATCCTGGCGGCGCGCGACTTGCGCGCCTCGGAGCTGGAGCAAGACCCGATCCCGGCCCTGGAACGCATCTATGCTTGGATGCACTATTCGCGCACCATCGACAACCGGATCCTGGAGCTTTTCCGCCAGGGCCTGATCAAGGGGACTGTCACCGGCGGCCAGGGCAACGAGGGTCTGATCGTTCCCCTCGCCCTGTTGGCCGACAAGGCGCTCGACGTCGTCTCGTTCACCCATCGCGACCTCGGAGGGCACCTGATCTGGAGCGGGCACCTGTGCGAGCACCTGAACCAGTATTTTGCGAATTCCGGCAGCCCGACCCGGGCTCGGGAGGGCAATATTCACCACGGCGATCCAAGGCATCGCTCGATTCCGATGATCAGCCATCTCGGGGCGATGGGCGGCGCCGTCCTCGGAATGACCGATTCGCAGCGCCGGCTGGGGCACCCGGCGGTGGGCTTCGCCTTCTTTGGCGACGGTGGATCGAGCACGGGCGACGTGCATGAGTGCCTCAACCTAGCCTCTCTCCTGTCGCTTCCGGTCGTCTTTGTGATCGAGAACAACGGGTACGCTTACTCGACGCCTATCAGCGAACAGTTCCGGTCCGGGACGGAGCTCTGGCGCCGGGCGGCCGGCTATGGAATCGAGGCGAGCGTCCTCGATGCGACCGACGTTCCGGCCTGTGCCGCGGGCCTCGCCCAGGCAATCGCGCGGGCCAGGAATACCTGCCGGCCCGTCCTTGTCGAGGCGCGCACCCTTCGCCTGCGGGGCCACGCGGCCTACGACACCTGCGACTACCTCCGGCCGGGCGAGGCCGAGGGCTTCCAGCGCCGGGACCCCCTACCCCGCCTGCGCGCGCTGCTGGTCGAAAAAGGATCCGAATCCCGGCTGTCCGCCCTCGAAAGCGAACTCGGCAAATTTGTCGAGGCCTGCATCAAGGTTTCCCTGCCGACTCCCCCGGCAAGCCCAAAGGGAATGGAATTGGACCTCTTTGCGCCGGCCGCCCCGCCGCGGCCCTGGGTGCCAAGCCTGGACTCGGCTGCCCCTGACGGGGCGGGCGCACCCGGCGAACAGCTGACGCTCGCCCAGGCGCTGAATCGCGCCTTGCGCAAGGTTTTGAGCGAACGCCCGGAGTCTCTCGTCCTCGGCCAGGATATCGGAACCTACGGCGGAGCATTCAAGGTGACCGAGGGCCTGCTGAAAGATTTCGGCCGGCCCCGGGTCCTGAACACCCCCCTTGCGGAGAGCGCCTGCACCGGTTACGCGATCGGCCTCGCCCTGAACGGCCACAGGCCCATCGAGGAATTCCAGTTCGCGGATTTCGCAACCGAGGCGGTGACGCAGATAACGCTCAACGCGGCGACCATGCATTTTCGCTCCGGCGCGGCGTGCCCGCTCGTCCTGCGCCTGCCGTGCGGCGGAGGGCTGACGTTTGGCTCCTTCCACTCGCAGGAGCTGGAGTCCCTCTTCCTGTCCATGCCGGGGCTCAAGGCCCTCTATCCCTCGACGTCGCAGGACGCCTTCAACGCCGTCCTGGCCGCGTACGAGGACGACAACCCGGTTCTCCTCTTTGAGCACAAGGCCCTCTACAGGCGCGGCCGCGAGAGAGTCGCCTGGGACCCGAATTACCGCGACATCTGGAAGCCGCGGCGGCTCCGGGCGGGCGACTTTGCGACCTTTGTCACGTATGGCGAAATGACCCACGTCGCCGCCGGGGCGTGCGAGTACTTTGCCTCGGAGTACGATTCGTCCTTCGAGCTGTTCGACCTGAGGGCCCTCTCGCCGCTTTGCCTCGACGAGATCGAGTCGTCGCTCGCCCGGACGGGCCGGCTCATCGTCCTTCACGAGGGCCGTCGCACCCACGGATTTGGGGCGGAGCTGGTCTCGCGCCTCGTTGAAAGGCAGTTCGGGGCGCTCAAGGCTGCCCCGCTGCGGATCGCCGCGCTCGACCTGCCGGTGCCCTTCGCGCCGGAACTCGAGGCGGCCTTCCGGCCCACGCCGGAAAAGGTGATCGAGCAAATCGCCGCATGGCTCGAGTGACTCCATCCTCGATTCCGCCGGAATTCTGGCCCGGCGTGCGGCTGTTCGCCATGGACGTCGATGGAATCCTCACGGATGGAACGGTGGCCATAGCCTCCGACGGAACGGAGACAAAGCGCTTTTCGGTCCTAGACGGGCTCGGCCTGCGCCGCGTCCTTCTCGCGGGGCTCGCCGTCGCCTGGATCAGCGGACGCGAGTCGGGCGCCACGACCGTGCGCGCGAACGAACTGAAGATCACCCGCCTGGTCCAGGGCTGCAGCGACAAGCTCTCGGCCCTCAAGGCAATTGCCGAGGAGCTTAGGCTTTCTCCCGGGCAGTGCATATACATGGGCGATGACGACATCGACGTCCCCGCGATGAAATGGGCCGGCCTCGGGATAACGGTCCCAGGCGCAATGCCCGCGGCGCTTTCCACGGCGGGATGCGTCACCGAACGGCCGGGCGGTCGCGGCGCCGTCCGGGAGATTTGCGATCTGCTCCTTGCGCGGCCCGGGGCTTGAGGAGCATTCCACGCCATTTGGATAATGCGCCGACCAACAGGCTAAGGAACTTCGCGTGAGGAAACGCATCAAAGAGTCCCGTGTGCCGGCCCCCCCTTTTTTCAGGTCCCGCCTCCTGCTGCTTTTGCTGGGGCTGTCGGTGCCCCTTCTCGGCGCCGATCCGCCCCCCGGACCCGGCCTCTCGCCAGCCCAGGACTGGAAGCTTCCCCTTTTTACGAAGGAGGGCTTCCGATCAATGAGCCTGCGCGGCGACCGTGTGTATCCCGTCGGCCCGGACCGGATCGATGTCGAGAACATCGAAATCACCGTGTTTTCGGGCGACGCGACCCCGCGGGTCAAAAGCATCCTCCTGAGCGCCAAGGCAAGCTATTTCCCGAAAGAGCAAAGGGCGAGCGGACCGGGCGCCGTGCGCGTGATACGCGACGATGGCGAGATCAGCGGCGAGGACTGGACCTACGAGAAGAACGGGGAAAAAGTTTCCATACGCCGCAATGCAAGGATAGTCTTGAACATGAATATCGGAGACATGTTGAAATGAAACAGGCTCTCGCCCTCGCTCTCGTCCTTCTGCCAGCTTCCGCCCTGCTTCGCGGAGCGGAGGCGCCGGAGCATTCCGTGATCGCAAGCGACGACCTGGTGAGCACGAGCAGCGACACCGAAACCGTCTCCATCTGCTCAGGCCATGTCGTCGTCACCGGGACGGACCTGAAGATGACGTGCGATTGGATGAAGGCAATTACCACCAAGCTCGCCAACAAGACGGACACGATCGGCACGCCGGACCAGGTCAAGTACATGCTCGCAACGGGGCACGTGCACATCTGGCAGGGGGAGCGCGAGGCGATCTGCGGCCGGGCGGAATTCCTGCCCACTGAGGACAAGGTCGTCCTGACAGAAAGCCCGTCCGTCACCGACCATGGAAACAATTCGGTCGGGACGGGCGACATCATCGAAATGCACCGCAATCAGCGGACCGTCACCGGAAAGAACGTGCGGCTCACCCTGCCGCCCATGAAGGATCTCGGATTTGACAAGAACCAGCCGCCGCCGTCGCCTCCGGCTCCTGCGGCGCAGGAGCCCGCCGCAGCGCCGGCGATCGCCCTGCCGCCGGCCGCCGCGCCCTCAAAATGACCAACGGCACCGCCTCGATCCAGACCGAGAATCTGGTCAGGACCTACGGAACGCGGTCCGTCGTCGACGGGGTCAACCTGAAGTTCTGCGCCGGCGAGATCGTCGGGCTTTTGGGCCCGAACGGGGCGGGCAAGACCACCACTTTCTACATGATCGTCGGCCTCGTGCCGGCGACATCGGGCTGCGTGAAGCTCGACGGGCGCGACATCACACGGCTGCGCATGCACGAGCGGGCCCGCCGGGGCATCGGCTACCTGCCGCAGGAGCCGTCGGTCTTCCGAAAACTGACCGTTGAGGAGAACATCCGGGCGATCGCCGAGGCGGTGGGCGTCCCGCACTCCAGGCGGAGCGCCGAGGTGGGGCGCCGCCTCGCGGAATTGGGCCTGGAGACCGTCGCCCGCCAAAAGGCGTACACCCTTTCGGGCGGAGAACGCCGGAGGCTCGAAATCGCCCGCACCCTTGTCACCCGCCCCAAGTTCCTCCTGATGGACGAGCCCTTTGCGGCGATCGACCCGATCTCGGTGGCGGAGGTCCAGAAGATCATCCGGCTGCTGAAGCAGCAGGGAATCGGGATCGTCGTCACCGATCACAACGTGCGCGAGACCCTGCGCGTCGTCGACCGTGCCTACCTGATCCACAAGGGGAAGGTGCTCACCGAGGGGACGGGCGAGTTCCTCATCCAGGACGAGCAGGCGCGCAAATTCTACCTCGGAGAGGATTTCAACCTTTGACACCCTCGCCGCCTCCGGCCGAGATTGCCCTGGACAGACCCACCCCATGCAAAAGGCCATCCACGGCATAACGGTCGAGTACTTCTTCGACACCTACCGCGAGAAGCTGAAAATGGAGCTCGTGACGGGCGGGGCGGGCCTGCATCGGCTGATCCGGGAGGGAAGCATCAACCGGCCGGCCCTGGCGCTGACCGGTTTTTTCAAGTATTTTGCGAACAAGCGCATCCAGGTGCTCGGCGCCGCGGAGATGACGTTCCTGAAGACGCGCTCGGCCGAGGAGCAGACGCGCATCTTCCACGAAATGGTCAAGCGCCACGTGCCCTGCATCGTGCTCACGCGCAATTTCAACGCCACCCCTCCGATGTTCGCGGTCGCCAGCTCGATGCGCCTGCCGATCTTCCGGACGCCGCTGATCACGATGAACTACGTGAATCTGGCGACCCTGTGCATCGACAATGAGTTCGCCCCCAGCATAATCGAGCATGCGACGACCCTCGACATCCGCGGCGTGGGCGTCCTCCTGCGGGGAGACTCCGGTGTGGGCAAGAGCGAATGCGCCCTGGCCCTCATCGAGCGCGGCCACTCGCTCGTCGCCGACGACCTGACGGTCATCAAGCTGGTCGACGAGCGCGAGCTCATGGCGTCGAGCCGGGAGCTCAACCGCGGATACATGGAGTGCCGCGGAATAGGCATCATCAACATCGCCGAGATGTTCGGCGTGAAGTCCATCCGGCGCGAGAAGCGGATCGACATGGTGGTGTCCCTGATGGAATGGACGCCGGACGCAGTCGAGGAGAGGACCGGGCTGGAGGAGCACTACTACTCGATCCTCAACATGAGGGTCCCGCACATCGAGCTTTACGTGCGCCCTGGCCGGGACATGGCGCGGCTGGTGGAGGTCGCCGCCCTGACGCAGGCCCTCAAGCGGATTGGGCACGATCCGGCGAAGGATTTCAACGACCGGCTCATAGCATCGATGACGGCGCAGAACGCGGAAGTGACCACGCGCATAAAGCCGACCGAGCGCGAAGAACGCCTGCCCGGCGCACTGGGCGCCGAATTATGACATCCCCCCTCCCGCGCGCCGATGGCCGGCGCGCCGACCAGCTCCGCCCAGTCGAATTTACAGCCGGAGTCGCGCCCCACGCGACCGGATCCGTCCTCGTGCGCTACGGGGCGACGCAGGTCATCTGCGCCGCAATGATCGAGCCCTCCGTTCCCCTCTGGATGAAACAGCAGGGGGTCAAGGGAGGCTGGCTTACGGCCGAATACTCCATGCTGCCTTATTCGACCCTTGAGCGGAAGCCCCGCGACATCGCGAAGGGCCGGATAGACGGGCGCACGGTCGAGATCCAGCGGCTGATCGGCCGCTCGCTGCGCGCGATAATCGACCTTGAGAGACTAGGGCCCAACACGCTTTGGATCGATTGCGACGTCCTTCAGGCCGACGGGGGCACGCGAACGGCGTCGATAACGGGCGCATATCTCGCGGCGCGCCTGGCCGTCCAGAAACTGATCGACGGCAAGCGGATTCCCGACAGCCCGCTCAATGACTCCGTGGCCGCAGTCAGCGTCGGGATCTGCGGTGGGCGGGAGCTGCTCGATCTCGCGTACGTCGAGGACAAGGACGCCGAGGTCGACTGCAACGTTGTCATGACCGGCCAGGGCCGGTTTGTTGAGATCCAGGGCAGCGGAGAGGAGGCGACCTTCTCGCACGACCAGTTTCAGGGGCTCCTTGCCCTCGCGCAGTCCGGCTTGAAGGAGCTGGCTTCGCTGCAGAGCGCGTTTCTCGCCCGCGAATTGCTCAAGCGCTGAGCTCTAGCACACTTCAGTCGCCTTCGGCCTTCTTCGCTCGGCGCTTTTGGCAAACTTCGCCTGTCTTGGGATGCCCGCGGGCTTGGTGGGGCGGGCGGCGGATTTGGCCGTCGGTTTTTTGTGTAAAAGAAAACCGTTTTGTGCGAGGTTTCGTCTTTCCCCTTATCGTTCCATGAACATTCACGAGTACCAAGCCAAAGCCTTGTTTGAAAAATTTGGAGTGCCGATTCCCAAGGGCGCCCCGGCGACGACAGCGGAGGAATTCATAAACGCCCTCGCCGTGCTGCCGGAGGGCCCGACGATGGTGAAATCGCAGATCCACGCCGGCGGCCGCGGGAAGGGCACCTTCACCGACGGCTACAAGGGCGGTGTCAAGTTCTGCAAGATCAAAGGTGGAGGCCCGCGAGGTCGCCGGCAAAGATGCTCGGCAACACGCTCGTCACCGCGCAGACGGGCCCGGCCGGCCGCAAGGTGCAGACGATCTACTTCACGGTCGCGAACGAGATCAAGAAGGAGTACTACCTGGCGATCCTGCTCGACCGCGCGTCGTCCCGCCCGGTGATCGTCGCCTCGACCGAGGGCGGCGTCGAGATCGAGAAGGTCGCGCACGAGACGCCCGACAAGATCTTCAAGGTGATCATCGACCCGGCCTACGGGCTCGCCGATTTCCAGGTCCGGGAGCTCGTCTTCGGGCTGGGCTTCAATCCGGCGGAGGGAAAGAACGCGGCCAAACTGATCCGCAACCTCTACCGGCTGTACTGGGAGACCGACGCCGCGATGGTCGAGATCAACCCCCTGGTCACGACCCCGGCCGGCGAGGTCCTGGCCCTCGACGCGAAGGTGTCCTTCGACGACAACGCGCTCTTCCGCCATCCCGAAATCGTCGCCCTGCGCGACCTGAACGAGGAGGACCCCAAGGAGATCGAGGCCTCCAAGCATTCGCTCAACTACATCGCGCTCGACGGCAACATCGCCTGCCTCGTCAACGGCGCCGGACTGGCGATGAGCACGATGGACATCATCAAGCACTTCGGCGGCAACCCCGCCAATTTCCTCGACGTCGGCGGCGGCGCCACGCGGGAACAGGTCGTGGCGGCCTTCAAGATCATCCTCGGCGACCCGAAGGTTAAGGGCATCCTCGTCAACATCTTCGGCGGCATCATGGACTGCGACGTGATCGCCAACGGGATTGTCGAGGCCGTCCGCGAGGTCGGGCTCAAGCTGCCGCTGGTCGTGCGGCTCGAGGGCAACAACAGCATCGCGGGAAAGGCGACCCTGGCAAAGAGCGGGCTGACGATCACAAACGGCGACTCCATGGCCGATGCGGCCCAGAAGATCGTCAAGCTCGTCGCCGCGTAAGAAATCAAGAAAACCCCTTCCCAACATGGCCATTCTCGTCTCTCCCGAAACCAAGATTCTCATTCAGGGCATCACCGGCGACTTCGGCGCCCGCCATGCCCGGCTTTCGCTCGACTACGGCACAAAGGTCGTCGCGGGCGTCACACCCGGCAAAGGCGGCCAGTTCTTCGAGCATGCGGGCGCACCGCGTGCCGATCTTCAATTCGGTCGCCGATGCCATGCGCTCGACGGGCGCAAAGGTGTCGGCGATATTTGTCCCGCCTCCCTTCGCAGCCGACGCAATCCTCGAGTGCGCCGACGCCGGCCTGGAACTTGCGGTGGCGATCACCGAGGGCATTCCGATCCGCGACATGGTGCGCGTGAAACGCGTGATTGCAGGGCAACGCCACGCGCCTCGTCGGCCCGAACTGCCCCGGCATCGTGACTCCGGGCTCGGGCATCGACTCCCACGGGGGCTGCCGCATCGGCATCGCCCCGGGCTACATCCACAAGAAGGGCCATGTCGGCGTCGTTTCGCGCTCCGGAACCCTCACTTACGAGGCGGTCTATCAGCTCACGGTCCGCGGAATCGGCCAGAGCACCTGCGTCGGGATCGGCGGCGATCCGGTCAACGGCACGTCGCACCTTGACGTGATCCGCATGTTCAACGACGACCCGGACACCCACGGGATCATCATGATCGGGGAAATCGGCGGAAACGCCGAGGTCGAGGCCGCCCGCTGGATCAAGGCCAACTGCAAGAAGCCCGTCGCCGGATTCATCGCGGGGTCGACCGCCCCGGCCGGACGCCGCATGGGCCACGCCGGCGCAATCGTCGGCGGAGCCGAGGACACCGCGGCGGCGAAGATCGCCGTCTTCAAGGAATGCGGCGTCGAGGTGGCGATCACCCCCTCCGACATGGCCGACGCCCTCGTGCGGGCGGCCCAGGCGAAGGGCATCAAGCTCAGCTAGACTGCATCCATCACAAAATCCGACCACGGAGCGCAGCAGCGCGAAGATGGCGAGGCCGAAGGCCGAGTCCCGAAGGGATGGCCGCGGTAGCGGCCATAATCTTGCCCAATCTCGTCGGCGAAAAGAGCATCAGGCTCCCTGCGATGTGCTTGCAAGCACAGCCCGGTCGTCTTTGACCCTTTTCCCTCGGCGGTTTGGCGATCTTTGGCCGTTTTCGTGAAATCTTCGGCTAGATCAGACCGGGGAAGGCGGGGCCCTTCCCCTTTCCCCAGCGAAGGCCGCGGCCCTCCTCGAGACTTTGCAAGAGAAAGCACCGGGCGTCTTCCACGGCCTGCCGGAGCGGCCTTCCCGCAGCCAGGCTGGTGGCGATTGCCGACGAGAGGACGCAACCTGTCCCGTGGGTGTTGCGCGTCTTGATCCGCGGGCCCATGAACCAGCTCAGCGCTCCATCCGCTGTCGCCAGGCAATCGCTGCAGGTTTGGCCGCCGCTGTGCCCCCCTTTTACAAGAACGGCTCCGCAGCCGGTTTCGAGCAGGCGGAGGGCCGCACGTTCGACATCGGCATCGGAACTGATTCGCAAGCCCGTCAGGACCTCGGCCTCCGGCCAATTGGGTGTCACCAGCGCCGCCCGGGACATGAGCCTTTGCTTGAGCACCCGAAGACCGGCCCCTGTCAGAAACCGGGTCCCGCTAGTCGAGGCGATCACCGGATCGATGATGAGCGGAATCCTGGCATGAGCCTTCAGCGCAGCCTCCACGGCCAAAATCGCGGCCGTTCCGGGCAGAAGGCCGGTTTTCACGGCCTTCACGGGAAAATCCGTTAAAACCGCCTCTATTTGAAAACGGATGAGATCCGGGGGCAGGGCCTTCCATGCCGTCACGCCGCGGGTGTTCTGGGCCGTCACGGCGGTCACGGCGGTCAGCGCATATCCGCCGAACGCCTGGATTGTCCGCAAGTCGGCCTGGATTCCGGCGCCGGCCCCGCTGTCGGAGCCTGCGATTGTCAAAACGCAGGTGAGCTGGGGCCCGTTCATCTTGGGGTGGAGGCGGTCCAGTCCTTGAATCCCCCGCGGAGGCTGACCGCCGAGCGAAATCCGTTCTGTTCGCGCAGGATCTTCGCGGCGCGAAGGCTGCGGGCTCCTGCGGCGCAATAGACGATGGTCGGCGCATCCGGGTTGAGCTTCTGCAGGGTCGCGGCCGACTCGCCCCGGTTCAGCTCGCTGAGGGGCAGGTGCACCGACGGCTCGATCGAGCCCAGGGCCCGCTCCCAGCCCTCGCGGACGTCGATCAGCTGAAATTTCTCGGAGGCTGCGATTTTCGCCCGCAGTTCCGCGACGTCGATTTCCTCATCCTTGCCGAGCCTGAAATGGAGTCCGAACAATGGGGAGGTATCATGGATCGGCTCGCCGCCCGGCGTCGAGCCTGCGCTGTCCATTGCGCAGACTTCGCCATAGCCCTCCGGCGGCAGTTCACGGATTTCCCTGTTCTTGGGGTCGGCGGAAATCGAGAGCGTCTGGACGCCCATGGTCAGCGCGTTCCAAAGCAGGAGCCGCCCGCTGAGCGGCTCGCCGATCCCCGTCAAAAGCTTGATCGCCTCGCACGCCTGCGCGGTGCCGATGAGCCCGGGCATGACGCCGAGAACGCCCGCCTCCGCGCAATTGGGGACCATCCCGGGCGGCGGCGGCTCCGGGAAAAGGCAGCGGTACGTCGGCCCTCCGCGCCAGTTGAAAACGCTGAGCTGGCCGTCGAAGCCCTGGACCGCGCCAAAGACAAAGGGCCGGCCGGCGATCACGCAGGCGTCGTTCACGAGATAGCGGGTGGGAAAGTTGTCCGAACCGTCGACGACGACATCGCAGGCAGAGACGAGCGCGATGGCATTCGCACGGGAAAAGCGCTCCCCGGCCGGGACGATCGAGATCAGGGGGTTGAGGGCGCGCAGGCGCCGGGCCGCCGCAGCCGCCTTGGGCTGGCCGGCGTCCGAGTCCGCATAGAGGACCTGGCGCTGGAGGTTCGACAGGTCGACCCGGTCGTCATCGACGATTGTTATCCGCCCCACCCCGGCGGCGGCGAGGTAGAGAAGCGCCGGACAGCCGAGGCCGCCCGCGCCAATGACCAGGACCGAAGCGGCCTTGAGCTTCATCTGCGCCTCGGGGCCAAAACCGGCCAGGCCCAGGTGGCGCTGGTAGCGGATGAGCTCCTCGCGGGAGAGTTCGTTCATGGCTGCGGAGCGGCTGCGCTCAGGCAGCGCTCGTCCCGGCCCTGCCCGTCATAGGTCGGGTCCCAGTCCTTCCACACCGGCTCGTATCCGGCCGCGCGCAGGAAGGCCGCTATCTCCTCCGGACTCCGGCTGTCGTCGATTGCGAACTGCTCGAGCGAGTCCGGGGCGCTCGAGTAGCCGCCGGGGTTTGTCCGGGAGCCGGCGCTCATCGTCGTGAAGCCCAGCCGGAATGCCTGGTTGCGAAATTCGGCGTTTTCGCGGGTCGACAGCGACAGCTCGACCTCGCGGCTCAAAAGACGGAATGCGCAAAGGGCCTGGATGAGGTCGCGCTCGCGGAAGGGGGTCAGCGCAATGTCCTGCCCCTCGTGCGGCCGCAGGCGCGGGAAGGACAGGCTGTAGCGCGAGCGCCAGTAGCGGCGCTCGAGGTAGCGCAGATGCAACCCGGCAAACCACGATTCGGCCCGCCAGTCGGAAAGCCCGTAGAGGGCGCCCAGGCCGATCTTCTTGACGCCGGCCCGGCCAATGCGGTCCGGCGTTTCGAGCCTGAACCGCATGTCCGACTTGGGTCCCTTCAGGTGATGGCGGGGATAAACGGCCGGATCGTACGTCTCCTGGTAGACGAGGACGGCGTTGAGCCCGTCGGCGGCCAGTTCAGCATAGTCGGACTCGCCCAGGGGCTGCACTTCCATCGACAGGCTGGAGAATCTCGGCCGCAGGAGCCGCAGCGCGTTGCGCAAATACGCGGTCCCGTAGCGGGAGGACTCGCCGGTGACAAGGAGCACGTGCTCGAATCCGTGGCCTTCGAGAACCCCCGCGTCGGCTGCGATCTCCGCATCGTCGAGCGCCTTTCGGGGAATGCGGTTTTGCGCGCTGAACCCGCAGTAGGTGCAGATGTTCGAGCAGACATTCGTCAGGTACATCGGCGCGTAGAGCTGCATCGTGCGCCCGAAGCGCTCGACCGTGAGGCGGTGGCTGAGCCGGGCCATTTCCTCGAGGAAGGGACCCGCCGCCGGCGAAAGGAGGGCCGCGAGATCGTCCATGTCGAGGCCGGAGCGCACCCGGCCGAGCGCCTTCCCGACGTCCCCCGCCGTTTTTCCCCGGATAGCAGAGGCGACGGATCCAAAGTCGTGTTTCTCCCACTCCGAGAAGAAGGTCATGGCGTCATGCGGTCGATCCGGCCAAAAAGGCGGTCAGCGGCGAAGTCGCGCGGGCCTCCGCCGGGACAAATCCCGAAAGCCCGGCTTCAAATGCCATCCTGCCCGCCTCGACGCCGCGCCGAAAGGCATCCGCCATCGCGACTGGATCGGCCGCGGCCGCAATCGCCGTGTTCACGAGGACGGCATCCGCCCCCATCTCCAGTGCGGCGGCGGCGTGCGAGGGTGCGCCCAGGCCCGCATCCACGACGACCGGAACACGGGCCTGCGCGATGATGATTTCGAGGAACGCGCGCGATTCCAGGCCCCGATTGCTTCCGATCGGGGAGCCGAGCGGCATGACCGCAGCGGCGCCGGCCTCCTCGAGCTGCTTGCATAGGACCGGATCGGCGTGGACGTAGGGAAGGACGATGAATCCGCGCTTCACGAGTTCGAGCGTGGCCGCGAGCGTCTCGATCGGGTCGGGCATGAGATATTTCGGATCGGGGTGGATCTCGAGCTTGAGCCAGCTTGTTTCAAGGGCCTCCCGGGCGAGTTCGGCCGCGAGGACCGCCTCCCTGGCATCCCTCACGCCGGATGTGTTCGGCATGAGCCGGTAGCGCTCCGGTTCCAGGTGGTCGACAATGTCGTCCGGCTCGCCGTCCGTGCGCACCCGGCGAAGGGCGACCGTGACGAGCTGCGTTCCCGAGGCCGCGAGGCTCGTGCGCATGGTCTTGCCCGAGCTGAATTTCCCGGTGCCCACGAACAGGCGGGAGGTGAACTTGACTCCCGCGATTGTCAAAGGTTTGCCGATCATGGTTTGGAATCTGTGCCCAGCGGGGACCGGAGGGGTGCGGGCGAGCCGTCAAAGGGCCACGCTCCGAGGAAGGCCCGCACATTCTTGTCGATCGTGTCGTTGCGAAGGAGGGCGGAACAGACGGCCGTTCCCGCAGCCCCCATTGCGCGTATGATCGGAAGGTCGTCGACCTCGATCCCGCCGATACCCCATGCGGGAATCCCGTTCAGGACGGCAAGCAGGCCCCGGAGCCCCTCGTAGCCCTGCAGGGGCGCCAGCTCCTTCTTTGTCTTCGTGAACCGAAGGGGGCCGATTCCCACGTAGTCGAGGCAGCCGGCCAGCACCGCCTTCTCGGCCTCGGGCAGACGGTTGACTGTCCCGCCGAGGATCAGTTCGGGGCCCAGACGCCGCCGGGCCTCGCGCCAATCCATGTCCTTCTGACCCAGGTGCGCGCCGTCCGCTCCCACCTCAAGGGCGATCTCGATGCTGTCGTTGATGATGCAAATCGCGCCGCTTGCCCGGCAGATTGCGGCGACTTCGCGGGCCGTGGCGAGCCATTGCGCGCGTGCGGCGTCCTTCATCCTCAGCTGCAGGAAGCGCACGCCTGCCGCGCAAAGGCGGGACGCCTGCTCGGCGTGCGGCATGGGCCCGCCGTCCTGGGTGATGGCCATCAGCGGAAAACGTCGCGAAGGATCGAGCGCCATGGCGGTCAGCCCCCCTGGGTCGCCCGGATGATCAGGAGCTTGTCCTCCGCGCCGATCCTGCGGGACTCCCATTCGGCGCGCGGGACGACGGCGCCGTTCAGGGCAACCGCGAGGCCTTTCCGGTCCTGGAACCCGAGCTCGCGGACGAGCCCCGACACGGTCGCCTCCTCCGGCAGAGGCCTCCGCCGGTCGTTCACAAGAATGCCTGGGGCTGCCGTGGCGGTGCTCATTTGGCGGGCGCCACGTAGATTTCCCCTCCGGCCTCGCGAAATTCGTCCGCCTTTGCGCGCAGGCCAGCGTCGATCGCCTCAGCGGCCTGGAGCCCCTGCTCCTCGGCGTAGCGCCGAACGTCCTCGGTGATCCGCATCGAGCAGAACTGGGGGCCGCACATCGAGCAGAAATGAGCGGTCTTCGCGCTTTCCTGCGGAAGGGTTGCGTCGTGATATTCGCGGGCACGCTCCGGATCGAGCGACAGGTTGAACTGGTCCTCCCAGCGGAATTCGAACCGCGCCTTCGAAAGCGCGTTGTCCCGGTACTGGGCCGCCGGGTGGCCCTTGGCGAGGTCGGCGGCATGGGCGGCAATCTTGTAGGCGATGACGCCCGCCCGGACGTCGTCCCGGTTGGGCAGGCCGAGGTGCTCCTTCGGCGTCACATAGCAAAGCATCGCCGTTCCGTGCCAGCCGATCTGGGCGGCGCCGATGGCGCTCGTGATATGGTCGTAGCCCGGGGCGATGTCGGTCGTGAGCGGTCCCAGCGTGTAGAAGGGCGCCTCGTGGCACCAGTCGAGCTGCTTGTCCATGTTCTCCGGAATGAGGTGCATCGGCACGTGGCCCGGGCCCTCGCACATCACCTGAACGCCCAGGTCCCAGGCGCGCCGGGTGAGCTCGCCCTGGGTCTTCAGCTCCCCGAACTGCGCCTCGTCATTGGCGTCCGCGAGCGAACCCGGGCGCAGGCCGTCGCCGATCGAAAATGCGACATCGTAGGCAGCCATGATCGCGCAGATGTCGTCCCAGTGCGTGTAGAGGAAGTTCTCGCGGTGATGGGACAGGCACCACTTCGCCAGGATCGATCCGCCGCGGCTGACGATTCCCGTCATGCGCCGGGCCGTGAGCGGGATGTAGCGCAAAAGAACGCCCGCATGGATCGTGAAATAGTCGACGCCCTGCTCGGCCTGCTCGACCAGCGTGTCGCGGAAGATCTCCCACGTGAGCTCCTCGGGGCGGCCGCCCGCCTTCTCGAGCGCCTGGTAGATCGGCACGGTTCCCACCGGAACCGGGCAATTGCGCAGGATCCACTCTCGGGTCTGGTGGATATTCTTCCCGGTCGAAAGGTCCATGAGCGTGTCGCCGCCCCACTTCACCGACCAGCGCATCTTCTCGACCTCCTCCTCGATCGACGAGGCGACGGCGGAATTGCCGATGTTGGTGTTGATCTTCACGAGGAAGTTGCGGCCGATGATCATCGGCTCGAGTTCCGGGTGGTTGACGTTGCAGGGGATGATTGCGCGGCCGCGGGCCACCTCGTCGCGGACGAATTCAGGCGTGATCTCCCTGGGGATCGAAGCTCCCCAGCTCTGGCCCGGATGCTGCCGCCAGAGGGAATTGCGCGGGCCCTCCGCGGTCATCTCGAGAAGCTCGCGCGAGCGCTGAAGCCGGGAGTTCTCCCGGATAGCGGCATATTCCATCTCCGGAGTGATGATCCCGCGCCGGGCGTAGTGAATCTGGCTCACCGGGCTGCCCGTCCTCGACTTGAGGACCGCGCGCTTTCCCCGGTTGAAGTACCTGATTGGATTCCTTCTGCCCTCGCTCTCGGCCTGCAACCGGTGGGCCTCCGAAAGGTAGCCGTCATCCATCGGCTGGGTCGAGCGGCCCTCGGCCTCGACGACGTCCCCGCGCTCGCGGATCCAGGCGGCCCGGATGGCGGGCAGGCCCTGCGCGCTGTCGCCATGGAAGGCGGGATCGCCCCAAGGACCCGAGGTGTCGTAAACGCGAACGGGCTCGTTGGGCACTTCCGTACCGTTCGGGAGTCGCGTCGGAGAAAGCGTGATCTCGCGCATGGGAACGCGAATGTCAGGCCGCGTTCCGGGGATATAGACGCGATGCGAAGCCCCGAAAAGACGATGCTCGGGGGTGGCGGTGGTTTGATTCGGTGATTCCATGGCGGGAGAACGAATTCGGGGACAAGCGCCCAACTCCGCCGGTCGGGCTTCAGACTCTCTCCTGATTTGGAATCGAGTCCTGTTTTCCCTACGGCGTAATTAAACGCATCAGGTTCAAAGGATTCGGAGATCGATCGCACCTCCGTCTCAACCCGGCGTCCCGGGCTCTCCTAAACTAGGTAGCCGTACCTATACCACAAAACTCCACCGTTTCAACGGAAAGTTGGGGACAGGCACCCCGCAGGAGGCTGTCCCCTTCGACCCTGCCTACTGAGAAGCGGCTTTCGCGACTTCGACCGCGAATGCGTAATCGGGGCCGAAGATGTTCGAGCGAAAGACGATGTACTTCTGGTCGGGCGTGAAGCTCGCATTTGGCTCGAGCCGGAAATTGTGCGCACCGTGGATGGCGGTCTTTGAGAGGCTGCAGAGCGGCTCCGGCCTGAGGACGCCCCCGGCGATCAGGTCCGTGCCAAGAGTCTTGTCATCCGCGATCACCTCGGGGTGGAGGAGGTAGATCCACTGGTTGTTCAGCCGTCCCGCCCCGTCGCCGCAGAACGTCTTTGCATCCGGCGACAGGTTGAAATGAATCTGCCACTGGTTCTGCTCGTAGTGGTACCACGTGTGCTTCTTGGTATCGAGATTGTAGGCGGCGAGGAAGCCGACCACGCCCTTGAGGAGGTGCAGGTCGACAAAGATGGTCCTCCCGTCGGGGCTCCACCACTCGTGGCCGGCGAGCTCCGTTTCCATGATCCGATTGCGACCCGGCTCGTCGGGAATCATGGTGTTTTCGGCGCCGTCCGTCCGTATTGTCCAGATGCGGTCCACCCGCCAGCCCGAGCCTTCGTGACAGTACATCAGGAAGTGCGGATCGACCGGCGAGAACTGCAGGTGGTTGAGCCAGTCCGTCTGGTGCTCCATGACGACGGCTATCTTCCCCGTCTGGAGATCCACAGTGTACATGGTCATGGGCAGCCTCGCCGCCAGACGCTTCGCCATCATTTCACCCTTGTTGACCGGTTCGCCCAGGTTCAGGGCCCCCATGCGGCCTGCCGCTGGCGCCTTACCGCCATAGACCCCTTCGCCCGTCGCTTCGCCCTCGACGAAGGTGCCGGCTCCGAGAGTTTCGTCGCAGTTGATGGTGGCAATGCTCGCTCGGGGCGGCAGGTCGGCGATCTTGCGTGCAGCCCCGGTGACGATGTCCGCGGCCCAAAGGCTCGAATGGGCGGCATCGGCGCCCGGCTTGGTGTAATAGAGGGTCGGGGTCTTGTGGCCGACGACGACCGCTCGGGCCGGGGCGGCCACGAGTGGACGGGCCTGCAGGGTTTCCAGATTAAGGACCGAAATGCCGGCGGGATTCGTGTAGGCCATCTCCTTGCCGTCCGGCGTGTAGGGATTGACGTTGAAATAGAAGCTGTCGGAGCCGGGCTCATCGGTCAGCCGGATGACCCGGTGGCCCGTTTCCGGGTCGATCCAGGACTTTGGGGGTACCGTGGCACCCGAGGAACCCTGGGCGCGGGCGATTGCGGGGTAACTTGCCGTAAGCGCAAGGGCCGAAAACACGGCCAGCCTTCGCAGGGGTTGTAACGATTTGTCAGTGATCATGGGACAACCGAGCTAGACGAGCGCGAAGCCAAATGGGGACAGCCTCCTGCGGTGTGCCTGTCCCCAGCAAAGGGGACAGCCTCCTCGAAGGAGGCTGTCCCAAAAAAAGGGCTGGACAACTTGCCCAACAGCAGCATGTTTCCGGCCTGCATCAGGAACGAGCCTCGGCGCGAGCCGGGGTTCTGCCAACCGGGCCGGGAGCGGCCACGGTGGATCGGGCACAGGCCCGGATGTGCGGGGCCCAGCGGCCCCGAACCAAAAGCTCCCGAAGACAGCGCCGATCTGATGCCCAGGTCGGCTTTTTGTTTTCAGACCCTGGTGCGCGATCAACCAAATCACGCATCATGAACGAGACAGTCCAACTACCGAGCATCCGAATCAGGGCCGAGAACCCAAACCACCACTTGTGGAACAACCACGGGACGTGGTTCTTGCACTATACCGTGCACCCGACTCCGTTCACCAAGGAACGCATTCGCCGGTCCCTGGGAACAAAGGACCTGGCCCTTGCCCGCCGCCGCCGAGACCGTCTCTTTGCTGATCTGGCAAGTGCCGGGGTCGCGGCCTGAAATCCACCCTCACCCAACCACCCGGCACGGCAGCAGCGCCGCGTCCTGCATCCCGTGGATGATCTTCTTGTCCGGCGGACAGAAGGTCGCCAGGGCTCCGGACAGGCGCGCCTGACCTTCGATCACGAAATAATACGGGCACAGCCTCAGGCGTCCGTCCACGTCCACGGATGCGGCGGTGCCCGTTGCCGCCGGATCTGCGGATTCGGGAAGCCGATAGACCCTGTGACGCACCCGGCGCGGCTTCTTGTAAGCCTGCAGGATGTGCAGGTTTGTGGGGGCAAATTCCACCGCCCTTTGGACGCCCTGCTGCCACTCCTCACGCGAGCAGTCGCTTCCGAGGATGACGCTTCGGGCGCCCCAGGCTGTCTCGTGAAATCCGCTGATCTTTATGATCAGGTCGCGCTCCTTTTGGGACGCGCCGGCGAGGTCCATCCAATCGCCGAGGAGACGCCCGCCAACCTTCGGTCCATCGAGGACAGCCCCGGGGGGAAGCGGCGCCGGATCGATCACCCAGGACGGGGGGATCAGGGCTGAGAGGAGGCGGAAGGACCGGCCGCCCATAGCCTCGGCCCAATAGTCCCTGAGCCGCGGATGGTGAAACAGCGCAAAGCCGATCTTTTCCTCCTGAAAAGCCCTCATCGGCGGAGCAATCGCGACATCGCCCGCCGCCCATGCCTCGAAAATGAACCTCGCCGTCCGGATGTTGGCCAGGTCGAACAATTCGAAAAACCTGTAGATGATGTCGATCTTCTCCGGATTCCCGCCGCTGTCGTAGAACAGCGCTCCTCCTAGCGGGAAAAGATCCTCCGGCCTCAGGCAATAGACCCGCTTTCCGGCCAGTTGCAGCTGGTGGGCAAGCCATTCCATCTCCGGCCTGTAGGTCGAGGCCTCGTCGCTTACGACGAGTGCGATGGAGGGATTGGGCATCGCAGGCCGAAGCGCCGCCAGCGAGGCGTGGAAATTCTTAACCATCAGGTCCCCGGCTCCGAGGATGCCTCCGTTCTCCGGGCCTTTTGAAACCGCCCCCGGAGCCATGTCCGCCGGGTCTCGGGGCGGCAATTCCTCCTCGTAGAGCCTGTTCAGAAACGCGATGAGACCAATCCCGCCCGGCACCGAATCGAGTTCAGTCATCACAAATCCTTCGTCAGTCAGCAGGAGGTCCGGCCGCAGCACGGACGGGAAAATCCCGCGGTTTCGCGAATCGCGCGCATGCTCGACCAGCTCGCTCGGCTTTCCGCGGTCCAGATAGTCGGCGACCCAGGGCGCCACGAGCGTCTTGTTTCGAAGGAGGTTTCGGCCCGCGACGGAGCGCAGGTACAAAGTCTCCAGGGCCTGCTGGTATTCCAGGCAGGCCGATCCGATCGCCTCGAGCTCCTCGGCCTGCTTCGCCGTGAGCGGCCACGCCGCCGGTGAAAGCTGCCAGGACTTCGCCTCAAACAGCGGCTGGGCGCTCAGGGCCGACTGGATGCGCTCATAGGCTATTTCTTGCATGGGAAGGGATTCAGAAATTGGTTGAATCAAAGGGCAAGTCGCGGCGGGACGGCCTGCAGCCTATTCATCCATCTGGATTTCCTTGTTGCGGTGGCGCGGAGATCCGGACCGAAGCCAGGCGTAGATGAAGCGGTCGATATCCCCGTCCAGAACCCCCTGCGTGTCGCTCGTGGTCATTCCCGTCCGCAGGTCTTTCACCATCTGGTAAGGTTGAAGCACGTAGCTGCGGATCTGGCTGCCCCAGCCGATCTCCCCCTTCTCTCCGTAAAACCGCTCCATTTCGCTTCTTTGCTCATCGAGCTTCCGCTCGTAAAGGCGGGCCTTGAGGACGCTCATCGCGCTCGCCCGGTTCTTGATCTGCGAACGCTCGTTCTGGCAGACGACAACCATGCCCGTCGGAATATGAGTGATGCGCACCGCGGAATCGGTCGTGTTGACGCCCTGGCCGCCCTTGCCCGAGGAACGATACACGTCGACCCGGATGTCGCTGTCGGGCACATCGATCGCGACCTCCTGGTCGATTTCCGCGATCACATCGACCGCGCAAAACGAGGTGTGGCGGCGCTTGTTCGCGTCAAAAGGGCTTATCCGCACCAGCCTATGCACGCCGCGCTCGGCCTTCGCGTATCCGTAGGCGTTCTCGCCCTTGATGAAGATCGTCGCCTTCGTAATTCCGGCCTGATCACCGACTTGCACGTCCTGGACCTCGATTGCAAATCCGCGGCGCTCGGCCCAGCGGCTGTACATGCGAAGGAGCATGTCGGCCCAGTCGCACGACTCAGTGCCGCCCGCCCCCGCCTGGATCGACAAGATCGCATTGTTCCGGTCGAACTGCCCGCTCAGGAAGGCGGTGATCTCCAATTTGTCCATCTCGGCGACCAGGGCCTCAACCGTTGCATGCAACTCGCGCGCGTTTGATTCCTGCTCCGCGGGCGAGGCTGCGCCCACCAGTTCGACCATGACGTCCACGTCCTCGACCTTCCTTTGGAAGGCGACGACAGGCAGCACGGTGCGTTTCAGCAAATTCAGCTTCGCTATGTGCTTTTGCGCCCGGTCGTTGCTGTCCCAGAAACCGGGGGCGCCCATCTGCGCCTCGAGAGCCTCTATCTCGCGTGTCTTTTGCTCGACGTCAAAGAAACCTCCACAAGTGGCCGGCGCGCTTCTTAATGTTGTCGATGTGACTGAAGGTCTCTGGTGCGATCATGGGAACGGCCACAAGAACGGAGAAAACGCCTTGGTGCAAGCGCGCTCCCGGCTCCGGGCCGCTCAAGCCCACAATCGGCGCTGCAGGTCGGAGAAACGGCCGACGATCGGCCCGTGGAGCGGATGCCGCCCGTTCGCGATTCGCTGGCGCGCCCCGACCCACACGTCGCGTATCGCCCGGCGCTCGAGCGAAAACACGGCATTTTCGAGCAGGGCGTTGGGCTCCGCCCCCGCGATCGAGGGGTCGTAGAGGTTGATCGTGAAGAAGTCCGCCGGCCGGCCGACCTCGAGCGCCCCGCCGGGTGCCCCGAGACTGCGGGCGCCCGCCACGGTCGCCGCATTGAAAAGGGCCGCCGCAGGCTCGGGCGCCAGCAATGCGCGGCCCCGGCGCTCCATGCGAAGATTGTATTCGAGCAGGCGCGCATCCTCGAGCAGATCGACCTGGATCTGGCTGTCCGTGCCCAGCGAGACTGCTGCGCCCGCAGCGAGAAGCTTTTCGACGGGAGAGGCCCCGGAACCGAGGTTTCGCTCCGATGTGGGACAGGCGCAGACCGTGGCCCGCGCCGCGCCGAGAAGCTGCACATCCTCGTCCGACAGATGGATGGCGTGAATCGCCGTGAACCGCTTGTCGAGCAGTCCGTGCTTGGCGAGGAGGGCGACGGGCGTTCGGCCGTTCTCGGCAATGCAAGCCTCATTGTCGGCCGGCTGCTCCGAAAGCGGAAGATGGAGGCGCATCCGCTGGGCATGCGCGAATGCCGCAACGGCCTTCAAATAGTCCAGCGGCACCGACGCCAGGCTATGGGGAGCAATGCCCACCCAGGCCTCATCGACGTGGTAATTCTGGCTGACATAGCGTTCCAGCGCCCCGGCCTCCGCGATGAACCGGTCGGGGTCCCGAGTGGCGAACCGGGCGGGGCAGCCCCGCGCGCAGGCCACCTTGAGCAGCGCGATTCGAATTCCCGTGTCGTGGGCGGCGCGCAGGATCTCCTGGCCCAGGAAATTCGGATCGGGCCAGGATGCGCCTTCCGGCGGATTGTGAAGGTAGTGAAACTCCCCGACGCACGTGATTCCGGAAAGCATCATTTCCAGGAAGGCCATGCGGGCCGTGTCGAAAACGTCCTCGCCCGACAGCCGGGCCACTGCCTGATCCCTCGCCTCGCGCCAGCCCGGGAAGGCGTCGGGACCCGCGCGAGGGCGGCGCTCTGTCCGTCCGCGGATCACCCGTTCCAGGGCATGGGAATGCCCATTCACCAGCCCGGGCAGAGCCGCCTGGCCGGCCAGGCGCCTGGCCGCGGCCGTGTCCGCCGGCTCGCGCGAGAAACGGGTTATGCGCCCCATGGCGTCGGCGAAAAACGCGAGGCCGGACTCGAATTTTCCACCGGTGTACACACAGTCGGGCAGCCAGCCCGTTTCGGACGACGGAGGAACTGCGGGCGCTGCTGGGGCGCCGGCCGCGCGTTGGGGGGGATCAGCTCGCAACGGTTTTGGCGGCTCTTCGCTTCTTCCAGTCCCAGTACCACGAGACCAGGATGCAGATCTCATAGAGGAGGTACAGCGGCACCGCCATTGCGATTTGCGTGATGACCTCGGGCGTCGTCAATATGGCGCCCAGGATCAGGGAGATGACCAGCACGTGCCGGCGGTAGTGGGCGAGCTGGCGATGGGTCAGAATGCCCATTTTGACAAGGATCAGGACGACCAGCGGAAACTGGAAGCCGACCCCCATGCCGAGGAGGAACTTGCAGACGAAACTGATGTACTCGTCGGCCCGCCAGTCGGTGGCTGAAAATCCCAGCAGGTCCGAGTACTTCATCGAGGCACGCAGGGCAACCGGCAGCAGGATGAAGTAGGTCAGGAGCACTCCAGTCAGCGCGAGGAGAACGCCCCACGCCGCCCAGGTAAACACGACCTTTCTCTCGCTCCGCTTGAAGGCCGGTATGATGAAACTTCCCAGGTAATAAAGCCAGAACGGCGCCGACACGACGATCGCCGCGTAGATCGCGACGTGAAAGGCGACGAGGAACGCCTCGGTCGGGCTGAGGTTGTGCAGCGTGACCTCTATCGGGTCCGCCGCCAGGCCATTCGGGTCTGGCTGGAGCGTGAGGACCTGCTGCCCGGCGATTGTCGCCGATCCGACCCGGAATACCGCGTGGGGGGTGGGGCCGCCGGGAAGGGCGGGGAAATCCTCCTTCGTCACCTCAAACGGGCCCAGCTTTGCGGCGCCGAGCTCAAGGGTGACCGTCGATCTCGGCTTCTCGAACATGCGCATCCGCCGGATCGGGTGCTCGAGGATGGCGACGATCTGGGGCGTCAGCAGCAGGCAGATCATGATGGCCACACCGATGGCGATCGCCGAGCGGATGAGGGCCGTCCTAAGGTCCTGCACATGCTCCCAGAACGACTTGCGCGCACCGGAGTCTTCCTCCTCTCCTGTTGAGAATTCTGGGTTTTCGTCGGACATGGCTTGGCAGTTAACCTGCATCCATCACAAAACCGATGAAGATTGCCCAAGATCGTCGAGCGAAAAGGACCGAAGGCGACCGAGCTGTGCTAGAAGCACAGCGCAGGGAGCCAGAGGACCTTTGCGCCGACGAAATTGGGCCGGATTCGTCGGAATCTGTGATGGATGCAGGTTGAACCAATCCGAGGTCAGCGGAGGAAGCCTCCGAGGTCAATAGGGGGCGGATCCGACTCCGCCTATTCCCGCAGCGTTCCCGCGGCCTTCTCGGCGAGAAAGCTCGCGTATGTCCGCGCTATCCCCTCATTCAGGGCGATTCGCGCCCTCCACCCCAGGGAAGCCAGCTGGGAGACGTCCAGAAGCTTGCGCGGCATCCCGTCGGGCTTTGACGAATCCCAGACGATCCTGCCGGCAAATCCTGTCGCCGCGGCGACCATGGTCGCCAGTTCCCGGATCGTGATTTCGACGCCGGAACCGACGTTGAGCCAGTCGGGCGGATCATCAAGACGCAGGAGAAAGGCGCAGGCATCCGCCAGATCGTCGACATGCATGAACTCCCGGAGGGGAGAGCCCGTTCCCCAGGCGGTGACCTCCGCCCAGTTCCCCTCCGTCGCCTCGTCGAACTTGCGGATGAGCGCCGGCAGGACGTGCGAGAGCTGCCCTTGATAGTTGTCGCCAGGCCCGTAGAGGTTGGTCGGCATCGCGGAGTGGAAGAGAACGCCGTACTGGCGCCGGTAGAACTGAGCCAGCTTGAGGCCGGCGATCTTCGCGATGGCATAGGCCTCGTTCGTCGGCTCGAGCGGACCGGTCAGAAGGCAGCCCTCGGTCATCGGCTGCGGCGCATTTTTTGGGTAAATGCACGAACTGCCGAGGAAGAGCAGCCGCTTCACCCCGAAGCGGTAGGCGCCGTGAATCGTGTTCGCCGCGATGGCGAGGTTTTGGTGGAGGAATTCCGCCGGATAGGTCGAATTGGCATGGATGCCGCCCACCCTTGCCGCGGCGATGATCGCCATGTCGGGTCTCTCGGCGGCGTAGAACGCCTCGACCGCCGCCTGGTCGCCGAGGTCCAGTTCGTGCCGGGTCCGCAACAAAAGCTCGACGTCCGGCTCCTTCTGAAACCGGCGCACCAGCGCCGAGCCAACCATTCCGCGGTGTCCTGCGATAAACAACTTCACGGCTCAGGCGCGACTCTTGTCGAGACCGGCGATGCGCGCCTCCTGGCGGGCGGCATCGAGATCGTGCTCAACCATGATCTTCACGAGCTCATTGAACCGAACCTTGGGCGCCCACCCCAGCTGGCGCCGTGCCTTTTCGGCATTGCCTATCAGCATGTCAACCTCGGCGGGCCGCTCGTACCGCGAATCGTGCTTCACGTACTTCTGCCAGTCCAAGCCGAGAAGACCGAAGGCCTCCTGGCAGAATTCCCGCACGCTGTGGGTCTCGTTTGTCGCCACGACGTAGTCGTCCGGCTTGTCCTGTTGCAGCATGAGCCACATCATCTCCACGTATTCCTTTGCGTAGCCCCAGTCCCGGCGTGCGTCCAGGTTCCCCAGGAATAGCGCGTCCTGGAGCCCCATCTTGATGCGGGCGGCCGCTCGCGTGATCTTGCGCGTGACGAAGGTCTCGCCGCGCCGGGGCGACTCGTGATTGAAGAGAATTCCGTTGCTTGCGTGAAGATTGTAGCTCTCTCGGTAATTCACCGTCAGCCAGTATGCATAAGCCTTCGCGCAGCCATAGGGTGACCGCGGCCAAAACGGTGTCTTCTCGGTCTGGGGCATCTCCTGGACCTTTCCGAACATCTCCGATGACGAGGCTTGGTAGAATCGCACCTTCTTGACGAGCCCCGCTTCGCGGATCGACTCCAAGATCCGCAGGGATCCCAGGCCGTCCACGTCTCCGGTGTATTCGGGAATGTCAAAGGACACGCGCACATGCGATTGCGCGCCGAGATTGTATACTTCGTCCGGTTGAAGCTCGTAGAGGAGCTTCACCATCTGAACGGAGTCGGCCAAGTCCCCGTAGTGAAGGAAAAGCCGCGTGTCGTTGACGTGCGGGTCTCGGTAAAGGTGATCGATCCGGACCGTATTGAACGTCGAGGCCCTTCGGATCACACCATGAACCTCGTAGTCCTTGGCGAGGAGCAACTCCGCCAGGTACGAGCCATCCTGGCCTGTTATGCCGGTAACGAGAGCTTTTTTCATCGGGGAATCATGATCATGGGTGGGGCGAATGCCGCCATGCAAGCCGCGATCCGGAGACGGGGGGGTCCCTGGTTCGCGCACTTGGATCGCCCGACTGTCCGCACGGTTCCGGGAAAACTCACCGATCGCGGCCGATTTCAAGCCACACCGCGGTGAGCGACAGGTTCATGTCCCGGATGAACGCAAGGATCGACCCGATGAGCGAGAGTACCGCCAGGGAAAAAATGACGATGATCAGCAGTCCATCCTCCCACTTCAAAAGGGCGGAAAGGAACAGCACCAGCATCAGAACGCCGGAAAGCAGCACGGAGATCGAACCAAGTGTGATCGACAGCCTTAGAATCCGCGCCCGGTTTACGAGTATGTCGATCTGCGCCTGCAGCATGGCCGTCTCCGCCTCCCCCGGCGCCTCGGCCATCTCGCGCTTGATCAGCCGCGCCCGGTCGAGCATCCGGCCGAAACGATTGGTGAGCGTAAGCAGGAGCAGGCCGACGCCCGAGATGAGGATCACCGGTCCGATGGACAGCTGCAGAATCGGAACAAGCTGCGTGAGGGGGGTGGCAATCATGGCGGGGTCGGGTGGGTTTAGCCTGCATCCATTACAAAACCGATGAAGATTGCGCAAGATCGTCGAGCGAAAAGGACCGAAGGCGACCGAGCTGTGCTAAAAGCACAGCGCAGGGAGCCTGAGGTAATTTGCGCCGACGAGATTGGGCAAGATTGTGGCCGCTGCCGCGGCCGTCCCTTCGGGACTCGGCCTTCGGCCTCGCCATCTTCGCGCTGCTGCGCTCCGTCGTCGGAATTTGTGATGGATGCAGGCTAGCGCAGAATCCTGAAAAGGCTCGTGTAGTCGTCGGTCCAGAGGGGCGGCGGGGCCTTTGACCGCTTGTCGGCGCTGTCGGCGGCCTCGAGAAGGGCCGGCGTCTCCTGGAAGCGCTCCTTCCTGGCCACAAGCACCCAGGTCGAGTCGTAAATCCACCAGCTCTCCTCGTTGTCGTCGGAAATCGAGACTGCCTGGAGGTCGAAGTTCTTCGCCAGGCTTTCGACCACCGGCTGCAGGTCGAAGTAGCGGTTGGAAATATGGACGGCGATTATCCCGTCGGGCTTCATGTGCTTGAGATAGGTTGCGAAGGCCTCGCGGGTCAGAAGGTGCACGGGAATCGCGTCGCTGTTGAATGCGTCCAGCGCCAGCAGGTCGAAGCGCTGCGGATCGCCCCGTTCAAGCTCGCGCTCCATGGACAGCCGGGCGTCGCCCATGACAATGTCCACCTTGGCCCGCGAGTGTGCAACGTACGTGAAACGGCTCTTCGAGAGGAGAGGCACCTGGGGGTTTATCTCGTAGATCCGCACGGTGTCGCCCTCCTCTCCGTACGCAGCCAAAGTGCCCGTGCCCAGGCCCACCAACCCCAGACGGCGGCCTCCAGTTCTGACCAGGCTATGGATGGCCAGCCCCACCCCGCTGGTTTCCGCATAGTAGGTCGTCGGCCAGCGCGATTTCACCGGATCGGCGAACTGCAGGCCGTGGATTATCCGGCCATGCTCCAGCTCATAATAGTGCTCGGCTGGTTCATCGGGCCGGTAGTCGTACACGGTGAGGACGCCGAAGAAATTCCGCGATACGCTGATCGCCGACTCACGGGTGCTTTCAGCCTCCTTCATCAGGATGAAGCCCAGGACAAGGGACGCAAAGATGAGGAAACTCCCCATGCGCGGCCGCCATTCGCGCAGGAACATGCGCCTCAGGTCCACAAAACCCCAAAGGGCCCCCACCGCGCACACGCCCGTCACCTTCCCGTGATCCCGGAAGAATTCCCGGAATTCCACAAACAGGATGTCCCGCCTTACCGTCCACGTGGCCGCATAGCTGCCGCGCATCGCCAGCGCGATGAGAAGGCCCAAGACCGCGCCGCCAAGGGCTCCCAGCGCGAGCGAGCGGTCCCGCTTCTGGATCGCCAAAACGGCCAGCAGGACGCTCAGGATCCAGAACCCGGCGGGCAGCTCGAGAAACGAATTGAACACCAGGGGCGCGACGACCGCCACGAGGATCCCGCCCAGCGCCCCGCCCGCGGCAATCATCAGATAGAATGACGTCAGGCGGCTTGGGTGGGGCTTCCGCCGGCACAATTCGCCATGGCAGAACATGCAGCCGGCGAACAGGGCCCCGCAGTAGCCGATCAGCTGGGCCAGGATCGACGCGTCGTTTTCCGCAAAAAGCAGCTGGGCGACCACCGCCAATCCGGCCACAAGAAGCATGCTGAAAAGCGGGCGCACGTACCAGCGCGGATGGTCGAAGCAGAGGATGAAACTGAGCAGATAAAGGCTCAGGGGCAAAATCCACAGAAACGGAACGACGGCCAGGTCCTCGCAGAGCTTGTTTGTCGTGGCCAGAAGGAGAATCGAGGCGACAGCCGGCAGAACAAGCCACAGCATCCGGTCGCCAATGCTCGTTTCAGCGCCGGGTCCGGGCTCCGTCTCCCCGGAGGTGCCTGTCCCCGCACCAGAGTCCGCGCCCGGTTCGATCCCCTGGGCCCGCGCCAAGCCGCCTGAATTCCGCCGCACCCGCGCAGCGCACAGCCCGCAAACGATCACAAAGAGTCCCAGGCCTATGGCCCACAGATTCGCCTGGGTGTGGCGCGAATACGCCCATTCGAAAAAAAAGGGGTAGCTCAACAAGGCGAGAAGCGAGCCCGCGTTGGACAACGCGTAGAGCCGGTACGGCGAAACGCCCGGATGGGTGAGGCTGGACCACCGCTGGATCAGGGGCCCGGTCGCCGACAGGACGATATAGGGCAATCCCAGGTTTACCGCCAGCAGGATGAGTATTCGCAAAGTCGGATCGCCCGGCGCCTGGGGTTTCCAGGAATCCGAGGGGACGATCGGCAGGAATGCCAGGGCCGCCAGCAGAAGGGCGATGTGCAGGAGCGCCTGCGTGCCCGGCTTCAGCCGCCTGCTTGTGTAATGCGCATAGGCGTAGCCGACCAAAAGGGCTGTCTGGAAGAACAAGAGACAGGTCGTCCAGACGCCCGGACTGCCGCCAAACCAGGGAAGGATGTATTTGCCGATGAGCGGCTGGACCTGAAAGAGCAGGAAAGCCCCGATGAAGATCGTGAGGGCATAGAGTGGCATGGGGCGCTTCGGGTTTAGGGCCGCGCCTTCCGAAGCGGAAGGCCGCCGCGCCGTAGCCCAACGGGCGGAGGCGTGCGGTCAAGCGGGAATCAGCGCACCTCCCTTCACCCTGCGGGCTTCGGGGTGTGTCCTTCCAATTTGGAAGGACACAAAAACAGCGGCCGGTCGTTGCCGACCGGCCGCCGTGATTGAAGAACTATCGATAGTCTGATCTAAGGAATCGCTTCCCGGGACAACGGACCACAGGTCATGCTCGATTGCCCGAGCTGACGATACTTACAGCGGCTTGTTCGCCGTCGCGGCCGGAGCCGGGGTCTGAACGCCACTCGCAGGAGCGGGCGTTGCGGGTTTCTGTCCAAAGCGCAGACGCTTCGGCAGCTTTGTCTTCGCTGTGGCTTGAACCGGTGTCTGGCCGGCTTGAGGAGCGGACGGCGCGGACGCCGTGTTAAGGTTGAGATTAAGATCGTTGCTCATTTTTCAGTTTGGTTTTTGCGCCCAGATTGCGGGTGCAACTCCCATATGGCAGCCTTTGTGCCGTCGCGCAGCCGAACTAAATAGGGTATTCCGTCGTAACAAGTTATCGAAATATCACGTTATTGCCAATAACTGGCCTTAACCGTCAAACTGCCTTATGTGCAATAATTGCACATTTATCACCCCCTGAAGTGCAGGGTTACAAATCGAGCAATCCGTATCTCTTGAGCTTGTACTGAAGTGCCCGTCGGCTGATCCCGAGAAGGCGCGCGGCCTCTTCGCGCTTGGAGGTGACGTGTATCAAGGTCTGCCGGATGAGGAGCATCTCTGCCTCGGCCAGCGTCATGCCTGGGCGGATCGTGAAAGCGGGTGCCTCCAGGTCGCTCGTCCGCATAAAAACAGGCAAATCAATAACTTCTATAGTCGAGTTCTGGCACGTCACGACCAGGCGCTCGATGATGTTGCGCAGTTGCCGGACGTTGCCCGGCCACGAAAACCGCTGGCACAGCTGCATCGCTTCCGCCGAAATGGTCTGGCGCCGGCGCTTGTGCTTCGCTGCAAAGTGATCGAGGAACGCATCCACGAGGAGCGGTATGTCCTCAGCCCGGTCCCGGAGGGGGGGACCGAGATGGGAATCACCTGGAGACGGTACAGCAAATCCTCGCGAAACTTTCCCGCGGCAACCGCCTCCGTCAGGTCCTTGTTAGTCGCAGCAATGATTCGCACGTCCACCCGCATCAGTTCGGTTCCGCCGACCATCCGAAAAGCGCCATCCTCGATGACTCGAAGCAGGTCCCCCTGCCCCTTGTGGGGCAAATCGCCGATTTCGTCGAGGAAGAGGGTTCCTCCGTCGGCGAGCATGAAACGTCCCGGCTTGTCAGAGCGCGCGTCGGTGAACGCCCCTTTGACGTGGCCGAAAAGCTCCGCCTCGACCAGGTGTTCCGGCAGGGCCGCACAGTTGACGAAGATGAACGGCTTGTCGGCCCGCGGGCTCGTCGCATGAATGTAGCGCGCCACCAGTTCCTTTCCCGTTCCGCTCTCGCCCTCGATCAAGACAGTCACCCCCGAGCGCGCCACTTCCTCCGCCGTCCTGATCACATCCCGAATCGCATCTCCCCGACCGATCAGAAGGCTCGGTTCGGGAGGCTTGCGGGGCCGTTCGCGCGGTCGCGCGGGCTCGGAGGGAGCGGGGAGGGTGTTTTCCGTGGATTCGGTCATGGTGTTCGGACGGCAGACCCCCGATAACACACCTTGATCCGCCTTTGTGCAAGAGGATGAACCGCCTCCCCGGGCATCGGGATGGAGGCCAACCGGCGGGCGCAAATCACCTGCCGGCGGGGGCGGGCATCGCCCTGACCGCCCGGAGCCAGCTCTGCGCCTGGTTGAAATCGGGCTTCTGGCGGATCGCCATTTCAAGTTCGGAGATGGCGTCATCCTTGTGGCCCATCTGCGCCAGGATCAGGCCCAGTCTTGCGTGGGCGTCGGGATCGACGGGTCGGAGCTTAAGGGCACTTGCGTATTCCCCGGCCGCCTCGGGAAGCCGCCCCTTCTGGGCAAGTGCCGTGCCGAGATTGAAATGTGTCTCGGCCGCCCCCGGATTAATCGTGAGGGATCGGCGGTAATCCTCGATGGCCTCGTCGATGCGGCCCATCATCGAGTGGACATTGCCCAGGTTGCCGTGGGCGCTCGCGTCGTTCGGCTTGATCTTGAGGGCGGCCTTGATGCTCGCCTCCGCCTCGTCCGCCCTCCCCTTCATCGCAAGCGCCACCCCGTAATCATCGAGGGCGTCCTCATTCTGGGGATCGCGCGCGAGGACCCACTTGTATTCGTCGATTGCCTCGTCGACCCGCCCCAAGTCGCACAGCGCCTCGCCGAGGCCCACATGGGCGGGGATCATTTTCGGGTTGGCAGCAATCGCCTTGCGGAGGTACGGCAGGCCATCCGCCGGGCGGCCCTGCTTGTCGAGCAGGTGGCCGACATTGGCGTTGGCATCGTCGAAATCCGGCTTGAATTCGAGCGCCCTGCGGAAGTCGGCCTCGGCCTCCCGGATCCGGCCCTGATCCTCGAAGAAGGCGCCGCGGTTGTTATACGCCATGTAATTGGCGTCGGTCACGGCGATCGCGTGATCGAACAGGGTGAACGAATCCTTCCAAACTCCGATCTGGTCCCAAGTGCGTACGGCCAGTCCGACCAGAATCACGATCGCCGCAATGGCCCCGAGTTCCCTGGCACCCCTTGAAGTCATCAATTCCCTCATGCTCCAGATCGCGGCAATTTGGATCCCGAGCATCGGCAGGTAAGAGTAGCGGTCGCCCATCGACTGGATGCCGGACTGCACGATTCCGGAGACCGGAATCAGCATTCCGAGAAACCAAAGCCAGCCCATGATGATCCACGGCCGCCGCCGCCGCTGCAGCCATCCGGCAATGGTTACCCCGCCGACAAGCGCCACGGATCCCAGGACGGCCCATGGCGGCCAGTGTCCCGGATGCGGGTACAGGACGGAAAGGTCGAACGGGCACACCAGCTTCCATAGGTACCGGGGCACGGCAATGGCCGCGGTCTCCAGCCGGATGTCTAGGCCCAGAGCCTGCGATACTGCGCCGCCATTCCTTTGAACGACGTAGGTGACGACGCTGGTAAAGGCCGCCAGGGCGACAAACGGGAGCTTCTCCAGCCAGATGCACGCCGGCTTTTCCGGCCTGGCGAGTTGGGCCTGGGGCGCAAATCCCCTCGAAAGCGGCCAAAAATCCAGCAGGAGGAATACTCCCGGCAAGGTGACGATCATGGGCTTGCACATCAGGCCGAGCGCGTAGGCGCCGAAGGCCAGCCAGTAGTATCGCCGCGCCAGCGCGCGGTTGTCCGGCATCGCCAAGGCGTAATTCGCGTAGGCCCAGAGCGCGGATAGCCCAAAGAATCCGCTCAACACATCCTTGCGCTCGGACACCCAGGCGACGGACTCGACCCGCAATGGATGCCAGGCAAAAAGCGCCGCGCACAAGGCGCTCGGCCAGAGGCTCCCCGTCAGGCGCCGCAAAAGAAGAAAGACCAGGACCGCGTTCAGCGCGTGCCAACCCAGAGAAACGGCATGATGCCCCCGCGGATCGGCCCCGAAGAGCGTCCAGTCGGTCATGAGGGACACCCACGTCAGCGGATGCCAGAGATTCGACGCCCCTCCCGAGGAAAAGGCCCACTGCACGCCATCCCATCCAAGCCCTTCTTGGACATGGACATTCTTGGTCACATAATCGGGGTCGTCGTAGTTGACGAAGCCGTTTCCGATCGAACGACCAAAGACTAACAAGGTGCCGGCGAAAAGCACCATGCAGATCCAGGCAACGCGCCGACGATCGGAAGTGTCTTTGCCAGGCAGGCTCACCGCGCCCATCGTTGACCGGTTGGCCATCGGAGCGCAAGACAGCCGCGAGGGGCCGGCCCGGCGCAATGTTTGTGTGTTTTTTCCGCCTGCGGGTGTTATGAGTGTGGAAAGGGAATGAACGAAGACTCCGAACTTCTCCGAAGCTATGTCCATGACGGATCACAGCCGGCCTTCACAGAACTGGTCCGGCTGCATTTCGACCTTGTTTATTCCGCGGCGCTCCGACAGCTCGGAGCAGACGAACACCGCGCGCGCGACGTCGCCCAGATTGTGTTCTCCGACCTCGCCCGGAAAGCCGCCTCCTTGCAGAGCCACCCTGCGCTTTCAGGCTGGTTGTACACGGCCACCCATTTCGCCTCGCGCAAGCTCGCGCGCGCCGAATACCGGCGCAGTCGCCGCGAGCTAGCGGCTCACACGATGGAAACGTCCTCACCGCCGACCGAATCCGGCTTCGACTGGGAGCGCCTGCGTCCCCATCTCGACGCGGCCATGCAGGATCTGGGCACGCGCGACCGTGAGGCCGTGCTCCTGCGCTTCTTCGAGCAGCGGCCGTTTGCCGAGATCGCGGCCCGTCTTGGGGTCAGCGAAAACGCCGCGGCGATGAGCGTCGGCCGCGCCCTCGAGAAACTGCGCCGCGCCCTTGCGCGCCGCGGAATCAGCTCCGCTTCGTCGGCCCTGGCCCTTGCATTGGCGGATCATGCCGTCGCCGCGGCCCCCGCCGGCCTGGGAGCCGCCGTCGCAGGCACAGCCATCGCCGAAGCGGGGGCGTTCGTCTCGGCCGGCGCATCGGCCCTGGGAATCCTTCAACTTATGGCAACGACCAAGCTCGCCCTCGGACTCACCGGCCTTTGCGGAGTTCTAGCGCTCGGGACCGGGATCTACTTTGCAGTCGGGATAGGCTTCGAGGAAGCCGCAGACGGCACGTCGGCGGATGCGGCCTTGCGCGCCCGCTTGCTGGACGACCGCCGGCAGCTCGTCACGGAAATGAAGAAAGCTGCCGAACTCCGCAGCGCCCTGGGCTCAATGAAGACTCCGAAGCCGGCAACCGCCGCGTCCGCAACGGAAGGCCAGTCGAAGGTGACGGGAGATTTTCTTGGCGAAGAGATCGCGGAAAATCCGCAGTTGCGCCATGTTCTCGCGCAATCCTACAGGGCGCAGTTCAAAATCTGGTACGGCCCGCTGTTTCACGAGCTTGGACTCAAGCCCGAGGAGATAGACCGCTTTGGAAATCTGCAGCTCAAGATGTTCTCGGACATTTATGATCTTCAGCAGGCCGCCCGCCTTCAAAACCCCGGCGCTGCCCCGGACGATCCGGCCCTCGCCTCGATGGAGGACAAGATCGCGAGCCAGCGGGACTCCTTACTGCGCGACTTGCTAGGCGAATCGGGCTTTCAGGAATACACGCAGTATGAAGCCACGCTTCCAGCCCAGCCCCTGGTCAACAGCCTGGCCGCGAACCTCTACTATTCGCCCACGCCTCTCTCGGCACAGGAAGCCGATCAGCTCACAAGGATTATCGCAGCCCAAATTCCTCCGAGCCCAAGGGACTCGTTCGGCTTGCCAAAAGTCGATGCCGCAACCCTGAACTGGGACAACATCCTGTCGCAGGCGCAAGGGGCCCTGCTCCCGGGGCAGGTCGCCGCGCTGCAGTCCCTTCGGGCCCGGGCCGAGCTCGACCAGCTTGAACAACAGGGCGCCAAGGACACCATCGTGAAGGCCAGTGCACCGTGAAGAGGCCGACCCTCATTTTCGCCGCCGTGTCGTTGGCTGCGGCCCTGGCGATCGCCTTTGCCGTCCGGGAATGGCACAAAGCCAGGCGCCTCGCCGCGGAATCGGAGCAGCGGAGGACCGTGCGGTTCGATATCAACAGGCAGCTTTCCGCCGCCGAAGACGTGCTCCGCGAAGCCCGGTTGCAGACGGCCGACCTCGACAGGACGCTTCGGATCGCAAAAGCACGTCCCGAACCTGCGCCGGAGTCCGTTTCGGAGCCAAAACCTGTCGGTTCGAGTGCGACAGCCGCCCTTCACGCGAGGTACATGAAAGCCTACCGCGACAACCTGGTTGGCCAGTGGGGCCTGCTCTTCCAGATCCTAGGGCTTTCGCAGGGCCAGATCGAGCAGCTGAAGGACCTGCTGACCCAGCGTGAGGAGAATGACATCACCGTCCAGCAGACGGCCATTCGCCGCGGGCTGGAGGAGTCTTCTCCGGAAATACAGGCCCTGGATGACGAACTGGACCGCCAGAACAAGGCGGCGATCGCCGCCTTGCTTGGGCCTGATGGCTATTCCCAGTATCGCGATTACTATCACGACCGCGCCGTCCTGCCGATCGTCAGCGACCTCGCCGGGGACCTTTTCTCGACAGGAACTCCCTTGAGTGCGCCGCAAGCGCAGCAGCTCATCGGAATCCTTGCGGACAACAGCAAGAAAAGGGACGGCTCAACCGTTGTAAAAGGCACGGTCAATTGGGACAAGGCGATCGGGAGCACCCAGGCCTTCCTCTCGCCGGCCCAGACCGCCGCGCTCGGCGCCCTCAGAAGCCAGTACGAGGCAGAACAGCAGGTCGCCATCTACTTCATCAACCTGGCCAACTCTGCGGGAACCAAGGGGCCCTGACCTGTCGAGCTCTTCCCCGGGGCATCAGGCGGGGCCGCCTCTTCGTTGTGGCCCGGGGCGCGCCGCCGGTCTTGCCGGCGAGCCCTCCCATCGGGTGGAAGCCGGGAGATTCTCGCCTTTCATCAGGAGCGAAAGCTCACCGAGCGTGCTGCCCTCCTCCATGCTGGCCCCATAGAGCACAATCGAGCCGCCGCCCAGGACGCATCGCCGGCCTATGTCGACCGGGCCGATCTTCATCACCCGATCCTCGAACAGGTGGGTCTGGGGACCGCAGTCGCAGTTCAATGCCGCCCCGTCGCCGATCCGCACCATGTCAAACTCGGTAATGTCGGTCGTATCGAGGTACACGCGTTTTCCGATGCGGCACCCGAGCAGGCGCAGATAGGCCGGAAGAAATGGCGTGCCGCGCAGCATGTCGGCAAAGAAGGGAACGGCCAGGTTCTCGTAGGTCGAGGTCACCAGTTCCGAACGCCACACGAAATGACTCCAAAGCGGCTTTTCAGCGACCTTGTAGCGGCCGATCACCAGCCATTTCACGAGGACGGTGAAAGCCCCTGCGGCGAGGGCGAGCCCCAGGTAGAACAACGGAAACAGCGGTGCGATATCCCCGGGGCCCCAGTCGTCGTCGTCCAGGGTCCCGACGATGCTCATCATCACCGAAGTGAGGGCGATGACCACGGTCAGCGGCAGGATCACACGGACGAACTCGATTGCCAGCCGTTGCAGGATGAGCCCGCGCCTCGGCTGAAACGTGCTGTCCTCGCCAAACCTCGTCGTGACCTGGCGTCGCGGCAGAAAGACGGCGGGCGTGCCAAACCACGACGAGCCGGGATTGAGAGCGGCGGCCCGGTCGGCCGGAGGCACGGAAAGGACGCCGATCAAGACGCCGTCCCCGAGTTCGGTGCCCGGCGGAATCACCGCGCTGTTGCCGACGAAGGTGCGCCGGCCGGTCACCGTCCTCTTCAGCGAAAGAAATCCCCGGTGGAGGCGCGGTGCGCCAAGCGAAACGGCGTCGGCGATGAAGGACTCCTCCCCGACCTCAAGCAGGTCGTGGCTGATGGACGAGGCCGTGGAAATCTCCGCCCGCGGGCCCACGCGGACGCCAAGCATCCGGTACCAGGGATTGAGGTAGAGAGTGGCATAGAGGGGATTGACGATGTCGAGGCTCAGCGCCATCAGCTGGCCCACCAGCCAATGGCGCACGTAAGCCAGGCTGCCGACGGAGATACGGCCCGCTCTCACACGGCCGACTAGCAGCCACTTGAGCAGCGCAATCTGCAGGCACATCGAAATCACAAAAACCGCCGCAAGCACGGGGGAGAGCAGCAGGAAACTGTACGCATCGGTGTTCTGGTCGATCTCCGCCATCAGCATCATCCCGGGAAACACCGGCAGGACCGCAAAGATCGGGAAGATCAGAAGGAGGATGGCGCTTCCCGCCGCGAACGCCCAGCGGCCGGGGGCGCTGCGCCGCGCGGTCGCGCCATCGTCAGCCGCCGAGTGAAACCTTGCCGGCGATCCGGCCCATCTTTCGCCTGCCGGGATCACGCCTCCGGGGGGCAGCATCGACAGGTCGCCCAGTTCGGCGCGGTCTTCCATGGCCGTGTTCATCCCCAGGATCGAATTGGCCCCGACATGGCAGGATCTCCCGACCCTGATCCGGCCAACCCTGAACCGTTCGCCCTCCACCTTGCAGCAGGAGAGCGAGGCCTCCGTGGCAAACTCCGTGTCCGCACCGATGGCGACACAGTCGGGTGCGTCGATCGCCCCGCTGTCCAGGAACACCCCCGGTCCAATGCGGGCGCCCAGCAGCCTGTAATAGAACGTCAACAAAGGCGAACCGCCGAGGTAGTGAATGGGGACCGTCTCGATCAGGCGCTGGGTCAGCCACCAACGGTAAAAGGTGAAGCCCCAGAGCGGGTAGTCGCCGGGCCGCAGCCGGCCGAGGATCAGCCACTTGGCCGCTATCCCTATGACGAGCATGACCGGAATCGCCCCGATAAAAAGCCCGAGCGACATGGCCAGCGACGCCAGGCGGCCGATCTCCTGGCTTATGAACCAGGCGTAGGACAGGTAGGGGATGAGCCACTGAAGCGAAAAAAGCCCGTAAACCACCAGCAGGCCGGCCGCCTGCCCGGCGCCGCACAACAGATGGGTGAGCCGGGAAGACGCAGCGTTTGGGGCGGTGGCTGCGGTTGCGGCGGGGCCGGGCCGGGTGCCCTCCAGGCGCGCCGCAAGGCGGCGCACCGTGGGCTGGACGTAAAGGTCCACCATCGACACGTGGCTAAAGCAGGCGTCCCGGCGCAGGGCCGATACAAGCTCGGCGGCGCTCAGGGAGTCCCCGCCGAGATCGACAAAGAAATCGTCATCGATCCCGACTGCCGCCGGGGCGAAGATCGCCGACCATGCGGCATGCAATTTTCGCTCCGCATCCGTGGCGGGCGGTGTTACCGCGCGTTCCGCCGCGGCGGCCCGGGTCGGTGCCGGAAGGGCGGCCCGGTCGACCTTGCCGCTCGACTGGACCGGCAGCTCCGCCAGCGGTTCGAAGATCGCCGGCACCATATGAGGGGGGAGCAACTTCCGCAATCGGGCCCGCAGCGCCGGCTCGTCGAAGCGCGTCCCGTTCAGCGGGACCACATACGCGACAAGCTTCTCGGCGCCGCGCGCATCGCGGCGCACGATCACGGCCGCCTGGCGCAAGCCCCCGGCGGACAGAAGGACCGATTCGATCTCGGACAATTCCACGCGAAAACCCCTGATCTTGACCTGGGTGTCGAGGCGTCCCAGGAACTCGAGTTCGCCCGAGGCATTGCATCGGGCCATATCGCCCGTGCGGTAGAGAATCGGGTCCCAATTTCCGGGCCCGGCCGCCGGATTCAGAACAAAACGCTCCGCCGTGAGGTCCGGCCTGCCGGCGTAGCCAAGCGCCAGACCAGGCCCGCCGATGCAGATCTCCCCCGACTCTCCTTGCCCCACGGGCCTCAGCTCCCCATCCAGCACCCAGACCGTGGTGTTTGACAGCGGCCGGCCGATCGTCACCGGCCGATCGGGCGCCAATTCCGCGAAAGTCGCGGTGATCGTGGCCTCGGTCGGCCCATAAGTGTTGATGATCCGCAATCCCGGCCGCGCCCAACGGCGCACCAATTCCGCCGGGCAGGCTTCCCCGCCGAGGTTCAGGAGCCGCAGCGAGGGGATGGCCGACGTCTGCATTCCGAGCAGGGTCGGGACGCACGTCCACACGGTGACCCTCTCGCGCGCCAGCCAGGGTGCGAGGTCGGAGCCCGAATGCAGTCGATCGCCGGTGCCGAGCAGCAGCTGCGCGCCGCACACCAGCGCCGGCCAAACCTCCTCAAGCGACATGTCGAATGCCGCAGGCGATCCCTGAAAGACCCTATCGCTCCGACGCAACCTGAGCACCGAACCTTCCGCGCGCACGAAATGGCAGATCGACCGATGAGAAATCATGACCCCTTTCGGAAGCCCGGTGGATCCCGAAGTGTAGATGAGGTAGGCGCAATCCGCCGGTTCCACGCCGGTTTCGGCCCGGAGGATAGGACGCGCTGATTCAGCACCGATGGCCGCCACTTCCCTCTCAGGGATCACGACCCGGCAGGGCAATTGACCGGGCGAAGGGACCATGCCTTCACCGGCGACCAGGCACACCGCGCCGCAATCTCGCACGATGTGTGCCGCGCGTTCCCAGGGCCACTGGGGATCGATCGGCACAAACGCACCGCCGGCTTCGAGAATGCCCAGGATCGAGACGTGGACATCGAAGCCCGGCGGCAACCACACGGCGACTCGCCCGCCGCGGCCCACCCCCAGCCCTCGCAGATAACGGGCAAACCGACTGGCGCGGCGCTGAAGTTCGCCATAGCTCAACGCCTGGCCACGGCATTGCAGCGCCGGACGGCCGGAGAACCGGCTGGCGCTCGCCTGGAACATCTCGTGGAGCAACTCGTCGCGCAGAAAATCGGGACGAGAGGGCCCGATAAGCTGGGGCCGCGCCGCGGGCCCGGAGGCGCCTGTCATCTTAACTGTCGTCGGCGTCGTCGTCGACCGCGAGGACGCGGCCATTACCCGCATCGATCTGCACCTCGGTGACGGTGTTGTCGGGTCGGACGATCAGAAAATCAAAATCGAGGTTCCCATCGTCGACCTCGAGTTCCCCGTAGACCACCTTGCCCGGCCGCTTGGTCAGCGCCAGGTTGAAGGCCTGGGGGAAGGAAATCTTCGCAAGGGCGAGGCGGCCCGTGGCGCTCAGCTTCCCGCTTGGCCGGATTGAACCGACCGGCTTCGGGGCGTCGTTCGCGCCTGCCGCGGCCGGGGGGGCCTCCGGCCCCGCCTTGGTCTTGGCCAGGGCAGGACGCATAGTTAAGCAAGAAAACACCGCCATCAGGGAGACGGCGGCGGCAAGAGATGATGAAATGCTTTTCATTTTGCGATGTGTCGGGGGACCAGGGACGCATGCGTTCAACGGCCGCGCCATCCATAGAATATTGAAGGCCGCCCGCGAGCGGTCGATGTGCCTTTGGGGAGGAACCTTCCAGCGCGCGCTGGTGGTTGGCGTAGCATGGGGTTGTGGGGGAATCGAAGCCATCCTAGATGACGAATATCTTCGTCATGATGTCAACGCCTTTTTCGCCCGGCCGAGGTATCCGGCCTGGGACGATTTCCGGGCTCGACCCGCCCCTGCCCGCCCCCAAAATCGCCCGCCACACTCCCATGGACACATTCTGGATGCATCCCCGCGAGGAACTCGTCGCCACGATGCGGCGGATATACCGGTACCGGATGACGACGACCTCGGGCGGAAACCTGTCGATCCGCGATCCCGACGGAGGCATCTGGATAACGCCGGCGCGAATCGACAAGGGGGCGCTGACCCAGGCGGATATCATCCGGGTCCATGCGGACGGTCGCGTCGAGGGCGCCCACCCACCCTCCTCCGAATTTCCCTTCCACCGCGAAATCTACCGTCGGCGGCCCGACTTGAAGGCCATCGTGCACGCCCATCCCGGGGCTCTTGTCGCCTTCTCGATCTGCCGCAAGCTTCCGGACACACGCGTTCAATCGCACGTGCACGCCGTTTGCGGCCGCGTGGCCCTCGCCCCCTACGCCTGCCCGGGTTCGCAGGCCCTCGGCGACAGCATAGCGGCCACCTTTCAGACCGGCGCGGATTGCGTCCTTTTGGAAAACCACGGGGTCGTCGTCGGCGGCGGCAGCCTTGCGGATGCGTTTCAACGCTTCGAAACCCTCGAATTTGCCGCGCAAACGCTCGTCCGCGCGTCGATGCTCGGCGCACCGAAGGTCCTCGGGGCTGCCGACCTGGCCGTCCAGACCATGCCCGAATTCGGGGCGCTCGCCCCGGAGGCGCCAAGCAATGACGAAAAGGCGCTCCGCGGCGAAATCTGCACTTTCCTGCACAGGGCCTATGAGCAGCGTCTCCTGATCAGCACGGCCGGCGCCTTCTCCTCCCGCCTGGGAGGCGGGGATTTCCTCATCACGCCCCGGCGCAGCGACCGGCTCGAAGTGTCGGCAGGCGGGATCGTCCGGGTGCGCGGGCAGACCTGCTCCGCCGGCCAGCGCCCCAGCCGCGCCGCCCGCCTTCACTCGGAAATCTACGCCCGCTACCCCGAAGTCGGCGCGATCATCAACGCCCAGCCGGCGCACGCCTCGGCCTTCTGCGTCACGGACACGCCGCTCGTCACCCATACGATTCCGGAGAGCTACGTTGTCCTCCGCAATGTGCCGAAACTGCCTTTCCTGAGGATCGTCGAGGATGCGTCGCGCATCACAGAGGGGATTTCGCCAGCCAAGCATCCGGTGGTCCTGATCGAAAACGAGGGCGTCGTCGCGGTCGGCCGCACGCTGCTCGAGGCATTCGACAGGCTGGAGGTGCTCGAGGCCACCTCCGAGGCCCTGCTGCTCGCCCAGCCGCTCGGCCCGCTGGTCTCCATGCCGCCTTCTGCGCTTGACGAGCTCCGCAAAGTCTTCGGCATACCGTAACGCCGCCTTTCGGGATAAAGGTCCCCTCCGATGGTTGCCTGGGATGAATCGTACTGCACCGAAAACAGGAAGGTCGGCTGCCAGCTGCGCGGATGCCGCGTCCCGTGAGCCCGGGGCCGCGGACCCCTTACCGTTCGGGAAGCGCGAGCTTCGAATAGTCCTTCCCGAGCAGCTCGCACAGCGCCTGGACGACCATCGCGTGGTCCTCCCGCTGCGGCAATCCGGAGACTGTGACCGAGCCGATTATTCCTGCACCCGCAACGCACAGGGGGAACGATCCCCCGTGCACGGCGTAGTCGGCGTCAGTCAATCCATATTGGCTGGCGAGCGTCGCGCTCGCCTCCTTGAGGCTCAACCCGATCGCGTAGGAACTGCGCAGGAAGCGCTGCACAACGTTCGATTTCCTGCGTATCCACTCGGCATTGTCCGGCGTCGCCCCCGGCAGGGCGCAATAGAACAGGACCTGCCCGAACCGCCTGATGTCGATGGCCACGGGGGCTCCCCGCTTGACGGCCAGCTCGCGCAGGCGGCTGCCCAGGGTCCAGACCATGTCGGCGTCCAGCCGCGCCGCGACGAGCGTTTTTTCCTGTTCGGCGATTGTCTTCAGGTCGTTCGAGGGTTCCATGGTGCAAATTTGTATAAGAAGGCCTCAGGCCTCCAGTCTTGAACACGAAATTCTCTCCCATGTAAACACCTCCGGACTTCTTCGGAGGCCTGGCGGAGGCAACGCGAGTCGCGAAGACAGCCATGCGATGCATCGTCCCGCAGGGATGGTTCCCGCGGGCTGAAAAAACGGATTGCGGCGGGTGAGCACTGCTCCACTCTTGCCTCCGATGTCCGATTCCGCGCTCACCCGCCGCGGTTTTTTGGGCCGGGCCACCGGCGCGGCCATTGCCGCGTCGCTTCCGCGCAGCCTCTTCGGAAAGCCCGCCGCAAAAGGAGGCCGGCCGCCCAATGTGCTTTTCTTCATGGCCGACGACATGAGGGTGGAGCTGGGCTGCTACGGGAGCCGGTTCGGCGCCCGGACCCCGAATCTCGACGCACTGGCGGCGGCCGGTGTCCGCTTCGACCGGAACTACTGCCAGTACCCCCTGTGCAATCCGTCGCGCACCTCGCTCCTGACGAACCGCCATCCCACGACAACGATGGTTTGGGGCAATCGGACCGACTTCCGGCCCGCCCATCCGGACTGGGTCAGCCTGCCGCAGCTTTTCCGCAAGAATGGCTATGTCTCCATGCGGGCCGGAAAGATCTTTCACGACCTATACGACGACGCGATCGGATGGACAATCGGCGGGGGCGTGCCGCTTCGCGACGGCGGCGCCGGTGGAAAGGCGCTGGATATTCCCCGGCCGTCGCCCGAAAGCGTGCTTCCGGTCCCTTCCGGCAAGCTCCGGATCGTCGACCACGCCAATGAGCGCGAGCCCGATTTCCGGTCGTCCGACCAGGCGACCGCCTATGTCCTGCCGGCCCTTGCGGGCGACAGCGCCCAGGCTGCCCATTCGGACCGGCTGATCGTCCTCGACGGCGATGGGGAGGGACACCCGGACTATCATACGGCGGACACCGCGATCCAGTACCTGCGCGAGCACAAGGACGAGCCGTTCTTCCTGGGCTGCGGCTTCGTAAAGCCCCACAGCCCCCCCTGCGCGCCGCGCAAGTTCATCGACCTTTACAATCCGGCCAAGATCGAATTGACGCCCGACTTCGCATCCTGGCCGACGGTGCCGGCCGGCTTTCCAAGCGGCGCCATCCGGCGGCACAACGCCGACCTGTTCATCGGCCGCGGCGCGAGCGAGGCCGAGGCGAAGGAGGTCATCCGGGCCTACATCGCCTCGACCACATTTGCGGACTGGAACCTCGGGCGGGTGATCGCCGAGCTCGACCGGCTGGGACTGCGGGAAAACACAATCATCGTCTTCATCGTCGACCACGGCTACCAGCTCGGGGAAAAGGGCAAGTGGTCCAAGGCCGGATCCCTTTTCGAGATGGGCACGCGGGTGCCGCTCATGGTCGCGGCGCCCGGAATGCCCGGCAACGGCCGCAGCTGCCGGCGGATCGTCCAGTCGATCGACATCTATTCCACGCTGGCCGAGCTCTGCGGCCTGCCGCTGCCCCCCGGGGGCGAGGGCACGAGCCTCACGCCGCTGCTGCGCGATCCCGATGCCGGGTGGAACCGGCCGGCCTATAGCATCTGGAGCGAGACGGGCCGGGCGATCCACGGGGTCGCCGTTCGCACCGAAAAATGGCGCTATGTGGAATACGGTCCGGAGGGCGCCAACGGGGCCATGCTGTTCGATCCGATCGCCGATCCCCTCGAGATGACGAATCTCGCCTACGATCCCGCCCACGCCTCCGTGTGCGCCGAACTGTCGGCCCTTGCGAGGAAGTACGCCTCTAGCACCGCGAAGGCGACGGCCTGACCCACTCCCTGCGCGGGATCTGCATGATCTCGGCGGGCGCCCGGCCGGCCTGCAGGAGGGCCGCCATCGTCCGCATGGGCGAATCGATATGAGTGAAGAAGCGGCGGTAGGCGGCGCAGAGGTAGTTCAACCCCGGCTCGCCATCCGGCGTTCGCAGGAACCGGTGCTTCGGGCATTCGCCATGGCAGGCAAATTCCACCGGGCATTCCCGGCAGTAGCGCGGAAGGGCCGCCGATTTTGCCTCCCCGAAACGGCGCTGAACCGGGGAGTCGACCATCGAGGCGAATGAGGTATTGAGCAGGTTTCCGAGGCGATACTCCGGATAGACGTAGTGGTCGCAGCTGTAGATGTCGCCGTTGTGCTCGACGGCGACGGCGCGGCCGCAGTTGTTCGAAAAGACGCAGATGCCCGGGGGCTCGCCAACCCAGTTGGCCAGGGCCGCGTCGAACTGCTGGACAAACACCCTGCCGACATCCTCCCCCACCCATTCGTCAAAAATGCGGCAGAGGAACTCCCCGTAGTCGGCGGGCCTGACGCTCCACGGGGTCGCCGCGGAATCGGCGTCGGCCATGGACGGATGGTCCGGAGGAGGGGCAAGCCACAACCCGGGGACGGTGCCGGCGGCCGGGGCGTCGCGCTCGACGATCGGGATGAATTGAATGTATCCGGACCCGGTTTTCTTCAGGAACCGATAAACCTCGCCCGGATGACGGGCGTTCTTCCGGTTGACGGTCGTCAGCGTGTTGAACTCGACCTTGCGCGCCTTGAGAGCCTCCAATCCGGCCATCACCCGCTCGAAGGTCGGCTGCCCTCCCCTGTCGACGCGGTACGCATCGTGCAGCTCGCGCGGCCCGTCGATGCTCAGGCCGACCAGGAATTCATGGCGGGCGAAAAACTCCGCCCATTCCGCGTCGAGCAGGATGCCGTTGGTCTGGAACGCATTCTTGACAATCCGGCCGCCCGCATACCGCTCCTGCAGGGCGACCGCTTCGCGAAAGAACTCCAGCCCGAGCAGCGTCGGCTCGCCCCCCTGCCAGGCAAAGTGGACCTCCAAACCCGGCTGCGCCGCGATGTAGTCCCGGATGTACGCATCCAGAACCTCCTTCGACATCCGAAGACTGCCCCCGCCCCGGTAAAGGTGAACCTTCTCCAGGTAGAAACAATAGCTGCACGCGAGATTGCAGATCGATCCGGCGGGCTTCGTCAGGGCATGGAACGGCGCGGCTGCGGTCTCCAGGGGATGATTCGGCTCGGCGGAACTCACGTTCGTGCCTTCGCCATTCACTTGCCCTGCAGAAAATCGCCGAATGGGGGAAACACCAGGAGCATTCCCAATCCGAGCAGCAGAAAGGCGGAGAGGTTGATCATTCCCATCGGAAGCGATTTGCGGCTCCAAGCCTTCGAGAGAATGATCCACAAGACGAGCCAGATAAGAATGGCGCTCGTCGTGACTCCCGAAAGCGGTCCGGTGGGATTGTAGAAGTCGAAGAAGCGGGCAAGCGGCGCATAGGCGTCGCCCAGCCACGCGCAAATGCCGATCGAAAAGCATCCGAAGCCAGCGGAAAGGATCGCGGCCGCGGCGCCACCGTTCGGGATTTGCGCCTCAGGCGCGCCTTCGGTCTCGGCCGCGGGGTTCTTCATGTTCTTTGGATCATTCACTTGCCCCACCCGGAATGACAATCGGCGCCCCGCCCTGGACGGGAGCGCTCTTGTTTATCATGGCTCCGAAAAATCCCGCAATTCCCGCAGCAAAGAACGCGGCAGCGGCAAAGCCGAACACGGCTTTCCGCACCTGCCGGTGCCTGGAAAGGTCGTTCCCATAGCTTATCATGACAAAGGCAACCATTGTAATCGCGATCGGGGCGAACCAGGCGACATGCTCCTTCCACTCCATCCCGAGGTTGTGCCAGCCGGCCGTCGCCGGGCTCGACATGAGCTTCCTTTGTGCAAATTCACCGAGATCGGTGGTTCCCGCCGGCGGATGCGCGCGATACCAAGGGTACACCAGATAGGCTCCCGAGAATACGGCGCACCAGCCTAGGACGCACAGGGCGATCAGATAGACATGCAGGAGTTTCCGCGCGCCGCCGCCCAAGGCGGGAGCACCGCCCGACGCGCAAAGGCGGCGAAGCTCGAACAATGTTCCCGAGAAGGTGAGCAGAAAGAATGCCCCGAAACCCATGCCGTGCACGGCTGTGACGAACTCGCGAAATGACATCTGCATGATGGACGGACGCCTTACTTTCCGTTGATCTTCTATTTCTTATCGGCTTTTTCCGGTCCGCCCGTCCAATAAAGGCCCAGGTACCAGGCGGTGTGCCGGGGGCCGGAGATGGAACGCCCACCTGAGAAAAGCAGGTTGAACTTCTCCGTGAAATTGATCGAGCCCCCGACGTTGACGAGGGTGAAACCCCTGCCGGCGATGGCATCGGTGCTCTGCCAAAAGGCCTCGCTGCCCAGGGTCAGGTACTTGCCGAGGTCGCGCTGGACCAGCCATCCCGCAAAACCGGAGTTGTGCTGTCCCGGCGCCGAATTGAGCACAACACCGCCTCCCCCGTAGGATGTCCAGGGTCCCCAACTCTTCTGAATCCAGACGGGGAGCCGGTACCACGTGCGCCCGTTGCCGAGCCCCTTGTCGCTGTTGCCCGTCGCAAGTTCGGCCATCGGGAATATGCCGATCTGGGGAAGCGTGTCCGTCTCATCGACAAAGCGATACTTGATGCCCGTTTCGGTATCCCCGTAACCCGTCGCCCAGCCGGCGCCCGGAGACGAGAAACGCGCCTCCGGGGCAATCACATGAAGCTGGGTGTTCGGCAGGATGCCATAGTTCAACTCAACGGCAGGCCCCGAAATCGAGTTGTAGTCGGCGGAACGGTCGCCCTGGCCGAAAATGTAAAACTCCCAGTGGTTGAGGTCCACAGGCTCCGGATCGTCCGTTAGAAAAGGGGGGCCGGCCCTCAAAATGGCAGTCGCTCCCAAGGCCAGAACAACTGCGGCAACACGCTGGGGAGCGGCAATGCGCCCAACGCTGTCCCGGATAAACGCCCATCTGGTCATCGGGGTGACTATGGATAAGAGAGCGCATTCCGCAACTCGAGCCGGGTTGTCTTGCCCATTTGTCAATTGGCGCCCTTGGATGAGGCTACCGTACACAACGCCGCCTGTCCTTGAATGGAAATGAGCCGCGCCCACTCGGGCGACGGCTCGATTCTCCTTTCGAAGCCAGAGACATCATGTTTAGCACTTGTATACTGTCTGTCCGCCGGTGTCATCCTCCGCGGCGTTAGATCAAACAACCCAGTTTCAAATAACCGATGCCCACTTTCGAATTTCACACGGTCGATGTCTTCACCGACCGGCGCTTTGGGGGAAATCCGCTGGCTGTCTTCCCCAGGGCCGAGGGGCTGGACGGCGCCGGCATGCAAAGCCTCGCCCGCGAGTTCAATCTCTCGGAGACGACCTTCGTGTTTCCTCCCAAGGATCCCTCGCACACGGCCCAAGTCCGCATCTTCACCCCGGGAGCCGAGGTGCCGTTCGCAGGACACCCGAACGTCGGGACGGCCTACGTCCTCGCCCTGTTGAATCCGGGACTGACCGGAACCCTGGCCTTCGAGGAAGCTGCCGGCCTCGTCCAAATCGAGCTCAGGCGCGGATCGGACGGGTCGGTCAGCGGCGCCAAGGTTGCGGCACCGCAGGCACTCAACGTGGGAGAGGAGGTTTCGGTCGAGGCGACAGCCGCCTGTGCCGGATTGGCTCCGCGCGACTTCCTGAGGACGCTTCATCCCCCGGTGTTTGCGGGGGTCGGCATGGGATTTGTCATCGCCCAGGTGGCAAACAGGGCCGCGCTCGCCCGCGCCAACAATGATCCCGGGGCATTTCGCGAGGCAGCCCGGAGGTTTCCAGGAATTGGCAAGCGATTCCAGCTGCACCTTTACGTGCGGGATGCGGTCGAGCCCCGCCGGCTGGCGACGCGGATGTTCGCCCCGCTCTTGGGCGTCCCGGAGGACCCGGCAACCGGCAGCGCCAACGCGACCCTGGCGGCGCTGCTGACCCATCTGGGCAGCGCGCCCGCACAGGCCTTCGAAATCGAGCAGGGGGCCGAGATGGGCAGGCCGAGCCTCATCTGGGCGACGGCGCGCCGATCCGAAGATGGCACGGTGCGTGCGACGGTCGCCGGAGACTGCGTTCCGGTGCTCACCGGCCAGTTCGAACTTTGACAGGTCGGGCGCCCGGTGCGGCTAATGAGATGGGGTCGCCTGAAAGCCGGCTTCATGGCCCGGATTCAGCAACAGGTTGGAATCCCGAAGCCCCTCCAACTCATGCTCGTTAAAGGCATAGAGCACCTGGTCGTTCCTTATGAATGCCACGTAATGCATTGTGTCCGAATGGAGGCCGTCTCGCTCCTTTGCCACCATGGTGAACCTGACAATCCAGCCGCCTGTCAACTCGCCTCCGTTCACCTTCCAGTCCTTCACCCAGGATGATTCGGGCTGCGAGAATTCACCATATTCCACCCCAGCGTTGGCAAACACATCCTTCCTGAACCAGTTCTTGATGGCCGGCTCATAATTCGCAGGCTGGGGACCGCAGTCCAGGCGGGCGATCTCCTCTTTTGTGGGCGGCGTGACGCACCCTCCAATAAACAGGACGCCGAGAAGCGCCATCATGCGAAACAGCCGCGCATTTCTTATGTTCATCGGCCTGCGGCAATCCGCCAGCCCCGGCAGGACTGCCATGCATCCGTCATGCGCCCCGCATCGCTCCGCGTCAATCCTTCCAGCGCAATGATGAGGCCTCCCTGAACCCAATATCGCCTTTTCTGAAATGGTTACTGCAAAATGGTAATTGCGCCAGTCCTCGATTGACATCCTCGGCCTTGATGGGGAAGCCATGCAATGCCTGCTGAGAGGCTGTCACGCCGAAATCGGGATGATTTCAGCATTCGGCCACAGATTATGTCCCCGAGAAGTCCCTTCCGACAGCCGCTCCTTTGCCTGAGTCGAGCCGCATGCATGGCGGCGATTCTGTTCCTTCGGGCAGCCCGCGAGCCAGCAGACCCCGAGGCTCACACTGGGCCGCATCAGAAGCTCGCGTCGACCGTCGGCTGAAGCGGGCTGCCCACCTCCTCTGACACTGTGGAATGTCCCGCGACAGAGCTGCTCCTCAGAATCCATCGATCGCCAAACACCGACGAAAAACCAATTGTTATCCCCAGGCGCTTGATGCGCTGCGCAATGTCGGGAGGCAGGTCGGCTGCCGCAATCTCGATCGCGGCGATGTCGGCTCCCGAACGAAGGACGCGGCTATCCAGGGTGCTTGAGGAGAAGCGTGCGGGAACCTTGGGGAGGATCTTCCTCAGCACATCGTTCCAGGAGAGCATCGGCGATCCGTCCACCGTGACAAGGACGGCGTCGATCCTCGCCGGTCCCAGCCCCGTGTTCTGGACATGGATGCTCGCAGACGTCTGATTCTGCTCGAGCAGGATCTCCAGATTGGGCCATACCGACACCCGGTGAAAGTCGCGCTCGAGCCGGGCCTCGTACATGCCGAGCCCGAGTGAGAACATGCCGATGAAGATGGCCGCGATGCCGACCAGCATCTCCGGCTCGCTCAGGCGCGAGAACAGGTTGCCTGGCCGATCTGGAGAAGGATCGCGTTTCAGATGGGGGATGTGAGCGGGTTCCTGGGGCATCAGTCTAAACTAGAAGCGCGAAACCGCCGCGGATTCAAGGGCCGGTTTGCATTTTCCATCTTTCAGGCTCTCGTTCCAATTCCCCGCCATATGAATCTCAACGGCAATACGGTTCTCATCACCGGCGGCGGTTCCGGCATCGGCCAGGGACTCGCTCACGCGCTGCATCAGTGGGGCAGCAAAGTCATCATCGCCGGTCGCCGGCGCCGGCAGCTTGACGAAACGCTGCGGGCCAACCCAGGGATGGAGGCCGTGGAACTGGACATCACCGACGCCGGCTCCATCGCTGCATTCGCGCAATCCCTGGTCTCGAAATACCCGTCCCTGAATGTGCTCGTGAACAATGCCGGCATCATGCGGACCGACGACGTGTCCGGCGCCGTCTCTGAAGAGGACCTCATTTCGACGATCAGCACCAATCTACTGGGCCCAATCCGCCTGACGTCCGCGTTGATCGGGCACCTCAAGCGACAGCCCGCGGCCGCGGTGATCAATGTGACTTCGGGTCTCGCCTTCACGCCGAAGGCCACGAGCGCCGTCTACTCAGCCACCAAGGCGGCCCTGCACTCTTACTCCCTTTCGCTCCGCTACCAACTGAAGAATTCCCCTGTGCGTGTTCTGGAACTCGCGCCGCCATGGGTCCAGACGGACTTGACTCCGGGTCAAAAAACCGAGCCCCGGGCGATGCCCTTAGCCGACTATCTCCGCGAAGCCATAGCCCTGCTGGAAACGGACTCCGACGAAATTCTGGTCGAGCGGGTGAGGCCCCAGCGGAACAACGCCGGCCCAAACGAACACGTCTTCGTCGACACTTTCAACGACCGGTTTAAAGGGTGACCGCATGAAGCAAGCGGCCGGGATTGCCCGCCAGTTCCTCGGCGCCAAGGAGCATCGCCTCGATTTCGGCGAACGCCCGGTCAAGCTGCGCCAAAGCTATGGCTCCTGGCGCCAACGCGGCCCGCGGGCGCGACCGCCCCGGCCACGACTCGAGGGCGCATCGCGCCGTTGAGAACGCCTCCGCCGCCGGGGCCGTGCTCTCAAACGACGAAGCGATCGCCTCCAGCGCCACGGCTCCCTGAGCCGCAATGACCTGCGCCTCGGGCGCGGGGGCGCCGGGGCGGGCCTGCAGCGTGAGAAGATTGAGGGCGCGCGTCACGCGCTGGTTTCCGTTGGCCACGGCGGCCAGCTCGTTCATGCGATCCCGATAATTTTCCGGATCGCCCGACATGCGCTGAAGGGAGGAGAAGACCGCCGCGCCAGCCGATTCGGCGGCGCGCTTTGCCCGCACCACCGTTCGGTCATAGTAATGGCCGGCTGCGAGCCTGTCTCCCACCATCCGGAGGTACGCGGCATTGGCCCGAAGGGCGCCAGCCAGGATCGGGCGAAAGCGCTCCCTCTCCCATACCGGCCAAAAGACAAGGGCCGCCAGAAGCGCCAAAACTCCCCCGGCCAACGTGTCGCCGAAGCGCTCGATCGTCAGCTCAAGAGTGGCCGGCCCCAGCGACTCCGTCAGCACGACGACAAAGAGCGTGATGAAAATCACTGCGATTGCGTAGTTTCTGCGCAGGAAATAGCCGAAGCAAAAGGCGGTCGCGGCGGTGGCCGCCATGAGGGCGGCAAACGGCAGCCTCAGCCACAGGACCATGCTGGCCAGGATGCTTCCGGCGAGCGTGCCGGCGAGCCGTTCGAAGGCCTTCTTCCGGGTGGAGCCAAAATCGGGTTGAAGGACAATCATCGTCGTCATTGGCAGCCAGTAGCCATGCCTCAGATTGAAGAATTTCATCGCCCATACGGCCGCGAGCGTGATGACGACAATCCGCGCGGTGAACCGCACAAGGGCCGGATCGACGCGCGGGCTCAGATTGAGCGCCGCCACCAGCGGCCGAAGCTTGAGGTGGGCCAGATCGGATAGTTCCATCGAGAAAGCTCCACGGTCATCCGCGCGGTCGATCGTTTTCCGGAGGGCCGTTCCGACATCGTTCAGGTAGGCCGCTATCTGGCCCGCCGTCGAACTAAGGGTCGCCCACCGCGCCGTATCGCCTTGGACGGCGATCTGTCTTTGCAGCACGCCAAAAAGGTGCCGGAGACGCCGCAGACGGACCTCGGCCGCGGCGAGATGGCCCGGCTGGCGTGAGACAACGGCCAGGGCCACCGTCCTCGACAGATTTCCGAGGACCGTGAATGTGGTCTCGGCCGCGGATTGCACCTCGGCACACGGCGGCCCACCGGAGAATTCCTCATAGGCGTGCTGGAATGCCGAGATGCGCTGGGCCAGCCGGGCGGCCACGCTGTTCAGCTCCTCCAGCCGCGCGACAATCAACTGGTTTCGTCTGGCGCGGGCGCTGCCGAGGATCCCATACGCCTTGTCCAGTGCCGCCCTGAGATCGGCCTCCGCAGCCTGGTCGGCCTTCACAACGCAACCCCTGGCCACGGCGAGCCAGGATTCCCCCACGGCCTGCCGCAGGGGATGCTGGGGGCGGACCGGCCAGAGGGCGACCTGGAGCGCGGCACCCCAGCAGCCGCCCGCAAGCGCCGCGGTCGCGTGGCGCAGGGCCTCGCCAGATCCACCCTTCTCCGCCATGGCGATGAAGCAGAGCAGGCTGGATGAAATCGCAAGCGACGGCCCGTAGTCGCTGCTCATGTGCCGCCAGAATCCGGCGCCGAGCGCGATAAGGGCCGCCGCGGCCAGGCAGGCGGGAAGCGATGGAGCGGCGAATGCGCCGAGGGCCGAGGCGGCTGCAAGTATGCCGCTCATCGAAAGCAAAAGGCTAAGCCTCAGTCCATAGGCGCCGCGCACGTCGACAATTGCCACGTTCTGCGCGGCAATGGCCGTAAAGATCAACTCGAACGGCAGCCGCCCGGTCAGGCCCACCGCCAGCGGAGCCATGAAAGAGAGCATGCAGCGAAGGGCCCGCCCGATGTCCGGGTTGCTGAAGTCCTTCGCAAAGAACCAGTCGACCATTCCCCAAATCGAGCCGACGGAGCGTGCTTCCTCCCGAGGGGCTTCCCGAGGTTCCGTCATCGTTTTTGTGTCCCGGAAATGGCGGGGCGAATCCGCCGACCCTTTCTCAGCCCATGGCGGTTCCGCCATTGACTCCCACATCTGCGCCCGTGACGTATCCCGCGTCATCCGAGCATAGAAACGCAACCGCGGCCGCAATCTCCCCGGCCCGGCCGAATCGGCCGAGCGGCGTTTGCGCAAGCCACTCCTTTCGTTTCGTCTTGAGGAAAGGGGCCAGCATTTCCGTCTCCACGCGGCCCGGCGAAACTACATTGGCAGTGACCCCCGAGGCCCCCAGTTCCCGCACCACGGAGAACGTGAGGCCCAGGAGCCCAGCCTTGGCCGCGGCGTAGTGCGCATGGCCGGGAGAGCCCAATGTGGCCGCCTGCGATGAAACAGAAATGATCCGACCCCACCTTCGCCGACGCATCGCGGGCAGACAGGCGCGGATGCAATAGAAGGGCACGGAGAGATTCAAATTCAGGGTCTCGTTCCACATGGCCGCATCCAACTCCTCGATGGCTGCGCCGGTGAATATCGCCGCATTATTGATGAGTATGTCGATCGGACCCAGTTCGCGCGTCACCGTGGCAACGAGATCGCGGCAAGCCGGCTCGCCGCCCAGCTTCTTGCGGACAGATATCGCACGGGAACCCGAAGCCAATATTGCAGCCTCGACCGCCCTGGCCTGCTTCCCTTCCTGGCGGTAGTGGATGGCCACATCCGCCCCATGCGCCGCGAGCCTCAGGCAAATGGCGCGCCCTATTCCGCGCGAACCACCGGTCACCAAAGCAACACGGCCGGCAAGGAAACGGGTGGTGATTGGCGGGATCATGGAGCTTTCGATATCAGATTGGCCGAATGAGACAATAACTCGGCAGTATATTTGCCACATTCCAAGGTTATCTTTTTAATATCCCTGATGCCAATGTGTTAGGAGGCACCTTGCGCACCGGCAAAACGCAGATAACGTGCAACCCGAAAAATTGCCTGACCATCCATCTCCAACCCAATGACGATTCCGCACCTCATGAAATTCATCCTCAGCACCTGCCTTGCGGCCGTCGCGTCACTGAGCGCGTTCGCCGCCAATTCAAACGATGACACCAACGCACTTCAGGGAAAATGGAGGCCCGTCAAGGCCGAGTTGGGCGGGCAGCCCATGGCCGACGATGTCCTGAAGATCATCAGCCTCAAGATGGACAACGGAAAGTATGAGGTTTTCGTCGGAGACGAACCCGACAGGGGCACATACTCGGTCGATTCCACCACCGAACCCAAGGCAATCACCGTTGTCGGCACCGACGGGCCGAACAAGGGCAGGACTTTCCCCGCGATCTACGAACTCAATGGCGACACGCTGCGCATCTGCTACGACCTCTCCGGCGCGAAACGGCCCACGGAATTCAAGAGCGCCACGGACACGAAGCTCTACCTTGTGACGTACAGTCGAAAGACGGACTGAAGCCCGAAGTGTGCCTACCGGCTGAAATCAGCCGAACCTGGCGCCCCGTTCGGCGAGCATCCCCCTCAACACGGACCGGCGACATCGGTCTTCATCCTGGCATTCGCCTGCCTGGGAGAACCAAGCCTTGCAATCCTTGCGTGCATTTCCACTCGTTGCATTTGAACTAATTCGGGAATGCAATTAAATGCACTTCCCCCCGTGCCTGGATTATCCCGCCGTTCCTTCCTGAAGACAACCGCGCTGGCTGCCGCCGCACGCTCGCTGTCCCCAAGGGGATGGGCGCAGGTCCCGGGCGCGAACGGCGACATCCGGGTCGCCATCGCCGGCCTCAACAGCCGCGGCCGCCTTCTCGTCGAGGATTTCAAGAAAGTGCCCGGCGTTCGCGTCGCGGCCCTCTGCGACGTCGACACGGCGGTCCTCGCCCGCGCCTCAAGGGACTACTCCATCCCTGATACTGCGGTCGATTTCCGCGATCTGCTCGCGCGCCCCGACATTGACGCCGTGGCCATGGCGACGCCCAACCACTGGCATGCGCTGCAGGCAATTTGGGCCTGTCAGGCAGGAAAGGACATTTATCTCGAAAAGCCGGTCTCCCATGACATCTGGGAAGGGCGGCAGATGAATGCCGCCATCGAGAAATATGGCCGCATCGCGCAGGCGGGCACCCAGGCCCGGTCAAGCCCGTGCATAAGGGAGGCGGTCGCCTGGGTCCGGGCCGGCAATCTCGGGCGGATCACCGCCGCCCGCGGCATGTGCTTCAAGCGCCGCGTCAGCATCGGGCTCACGGCCGGACCGCAGGCCGTCCCCGACACCGTCAATTACGAACTCTGGCTGGGCCCGGCTCCCCTCGCTCCCCCACGCAGGCGGCACTTTCACTACGACTGGCATTGGTTCTGGGACACGGGCAATGGCGACATCGGCAATGTGGGCCTCCACCAAACGGATGTGGCGCGCTGGTTCCTCGGCGAAAAGGACATCGCACCGCGCACGATTGTCGTAGGTGGCCGCCTGGGGCACGTGGACGACGCCCAGACCCCAAACACCCTGGCTGTCGTGCACGACTATCCCTCCGCACCGCTCATCTTCGAAGTGCGCGGGCTTCCGACAAGGGCCGGTGCAAACGAGATGGACACCTATCAGGGAATGGCGATCGGCAATGTCGTGTACTGCGAGGGCGGCACGCTCACGGTGCCTGTTTCCTATACTTCCGTCCAAGCCCATGATAACAGCGGCAGGCTGGTTAAGGAATTCAAGGGCGACGCAAACCATGCAGCCAATTTCATCGACGCTGTGCGAAGCCGGCGGACGTCGGACCTGCATATTCCGGTGGCCGAGAGCCATGTCTCCAGCTGCCTGGCCCACGTCTCCAACATCTCGTACCTCCTCGGGAAGGCGACTGCCCCCGGCGAACTGCGCCAACGGATCCAGGGCCGGCCCGCCCTTTCCGAGGCCGTCGGCCGCATGCTCGAACACCTCGCCGTGAACAACGTGGATCTTGGCAAGACCCCGCTGACGCTCGGTTATCCCCTCGAGACCGATCCCGCCCAACAGCGATTCATCGGAAATGACGCCGCCAACGCTCTGCTCACAAGGGAGCACCGGAAACCCTATCTCATTCCGGCACTTGCCTGACCGGGCGCCTCAGGCCCGGCCGGCCGGGCTCAGATTCGATGACAGAACCTTCTCGACGGCGTTCCGGAAGTCCTCGATCGCAAAGGGCTTGGCGAGGCAGGTCTTTTCGCCACGCCGCAGGAACTCGCGGAACGACTCGTCGATGAGCTCCCCGCTCATGAAGAGCACCCGCTCAGCCATCTGCGGCCTGGCCGCAAGGAGCCGCTGATGGAATTGGACACCGCTCATCCCCGGCATTTTCCAGTCGCACACAATCGCGTCAAAGTTCCGCCTTTGGATCGCAGCGAAGGCCGTCTCGCCATCCGGGGCGGTTTCGACGCCGTGGCCGACGGCCCACAGGAGCTCCTGCGCAAGGGCGAGGATCCATTCCTCGTCATCGACGACCAGGATCATCTTCCCGCTTGATCCGGCGGGCCGGAAGGTCCGGGCCGGCGGTTGAGCCGCCGCGCGTCCAGGTTGCGCCCGTTCCGCAGTGATCGGCAGCTCAACGACGAAGGTTGCGCCCAGCCCGGCCCCGCTCTGGACGTCGATTCGACCGCCGTGGTCCCGGACGATTCCGGACACCAGGCTAAGTCCGAGACCGGTGCCCTTGCCCACGGGTTTGGTCGTGAAAAACGGGTCGAATATGCGGCGGATATGCTCGGGCTTAATCCCAGGGCCGTTGTCCGCGACCTCAACAATCACAAAACCCTCCTTGGCGCGCGTCCGCACGATGATTCGCCCGTCGGGCCGGAACCCCTCCAGAGCCTGCCGCGCGTTCCCAAGGATGTTTACGAACACCTGCTGGAGCTGGTGCGGATCGGCGATGATCGGTGGCAGGATCGCCTGAAAATCCCTGGTGACGTCGATATTGCTCGTCCTCAGTTCGTACGCCATGAGCTCGATCACCTCATCCACTATGCCGTTGATCCAGGTCGGCTTTCGCTCCAGCTGGTGCTCGCGGGCAAAACTGAGCAAATTCGCGACGATCTTCTGGCATCGTTGGGCGCTCTTGCCGATCATCTCCTGGTGCGAGCGGGTTTTTTCATCCGTTTCCCTCTCGAGCAGCAGTTCCGAAAAGCCGATGACCACCGCAAGCGGATTGTTCAGCTCGTGGGCCACGCCGGCCACGAACTGGCCGACGGCGGAAAGCTTCTCGCTTTGAATAAGCCTCGCCCGCGTGTCCTCCAGGGATTCGGCGGCCTTCACCAGTTCAAGGCGCGACTTCTGAAGGTTATCCGCCATCTCGTTTAGGGAACCGGCGAGATCGCCGCACTCATCGTTCGAGTATCGCGCGATCCGGCGGGAGAAGTTGCCGCGGCTGACGGCTTCCGCCATCTCGCGCAACTGGCAGAGCAGGCGGGTCAGACGCCAGGCAAAGAACCTCACGACAACGGCGCCGACGAAGGTGCCGATGATCGTCACTATCAGGAGCATCCGGTACCGGTCATACCAGGCGCGCATGCCCGGATTGAGGAAGGTCGCCAACACAGTCGCCGGAATGAGGCCGAGCAGCAGCAGGAACGGGATCAAGACCTTCGTGGAGACGCTCAGCCGCAGGCTGCGCCTGTTCATCCGCATGGCTCCCTATTCCCCGTGATCGGGCCCGGACCCCGGGTCGGCCGGCGCGGCCGGAGGCGGACCCAGGACGAAACGGAAAGTCGCCCCCTTCCCCGGGGCCGCTTCGGCCCAGATCCGCCCGCCGTGCCTGTGAATGATGCGTTGGACCGTGGCCAGTCCGATTCCGGTCCCCGGGAAATCCTGTTCCGAGTGGAATCGCTGGAATGCCCTGAACAGGCGCCCGCCGGCCTCGCCCGTGTCGAATCCCGCGCCGTTGTCCCGGACAAAATACTCGTGCGGATCGACCTCCCTGTTCGCGCCGAACTCGATGCGGGGCCGCTCGACCTTTCCGGTGTACTTCCACGCATTGGAGAGCAGATTGTCGAGGACCACCCGGAGAAGGCTGGGGTCTCCGTCAGCGGCGACCCCATCGGCGATCGCCCATTCGACAGCGCGCGTTGGATCGCCCTCCTGAAGCGCGCCGCTGACAGCCCGCGCCAGCGCGCCGAGGTCGACCGTCGACCGTTTGATGGGTTCCGAGGAGCTGCGCGCCAGCATCAGCAGATCCTTTATCAGCGAGTTCATCCGCTCTGCGCCCGAGTGAATCATCCCGGCCATCACGAGGAGCCCCTCCTCGTTCGACTTGCGCGCCTGCGCCATGATGAGGCTGGCGTTCCCCTGGACCACGGCCAGTGGATTGCGCAGGTCATGCGAAACGGAATACGAAAATGCCTCAAGCTCCCTTGTCGTCGCCTCCAATTCGCTGGTGCGCCTCTCCAAGCCCGCCTGGAGTGCTTCCTTCTCAAGCCGCAGTTTTCGCATGGTCAGCGCGCGCGACAACACCGCCATGAGCCCCTTCACCTTAAGGGGCTTCAATATGTAGTCAAAAGCCCCCTCCTTCATGGTTTCGACAGCCGTGTCGATCGACCCAAATCCCGTCATTATGATGACGATCAGATGCGGATCGATCTTCAGCGCGGTCTTGAGCAAATCGCTCCCGCTGACCTTCGGCAAATGAAGGTCCGTCAGCAGCAGATCGAACCCGCCCTCTCGAAGGGCTGCGATTGCCTGGTCAGCCGAAGCAAACCCCGTGACGGAAAAGCCCCGGCTCTTGAGCATCCCGCGCAGCATCTCTATCTGATACGGCTCATCGTCGACGATGAGGATGCGGATGGATGGGGCCGCGGAAGAAGCGTCGCTCATTGCCTCAACAGCCGATTAATGGCGACCGCCCGTGCAGGACACTATGGCTCGCATAATTGAATCATATCACCGATAGGCACGCGGAGGCTTCGCATTTTCACCTTGGCGAATAGGGCTCAACCAGGAGTCCGTGAGCTTATGATGATTAAGCTGTTAGGCAGCCAACCCGCGTCCCGGCGAACCCTGCAGTTATCCCGTCACCGCCCGCCCTTCTTCACGCGGAACGCCGATATCACCGACGCTCCCGCCCACCGTGGCTTGAATATCGGTCGTCGGCGTGAATCTTAAAGTCGCAGGGTGCGCCGCCACAACTCACCGATTTTGCTATCCGTCGATCGTCGTCAGCGCACGGTGTACGCGGCTGCCTTGCACGCTGGTCGACGCCACTGGACTCACTCATCCCGGATTGAGCGCGCAGCCTGGTTGCTGTTTGGTTGGCGGCGCTGTCGCTCAGTCGGTGGCGGCGCGGGGCCAATGCGCGTCTGCGTACCGGCGCATCGCGTCGAGAGCCGTCTGCGCGATCGGCAGTGGACGTCCGATCCAAAGCGCGACGATCTCGATCCGGGGAAAGTCATCCAGCACGAGTTCCCGCACGCCGGACTGACGGGTCGAGCCTGCGACACTCACGCCCACCCCGTGGCCGTCGGCGACGTACCGCGCGATGGTTTCGAGCGAGCTGGCGACGATCGTCGGAGCCCACTTGAGTTTTCGCCTCCGGAGACCGCTTTGGAAATGGCGGCTGACCGTCTCGGTGGAAGGCAGGCTGATGAGCGGGGTGTCGGGCCGGAAGCGGGCCCAAAAATCCCCGGAGCCGCCCGGCGGGAAGCGGCGCGGAACAAGCAGCACAAGCGGCAGTCGCACCAGTGGCAGGCGGTGAAGATTCGCCGACGGGCGGGATTCGAGCGCCGCGACGGCCAGGTCGATTTGGCGTTCCTGGAGCCAGGATTCGAGTTCCGGCTGGAAGCCGGAGCGCAGCTGCAATTGCAGGCGCGGCTCCTGCCGGCGCAGCGCCTTGAGTACAGTGGGCAAGTGGTCGAGCAGGACCGATTCGGCTGCGCCAATGCGCAGCGTCGGCGCAGATCCCGCGCGCAGCCTTGCCTCGACCGCGTCCAGGTGCTCGAAAAACGGCTGCACGAACCGGAACAACTCCTCTCCCTCCGGGCTCAGGCGGAACGGCGTGCGCTCGAAAAGCTTCACGCCCAGCGTCTCCTCCAGCTGCAGAATCTGGCCGCTGACGGCCGGTTGCTGGATGCCGTACGGAATCTGGCGCAAGGCACGGCTGATGCCGCCATGGCGCGCCACATAATAGAAAAGCTCGAGGTGGTGCGGATTGAGCATAGCCGCGAAACCCAAGGCTAGGCGGGTTGCCTGGGTGCCAAAAGCCGAATTGGTGCGCATTTCTTGGCATTGTTTGATCCGATGCCGCCCATCGGGTTTTTCAATTAGGTCCCCGGCGTCCCGGCTGGTATGATCCGTGCCAGCAAGGAGACCTCCATGAATAAAACCCCATTCTTCAGCACGTGTGCAGCGATGGCCATTGCTTTGGTGGCGCTTTCGGTTCCGGACAGCCGCCTGGTCGGGCGATGGCAGGGAACGGATCGGTACTTCGGGCTGAGCTACGAGGAAGGCTCGGCCGCCCACGGCCAGGCGCAGTACGTCGAGGCCAACCTCGCAATCTCCCCCGATGGGACGGTCGAGGGTAGGATCGGTGGCGCGGAATTGAGCGCTTGCAGGATAGAGGCCAACCGGGGTTGGTTTGGGCGAATCCTCCACATCAAGACCGACTTCATCATTCGCGGCAAGATGGTCGGCCGCGTCTCCGCCAATTCCGAAATCGGCACCCACACGATCAGCATCCCGCTGGACTTGGACCGAGATCAACTTGACGGGAGCGTCTTCGTGATTCGGGGCGCCTTCTCCTATCCGTATCCGTTCCTGAAGCTACGGCTGGCCCGGCAATGATCCCCCGCGCGTTTCGCTGCGGCGAAGAGCGTGGCCGCTCACACGGCGGCGGAGACTCCTGGGCTTGCCCGGCTTCGCCGAGGCAGGGTTTTGGATTCCAAAACCCGGAACGCTACTGGCCTCACACATCGCAGAGTGAAGGCACAGCTTGGTTGCTGTTTGGTTGCGGGCTTTTTTCCGGGGGCGAGGCATCCTAAAGCTGAGCCTTTTTGGCTCGGTGCTACCTTTTCTCCGCGAAACGCTCCCGCTATATGAGCAGGCGTGGCCCAACGGTCACACTTCGACAGATTATAGGGTTCCCTTAGCTCCCGGGGTGGAGATGTTTGGTCAGGAATTGCAGGGCAACATCCCAGTTAAGGGCGGCATGGCCGCCATTGTTCAGGTAAAAGGCGAGATCTTCCCCCACGAATTCGCCCGTGACCATGCCCTGCTGCGGGGTCCGGTCCAGACCCTTTTTGCCCAACAACTCGTAGGCAGGTGTGGCAGCGATGCCAGCGAGGTACTCCCCCTTCGGGTCGGACCAGTTGTCGCCGTGGGCCGCAGTATGCAGCAGCAACGGGCGCGGGGCCATGGCCGCAACGAGCATATGCGTGTCCATGGGCAATTCCTCCGGGTTCGCGGCATACTTCTGATAATTGGCGGCAAACTGATACGGATAGCGCGTAGGGGCGACCAAATGCGCGATGGTCTCACCGTAATTGCGCCGGGCCAGCTTTGCGCCGCCCGAGCCACTGCTGCAGGCGATGACCAGCGCGATGCGGGGATCGTTCACGCCAGCCCACAAAACGGTCTTACCCAAACGTGAGCCGCCCGTGATGGCCACACGCATGGCGTCCACATCGGAGTCAGTTTCAAAGTAGTCTACGACTCGGCTTATACCCCAGGCCCAAGCGGCGATGGCACCCCATTCGTCCGCCGCCGGGGCGGCCTGGCCGGGCGCGAGCGCAAGTTTGCGGACAATGTTGACGTTGGGATTCAAGGTGGGGCCTTCGATGTCGGTCTCGATATCACCCTTGGAAAGCGAGGCATAGCCAAATCCGCTCTCGATCAATCGGGCGACGGGCGCACCACCGCCCACACCGCGACCGGCTGCGCCGGCCCGCGCAGCGGGAGCCGCCCCGGCGTTCGCCGTCGAGTTTGACGCGGCCACGGGCGCCGCCGCGCCGGCAGGCCCCGGGTTATTGGCCGGAGCCGGCCCGCGACGTGCCGGCAGTGCACCAAACTGGATGCCTAGCAACACGGGCACTGGCTTGGTCGCATGGGCGGGAGTGTAAAGCGTCACTTTGATCGTCGGCCCATCAAGGCCGCCCATGTGACCGACCAGATGTTTCAAAACGGCGGTGCCACCCAAGGCGGACCGGTCAATGCTGGCGACCTCCCAAGTCACCTTTGGCGCGTTGGGGGGAACGCGACCATAGACCTGCGTTTCATAGAATTTGACGATTTCCGGGCGGCGTTGACTGACCCACCTGGCGGCGTCCTTGACCGGCTGGCCGTTGGACAACGTCAGGAGGTCGGGCAAGGTGAAGGGGCGAACATTGGCCTCGACGTCGTTGACGGGAATGCCGGCGATAGGCCTGGCGTTCGGCACATCCGCCACCTGTCCCGGGGTGTGGTTGGCGCACAGCAACGCTGAAAACATCGCGAGGGGCAGCGACGGGAAAAACGAGCTTTTCATGGAGGGATCGGGTTGGGAAGGTTAGTGCCGCCTGCGTGGCGGAGATATCTCGCCGTTCAGAATTCGACAAGTGGAGGCCAGAGGCTTTGCAGCGCTTCCTCGATCAATTTGGATTATGGCGACCGGTGACGTAAAGATTCATCTTCCTTCAGAAGGCCCACCAAGATATCATTGTTCACGGTCCGGACGCCCGTATGCCAGCCAGGACGCGTCGGGCTACCTCGTTCTCGGGCTGACGGCGCAAGCCTGCCTCGAGGTGGATCACAGCTTCGTCAACTCGTCCAGGGCTCTTTAGCAGTGCCGCGGCGAGGTTGAAGTGACAAGCGGGATCATCCGGCTTCAGGCGCAGCGCTTCTCGATACTGCACGATCGCGTCATCTAACCGTCCGGGCAAGTTCAACCAAATGGAGCCTAGGTTGCTGTGTGCTTCGGCAAAATCCGGCTTTAAGCGCACTGCATCCATATATTGAGCGACCGCGTCGCTCAATCGCCCCGGAATATTCAGCCACATGTTGCCCAAATTGTAGTGGATCACCGGATTATCGGGATCTTGCCGCAAAGCCCGCTCATAGTAGCCGATGGCCTCCGGCATCCGGCCCGCCTCCTGCAGCTCGGCCCCCAGGTTGTTTAGAGCCTGAAGAAAATTAGGCCTGATCTGCAGCGCCTGCTCATAACAGTCAATTGCCTCCTTGGTCCGGCCCTGATCCTGCAAGGTCTCTCCAAGGTTGAATTCGGCCATCAGGCACGTGCCATTCCGCCCGAGAATCGTCCGGTAGAAGGTCTCAGTGTCGTGGTAGGCGCGGCATTGCTGGAAAGTCAGAAAGCCAAGCATACACAGGACCGCCGCCGCGACGATCGGTTTGCTCGCCTGCCATAGTCTGATCGGGCCAAACGACGGTGAACTTTTCCCAACCTTGTCCCAGGCCGCCGCAGAGATCGCGATGATCCCAAGGCTCGCCAAGTATTGCCAATGGTCCGCTACGAAAGAAAAAAGGAACGCGTATACGTTCATGAATCCGAGGATCGGAAACAACGAACCCACGAAGAACAGCCAACAAGCAAGCGGTCCGCGAGACCTTCCCCGAACCTGCCACAACACCGCGGTCAATGCCACCGCCCCGAGCGGGAAAAGATACTGCCACCACACTCCTGCGTCCACGTGCCAGCGCGGATATATGAAGATCAGGTCCGACGGCCAGAACAGCTTGCCCAGATAGAACCACGTTGCCCGGCTGGCGATCAGAATCCGGTCGATTGGGGAAAACGTAAATTCCGAGCCCTCCGCGCCGAGCACATTGCGCTCGATCCACCCCGTGAACAACCCGACCGCCGCGCCCAGCGCTAACCACGGAACAAGCGGCAGCATGTCCCGTCGCCACGACAATCCACCACGACGCCACCAGAACACGACCAATAGCGCCGCCGGAAGTGTCGCCGCCACGCTCTTGCTTAGAATCGCCATTGCAAACAGACCCGAAGAGAGTGCATACGACCGCCAGTGCCTGTTCTCGTCAAAATCCAGGTATGCGATCGCTGCAAGAAGGTAAAACAACGTGGACAGTGTGTTCTTTTGTTCTGAAATCCAGGCCACCGACTCGACACATACTGGATGCAATGCGAAAAGCGCTCCGGCAAGCCAGGCCCCTGGTATCGCCAGCCGGCGAAGAATTAGAACGAGCAGGCAGGCTGAGGTCGCGTGAAGGAGAACATTGACCAGATGGTAGCCCATCGGTGCGTCACCCCACAGCCGATGCTCCAGCCAAAACGCGCTGTGCAGCACCGGATAGTATTGTTCGGTCGCGCCTAGCTTGAACCAAATCTGCCGCAGGCCGGAGACCGGCCGCAACGCCGGCTTCGTCACGTAATCGAGATCGTTCCAGACAAAACCCGCTCGAAGTGCCGGTATGTAGACGGCGAGGGTGATTAAAAAGATAGCCGAGAGCACCCACAGCCGGAGCAAACGCGAAACTCCCGCATCGGAGGATGCCATTGGCTACGTATCGCCCCGGGGTGCTTGAGACTCAAGTCTTTCAGAATTGAACACACGACGCCCACGGCATCGGTTCTGATTCGACAACGGCGGCGGATCCGGCGCCCCGATCCCTTCGATTCGACAGGCCTCCAGAAGTGAGAGGCGGCCCCGGAGCTCCACTAACCGGGTCCCTGGGGTATCACATTGGCCGGAATTGCACCCTTGGAGTATTTTGCCCCGAAAAGTGGGCCTGGGCGTCCGTTCCTTCATCCAAACAAAACGGAGGACGTGTTGTCATTGGCCCTTAACAGCCCTTGTCACACTCGGCCAGGAACTTGAAATGATGGACGCCACTAGACTCACACATCCCAGAGTGAGCACGCAGCCTGGTTGCTGTTTGGTTGCAACCGCCTTCCCCGCCAACCGACCAGCCGACGCACCGCAGACGCAAAACCACGACTGTCGCCGCCGCGCAGGCTCTCGGACCGGGGCCATAGCCATCACCCTGTCTGCTATCGGGCCAGCTCGGTGTTCTTGGCCAGCCAAACTCCATATTCCGCTTCGCTCGACCTGCGCGCGGCCAAGGCAACCGTCTGAGTAACCACGTCTTGCTCCGTTGCAACCAGCCGTTGACCGTTCACTTCGAGAAACGTCGCGGCCACCATGAAGCCCGTGCGTTTGTTGCCGTCGTTAAACGGATGGTTCCGGACGATTCCACAAACATACGCTGCCGCCAACCCCCGAATCGTCGGCCTCCCATAAGAGAAAAGATGTCGCGGGCGGTTCAGCGCGGACTCAAGGAGGCCAAAATCGCGAACGCCGGCCAATCCACCATGCTGCGCCAGCATCATGTCGTGGATTGCCAGCGTGTCCTCCCTGTCAATCCAAAGAGGCTCCTTCACTTGGCCAATTCACGAAGGGCGTTGCGATAACGACGGCCGAGGCTCTCCGCAGCCTTCATCTTACGGCCGAAATCAGGATCACCGGCGGTCAGGCGCACGCCATCCGGAGCTTCAGTAAAGTACAATGAGGATCCTTCCTCGACGTTAAGGCGCGCCGCCACCTCCTTGGGAATGATGGCGCCCAATGAGTTGCCCAGCTTCCGGGACTTGGTCTCTGTTACCATATAACAGAAGTTATAACCTGCTCCTTCTTTGTCAAGCTCGGACCAGAAAGCACCCTGGACGCTGCTGGAGTCCAACCTGCCAGAGTGCGCGCATAGCGAAGCGACCAGCTTGGGGCTCAACCGCAAGAGTACGGGTTTGCGTCCCGACGGCTTGCGCCCCGCTCCTGCCCGCGCTCCGCCGTGTTGAAACGGTCGAAAATGCAGCTTCCCAAGATCGGGCAAGACCTCTCCATTCAAGTCCTTCATGTTGACTTGGTAGCCCGCGGCATCGAATCGCGGTTTCTCAGTGCTCTCGATTTTGTTCTTCATAGATTTTTGCCCCAATTTGCCAGTAACCTGCTCCAATTATCCGAATTATTCCGCCGGGACGGTGGGTGTACCGCACCAGCATCACGCGGGCGCCGACTTTCCCAAGCAGCCACCAACGAAGCTCGTGTCTGCCGCGAGGACTATCTATCTGTTCCTGCGTTGCTGAACAAATGGCATCGAGATTCGGAAGTTTCCGGACCCGGGAGACGTCGATCGTGAAACCTCGGTATTGCTGCGAATCAGCAGCGTGGATTGCAGAAAGAGACATTAGCCCGCCGAGAAGAAACAAGGCGCGTGAAAGGCACGTCCCATGATTGCAAATCTTCATGGATGGCGCTCACCCGAGGCCAAGGTAGCCTCGTAAGAGGCGCTGGATCTTCTGGCGCCGATGGACCGTCACCGAACCGCTTGAACGCAGAACGGAAGACTTTCGGGCGACGTAGATCAGCGAGCAATCGACCAGCGTCGGGAATTCCAGCCCATCAGCTTCGTCGAGTATGACATGGTGACCACGAGCCTGCTCGGCCGGCTGCTTCTTTGTTCCAAGGACAACGTTAAAACGCTGTTGCTTTGGGTCGTCCAAGATGTCGGGCGGAGAAAGAACGACGGCCGGATGTCCGTCGCGCTCCTTTTCCTCCGTGCGAAGGAAGACTACATCCCAGCGATTCATGGGTCGGCCGGCCTTACAGACACTCAGAGCGCCTCGCCAAAAGTGTTGTGCAGTTCGCTCTCCCTTGCCAACAGGTTCAGACTGCCCTTCGGGAAGGCCGGAACCTCCTGGGGGAGCTCGTAGGGCGCTATCTGAATAAATCCGTCGGGCACACGAACGATCACAGGCTTGCGTGAACGGACGACTTTTCGGGCTATTCCGCTAAACTGGGCCTTGGCCTTCGAGACGGTTAGCATGGTCATGAAATAAGTCATAAGCATGACCTATTTTTGGTCAAGTCAACCCGGAGAATGGACGCTACTGGAGTCACACCGTCCAGAGCGACCGCGCATTTTGGTTGCTGTGCGGTTGCCGTTCGAAAACGCCTCAGAAATGCCTCGTAGGGCCACGAAAACTTCCTGAGCTTGGTGGTCGCGTGTCAATCACCGTACCTCCGTTTCAGTTCAGGTGGCACAGTCAGCAGTTCGTGCACTCTGCGTGGTCCATCGGGTGCCGGACTCGGCGTAAGGACGATTTGGATGACGGAACACTTGTCAGGAGTCACAAAGTTCATAACGTTGATTCCGATCGCGACAAGGTTGTTTCGGGACTTTGGGGCCTTGGCTTTGTGAAAGTGAAACGGGTCAAGGGCAACACATGGCGCTACCTTCTGAAGTACGTAGTCAAGGGAACGGGCGCCCTCCCCTCTTGGGTCCTCGACTATCCGAAGCGCATCCGGGTGTTTCAGACCTCGGTGGGCTTCTACGATTCCCCCTCTCCCGCCGCCAAGAAAGCGGCTGACCCTGAGCCGACGGGCGCGAATCCTCGAACACTACGGCAAAGATTCGGAGACTGGGAGGGCAGCGCCTCTGTCAGGTCCTTTGGGGCGGGTCGTTTTTCCCAGCGGGTGCGGCTCCATCGAGGCTTTCGTCATTTCTTTTGCGAACTGGCGATCACGCCGGGCCGGTTCGTAGACGGATATACCATCGGCGTTACAACACGGGAGTTATTGTCTTATGTCACTGAATACCGAAACGGAGGGGATGACCCTCCTTGCCAAGGCTGCCCAGGTCACGGAAGTGACAACGGGCATTTCGCAGAAATCGGGGAAACCGTACGCGCGGTTCCGCACAACGCTCGTCGGCGGCGGTGGGATATATCAGTTCACGCAGTATGCTGAGTCCGAAGCGGCAAAGGTCGATGCGGACGGCCGCGCGATTTACCGGTTCACGGCGGGCCAGCCGATCCGAATCCAGGTGCGTCCGGAGTTTCTGAAGGGCGTGCCCATTGTTCAGCTCGTGCGCGGAGACGTGGTTGCCAGCTCCGTGAAGTCGTGACTGCCGCCAACGAGCAAAACCACGAGTTACTTGCGCCGACGCCGGCGCTTTAACTCGATTAAGAGGGCCGTAACTGTCCAGGCGGAGCTTAGTTTCCTTGCAGAATCTGAAGTATGGAATAGGTATCGACCATGCCCACTGCTGTCACCACTCGCACTCCAAAGAAGCATGTCGGCCGCAGTCTGCCACGCGCGGACCTCCAGCGTCGATTGGAGGACATCGAGCTTGCGACGGTGAGCGCAGTTAGGGCGCTCCAAATGGATGTCGATGGCGACGCCGGGATACCTTCCGCAACGGTACTGCGCAAGGCTCGGCGGGCCATTCGATGAAGGTTTCGTTCAACCGGCTGGCCGCTCAGGAATTGATCGCTGCGGCGCGCAAGCTGGCGGACGCGGCAAATTTGGGAGCGGCCTTCCTTGATGAGTATGAAACGTGGGAAGCCCAGGTTAAGGAGTATCCCCTTTCCTGCCCCGAGATAGGGCCCGGCATCCGGCGCGGCTATTTGCGGCGGTTCAAGTACCACGTCACATACCAGGTTCGCGACCAAACGATTCGCATTCTCTACATTCGGGATGCACGCCAAGCCCCGTTGACCGGGTTCAGGCGCACGTGACGCGATTTTAAAGTCACGGAATATAGCCTTCTTTTGACTAGACCCGACCCGAGAATGGACGGGGGGGCGGCGGCCCGCCTCCGCCCGTTGGGCTACGGCGCGGCACCATTTCGCATTGCGAAATGGTGGACGCTACTGGACTCGAACCAGTGACCCCGTGTGTGTGATACACGTGCTCTAACCAACTGAGCTAAGCGTCCGAATATTGTGAACCGATAACTTATGTGAGTCTTTCGTGTTTCCTGGGTATTTCCTGCACGCCACAAAAATGGCTGCCAGCAAGCTATTGCGGAACATCAGGAGAGAACCAAACCTGTTAAGGAACACCGCGAGCGGAATGTATTACGGTAGGTTCACCCTGAGCGGCAAGCAAAAGTCGGTTAACCTGGAAATCGATGTCTGAACCGTCGCCAGGATCCGGCTGGCAGACGAACGCTCCAAGATCGAGCGGTTGCGGCAAATGGCGGCCGCCGCGATGCCACTCGACCGAGAGCTGCGCCGATGCAGGCGCTACGAGAGCGGTGGGGACGGGCGCCGACCTCTTTGTTTGACCGCAGAAATCGAACGCTGATACTTCGGCCCCTACCCCCCTCTCCCATGCCCTCCCTCGCCATCTACCCCCGCCTGCTTGCAACCTGTGTCCTCATCCTCGCCGTCGGAGGCGCCGCCCTCGCGCAAACGCAACCGGTGAGCCCGAATCCGGGCCGGCTCTACGACGTCCGCGCGTTCGGCGCAACCGGTGATGGCAAAACGCTGGATACCGACGCCATCAATCGGACAATCGCGGCCGCCGCGGCAGCCGCCGGCGGCACCGTCGAGTTTCCGCCAGGCACCTATCTGAGCTTTTCCATCCAGCTAAAGAGCCACGTCTGGCTGCACCTGAGCCCGGGCTCGGTGATCGAAGCGGCGAAGGAAGCGCCCGGCTTCGGCCATTACGACGAGGCCGAGCCGAATCGCTCGGGCACCACGGATATCGGCGGCAGCTTTCACAACAGCCTGATCTGGGGCGACAGCCTGGAGGATATCGCCATCACCGGTCCGGGAATCATCTACGGCAAGGGTCTACCCCGCGCCAACGGTGCCGGCGGCGGCACCGGCCGCGCCCCCGATTTTTCCGGGCCTCCCCTCCCGCCGGCCGCCCCGCTGCCTGCCAGCGTGGGATTTTCCAGCCCGGGCCGGGGCGGCAACAAGTCGATCGGCCTGGTCAACTGCCGTAATGTCCTGCTGCGTGATTTCTGGGTGCGCCAGGGCGGTTGGAGCGCGGTCGACGTTCTCGGCGCCGACAACTTCACCATCGAAAATGTCAAAGTGGACACCAATCGCGATGGCTTCGACATCGATTGCTGCCGCAACGTCCGGATTTCCGATTGCATGGTCAACGCCATGAACGACGACGGAATCTGCCTCAAGTCCCCGGACGCGCTCGGTGCCCCGCGCGCCTGCGAAAACATCACGATCACCGGCTGCGAAGTCAGCGGTTATGACACCGGCACCTTCTTCGACGGCACCTACAAGCACGACCAAGCCGTCGCTCCGGACCGCGACGGCCCGACCGGCCGCATCAAGTTCGGCACCGGGTCCGCCGGCGGATTCAAGAACATCACCATCTCCAATTGCGTCTTTGACCGCAGCCGCGGCATCGCGCTCGAAGCGGTCGACGGCGGCACAATCGAGAACGTCACCATCACCAACATCGCGATGCGCAATGTTTCCAATGCGGCGATCTTCCTGCGCGTCGGCAATCGCGCCCGCGGGCCCGCCGGCAGTCCGGTCGGAACGATCCGCGGGGTGAGCATCAGCCACATCGTCGCCTCGGAAGTCGACGGCCGCTTTCCGATCATCATCGCCGGCGTGCCGGGCCACCCGGTCGAGGACGTTCGCCTGAGCGACATCCGCCTCGAATCCCGCGGCGGCTTCTCGCTCGACGACGCGGCCAAGCAGCCCGCCAGCCTCGTGAACCGGTTTTTCCTCCGCGCGGCGGGCCTCGCCGATCCCCGCGATCCTTACCTCCCGCCCGAGCAGGAAACCGCCTATCCTGAGCCGTCCATGTTCGGGATCCTTCCTGCCTGGGGAATATACATCCGCCATGCCAAGGACCTTGCGTTCCGCGATGTCAAATTGAGCTTCGAAAAAAGCGACACGCGGCCGGTCATCGTGCTGGACGACGTCGTCGGCGCCGAATTCAAAAACGTGAAGGCGCAGCGCGCCGGTGGCGCGCCGTTCTTCGTCCTGCGCAAAGTCGCCGACTTTGCGGTCGGCGACTCCTCGGGCGTTCCGGATCGGCAGCTGGTGAACGCCGAGCAAGAGTCGCTTTGAACCGGCCCGCGCGGCGGCCCAGATCAGGGCTTGCCTTCGAAGGCCCGGTCCGCGAAATCCGTTTGGACCTGCACCCGGCCGCCGGGAAGGGTCGTGAGCACATCCGGCAAATCGGAGTCGGCGAGATGGACGACGTTATTGAGCGTGGTGATCTCCTCCAGGCGGTGATCGGGATCGACTTCGACCGAGCCACCCGCGGCCGTGGCGCCGTCCGGCAGGCAGAGGCGCACGTTAACCGTCTTCGGCATCAGATCGAGCGGCGCCGGCAGCGGCGGCACCCGGTCAACCGCCACGATCCGTCCCGTTCGGTCGCGAAAGGCCACGGTGGTTTCCGGGGTGGGCGCGGCGCCCACGCTGTGGACGCGAACAAGAACCTCGCGGCCATGGACGACGACATCCTCGGGATCGATGCCCAGATCCGGCCGACTCCAGTAGGGAGTTCCCGCCTGCTTCAAAGTGAAGGTGAAGACGGTGGTGGCCCGCGGAGCAAAGGTGAGATCCAGCGCGCGGCTGCGTTCGAAGGGAACCGCGCGCGTGGTCACATCCCGGTCCGCCTCGTCGGCGCCCTTGGTGTCGATGCCCTGGGTCACTTCCCATTGGCCGGGATCGATATTCCAGCCGGTCATCCGCGCTTTTACTGGAGAGGTCTCTAGATTGTAAGCTACTACCTTGAACGACGTCGGCGTCGACCGAGGAACTAGGATAGCCAGGCTCTGGTCGGTCGCGGGAGCCGCGAATTTCCAGCTGACAACGTGCCCGGGAAAGGGATTCCCGCGGGTCAGGGCGATGCCCCCGAGGCGAGCCCGCTGCAATTCCGCGATCGGCATGCCCACGCGATCGATCCAAAGGCTGCCGTCCGTGTTTATGTACTCGCCGAGGGCTTCCTCCCGCACCTGCTGGTCGTAAAGGGTTTCCAGGTAGTGCTTGTCGCCGGAAACCTGCCATTCGAACTGCTCCGGGGTGTACCAATTGCCGTAGTCGCCATGGGCCAGCCGGCTGCTTGTGTTCGCCACGAGGCGCGACAGGCGATCGGGGTCGGACACGCCTCCGTCGGCCTTCAAAATGCGCACTCCGACGGTCTGACGCAAATCGAGGATATCAAGCAGATTGGCGTTTACCGCCATCACCGTGGTCGGCGCCCCGTCGAAGATCGGATCAAGGTATTTGCGATCGCCCGTCCATTTGTAAGCCGCCCAGAACACATGCCAAGGGAATGTGGTGCGGGCGGCGACGCCTTCCTTGTCGTCCGCGAAGTGGATCGAAGGCGGCAGCACGAACTTTCCGCTGGCGTCGCGGTGCCGATGAGCAAGGAGCCCGTCGGCCATCTCGAGATCGACCTTTTTCGCCGACGGGTTGCCGTTGTATTCCACCAGCAGCTGGCTGGGCTGGAGAATCAAGTACTCGTTCGACTTGGTGTAGCCCCAAACGCTGTCCGTGGCCATCTTGACGCCGTTGTAATAGCAGGACTGAAACAGGCGGTTTCCCGCCGGATTGATGGCGGTGAGCCAAGCGATGCCGCGCGCCGTCTCCATGGCCCGCTCGAGCATCCTTGGGCTGCCGTAATTCGCGATCAGGTTTTGGCCAAGGCAATTGATGCCCTCCTCATAGCCGTGCAGCTCGTCGGCCTGGATGCTGCACAGGCCATTCGTGAACATTCCTTCGCGGTAACAGGCGTCCAATTCGCGCTCGAGCGCCGCGCCGATCTTTTCCGGATCGCAGCCCATCAGCGCGACTCCGGGCCACATATTGGTCAGGTCAGTGTCGTCGGACAGACCGCCGCCATATTCGCCGTTCTCTATCTGCCGGTGATCGATCCACCAGTTGACGAAGTACCTCACATGGCCAAGCGCTTCGACCTGGCGGAAGGCCCACAGCGGAACTTCCGCCGGCTTCGCGGGACGCTGGGGGGCAGGCCAGGGCGTGCCGGGAAAGGCGACGGCATAGTAATTGCGTCCCGGATAATGATTCGGATCCACCCGCATCAAGTCCTTGATGTCTCCAGCAAAGCGATTCCACAGATTGTACTTGTCACTGTTCGGATGCTCCTCGACCAACATGGCGAACGCGTCCCGCGCCTGCGTGAACCGATCGAGCACATCCTCCGCTTTCGCCGCTTCCTTAGGCTTGAAGATCAGGCGGATTTGGGCGCCGGTCAGCGAAGCCGCTCCGAAATCCCCTCCGGAGCCGGCGATCGTGAGGTACAGGCTCTTTCCCGGGGGCAGGAGGCGGTCCCGAAGGTCGAGCCAAAGCGTCTTGGCCTCGCCGGGTTTCACGCTAAAGGTGAAATCCAGCATGTCTCGGGGCGGCCAGAGAGGGTCTTTGACCTGGACGTTCAACGCGAACAGGCCGCCGAAGGTCGGTCTCACCTTGAGCGCCGGCAGATCGACGGCGATGCCGTCCAGTCCGCCGTCCACCGCGTCCAGCCGGTAAGCCGGAGCGCCGGCGTCATTGGGGATCAGGATGTGCACCAGGGGCAGCGACCCGGCAGCCGCCCGTGGCGCCGCGTCCCCCGGTGCGGAGTCCGCGGGCACAGCGACCAGAGTGTCGCGCTCATCCGGGGCCTCGCGGCCCGCGATGAACGTAACCAATTCCTTCAAGCTGGGATTGCTCGGTGCGATCGCCGCCAGCCGATAGGCCAGTTTGGAACTGCCCGCAGGTTCCCGGCCGGGTCCGACGTCATAGGCGGACAGTTCCCCGATCGGCTCCTCCTGCATGAGATTGTCGAAGCGGATCCTCTCGCCGACAATCGGCGTTGCCATCGTGTGCACCGTGTGTTCCTGCCCCTGGGGACGCTCAAACAGGATCCGGCTGGCCGCCGGCGAATTCGGCACGAGCGTCATAGTGCCCCAAGCTGCCCCAGAAATCTCCAGGTGGTTCCAAGGCTCGTCCGGCATGGTGAACGTGATGGACTTGCCAGAGAGCGAATAGCAGTCCCAGTCAGGCAATTGGACATAATCGTTTCGGCCCGGCAGGCGGGAGCGATTGTAGACGCCCGGCCAGGTGGTTTCGCGGATGCCGTCCGTCGCCTTCCAGTACCAACGCTTGAAGTCATAGGCATCGTGAATCTCGACCTTGCGGATGCTGATCGCCGCTCCTTCGAGGTAGGGCGGCGGATCCGCCGGGCGGTTCCAACCGTACCGGAAGGCCCATTCATCGCGCCAGCGCGGGTCGGCCAGATCGCGGGCAGGAGCGGGCGGGATCGCCGCCAGCGCCTCGCCGCGGGCGAGTGCGGTGACATTGTCGTCGGCCAGCATGCGATCGTAAATGCGCAGTTCGTCGATGTCGCCGCCGCGGACGAAGTTATAATCGCTCTGCACATTCCACGGGCTGATGATGCGCATGTGCGGACCGAATTGGTCCAGGCCGGCGTTGTAAATGGCGGTCGTCTCCTTCGAGGCGGCGAGCTTGCCGTCGACGTAAAAACGAATGCCCCAAGTTTCGTCCCAGGCCAACGCCAGATGAATCCATTGGTCCGGCGGTGGAAACGGATCCAGGGTCACCGAAACCCGCGTCCGCGCCAGGCTGGCGTCGGTCACGAAGGCATCGAATCCATGCCCATTGTAGTCGATACGCAGAAAGACCATGTCCCAGCTCGAATGGTCGGCATATCCAACCCGGAAGACCGGAAACTCGGTCGGCCCCACCGGGGTGTGCGGCCGCCAGAAAAACGAGAGCGTGCCCCGCTGGGCGTAGATGTTTCCCGGCGCCCACCATGACAGCCGCTCGAGGTCGGAGCAGCGCAGGGCGGCGCCTTTTGCCCCGTCAGGAATCGACGTGATCCCCGATTCGAAATTGGGCTTGGGCGTGGCGCCCGCGGAAAAGTCCGCGGTAGTGCCATGCTCGCCCGACACATAAAAGAGCAAGCCGGGCTCGGGATCTGCCTCGGCGCCGGGCAGCCGCGATGCGAGCGACAAGCTGAGGAATAGTCCGAGGCGGATACGACGGGTTGACATGATAAAACCTTGGGGCGAGGTTGGAGATACCTAGACAGCGGGGCAGGAGAGCCAGGCGGCGCCAGAGATCATGGCGCAAAATGGACATTGATGTCACTTCCGTTCGTGCCGAACAAATGTGAGTGCACTCATTTTCTGTCTTGATGAGGCTTGGCGGAAGCTGCCTGAATCCCGTGGCCCAGTCGTATGATACACGTGCCCTAACCAACTGAGCTGAGCGTCCGGCCTGAAGAAGGAGCTTCTTACCGGGAGAAAGGCCGAATCAATCACGATTTTTTCTCCGGCGGGGCGGCCTTTCCGGGGGGACCGGCCTTTTCGGGCATCTTGCTGTACACCCAGGTGCAGGCGTCAGTGAAGGCCAGATCGCCAAAACGGGCCGTCGCTGCGACATGGTTCTCGCCCGGTACAAGCAGGACGTCGGGCCAGCGGAACAGGTGGTCGGGGGAGCGTTTCAAGCCGAGGGAGGCTCCGTTGACAGTCAACTCGATCTCAGGCGCGGTGGAGTAGACCTTGATCTCGGTCAGGGGCCTGTGGCGCTCGAGGAAGCGGCGGCTTGTGATCCAGGCGAATGGCTCGTTGCTCCAGTTGGCCTTGTACCAATAGAATGCGTCCTTGCGGATCCGCCGGTCGTAGGTGACCAGGCCCTTGTCGTTGCGGCCGGCGTGGTCGCCCTCGCTGCGGCCATCGGAGGCGAAGTCGAACATGCACCAGAGGAACTTTCCCCACAGGTAGGGCCGATCGCGGAGGGCTAGCCATGAATACTCGTGGAGCTTCGACTGGTATTCTTCCGGGTGAAACCGGCCCTTGGTGTCCGGGCGCCGGGGCGGCTCCTCGTGCTCGAAGATACTGGCCCCCGCGCCGTATTCGCTGACTCCGAATGCGGAGTGCGGATGGAGCTTGCGGATATTGTCGAGAAAGGCAGGCAGTGCGGTGAACTCCTCCGAGTACCAGCCGGCGTAGTGGTTGAAGGCGACGACGTCCGTGTGCCAGTTCTTCGGATCGCCCTCCTTCGCATTGGAGGCGTAGGTGGACAGGCGGGTCTGGTCCTGGGCGCGGGCAACATTGGCCAGTTCCGCAATCACCTGGTCGGCGGCATCGCCCCGCGTCTCATTCCCTACACTCCAGAAGCATATTGAGGGATGGTTGTAGTTCTGGCGGATGAGTTCGCGCAGCTGCTGCTTCGCGCTGTCGAGGAACTCCGGCGAGGGAAGAGCCTCGTTCACAAACGGGATTTCCGCCCAGACGACGAGCCCTGTCCTGTCGCACCGCTGGTACCAGGTGTCGGACTGCTGGTAATGCGAGACCCTGATCGCGCTGCAACCGAGCTCGCGAATCAGGTCGAAATCCTCCGCTTCATCGGCCATCGAGATCGCCCATCCCTTGTCGATGCGATCCTGGTGCCTGTTTACGCCGTGCAGGTCGAGGCTTTGGCCGTTCAGGAAGAAGCCCTTGTCCGGGTCCACGCGAAAGAAACGCAGACCGACGGATTGGCTGACCGAATCCACGAGAGCCCCGTCGGCCATCACATCCACACGCAGCGTGTAAAGGTAGGGGTCGGCCCTTGCGTTCCAAAGGTGCGGATGTGAAACAGACAATTGCTGCCTTTCCTCGACGGCGTCTCCCCCGCTCAACCTGCCCTTGTTTGCCGCCGAAGCGACCTCGCGGCCTGCCGCATCAAGGAGGTGGACATGTACCTCGACACCCTCGCTTTTGTCCGCGTAGCTCTCCACCTCCGAGCGCACTGTCAGATCCGCCCGGTCGGGCGTGATTTCATTCTGATCGAGAAACACCCCGGGTGAGCCGTAGTCGGTTGCGGAAACCTGGATTTGGTTTGTCGCAAGCAGGCTGACGGACCGGTAGATGCCTCCAAAAAAAGTGAAGTCGGCGGAATTCGGGGGAATCCCGAGCATGCTGTTGTCCACCCGCACCGAGATCAGGTTGTCCTGGCCGGCCTTCAACGCATCGGTCGCGTCGAAGCGAAAGCGCGCGAAGCCGCCCTTGTGCGTGCCCACCTTGACGCCATTCACATACGCGTCGGCCATCAGGCTGACTCCGTCGAACTGAAGGTACAGCCGCTTGCCCGCCAGGGAGGAATCGAGCCTCAGGTGCCTGCGGTACCAGGCGGCGCCGCGCCGGTAGTTGTTTCCGCCATCCTCGCCGTCGAGCGCGTTCCAGGTGTGGGGCACGGAGACGGCCTGCCAGGCGGTGTCGTCAAAACCCACCTCCGAGCCGTGGACGTTGTCGGCCGGATAGAACTGCCAACTTCCGTCGAGATCGATCCGGACGCGCGGAGAAGGCGGTGAAAGGGAAACCGGCAGTCCGTGCGCGGGCACCCCGAGGTACTGGCGGAGAAACCCGAGAACGACGGGCCGAAGGTCGCGGGGCAGGGGCTTGCCCTGCCAGCTAGTCAGATCGAAACTGTGGCCCACGTGATCGAGGGTCACAAACTCGTGTGCAACCCCGCATTGGGTCAGCACCTTGTCGAGTTGGGACGATTGGGAGAAATCCACGAGGGGATCAGCCGTGCCGTGGGCTATGAAGACCGGAGGCGAGTCCGCCCTGACATGGTTCACCGGAGAAGCCGTGCGCCACACGCTTAAGCCTGTTTCGGGACCCGCTCCCAGCATCGCCGCCGGATCGGCGTTGGGAGCGCGTTTGCCAAGCAGCCTTCCCTGCGCATCAGCCGCCTGGAGCGACGGCAATTCAGAGGGTCCGTAAAAGTCTCCCACCGCGCCGACCATGTCTGAAACCCCGGGATAAGGCGCCTTGGGCTCCAGCGCCGGTTCTCCCGCGGTAAAGCCCACCATCAGCGCGAGGTGTCCCCCGGCCGAGCCGCCCATGACGGCGACCCGATCCGGGTCGACATGGTAATCTGCGGCATGAACCCGCAGAAACCGGACGGCATTCTTGCAATCGAAAAGATTCGCCGGCCATGAGCCCGGGCCAAGGCGGTAATCGATGCTCGCACAGACATATCCGGCGGCGGCCAGGGCGCCGCAGATCTGCTGCGCCCTCTCCTCCCCTTTCGTGCCCTCCATCCAGCCGCCACCGTGAATCCAGACAACCGCCGGCGAGGGCGGGTCATCCGGGGCGCTCTCGGGCAGGTACAGATCCAGCTTCTCGGACCGCCCGGCCTCGAGGTAGCTCACGTCCTTCACCCTGAGCGTCTCCGCGGCTTGGATTCGCCCGCCGGGTACAGCAGCCAGAAGCGCTGCTGCAGTGGAAAAGGCGGCCAAGGAAAAGGAATTCATCGGGGCTCATTACTATTGGGTGCTTTAGGCAAAAGGGAATCCTTGAGTCTGCTGAAGCGCTCCCGGGTTCCAGCATCCGGCGCAAATTGAAGTCCAATATCGCTAAGGGCGGTTGCGGGCGCCTTGCGGCCCGCTTGCGCCTGCAGCTGCGCATCGGTGTAGACAAGATCCGTGTCGTAGGGGAATAGCAGCACCCCTTCGTCGACCGCGCCGAGATTGCCAGCCGTGGGTTCGACCGACGCATGGCTCCAGGTCTGCGCGATCAATTCATAGAGATCGGGCAGATGCGGCTGCAGCGAACGCGCCATGAAAAGCGGCTGCAGGACGGAGGCGATCTGGCCGGCACCCAGCCTGCCACCGGCCGCCGCGGGCTTTGACAAGGCCTCGAGGTACCGGAGGCGGGCGAACTCGACGTACGCCCGGGCGCGGCTCGTCCGGGCGGCGATTGCCGCTTCGAGAAACTTTCCCGCGCGCTCGTCGCGGCCCGCGGCATGTTCGGCCAGGCCGAGCGCAGCCAGAAGCTGGGGATCGCGCGAACCCCGGACAAAGGGGGCGATGAGGCTGCGGCGCGCTTCATCAGTGCGGCCGGCCATGCGCTGGGCCTCCCCCCTCACCCGGGCCGACTCGGCGTCAGCCGCCTGCCTGAGCGCGAGCGCGGGAATCGCCGGCATGGGATGCCCCGCGTCGTCCTGGAGCTTGAATCCCCGGATCTCCGCATAATCCGTATAACCCCAAAGGGCTGTCAGCATTTCCTCGTAGCCTTTCTTGAAGCATTGCCTGAAAAGGGCCTCGGTCACCGGCTCGCGGGCGGCCAGATAGGCAAAGTTGAGGAACGCGGTGCGGAACTCCATTTGCGATCCGAAGAGGCAGAGGTGCACAAACTCGTAGCACTCCCTCGCCCTGGGAGAGTCGGCGGCTTCCAGTCCTTCCGAATCCGCGGCAAACAGCTGTTCGAACGGCATGAAGGACCCGGCCTTGACCGCCGCATTGAATGCCGGGTCATTTGCGAGCGGTGTGACCGAAAAAGCGTCTGTTGGCTTTTGTGCAGGCTTGGCTGCGGCAAAGGCCTTCCGGGCGGCAAGGTCGGGGTCCTCGATTGCAGGCAGGCCAAATTGGCTATCATCATAGAGCATTGCGCCGAACAGCGTCACGAGGGAGCTCTCAAGCCAGGGCGGCGTCCGCGGGCCGATTCGCCCGACCAGGAAATGGACGTATTCGTCATGAAGGAGTCTCTTGGAGAACCCCGACATGCCGCTCAAATCCACGGAGTCCGGATCCTCCAGATTGACGACAATCGCCGCGTCCTCGCGGTCCTGGAGGCACAGGCTGAGCGTGTGTTCGGCCTCGTGGATCATGTTCGCCGGCACGAATTCGGCAAAGCGATTCGCCGAACGGCAAAGGATCAGGGAGGCCGTTACCTCCGCATTCATGCGCGCCGTCGGCCAGACCGCCTCCACGGCCTGGTGAAAGAGAAGGAAACTGTGGACCAGTCTCTCGGTCGTGCTATCCGGGGCGTTGGAAAGGATTTCAAACCCGGGCGCCTGCGCGTAACGCCATGATTCCGGAGGAGGAAGTATCCGCGTCTCCACAACCGTGAATGCCGGCAGCTGCACGACCGGACCGGTCGTCGGAAGCCGGGAATCGGCCCGCGCGAGGGTCAGGCAGGCGATCGCCGCCACCCCCGGCGGAACGAACCGCCGAAGGGAGGAAAACGCGCAAACGGAAGGCACGCGGCGCATGATTGGGTGGAAATTAATCCCCCGCCGCCCGCATTCGCAACAGCCCCTTTGCGCCCTTTCAGGGCAGCTTGATCCCGGATGCCCGGGCAATAGTGTCTCGCCCATCATGCCACCCATCCCTCCGGCCCCGACCGCAGGCCCACCTCCGCTGGCCGTGATCACCGGCGCATCCAGCGGAATCGGAGAAGCCTTTGCCCGGAGGCTCGCCCCGACGCACGATCTTCTCCTGGTAGCACGGCGGAAGGAGAGGCTTGAGACCGTCGCATCCGAGGTCGCATCCGCCCACGGCGCGCGCGCCGAGATCATGGTGGCCGACCTGGGGGAGGAATGCGATGTCGCCCGCCTAGCCGGGCGCCTCGCAAGCGAACCCAACCTGCAACTCCTGGTCAATAACGCCGGTTTCGGACTCGATGGGTTGTTCTGGAAGGGCGAGCTGGCGGCCCACGAGCAAATGCACCGGCTGCATATCCTTGCGACCTTGAGGCTGTGCCATGCCGCCCTGCAAAACTTTGTGCCGAGGAACCGCGGGGCGATCGTCAATGTCGCCTCCGTTGCTGCGTTTGTCCGGGGGATCGGCTCCGGCAGCTACGGGGCGACAAAATCATGGATGACGGCCTTCACCGAAGGCCTGCACCTGGACCTTCGCAGCATCAAGTCGCAGGTCGTCGTCCAGGCGCTCTGCCCCGGCTTCACGTACACGGAATTTCATGAGGTGATGGGCGTGCGCCGCGAGAAAAGGGCCCCCCGATTCTTCTGGATCAGCGCCGAAACCGTGGTTGCCGCCTCCCTCAGGGGATTGCGCAGCGGCCGGCTGTACGTGGTTCCAAGCTGGAAATACCGGATTTTGACCGCGCTCGTGACCAAGTTTCCGAATGGTCTGCGCGTGGCCTTTGAGTCAGCCCGGTCGCGTTGAAGGCCCGGGGCCGAGCCCGGCGGCGTTCTTAGTCCGCATGCATCACAAAACAGGCGAAGGTCGCCAAAGGCGCCGGGCGAAGAAGGCCGAAGGCGACCGAGGTGTGCTAGCCCGAAGATTTCATGAAAACGGCCAAAGATCGCCAAACCGCCGCGGGAAAAGGGCCGAAGACGACCGAGGTGTGCTTGTAAGCACATCGCAGGGAGTTTAAGGCCCTTTTTCGAGAGCGGTTTGGATGAGATTTGGACGAATTTCGTGAAATTTTCGGGCTAGAAGCACATCGCAGGGAGGCTGAGGCCTTGTTCGCAGGCGAGTTTGAGCGATATTCGCCTGAATTTGTGATGCATGCGGGCTAGTCGGCGGGCGAAACCCGATAGAGCCCCGCTCCGTGCGGATCGATCGCCGGGGCAAACCGGCCTTCCATCCGTCCAAGGTCCGTTTTCCGCCAGAGGTCGCGAACCTGGCAGGCGCCCGCGAACCCCAGTTCCGACAGATTGACGGGCACGGGCGCCGCGGCGGCGTCGCGGGTGTTGAACAGGGCAAGGTACTTGTCGCGCGAGCCCGGAACGCCTGCCACCCAGCCGTAGAATCCGTCTCTGTGAAACAACTCCCGATTGTCGGTGCTGGCCTGGCCGACGGCCAGGATTTCGTCATTGGTGATCAGGGCGAGGGTCGCCTCGTCCAATTTCGTCAGGTCGGCGCCCAGGATCAGCGGAGAGCGGGCGATGCTCCAGAGCGACACCAGGGTGACCTGCTCGGCGGCCGTGAAGTGGGTCTGGCGCTTGCCCATCGAGATCGTGCCGAGGGGAAGCATGTCGGCATCGGGAAAGTGGCCGGGCCCGCGGAAGGGCGTCCATGCGTTCAGGCGGTCGAATTGGGAAAGGAGCTGCGGCCAATGGTCCCAGAAGTCTCCGCTGATGCGCCACATGTTGGCGTGCGAGCTGATGTGCGCCCCATCGGCGACGGGGGTCGGGCCGGGCGAGGTGCTCAGCACAATCGCGCGCCCGCAATGGTCGATCGCACGGCGGATGCCCTCGATCTCGGTCCGATGGTAGGGGTACGAAAGGTCGTCGACCTTCACAAAATCGAGGCCCCACGACGCAAACATCTCGAATACGGAATTGTAATATTCCTGCGCCCCGGGTTTTGACATGTCGACGCCGAACATGTCGTCATTCCAGGGGCAGAGGCTCGTCGGATCGGCGATGTCGGCGGCATTGTACGGCGTGCCCATGACCGGTGTGCGGGAGGCGACTGCCTGGCGCGGGACGCCGCGCATCAGGTGGACACCGAACCTGAGGCCCATGCCGTGCACCGTGTCGGCGAGCGCCTTGAAGCCGTCCGCGTCGGCGGCCGACGGAAATCTGTTCGGCGCCGGAATCAAACGGCCCCACCGGTCCATCTCGAGCCTTGCGCCCTTTCGGTAATCAAAACCGGTTGCGTTGGGTTCGTACCACTGGATATCCACGGTGATCAGGTTCCAGCCATGTTTCAAAAGCCGGGCCTTCATCACCTCGGCCTGCGCGAGGGTCTGCGCCTCCGTCACCGTGGTGGCAAAACCATCCCAGCTGTTCCAGCCCATGGGTGGGCTTGCCGCCCACGCATGGTAGGCGGGTGGACTGTCGGCGCGCAATGGGGAGGCCCAGGCGACTCCCAGGGCGAGGGCCAGGGGTTTCACAAGTGGGGAGTTCATGATGTTTTCGATGAAACGGAGGACGGGAAAAGGATACTCACGGCGCAACCGGAGCCACCCGGAACCAGTCGAAATCGGCATGGCCCCACGCCGAGGCGAACGGCCCTGCGCTCGCAAACAGGCCGACCTTGGCCCCTATGTAGCGATCGCCCGACGCCTGGAAGGGCTCGCCGACGGGAGTGAAGGTCCGGTTGTCGGGACTGTACGAGAATTGGCAAATCCCGTTATCACGGACGGCGACCCGCAGGTAAATGGGGGCGTTCGCTTGGTCCATGCCCCAGCTTTCGCTCTCCTGGGCGCCCGGCTTATTGGCGCCCCGGTTGACGTCGTAGGCGAGACGGAACCCTGATGCGGTGCGTCGCAGGCCGATCCATGCGTAATCGAAGCCGAAAACAACGACACCTGCGCGTTCACCGGCGGCCAATGGCGAGAATTGGAGGGAAGTTGTGGCCGTGAACGCGGGGGCGGGGAATTTTTGCAGGAGAAGATTCGGCGTGTCGTAAAGCGTGTTGCCGGTCGGTCCGCCGTTGTTGCGGGTCATTGGGACGGGCATGCAGTCCAGGTGGAGAAAACCCGGATGCATCTGCAGCGAGGCCCAGCGCGCTCGAGGGTTTGCGTTCCACTGCCACTGCAGGCCAAGCATTGTGCCGTCGAATTCGTCACTAGTCTGCGGCACGGCCACGGGCCACATGCGCCCGACATCGGGCTTTCGGTGCACCAGCACCGGCTCGCCCTTCCCCGTGCCGCCCCGGTCCTCTCCGATGACCGGCCAGTCGTCGCGCCATTCCATAGGTTCGAGGTGAACGACGCGCCCGTAAGCGCCCCGGTCCTGGAAATGGAGGAACCAGTCCTCGCCCGCCTGCGTATCGACCCATGCTCCCTGGTGCGGTCCGTTGACCCTTGTACGCCCCTGGTCCAGCACGATTCGGTGCTCGTACGGGCCATGCAGGCTTTTCGATCGGAAGACGGCCTGGTAGCCGGCGCCAATCCCACCCGAGGGCGCGAACACGTAATAATAGCCATTGCGCTTGTAGAGTTTCGGGCCCTCGAGGGTCGTCCATCCCGGGATCTTGTTTCCGTCGATGATGACCTCGCCGGCATCGAGCGCACGAGTCCCGTCCGGACTCAGCCGGTTCAGTGTCAGAAAATTCGAAACACCGGCACGGCTCCTGGCCCAGGCGTGGATGAGGTAAAGCTCGCCATCGTCGTCCCAGAACGGGCATGGATCGATCAACCCCCTGCCGGGCTTGATTAGGACGGGGGGAGTCCAGGCGCCGGCAGGATTGGGCGCGGTGATCAGATAGATGCCAAAATCCGGATCCGGATATGTGATCCAAAAGCGGCCGGCGTGAAAGCGGATGGCGGGCGCCCAGACGCCCTCGCCGTGACGCGGCGCCGAAAAATGCTCCTCCGGCACCTGAAAGGCCAAGGCGTGGTTGACCAGGGTCCAGTTGACGAGGTCATTCGAATGCAGGATCGGCAGGCCCGGAGTGGCGAGAAAACTCGACGAAACGAGGTAAAAGTCATCCCCCACCCTGATGGCATCGGGATCGGAATAATCGGCGAACAGCACGGGATTCCGGTAGGTGCCGTCTCCGAGGTCCGGCACCCACGGAACCATGGACGCGATGCCGGCTCCATGCAGGGAGGCGGCTGCCATTGTGGGACCCAGCAAGGCAGTTGCAGCCAGGAGAATGCGGACCAGAAACGGACGTGGCATGGCTAGAGGTTTCAACCCGAAGGGTCTGAACCGGATTTGGCCCGGATTCAACCCCGGGCGGGCAAACCCAGGGATTGTCGTGGATGCCCACAAGAATGGGGTCTGAAGACCGGCCGTGAGGCAATAATCGCAATTTTCGCGCAGCCCAACCGCCTCCAAATCCGTCTAATTACCCGTCAACCCGCACTTTGACTTCCGTGAAACAACGATCTAGCATCCTGGACTCTATTGATATGGATGGGAGACCCCCAGAAGCCGTGATGGCCAAATACTCCGCGTTGCGCGAAGCCCTGCGCCCGAGGCTCCAGCGCGGACTCATCGTGGCTTTTTCCGGGGGCGTCGACAGTGCGTTCCTTCTGTGGAGCGCCGAGCAGGAGCGCCTTGCCTCGGGCGGGCGGCTGTTGGCGGTCACGGCCGTCAGCGACAGCCTGCCTCAGGCTGAAAAACGTGATGCGGAACAATTTGCGCAATCGATCGGGGTTGAGCTGCGGTGGGAGGCCAGCGGCGAACTCTCCAATCCCGACTATCTTCGAAACGACGGCTTGCGGTGCTACCACTGCAAGACCGAGCTTTTCAGGTTGACCCGGTCCTTGAAGGATCACGGCGCATATGAGTTTGTGGCATACGGCTACAACGCCTCCGATCGGACCGATTACCGTCCAGGCCACAAGGCTGCGGAGGAAAACGGCGTCATCGCGCCGCTTGCCGACGCGGAACTGAGCAAGGACGAAATCCGCATCCTCATGCGCGAGTTCAAGCTTCCGCTCGCCGACAAGCCGTCCAGCCCTTGCCTGAGCTCCAGGCTCATGACGGGCGTCGCGGTGACGCCGGAAAAGCTCCGGCATGTCGAGGCGATGGAGACGATCCTGCGCGACCGCGGCGTCAACGTCGTCCGCGTGCGGCTCCACGAGGAGGGGGAGCGGCGTTACCTTCGGGTCGAGGTGGCGCCCGACGAGATGGACAAGGTGTTGTCCGTCCGCGACGCGCTGCTCGCCACGGGACTGACCAACGGTTATCAGCGGGTGCTATTGGACCTCGCCGGCTATAAGACCGGAGGGGCGACCCTTCGCTGAGAACATTTATGCGCGACAATGAGATGCTTGACCTGCTGGCGGCAGTCGGAGCCGGCAGGGTTACCCCCGAGGATGCCCTTTGCCAGCTGAGGGCCGGCCCGTTTCGCCAGACCGACCTTGGGTTCGCCCAGCCCGACCATCATCGCAGGGTGCGCCACGGGCTTAACGAGGTCGTCTATGGCGAATCCAAGTCCGCGGAGCAGATCCTCGCCATCGTCGCTGAACTGAGCGCATCCGGCGGGCCGGTCCTGATCACCCGCCTCCAACCGGAAAAGATCGCCGCCCTGCAGACGCGGTTCACTTCCGGAAGGGCAAATCCGGTTGCACGCACCTTCATTGCAAACCCGCCGACCCCGAAACAGGGAAGCCGGTCCGTGGCCCACGTCGCAGTTGTCGCCGCCGGAACAAGCGACCTGCCGGTCGCCGAGGAGGCCTGCGAGGTGTGCATAGCCATGGACACCCCGTTCGTGCGCGTCTGCGACGTAGGCGTATCGGGGCTTCACCGGCTACTTGGCGCCGTCGAAACGCTCCAGGCCGCCACCTCGATCGTTGTCATCGCAGGAATGGAAGGCGCCCTGCCAAGTGTCGTCGCCGGCCTGATCGGCCGCCCCGTGTTCGCGGTGCCCACCAGCGTGGGGTATGGAGTCAGTTTCGGCGGTGTTACACCCCTTTTGGCCATGCTCAACTCGTGCGCGCCGGGCGTGACCGTCACGAACATAGACAACGGATTTTCCGCGGCCTTCGCAGCCTGCCAGGTCGTGCGCGCGGTCAGCGATGCGCAACACATCCGTCATGAGCAAAGCAATCTACCTTGAAAGCGTCGCCGGCGTCGCCGGGGACATGTTTGTCGCCAGCTTCGTCGATGCCGGCATTGTCAAGGCGGAGGAGCTGGGCGCCCTGCCGGCCTTGGTGGGCCTGAAAGGCGTTGAAATCGAGGTCAGCCGCGTGCGCCGGGCCGAGGTCGAGGCGGCGCACGTCCGGGTCACCTGGGACGAAAAATCCGAGCTGTTTCAACACGACCATCCCGGCGAGCACGGCGGCCATGAGCCGCACGATCATCAAGATCAAGGGCATATCCATGACCACGATCACGGTCATGGCCACCACCATCATCACCATCATGCCACGCACGACGGCGGCATGGAAACCCATCTCGAGCTTCATTCGGCGTCGCACGACAGCGGTCACGCCCACTACGCCGACATCGACCAAAGGCTGGCCAAGTCCGGGCTCGACGAGCCCGTCAGGGAGCTCGCCCGGAAGATCTTCCGGCTGCTGGCGGAGGCCGAGGCGTCCGCCCACGGCTTTGCGGTCGAGGACGTCGCTTTCCACGAGGTGGGCGCGATCGACTCGATCATGGACGTCGTCATGGCGTCGTACTGTGTGCACAAGCTCGGGGCCTGCGCAATCTACGCCTCGCCGATAAGGCCGGGGCGCGGTTTTGTGAGGATGGCCCACGGCACACACCCGGTTCCGCCGCCGGCATCGCTGAAGCTCCTCGCCGGCCTGCGGGTAGCCCCCGTTCCGGCAGCGATCGTCCGATCCGACATCGAGCTCTCGACGCCCACGGGAATCGCAATCTTGAAGGCGCTTGAGCCGCGCTTTGTCACCGAGGCGCCTCCGGGGAGGCTGACGGGGCACGGCGCCGGGGCGGGCACGATGGATTTCGGGGCATTTCCAAACATCTTCCGGATTGTCCTCTTCGACGAGGATCTTCCGACAGCTTCGCCGGATGGATTCGACAGCGACCGGGTGGTTGAGATCGCCTGCAACATCGACGACGACACTGCCGAGCACGTCGCCTGGATGGCTTCCCAGCTGCTGGAGCGGGGCGCCCTCGACTCATGGCTGACCCCCTTGACTGGAAAGAAGGGGCGGCCCGCGGTCTGCCTGTCGGTGCTCGCAACCGAGGCGGACTGGTCATCGATGGCCGCATGGATCCTGCAGAACGGAACGACTTTTGGCGTTCGCTACCATTTCTGGGACCGGCTCAAGCTTCGCCGTCGCTTCGAGCGCCGCGAGACCCCAGGGGGTTCCCTGACCTACAAGGTCGGCCTGGCGAAGGACGGGGGCGTCCTGAAGGAAAAGCCGGAATACGAGGAAGTGCGTCGCATCTGGGAGAAGCCCAAAGTCTAAACCGGGAAGTATGCTGTCCGGATTCGGACGAGACGACCTGTTTCGCGGCTGGAGTTCGCCAAGACCCGGAACCCACGCCATACAGGCCGGGGGAACTTATGGTTCTGCCATAAGTTCCCTCCGGGCCACGGAGGCGTGGAAGAGGCGAACAACAGCCGCTTCAAGGTCGTCTCGTCCGAATCCAAACAGCATACCGGGTAGCGGCATCTTGACCCGCGGGGCTGCAGGCCAATACTGGCAGGCCCCCTCGCGTCATGAACGTCATCCCGCCTCGTTTCGTCGCAACCCTGGCGCTTTGCGCCGCCGCATCGGCCCCCGCGCAGCCCGCGCCGGCATCAAATTCTCCGGCAGAAGGCCGGCACCGGAACTTTTCGGTGGCCGTTTACATGCCGGTCGGCGCAGTGCGCCACTTGGCGGATCCCGCCGTCCTAGCCGCGGAGTGGGCGCAGATCAGCAGCCAGGTGAAGGTCGACAAGGTCTATATTGAGGCCGAGCGCGACCGCGTGCTGGCGGATGACGCGCTCCTCGAACGGATGAAGGCATTCTTCACCGAGCGCGGCGTGCGAGTCGCCGGCGGCATCACCTTCTCCGACGGGGCCGAAAGCGGCCAGTTCCGCTCGTTCTGCTACACGGATCCCTCGGACCGGGCCTTCATGAAGGGCGCTTCGGAGCTCGTCGCCCGGCATTTCGACGAGGTCATCCTCGACGACTTCTTTTTTGTCACCACCAAGCACGAATCCGACATAGCGGCGAAGGGCGGCCGCAGCTGGACCCAGTTCAGGCTTGATCTCATGGACGACGCCGGGAGGCAGCTCGTCGTGGGCGCCATGAAGGCGGTCAACCCCCGCGTGCGCGTCACGATCAAGTATCCAAACTGGTATGAACACTTCCAGGGCCTCGGATTCGACCTCGACCAGGGGCCGAAAATCTTCGACGGGATCTACACCGGGACCGAGACGCGCGACCCCAATTCGACCGACCAGTTTCTCCAGCAATACGAGAGCTTCCAGATCATGCGCTATTTCGAGCACATCGCCCCGGGGCGAAACGGCGGAGGCTGGGTCGATACCTTCAACCTGCATTACCTGGACCGCTACGCCGAGCAGTTCTGGGACACGGTCTTTGCCAAGGCCCGGGAGATGACGCTTTTCTCGTGGAGCAATCTGCTGGAGCCGGTCCGCCCCGGCGAGCGGCAGGCGTGGCAGTCGCTGGACACGAGCTTCAACTACGACCGGATGCTCCAGTTTCATCCGGCGGGCTCCCCTCCGGCGGCCGGGCCCGTCACCATGGCCCGCGCCGCGGGATACGCGCTCGACCAGGCGGATGCCGTCCTGGGCCGACTGGGCGAGCCCATAGGCGTCAAGAGCTACAGGCCGCCGCACGGCCTGGGGGATGATTTTCTGCACAACTATCTCGGCATGCTCGGCATTCCGATCGAGCTGTATCCGACCTTTCCGGAGGACGCGCAGGTGGTCCTGCTGACGGAAGACGCCAAGGTCGATCCGCAGATCGTCGAGCGCATCAAGCGCCAGCTGCTCGGCGGCAAGACCGTCGTCGTCACCGCCAGCCTGTACCAGGCCCTGAGGGGCCGCGGTATCGAGGACATCGTCGAACTGGAGCCTGGGCCCAGGCGGATCCTGGCCGACGGCTATTCGACCGGATCCGGCGCGGGCGACCGCTCGGTGCTCTCCAACGAGGTCACTGGCGCCCCGCCGATCCTGTTTCAGCAGGTCGGGTTCCTGACGAATGACGCCTGGGCGCTTGTCAGCGCGATGTCCGACGGCGTGGGCTATCCGCTGCTGCTGGTCGACCGGTACGGCGCAGGCGGCCGCTTCTACGTTTGGACAATACCCGACAATTTCCACAATCTCTACCGCCTGCCGCCGGCCGTGGTGAGCGTCGTCAAGAACACGCTGATGGAGGGATTCCCCGTCCGCCTCGACGGTCCGAGCCAGGTCGCCCTCTTTGCCTACGACAACCGCACGTTCATTGTGGAATCCTTCCTGCCCTCCGGAGCCGACGTGAAGGTCCGCGTGCTCGGGAAATCGGCGAACCTGCGCGACATCGTATCGGGGCAGGTCATCGCCGGCCAGCCCCCTCCGGCGCCCAGGAGGCGCTGGCAGGCCCCCGAAGAGGCCCGCGTCTCATTTGATGTCCGCCTCGCGCCCCACAGCTATCGCGTGTTCGCGATCGAGCCCTGAAGCGGTCAGTCCGAAAAAAATTGCAATGAAACCCCTCCGCCAATCGATCCTCGCCCTGATCGGCCTTGCGCTCGCCGGCTGCTCCCAGACCCCGCCGCTCGACCGGATTGTGCCGAGCGAATCGGCATCGGCCCTGGAACATTGGAGGGAGAAGGTCCAGGACGATTTGACAACCGCTCAATGGCAGGACTTCGACGTGGCGCTGCAGGAGATCGAATTCAAGATCGTCGCCGACCCCAACGCGAAGGGCGCAGACCCCGTCGAGGCCAAGGTCAGGGCGGCGATAGCGGGCCACACCGTGCGCGAGGTGCTGCGGCTTGGGTTTGAATCAAGGCTGGCCAGGCTGGACGCGGAGGGCGCAAAGCTCGAGGAGTTCATCCTCATGAACGCCAAGGCAAAGTCGGGGAGCTCGCAGTCGGCGGCTGATTTCAAGAACCAGATCTACACCCAGCTCTCCCTTCTGAGCCGGGTGGACGACGAGATGGAGCGCACCGGACAGAAGCTCGATCTTCTGCTCCAGAGGCCGCATGTCGTCCACAAGCCGCGCCAGCCGCTTCCCTGATTCGCACGTCAGCTCACCGGCACAAGCGTCTCAGGAAGGCCCAGGCAGGAGGGCCTCAGGCCGCGGCGGCGCCTTTCAGCGAAAGCGCCGCCGCTGCAAACAAGACGATTGTCAGTTTCTTCATCGGCGGGGTCGGGTCGGGATTCGGGAGACATTGCCCGGAAATGGCCTTTTTGACAGCCCTACCGCGCGGGCGGGCTACTCCCGCAGCGATGCGCGCAGGCGGGCCGGCGAGATGCCGTGCACGCTTCTGAAGACCCGGGAAAAATGAAGGGGATCGCCGAATCCCGCCATTGCCGCGACCTCCTTGACAAGGCGGTCCGTGCCGATGAGGTCGTGCGCGGCGACGTTCATCTTTTGCCGGAGGAGGTACTGGTAGGGCGTCGAGCCCTGGTAGCGCCGGAAAAGACGGAACAGCCGCGGCCGGGCCAGCCCCGTTTCCGCCGCCACTTCGGCCAGCGAGCGAAACCGCACCGGATCGGAATCGAGCAGCGCCTTGCATTGCAGAAACTGCTCCCTGGCCCGGTCCGGCAGGTCCCCCCGGTTCCCTTTCGCCTGCTCCAGCTTGAGCTGGAGGCGCCTGAACAGGTTCAGGCATATCCGGCCCACGTTTCGCGGGTGTTCCCGGCCCTCCCGGATCATCAAGTCCAGAATCTCCCGGAAATCGGCATGCCCCTTCAGGGGCAGGTGGGAACCGAGGAGGCTGACCGGCGCCTCGAGGGCCCTGCGGGCCCCGGCGCCCGTGAGACTCACAAAATACTTCACCATGGCGCGCGTCGTCGTGCGGATGCTGACCGGCATGCCCGGGCCGTAGGCAAAGAAGCTCCCCGCCTCCAGCGCCGCCTTTGGGCCGTGCCCCAGGCGCAATTCCCCCCGGCCTTCCACCACGTATTCCAGGGTCGGAAAGGGATAGGTGCTTCGCTGGACCATGTAGTTGGAGGCGCACAGCTCGCGGCCGCCAAACGCAACCGCGAGCGGCCCCGTGCTCCGCTCCGTCAACTCGAGGAAGAAATAGCTGCCGCTGGCCTTGTCGGACAAAAGGATGCGTTGCTCCGTGCTGGGCTCTTGCGCCATGGTGTCAGTTTTATCCATGTCCGCGTAAGTTATGTCCATTCTTAAAGCACGGACACGGTGCACGGGGGGACCCTATCATCCCCCGAAGGTCACACCCCGCCTTCCCTTTTATCCATGAAGAGAACACGACACCCCCGCCAAGTCCTGCTCGTTGCCAGCGGCGATCTGCGCGCCGCGGCCAATCAGAAATGCTGGCCGGCTCAGGCCTCGATGGAGCGCCAGCTGGCCGCGGCCGTCGCGGCCCAGGGATGGAAGCTCGTCCGGGCGCATCCCTACAAGGCGAGGGAGAAACATGGCTTCATCGGCTCGCAGAAGGAGGGTATGGAGGTGTTCGCGCGGCTCGACCCCAAAGCCCCGCTGATCGTCGCCGAGAGCGTGTGGCAGTACTCGCACCACATCCTGCACGGGCTGATCTCCCATAAGGGCCCCATCCTCACCGTGGCAAACTGGTCCGGAACCTGGCCCGGCCTCGTCGGCATGCTGAACCTCAACGGCTCGCTGACCAAGGCGGGCGTCCCGTACTCCACTCTCTGGAGCGAAGACTTCACCGATCCGCTGTTTTGCGGCGGCCTGGCAACATGGCTGAAGACGGGCCGCTTCCGCCATCCGACGGCCCACGTCAAGCCGCTGGCGCGCTGCGCGGTCCCGCGCCGCGCGGTGGATTCGGCGCGAAAGCTCGCCGCGGTGCTGCGCAAGCGCAAGGCGATCATGGGCGTCTTTGACGAGGGCTGCATGGGCATGTACAACGCGATCATCCCCGACGAGCTGCTGTTCTCGACGGGGGTCTACAAGGAACGGCTCTCGCAATCGTCCCTCTATTACGGAACCACCCAGGTCCGCGTGTCCGAAGCCCGGGCCGTCTATCGTTGGCTCAAGGCCAAGGGCATGAAATTCGACTTTGGCCCCAATCCGCAGACCGACCTCACCGAGGACCAGGTGCTCTGGCAGTGCCGCACTTATGTTGCCGCCCTGCGCATCGCCGACGAATTCGGCTGCGATGCGATCGGCATTCAATACCAGCAAGGGCTGAAGGATCTGCTTCCCGCCTCCGATCTCGCCGAAGGCATGCTGAACAATTCCGACCGCCCCCCGGTCAGAAACTCCGCCGGCCGCCTCATCTGTCCGCGCGAACCCCTTCCCCACTTCAACGAGGTCGACGAGTGCGCCGGGCTGGATGGCCTGCTGACCCACCGGGTGCACCGGCTGCTCGGCCAGCCCGTGGAAAATACGCTCCACGACCTGCGCTGGGGCGACATCGACCGCAGTGGGACGACCGCCGACTACGTCTGGGTGTTTCTCATCTCCGGCAGCGCACCGCCAGCCCACCACATCGGGGGGTATCGGGGCACCGAGGCGCACCGCCAGCCCCCCATGTATTTCCGCCTGGGCGGGGGCACCATGCGCGGCATCGCCAAGCCGGGCGAGATCGTCTGGAGCCGCGTGTTCGTCGAGGATGGCCGGCTCAAGATGGACCTCGGCCGGGCAAAGGTCGTCGCGCTTCCGGCCGCCGAAACCGAGCGCCGGTGGCAGGCGACGACGCCGCAATGGCCGATCATGCACGCCGTCACCTACGGCGTGTCGAGAGACCAGATGATGGCCCGGCACAAGGCCAATCACATCCAGGTCGCCTATGCGCGCTCGGCCGGGGAGGCCGATCTGGCCCTCTACACGAAGGCCGCGCTCGCCGCGGAACTCGGGCTCGAGGTGTTCCTTTGCGGAACCCGAGCTGGCGGGCAACCGTTCTGACGGCGCCGCCTGGAACATCGCGCACTTCCCGCCCGGAAAAGAGCCCGGCAGCATTGCACTGTCGGGAACATTGCGTAGACGGTTTGGGGTTCCAAAAAATGAAACCCCATTACCCCTGGATTTTCCTGAATTGTGCATTGTTGGCCGCCTGCTGCCTATTGAGCCTTCCCGCGGATGCTGCGGTGGCTGCACAAAGGGCGGCGGACGGCGCCGTCTTCAAGCTGGATGGCGCAACGCTGCGACTGCAGGTTTGGACGGATCGGATTATCCGTGTCACCTATGCCCCGGGCGACTCCCTGCCCGACACCAGGAGCCTGAGCGTTGTCGCCCGGCCAACGGCCGTGAAGTGGGACTATCGCGAGGCGCCGGACGCCTATAGGCTTTCAACAGGGCTGGTCGAAGTTCGCGTGGACCGCCAGAACGGGGCTGTTTCCTTCTCGGACGCAAAGGGATCGGCCTATCTGGCGGAGGTGCCGGACGGACGCATTTTTTCACCGACAACGCTAAGGGACCTGGATGGCCGGCAGGCGGAGCAACAGTTCGTGCTCGCCCCGGACGAGGCCATCTTCGGCCTCGGGCAGCAGGCCGACGGGCCGTGGGACTACCGCGGAAAGACCGTTCACCTCGTGCAGGCGAACATGAACATCGCCCTTCCGGTGATCGTCTCCAGCCGTGGGTACGGCATCCTGTGGGATAATCCGGCGGTGGCCACCGTGGCTGTCGGCTCAAAGGGGCATGAAAACGTGGTTTCGTGGACTGCCGAGGTCGCACGCGCGATTGACTACTATTTCCTGGCCGGGCCCGACCTCAGCCAGGTCGTCGCCGATTACCGGCAGTTGACGGGCGCCGCGCCGATGCTCGGCGAGTGGGCCTTCGGCTTCTGGCAGTGCCGCGAGCACTATGAGACCCAGGCGGAGATCCTCGGCGTGCTGGCCAGATACCGGCAGCGCGGAACACCCATCGACGGAATCATCCAGGATTGGCAATACTGGACGCCAAGGGCGTGGGGCTCCCACGAGTTCGATCCGGTGCGCTACCCCGATCCCGCCGGAATGGTGAAGCAGGTCCACGACGAGCATGCGCACATCATCATTTCAGTGTGGTCGCACTTTGACATCGGCAGCGAGAACCTGCGGCAGCTCAAGGCCGTCGACGGAGTCTACGATCCGGTCTATTCCAACCTGTGGGCAAAGGGCGAAAACCAATGGTACGATGCATTCAGCGCCGACGCCCGGCGGGTATATTGGAGGCAGATTTCAGATCACCTCTTCAAGATCGGCTTCGACGGCTGGTGGTTGGATGGAACAGAGCCGGAACTGAGCCTCAAGTGGGGCGAACTCCGCGACCTGCGGACGGCCATGGGACGGGGCGCCTATTTGACCGACGCCTACCCCCTGATGTGCACAACCGGCATTTATGAGAACCAGCGCGCGGAATCCCTCGAAAAGCGCGTCCTGATCCTGACCCGCTCGGCATGGGCCGGCCAGCAGCGCAATTCTGCCATAAGCTGGTCCGGCGACATCCGCGGCACCTGGGCCGTGTTCAGGAAGCAGATTCCCGCCGGCCTGAATTTCAGCCTGTCCGGCATCCCGTATTGGAACACCGACATCGGGGGTTTTGTCGGCGGGAGCCCGGCCAATCCGGCGTACCGCGAACTGTTCACGCGCTGGTTCCAGTTCGGCGCGTTCTGTCCGCTGTTCCGGGTGCACGGCACCGGCCCTTCCAAGGAAATGTGGAAGTTCGACCCGGCCACGGACGCCATCCTCGTGAAGTTCGACCAGCTGCGGTACCGCCTGCTGCCCTATATCTATTCGACCGCATGGCAGGTCACGCATGCGAACGACTCGATGATGCGGCCGCTGGTCATGGATTTTCGCACGGATCCGCAGGCCGTCGGCGTGTCGGATCAGTTCCTTTTTGGCCGGGCGATGATGGTCAGCCCGGTTGTGACGCAGGGTGCAGCCAGCCGGGCGGTTTACCTCCCCGCGGGCCAGGATTGGTACGACTTCTGGACCGGCCGGCGGACGGCGGGAGGAACAACGATCGAGGCGCCCGCACCGATCGACTCCCTGCCGATCCACGTCAGGGCCGGCTCGATCATTCCCATGGGACCGGTGGTCAACTATGCGGGGGAGAAGCCCGATACGCCGCTGGAACTGCGGGTCTACGGCGGCGCGGACGGGACGTTCACGCTCTACGAGGACGACGGGGATACCAACGGCTACGAAAAGGGGCAATACTCGGAAATCCCCATCGCCTGGCACGACGGCGCAAGGCGGCTGACGATCGGCGCTCGAAAAGGATCATTCCCCGGCATGGCGGCCGAGCGCACGTTCCACGTGGTATTCGCGCGGGAGGGCCGCGGCATCGGCCTCCCGGAGACGGCGGCGGGCGATTTCACGGTCCGGTATTCGGGCGCTGCGGTGGATGTTCACCTCTCCGAACTCAAAGAAAAATAGGCCTCGCAGCTCGCTGCGAGGCTGTTTCGTCGCAAGGGCGCCCCGCCCGACGCACTCCGGGCCAAGGCGGAGCTTGCCCGCCGAAGCCTTGGCGGAGGCGGGGCGGGTGGCTTTCGGATCCCGAAAGCCAAAACGGCGACCGCGGGTTCCGCGGTCGCCGTAGCACTGATTATCCCCATCCCAACACCGGATGGGAATGAATCGGATTATCAGAAGCTAAACGTCGTCGTCAGGGACCACTGCCGCGGCGGTATGATGCGCCACGTGTCCGGCGTGCCGTCGAGGTTGTATTGGATCGGCTCGATATAACCGTTGGACGTCAGGTCGACGCAGTTGAGCTGCACCGAGCATTTGACCTTGCCGTTGTCCCACGGCAGCTTGAACGAGTAGTTGAGCCAGGCATCGACGTGGAGCTGGGCGCCGTAGTAGATAGGATCGGCGACATTGGCGCCGGCCACCTGGCCCGCAGCGTTCAGTGCGTTCGTGTTCGTATTGCCGTAGTAACCTTCGACGGTCGGACCCAGCCACCGGAGGGCGCCTCCGACACCGAAATTCTTGAGCACCCCGCTCATGAACGTGTAGTTCGTGAGATAAGTCAGGGTGTATTCGGTCTCTTCCGGAACCTCGGTATTCAGGGCTGCCAGATCAACCTGGAGGGGCACCCCTATCGCCCCGGAGTAGTACAACCCGACGGTGGTCGCACCGCCGTTGGTTCCGGTGGCGTTCGTGTTGCTGTCGTAGCCGTACGAATTCCAGAAGTTTCCAAGATAGGTGATCGCTGTCGACCCCCCACCCTTCCAGTTCGTGTATACGCCCGAGTACGCGGCGGGCGCAGTAGCCGTCGTCCATGTCGGATACCGCACGCCGATGTAGGCCTTCGCCTGCGAATCGACGGAGGTGATCTCGGAGTTCTGCCGGCTGCCCGTGACCTTCATGGTCCAATTCGGCAACGGGTTGTAGGTCAGTTCGATATCGTAGCCGCCGGCCGTGGTCGTGTTCGTGGCCTCGGCGTTTATGTATCCTCCACTCAGCGGGGCTCCGCCGCTCTGGAGATAGTTGACGTTCAGTCCAGTCATTGAGGCCATGGAGGTATATTGGGCAGTCGTCAGCGGATAGAGAGATGTGTTGCCGAAGTTCGTCGAGGTCGGATCCTCGCCGGATTGCAGTTCGACGATCGTCGTCGCCCAGTTTTTGAATTCGTTCTGGTCGATGTAGAGCGACCTGCCGTTGACAGTCTGCGCGACGCCCGTCGTGTTGTTCTGGTTGTTGCTCCTGAACCAGGTCATGCGCAGATACAGTTTCTTGTCGGGCGTGGCAACTTCCAGGCCGTAATCCTTCTCGGTGCCTGCCGGCTTGCCGAGCGGCTGGCCGAAAAGGTCGGTATATGTGCTGGTCGGGGGATTGAAGTTATCCGACTTGTTGAATGTGAATCCGAGCGTCCGGATGACCGCGGCAAGGATATTGCCGTTGTTGGCCGCCGCATCGATGCCCGACCAATTCTCAAACGGTTTGACCACAAAGCCTTCGCTGTAGGTATTGCCGCCGATCTCGCCCAGGCTCTCCATCGCCAATTGGCTCGTGCCGGGCTGATACTGCCCAGCAATCGAGGTGGGGTTCCAGGGGCCCAGGGCGTACTTGAGGTTGGGGTTGAGCACGCCATTGGTGTACGTGACAAGCCCCGCATTGTTGGTCGTCGCAGTCGGAACACCGTTGACGACGGCGTTGTAGATGGTCGCCGCTCCGCGATTCTTCACGACGTCATCGTTGAGTCCGAGTGTCCCTATGATGCGGTCATTCCAGAAGAAACTCTGCCAGAAATAGGTCCTCTGGTCCTGGACGTTTTCGCTGATAGGGTAGCTGCCAAAGGCGGGAGACGACAGGGTCAGGCCGCTGGTCACCCACTGCTGGGTGTAGTAGTTGTACGTGGTGGCGGTCACGTTCGTCGGCGAGCCGAATCCCGGGATTCCGTGAACCGAGGGGGAGAGTGTGGCGTGAGTGCTTCCGGGAGCGCTGATGTACTGCCAGCGATCCGGGTCGGAGCCTTCTGAGTCGATATTGTAGTTTCCGGGGATCACGGGCTGGTTGTTCAACTGGTACAGCATCGACGTATACGAGCCGTCGCCGCCGTCGATGACCGTGCGGAGGCGGATTGACTGCTGGACATCGTCGTGGGTGGAGGCTTCGGTCATGAACCGGTGGTGTCCCAGCCAGCTCAGCCAGCCCGGGAGCTTGTCCCGCAGGTCGAGGCTGTAGGTCAGCATTGCGCGCCAGTTCTGATTAAACTCAGGGTGCTGGAATCCGTCGCCCTGGTAGTCGGTCAGGAAGACCGAGCCGGCATAGGCGTTCGGCCCCCCGTTCAGCAGGTAGGAGTTCGTGTCAACAACGAGGGAATTCAGCGCGGCATTGCCGCCATTGCTGTGCTGATTGTCCGGGTCCATTTCCAAGTCGCGGTACTCCTGTCGAAAGAAGCCGATATCCAGGTCCAAATTGGGCAGGATATTCTGCTGCAAATCGACGTGATAGGTCCGGGCGCGGGAGTTGGTGTAGTCAGTCCCGTCGATGTTCGGCCCGTTCTGCGCGTTGTAGATGTTCGGGTCGACCGCACCGGGCTGGAGGTAGGCGGCGTAACCTCCCGGAGCGCCGGGGGTGCCGACACCCGGAATCGGGAGCTGGCCGGAATCGGTGATGAACATCGATCGGACCAATCCCTGGGCCGCGGTCAGCGGTGTCGTCGGAACCTGGGCGGGGATGAGGCCTCCGTAATTGGATCCAAGGGTCTGCTGCGGCTGGAAGCCATACATGAACTGGCCGTTGGCGAACATCTCCGTGTAATGGCTTCCGAACGCGGTCAGGCTCGGCACGAACAGTGGCGAGGCAACGCTGGTCATGGCGCCCGTTCCGACCTGCTCGCCAGGGACGTAATTGGGGCTTGTGGTCGAACTGACGTAGGGTCCCTCCTGTTTGCCGGTTGCCAGGTAGGTGACCATGCCCGTGACTGGGTTCATCTCCGGCTTGCCGGCGGCGAGCCACGGCGTGACATAGTCGGTCGGCAGCAGGGTGTTCTGGTCGTTCGCGTAGTTATTATAGAATTCGGCGTAGGCCGTCAGCTTCGTCTTGTGCGACTTGAACGGGTCGATGGTGATCGTCGCATACTGGCGGCGGGTCAAATCGGAGGACGGCTTGCGCTGCATGCCCACCGAGGTGAATTCCTGGGCAAAATATATCGCGACGTGGTCTCGAATCAGCGGAACGTTGAGGTCGGCGGTCTCGCGATATCCTCCGAAACTGCTGGCCTGCAGGCTCACATTTCCATTCAGCTTGTTGAGCTGAGCTTCAGTGCTGGTGTCGTTGACGATGCCCGCCGCCGATCCGGATCCGAACATCAGGGAATTCGGGCCGCGGTCGATTTCGATCGACTGCACATTGTAGGTGTCGAACGGAATCCGGTAAAGGCCATAGAAATTGTCGACCTCGTTGTCGGGCGCCCCCAAGCCGTTGACGCGGGTGCTCAACGTGTTGGAGCCGCCGACGGCATTGGCGACGTCGTTCGAGCCCGCCAGCGCGTCGTCGACACGGGTGGCCTCGGTGAATCCGGTGTACGGCGTGTACGTGTGCGATCCCTGCGTTCCCGCCTCATACATCATAATGTCGTTGATGTTCTGGGCGTTGGTGTTCTGGAGCTGCTGCTTGTCGATGACCGTTACAGCGGATGGAATATCGCCAATATTGTTGGCCAGCCGCGTGCCGGTGGTCGTATTCGGTGTGAAGTAACCCCTGGCCTGGTCGGCGCTGACTTCGAACGGGGTTAGCTTGACCGTCTCACCTTCGGTCACGGGCACAGGAGTTGTCGCGACCGGGACAGGCGGCTGGTTTGCCGATGTCTGGTCGGTTGCCGCAGGCGGATTTGCCGTCTGGGCGTGGAGTGTCGCTGGAATCAGTACGGTTGCCAGCAGCACGGCCATGGCAGGCCGGACCGCTTTGGAATCTCTCATATGGGAGAAACGTAGACAGTTCATAGGCTTAGTGTGGGTTTTTGACCGGGCGGGCCCAACGGCGGGGATGCCGAAGCGCCGGCACAAGTCCATAACAGGGTAATACAGGAGAAAAACGATGGTGGCAGACAGTCGGTCCGTCAAGCCAGCGGGCAGGAATTGCCGTAGTGGATACAATCTCCTGCAATCCCTCCTTATCGCCGGACAGCAGCGGCATAAGCAGATCGATCGCGCCCGCGCTTGAACGTCGGAGATTGGAGAGGAAAGCCTTGATTACGGGATTGCGGCGGCGGCTCAGTTCCCCGGCGTACCGCCGGCACCAAAAAGCGGCAATGGAGGCGACGTCAGGGGAGCATCGAAACGTCGGCGAAATCTCAGAGGTTGAGAGGCTCAGCACGGAAACGGGGGAACGGACGGGGAGTTCGGGGCCCAGGGCGACATGTGGCTGGAATGTAGCACAAAGCAGCATCGATTGCTCCCCCCAGTTCTGGGGGTTTTCCCCCGCCCGATCACGCTGAGTTTGGGCCAAATCCACATGGTCCGGACGCCGCCGCCGAGAACGCATGCCAGCTCCTCCTTCTTTGCGTGAAACAAGCTCCCGAGACCGGTTTTCTTGGTTGGCTAATCCCGTTCGAAACGGTATGGACCGTTGGCTAGTCTAGATTGTTCAGAACCGGACCCCCCTCTTATTCATCTGCAATGGCCTCTGGCAGTTTTCGGATAGCTTCTAGATACGCTCGGTCTGCGCTGGCATTGGCGAGCCTGTGGGGTTTCGGGGTCGGGAGAGGTCGGGCGGCCGGCGAAGAGGAGCTTTCGGACTATTACGCGAGAACCTGGACCACCGACGAGGGACTCCCCCACAACGATGTCACCCATATCATCCAGGACCGGATTGGATACATCTGGCTGGCGACCCTCGGGGGACTGTCCCGATTCGACGGGCGGAAGTTCAATACGTTCGACCTTCCGCTGGGCCTGCAGCAGAGGGGCTACAACATTCGCGGCCTCGCGGAGGAATCGGACTCCACCCTTCTTCTGGTGCTGCCCAACGGCGACGTGGTCCAGTACCGCAACGGCGCATTCTCGCTTCACCCGATAACAGGGAGCCTCAAGGGCCAGACTCCGGTTGACCTCTTTGCCGAGGCTGGAGGGGCGGTCTGGATCGGGACCGGGGAGGGCAGCCTTTTTCGCTGGCAAAACGGCCGGACGGAGGTGTTCGGAAAGCAGAGCGGCATCGATCGGCGCGCGCCCGTTTTCTCCTATGCGATCGACGGGCACGGCCGAACCTGGGTCGGGACCGGCGGTTTCCTCGGTTACTATTCAGGCGGGGCGCTCGTGCCCTTTGGGCAGCGGATGGGAAACTCGACCCTCATCGCGCCGACCCGCACGGGCGGAATCTGGATCCTCGCCGATTCGCGCCTCCTGCGGCTGGATGAAGGCGTCCTGACGCCTGTCTTCTCCGCTCCGGACCAGCTGCCGCCGGCCAGCCTTCCTCGCCAGGTTTTTGAAGACCACAACCATTCGGTGTGGATTGCGACGGGGCGGCGCGGCCTTTTCAGGTTCGCCCAAGGGAGGCTGGAGCGGATCCCGGTCTTGGACGATTTTACCAGGACGGTCGCCGAGGACGCCGAAGGCGACATCTGGGTGGGAACAGAGGGCAGCGGCGTCAGCATGTTGCGACCGAGCTGCTTTTCGCTCTATGACACGAAGGCCGGGATTCCCGAAAAGATGAGCGGCGCCGTTTGCGTGGACCAGGCGGGGGACGTTTGGCTCGCCAACCATGAGGGTGGAGCGGTGCGGGGCCGCAACGGCCGCTTTGGCGTGGTTCCGGGCACCGAGCATCTCAGTGTCAATACCGTCTGTCCCGGCCTCGATGGAAGCGTGTGGATCGGCGGCAGCCTGGGAGTCTATCGCGCCACGCCCGATTCGAGTCTTCCCCTGTCGAGTTTTCCGCTGCCGGAGATGGACGTCAGGACGCTTTTCTGCGCCCGGAACGGCGACCTTTGGTTTGCGGGCGCCCAGGGTACTTTTGGGTTCATCCGCGGCGACCATTACCGGCTGATTTCTGGCGAGGATGGCTTCAAGCCGGTGCCGGGCAGCACAGCGATCGCCGAAGACACGACCGGCGCCATTTGGATCGGCCCCGAATCAGGCAGTCTCTGGCAATTCTCCGGAGGCCGGCTCAGCCACGTGGCGTTTCCCGACACCATTCCCGTCGCGCCGATACACGCGCTCCACGTGGACTCCTCCGGCTTGCTCTGGATCGGGACGGCCAACGGGCTGGTGGTGCGCCAGGGCGGCGAATTCAGGCGGTTCACCGAGGGCGATGGCCTCTTTGACCGCATCATTTTTCAGATCCAGGAGGACAACCTGGGGTATCTCTGGCTCGGCAGCCGCCACGGGCTTTATCGGGTGCGCCGGGATGCGCTGCTCCACCCGGCAAGCGGCCCCGTCGGCAATTTCGGAGCCACGATTCTCGGGAAGGAGGATGGCCTGCCGGCCACCTCGATGGTCGCGAACGGCCAGCCCCTGTCCTGGAGGGACCCCGCGGGAACTTTGTGGTTTACGACGCTCCATGGCGTCCTGGCGGTTTATCCGGCCCGGATCGCCGTCCCCGCTGCACATCCTCCGGTGCTCATCGAGCAAACGCTGCTGGATGGCCGCGCCCAGGACATGACCGTCCCCCTTCGCGTTCCCGGCGGGCGGCATCGCGTGGAATTCCAGCTGGCTGTCCTCAGTTATGCGGCTGCGGAGAAGATTCACCTCTGGCACCAGCTCGAGGGCATCGACCCGGACTGGGTCGAAACCGGCCCCGGCCAGACGGCCAGCTACTCGAGCCTGCCGCCCGGAACTTACCGGTTGCGGGTGACCACCGAGGGCGGCGAGGGCGGCCTCGATTTCTCGGTTACGCCGGCATGGTGGCAGACGCTCTGGGCCCGGACGGGAGCGGTGCTCGTGCTGATCTGCGGCGCTGGCTGGGCCTTCGGCCGCTACGAGAATTGGCGGCTGCAGCACCAGCTCGAGCGCCTCAGGCGCGAGCACGCCGTGGAATACGAAAGGGCGCGCATTGCCCGCGATTTGCACGACGAGCTGGGAGGGAGCCTCACGCGCATCGCCTTCGGGGCCGATCAGCTCAAGCGACGGCTGGCCGGGTCGGAGTTCCATCCGCTGCTGGAGCAGCTGGACGACCGGATCCGCCGCCATGCGAGCGACTTGCAGCGCGTCGTCTGGGCGGAGAGCGCGAAGAACGATTCGCTTGAAAGGCTCGTGTCGCTGATCACCCGCTTTGGCCAGGATTATTTTCGCGACAGCCGCGTCGAATGCATCGTGCGCATTGCCGATCCCATGCCGATGGACCGGATTCAGCCGGAGGTGCAGCACAACCTGATCGCGATCGCGAAGGAGGCGTTTAACAACGTGCTCAAGCACGCGCAGGCGACCGAGGTCGTGATCGCCGCGCAGTACCGCCAGCCCGTCTTCACCCTCTCCATCAAAGACAACGGCATCGGTTTTGTCCCCGCGGTCGGCGAGGACTACGATCACAACGGCCTTTCCAACATGCGCGCGCGAGTCGCCGAAATCCGCGGCAAACTGGAGATACGCAGCCGGCCGGGGGCCGGGACCGAGGTTTCCGTCCTTTGGCCGACCGATTCCCGCCCCGGGGACGCGCGAATGTCCGAGTTTCTGAAGGCCGGCCGCGACCCGGCCTGATGCGGGCCATCCAGGGAAACAATTTCAAGCAAAATGCCGACCAGCATAGCAATCGTGGAAGACGACGCAGGGATCTGCGAGGACCTGGCCCAGATGGTGGGCGAGGCCGGCGACCTGGTTTGCGTCTGCGTCTGCCGGAACGGACGGGCCGCCTTGCACAAGATTCCAAAGTGCGCTCCGGACATCGTCATCATGGACATCCAGCTCCCGGATATTTCAGGGATCAAATGCACGGCAAAGCTCAAGCAGATGCTGCCGAACACCCAGATACTCATGTTCACCATCCGCGACGACGAGGAGCAGATCTTCCAGGCGCTTGAGGCGGGCGCCAGCGGCTATCTGCTGAAGAGCGCCGGCCCGTCAAGTGTCGTGTCTGCGCTGCGCGAAATCGCCGCCGGCGGCGCTCCCATGACCGCCATGGTCTCGAGGATGGTGGTGCAAAGTTTCCACAACCCCCGGCTGGACCAGGGAACGTTCAACCGCCTCACGCCGCGCGAGCGCGAGGTTCTGGGCTTCCTTGTCAAAGGCCACCTTTCCAAGGAGGTCGCCGACCGGCTGTTCATCAGCGTCGAAACGGTGAACTACCACCTGAAGCAGATCTACCGGAAGATGCACGTGCGGTCACGGACCGAGGCCGTGGTCAAATACCTGCGGCAGCTCCGATAGTCCGAAGATTCCACGTGCTTCGTGAAATCTCCAGGCCGGGGCCTACTGCGCCTTGGCGACTTCGACCGCGAAAACGTAGGTCGGGCCGCGCATATTGGAGTGGAAGACAACCCACTTGCCATCGGGAGTGAAGTTGCCGTTGGGCTCGAGCGAGTAGTCGTGCAAAGACAGGTCGACAAGGCGTTCGGGGATCATCTTGGCGACCTGTATCATGTTCGCCTGGTCGGGCGTCTCACCGGGCTGGTCGGGAATCAGCTGGGGGTGGAACAGGAACATATACTTGGCGTCCTTCGCCTGGGCATAGTGGACCACCGGATCGGAACCGTCCCCTGAAAAGAGCGTGCCATCGGGCGACGCGTTGTAATGTACCGACCAGCTGCCCGCCGGGAGGTGGTACCAGATGCGCTTGGTGGTATAAACATTGTAGCTGGCTATCCAGAAATCCTCGGAAAGGGGCGTCTGGAGGTCGTAATAGATCCACTGGCCGTCGTTGCTCCAGTATTCATGGACGGCGATCTCCATCTTCATCGTCCGCTGGTGGACGAGCATCGGTTGGGATTTTCCGTCGAGGCGAAGCAGCCAGACCCGGTCGATTTTCCACTGGCGGCCCTCGTGGGCGTACATGAGGAGCGTCGGGTCGGTCGGGGAAAACTGGAAGTGGTCGATCCAGTCGGTCGTGTGAAGGACCTCCTTGTACTCGCCGGTTTGGAGGTTGACCGTGAACATCACCATCGGCAGCCGCGCAGCGAGCCGGCGGTCCATCATCGGATGCTTGTCCGGAGTGTTGTCGCCGCCGGGTTGGGGTACGCCCGGCTTGTAGCCGCCCTCAGGGACCGGCGGCCGCTGCTTCTGCCTTCTGCCCTCCTGCGGCGGACCGCCCTCCTGCCCCAAGGTAATGGCGCCGACGATCATAGTCTCGTCTGAATTGACCGTGTAGGCCGTCCCCCCGGGCGGGAGCTTGGCAAGCTGCCGCGATGTCTTGGTGACGGGATCGAGGGCGCAGACAAAACCGCCTTCATTGTAGAAAATGTTCCCGGTCTTCCGACCGGTCTGAATCACCCGGCCGACACGTCCATTGTGGACGTGCTCGATCGCTCCGGTCGCGATCGTCACGAGGTCGATCCCGTTGCGGCTCGTCATGAGGAGCCTGCCGTCAAGCGTGTAGGCGTACTGCGTGAAGTAGAGGCTGCTGCTGCCGGGTTCGGTCGAGAGCTGGATGATACGGTGGCCAGTGGCCGGATCGACCCATACCCTGGGAAGGCCGGCGGCGCCGGCTCCCTGCGGGGCCGGGGTTGGAGTCGTGCTTTCCTGGGCGGAGGCGGCGACGGCAAAAGCGGCGAGGCTCGCCGCCGCGAGGACGATTTGGCGTATGGGAGGCATGGCTGTATTGGGGTGGCTGTCAGCGCGGCGACGGAGTGTGAGGGGAATCAATCACTCCGGGAGGAAGGGGCGGAGCCGGCGGCAGGGTGGCCGGACCCGGCCGGGCCTTGGCGAGCTCGACCGCATACACCTGGACCGAGCCGTTCATGTTTGAGCGGAAAACCAGCCATTTCATGTCCGGGGTGAAAGTCGCGTTGGGCTCGAGGACGTAGTCGTGCTGCTTCAGGTTGACCAGCCGCTCGTAGTCGAACGTGCCGATCTGGATCATGTCGCCCTGGTTTGGCGGAGTCTGCAGATCCGCGACGAGGCGCGGGTGGAAAAGATAGAGCCATTTGCCGTCCTTGGCATGGGCGACGTTCTTGTCCTCCGAGCCGCCGTCGCCGGAGAATAGCGCTCCGTCGGGCGAGACATTGAAGTGCACGGACCACTGGTCGCGCTCCAGGTGATACCAGATGCGGCGGCCGGTCTTGACGTTGTAGCCGGCGACCCAGAACACCTCGCTTCGCGGAGTCTGCAGGTCGTACCAGATCCATTGGCCGTCGGCGCCCCAGAACTCGTGGCCGGCGATCTCCATCTTCATCGTGCGCTGGTGGATGAGGGTCGGCGGCATCGAGCCGTCGATGCGGGTCAGCCATATCCGGTCGATCTTGTGCCAGGGTCCCTCGTGGGCGTACATGAGAAGAGTCGGATCGGTCGGTGAGAACTGGAAGTGGTCGATCCAGTCGGTCGTGTGGAGGATCTCCTTGTATTCGCCCGTTGTGACATTGAGGGTGAAAAGCACCATGGGCAGGCGGGCAGCGAGCCTCCGCTCCATCATCTGGCCCTTGTCCGGCAGGTTGTCCCCGCCCATGTAGTTGGCAGCCCCTGGCGCGGCGCGCGGCCGGCGCTCGCCCGCGTTGCGTCCGCCCGCCTCCCCCGAGGTGTAGGATCCGGCGAGGACGGTCTCATCCGAGTTGACGGTCGAAATGCTGGGCATGGCGCCCTTCACGTCGGGCAGCGTCGCAATCTGGCGCGAAATATTGGTCGCGGGGTCGGTTGCATAGATTGCGCTGTTCTTCTGGTAGAAGATCGCCCCGGTCCTGCGCCCGGTTTGTATCAGGCGCATGCGGTTTCTGAATCGGGCGGAGCCGTCGGCCGCGGGCTGGTCCTGGGCGGGGGCGACTGTTGGCGCCGGGTCCGGAATCGCGGTCATGTCGCCCGTGCCGACGTCGATGGTGGCGAGGCCGTGGGGGGTCTGGACGATCAGCCTGCCGTCCCTTGTATAGGCGTTTTGGGTGAAATAGAGACTCTGGGTCCCCGCTTCGCGGGAGAGCTGGACGATCCGGTGGCCGGTGTCCGGATCAATCCAGGACGAGGGGTAATCGGCTCGAACGGCAGGCCCGGCACAGACAAGGGCCAGCAAAAGCGACAGGGGTTTGTTCATTGGATGGGCGATCCGGAGCATGACGCGGCCGGAGGGCGGAGGATGCCGTCATTTTTTCACGGCCAGGTGGTCGCGCGGAAGAGGTTTTGGGGATGATCGTTGCAACACAAGCACGCCGCTGCTATGCTTCCGCCCCACGTGAAAACGGCAATCGTTGAGGACCAACTCTTCATCCGCGACATCCTCAGGAAGGTGTGCACCGCCGAATTGAATTTTGAAATTGTCGCCGAGGCGTCGGATGGGACGGTGGCCATAGGCGAGATCCTCAGGACCGGGGCGGAATTGGTCCTGCTGGACCTGGAGCTGCTCGGAGCGGACGGCTTCACCGTCATCGAGCTCGTGCGCAAGGCGGGGTTGAAGCCCCGCTTTCTCATTTTTTCGTCCTTCATGGACCAGTTCACCGTATATCGCGTGGAAAAGGCAATGGTCCACGGCTTCATGGACAAAAACCTAAACGATGTCTCCGCCCTGGCGAAGGCCATCCGCGGGGTGAGCCGGGGGGAGGCGTGTTTTTCCAGTGAGTTCGCCAAGGCGAGGGCCGCCCGGCATGCCGATCCAAATGCGTTCGACAAGGTGCTGAGCGACCGCGAAATCACGGTCCTGAGCATGATAGGCGATCTGCTTGACGATCACCAGATCGCCGCGCGCCTGGACATCGCCGACCGGACCGCGCAGAAGCACCGGTTCAATATCCAGGCCAAGCTCGGCCTCGGCAGCCCGCGGGACCTCCTGCACTACGCGCAGGATCGCGGCTTCACCCAGTCGGTCGTCCGGCAGTCGCACTAGCCTGCATCCATCACAAATTCCGACAACGGAGCGCAGCAGCGCGAAGATGGCGAGGCCGAAGGCCGAGTCCCGAAGGGATGGCCACGGCAGCGGCCACAATCTTGCCCAATCTCGTCGGCACAAAGGTCCTCTGGCTCCCTGCGCTGTGCTTTTGGCACAGCTCGGTCGCCTTCGGTCCTTTTCGCTCGACGATCTTGCGCAATCTTCATCGGTTTTGTGATGGATGCAGGCTTGCCAGGTCGCTTATCAGGGCGTTGGCATGCGCGCACACCGCGTCCACCAACTCCGGGATGCCGTCTTTGCTGCCGGCTTGCGCAGCGTTCATGAGTTCGGCGGCGGCGTGGGCAAGATCGCCTGCCTCTATCACGCGCGCATGCCCGAGGATCTGGTGCGCCGCCGAGCGAAAGGCCTTCCAATCCTGGCCATCCACGGCCGTCTGCAGGGACTGGAGAAAGCCGCTGAGGGCGCCCGAATACCGAACCATCTGTGCCTTTAGCCCCTCCGGATCGTTGTTCGCCAGGTAATTCAGCATCGAGAAATTGTAGCGGGCCGCCTGCGTCCGGACCATCTGCACGGGAGCCCCGGGCACGACCTTCGTCCCGACGCCCAGAAGGGTCTGCCGGAGCTTTTCGGGATTGAGCGGCTTCGCAATGAAGCCGTCCATCCCGGCCTCCATGCAATGGTCGCGATCCTCCACGGTCGAATAGGCTGTCACCGCTATGATGAGCGCCCTGGCGGCGGGGGTTTCCAGCGACCGAAGGCGGCGCGCCACCGCCGTTCCATCCATGTCAGGAAGGTTCCGGTCCAGAAGCACCAGGTCGTAGCCGTTCCTGGCGAAAAGATCGATCGCCTCGGCTCCATTTCGGGCGCGCTCGGCGACGAGAATCCCAAGTTCGGCGAGGATCGCGCCCGTGGCGTACGCGTTATAGTCGGCGTCCTCGACGAGCAGAACCCGATTGAACGCGAATCCGGAGGCAACCGCGCCCTGCATGGCCCCGGCGTGCACGAGGGGCAGCCGCACAAAGAAACGGGCGCCCTTTCCCGGACTGCTTTCGACGCCGACCGATCCGCCCATCAGATCCGCGAGCCTCCGGCAAACGGCGAGTCCAAGGCCGGTCCCCGGCCTGCCCTTTGCCGCGCCATGGGACAGACGGCTGAACATGGTGAAAAGAAGGCCCTTGTCGGACTCCTCCAGGCCGGGCCCGAGATCCGCGACGGAGAATTCGATTTCCCGCGGCTGATCCGCGGGAACCGCCGCGGCGAGAACGATGCGGCCGCCCGCGTATTTCAGGGCATTCGTCGCATAGTTGGTCAGGATCTGGCGGAGGCGGGCGGGATCCGCCTTGATCGGGTCGGGCACGCCGTCGAGCGAAATCTCGAAGGAGGCTCCCGCGCCATCGGCTTCAGTCTGCAGGGAGGCGGCAATCGAGGCCAGCAGCTGCCTGGGTGAAAAGGCCTCCTGATGCAGCTCGATCTTTCCCGCCTCGATCTTCGCGAAATCGAGGACCTCGTCGAGGAGCCCCGCCAGGTAGTCGGCGCATCCGTGAAGCGCCTCGACGTATTCGCGCTGCCGGGCATCCAGGCGTGTCTTCCCCAGAGCGATGCTCAGGCCGACGACGCCATTGAGCGGATTGCGGATCTCGTGGCTGATGTTCGCCACAAACGCCGTCTTTGCCGCATTGGCGCGTTCGGCCTGCTCCGTCCGGCGGGCCACCATCTTTTCCAACTCGGCCGTCCGCCGCTTGAGCGCCCTGACCCTAAACCGGTGGCCGCCGTAAATGGCGGCAAAGGCGAAGGCAATGTAGGCGCCGATCGCGGGCGAGGTTCGCCACGGCGGAGGGGGGATCTCGAAAGAGCGGGTCGCCTCGGCCCCGATCGCGCCGGTGTCGGCGACGGCGTGGGCGCGGACCGTATAGCGCCCCGGCGCCGCCAGGACGATTTCTCGCTGCGCGGAGGAGTCCGTTCGAACCCAGCCCTGGTCGAGCCCTTCTACGTGGGTCTCCATGCGCAGCGATGAACGCCGCGAAAACGTTGGCAAGGACAGCGTGATCCGAAACGACCTTGCCGAATGCGGAAGAACCCCCTCCTCCCCGGCGAGCAGGACGTCGTCTCCCCGGGGCGGTTCATACGACAAAAGCATCCGGGGCGCCGGCGGCGCGGGTGCCCTGGGTCCGTCTGAAATCAGCACCCCGAGAAGCCCCGAAATGCCGCTCACCCAAAGTGTCGCATCCTTTGCCCCGCCCGCCGCCGCCAGCGCCTCGACCGCACCAATGGAACGGAGCCCATCGATCTCGACCGGTTCCCATGCCGGCTGATCGGCCGCAGCGTCGACGGAGGCGACGCACGGCGGCAGCGCGCCCTCGGCCGGATGCAGGAGCCAGGCGGTGCGGCCGTCGTCGCCAATGGCAATTGAGCAGACGGCGCGGGTTGGGCAATTCAAGATCGGGATGAATTGACTCCTTCCGGCTTTCAATATGAAGCCTCCGGTGGAATTGAATGCGAGAATAGTGCCGTCGGCGCAGCGGACGACCCTGGCCGGCCCTGCGGAGACGGAGAGCCCCCACAGTCCGACATCGGGCAACGGGCGCCCGTTCTCATCGAGCCCGAGTAATCCGGCCGTTGTCGTACCGAGCCAGATCCGGCCCAGGTTGTCCTGTGCGATCGACGTCGGAATATCAGGCAGGCTGTCGGCAATCGGCGAGATCGCGCCCGATCTCCAATCGAGTGAGGCGACTGATCGACCGAACGAGACAAGGAGGAGATCCGGGGCAGCATCCGAAGGCGCGATAGCAAAGACGTCATACTTTGTCTGGCAGACAGTGTGCACGCCACCGGGGGCCAGCCATGCGACGCATCGATCCAGCCCCAGGAAGAGCCGATCTCCTTGCATGAGCAAAGACCATACGCGCACGCCCGGAACGCTGACGGAGTTCGCCCCTCTATCGGCGTCCTTCAGCTGAAAAAGGCCTGTGCGCGTAGCCGCCAGCAACGCACCGCTTGCACGGGCGAGGGCTACAGTCGGTTCGGTGGGCATTCCAGGGACATGCGCCAAAGAGACCACCGGAGCGCCAAGCGCAATTCGGCAGATGTAACTGCTTGTCGACGCCCAAAGCCCTTCTTCCCGGTCCTGCATCAGCGAAAAAATATCGTTCGCAGGAAGAGCGTTCCCCTTCTCGAGGATTGAATCTATCCGCCCGTCCCTGCCCATGATGACGATTCCCCGGTCGAGCGTCCCGAGCGCCAGCCGTCCGTCGGCGAGGGGCGTTGCGCAAGAGAGCCGATATTTCCCAATGTAGTCGCTGACATCGCCCGCCATCTCGCGCACGGCGACACCGTCCCATTCAAACATGCCTCGGGTGGTCGCCAGAATCCACCGCCCCGGACCCGCCTCCATGCCGAGGATGAGCCTTTCCCCGAGCTTGGCCGCCGGAATGACCAGTTCCATCTCGGCGCCGTTCACACGGTACAATCCGGACTCCCAATGATCCACGAACACCATCCCGCCCATCCTCAATCCATTCAGCCGGTGAGCGCCGGGAAAGTTCCGGACAACAAACCGCGCCCCGTCCCAAATGAGAACCCGGTCCTGACGTACGAATACTGCCCCCTGTCCCTCCGCAAATGCCTCCCAAGTGTCGCCCGGCGGAAGAGTGGATGCAGGAAGGGAGCCCTTGAGCGACTGGAATTTCCAGACCCGCGACCCGTCGCGCTGGAAATATCCAAGATCGTTCGCTGCACCCGCCCAGATCTTCCCATCCCGGCCGAAGTCGATTCCTCGGAGGGCATAAGTGTTTGGAATCGCGAAGTTGTGCCAATGGTCGCCGTCGAACGAAGCCAGCCCGTCGGCGCCCATGAACAAAGTCCCGTCGGCACCCTGAAGAAAACTCCAAACAGTCGCTGTGGAGCCGGTTTCAGCGGCCGTGTAAGTGGTGACGAGCGGCGTCCCGGCGGTCAAAGGGCCGTCGGCAAATCCCCTGTTGCAAGCGAACGCGAAAATCGCGATCGCGAGAATGGAACAAGGAGTCGGGAACGATCTGTTGATTATCAACACAACCGATGGCGGATCCTAATGCTACAATCCGCGGATGGCCAATTCATTTTCCGGTACTGAATATTCAGTATCCGTGCGCATTTCTCGGTATTCGGAGCGGTCGAATTACCGGGAATGCGCGGCTTAATTGGCGCTGCCATGAACATGATCACAAAACTCATCCTCGGTCTCGCCTCCAGTCTTCTGCTTTGCGTTGGTCTGACGCGATTTGCCGGCCAATGCGATCCGGCGGCGCTCCATGTGCGCACGGCATCGCAATCCACACTCACAGACGGTTCACCCTGTATTACTCCATGCGATTACCGCGGTAGCATGGACTCTAAGAAGACCTGCTGATGATATTGAGCCTGGCAGGCTTGCGGTATTGCCGGGCGTTTCAGGGCGACCAGGGCCCAATCGCCAAACTTGAGGCCGGAACGATCACGGTCGGGGGCCGGAATTGGCATCAGATCAATGCATTCCTGGCCGAAGGCCTCCGGCCGCCGAAGGACAACGCATTGTACGCCAATGCTGATGGCACCGGCGCGGATCCAAGCGAGATCGTCGCCGTCCATAAGGCAATCTCTGAGGCGATGGAGCGGTGGGCCTACTACGAGACCGTGGTCTCCCACGGCGCCTCCCTTTATGGTTTTGACATCGATCCGACGACGAACGGCATGGCGGCATTCCCGGGGTTGTTTGCCCGCCAGGCCCGGAAGGCCGCCTGGCTTGAGGGAATTGAGCGCGCGGCGATCCTGGCGTGGTGGGACGGGTTTCTCGACGGCCGGCTTATCGAGACCGACTGGCCCGGCATCAGTTCAGTGATCCTCAACCCGCCCGGAGGGGGCTTTGTCGCCATCGTGTTCTCCCTGACGCCGTGCGGCACACACGCCATCGGCCACGGAGCCGACGAAACGATCAGCGGCGCCTGCCTCAAGGGCATGGTCGAGATGGGGCGCCACGACCGGGTGGTGCGCCGGTTTCTCGCCCGGCCAATCGGCACGCCAAAGCCGACAAACATCCTGGAGCGCCGCGCGCTCTTTTTCGCCTCGCAGGCGGGATTCGAGCTGTTCGCCGAAAGGCTTCGGACTCCGGCGCAGGCAAATATCGGGCGTTTCGAGCCGATCTGCGACCGGGAGATCCGCGGTCCGTGGTCGCAGTACGCTTCCGTCTGGCGGGTTGCGTTCCGTCCGCTGTCGCACCGGTTCATTTCGGCCGACGAGGACTACTTTTACTGGTGAGCGCACGCCGGCTCCATTTCCTTCAATTCCGACCGTGAAAAACCTTCGCGTCCTGGTCGCCGACGACTCGGAACTCATCCTCGAGTCCATCCGGCAGGTGCTCGTCCGCGAAGGGCACGACGTGACGACGGTCACCGGGGGCAGCAAGGCGCTCAGGCTGCTCAAGACCGACACCTTCGATCTTGTGATCGCCGACATAAACATGCCCGAGGGGGACGGCTTTGAGCTCGTCGGCGAGATCCGGGCCAGGCATGCGGCGACCCGGATACTCGTCATCTCGGGCGGCAGCCTTCATTTCACGCCGGCCTACTATGTCGACATTGCCAGGAAGCTCGGCGCGCATGCGGCGATCCTGAAACCCTTCAACCGCGAAATGCTGCTCGATGGCATTGCTGCGGCAATGGGCGTCCGCGACGAGGCCACTAGCAAGCGCCCGGCGTAGCCTGCCCGGCCACGGGCGCTTGTAACCTCAGGGTTCCGGATGCCGTCAAAGTACCCAAGCAAATGACCGACGCAGTCTGCGCAACCTCGGGTGCCCCAAGCCAGGCCGGCGATCCGGCGGATCACCTCGCGGCCCGCGAGGATGCGGCCCTTCGCGAAACCCTGAGGCACTGCTCGGGCTGCACATACTATGCAGCGTACCAGCTCCGGTTGACGGGCGATCCCGGCCGCGTTCCGACGCTGGTCGCCGGCGTCCTCGGACGCTTCGTTGAGCCGGATCTGCGCGGCCGGCTGGATCGGCCGGAAGGCGAAGTGCTGCTCGATGCGGATCTCGGCATCGATTCACTGGACCGGATGGAAGTCGCCGGCATCTTCGAGGACGTCCTTCAGACCACGATCTCGGATTCCGAATTGCGGGCTCTCAGGACGACTGGCGACGTGCGGCGGCTTGTGGAGGCCAGGGCCGTCAAGTTCGCCCGGCCGGTGAGCTGCGGCATCTGAGCGCCGTCAGGCCCCCTTCTCCTCCCCGGCGCCGGGGCCGTGCGGCGGGTTCTTCCTCCGGCTCCGCGGGGTTCGTCCGGCCATTCCGATGGGGCCATCACCCTATTTTGAAATGTTTGATCACTCACGGGGCCATTATGAACTAGTAACCAATGCGTTTCGTTCTAAAGAAATGAACCGGCTTGGAATCGGTTCAACCAAAGCGGGAGCATGAAAAAACTAACCTATGGATGGACGGTCACTGCAGCTGGCTTGCTGTCCCTGTCACTGTTGCCCGCGTGCTCGCGGGCGACCCTCCAGCCCAACCGGGCCAACGTGGAGGAGGTGATGGAGGCGATGTGCCAAGCACAGCTGGCGCTCAGCGCGAAGGACGGCGAGGCCGCGGAATCCTCCGACGAGGGCCGGAGGGCCGCATACGACAAGCTCTTCATCGAGCCGATAAGGAAGAGCGGTTACGACCCCGATGCGTCGTTGCAGGAGTTCGCGAAAAAGCTGATCAACGATGACTGCACCCCGGAGGAGCGTGGGGTCATCGAGAAGTTCCTGCCGTTCTATGTGAAGTGGGCGGGCGATCTTGGGAACCTCGGGCTGATCGACCAGCGGACCGCGGAGCTGCTCGAAAAAGTGCAGCTTGGCGGGACAAGGACGCGGTCGTTCCCGGTTCGCCCGCGGTTTCAGAGCTAGCCGCGTCTATTCCAGGCATCCGGAAGGTTGCGGCAAGACGGTTCACAGTCGTTTCGTTCTGCCAGCCCGTTGCTCGCGAACCGCGTCTTCAGCCGGATCCTCAAGACGTCCTGCCGCAGCGTCGTTTTCAATATCGCGGTCCCAGATCCAGCCGCGCACCTCCGCAAGCTCTTCTTTCGTCAGTCTTGCGATGGCGCTCTCAATTTCTTGAACAGTGCCCATGTCGTAACGCTACTGGAAAGCTAATGTGCGGCAAATCCGGGGTTTCTATGCCTAGATCAACGTTTCGATGAGCCGCGACCCCGTCTGGCGCGGCGGGTGCCCCGCAGCCGCCGTGCCAGACGGAGAAGTCGGCTCGGTCGGATGGTTCGGCCTATTCTCCCTTCGCAATCGGTGGGGCAAGTTCAAAGCGTCCAGCAACGACTCCGCGCACCGTCAAATCTTCGTCTATCTCATCCCATCGTAACGCTGTTCCACCAAGCTCAATCGAAACCCCTTTCAACTGTTGGTCAGTTGCAGCGCAAAGGCGCCGGAATCGTCCTGCTGGAAATCCGAATATTCGACCGTCGTGAAGTTCAATGAAGACGGTCCTGCCTTCTACCCACGCTCGTAGCGCTAGCACCTCTTTGATGGGCTCAACGGTTGCGACGGGACTCATGATAAGCTGAAAGTAAGAGCGCTTGGTGCTCAAAGACAAGCCGTTCGATCACCCGCACGTCGGCGGACTTGGTTCCGTTCACGGATGCCAGCGAGATAGGCTCAAGCCAGAACTTGCACTCGCCGTCGGGAGTTCGCACATGGATGTGAGGCGGCTCGCTTCCTTCGTCAGAATAGAAATGGAACCGGAAGGAGCCGATGCGCAGCACCGTTGGCATTGTTGAAAACTTGGCATTTCAGCCACGCCCTCACAAGGACAGATTCATTTGCCGAGACGTTGCGATGAGCCGCGCCTAAGTCTGGCGCGCGGCCTGCCCCGCAGGACGCGTGACAGACGACGGTGTCGGCTCGGTCGAATGTATCGGCTTATTCAATCTGCGCCAAGAGCCTTCAATATCTTTCGCGCTAGCGGTTCTTTGATTTCGTTGTGCCGCGGAATCGCTTCAATTATCCCAATTCGGGGGTTGATCCAAAGCGAGTGCGCGCCCCCTTCGCGCTTCAGATAGCAGCCGGCGTGGCGCAAACGCTTCTCCAACTCACGCCGTTTCATCAGACAGCTACAATAGTCTGAATCGCGTCACTTGGTAAGCCTCGCTTGGCGTCTTCAACTCTGTCCTCGAAAATCAAGCGAATTGCTCCCGTTAGGCTCGCCTTGGCTTCTTCAACCGTTTCGCCCTGTCCGTTTGCGCCGGGCACCTCCGGGCATATCGCCCAATAGCCTCCCTCGGGCGCCTCTTCGATAATCGCCGTGAACTCGCCTTTCATGGTCTCAATCATGCCCGAGTCGCTTTCTACGTCAACCGCGCTCTCCGTACCGTTTCAACGTTGCGATGAGCCGCGCTTACGGCTGGCGCGGCGGGTGCCCCGCAGCCGACATGCCGGACGTAGGCGACGGCTCGGTCGGATGTATCGGCCTAACGCTCGCCGCCAAGTTTTCGGACGATGTTACGTGCAAGAAATTCGTTGATCTCGGTGTGCCTCGGCACTGGCTGCGATATCTTCGTCTTTGGATTTTGATACCAGTCGTGCTTACCTCCGTGCCGGATTAGGACCGCCCCGAGGCCCTCGATCTTACGGATTAAGTCGCGCCGCTTCATGCCACCTCAAGCTGAGCATGCCGCCGAGCATGCGGAATCGCGCCAGAGGTGAGATCACGATTCAAATCGGCGAGATGTTCCCTTAGGTCCTCAATAGACGTACCTTGCGTCAAGTAATCTGGGAACTCATCGAGATATCCGACCCAGAAGTCGCCATCCTGCCAGTAGGTAAAGCCGATCGATTTCATGTCAGCACCATGCGCAGATGGTTAAACGGAGTCAATTTCAGGCCAACGTTGCGATGAGCCGCGGCTACGGCTGGCGCGGCGGGTGCCCCGCAGCCGACGTGCCAGACGCAGACGTCGGCTCGGTCGAATGTATCGGATAACCAGAGTTGTTCATCGCGTTCTCCCGGACTCCCCCAAGGGAGGGAGGGAGAACGATGTGAACAACTCTGCCGGTGGTCCGAAAACTCATTTGGGGTGAAGGGCTGCTGGGAGTACAATCACTGGCCGGTCGCGGCACGAACATCGGTCGAAGTTCTGTTCGAGGAATACGAACCAATTCTCGACCGCGGCCGGTCAGCTTATGGGCTTGGCATGCATCCTCTAGGTGCCGACGTCGCCCACGTCTCACACGATACATTCTGCAACCCAGGCCCGCCAATCCGAAAATATCATGACTACCGACTATTCGGCCCACGTGGCCCTCGACTGGGGAGACAAGACGCACGCCTTCGCGCTGCAGCCGGCGCAGGGCACGAGCGAGAGTGGAACGATCGAAGCCAATCCGGAAGCCCTTCACGGCTGGCTGGAACAACTGCATGCACGCACCGGTGGGGGGCTTGTCGCACTGGCTTTGGAGTCTGGCAAGAACGGCTTGCTCCATGCCCTGCTCGGCTATCCCTGGCTGCACCTTTATCCGGTGCACCCGGCCGCGAGCGCACGCTTCCGCACCGCCTTCGTGCCTTCTGGCGCAAAGGATGACGTGCCGGATGCGCAGATCCTGCTGACGCTGCTGCTTCGGCACCGTGATCAGCTGCGCCGGCTCGAGCCCGAGGATCCGGCCACACGCCGCCTCGCGGCTTTGGTGGAGGCGCGTCGCCATCTGGTCGACCAGCGCACCCGCTTTGCGCAGGAGCTCACGAGCGCTCTCAAGCTGTACTTCCCTCAGGCACTGGAACTTATGGGCGACGATCACACCGCAGCGCTCGCCCTGGATTTCCTGGCTCGTTGGCCGGACCTGGCCAGCGCACAAGCGGCCCGGCCGGCCACGCTCCGCGGCTTTTACTTCTCCCATAACGTGCGTCGCCCCGACCCCATCGAGGCCCGCCTTGAGTGCCTACGAAAAGCTCGGCCGCTCACAACCGACCCCGTCGTGATCGAGACCTCCGCCCAGCTTGTGCAGGCCCTCATCGCCGTCCTGAGGCCGCTCAACACGCACATCGCCGAGTTTAACGCCAAAATCCAAGAGGCCTTCGCAGCTCATCCCGATGCATCTCTGTTCCGCAACCTGCCAGGCGCCGGTCCGGCCTTCGCTCCTCGGCTGCTCGTCGCGTTTGGCGCCAACCGCTCCCGCTATCCCGAGGCGTCCAACATGCAAAAGCTCGCCGGCATTGCCCCCGTTAGGGAAAAGAGCGGTCGCCAGCTCTGGGTTCACTGGCGCTGGAACGCGCCGAAATTCCTGCGCCAGACCTTTGTCGAGTGGGCCGGCTCCACCGTCGTGCACTCGGCCTGGGCCAGGGCCTACTACCAGCAACAACGACGCGCCGGTAAGCGCCGACAGGCCGCGTTGCGCGCGCTCGCCTTCAAGTGGATCCGGATCGTCTGGCGCTGCTGGCAAACGCGCACCCCTTATGATGAAGCTCGCTATATTGACGCCCTCTCTCGCCGACAATCACCCCTCGCCATCGAACTCGCCCAAACCTGAAAAAAGGCTTGCGCGGTTCACCTCAGGTGTTGGTTAGGCCCTTTGCCCTTGGCCGAAATCTCCGTCGAGCATCCCTCGGAAGGAAAGATCCTCGTCAAGGTCCGGCCAATGCAATCCAAATGGCGACAACTCGATGTTCGCAAGCTGCTCCGCGGAGCCTCTTGATAGTCGAGGATTGACGGACGCATTGAAACGGATTTCGGCGCCGCTATTCATCTGCACGACGATCTCGCCCCGTTCGAACGTCGCTTTCTTAGGGCTGTCGGCCAAGGTGCCTAAGGTGTTCATTCCAACTCCTAACAATGAGGTCTTTGTGCTCAGCTGCAAGTTTTTCGGCCCGCGCTAGCTCCTGCACCTTAAGTCCCTGAGATTCGCGCAATTCGATAGCGGGCTCGATCCAGAACACGGCCTCGCCAGAACCGTACTGCACATGGACATGGATCGGCACATGTTCGTTGCTGTAAAAGAAAAACCGGAAACCGTCCTTTTCGAAGACCCTGGGCACGAAAACATGCTGGAATTGACCCGCGAGTTGACCAGCAAATTCTCTTTGGGCCTAACGTTGCGATGTCCCGCGGCTAAGTCTGGCGCGGCGGGTGCTCCGCAGCTGCCGTGACAGGCGCAGACGTCGGGCCCGTCGCATGGTTAGCCTGCTTGCTCACTGGCCTCCGGTAAAGCTCTTGCAGCAGCAGAAGTCAACAAAGGCGGAGGGGGTGGGGTCCTCACGCGGGTACGCCGACACCTTGCGCACCGTCGTCCCGATGTCGCTCTCTTCGCTCCAATGACGAGCAGCACCCTTCGCGATAGCCCAGGTGAACACTGATGGCCGAGAACGCGTGGGCCTTTGTTGCACGTCGCTTTACCACCAGAGCAGGGCTAACGTTGCGATGAGCCGCGACTACGGCTGGCGCGGCGGGTGCTCCGCAGCCGACGTGCCAGACGCAGACGTCGGCTCGGTCGAATGTATCGGATAACCAGAGTTGTTCATCGCGTTCTCCCGGACTCCCCCAAGGGAGGGAGGGAGAACGATGTGAACAACTCTGCCGGTGGTCCGAAAACTCATTTGGGGTGAAGGGCTGCTGGGAGTACAATCACTGGCCGGTCGCGGCACGAACATCGGTCGAAGTTCTGTTCGAGGAATACGAACCAATTCTCGACCGCGGCCGGTCAGCTTATGGGCTTGGCATGCATCCTCTAGGTGCCGACGTCGCCCACGTCTCACACGATACATTCTGCAACCCAGGCCCGCCAATCCGAAAATATCATGACTACCGACTATTCGGCCCACGTGGCCCTCGACTGGGGAGACAAGACGCACGCGAGCAGGATCTGCCGCGTGCGGCGGGCAGATTGGGAGCGCTACTTGGATTCGTCAGCGACGGTGGCTGCCAGTTAGGAGCCCGGAGGCGTCACAGCAAACCATGCGCGAGCCTCCCCAGGGGTCACGAGTTCCCGATAATGCTGCTTCATGATCTGGATGCTATGCCCGCACTCCTCGGCCACCTGGGCTGCGTTGGCGACAAGAGCAAGGCGATAGGAGGCAAATGAGTGCCGCAGCGCGTTACTCGGCCAGTCCTGCAGATTCTTGGCGGGCTCGCCGGCAGCAACGAGCTTCTCGGAGGCCGCCTTCCGTGCGGCCCGATACAAGGGATAGCTGATTCGCGCCGATGGACGGATATTCCCCTCCTTTCGCGCAAGAGGTGCCAGCCATGCCCGAAGGTTGTCGGAGATTGGGACGAGGCGGCGGCTGGACGTTTTGGCGATGCCCGCATCGATCTTGATGTGCCCGCCGACGAGGTCCACCCGGTCCCACGTCATTCGCCCGACTTCGGCGTCGCGGAGCCCGCCGAAGGCGGAGAGCGCAATGGCGGAGGCGATTTGCGGATCGGCCTTGGCCAGCAATGCGGCGATTTCTTTAGGTGTGAGAATCCCCGGCGCAGGGTGGTCGGCCTTAACTCTGGCCGTTTTCGCGACGGGATTCTCTGTCGCGTACCCGCGCATCACGGCGAACTCGAAAGCGGTGTGTAGGACCTTCCGAAAATTGACCCGGCTCGTGGGCGAAAGGCCCAAGCCGCGGAGCCAGTCGTCGAGTTCTCTGGATTCAATGGCGGCGACGGAGCGGCCATCGAATGTCCGGCCGGCCGCCGCCAGTCGATTCTTGAGGTCGGTCAAGTACCGCGCCGATTTGCGGTCCGCCGTCTTGGCCGCGACCAATTCGTCTCGCAGCTTGGAAAATGGGACAGTGCGAGACAGCAGCACCGCCCGTTTGTGAAATGCCTCTGCTGCGGTCGTGAGGCTGACCCCGTGGGAGCCTAGGATCGCGCTGGCACGGATGGCATCAACGCGTTGGGCGTCAGTCAGCCCCATGGCAGCGCGGCCCTGGCTGCGCAGTTCCGGCCGCCGATTCTTCAGCCACTCGTTCGCATCCTCACGGGACCGAAAAAACTTCCTGATGCGCCGTCCCCTCTCGTCTCGCAGGCCCTCGACCACCCACGCCGAGTTCGCCCCACCCCACTTCCAACGAAGCACCCGAGGCTTTGTCGATCTCATGCCGTGACTAGAGCCCTGCCGTCGATATCTGTCAATGAATTGTCAATGGCTCTTTTCCAGACCGAACCAAGTATTTCGTAAGTTGTTGTTGGTGCTCGGGACAGGACTCGAACCTGCAATCCTTTCGGAAACGGCTTCTAAGACCGTCGTGTCTGCCAGTTCCACCACCCGAGCGAGGGAGGGATCTTCAAGCCCAAGCTTGTCGCGGGCCCCGGATCGGGGGCAAGGCTGAAGCGGGACGCACCGGATCAGCGCGCAATCCCAAGCCGCTCGCCCATCTTGGCAAAAGTTTCGACCTGGCTCGCGCTCTGCTCGACAATGTCCCTGTCGAAGATGATCCGGCCCCTTTCGAAAATCGTGATGACGCACGATCCGCCAAATGAGAAGAAGCCCTTCTCCTGGCCCTTCGCGACCTCCTGGCCGGGCGTAAAGCATTGGATAATGCTGCCGACGTTCGTGGCGCCGATCTCGACCATTGCGACCTTGCCGAATTCGCGCGAGCGGATCACCGTCACCTGCCGCTTGTTGGCAACGAGGTAACGTATGTTATGCCGAAGCGCGATCGGATTTACCGAATAGAGGCTTCCCGGCACGCTCTGCGATTCTCCCGGCACACCCGACACGGGGAAGTGGAAATGATGATAATCGACCGGACAGAGGCGGGAAATGAGCATGGAGCCGCCGGAATGGAAATCCGCGCCCAACTCGCCGAACAGCTCGTCCAGCGAGAACTTCTCCCCCTTGGCGTAGAATCCGTCGGCCATATCGACGTCGGGGAAGGCCAGGTGCCGCCCATCCGCCGGAAAGACTGCGACCCGCTCTCCGGCCGCTATCGGCCGCGCTTCCGGCTTCAGCGAACGGCAGAAGAAGTCGTTGAAGGACTTGAAGTCAAAGGCCGACTTTGCGAAGTCCTCCACGTCGATCTCGTATTTGACGATGAAGGGCAGGACGCGCACGGCGCTCTTCCTCTTCTTCATGTTCCAGCCGTACCAGATGGAGAAGACGGCCCGGCGAACGAGAAGCCAGGCGGCCAGCCTGCCGGCGGGATTCCCGTAGATGAGGCGCAACCACCTTTCACCATAAACCTTCTCGGTCTTGAGCGTGCGCGAGGCGCGGTCGTAGTAGCGGACTGCGGTGGACATGCGGAGGGAATGGTCGCACAGAGGCCCTCGGCTGCGCAATCCTTACGATTCGGGCGGCCTTCCGATTCGGAATCATGTCGAAGGCAAAACCGGTGCCGGCCCGCCTTCGCGCGTTGCGCTGCGGCGCGGCGCCCTTCCAACTTGGAAGGGAGGAAGGGCGAAGCTCTTTGACTGGCGGCTGATTTCCCGCAGCATCGGGGCACCGAAAGATGACCCATGACGGAAACCTCTGACCGCCACGACCGCTCAACCCTGCACCGGATCGCCCGGCGAATGATGATCGAACGGGGTTTTCGCCCCGATTTTTCCTCGCGCATTGTCGCCGAGCTCGAGCGGATTCGAAAGCCGGTCGAGAGGACCGAGGGAGCGGTCCGCGACCTGACGAACCTGTTGTGGTGCTCGATCGACAACGATGAATCGCGGGATCTTGACCAGCTGAGCGTCGCCGAGGCGCTGCCCGGCGGCGCGGTCAAGGCGTTCGTCGCGATCTCCGACGTCGACGCCCTGGTGGACCGGCGCTCGGCCATCGATGACCACGCCCGGCACAACACGACATCGGTCTACACGCCGGCGGCCATCTTCTCGATGATTCCGGAGAAGCTTTCGACGGACTTCACCTCGCTTGGCTTCGAGGCAAACCGCCTCGCCATCGTCGTCGAGATGGAGTTCACCGCCGACGGTTCCCTGGACAAATCGGAGATTTACCGGGCCGCGGTGCGCAACCACGCGAAACTCGCCTATAACTCTGTCGCCGCGTGGCTGGACGGAAAGGCGGCTGCGCCCCGCGCGGTCGCGGCGGTGCCCGGACTGGACGAGAATCTGCGGCTGCAGGACCTCTTGGCGCGAAAGCTGAAGGCGAAGCGCCACGCCAAAGGCGCCCTCAGCCTGGAGACCCTTCAGGCGCGCCCAGTCTTCGACGGCTCGCTTCTGAAGGACCTCACCTTCGACATCGCCAATCAAGCGAAGGACATCATCGAGGATTTCATGATTGCCGCGAATTCGGCCGTTGCGAAGTTCCTGGAAGCGCACGAAAGCCCGTCGATCCGGCGGATCGTGCGCGAGCCCAAGGACTGGAACAGGATTGTCGAACTCGCGGCGGAGCGGGGCACGACACTGCCCGACAAGCCGGACCCCTCCGCTCTGGAACACTTTCTCGTCGCCGCAAGGGCCGCCGACCCGCTTCGGTTTTCGGATCTTTCCCTTGCCGTCATCAAGCTCATCGGCTCCGGAGAGTACGTCGCCCTGGCCGTGGGCGGTTTGAGCCCGGGCCACTTCGGGCTCGCGGTTGAGGATTACACGCACTCGACCGCGCCAAACCGCCGGTATCCGGACCTGACGACGCAAAGGCTCGTCAAGGCGGCCCTGGAGGGCAAGGCGACGCCGCTTGGCGGGGCGGAGCTGGGCGAGATCGCGAAGCGCTGCACGGAGATGTCCGATGCGGCGAAGAAGGTGGAGCGCCAGGTCGCAAAAGCGGCCGCGGCCCTCCTCCTAGAACCAAAGATAGGCCGGCAGTTCGACTCGATCGTCACCGGGGCCGCCGACAAGGGGACCTGGGTCCGGCTGCTCGAGTTTCCCGCGGAAGGAAGGCTCGTGCGCGGATTCGAGGGCAAGAAGGTCGGCCAGCTGCTTCGGGTGAAGCTCGTCCTTGCGAATCCGGACCGGGGCTTCATCGACTTCGAGGCCGCCCCGGCGCACTAGCCCGAAGATTTCATGAAAACGGCCAAAGATCGCCAAACCGCCGAGGAAAAAGGGCCGAAGACGACCGAGGTGTGCTTGGGAGCACATCGCAGGGAGTTTTCGGCCCTTTTTCGAGAGCGGTTTGGATGAGATTTGGACGAATTTCGTGAAATCTTCGGGCTAAGACCTCAGCCTCAAGTATTGAAATCCCGGCTATCGAGAACGACCTCAGCCTCAAGTATTGGATTTCATTCAATACTTGAGGCTGAGGTCGTTCTCACGATTTCATCACGAACGCGTCGTCCTTGACCGTGAACTTGACCTCGCTTCCTTCGGCAACCTTGCCGGAGATCAGAGCGCGGGCGAGGAGGGTCTCGACATTGCGCTGCAGGAAGCGCCGCAGCGGCCGGGCGCCGAATACGGGATCGTAGCCCTTTTCCGCGGCCCATTCCCTGGCCTTCGCATCGAGCGAGACGGTCACCCGGCGATCCGCCAGCCGGCGGTTCAGGTCCGCCACGAGCAAATCCACGATCTGGGTGATTTCCTCGAGCGTCAAAGGCTTGAAAAAGACGACCTCGTCGATCCGGTTCAGGAACTCGGGCCGGAACGTGCTCCGCAGGTCGGCGAGCACGCTCTCCCGGACCGACTCCGGAATCGTGTCGCCGGTCACCCCTTCGAGCAGATGGCGGGCGCCGATGTTCGAGGTCATGATGATGATCGTGTTCTTGAAATTGACCGTGCGGCCCTGGGCATCGGTGATCCTGCCGTCGTCGAGCACCTGGAGCAGGACGTTGAAGACGTCCGGATGCGCCTTCTCGACCTCGTCGAACAGCACGACGGCATAGGGCTTCCGGCGAACGGCCTCGGTCAGCTGGCCGCCTTCGTCGTAGCCGACATAGCCGGGCGGCGCACCGATCAGGCGGGAGACGCTGTGCTTCTCCATGTACTCGGACATGTCGATGCGAACGATCGCATCCTCGGTGTCAAAAAGGGTTTCCGCGAGGGTCTTTGCCAGCTCGGTCTTGCCAACGCCAGTCGGCCCGAGGAACAGGAAGCTCCCCACCGGGCGGCGGGGGTCCTTTATGCCGCTTCGGCCTCGCAGGATCGCCTCCGTGACAAGGGTCACGGCCTCGTCCTGGCCGACGACGCGCTTGTGCAGGACTTCCTCCAGGCGCAGCAGCTTGTCCTTCTCCCCCTCGACAAGCCGGGTCAGGGGAATGCCGGTCCATTTTGCGACCACCTCGGCGATTTCCTCCTGCGAAACCTCCTCCTTGAAGAGGGTCGTGCTGTTGCCCGCCTTCTCGAGCTTCTTGAGCTCGGCCTCAAGCTGCGGAATCCGGCCGTGGCGAAGCTCCGCGACCTTGTTCAGGTCGTAGGCGCGCTCAGCCTTCTCCATGGCAAGGCGGGCGGCGTCCAGGTCCTCACGCAGTTTGCGCACGCGGTCCACGGCGCCCTTCTCCTTCTCCCACTGGAGCCTGAGCCCCTTGGCCTTTTCCCGCACTCCGGCGAGTTCAGTGCGCAGGGTTTCGAGGCGCCGCTTGCTGGCATCGTCCTTTTCCTTGGCCAGGGCGGTCTCCTCGATTTCCAGCCGCAGGGCGCGGCGGGTCAGCTCGTCCAGCTCCTGCGGCATCGAGTCCATTTCGGTGCGGATCATCGCGCACGCCTCGTCCATGAGGTCGATCGCCTTGTCGGGCAGGAATCGGTCGGTGATGTACCGGTCCGACAGGACGACCGCGCTCACGAGGGCGTTGTCCTGGATTCGCACGCCGTGGTGCAGTTCGAAGCGGTCCTTGAGGCCACGCAGGATCGAGATCGCGTCCTCCGGCGCTCGGCGGTTCGACGACGATCGGCTGGAACCGTCGCTCCAGGGCCGCGTCCTTCTCGATGTGCTTTCGGTACTCGTCGAGCGTCGTCGCCCCGATGCAGTGCAGTTCGCCCCGGGCAAGCATGGGCTTCAGCAGATTGCCCGCGTCCATGGCTCCCTCGGTCTTGCCGGCCCCGACAATGACGTGCAGTTCGTCTATGAAAAGGATGACGCGGCCGTCGCTTTGCTTGATCTCCTGGAGCACGGCCTTCAGCCGCTCCTCGAATTCGCCGCGGTATTTCGCCCCGGCCACAAGGGCCCCCATGTCGAGGGCGAAGATCGACCGGTCCTTGAGCCCTTCGGGCACGTCGCCGCGCAGGATGCGCTGGGCCAGCCCTTCGACGATCGCCGTCTTGCCGACACCCGGCTCGCCGATAAGGACCGGGTTGTTCTTGGTCTTCCTCGAAAGGATGCGGATCGTGCGGCGGATCTCCTCGTCCCGCCCGATCACCGGGTCGAGCTTCCCCTTGCGGGCCTGCGCCACGAGATCGATGCCGTATTTCTCCAGGGCCTGGTAGGTCGCCTCGGGGTTTTCGGTCGTCACACGCTGGTTGCCCCGGATCTCGCGCAGCGCCTTCATGACCTTTGCCCGGTCCAGGCCGAAACTCTTGAAAAGTTTCTTCATTGCCTCGGGCCGGCCGACCTCGATGAGTCCCAGGAACAGGTGCTCCGTGCTCACAAACTCGTCCTTCAGCGATTCGGCCTCCTTCTCGGCCCGCGTCAGGACATCGTTCACGGCCTGCGTCACAAAAATCTTGGAAACATCCACGCTGCCCGTGACCCGCGGCAGCCGCTCCAACTCCCGATCCACGGCGAGCTGGAGGGCGCTCGCCGTGAGCCCGAGCTTCTCGACAAGCCCCGGGACAATCCCCTGTTCCTGGCTGGCAAGGGCGGACAACAGATGCCAGGTGTCCACCTCCGTATGATTCAGGCGGCGGGCAATGCTCTGCGCGTCGGCGACCGCCTGGCGTGACATTTCGGTGAATTTTGCCAAATCCATGGGTTTACTCTCGCATGCGCCGGACCAAAGAGCGAGCCGCCCGGTTCAGAGGAGGGAAAGACCGTAGGACTGTGCCAGGCCCGGCCAACGAGGCGCAGAACTCGCGCCCCCATGCGCCATTGCGTCACGACCCACGGCCTGCCATTGCATGGGGTTCAGGGGGGAACACAACCGCGCGCTCGCAATCTAAGCCCGTGTCCAATTAAAGAGCCGATCCGACCATGAAACGATCGATCACCGGTGCCTTCGCCCTTTTCGTCCTGTGGGCCAATCCCGTGCCAGCCAGCGCGGGCCCCCTCGATTGGTTTCTCCCCCACACTGCCGATTGGAAATTCATCCAGTCTACCGGGGGCATGCAAATCCTCACTCCCAAGCTCACCGGCGGCAGGATGATTCTCCCGGTTTTGTACGATGCATCCGGGCAGACCGAGATCACCTGCAAGCCCTCAGCGCTCAATTCCAGCATCGTTGTGGACAAGATCAAGGTGAGCAGGAGCGGTTCGAGCATCATCCTCCGGGTGACCACGTGCCTGCGAAAGGACATGGGCAGCACCGAAGGCGCAGGCAGCATCCACTACGCCGACCTGTCGGGAATTCCGGCCGGCGCCTATATGATATTCTACGGCCGCGCGGGCGACCCCTCCACGGTCCTGGGACAGATCGAAATCAAGTAGGGGGCAAGGCGACCTACCCAATTGGGTAGCTAGGCAAGGCTGGGGGATTTTGTGACACTCGGGTCGCATAGCCCGAGTTACCCTTGCACCCGGGAAACCGGACGGCCCCCCAAGACCGTTCCTTTCCCCGGGAGCTGAAATCAAATTCCCCGCACCATCGCGTGGCAGACCACTATCTCGCCGTTTCCCCGCTTCCCAACCCTGACCCAGGACCGCAAATATGTTCAGCACAATCATGAAAACCAGTAACCGTGCGCTTTTGGCCGCCGTCGGCCTAGCCGTCATCACGGGAGTGCGTTTGCAAGGTCAAACCGCGCCGGCCGCCTCCGTCCCCACGAGCGATGAGATCATAACCCTTCCCACCTTCGAGGTTAACAGCAGCCAGGACAAGGGCTACCTGGCGGAGAACACCGTGTCGGCGTCGCGCATTTCGACTCCGATCTCCGACCTGCCGTTCGCAATCAGTGCGTTCACCACGCAGTTCATAAGCGACTTAGGGGCCCTCGACCTGTACGACGTCGTCAAGAACGCGGCGGGTGTGACGAGCGGGGCCACGGAATTCAACGCCGGCGCCGACAAGTTCGTCATCCGCGGATTCGGCCAGACCCCCGAGCGCAACGGTTTCAATCTCTTCGGCCAGGGCAGCACCTACACCGATCCGATCGACATCGACCGGATAGAGGTGGTCAAGGGCCCCGCCGCCCTGCTCTACGGCCAGGTGAGCCCGGGCGGAGCGGTCAACTACATTACAAAAGTGCCGGAGACCAAGGCATTCGTCGAGGTCTCCTCGGGAGTCGGCTCCGATTCCTACTACCGGGAGACGATCGACGTGAACCAGCCCCTGATCGGAAGCAGCCTCCTGTTCCGCTTCAACGGCAGCTACACGAACGGCTTCGCCTTCGAGAACATCCCGACGTCGAGCAAGACCACCGTGCTCGTGCCGAGCCTGACATGGAACGTGACGAAAAATGTCGCGATAAAGCTGAACTACCAGTCGTTCTACCGCTACGAGAATCCGGCGGAAGTCTATCCCCCCAATATGGATGTCACGACGCCGGCAACCGTCATTAAAACCCTGACGACGGCGGGTTACCCAGGGGCTTCCGCGGCCCTGACCGGAGCGATCGGAATCGACGTTGCGCAGGGATTCAAGGACGCGGCCGACACGGGCTTTGCCGGACCCTATCCGGGCCTTCCGAGCAACTTTGACTACGACAACGAAAGCGACTTCCGCAGGACCGACCTCGAGACAATCGATTCGGAAGTCGACGTGACCATCGGGCGCCACTGGGTGTCCCGCACGAACTTCGACTACAACCACAACTACTCCACTTTCAACCAGACGGGCGTCGGAGACGTATTCATCGCTCCTCCGGGATCGATGACCTACAACACGACCTCCGGCTTGTGGGCGGCCTCATCGGCCTGGAGCGCCATGACCGCCGCGCAGCAGACGGCGACGGAGTACGCGTTCGCCCAGCAGATCCTGTCGGATCCCGGCCAGGCGCTGCAGACCCAGCTCAACACCTCCGGCGCCGCCGTCGGCAATCCGGCGATCATTTCGCGGCGTCCCCGCGTCCAGTACAATTACGGCGGCGTCCGGAGCATGGAGTCCGATTTTGCGGGCGAATACGATTTCACATGGGGCAAGCTCAAGCCCCTTGTGGGCCTGTACTGGAATCAGAACTGGGCGTGGAACATCATCCGGCTGAATACCGGCAGCGCCGCGTCGCCCTACTATCGGACATGGGATGTGGATCCCAACAGCCCTACGTATTACATAAACCAGGCCCCGACGCCGATCCCGATCACTGCGTACACCAGCCTGACCCCGGACACTCTCTCCTGGTCCAGCGACGAAGCCGCGTACGGGATCCTGAATGCCAGTTTCTTCAACAACAGCCTCTATCTCGTCGCCGGCGCCCGGTACAACCGCTCCGAGTCGATCTCCACTTCGTTTCCGACGTATTCCATCACGGCCCCGCCCACGGCGGCCGTGTTCAATCCGGGATTCAAGGCGCACTACACGACTCCGCAGGTCGGCGTCGGCTACAAGGTCACCTCCGATTCGCTGCTCTATGCGTCTTGGAGCACCTCCTACACATTCAGCGGGGGATTCCTGCAGCAGCCTGAGCTGGTCAACGGAGTGGAGACGGCCGTGATCACCGGCCAGCAAAAGCCCGTCACCGCCGAGGGCGATGAGATCGGCTACAAGACCGACTTCCTGGGAGGCCGGGTATCCTCAACGCTGGCCGTCTACCGGATCGTTCAAACCGACGTGGTGCAATCGATCAACCAGATCTTCTCCACCGGCACGATTGCGGCCTCCATTCAGGGCGTCGACGTCAAGAGCCAGGGCGTCGAGTACGAAATGACCTGGTCGCCCCTCGATCACCTGCAGGTTTTCGGCAGCATCGCCGAGGATGATGTCCGCAACATCACGGAACCCGCCGGCAACCTGATCTACCTCGGGGCGCACCCGCAGCAGACGGCCAAAACCCTGGGAAACCTCTGGTCGCGTTACACCTTCAACACGACAGCGCTAAAGGGCCTGTGGGTTGGCGCCGGATTCAACTACGTCGGGGCTTCCCAGGGAAACACCGCTGACCCCTACCTGATCTATCCGAGCTACATCCTCTGGAACAGCGCGGCCGGCTACGACTGGACATGGGACAAGGTCAGGTTCTCGCTCCTGCTCAACTTCGACAACATGGCCAACAAGGTCTATGTGCCGGCCGATCAGGAGGTCGGGCTTCCCCGGCGCGTGACGATGGCGATCAGGCTTCGCCTTTGAGCTGCGGGTTCGAAGGCCTGCCCAAGACATGGAATTGGCATAGGTTGCGGTTCACGGGCCCGCGTCGACGACGCGGGCTCGTTGCTGCGAACCAACCGCGCCGGCAATCGATGGTCCTTGCCGGTCGCCCTGGGAGGTGCAAATAGTCCGTCCATGGTGCCCCGCCTGACCCGATTTCTGCTCGCGGCCCCGCTGGTTTGGGCCGCGGCATCCAGGGGTGCGGAGCCCGCGAAGGCCGGGGACAGCCGTTACGTCATCCAATCGTGGGATACGGATGACGGGCTGCCGCACAGCATGGTCAACGCCGTGGTGAAGAGGCGGGACGGGTTCATCTGGATTGCGACCCTTGCGGGGATAGCGCGCTTCGACGGCAACAGCTTTCTGCAGGTGCCCTCCCCTCTTATCCAGACGGACAAGTCGCGATCCGTGCACTGTCTGGTCGAAGAGAATCCTGAGACGCTCCTTCTGGCGTGCGACAACACGGGCCTGCTCCGGCTCAGGGATGGACACGTCAGCTTGCATCCGGCAACGGCGCAATTCCCCACCGGGCGCTTCGTCGTCGCACTGTTCAGCGAGCGGGCGGACGTCTTCTGGATGGTCTTCGACGACCGCCAAGCCTGGCGCTGGGACCATGGCGCGATCGAGAGGTTTCCCCCTGTAAACGCCTCGTTTTCGGCCTGGCAGCCCAGTCTTGCCCGGGACAGCAAGGGCGGGGTTTTCGTCGCCCGGGGATGGGGCGTGGAACGGTGGCGCGGCCAAGGGCTGGCTCAGGTGAGCGGGATCCCCGCGGCGGACGTGACCCTCGGCAGCTCGTCGACAGGCGGATGCTGGGCGATCACAGCCAACCGGATCTTCCGCCTTGCCGACAGCGGCGCCTCGAGCGCAGACGATGCGGTGCCCTGGCCTGGAAACCTGCCGCCGACCGTCCTGAAGGAATCCGCCGACGGCACCCTTTGGGTGGGACTCTTCGGCAACGGCCTCTGGCGCTGGTCGCCGCGCGAGGCGTATGCGGTGACCTCGCACTCGATGATCTCGGATATCCAGGAGGATGACGACGGAAACGTGTGGCTCGCCCTGGCGGGGGGCGGGTTGGAGCGGCTTCAGCCGGCCTATTTTTCCGTCGTTGCCCCGGAGCCCGATTGGATCCAGGGCTCGGCCTCGGTCTGCGAGGACACGGCCGGCAGCATCTGGTACACAAACTCCTATGGCATCCATCGGTTGGATAGCGGCCGGCTGGCGCCGCTCCAGCTCCCGGATCAGTGGCCCCGGGGCGCCCTTCCCGTATGCGCGGATCGCTCGGGCAAGGTCTGGATGGCGCTCTACGAGCGAATCTGGGTGGCGCGGGCGGGCAGGTCCGATCCGCCGGAACTGCTGCCCCGAGCCGGGACAGCGCTGGTGCACTCGATCTTTGCGGCAAAGGACGGCTGGGTCTGGATCGGGCGCGCCGACGGACCCCTGGAGCGGTATCGCGGCCCGCAGCCGGAAGTCCTGGGACCGGCAAGCGGATACCCGGGGACATCCAGCGCCCAGGCAATCGGCGAGGACTCCGCCGGCCATGTCTGGGTCGGCACCAAGGAGGGAGAGCTCTTCGAATTCGCAGACGGCCGGTTCCGGCGGTTCGGCAGGGAAGACGGCCTGCCCGGAGGCGACATCCGCGCCGTTTACGGCGACAGCTCGGGCACGCTTTGGGTGGGTACGCACGGCAGCGGCCTGGTGATCAGGCATGACGGGCGGTTTCTGCGGGTCGCCGGAGCGCAGGGCCTGCCGGACGAAATCATCTCCCAGCTCCTGGAGGACGATTACGGGGCCCTTTGGTTCGGCACTTCGCGAAGGCTATTCCGCGTCTACAAGGCGGAACTGCTGGACTGCGGGCTCGGGCGCGTCGCGGCGATTACGCCCATAACCTATGGCCGCTCGGACGGACTGGCCGGCTTCAGCGCATTCGGCAGCTACCAGCCCACGGCCTGGCGGACTGCAAGCGGCCGTCTCTGTTTCGCCACGCGCAAGGGCTTGGTGATGACGGATCCGGCGCGGCTGCGCAGCGACCAGCCGGCGCCGCGCGCCTACCTCGACGCGTTTGCGGTCGATGGCAGGGATGCGACCGGGCCGGACAGGCGGTTCCTTTCGACCGCCCGCAAGTACGATTTTCGGTTCACGGCCCCGGAATACATCGCTCCTCAGGACGTTCGCTACCGCTACCGGCTGGAGGGCCTTGAGGCGGATTGGAGCGACCCCGTCACCGAGCGCGCGGTCAGCTATTCCAAGCTGCCGCCGGGCGCCTACCTATTTCGGGTGACCGCATGCAACGGAAACCTGGTCTGGAACCCGACGGAGGCGCAGGTCGCCTTCACGGTCGAGCCGGTCTGGTGGGAGACTCTGTGGGCCCGCTGCGGCGCGCTGGCCCTCGCCGCAACCGGATTGACCCTCCTCGTCCGGTTCGTTTCGCACAGGCGCCTTCGCGCCCGCCTTGCGCGCCTGGAGCTCGAGCAGCGGGTTGAGGCGGATCGCGCGCGGATCGCCCGCGACCTGCACGATGGGCTCGGGGCCAGCCTAACGCGGGTCAGCATGCTGGCCGACGAAATGTGCGACAGCGAGGGCCTCGAGGAGATCAGGTCCCAGTCATCGCAACTCGCGCAGCGCGTGCGAACGATCACCCGCGACCTTGAAGGCGCCGTTTGGACTGCAAGCCCCCGGTACGACAGCCTTCCGGCGCTGTGCGCCTACCTGAGCCAGTTCTCATTGGAATTCTTCGCCAACACGGGCATTTGCTGCAGGGTCGAGATCGACAGGGACATCCCGGCCCTGCCGCTGCCGCCACAGCTCCGGCACCACCTCTTCATGATCGCCAAGGAGGCGATGAACAATGCCCTCAAGCATTCGCAGGCCACCCTGATGGAGCTGAATATGCGCATGCTCGGCGGCGTCTTTGAGCTGGTCCTGGCGGACAACGGACGGGGGTTCGACCCCTTGTCTGAGGCGGATTCGGGGCGCCACGGCCTGGGCAACATCCGGGCGCGAGCCGGCGAATTCGGCGGGAACCTGGAGCTGCGAAGCTCGCCCCAGGGTACGGTTGTGCGCGTCACCCTGCCGATGCGGACGGAGGCCCGCTCGAAATGACGGCTGGAGGTGCGGCGCCGTCGATCAAGGTCGCGATCGTCGAGGACGACGCGGAAATCCGGGAAATGCTGAGCCGCGTGATCCGGCGGGCTGGGCAGTTCGACCTGGTGGGCGGCTTCCCCGACGCGGAGGCGGCGCTTGCGGCGCTGCCCAAGCTGGCACCCAACGTGGTAATCATGGACCTCCAGCTCCCCGGAATGAGCGGGATCGACTGCATACGCGTCCTGAAGCAGAAGATGCCCGGGATCCAGGTGCTGGTTTTCACGGTCTTCAGCGACAGCGACCAGGTGTTCCGCGCACTCGAGGCGGGGGCCAGCGGCTATCTCCTCAAGCGCACGGCGCGGCGCGAGGTTGTCGAGGCGATCGAACAGGTCTGGGGCGGCGGAGCGCCGATGAGCGGCGAGATCGCGCGCAAGGTTGTGGAGTCGTTCCGGCGGGTCCGGCCCTCCCTGGGTCCGTCCCGCCAGCTCACGCCGCGCGAGGAGGAGGTCTTGAGCCTGCTCGCCAAGGGCTACGTGACCAAGGAGGTCGCCGACGCCCTCTCCCTTTCCTCGGATACGGTGCGCTTCCATCTGAAGCATGTTTACGAGAAGCTGCACGTGCACTCGCGCACCGAGGCGCTGATCAAATACCTCCGGTAAGTTACCCACACGTTTGGGTAGCTAGGCAAGGGCGCCGGTCTCTGGTTTAGTGGGGCGTCATAGCCCAAAGTACCCCTGTAACCCCGGGGCGCAGACCGGACCCATCGTCTGGCGCCGTCGGTTTTGGGGCAATTCCCAACAGTCCAAAAGCAACCCTCTGCAGGCGGCCCGGAAGCCGGGCCGACCCATTGCGCCCACAGCCGAACAATACCACCCCCATGATCCGCCTTTGCACCCTCGCTTTCGCCCTTTGCGCGGCGGCGGGTGCCGCATCAGCGGCGCCCGCGCCAACCCTTCCAGCACGGGCGGAGGTCGCGGCAGTGTTGCGCAGCGTCAACGGAAATTTCATGCGCAGGCACCCCGACCCGGCGGTGCCGGAGCCGGGCAAGAACCGCCCGAGCAACGGGTGGACGCGAGGCGTGTACTTCGAGGGCCTGATGGCCCTTTACGGCATCGATCCGGACGAGCGCTATTACGGCTATGCGGTGCGCGCCGCCGAATACCACACCTGGGGCCTGAACACCGGGCCTTCCACGCGCCATGCCGACAACCAGTGCGTGGGTCAGACCTACCTCGACCTTTACGCCCGCGACCCCAAGCCGGAACGAATCCGCGATCTGCAGGCCAGCATCTCCGCGATGGTCGCCGACTCGAAAAACGACGATTGGTGGTGGGTCGACGCCCTCCAGATGGCCATGCCTGACTTCGCCCGACTGGGGCTGCTGAACTATGACCCGCGCTATTTCGAGAAGATGTACGCCCTTTACATCAACACCAAGACGCGCGAGGGCGGCACGGGCCTCTACAATCCGGTTGAGCACCTCTGGTGGCGCGACCGGACCTTCCTCCCTCCCTACAAGGAGCCCAACGGAAGCAATTGCTACTGGGCCCGCGGCAACGGATGGGCCCTGGCGGCGCTGGCTCGCGTCATTGAGGTTCTGCCGGAGCAGGAACCCCATCGCGACGAATACGCGCGCACCTTTCGGGAAATGGCCGCCGCCATCAGGCCGCTGCAGCGCCCGGACGGGTTCTGGAACGTGAGCCTCAAGGATCCGGGGCATTTCGGCGGAAAGGAGCTGACGGGGACCTCCCTGTTCGTCTACGGCCTTGCCGCGGGCATCCGCCTGGGCCTTCTGAGTCGGGACGAATACCTGCCGACCGTGGCGAGGGGCTGGAATGCGATGGCGTCTGAGGCGGTGCATCCCGACGGCTCCCTGGGATACATGCAGGGCATCGGCAAGCAGCCGTCGGACTCCCAGCCGGTCGCCTACGACAGGATTCCCGAGATCGAGGATTTTGGCGTCGGCTGCTTCCTGATGGCGGGGACCGAAATCTGGGAACTGTCGGACACTCATCCGAAATGATGTTCCGCAGCGCCCTGATCCTACCTGTTCTCATCATGGCCGGCGGGGCCGTCACAGCGTCCCGTTCGTCGGACATCCAGCGGAATTTTCAGACCGAAGAGCCCGGGCCGCGGCTCACCTTGAATTTCGATCCGGATTGGAGATTCATCAAGGCGGATCCGGCAGGCGCGTCGTCGCCCGGCTTCGACGACAGCGGATGGACAAGCGTCTCGGTTCCCCACACGTACAATGACACGGATGCCTTTGCTCATTGGTCCGATCGCACGATGGCGGGGGAAAAGCGCCTGTGGAGCGGGCGCACCTGGTACCGCAAGGCATTTTCGGCGCCGCCCTCTTGGGCAGGCCGCCGGGTGATCATTGAATTCGAAGCCGTGCGCCAGGTCGGCGAAGTCTACCTGAACGGACACTACCTCGGCGTCTGCAAGAACGGGTTCGTTCCCTTTGCGTTCGACCTCACGCCCTTCCTGCGGACGGACGGGGGGACAAACATCCTGGCTGTCATGTGCGACAACCGGTTCATGACCGATCCTTCCGGAGAATTGAATCTTGCCAGCATCTCGGCGGCAGCGAATGCGTCGATTCCCGAAGATCCCGCGGTGATCCAGGCCAACCAGATTCCCTGGAACAACCCGCGATGGCACCCTCCGCAGGGCGGCATCTACCGGAACGTCATCCTTCATGTGGTGGATCCGCTCCATATTTCGCTGCCCCTTTATGATTTCCTGCAAACCGAGGGTCCCTACGTCTACGCCACCAACATTTCCGACCGTTCGGCACAGGTGCACCTGGACGTGCCCGTCGAGAACGGCCGGCAAGCCGCAGTACGCGCGGACCTGAAGGTCGAAGTCTTCGATGCCGGGGGACATCCCGTTCTGGCGCTGCGCCAGGCGCTGGAGGTGGCCGGCGGCGCGTCGGCCACCTTCCATGTCTCCGGTGCCATCGCCTCCCCAAAGCTGTGGGAGCCCGACTTCCCGCATCTGTACCGGGTCGTCTGCAGCCTCCTTTCCGCCGGGAAAACCGTGGATGCGACGACGATTTCCTTCGGAATCCGCTCGGTTCGATGGACCGCCGATGCCGGATTTTTCATCAACGGCCGGCACCTCAAGCTCCACGGATGGGGCCAGAGACCCACGGATGAGTGGCCCGGCATCGGCGTCGCGCAGCCGGACTGGCTCCATTTCTTCACCCTCTCGCTCACCAGGCGGGCCGGAAGCAACTTCGAACGCTGGGGCCACTGCGCCGGCGGACCGGTGATGATCACCGCCGCCGACCAGCTGGGGCTTGTCACCGACCAGCCCGGCGTGGACGGGGAATCGGACACGGTCGGGGCCGCCTGGAAGATCAGGGTGGCTGCGTGGCGCGACGTGATCGTCTATTATCGCAACCACCCTTCGATCCTGATCTGGGAGGCCGGCAACCAAAAGGTGACCAAAGCCCACGCCGAGGAACTGCGCGCGATCCAGGAGCGGTATGATCTTCAAGGAGGCCGCTCGGTGGGATACCGGCGCGCCGACCAGGTCGTCGCGGGGTTCATGGATGTCGGCGTCGGCACCGAGGGCGGACGCGAAATCGCCGGACTGCCGGTGGTCGAGGGGGAATACGACCGCGAGGAGTCCCCGCGGCGCATTTGGGACGCCTGCTCGCCCCCGGATTTCGGCTACCCGGCTGCGCGGGGACAGCCTTACGCGCCGTTCGACTCCGAGCAGTTTGCCGTGCACCAGGTGGCGCAGTACGTGCGAAAGCTCGGGGGCGCCAGCCACAGCGGTGGGGCCAACTGGATCTTCTCGGATTCGACGAGCGGCGGACGCGTGGACTGCGAAACCGCGCGCGACAGCGGGGAGGTCGATGGCGTGCGCCTGCCCAAAGAGGCCTATTACGTGTGCTCCGTCATGTTCAACCGGGCTCCCGCCGTTCACATCATCGGGCATTGGACCTACCCCGCAGGAACGCGCAAGCCCGTCTACGTCGCCGCCAACGGGGATGACGTCGAACTCTTCCTCAACGGACGATCGCTGGGGCACGCCAAGCCTTCCGACCGTTTCCTTTTCACATTCCCCGGCGTCGCCTGGGAGCCAGGTGAAATCAGGGCCGTGGCCTACCGGCAGGGCCGCGTGTGGGCCTCGCATTCCCTGCACACGGTGGGAGCGCCTGTCTCGCTCCGCCTGACTCCGATTGTCGGCCCAGGCGGTTGGCGTGCAGATGGTTCGGACATCGCATTGATCGACGTCGAGGCGGTCGACGCGCACGGCGAGCGATGCCCGACCTTTCAGCAACGGGTGGATTTTCAATGCGAGGGGACAGGCACCTGGCTCGGCGGCTGGAACAGCGGCAAGGAAAACTCGGTCCGCCGCCCCTATCTCGACCTCGAATGCGGGATCAACCGCGTCTCGATCCGCTCAAGCCTTGCTCCCGGCCGCGCAAGCCTCCGGGCGCGCTGCGCCGGGCTCCCGCCGGCCGTGCTCTCGATCGACTCCGTCCCGGTTGCGATCGCAAACGGCTGCCTCGCCGAAATGCCGGCCTTGCCAGCCGTTGAGCTTCCGGAACAGAAACCCGCACAGCCCGCGGAGGATTCAACCCTCATCCCAGGGGAAGAAGCCCGGTCGGAAGGCCTTGCCATCCGCAATTTTCAGTATTCTGGCACTGTCAGAAACGCGCACGTCGAATCGGGGGTGCGGGACGGAAAAAATGTCTACGTCGACCGCGATATTGCCTTCGGGGGGCTTCCGGCCGACTTGACCGGCGCGGAGTGGGTGCAGGCCGCCGAGTCCGAAGCTCTATACAGCGCCCTCGATTTCATGGTCGTAGCGGTTCCCGCAGGCGCCACCGTTACTGTCGCGCACGACGACCGCCTGCCTCGGCCGACATGGCTCCGAGGTCAATTCGAGGCCACCGGCCGCCGCATCGTCGTCGCCGGGCAGCCCATGAGCCTGTTTGTGCGCCACTCAGCGGCCGCCGAGAGCCTCACCCTGGGATCGAATACCGAGGCGACGGGATTCAAGGAAGCCAACATGTACATCGTGTTCGTGAAGGCGCCGGCCAAACCATAATGCCGCCAATTGCGGGCAAGTTTGCTCGACTTGCAGATTGAAGGGCCATGCGCATCTTCCGCGCATCATCTGGGCGTGGGGGACGGCCGCAGGCCACGGGGCCCCACGCCGGTTTTGCTGCGCGTCCGAGTATGCGAGCACAGGCCCGGAAATCTGCAAGTCGAGCAAACTTGCCCAGGACCCCGCTTCAGAAGCCGTAGAGAGTCGCCGGGTTGTCGACGAGCACCTTCCGCTGCAGGGCGGTGTCCGGAATCCACTCGGGTAGCATGTCCACGAGATCGCCGTCGTTGGGGATAAAGTCGGAATTCGGATGCGGCCAGTCGCTCCCCCAGACGCATCTGTCCGGCGCGGCCTCGAGGAGCGCATGGACGATCGGCGTGACATCGGGAAAGCGGGGCGCCTTCGTGGAGATCCGATAGGGGGCGGAGAGCTTGAACCAGCACCGGCCGCTGTGCGCGAGCCGCAGGAGGGTCTGAAATCCGGGCGATCCCGTCCCCTCCTTGGCCGGCACCATGCCGAAGTGATCGATGACGATCGGAACCGGAAGCGAAAGCAGGACCCGGTCGACATCCGGGCGGCGGGCCGCGTCCAGATAGAACTGAATATGCCAGCCGAACGGGCTGATGCGGGCCGCCACCCTCGGAAGGGAGGCGAGGATCGCCTCGTCATTGCCGCCGCCCAGGTGGATCCGGCAGCCCTGGACTCCCCGCGAGTGGAGCCTTTCGAGTTCCCTGTCGCTGGTCGCATCGTCGATAAGGGCGATTCCGCGCAAGGGAAAGGCGCCGGATGAAAGCGCGGCCATCATTGCCGAATTATCCGTCCCGTAGGGGCTCGGCTGGACCAAGACCCCTCGGGAGACGCCGATCGTGCGCTGCATCTGGAGATAGTCGGTAAACGGGGCGACGGCCGGCAGGTAGGCGGGTTTTGACGGCAGCGGAAACCGGTCGAAGGGCCCGAACACGTGCGCGTGGCAGTCGCAGGCAAGCGGCGGAAGGCGAAACGCCGGCCGGCGCGTCGCCCGGTCGGGGGGAAGGTTGGCGTGGGTGAAGGAGGAGTCGGCCACTTGGGGGAAAACATGCGCCCCGCGGCGGCAAAGGCAACTCGGCCTTCCGGTTCGGAAGGCCGACCCGCCGAAGCCCACCGGGCGGAGGCGGGTTTGCTTTCCAACCCGGAATCACGTTGCAGGTTTGGCCGAAGCGGGCCCGCCTTCGCCCGTTGGGCGGAGCCTGCCGCGCCGTAGCCTCGGCGAAGGCGGGGCCGGATTGCTTTCCGATCCGGAAAGCAAAAAGGCCCGGCCTTCCTTTTGGGAAAACCGGGCCATAAACCTGGCAACAACCTACTCTCGCGGGACCTAACGTCCTACTACCATTGGCTGCTCGGGGCTTAACGGCCGTGTTCGGGATGGGAACGGGTGGACCCCCGGCAAATGGTCACCAGGAAGTGATACTCCCCGAAGGGAGAAAGTGAATAAAGTTTAGGGCAATGAACAATGCAAGGAGGTAAAATAAACGCCTTAGAACAATGGCGCTATAGCTGCATAAACCGGCAAGGTCATTAGTAGCAGTAAACTGAACGCGTTACCGACGCTTACATTTCTGCCCTATCAACCGGGTGGTCTACCCGGACCTTGCACCGTATTGCTACGGATTGTGATCTTATCTTGGGACGGGCTTGGCGCTTAGATGCTTTCAGCGCTTATCTCTTCCGAACATAGCTACCCGGCGCTGCCACTGACGTGACAACCGGAACACCAGAGGTTCGTCATTCTCGGTCCTCTCGTACTAGAGAATGAACCCCTCAAATCACAAACGCCCACAGCGGATAGAGGACCGAACTGTCTCACGACGTTCTGAACCCAGCTCGCGTACCACTTTAATCGGCGAACAGCCGAACCCTTGGGACCTTCTCCAGCCCCAGGATGTGATGAGCCGACATCGAGGTGCCAAACCGCGCCGTCGCTATGAACGCTTGGGCGCGATCAGCCTGTTATCCCTAGCGTACCTTTTGTCCTATGAGCGATGGCGATTCCACATTCAACCACCGGATCACTTGAACCTGCTTTCGCAACTGCTCGACTTGTAGGTCTCACAGTAAAGCTCCCTTATACTCATGCGCTCTATAGCCCGATTACCGACCGGGCCGAGGGAACCTTCGTAATCCTCCGTTACTCTTTGGGAGGATTCCGCCCCAGAAAAACTGACCCGCTATCACTGTCCCACAACCAGTTGATGGTATGAGGTTAGACGCCTAACAAACAAAAAGTGGTATTTCACGTTGTGACTCAGCCCGATCCTGGAACCGGGCTTCGGAGTCTCCCACCTATTCTACGTATTGAAAATCAAGCGACAATAACAGCTTACAGTAAAGGTGCATAGGGTCTTTCCGTCCTGCTGCGGGTAGGCGGCATCTTCACCGCCACTACAATTTCACCAGGCCTCTCTCCGAGACAGTCGTCAACTCGTTACACGATTCGTGCGGGTCGGAACTTACCCGACAAGGAATTTCGCTACCTTAGGACCGTTATAGTTACGGCCGACATTCACGGGGGCTTAGACCCGGAGCTTGCACCCCAGGCTTTCACCTTTCCGCATTGGTCACGTGTCACACCCTATACGTCGTCTTGCGACTTAGCAGAGTGCTGTGTTTTTGCTAAACAGTCGGTTGACGCAATTAACTGCGGCCCCTTGCGGGGCACCCCTTCTACCGAAGATACGGGGCTAATTTGCCGAGTTCCTTAGAGAGATTTAACCTGCGCGCCTTAGAATACTCATCTTTCCCACCTGTGTCGGTTTACGGTACGGGCACTCCACTTGCTAACCAGCGAAGCTTTTCTCGGAAGCAGAGTATCATGCAATCCCCATCAGCCGTGGCTTCAGGGTCCTGTCGCTTTTCAGTCTTACCCGGTCTTTTATTCCCGGTGCAACCTACGAGCTTCGACGACGATTCAACACGTCGCTGTATTAACTTTCTCCGTCACTCCATGGGTCAAACGCAAGTGCAGTGGTTCTGGAATATTAAACCAGATTGGCATCGACTACTCCTTACGGCCTCGTCTTAGCACCCGACTAACCCTGGGAGGACGAACCTTCCCCAGGAATCCTTGGGATTTA